>NZ_QYYD01000010.1 GCF_003591005.1 Rhodopseudomonas palustris
TTGGGCGCCCCTCTCCCCCGGGGGGTGGGGGGGCTTAAAGCGGCGAAACATAAATAAGTTTGGCGCGGGGCGCCGCGCTAAAACACTGGCATCGCCCCCTACCGGGGGCGATCCAGTATTCCAGAGGGCCAGTTACTCCACACGACCACACTGCAAGACTTGATCCTCCGCTGTCGCGGAGGATGACGGCTGTCGCGGCGTCAAAGCCGTAGCCCGCATGAGCGCAGCGATATGCGGGAGGCACCGCACCAAGCCCGCATGTCGCTCCGCTCATGCGGGCTACCAATGAGCTGTCGAAGCGCTACGCGCTGCCTTCCACCTTCGCGAACCGGTCATCCAGCGCGTAACCGGCGCCGCGGACGGTGCGGATCGGGTCTTGTTCGCGGCCGGGGTTGAGCAGCTTGCGCAGCCGGCCGATGTGGACGTCGACGGTGCGTTCGTCGATGTAGATGTCGCGGCCCCAGACGCCGTCGAGCAGCTGCTCGCGGCTGAAGACGCGGCCGGGATGCTCGAGGAAGAACTCGAGCAGCCGGTACTCGGTCGGGCCGAGGTCGATCGGCCGGCCCGAGCGCGCGACCCGGCGCTTGTCGCGGTCGAGTTCGAGATCGCCATAGGCCAGCACGGTGGCGAGCCGCTCCGGCGCGGCGCGGCGCAGCAGGCCCTTCACCCGGGCGAGCAATTCGGGCACCGAGAACGGCTTGACGATGTAGTCATCCGCCCCGGTTGCGAGCCCGCGGACGCGCTCGCTCTCCTCGCCGCGCGCGGTGAGCATGATGATCGGCAGCTGCTTGGTCTCCGGCCGCGCCCGCAGCCGGCGGCACAGTTCGATGCCGGACAGACCCGGCAGCATCCAGTCCAGCACCACCAGGTCGGGAATGCGCTCCTTCATCCGCGTGTCGGCATCGTCACCGCGCGCGACGGTTTCGACGTCGTAGCCGTCGGATTCAAGATTGTAGCGCAGCAGCGTGGTCAGCGCTTCCTCGTCTTCAACTACCAGAATGCGCGCACCCATGTCGGTCCTCGTCTTCAGTCGTTTGGCTCGCCCGTGATCTCGCCGGCGATGCGTTAGTTGCCCGGCGTCGCGTTGGCGAAGGTGGTCATGTCGCCCTTCGGCCGCTTGTCCAGGATCTGCTGGCCTTCGATCATGTAGAACACGGTCTCGGCGATGTTGGTGGCGTGGTCGCCGATCCGCTCGATATTCTTGGCGCAGAACATCAAATGGATACAGAACGAGATGTTGCGCGGATCTTCCATCATGTAGGTGAGCAGTTCGCGGAACAGCGAGGTGCAGATCGCGTCGACCTCCTCGTCGCCGTTCCACACCACCATCGCGGCCGGCAGATCGTGCGCCGTGTAGGCGTCGAGCACCGCCTTGACCTGGGATTGCACCAGATCGGTCATGTGCTCGAGGCCGCGGATCAGCTTCAACGGATGGAAGTCGCTGTCGATGGCGTTGACGCGCTTGGCGATGTTCTTGGACAGATCGCCGATCCGCTCGAGATCGGTGGCGACCCGCATCGCGCCGACGATCTCGCGCAGGTCTACGGCCATCGGCTGGCGCCGCGCGATGGTGAGTACCGCGTGCTCTTCGATCACGCGCTGCATCTGGTCGATCTCGGCGTCGGCCGCGACGACGCGGTTGCCGAGCGCGATGTCGCGCCGGACCAGCGCGTCGACCGCGTCGACGATCTGCCGCTCGGCCAGGCCGCCCATCTCGGCGACCAAGCGGGTCAGTTCCTGGAGGTCGCCGTCGAACGCTTTGGTGGTGTGCTCGAAGCCCATGTTGATTCTCCTCGCGCCTGGCGCGTCAGCCGAACCGGCCAGTGATGTAGTCTTGCGTCCGCCGGTCGTTCGGCGAGGTGAAGATCTTGTTGGTCGGTCCGAACTCGATCAGTTCGCCCAGATACATGAAGGCCGTCGACTCCGAGACGCGGGCGGCCTGCTGCATGTTATGAGTGACGATCGCGATGGTGTAGTCTTCCTTCAATTCGTCGATCAGTTCCTCGATCTTGGCGGTCGAGATCGGATCGAGCGCCGAGCACGGCTCGTCGAACAGGATCACTTCCGGCCGCACCGCGATAGTACGGGCGATGCACAGGCGCTGCTGCTGGCCGCCAGACAGGCTGAGGCCGGAGGCACCCAGCTTGTCCTTGACCTCGTTCCACAGCGCGGCGCCGCGCAGCGCCTTCTCGACCCGGCCGTCCATCTCCGACTTGGAGATCTTCTCGTACAGCCGAATGCCGAACGCGATGTTCTCGTAGATCGTCATCGGGAACGGCGTCGGCTTCTGAAACACCATGCCGACCCGGGCGCGGAGCAGATTGAGGTCGAGCTTCGGATCGAGAATGTTGTGACCGTCGAGCATGACCTGGCCCTCGGCGCGCTGCCCCGGATAGAGGTCGTACATCCGGTTGAAGATCCGCAGCAACGTCGACTTGCCGCACCCCGACGGGCCGATGAAGGCCGTGACGCGGTTGGCGGCGAGGCTGAGATTGATGTGCTTCAGCGCGTGATTCTGGCCGTAGTAAAAATTGAGGTCGCGCACGATGACCTTGGCGGGGCCGTCCGGCTGGCCCGCCATCATGGGGCCAGGTCCGCTCGGAACGCTGGTGGCAATCGAAATCTCGCTCATTTCGTGGTCCTCTCGGCGCCGATGATGCGCGCACCAATGTTCAGGGCAAGCACGGTCAGGGTGATCAGCAGGGCGCCGGTCCAGGCGAGCTGCTTCCAGTAGTCGTAGGGACTCTGGACGAAGTTGTTGATGGTCACCGGCAGGTTGGCCATCGTCTTGGTCAGATCCAGGCTGAAGAACTGATTGCTCAGCGCGGTGAACAGCAATGGCGCGGTTTCGCCTGCAACGCGGGCGGTCGCAAGCAGGATGCCGGTGATCAGGCCGGCGCGCGCGGCCCGGTAGGCGATCCGCCGGATCACCAGCGAGCGCGGCAGGCCGAGCGCCGAAGCAGCTTCGCGTAGCGCACCCGGCACCAGCAGCAGCATGTCTTCGGTGGTGCGGACCACGACCGGGATCACGATTACCGCCAGTGCCAGCGCGCCGGCCAATGCCGAAAACCGGCCCATCGTCACCACCACGGCGCCGTAGATGAACAGGCCGATGATGATCGACGGCGCGCTGAGCAGGATGTCGTTGATGAAGCGGATCACCGAGGTGAGCTTGTCGTGCTTGCCGTATTCGGCCAAATAAGTGCCGGCGAACAGGCCGAGCGGCGCGCCGATGCCGACGCCAAGCACGGTCATCATCACCGAACCGACGATGGCGTTGAGCAGGCCGCCTTCGTTCGAGCCGGGCGGCGGCGTGTTCTGGGTGAAGACCTGCAGGTTGACGCCGGCAAGGCCGTTCCAGAACAGCGTGAACAGGATCAACGCCAGCCAGGTGACGCCGAACACCGCGGCGGCCGAGCACAGCACCTTGATGATGATGTCGCTGCGACGGCGGCGCTTGTAGATCGGATTGATCGCTTCGGTCGTCGACATGATTACTTGCCCGCCTTCATTTCAAGCCGCAGCAACAGCAGCCGCGCGGCGGCCAGCACGATGAACGTAAGGATGAACAGCAGCAGGCCGAGCAGGATCAGACCCGACTGATGCAGGCCGTCGCTCTCGGCGAACTCCGAGGCGATCGCCGCCGAAATCGTGGTACCGGGCGAGAAGATCGAGCCGTTGATCCGGAACGAGTTGCCGATGATGAAGGTCACCGCCATGGTCTCGCCGAGCGCGCGGCCGAGCGCCAGCATGATGCCGCCGATGACGCCGACCCGGGTGTAGGGGATCACCACCTTGCGCACGACTTCCCAGGTGGTGCAGCCGACGCCGTAGGCGGCTTCCTTCAGCACCGGCGGCACGGTCTTGAATACGTCGACCGAGATCGCGGTGATGAACGGCAGCACCATGATGGCGAGGATCAGCGAGGCGTTGAACAGGCTGAGATAGGACGGCGGGCCGGCGAAGATCGTGCCGAGCACCGGCACACCCTCGAACAGCGCGATCATCGCCGGCTGGAAGTGATTGGCCAGGAACGGGCCGAGCACGAAGAAGCCCCACATGCCATAGATGATCGACGGAATGCCGGCGAGCAGTTCGACCGCGAGGCCGATCGGCCGGCGCAGCCACATCGGGCACAGCTCGGTGAGGAAGATCGCAATGCCGAGGCCGACCGGAATGGCGATCACCATGGCGATCACCGAAGTCACCAGAGTGCCGTAGATCGGGCCGAGCGCGCCGAGCACCGGCGGGTCGTTGGCAGGCGCCCAGCGGGCCGTGGTCAGGAACGACAGCCCGAATTCGCGCAGCGCCGGCCACGCGCCGACGATCAGCGAGATGATGATGCCGCCGAGGATCAGCAGGACCGAGATCGCGCAAGCGCGGGTAGTCCAGTAGAACGCCGAGTCGCTGAACTTGAAGGCATTCAGGGCCCGGGCCCGATCATAAGGTCCGGCCGCCGCTTGCAACCCCGTACTGTCTACTGCCATGTCCGCCACGCCTGTCTCCTTGCGCTGATGCAGGTTACGATAAACGAGCCGCGTAGCCTGGAGATTTCTGGTTGAACCGATCGCCGCGTCGCCCCGCGAACGCGCCTGATCCTGCGCTGCGCCCCTCAGCGCGCTCCCGAAGCCGACCGGTGATCAGCCGGCGCCGGGGATCCGTCGAACAGTGAAGAAAGTGCGGCGCGACCCGGTCTGGACCAGATCGCGCCGCGATCTCAGATCAGCTCTTGATATCGGACGACCAGGTCTTTTCGATCTGCTTGACCACCGGCGCCGGCATCGGGATGTAGTCGAGCTCTTCGGCCATCTTGTCGCCCTTCTCGAACGCCCACTTGAAGAACTTGATCGCCTCGGCGGAGGCCGCCTTGTCGACCGGCTCCTTGTGCATCAGGATGAAGGTCGCGGCCGTGATCGGCCACGAGGCGTCGCCCGGCTGGTTGGTCAGGATCAGGTAGTAGCCCTTGGCGTTGGCCCAGTCGGCATTGGACGCCGCAGCCTGGAACGCCGCGATGGTCGGCTGCACCGGCTTGCCGGCGCTGTTGATCAGGCCGGTGTGGGTCAGCTTGTTCTGCTTGGCGTAGGCGTATTCGACGTAGCCGATCGAGTTCTTGGTCTGGCTGACGTTGCCGGCAACGCCTTCGTTGCCCTTGGCGCCGACGCCGACCGGCCATTCGACCGCGGTGCCCGAACCGACCTTGCTCTTCCAGTCGGCGCTGACCTTGGCCAGATAGTCGGTGAAGTTGAAGGTGGTGCCCGAACCGTCCGAGCGGCGCACGACGGTGATCGCCGTGCTCGGCAGCTCGACCTTCGGGTTCAACTTCTTGATCGCGGGATCGTCCCACTTGTTGATGGTGCCGAGATAGATCTTGGCCAGCGTGTCACCGTCCAGCACCATCTCACCCGGCTTGACGCCCTCGAGGTTCACGACCGGCACGATCGCGCCCATCACCATCGGCCACTGCACCAGGCCTTCCTTTTCGAGCTGCTCGGGCTTGAGCGGCGCATCGGTGGCGCCGAACGTCACCGTCTTGGCGATGATCTGCTTGATGCCGGCGCCCGAACCGATCGACTGGTAGTTCAGACCGTTGCCGGTATCTTTCTTGTAGGTATCGGCCCACTTCGAATAGACCGGGAACGGGAAGGTGGCGCCGGCGCCGGTGATGTCGGCCGCGAAGGCCGAGGTCGACGCCGCAACCATACCGGCCGCGACGATTGCCTTGATGAAATTCATGGAAGGTCTCCGTTGGCAAGCGAAGCGCTCATCGCGCCCGACTGCGCTTACCTCCCGCCCATTTAGGGGCGGTCGATTGACCTTTTATGAGGGTTTGATGACACTCATGTGACTACAACAAGTCACTGTTTTAACTAAGTAAATTAGAATGTTACTACGACTTTACCGGAGGGAAACAGACCGTGAAAGTCGCCCCCTTTTTCAGCACGCTCTCGATCATCAGCCGGCCCCGATGACGGTTAACAATATGTTTCACCAGCGACAATCCTAATCCCGTACCGCCTTGCGAGCGGCTATCGCCGACATCGACTCGGTAAAAGCGCTCGGTCAACCGGGGCAGATGTTCGGGCGCGATGCCGGGTCCAAAGTCGCGGACTGCCACGCGATATTCGGAGCCGCCGTCGGACGTTGGCACCGCCGTGACCGACACCACGACGCGGCCCCCGGAGGCGCCGTACTTCAACGCGTTCTCGATCAGGTTTTCGAACACCCGCAACAGCTCCTCGCGATCGCCGGCGATCATCGCGGGGCTGTCCGGCAGCTCGAGTTCGATGCTGACCTGGCGCTCTCCGGCCAGCGGCTCCAGCCCGTCGGCGACCTGCTTGATCAGCGGCATCAGGTCGATCTGGGATTCCGGGCGGACATGCGCGGTGAGCTCGACCCGCGACAGCGACAGCAGGTCGTCGATCAGCCGCGCCATCCGGGTCGCCTGCACCTGCATGATGCCAAGGAACCGGGCCCGCGCCTTTGCGTCGTCGCGCGCCGGCCCGAGCAGCGTGTCGATGAAGCCGGACAGCGCCGCCAGCGGCGTGCGTAGTTCGTGGCTGGCGTTGGCGACGAAATCGGCGCGCATTTCCTCGGCGCGGCGCAGCGGCGTCAGGTCGTGGAAAGTCATCAGCATGCACTGATCGGTGCCGCCGAACGCGGTCGGGACCTGCACCGGGGCGATGATCAGCTCCATCCAGCGCTCGATCGGCGCATGGTCGAGATAGCGGACGCTGCGCGGTTCGGCGGTGGCGATCGCCTCGCGCAATGCGGTGACGATTTCCGGATTGCGCAGGGCGAATTGCGCCAGTTCGCGCACCCGCAGCGCCGGCGCCAGCTGCGCAGCCGCGGCGTTGAGATGCAGCACCCGCCCGGCACGGTCGAGCAGCACCGCCGGATCAGGCATGCCGGCGACGATCGCCCGCACCACCGGGGTTTCGACGGGGCTGATGCCGTAGCTTTCCTCGCGGGGATTGGCGATGGTATGCAGCCGCCACGGCACCAGCGCGGCTGCCACCAGACAGGCGAACACCACGCCTGCGGCGCGCGGCGTGATCTCACCGAACGCCGCTAAGGTCGCCAGCGCGATGCCGCCGGCGAGCAGGATAATCGCCGCATGGCGCAGCCGGTCGAGCCACGGTGTCGCAACCGGCACGGGCGGCGGCTCCGTCAACGGCACCAGCGGGGCGTTGGCGCGGGCTTGGTCGTCGGGCGCCTGAACGATCATGGTCAGCCTGGGGTCGGATCCTGCCGGACCGGCTTCGGATCAAGTGCATCCGTGATGCGATCCATCCGCTTCATCTTGGCGCCGAGGATGATCTCGCGGACCGCGAGAATGACCACCGACAGGACGAACGGTACGATGTAATACAGGATGCGGAACAGCAGCATCCCGGCCAGCAGCGCTTCCTTGTCCATCTGCCACAGGCCGACCAGCATCGCAGCGTCGAAGACGCCGAGCCCGCCGGGCGAGTGGCTGGCAAAGCCGAGCAGCGTCGCCGACACGAAGATCACCGCCACCACCACGAAGCCGAGATTGGGTTCGTCCGGCACCAGCACGTACATCGCCAGCGCGCAGAAGCCGAGATCGACGATGCCGATTCCGATCTGCAGCAGCGTCAGCGGCCCACCCGGCAACTGTACCTTCCAGGTGCCGCGGCCGACCTGACGGGGTTTGAGCGAGACCCAGACGACATACGCGGCGAGGCCGGTCAGGATGACGAACGCCAGCACGCGGTTCAGCCAGGGCGGCAGTTGATCGATCGAGGACGCCGCCTCAGGATGATAGGCGATGCCCATGCCGAGCACGGCGGCGTTGCCGAGCCAGAACGTCAGGCCGGCCAGGAAGCAGATTTTGGCGACATCGATGCCGTCGAGACCCCAGGCCGAGTAGATTCGGTAGCGCACCGCCCCGCCGGTGAAGACGCTGGCGCCGACATTGTGGCCGATCGAATAGCTGGTGAAGGCGGCGAGCGCCGCGGTGCGGTAGGGGACCTGATCGCGGCCGATCGTGCGCAGCGCGAACAGATCATAGAACGTCAGGGTGAAGTATCCCGCGGCGACAAACAGCGCGGCGAGCGCGATGGCGCGCGGCTCGGTCTGCCGGATCGCCTCGAGCACCTTGTCGAGATCGATGCCGCGCAGCAGATGATAGAGAACGTAACAGGCGGCAGCGATGACCGCGATGCTGATCGCGACACCGAGTTTGTGCAGGATTTGCTTCTCGCGCAGGAATGCGATCACCCTGCCGATTGCGACCGCCATCTAAACCTCGAATCCCTCTCCACCACCTGCAACAGGGAGACCGGTAGCACGATAGGCGTTACCGCTCCGTGGCCAGGAAGCTCTGGTCGCTCGTCTTCTGACTGGGTGGAATTCGGTCGATTGCGCCAATCCCGCTCCTTCGCGTCAATTCCCGGTCGGGCCGACCGGTTTCATCACGTGTGGTCGCCGGCTGGTCCGGCTGTGCGCCGGAAGCTCGCTGGCGTCGGCGCCCCGCAGGGATCACCCTCCCCGCATCTGACGCGCCACAACCCTGTAGCGCAACCACGCCCCGATCCCACAACCCACCAGATAAGTGGCGATCATGACAAGGAAAAGATCGAGCCAGTAACCGAACCGACCGGGGACGATTCTGGCAAGCGACAGGCCGATCAGCACAGCGGTGACGCCGCCGACCCCCATCGCGGCGTTCTTCGACAGACCGGGCCCGTGTTGCACCACCGAAATCCAGCCCGCGGCGAATCCTAACAACACCGCCCCGAGCAGCCAGCCCCAGTAGAAGTTTGCCAGCACCATCATGCCGTCACCTGATCACGAAATCGATGCGGCGATTTTTCGCCTTTCCGGCCTCGGTATCGTTGTCGGCCGCCGGAATGGTGCTGCCGTAGCCGAACGCCCGAAACCGCTCTGGGGACAGACCGGCCCTCACCATGTAATCCACCACCGCCCGGGCGCGCCGCTCCGATAGCGTTTTGTTGAAGCCGGCATCGCCGTCGTTGTCGGTATGCCCCGACACCTCGATGCCGGCGCCGGGGCAACGCATCGCCGTCTCGATCAGCCGATCGAGCAGGCCGGCCGAGTCCTTGTCGATGGTGGCGCTGCCCGGCTCGAACCGCACCGTGCTTTTGCCGAGCAGCTCGTTGAACAGCTGCTGGCATACCGTGGCGTCGACCGGGGACGGCGCAGGCTTGACCGACAGCTCGGCCTTCACGCTCCAGCCCGGCGGCATGTCCTTGTTCAGCTCGCCGCGGATCTGACTGACCGCGGATTCGAACAGTGCATCCCCGGACAGCCGGACCTCGCGGTCCGACACCACCAAAGTGCCGGTCGACAGCCGCGACAATGCGCCGAGTGCGGGCGCAACGGCGGTGGCGAAGCCCGGCGGAGCGCCGATGCTGGCTTTGAGGTTATCGACGACCTTCTCGTTGAAGAACTTCTGGCCCGCGGCCGAGGCCAGCGCGGCATGCACGGCGTTGTCCGGTACATAGCCGGTCAGCGTCACCGTCGAGGCGACCGGATCCTTGTTGGCCTGAAACACATAAGGCGGTGCCTTGATGTCATTGTCGACGACCGAATAGCCCTCCGGCAGATTACGCAGCGCCGCCGCAATCGCCTCGCGGCCGCCAAGGTCGCGCGCCATGCCACTGAGGCTGATCTTGGTGTCGGAGAGCGTGATCTTGCCCTCTTTCAGCTTGCCGATCTGATCGACCAGCAGAAGTGCGACGGCGTCGAATCGGCTCGGCGCCCCGCGCGCCAGCGTCATCCGGTCAGACACCTCGACCCCGCCTACCTCGGCGCGGGTCGCATCGGCCAGCCGCGCCCGGCTTGCCGGCAGCGGCGCGCTGCCGCTGAGCGTCACCCGCACGACGTCGCGCTCGATCGACCAGACGAACGGGCTGGCCTGCGGCACCAGCCGGGTCTGGTCGACAACCTGCCGGATCCCCGGCACGGCTTCCACAGACGCGACCGCGCTGCGGCGCCCCTCTTCCGAAAACGCATCGGCGGAGAAGATGATGTCGCGACCAGCCGGCGTCAGCCTGGTTTTGTCCAGGACGGTGCTCTTGAGCGCCTCGGCGGCTTGGCCGGCGACTTCGGCTTCAATCACCGGGGTGGTCATCCACGCCGCGACCGCCCATAGAGCGCAAAGAACGATGGCACCGCGCCACCACTGGCCGCTCGATCTGAAAACTCCGCGCATTCCGCTTCCCGTGGATCAGAAGCAGAGAGAAATCAAACCGTTGGTGGGCTGTCAAACGCAATTCCGGGAAAATGCCCCGATCGCTCAAGTTCTCTATAACCGTTTCTTCAAACGTGAGGCGCTACCACTGTGCAGAAATGAACTGGCCCGCAGCCCGATGAAGCAGTTTCGCCACAACATCATTCGCGCCGGGCTTGATGCGCTTTATTTTACCGGCGCATATCATGTGCTGCGTCCGATCTTTTCCGGGATCGGGACGATTCTGATGTTGCACAATGTGCAGCCGCCGCGGACCGATGCGTTTCAGCCGAACCGGCATCTCGAAGTGACGCCGCAATTTCTGCGCGCCACGTTGCGGCATCTACGCTCACAGAACATCGACATTATAACTATGGACGAGTTGCACCGCCGCCTGACAACGCGCGAGTTCGGCCGCCGCTTCGCCTGCATCACGCTGGACGATGGCTACCGCGACAATCGCGACTTCGCTCTGCCGGTGTTCGAGGAGTTCCAGGCGCCGTTCACGGTGTATGCAGCCAGCGATTTTGCGCAGGGCACCGGCCGGCTGTGGTGGATCACGCTGGAGCGGCTGATCGCACAGAACGACAGCATTGAACTGCCGATCGGGGACGCCGAGATCCGCCTCGATACGCGTACGCCCGACGACAAGCAGGCGGCGTTCGATCGCCTGCACGCGCTGATGCGCGGCCTGCCCGGCAGCGACGATTTGCAGCGGACCATGGCTACGCTGTGCGCCCGCTACCGCACCGACGACACGGCGATCAGCCGGGAGCTGTGCCTGTCCTGGAGCGAACTGCGATCGTTCGCCGCGCACCCGCTGGTGACGATCGGCGCGCACTCGATCACACACGGCATCCTCGCTCATCAGCGCGAATCCCTGGTGCTGCACGAGATGTCAGTCGGCCGTGCCCGCATCGAGTCGAATCTTGATCGCGAGATCGCTCATCTGGCCTATCCGTACGGGGACCGCGCCGCCGCAGGGCCGCGTGAATATGCGCTGGCGCGTCGCGCCGGCTTCAAGACCGCGGTGACGACGCGGCCCGGCATGCTGTTTCCCGGCGTCGCCGACCATCTCACGGCGCTGCCGCGGGTGTCGCTCAACGGCAATTATCAGAACGACCGCATCCTGCCGGTGCTGACCTCGGGTGCCGCCACCGCGATGTGGAACGGTTTTCGCCGCGTCGACGCGGCCTGACCCCGCTGCCCGCCGCAGCAGCGCTCCTTGACTCACTCAGGAGCGGGCCGCAAACCATCCCGGCAAACTCAAGGGGAAACGCATGTTCAAGGATCTGTTTTCGCTGCAGGGCCGTACCGCTGTGGTGACCGGCGGCTCGCGCGGCATCGGTAAGATGATCGCGGCGGGCTTCCTCGCCTACGGGGCGAGCCGCGTTTACATTACCGCCCGCAAGGCCGCGCCCTGTCAGGCGACCGCCGACGAACTCGACGAGATGTATCCGGGCGAATGCATCGCGCTGCCGATCGACATTTCGACGATGGCGGGCATCGACATGCTGGCGAGCGAGATCAAGCGCCGCGAGTCCAAGCTCGACATCCTCGTCAACAATGCCGGCGCCGCCTGGGCCGCCGACTTCGACGAATTCCCGGAGAGCGGCTGGGACAAGGTGATGGACCTCAACGTCAAGACGCCATTCTTCCTGACCAAGGCCCTGGCGCCGCTGCTGCGCGCCGCCGCTTCCGCCGAGCAGCCCGGCAAGGTCATCAACATCGCCTCGATCGACGGCATCTTCGTCAACCCGCTCGAGACCTATCCGTATGCAGCATCGAAGGCCGGCCTGATCCATCTGACGCGGCGGCTGGCGGTGCGGCTGATCAAGGATCACGTCGTGGTGACTGCGATCGCGCCGGGCCCGTTCGCCTCGGACATGAACAAGGCGGCGCGTGACGAAGCTGACGCGGTCGCCAAGCGCGTGCCGTCGGGCCGCATCGGCACCGACGAGGACATGGCCGGCACCGCGGTGTTCCTCGCCTCCCGCGCCGGCGACTACGTGGTCGGCTCGACCATCACGGTCGACGGCGGCGTCGCCTTCGCCAACCCCGGCATCAAGGGGGATGGGTGGGCGTAAGCGAGCGCTGGGGTTTGATCGGCTGGACATAGGCTTCGTGCCCGCGTCGCCCTCACCCCAACCCTCTCCCGCAAGCGGGAGAGGGAGCCGGCGGCGGTCGGGGCGGGCGTGGCGCTCAAAATGGCCGACGAGACCAGTTAGTTTCAGTCGTCAATATTAGGCGATGAAGTTGCGCAAGCGGCAGCGAGCTCCCTCCCCCGCTTGCGGGGGAGGGTTGGGGTGAGGGTGACGCGGGCAGTGAGTCCCCCCTTCCCTCAGGTCTCGATCTTCACGTACTCGAAATCGCCCGGCTTGTTGTCGATGCCGACCTTGGGGGGCGAGATCCAGGGGGCGTATTCGCCCGGCTCGCTGACCGGTTGCATCAGCGAGGAGATGAAGTCGCCATCGGCCGACGACGGCAACCAGTCGTCCTTCTTCTTCGCCCAGGTCGCGCCGTCGATCAGCAGGCCTTCGGGCGTGGCGTGGATGTCCTTGAACTCGCCGATGGCGCGGTGGAAGGCGACGTGCGGCAGCGTCAGCTTGTAGTCGTAGCCGGCGGTGGTGATCACCTTGTTCCAGCGCAGCAGGCCCTTGACGCAGTCCTGCGAATAGTCGTCGCGCAGCCGCATGTTGAGCGCGGTCAGCGCCGGTTCATCGACCCGCTTGATCTCGCCGTCGACGAATTTCAGCACCGGATAGGTCGAATTCTTGAGCTGGTGATCGTCGTCGATCTGAGTCTCGTGATAGCGGCCCTTGATGCCAAAATTGAACGCGTTGGCGGCGTTGGTCGACACCTCTGATCCGAACAGGTCGAGCGACAGCGTGTAGTGCAGGTTGAGCTTCTTCTGGATCGTCGGCAGGTCGATGACGCCGAGCGCGCGGACCTTGGCGATATCGGTCGGGTCGGTGATGCCGGCTGCGCGCATCGCATCGCAGGTGCGCTGGATCACGCGGGTGATGCCGGTTTCGCCGACGAACATGTGGTGGGCTTCTTCGGTCAGCATGAAGCGGCAGGTACGCGACAACGGATCGAAGCCCGACTGCGCCAGCGAGTGCAGCTGCATCTTGCCGTCGCGGTCGGTGAAATAGGTGAACATGAAGAACGACAGCCAGTCCGGCGTCGCCTCGTTGAAGGCGCCGAGCATGCGCGGCGCATCGGCGTCACCGGAGCGGCGGCGCAAGAGATCGTCGGCTTCCTCGCGGCCGTCGCGGCCGAAGTACTTCTGCAGCAGATACACCATCGCCCACAGATGGCGGCCTTCCTCGACATTGACCTGGAACAGGTTGCGCATGTCGTACAGCGACGGCGCAGTCTTGCCGAGATGGCGCTGCTGCTCCACAGAAGCAGGCTCGGTGTCGCCCTGGATCACGATCAGCCGGCGCAGCATCGCGCGATATTCGCCGGGGACTTCCTGCCAGGCGGGCTCGCCGTAGTGCTCGCCGAACGGGATCTTGCGGTTCTCCTCCTGCGGCGCCAGCAGCACGCCCCAGCGATAGTCCGGCATCTTGACGTAGTCGAACTTGGCCCAGCCACGCGGATCGACCGAGTAAGCCGTGCGAAGATACACCAGCTTCTCCTGGAAGCCCTCCGGCCCCATGTCGTTCCACCAGTCGATGTAACCCGGGTGCCAACCCTCCAGCGCCTTCAGGACCTGACGGTCGGAAGCGAGGTCGACATTGTTGGGAATCTTGGTCGAGTAATCGACGTTCATGATGTTCATGTTCATGGGCGGCTCCTGTGCGGTCGCACGTCTCGAAAAAGGTGGTGCGTCATTGCGAGGAGCGAAGCGACGAAGCAATCCATGGGCTCAGTGCAGGACGTGTGGATTGCTTCGCTGCGCTCGCAATGACGGAGAGGCTCAGACTCGCGTCATGTCGTACTGCGCCTTCTGGCCGGTGCCGTAGCGGCGCAGCGCGCCGTCTTCGCCGACGGCGTTGGGGCGCTGGAAGATCCAGTTCTGCCACGCGGTGAGGCGCGAGAAAATTTTCGACTCCATCGTCTCGGGGCCGACGAAGCGCAGATTGGCTTCCATGCCAGTGAGGCTGTCGGGCGAAAACGAGGCGCGCTCTTCGAGGAAGACGCGGACTTCGTCGTCCCAGTCGATGTCGTCGAGCGCGAAGGTGACGAGGCCGAGTTCATCGGCGGCCTCGGCGTCAAGCGGTTCGCCGATCTTCGCTTCCGCCTGCGTGAGCTCGTCCGGATCGGCCTGAAAGCGCGACTGCAGCCGGGTCAGGCCGTGGCTCATCGGATAGGGGCCAAAGTTCATCGCGCTCAGCGTCAGCATCGGCGCCGGACGGTTATCACCCTCGCGGGTGCCGATCAGCATGTAGGAGCGGTCGGCGGCGAACACGAGTTCGGCCAGCGTGCCGGCGAAACAGGAGCCGGGCTCGACCAGCGCCACCAGCGTGCGCGAGGTGACGTCGACGCGCTTCAGCACGCGCTTCCAATAATGCCGGATTTCGTTGACCAGCCAGTGCGCCTTGTTGGCCTCGAGGAAGGCGTCGTGCGCCAGCACCTGTGCGCTGTCGCCATGCGATTTGAACACCAGCATCGCGATGCCGAGTTCGTTGATGCGCAGATGCAGGATCGCGTCGTCAAGCTCGCGCGCGACCTGCAGCGGCCAATAGGAAGCGCCCTGCGCGATCAGACCATCGACATCGGCGGGCGGCGCAGAGTCAGGACCGGAGATCGAGACGGTGGCGATGCGCGCGTCGCGGTCGAGATCGACGCTTACGAACTGATAGCGCACGCCGGCCTCGTCGAAGTTACGCGTCAGCGGCGTAAGTTCGATGCCCTTGCCGCTGGCGTTGCGCGGCGACGACGCGGCGAGCGCTTGCACGCGGTCGGCGAGCTTGGCTTCGAGCTTGGAGTTCGGCGCGATCTCATCGACCAGCCGCCACTGCACGGCGCGCTTGCCCTTGATGCCTTCCTCGATGGTGCAGAAGAAATCGGCGCGGTCGCGCCGGACCTTGCGCTTGTCGACGACGCGCGTCAGGCCGCCGGTGCCGGGCAGCACGGCGAGCAGCGGCACTTCCGGCAGCGCCACGGCGGCGGCGCCGTCATCGGCCATGATGATCTGATCGGCGGCGAGAGCCAGCTCGTACCCGCCTCCAGCCGCGGTGCCATTGATCACCGCGATGCTGCGCTGGCCGGAGAACTCCGAGGAGTCCTCGAAGCCGTTGCGGGTCTCGTTGGTGAATTTGCAGAAATTGACCTTGTGAGCATGCGTCGCGCCGGCCAGCATGCGGATGTTGGCGCCGGCGCAGAACACGCGGTTCTTGCCGGAGCGCAGCACGATCACCTTCACGCCCGGATGCTCGAAGCGCAGCCGCTGCATCGCGTCGGCGAGCTCGATATCGACGCCGAGGTCGTAGGAATTCAGCTTGAGCTGATAGCCTTCGAATAGGCCGCCATTCTCATCGACGTCCATGGTGAGGGTGGCCACCTCGCCGTCGACCGCCAGCTTCCAATGCCGATAGCGCGACGGATCGGTCTGAAAATCGATCCGGCTCGCTCCATTGGCGAGAACACGATCCTCCGCGGCCATGCGGCTCCTCCCTAGACTTGTTAGATGCAATATAATGCAGGATGCTGCCCGGGTCTAGCGTTTGTCGCCGCGATTATGCATTTTGTTGCAACCTTGCCGTCAGGCCGCCTGGCCGTGCCCAGCTTCGCCGTGGCCTTGCAGCAGTCGATTGGCGAACTCCGCCACGGCCTTGACCGTCGCCTCGGTTGCCTCGCGATGCGGGGCGTGGCCGGTGCTGGGCAGGATCACGGTCTCGACCGGGCAGTAGCACTCGGCCTCGGCAATCTCGATCTGCCGCAGCGTGCCGTACTGATCATCGGCGCCCTGGACGATCTGCACCGGCACGCGGATGTAGGCGAGGTGATCGGTGATGTCCCAGTTGCGGAACGCCGGATCAAGCCAGGCGTCGTTCCAGCCGCGGAAGGCGTTGTCGACATCCTTGTGCCACTTCGCCAGCTTGGTGCGCAGCTCGGTGGTCTCGTAGGCGGTCTTGATCTCGGCGATCGATTGCACCGAAATATCCTCGACCACAAAATGCGGCGCGATCAGCGTGACGCCGCGAACGCGATGGTCCGGCACGCCGCCGGCATAAATCGCGGCGATCGACGCGCCGTCGGAATGGCCAACTAACAGCCCGCGACGAAATCCGATGGCCTCGAGCACCCGCGGCAGCACGTCGAGCGCCTCGCGATGCATGTAGTCCACCTTGCGCGGCAGTTGCGCCGGGCTGGAGGCGCCATAGCCGGCACGCGAATACACGAACACGCCGGCGCCTGTCGCCGCAGCGAGCCTGTCGGGGAAATCGCCCCACAGCCCGACGCTGCCAAGCCCTTCATGCAGCAACACCAGCGTCGGCGCCTCGGCCGGCGACGGCCCGATCATGCGATATTCGAGCTGGTGATCGCCGATGGCGAGATGGCCGGAGGGTGGAAGGGAAGTCATTTGCGCTGTCCTGTATTCTTCCAGCTGGGGAAGGCTATCGCATCTGCCTCAACGTTCAGCCGCAGCCCCCCGCCACGAGTCGTCCCCGCGCAGGCGGGGACCCATAACCCCTGACTTCTCGGGTGAAGAAAAGTGTCTGCCGACTTGCTTCAATCGAGATGCTGCGGCGTATGGGTCCCCGCCTGCGCGGGGACGACTCGCGGAGAGGCGATGCCAAGCCGCCATCGGCCTCACTGCCCGCCCTCGCGCAGTTTGAAGCGCTGGATCTTGCCGGTGGCGGTCTTCGGCAGGCTCGTGACCACCTCGATCCAGCGCGGATATTTCCACGGCCCGACCTTCTGCTTGACGTGGTCCTTGAGCTGCTCGTACAGGCCGTCCGCTGCAAAACCTTCGCGCAGCACGACGTAAGCGCGTGGCTTGAGCAGGCCGTCGAAATCGGCGTCGGGCACCACCGCGGCTTCGAGCACGGCCGGATGCGTGATCAGTGCGCTCTCGACTTCGAACGGCGACACCCAGATGCCCGACACCTTGAACATGTCGTCGGCGCGGCCACAGAAGGTGTAGCGGCCGGAGGCGTCGCGAATGTACTTGTCGCCCGTGCGGGTCCAGTTGCCCTCGAAGGTCGCGCGGCTCTTGCTGCGCTGATTCCAGTAGCCCTCGCCGGCCGACGGCGCATCGACCAGTAGCTCGCCGACTTCGCCATCGGCGACGTCCGCGCCCGCCTCATTGACGAGCCGCACCTTGTAGCCCGGCACGGGACGGCCCGAGGTGCCGTACTGGATGTCGCCCGGCGCGTTGGACAGGAAGATGTGCAGCAGTTCAGTCGAGCCGACGCCGTCCAAAATGTCGGCGCCGAACCGCGCCTTCCAGGCGAGCCCGACCGATTCCGGCAGCGCTTCGCCGGCCGACGTACAAATCCGCAGGCGGGAGCCGGCGGTCTCGCTCTTCAGCGCCGGATCGTTGAGCATCGCGGCGAACAGCGTCGGCACGCCGCAGAAGATCGTTGGGTGATAGCGCTGCATCAATTTATAGATCACCGCCGGCGTCGGCCGCTCGGCGTTGAGCACCGTGGTGGCGCCGACCGACAGCGGGAAGGTCAGCGAATTGCCGAGCCCATAGGCGAAGAACAGTTTCGCCGCCGACAGCACGACGTCGTTCTCGCGGATGCCCAGCACCTGCTTGGCATAGGTCTCGGCGGTGGCGGCGAGGTTGGCGTGCAGATGCCGCACGCCCTTCGGCATGCCGGTCGAGCCCGACGAGTAAAGCCAGAACGCCGGCTCCTCGGCATGCGTGCGCGCGGTCTCAAAACTATCGCTCTCGCGCGCGAGCTCGTCGGCAAGCTTGAGGTGGCTGGACGCGTCACGACCCGAGACGACGACATGCGCCAGATCCGGTAGGCCGGCGATGATGTCCTTCACCACCGGATAGAGCGCGTCGGAGACGAACAGCACGCGGGCGCGGCAGTCGGCCAGCACGTAGGCGTATTGCTCGGCCGTGAGCAGCGTGTTGAGCGGCACCGGCACCACGCCGGCACGGATCGCGCCGAGGAACACGATCGGGAAGTCGATCGTATCCAGCATGATCATCGCCACGCGCTCTTCGCGGCGAACGCCGAGCCCGCTAAGAAGATTAGCGGCGCGGCAGGTTTGTGCCTGCAGCTGCCGGTAGCTCAGTTCGGACACCGTGTCGGTGAAGGCGAGCTTGTCGCCGCGTCCCTCGGCGACATTGCGGTCGAGCAGCCAGCTCACCGCATTGTACGACCCAGCCCCGGTCATCCCGTGCATCGCCCGGTCCCGCCAAGGTTCATGGCGTCCTCCCATTAGAATTATAGTTCATTAGAATTATAGTGCATAGGAAGCCACCGGAACGGGTTGCTGTCAATCCTGCACGGCACTATGATTCAGCCCGCATGAGCGCGCTTTCTGATACGCCCGACACCAATGAATCCGACGCCGGCTTCCTGCTAGAGCTCGGCCAGCGTGTCCGCACGCTGCGCGGGCTGCGGGGCATGTCGCGCAAGGTGCTGGCGAAAGTCTCCGGAATCTCCGAGCGTTACATCGCCCAGCTGGAGAGCGGCAAAGGCAACGTTTCGATCATGCTGCTGCGCCGCGTGTCGGACGCCTTGGCGACACCGCTCGAGGATCTGCTGCCGAACGGCGATCCATCGATCGACTGGCCGGTGATCCGCGATCTGGTGCGCCGTGCGACGCCGGTGCAGATCGCCCACGCCAAGGACGTGCTCTCCGGCATGGGCCGGCTCGGCGCCGGGGCGCGGCGGGCCAATGCGTTTCACGGCGTAGCGCTGATCGGACTACGCGGCGCCGGCAAGTCGACACTCGGGCGGATCCTCGCCGACAAGATCGGCTGGGCGTTCGTCGAGCTCAACAAGGAAATCGAAGCGCAGAACGGCCTGTCGGTCGCCGAGATCATCGCGCTGTACGGCCAGGAAGGTTTTCGCCGCATGGAGCAGGCGGCGCTGACGCAGCTCCTCGCGCGCAAGGAGCTGATGGTGCTGGCGACCGGCGGCGGCATCGTCTCCGAGGCGATTACTTTCGATCAAATCCTGTCGTCGTTCTACACGATCTGGCTGAAGGCCGAGCCGGAGGAGCACATGGCGCGCGTCCGCCGCCAGGGCGATTTGCGGCCGATGGCCGACGACCGCGCCGCCATGCAGGAACTCCGCACCATCCTGCACAGCCGCGAGCCGCTCTACGCCCGCGCCGCCGGCGTGCTCGATACCGCGGGACTGACGGTCGATACGGCCGCCGCAAAACTGATCGCGATGGTGTCGCCGGTGTTGTGCCGGGATGCGTGCGCGTTCGGGTTGAAGGACGAGGCGGTTTAGTCCGCCCCAGGCAATGTCATTCCGGGGCGCGCGCCCTTCGCGCGCGAACCCGGAATCCCGAAATTGGGGGAACGTCGGAGTCGCAGAACGGCTCGGGATTCCGGGTTCGCTCCGCTTCGCTGCGCGCCCCGGAATGACGGATTCGTTGCTACACGCCGAGATGCCGCTCCAGCAATTCCGGCTGCTCGGCCAGTTTGGCCGGTGCGCCATCGAATACGATCGCGCCTTTGGCGAGCAGCACCATGCGGTCGGCGATTGCGGAGAGGCTGCGAAAGTCCTTGTCGACCACCAGCGTGGCGACGCCCTCGTGGCGGATCACGCCGAGGGTGCGCCAGATTTCCTGCGCGACCAGCGGCGCGAGGCCCTCGGTGGCTTCGTCGATCAGCAGCAATTCCGGATTGGTCATCAGCGCGCGGCCGATCGTCAGCATCTGCTGTTCGCCGCCGGAGAGCTGATGGCCGCCGTGACCGCGCCGTTCGGCGAGGCGTGGAAACAGCTCGAAGATCCGCGGCAGCGTCCAGGTCGCGCGGCCGTCGCGGCCGGGCCGCGCGGCCATGATCAGATTCTCCACCACAGTGAGCGCACCGAACACGCCGCGCCCCTCCGGCACCAATGCCACGCCGCGGCGCGCGATCGCGTCCGGCTGTGCGCCGGCAATATTATCGCCGTGAAGCAAGCGTTGACCGCGGCACGACGGCACGAGGCCCATCAGCGTGCGGAGCAAGGTCGTCTTGCCCATGCCGTTGCGGCCGATCAGCGCGATCTGTTCGCCGCGGGCGATCGTCAGATCGATGCCGTGCAGGATCTGGCTGGCGCCATAGAACGCCTCGAGCCGCTCGGCCTGCAGCAGGGCGGTCATGCGGCGTCTCCGTGGTTGCCGAGATAGGCCGCCCGGACTGCCGGATGGAGCCGCACCTCTTGGGGCAAACCGGAGGCAATCACCTGCCCGTCCTGCATCACCGTCAGCCGGTCGGCGAGCTCGAACACAGCGTCCATGTCGTGCTCGACGATCAGGACGGCGTGGCGTTCGCGCAGCGAGGCGATCAGCGCGATGATGCCACGCGCTTCAAGCTGGCCCATGCCGGCAAGCGGCTCGTCGAGCAGCACGATCGACGGATCGGTGGCCAGCACCATGGCGATCTCGAGCTGGCGCTGTTCGCCGTGGCTGAGCACATTAGCGACGACGGACTCGCGGCCGGCGAGGCCGGCGCGACTGATCGCATCGGCCGTGCGGCGCTGCACCTCCGGATCGGCGAAGGCGCCGCCGAACATGCGGAGCGGCGTGCGCGAGCGCGCCTGCGCGGCGAGGCGGACGTTTTCGTGCACGGTGAAGCGCGGGAAGATCGTGGTCTTCTGGAAGGCGCGGCCGATGCCGGCGCGAGCGCGCTGATCGGGCGCCAGGCTGGTGATATCAACATCGCCGAGCTGGATGGCGCCGCTGCTGGCGATCAGTTCGCCGGACAACAGATTGATCAGCGTCGACTTGCCGGCGCCGTTCGGGCCGATCACCGCGTGGATCTCGCCGCGCTTGATCTCGATCGAAACGTCGGCGACGGCGCGCAGGCCACCGAAGCGTTTGCCGAGCCGCTCGGCGCGCAGCGTGGCTTCAAGCATGGCCGGTCTCCGGCGCAGCGGCGCGTGCCGGTGCCGGCTTGTCCGCACGCGCGGGCGTCCGCTCGCCGGCCAGCATCGGCCAGAGCTGGCGCACGCCGTTCGGCAGCAGCAGCACGATGGCGATGACGATGACGCCTTCGATCAGCTTCCACTGCTCGAACGTCGCTTTCAGCAGTTCTTCGAGGCCGAGCAGCACCAGCGCGCCGATCAGCGGGCCGGTGACGGTGCTGAGGCCGCCGATCAGTACCATCACCAGCGCCACCGCGGATTGGTGCCAGCCGAGCATCTGCGGCGCAACGAAGCCGAACTGGATCGCCGCGAAGTAACCGGCGAGGCCGGCGAGCGCGCCCGACAGCGTGAAGGCGATCAGGCGGATGCGGAAAATCGGGAAACCGAGCGCGCGGGCGCGGCGCTCATTGTCGCGCGCGGCGGCGAGCGCGTGGCCGAACGGCGAGCGCACCAGCATGGTCAAGAGCGCGATGGCGCCGACGGTGACGGCCAGCACCACGAAGTAGAACACCAGCGGCTTGTCGAGATCGAGCAGGCGGACCCCGGCAATCACCAGTTCGGGCTTGGCGTTGATGAAGGCGCCGTCGGAGCCGCCGGCGAAATCGGCGTCGTGGAACAGATAGAACAGCATCTCGCCGAAGGCGAGCGTCACCATGATGAAGTACACGCCGCGGGTGCGCAGCGCCAATGCGCCGATCACCAGCGCCACCGCGCCGGCGGCGATCACCGCGGCGGGCAGCGTCAGCAGCAGCGAGGCCGGGTCGTATTTCGGCGACAGCAGCGCCAGCACATAGCCGGCGAGGCCGAAGAACGCCGCGTGGCACAGCGACACCAGCCCGCCCTGCCCAACCACCAGATTGAGCGCCATCGCCAGCACGCCGAGGATCAGCACCTTGCTGGCGAACTGCACGTAGTATGGCGGCACGACGAACGGCAGCGCCAGCGCGGCGGCGAGGCACAACGCAGGCACGAGACCCATCCTGATGATACGCGTCCTCTCCCCCGTCATGGCCGGGCTTGTCCCGGCCATCCACGCCTTTCTTGCGGTGCGCGCTGGAAGGCGTGGATGCCCGGGCCTTCGCCGCGCCGAAGGGGCTCCGGACCCGCAGGCGGGACAAGCCCGGGCATGACGGTGGTTGTGGGGTGGGGCCGTACAATCATCTCACACTTTCCGCCGGCCCATGATGCCGTTGGGGCGCCAGAGCAGCACCAAGGCCATCAGCAGATAGATCAGCATCCCCGATACGCTGGGGAAGAACACCTTGCCGAACGTGTCGGTGAAGCCGATCAGCAGCGCGCCGATGGCGGCGCCGGCGACCGAGCCGATGCCGCCGAGCACCACGACCACGAAGCTCAGGATCAGCATGCCGTCGCCCATGCCGGGATAGACCGTCGAGATCGGCGCGGTGACGATGCCGCCCAAAGCAGCGAGCGCGATGCCGACGGCGAACACGAGGCGGTTGACCTTGTCGTAGTCGATGCCGAGCACGCGGGTCATCTCGCGGTTCTCGGCGCCGGCGCGGACGATCATGCCGATCTTGGTGCGGGTGATGACCAGGAAGATCAGCGCCGCCACCGCGACGCAGAACACGCAGATGGCGAGGCGATACACCGGATAGGACAGATTGTCGGTGAGCTGGATCGAGCCGGATAGCCAGTCGGGCGGCGCGACGGAGTGCACGTCCTTGCCGAACAGGATCTGGCGGACTTCGTCGATCACCAGGATCAGTCCGAACGACAGCAGCACCTGCGCGAGGTGATCGCGGCCATACAGCCAGCGGATGAACACGCTTTCCAGCGCCAGCCCGAGCACGAAGGCGATGGCGACGCCGCCGACCAACGCGACCAGGAAATTGCCGGTCATCAGCGCGATCCAATAAGCCAGATACGCGCCGAGCATGTAGAACGCGCCGTGCGCCAGGTTGATCACGCCGAGGATGCCGAACACCAGCGTCAGCCCGCTGGCGACCAGGAACAGCACCATGCCGTATTGCACCGCATTGAGCAGCTGAACGCCGAAGGTGATCAGGTCCATGGTGTCATCCGCGCTCTACGCCCTCTCCCCACACGTGCTCTCCCATCCTCGTCCGCACAAATGCTCTCCCCACGCCCGTCATTCCGGGGCGCGAGCGCAGCGAGCGAACCCGGAATCCCGAGCTGTTCTGCGATTCCGGAGGTGGTACCAACTTCTGGATTCCGGGTTCGCGCGCGAAGGGCGCGCGCCCCGGAATGACGGTGCTAGTACTTGGTAGGCCGACGTTGTCACGTCATCCGGCAGCCGCGCGCGGGGTCGTCAACGTCGCTTTGGGCGATCGAGATCATTTCGTTGCGGCCGTTGCGGACTTCGCGGAGGTAGATGTTCTGGATCGGATTGTGGGCCTTGTTGAACGACAGCGGGCCGCGCGGGCTGTCGATCTTTGCCGCCGCCATCGCCTTGATCATCGCGTCGCGCGCGCCAGCGTCGCCCTTGACGGTGCCGAGGCCGATGTCGAGCAGCGAGGCGGCGTCGAACCCCTGCACCGCATAGATGTCGCCGTCCTTCTGGGTCTTGGCCTTGAAGGCTTTGAGGAACGCGACGTTGGCGGGGTTATCGAGATTGTCGGCGTAGTGCAGCGTGGTCTTGATGCCGTTCGCCGCTTCGCCCTGCGCCTCGATCGTGCCGTCGGTGAGAAAGCCGGCGCCGTACAGCGGGATCGACTTGCCCAGGCCCGCGGCCGCGTAGTCCTTGACGAACTTCACCGCGCCGCCGCCGGCGAAGAAGCTGAACACCGCGTCCGGCTTGAGCTGGGCGATGCGGGTGATCAGCGCCTGGAATTCGACCTGCGGGAACGGCAGCGTCAAATCCTCGACGATCTTGCCGCCGTTTTTGGTGAAGTTCTCCGCGAAGGCGCCGACCATCTCGGCGCCGGCGGTGTACTTCCAGGTGATGGTGGCGACGTTCTTGATGCCGGCGTCGGCCATCACCTTGCCCATCGGGAAGGTGGTCTGCCAGTTCGAGAACGAAGTGCGGAAGATGTTGGGCGCGCAGGCCGGTCCGGTGGCGTCGTTGGCGCCGGCATTTGGGATGATGAGCATCGTGCCCGAGTCGCGCGCGACCTTGACCATCGCCATGGCCACGCCGGAATGCACCGTGCCGATCACGACGTCGACCTTGTCGCGGCCGACCAGCCTGTTCATGTTGTCGGTCGCGGTCTCGGGCTTGGACTCGTCGTCGACCTGCACGAAGGTCACCTCGCGGCCGCCGAGCTTGCCGCCGAGCTGCTCGACGCGCAGACGGAAGCCGTCATCGATGAACTGGCCGAGCTTCGCGAACGTGCCGGTGTAGGGCAGCATCAGCCCGACCTTGAGCGGGGCCGCCTGGGCGATCGCCGGCGTGGCAAAGCGCGGCAGCGTAGCCAGCGTGGCGGCCCCCGCCGCGCCGGTGAGCAGCGCGCGGCGGGACATTGGCGGCAAACGTCGAGTGTCGGACATGGCGTTTCTACCCCTTGGTGTCTGGTCGTTCGGTGTTTTTTGGCGTGAGCCGATGCCAACGTGAGCGCCGGCCCGGCGTTGTCCCGAAGCTTTGACGGCAGCATAATTCAGGACAGCGCGAAGGCAAGAATTATAGTGCAGATTGAGATATGGGCGCCTGAAGCGTAGGGCGAGCGGCATGATCTCCCCTCCGGCTTGCGGGGAGGGGTCGGGGGGTCCACGAGCACTGTGCTTGCGTCGGCCTCACCCCAGCCTCTCCCGCCGGCGGGAGAGGAGCGCGCGGCGCTTGGGGTTTAGGGTTGATCGTCGAAGGCGACACCGATGCGGGTTTGTTTGATCCAGACCAGACGGCAGTCGCGGACGCCGGAGGCGGTTACCAGGCGGAACCGCGGGGGAATGTAAGCGGCGAATTCGACCTCCAGGGCGGCCCCCTCCTCGGAGATGTTGACCACCAGGCAGCCGAGGCTGACGCCATTGAAAGACACATGAGCCGGCTCCTCGACGCCCTGTCGAGGCGATCTGCGATTGTCATCCACCCTGTTGCCCGTCATTTGTTGATTCATGCCGACGATGGCGGCCATCGTTGCTCGGCAGGGGACGAACACCAGACATCAGGGAAAATTCCGGCGCTACCCGATCACCGCACATCCCGTCCGGTGCGCGCTCAGGGCTGGGTTCTTTCGAACTGCCGCAGCAATTTGTTGCCGCGCTCGACCGCGGAGTCCATCGCGGCCTGCGCCGGCTTGCGGCCGCTGAACGTTTGTTCCAGTTCGTCGTCGATGACGTCGCGGATCAACGTGAAGGATCCCAGCCGCAGCCCGCGCGAATTCTCGGTGGGAGGCTTCAGCGTGATCTGCTCGATCGAGATCGCGGTTCCGGGATTGCGGTCGTAGAAGCCCTGCGCGCGGGTCAGTTCGTAGGCGGCGCGCGTCACCGGCAGATAGCCGGTGGCCTGATGCCAGCCGGCCTGGATCTCCGGCCGGGACAGATAGGCGAAAAATTTGGCGACGCCTTTATATTCCTGCGCCGGCCGCCCCCGCAGCACCCACAGCGTGGCGCCGCCGATGATGGTGTTCTGCGGCGCGCCGGCGACATCCGGCCAATACGGCAGCCGGCCATAGCCGACGTCGAATTTCGAGTTGGCGATGATGTCGGCACGCGTCGCCGACGAGCCGATGAAAATGCCGCAGTCGCCCTGCTGGAATCGCGGCTCGGCCGCGGTGGCGCGGCCGCCATAGTCGAACGCCCTGGTCTTCTGCCATTCGGCCAGTTGCGCGACATGGCGCACCAGCACCGGATTGTTGAACACCAGCACGGCGTCCAGCCCGCCGAGACCGTTGGATTGCGTGGCGAGCGGCAGATTGTGATAGGCGGAGAAATTCTCGACGTTGATCCAGGATGGCCATGAGGTGGTGAAGCCGCAGGCCATGCCGGCGGCGACCAGCTTGGCGGCGGCAGCGCCAAGCTCCGGCCAACTGCCGGGCGGCTTGTCGGGATCGAGGCCCGCTTTCCGGAACACGGTCTTGTTGTAGTACAGGATCGGCGTCGAGGCGTTGAACGGGAACGACAACATATTGCCGTCGAGATCGACGTAGTAGCCGGCCACTGCGGGCAGATAGTCGGCCGGCGAGAACGCTTCGTTCTCGTCGCGCATCAATTCGTACACCGGATAGACCGCGCCGCGCGCCGCCATCATGGTGGCGGTGGCGATCTCGTTGACCTGCACGATTGCCGGCTGGCTCGACGAGCGGAACGCGAAGATCGAAGCCGTGACGGTCTCGGTGTAGTTGCCCTTGTAGCTGGGCACGACCCGGTAGTCCGATTGCGAGGCGTTGAAATCGGCGGCGAGCTTTTCGAGACGGCGGCCGAGTTCGCCCGACATCGCGTGCCACCAGGCAATATCGGTCGCCGCACGCGCAGGGCTCGCGCCCGCGAGCACCAGCAGCATGCCGCCTATCAGCAGGATTGAACCTCGCCCCCGCCGCCGCTTACTCCCGATAGCCATATCCCATGCCGGTCTGCTACATTGGCGGGACTTCTCCGGCCCCGGTCGCGGATACCAAGTCTATGGGATCGAACTTGCCGCTGTCCAGTCGAGCCGCAATGCCGAATGCAGGTCCAACGGGGGCCGGTGTGACTTCCGTCATCACTTCATCATCTGCGGCCGCCAGGCACGCGGCAATCGTATTCCGCGGGGCTGACTGATTTGAACCCGACGGCATCGCGCCAGGACGACAGCAGCGACCCGGGTGTCAGCCTGGCGAGCCGCTCCGGCATCGTCCGGCTGGTTCGCGCGGTGCCGATCCGCTGGCGCATCCTGTCGATCGCACTGCTGAATTCGCTGGTGGTGCTGATCCTGGCCAGCCTGATCTGGAGCGGCGCCCGGGTGCTGAATTCGGCGTGGGACGACGTCCGGCAGGTCCGCGAATCCGATCAGATCCTGGCGCTGCTGGAGAGCGAGACCAGCCGGTTGCAGAACCTGATCCATCGCTACATCAATCAGCCGAGCCCGGATCTGTTCGCCGAGATCCTGCTGTTGCGCGAGTCGGTGCTGGGGTCGCTGAGCAACCGCGCCGCCAACGATCCGATCCTGTCCGGGTCGGTCGCCGAACTCGAGCGTGTGACCGAACGCTTCCTGAACGGTTTCGGCGATCTGCGCGCATTGCAGAGCAAGATCAGGGACACCTACGAGAACCGGGTGCAGGGACCGGCGCGCGACATCGCTGCGCTCTATTCGGTGATCGAGGGGGCCACCGGCCGGCGCGACGCGCCGATCTGGCCGGCGCTCGGCCGCTCGCGCGAGGCGTTCACCGCGATGCTGGTGGCGGCGAACTCTTACTATCTGTCGCTGTCCAAGCAGGCCGCCGAAGACGCCCGGCGCAACACCGAGACGATCGAGCGCACCGTGCCGGTGATGATCGGCTACGCCGACAACGATCTGCAGCGGATGGCGCTGGAAAAGCTGAAGCAGCGCGCGGCGGCGCTGAGCGATGGCCTGCATGATCTGTCCGAACAGCTCGCCAGCCGCAGCGACCTTCTGCGGCATTCGATCGACGCCAGCCAGGCGGCGACGATCGGGGCGATCGATGCGCTGTCGGTGCAGATGCGGCAGCGCGAGCAGAAGGCGCAGCAGACCTTCGCCCGCACCCTCACCAGCATCTCCCGCAAGGTGCTGTGGATCGCGTTGATCTTCATCGGCGTGATCCTGATCGCCAGTACGATCATCGCGTTCAGCATCCGCAAACCATTGCACCAGATCCTGTCGGCGATGCGCGCCATTACGTCGGGCGACTACGACCGCCGTGTCGCCGGCACCGAGGCGCGCGACGAGGTCGGCGCAATGGCGCGGGCCGTCGAAGTGTTCCGGGAGAACGCCATCGACAAGCGCCGGGCCGAGGACGATCTGCGCGCCTCCAAGGAGAAGGCCGAGAGCGCGCTGCTCGAACTGAATACCGCGCAGCAGAATTTGATCGACGCCGAGCGGCTAGCCGCGCTCGGCGGACTGGTGGCTGGCGTGGCGCATGAGGTCAACAACCCGATCGGCATCAGCCTGACGGTGGCGTCGAGCTTCGCCCGCAAGGCAACGCTGTTCGAAGCCGACCTGAAGGGCGAGACGCCGCTGCGCCGGTCTCAACTCGAGGAATTCGTGCGCGCGTCGCGCGATGCCGCGCATCAGCTGGTCGGCAATCTGCAGCGCGCCGCCGAGCTGATTCAGTCCTTCAAGCAGGTCGCGGTCGACCGTTCCCATGCCGAGCGGCGGCCGTTCGATCTGCACGAGGCCACCGAGCAGATCGTCGCCAGCCTCAAACCGGTGCTGAAGCGGGCGCCGATCGAACTGCTGATCGATGTGCCGGACGGGCTGGTGATCAACGGCTATCCGGGCTCCTACGGCCAGATCCTGACCAACCTGTTCCTCAACGCCGTCAACCACGCCTTCGCAAACGGCCGCGCCGGCAGCATTACGATCACCGCCCGGCCGCGCGGCGACGACGTCGAGATCGTATTCGCCGACAACGGCGCCGGCATGACGCCGGACGTGCAGCGACAGGCGTTCGATCCGTTCTTCACCACCCGTCGCACTGAGGGCGGTACCGGGCTCGGCCTGCATATCGTTTACAATCTGGTGACGCAGCAACTCGGCGGCCGCATGATGCTGGAATCAAGACTAGGACAAGGCACGACATTTCGCATTATCATGCCCCGAACCGCCACTGGCGGGCCGACCGACGCCGACACGCCCATCGACGGAAATCTGCAATGGCCGACCAGGACGATATCCTCCAGCTGATCGAAGATGCCGATCCGGTCGCCGAACCGTCGAATGCCAAGCGGTGGAAAATCGCGGTGATCGACGACGACGCGGCGGTGCACGAAGGCACCCGCTTCGCGCTCAGCGACTACAGCCTCAATGGCCAGAGCCTGGAAATCCTCTCCGCCTATTCGGGCGCGGAGGGCCGCGAGCTGATGCGGGCACATCCGGACATCGCCGCGGTGCTGCTCGACGTCATCATGGAGTCGGACTCGGCCGGCCTCGAACTGGTCGAATATATCCGCAACGAGATCCGCAACGAGACCGTCCGGATCATTCTGCGCACCGGGCAGCCAGGCCAGGCGCCGGAACGGCGGGTGATCGTCGACTACGACATCAACGACTACAAGGCCAAGACCGAGCTCACCGCCGACAAGCTGTTCACCTCGCTGACCGCGGCGCTGCGCAGCTATCAGCAGCTCGAGCGCATGGTGCAGACGCGGCGCGGGCTCGAGATCATCATCGACGCCGCCTCGACGCTGTACGACTTCAAGTCGATGCAGCGGCTGGCCGAAGGCGTGCTGACCCAGATTGCCTCGCTGCTCAATGTCGACTGCGCCGGCATCCTGGTGCTGCGCGATTCAGGCGACGATTTCTCGGTGCTGGCCGGCTCCGGCTGCTACAGCCGCTTCATCGGCTGCCCCGGCATCAAGCCGCTCGACCAAGACGTCCGGCAGATGGTCGAGGAGGCATTCCGCCGCCGCAAGCACGAATTCGCCGACCACCGTACCGTGCTGTATGTCCGCACCGGCAGCGGCCGCGAAGTGGTGGTGCTGCTTCAGTCCGAGCGCGAACTCTCCGAAACCGACCGCTCGCTGGTGGAGATCTTCGGCAGCCGACTGTCGATCGCGTTCGACAATGTAATCCTGTATCGTCAGCTGCACGAGGCCAACACCCAGCTCGAGGAGCGCGTCGCGCAGCGCACCCGCGCGCTGACCCAGGCCAACCGCCGGCTGTCGACGCAATGGATGCGGCTGCAGCGCGCCAATGCCTTCAAGAACGAGATCCTCGGCACCGTCGCGCATGATCTGAAAAACCCGCTCGGCGTCATTCTCGGCCGGACCGAAATGCTGACCGAGTTGATCAGCGCCGACTCCTCCAAGGACGCTGTGATCGCCCAAGTCGATCACATCCGCGAGGCGACGCGGCGGCTGACCTCGATGGTCGACCACCTGATCTCCGACGCCATGGCCGACGCCTTCGACATTTCGATCCGCCGGGAGCCGGTCGATCTCGCCGCGCTGGTGGCCGAGGTCGCCGAGGCCAACCGGCCGATGGCGCAGAACAAGCAGCAGGCGATCGCGGTCTCGATCCCGACCGGACGCGTGACGATGTGCGACTCCGACCGGGTTCGTGAGGCGATCGACAATCTGGTCAGCAATGCCATCAAGTACAGCCCGATCGGCGGCAAGATCTCGCTGCAGGTCGACGGCGACGCCGCCACCACGGTGATCCGCGTGACCGACGAGGGCGCCGGATTGTCGCCCGAGGATCTCAGTCGGCTGTTCGGGCGCTTCCAGCGGCTGTCGGCGAAGCCGACCGCGGGCGAAAGCTCGACCGGGCTCGGCCTGTCGATCGTCAAGAAGATCATCGACATGCATGGCGGCAACGTCCGCGCCCAGAGCGAAGGGCCCGGCCAGGGCTCGACCTTCACCATCACCCTGCCGGCAGCGTCTCCCGCATCATGAGCCAGAACCCGCACATCATCGTCGTCGACGACGAAGCGCCGGCCCGCGAGATGGTCGGCGATTATCTGAAGATGCACGGCTTCGCGGTCACGCTGTGCGACGGCGGCAAGAGCCTGCGGGCCGAGATCGCCGTCAAGGTGCCGGACCTGGTGGTGCTCGACCTCAACATGCCGGAGGAAGACGGGCTGTCGATCATCCGCGACCTCAAGGCCAAGACCAACGTGCCGGTGATCATGCTGACCGCGACCGCCAGCCCGATCGACCGCGTCGTCGGACTTGAGCTCGGCGCCGACGACTATGTGGCCAAGCCCTGCGAGCTGCGCGAGCTGATGGCCCGGATCCGCTCGGTGCTGCGCCGCGCCGCGCCGAGGCCGGCCGAGGCCCCCGCTCCCGCCGCCCCGGCCAAACCCGCCAACGAACAGCTGGTGCGCTTCGGCACAAAATGGCTCGACCTCGAGGCGCAGTCGCTGCGCGACGACGACGGCAACGAGCATCCGCTGACCGCCTCGGAATTCGGCCTCCTCAAGGTGTTCGCCGCCAATCCGAAGCGGGTGCTGTCGCGGGAGCGGCTGCTCGAGCTCGCCAACGCCCGCGACGCCGAGGCCTTCGACCGCGCCGTTGACCTGCGCATCATGCGGATCCGCCGCAAGATCGAGCCCGACCCGACCAAGCCGGCCGTGATCCGCACCATCCGCGGCGGCGGCTATCTGTTCTCGCCGGCGTCGGAGCGGGCATGAACGGAGCGGCGGCGGTGAAGACGATCATCGTCGTGGCGCGCGTCACCATATTCGACGGTGATGCTCAGGCTTGACCCGCGCATCCTTCGCACGCGAAGCGAATTTCACGAGAGATTTTGCGAAGAGGACGGATTGCCGGGTCAAGCCCGACAATGACGGATGCGTGACGCGCAGACGAGTCAGCAATGCTTCGCCCCCACCGTCATCGCCCCGAAGGCCGGCGACCCGGTACTCCAGGGCGCTGTCGAGGGGGCAGTGCATCTGCCCCAATGCACCGCGATACTGGATCACCCGCAGGCGCGGGTGATGCTACCTTCCTTGCGGAACCGCGTGCTCGTAGGTCGCTGGTCGGGCGCATTGTCGGTGCAGCGGCACCGCCGGGTGACGGGCGACGGGCAGTGGTTAGAAAATCTCTGAAACTCTTGGGATTTTCGCCGGAATGTTTCGTCGCCGGCCCTCCGACGAAATATTTTTCAAATCCATGAAACCATTTTCGACTTTCGGTGCAGACGTCCTGAAATGGTGCCTGACTAGTAAAGCTCCCAACGAACGCCGCGGGGGAGTGCGGCGGCATACGGGAGCCGTTCATGCAAAATGTCATCGCCATCAATGAAGCGGGTCGTCAGGGCATTGCCGCCGCGCGCGCTACGACGGACGAGATGCTGCTCGCAAGCATTGCGGCGGGCGATCGGACCGCGATGCATACGCTGTATTCGCGGCACCATGTCCGGGTGTATCGCTTCATCCTGCGCATGCTGCGCGACGCAGCGACCGCCGAGGATCTCGTCAGCCAGGTGTTTCTCGACGTGTGGCGCACGGCGCGGCAGTTCGAAGGCCGGGCCCAGGTGTCGACCTGGCTGCTGTCGATCGCGCGCTTCAAGGCACTGACCGCGCTGCGTCAACGTCAGCACGAAGATATCGATCAGGACGACGTGCTCGACATTCCGGACGGCGCCGACAATCCCGAAGCAGCGCTCGAGCGCAGCCGCACCAGCGACATCCTGCGCGCCTGCATTGCCAGGCTGACGCCGGCGCATCGCGAGATCATCAATCTCGTTTACTATCACGAGAAATCGGTCGAGGAGGTCGGCCGCATCGTCGGCATTCCGCAGAGCACGGTGAAGACGCGGATGTTCTACGCCCGCAAGCAACTCGGCGAACTCTTGAAGCGCCACGGGGTCGAAACCATGGCGGCGTGAACCAAAACGGCGTCAACAATGGCCAGTGAGGAGCGGCAGCGGCAAGCGAGCTGCGGCGCGAAGCCGCATACGCCGGCATGATCGACCGGCTGCGGCGGACACCTTAGACAGAATCTCGCAGCGGCCGCATTCCCGCGTTGGTGCGGCGATGTTAGCTTGACGCGTCGCTGGCATGGTTGCCGTCAAAGATGACCGCCAACGACACAATTGAAACAATCGACGACATCGGCCGGAAAGAATTCGGTGCGATGATGACGATATCGGCACCGGATGCGACCGGAGCCACAAGCTCTTTCCAAGGCTTGATAACCATCGCAGCCTCCAAGCGACCCGGACGGGGTGCCCACCGTCCGGGTTTTGCTTTTTGCGGCGTCGCTCCTGCCCCCGACCAAAGTGGACTTGCATGGACAAAATGGCCAAGCGCGCCGCGGCCGGGTCATCGGCTAACAGCTAGGCACCTCCTGTCGCAAAAGATAGGATCGTCACGCAATGCGTTGCGTTGCCGGCCTGTCATCGTCGCGGATTTGTCGAATGATTGAAGCCCTCGACCCCGTCGTCCTGGCGCGCGCGCAGTTCGCCTTCACGATGTCGTTCCACATCATCTTCCCGGCGTTCTCGATCGGGCTCGCGAGCTATCTCGCCGTGCTCGAGGCGCTGTGGCTGTGGACCGGCCGTGAGGTCTTCATCAACCTGTTCAATTACTGGCTGAAGATCTTCGCCATCGCGTTCGGCATGGGTGTCGTGTCCGGCATCGTGATGTCGTATCAGTTCGGTACCAACTGGGCGGTGTTCGCCGACAAGACCGGCCCGGTGATCGGGCCGCTGATGGCATATGAGGTGCTCACCGCATTCTTTCTCGAGGCCGGCTTCCTCGGCGTGATGCTGTTCGGCCTCAAGCTGGTCGGACCGCGGCTGCATTTCCTCGCCACCCTGATGGTGGCGATCGGCACGCTGATCTCGGCGTTCTGGATCCTGTCGGCGAATTCCTGGATGCAGACGCCGGCCGGTCACGCGATCAACGAGTCCGGCCAGTTCGTCGCGGTCGACTGGTTCAAGGTGATCTTCAACCCCTCGTTCCCCTATCGGCTGGTGCACATGGTGCTGGCTGCGTATCTCACCACCTCGCTCGTGGTCGGCGCGGTCGGCGCCTATCACCTGCTGCGCAATACGCGGCAGCCGGGCGCGCGAATGATGTTCTCGATGGCGATGTGGATGCTGACCATCGTGGCGCCGATCCAGATCTTCGCCGGCGACGCTCATGGCCTCAACACGCTGGAGCATCAACCCGCCAAGGTGATGGCGATGGAAGGCCATTTCCAGAGTCACCCGGACGGCGCGCCGTTCATCCTGTTCGGCCTGCCCGATCAGGACGCCGCGGTGGTGCGTTACGCGCTGGAAATTCCAAAACTGTCGTCGCTGATCCTGAAGCATTCGCTCGACGCGCCGCTGGCCGGGCTCGACACCGTGCCGCGGCAGGACTGGCCGCCGGTGCCGATCACCTTCTGGTCGTTCCGCATCATGGTCGGGCTCGGCGTGCTGATGGCGACGCTCGGCGCGCTCAGCCTGTGGCTGCGCTGGCGTGGCCGGCTGCACGAGTCGCGGCCGCTGCACTGGTTCGCGCTGACCATGGGGCCCGCCGGCTTCATCGCGGTGCTGGCCGGCTGGGTGACGACCGAAACCGGGCGGCAGCCGTTCACCGTGTTCGGGCTGCTGCGCACCACCGATTCGGTGTCGCCGCTGGCCTCGCCCGCCGTGGCGTCGTCGCTGATCGCTTTCGTGATCGTGTACTTCGCGGTGTTCTTCGCCGGCACCGTGTACATCCTGCGGCTGATGGCGCAGCCGCCCCATCATGGTGAAGAGGGCCCGCCCGGCGCCACGCCGGCGCGCGCCGCCGGCATCACCCCCGCTCCCGCGATCGCCACAAGGAGGCTCGGCTGATGACGATCGCATACGACCTCGCGACGATCTGGGCCTTCATCATTGCGTTCGCGGTGTTCGTCTATGTGGTGATGGACGGCTTCGATCTCGGCCTCGGCATCCTGTTTCCGCTGTTTCGCACCAAGCGCGACCGCGACGTGGTGATGAACAGCGTGGCGCCGGTGTGGGACGGCAACGAGACCTGGCTGGTGCTCGGCGGCGGCGGGCTGTTCGCGGCGTTTCCGCTGGCCTACGCGGTACTGATGCCGGCGCTGTACACGCCGATCATCGCCATGCTGCTCGGCCTGGTGTTTCGCGGCGTGGCGTTCGAATTCCGCTGGCGCACGCTGCGCGAGCGCAACCGCTGGGACCTCGCGTTTTTCCTCGGATCGCTGATCGCCACGCTAGCGCAGGGCATCGCGCTCGGCGCGCTGCTGCAGGGCGTCGCGGTGGAAGGCCGCGGCTATGCGGGCGGCTGGTGGGACTGGCTGACGCCGTTCAGCCTGCTCACCGGCGTCGCGCTGGTGATCGGCTACGCGTTGCTCGGTGCCACCTGGCTGGTGATGAAAACAACCGGAGAACTGCGCGAGCAGGCCTATCGGCTGAGCCGCTGGCTGCTGGCCGCCATGCTGATCTCGATCGTCGCGGTCAGCGCCGCGACGCCGTTCCTGAGCTACGACTATTCAGAGCGCTGGTTCGCCTGGCCGAACGTGCTGGCCACCGCTCAGGTCCCGCTCGCCGTCGCGGTCGTCACCGCACTGCTGCTGCGGGCGCTGGCACAGAAGCGCGACTATCAGCCGTTCTTGCTGACGCTGTGCCTGTTCCTGTTGTCTTACGCGGGACTCGGCATCAGCATCTGGCCGTATGTCGTTCCACGCAGCATCACCATCTGGCAGGCGGCGGCGCCGGAGAACAGCCAGCTGTTCATGCTGGTCGGCGTCGCCATCCTGGTGCCGATCATCCTGATCTACACGGCGTGGGCCTACTGGGTGTTTCGCGGCAAGGTCGATCCGGAAGGCGGGTATCATTGAGCGCGGACGGACCCGGCATGTCCAATCCTGACCAATCCGGTCCGCTGGCGCGGCGCCTGCTGTGGTTCGTAGCGCTGTGGCTCGGCGGTGTTGCGGCGGTCACGCTGGTGTCGCTGATCCTGCGGATGTGGATTGGAACAAACTGACATGGTACATTCCCGGCGCAATTGCTTCGGGAGGTTGTCGATGCTGGGATTGTCGAGTTGGATCGGACGGCTGGCCTTAGTGGCGGCGTTGGTGATCGGCATCACACCCAGCCACGCGCAATCAAACGATCCCGGCGACGAGCCCGGCCTGATCGCCAATGACGATTACGAGCTGCCGCCCGAACTGCAAAAGCAGATGGTGTATTACCGGACCAGCGAGCCGCCGGGCACCATCGTGGTGCAGACCGCCGAGCGCTATCTGTATCTCGTCCAGGGCAACAACCGCGCGCTGCGCTACGGCATCGGGGTGGGCCGCGAGGGCTTCACCTGGCAAGGCCTCTTGAAGATTTCGCGCAAGGCGGAATGGCCCGATTGGGTGCCGCCGCCGGAGATGATCCAGCGCCAGCCTTATCTGCCGCGCTTCATGGCCGGCGGCCCCGGCAATCCGCTCGGCGCCCGCGCGATGTATCTCGGCTCCACCGTGTATCGCATCCACGGCACCAACCGGCCGGACACGATCGGCACCGCGATCTCGTCCGGCTGCTTCCGCCTCGTCAATGCCGACGTCGCCGATCTGTACGACCGCGTGCCGGTCGGCACCAAGGTCGTGGTCCGGCAGAAGCCCGCCCTATAGCGCCCTCCCCTCTGTTCCGAGACCCCGCATGTTGAAACGGACGTTCCAGACCGGGCTCGCGCTCGGGCTCGTGGTCGCGGCGGCGATCGCCGCTGCCGCCATCACCTATGAGCGCTACGACACCAAGACGCTGAAGCGCACGATCCGGCGTGACGCCGTGCTGTGCGGCGTCAACAAGGGGCTGCCGGGCTTCGCGACGCCGGACGACAAGGGCAATTGGAGCGGCTTCGACGTCGACTTCTGCCGCGCCGTGGCGGCGGCGATCTTCAATGATCCCGCCAAGGTGAAATTCCTCGCGCTCGACGCCAATGAGCGCTTCAAGGAGCTGCAGAGCCGCAAGGTCGACATCCTGTCGCGTAACTCGACCTGGAGCATGTCGCGCGAAACCGGCTACGAGCTGTACTTCCCGGCGGTCGCCTATTACGACGGCCAGGGCTTCATGGTGCCGGCGTCGCGCAAGGTCGACACCGCGGTCGAGCTCGACGGCAGCAAGGTCTGCGTGCAGGACGGCACCACCACGCTGCTCAACCTCGCCGATTACTTCCGCGCCAACAACATGAAGTACACGGAGGTCAAGTTCGGCAAGCTCGACGAGGTCGTCGCCGCCTACAAGGACGGCCGCTGCGATATCTTCACGGCCGACGCCTCGCAGCTCTACGCGCTGCGCCAGACGATGGGCAAGCCCGCCGACCACACCATCCTGCCCGACCTGATCTCCAAGGAGCCGCTCGCCCCGGTGGTCCGCCAGCGCGACGACGATTGGATGATGATCGTGAAGTGGACGCTGTACGCGATGATCAACGCCGAAGAACTCGGCATCACCTCGCAGAACATCGACGAGGCGCTGAAGTCGAAGAAGCCCGACGTGATGCGGCTGGTCGGCACCGAGGGCGCCTATGGCGAAGAACTCGGACTGTCCAAGGATTGGGCTGCCCGCATCATCCGCCACGTCGGCAATTACGGCGAAGTCTACGACCGCAACGTCGGCAAACTCGGCATCCCGCGCGGCCTGAACCAGCTGTGGAGCAACGGCGGCATCCAGTACGCGCCGCCGATCAGGTAGGAGCTCACAAAACCTCTCGTTCGTCATTCCGGGTTCGCGCTGCGCGCGCCCTGGAATAACGGCGGATGGGGCGAACTGAGAAGCAGCCGCGAGGATCCCAACACAATCACCGTCATTCCGGGGCGCTCGCTCTTGCGAGCGAACCCGGAATCCAGACGTTGTAGCAAAAGCCGGTCGCAGAACGCTTCGGGATTCCGGGCTCGCGAACTACGTTCGCGCCCCGGAATGACGTGCTTGGGGCCAGGGCTTAGTCCGTAGCCCGGATGCAGCGAAGCGTAATCCGAGGACGCGCCTGCCCCGCATTCCGCGGCGCTGCATGCGGGCTACAAAGATCAATACTTCTTCCACTCCGCCAGCGCTTCGGCGTGGTAATTCGCGTCGCCGAGTAGTTCCTGCAGCACGCGGGCGCGTTTCATGAACAGGCCGATGTCGAACTGATCGGTCATACCCATGCCGCCGTGCATCTGCACGCCTTCCTGCACCGCGAGCGTCGTCACCGTGCCGGCCTTGGCCTTGGCGACCGCGACCGCGACGCGCGCTTCAGACGCGTCGGCATCGACCGCCTGCAATGCCTTGAGCACGGCGGCGCGCAGGATTTCGATCTCGGTGTAGAGATGCGCGGCGCGGTGCTGCAGCGCCTGGAATTCGCCGATCAGCTTGCCGAACTGCTTGCGCTCCTTGAGATAGCTCACGGTGCGGCCGAACGCCTCGTCGGCGACGCCGAGCATCTCGGCCGCCGCCGCGGCGCGGCCGACATTCAGCACCGCCTCGAGCAACGCGCCGCCGCGATCGACTTCACCGAGCACGCTGTCGGCATTCACCTCGACATCGTCAAATGTGATCCGCGCGGCGTTGTGGGCATCGACCATCACGGTGCGCTCGATCGCAACGCCCTTGGCCTTTGGATCGACCAGGAACAGCGTGAGGCCGTCGGCATCGCCGGCCGCGCCGGAGCTCCGCGCCGCGACGATCAACAGATCGGCGACGTGGCCGTCGACCACCAGCGCCTTGTCGCCCTTCAGCTTGAAGCCGTTGCCGGCGCGTGTGGCGGTCAGCGCGATGCGCGACGGGCGATGCTTGGCGCCCTCGTCCACCGCCAGCGCGGCGATCAGCGAGCCATCGGCGATCTTCGGCAAGTAAGACTTCTTCTGCGCGTCCGAGCCGCCGCGCTTGAGCGCCGAGGCGGCCAGCACCGCGGTCGACAAGAACGGGGACGGCGTCAGGTTGCGGCCGATTTCCTCCATCACCACGCCGGCCTCGACGCAGCCGAGCCCGGAGCCGCCGAATTCCTCCGGCACCAACAGGCCCGCGAGGCCCATCTCGGCGAAGCTCTTCCAGAGGTCACGCGAAAAGCCGGTGGCGTCGCGCTCGTCGCGCAGCTTGCGGAAATGCGCGACCGGCGCCTTGTCGCCGATCAGCCCGCGCGCCGAGTCGCGCAGCATGGTTTGTTCTTCGGTGAGGACGAGAGCCATGGGTGATGATCCAATGAAGTCGGAGTGATGACTTTGCGTTCGTCATTCCGGCATGCGCTCCTTGGGGCGCAGGCCCGGAATCCATATCCCCTAGAGGTGGTTATGGATTCCGGGCTCGCGCTGCGCGCGCCCCGGAATGACTCGGGGAGAGGGTGTACCGGGTAACTACGCCCCCGGCAGGTCGAGGATGCGCTTGGCGACGATGCCGAGCATGACTTCGCTGGTGCCGCCTTCGATCGAGTTGGCCTTGGTGCGCAGCCAGGCGCGGGCGCGGGCGCCGTCGTGCGAGCGCTCGCTCTCCCATTCCAGCGCGTCGATGCCGCCGGCCGACATCAGGATCTCGTGGCGGCGCTTGTTGAGCTCCGTGCCGTAGTACTTCATCGCCGAGGAGAACGCCGGATGCAGCTGGCCGGCCTTGGCGAGATCGACCGCGCGCTCGGCCGCGCAGGCGAGCGCCGCCTCGTCGACGTCGAACGTCGCGATCTGGCCGCGCAGCACCGGATCGTCGAGCTTGCCCTGCTCATCGATGCCGAGCGAGCCCGCCGCGACCTGCCCGAGCGGCCGGCCGCCGTCGCGACCGCCCATCCCGGAGATCATCGCGCGCTCGTGCTGCAGCAGATATTTCGCCACGTCCCAGCCGCGGTTGATGGTGCCGACGACATGCGACTGCGGCACGCGGACGTTGTCGAAGAAGGTCTCGCAGAACGGCGACTTGCCGGAGATCAGCAGGATCGGCTTGGTGGTGACGCCCTTCGAGGTCATGTCGAACAGGATGAAGCTGATGCCGTCGTGCTTCTTAGCCGACGCATCGGTGCGCACCAGGCAGAAGATCCAGTCCGCGTAGTTGGCGTAGGAGGTCCAGATCTTGGAGCCGTTGATGATGAAGTCGTCGCCGTCCGGCACCGCGCGAGTCTGCAGCGAGGCGAGGTCGGAGCCGGCATTCGGCTCGGAATAGCCCTGGCACCAGCGGATCTCGCCGCGCGCGATCTTAGGCAGATGCTCGGCCTTCTGCGCCTCGTTGCCGTATTTCAGCAGCGCCGGCCCGAGCATCCAGATGCCGAAGCTCGACAGCGGCGGCCGCGCGCCGATCGCCGCCATCTCCTCGCGCAGCACTTTGTGATGTGCGCCGTCGAGGCCACCACCGCCATATTGGGTCGGCCAATCCGGCACGGTCCAGCCCTTGTCGCGCATCCGCTCGAACCAGACGCGCTGCGGCTCCGAGGCAAACTTGGCGTTGCGGCCGCCCCAGAAATTGTCCTCGTCGCCCTGCATCGGCTTGCGCATCTCGGGCGGGCAATTGGCCTCGAGCCAGGCGCGGGTCTCGGCGCGGAAACGTTCGAGATCGGAGGTGTCGGTCATCGGGGCTCCCATCCACCGGGCGGGTTTGACGCCCGCGTTGCATTTGATTGGGCCGGACCTTAGCGGCCGGCGGGCGAAATTCAATATCCGTGTTGCGCAGCGCCATGCACGGCGCGCTCTGGCGTTTCAGCCGCAAACGCGGCACGTTTCGCGTCCCGAAATTCGATCCCGCGCGCCGTCGCGCCTCCCAGCAAGGACGTTTCCATGCGCCTGAAACTGCCCACACCGGCCGAGATGAGCGACGAGCAGCGCGCCATCTATGAGGAGTCGATCGCCAGCAAGCGCGGCACCCCGCCGCCGCCGATGATGGCGTGGCTGGCGAGCCCGGAGATGGCGCGGCACGCCACGCGGCTCGGCGCCTTCCTGCGCTACGATACGTCGCTCACGGCAGCGGAGTCCGAACTCGCCATCCTGGTGACGGCGCGGCACTGGACCGCGCAGTTCGAATGGTACGCGCACAAGAAGATGGCGCTGGACGGCGGGCTCGACCCGACCATCATCGACGCGATCCGAGATCGCCGCACGCCGGCGATCAGCGATCCGAAACAGCAGATGATCTACGACGTCGCCCGCGCGCTGCACGAAGCGAAGGGCCTGCCGCTGCCGCTGTACGACGCCGCGATGCAGACACTCGGCGAACGCGGGCTTGTCGAGGTGATCGGTCTGTGCGGCTACTACACGATGGTGTCGATGACGCTGAACACCTACGAATTTCCGCTGCCGGGCGGTGAAACACCGGAGCTGACGTAATCGCCGCCCAATGCCGTCATGCGCGGGCTTGACCCGCGCATCCATCCTTCTCACATGAGATGGATCACCGGTCTCGACGCTGCGCGTCGGCTCGGTGATGACGGAAAGAGAAAGCCTCGATGTCAGCACCCGCCACATTTCCCATCCCGACCGGCACCCGGATCGGCCATGTCCATCTCAAGGTCGCCGATCTCGAACGTGCGCTCGGGTTTTATTGCGACGTTCTCGGCTTTCAGCTGATGCAGCGGATGGGCGATCAGGCGGCGTTCATCTCGGCCGGCGGCTATCATCACCACATCGGGTTGAACACCTGGGAAAGCAAAGGCGGCAGCCCGCCGCCGCCGGGCACCACCGGGCTGTTTCACACCGCGATCCTGTATCCGACCCGCGCGGCGCTCGCCGACGCGCTGCACCGCGTGCTGACCGCCGGCATCACGCTCGACGGCGCCAGCGACCACGGCGTCAGCGAAGCGCTGTATCTGCGCGACCCCGACCAGAACGGCGTTGAACTGTATCGTGACAGGCCCGAGGCGGAATGGCCGCGAACGGCAGAGGGAAAGCTGGCGATGTTTACGCGCAGGTTGGACCTTGAGGACTTACTTCGCTCCCGCGAGGCCTAGCTCGGCCCCTCCCCGAGTCATTCCGGGGCGCGAGCGCAGCTCGCGAACCCGGAATCTCGCAGCGTTCTGCGACTCCCACGTTTCCACAACTGCGAGATTCCGGGTTCGCGCGCGAAGGCGCGCGCCCCGGAATGACGGGGAATGTGGCTCGTAGGATGGGTTGAGCGGAGCTAAACCCATCGGCCGCGGGTGATGGGTTTCGCTGCGCTCAACCCATCCTACGGGCGATTACTTGCGCACTAAAATCAACCCCGCCGCGATCAATTCCAGCGCGATGCAGGCCGCGAACGGCAGCGTGTAGCTGCCCGACGCATCGCGCAGCAATCCCACCACGCCGGGGCCGAACGCGTAGGTGACCTGGTTGATGGCGGTGTTGAGGCTGACCAGCACGCCGAAAGATGTGGGCGCGAATTCGCGCTGGATGATCAGCGCCGGCAGCGTGATCAGATTGCCGACCGAAAACCCGAACAGCGCGCAGGCCACCAGCATCAGTACGGGGTCACGCGTCATCAACAGAAGCGTCAGCGCCGCAGCCTGGCTGGCGAAGGAGAGCGCGGAGGCGAGCCGCTGATCGATGCGGTCGATCACCGCCGACATCAGCACGCGGCCGACCACCGCCATCATGGTCAGCAGCGACACCGCGGCGGCGGCGCGCTCGCGGCCGATCAGCGGATCGAGATAGGCGATGACGTGGACGATGAAGCCGACCTGCGAGAACAGCACCAGAGCGAACGCGATGGTGACGATCAGGAAGTTCCTGTCGCGCAACGCGTGGCGGCGAACCGCTCCCGACGACAGCGCCTGCACCGCCCCCACCCCCGCGCCGCTTGCCGGATGCGCCGGCGGGCGGCCAACCAGGAGCGCCACCAGCGGCGCGATCAGCAGCAGCGAGGCGAGCGCCACCGCCAGCGTCGCGCCGGCAAAGCCGAGATGGCCGATCGCCAGCACCAACAGCGGCACGCCGGCGATGCCGCCGAAGCTGGCGCCGTTCAGCGCCAAGCTGATCGCCATGCCGCGGCGCTTGTCGAACCACAGCCCGAGCGTGCTGGTGATGGCACCGAGGCTGGTGCCGGCCCAGCCGATCGCGAGCAGCACATAGATGCCGTAGAGCTGCCAGGGCGCGTCGATGCGGCCGAGCAATGCCGTGCCGAGCGCGGTGGCGGCAAGGCCACCGAGCAGGCAGGTCCGCGGCCCGACCACGCGGATCGCATCGCCGACGAACGCGACCAGCAGCGCGCTGCCGAGATAGAAGAACGTCGTCGCGGTCGAGATCAGCGACGCAGGCCAGCCGTGCAGCCGCTGCAGCTCGGCGAGATAAACCGACTGGCCGTAGAACCCCAGCGCCCAGCTGAAAGTGGCGACCGCGAAACACACCGCGACGATGCGCCAGCCTTCATAACGGATCGAGGCCTCGTCGGGCTGCGTGCCAGCCATCAGCGATGATCAGCCGGCGTCCAGCAGGACTGCATGGTGTTTCCCCCAATGTTGCCGGCGCTTGGCGGCCGGTCGTCTCATGATCGTATCTATAGGGCGCGATCCGGCACGGCGGTCGCGGCGATCGCCGCGCGCCGCTTCGACCAACCGCTGATCGCCAGCACGACGAGGCCGAGCAGCACCGGTGGGAACACCGTCAGGTTGACGGTGGTCCAGCCGTAATTCGCCAGCAATTGCCCCGACGAGAACGAGCCCAGCGCCATCATGCCGAACACCAGGAAGTCGTTGAACGCCTGCACCTTGTTCTTCTCGCTCGGCTGATGCGTCTCCAGCACCAGCGCAGAGGCGCCGACGAAGGCGAAATTCCAGCCGATGCCGAGGACGAACAGCGTCGCCCAGAAATGCGGGGCGGTGATTCCCATGATGCCGATCGAGGCGCCCGCCGCTTCCAGCGCCAGGCCGAGCGCGACCACGCGCGGGGCGCCGAATTTGGCGATCAGCGAGCCGGTGACAAAGCTCGGCGCATACATCGCCACGATGTGCCATTGCAGGCCGAAATTGGAATCGCTGACCGGCAGGCCGCACATCTGCATCGCCAGCGGCGCCGAGGTCATCACCAGATTCATCATCGGATAGGCGATGACGCCGCACAGCGCCGCGGCGATGAAGCGCGGCTGCCGGACGATCGTGAGCAGCGGGCGCCCGCCGGCGAAGTCGGCCGGCTGCGGCTTCGGCGCATCGACGCTCCACAGCACCGCCATCGCGATCAAAGCGACCGCGGCCTGCACCAGATAGCTGACGGCAAACAGATATGGCGGCCAGATATCCATGGTCCACTGCACCAGCTGCGGACCGAGTACGCCGGCGAACACCCCGCCGGCCATCACCCACGACACCGCTTTCGGCCGATACGCAGCGCTGGCGCCATCGGCGGCGGCAAAGCGATAGGATTGCGACACCGCGCCATAGAGGCCGCCGAGAAACGTGGCGACGCAAAACAGCTCGAACGAGCCGCAGAGGATCGCCAGCGCACCGAGCAGCCCGGTGATCGCGCCGCAGCCGGCGCCAATCATGAAAGACACGCGGCGGCCGTAGCGGCGCGCGATCGCGCCGGTCGGCAGCGTGCCGGCGGCCAGCCCAACGACGTACATCGAGATCGGCACGGTGGCGAGCGCCACGCTCGGCGCCAGCTGGGCCCCGATGATCGCGCCAGTGGCGAAGATCACCGCCGAGTTGGCGCCGGTCAGCGCCTGCGCGGCGGCCAGGCGCCAGACGTTGGAGCGCGCCCGTGCGTCGCCAGAGATGCCGTCCATCGCGGTCGCGTCAACCATCGGGAGTTCCGCCCTTTGTCCGGCCGGTGCATCGCCCGGCCGTGGAATCGGCCGGCATCATAGGAGGCGCCGCCCTGCGATCAACCGCCGCAGGCGCCGCGAACCTATGCGCGGGCCTCAGCTTTCGCCGCTGCGGGCGAAGCGCAGGATGAGATTGTTGGCCGGCATTGCGATGGTCTCGACGAGCCGGAGACCAACGCTGTTCGCGAGCTGCTCCAGTTCGCCGACATCGCGCACGCCCCACGCCGGGTTGGCGGCGCGCAGGCTGGCGTCGAACGCCGCATTGCTCGGCGCGGTGTGCGCACCGGCCTGCTTGAACGGCCCATACAGGACCAGTTGGCCATCCGGCCGCAGCAGTCGCGCCGCGCCGGCGAACAGCCCCTGCGCCACGGGCCACGGCGCGATGTGGACGACATTGGCGCTGAACATTGCGGCGAGCGAGGCGGGACCGCCGTCGCTCGGCATCTCGGCGGGCCACGACGGATCGGACAGATCGATCCGCCGCGGCTCCCGGATGTTGGCGAGGCCGGAGTCCGCGCGCCACGCGGCGATGCTGCTCAGATGCTGCGGATGGATGTCGCTCGGCCACCAGACGATCTCGGGATGTTGACGCGCGAAGGCGACGACGTGCTGGCCGGTGCCGCTGCCGGCCTCGAGCACGTCGCCGGTCACGCCGTGCAGCAGCCGCGCGAGGACGTCACGGATCGCCTGCTGATTGCGATGAAACGCGGCGGCATCGAGCCGGCCATCGGCCTCGACCGGCCGGCCGTTCTTGCCGAACTCGACCACATACTCCGCCATCACCACCATGCCTTGTTGAGCTGAATCAAGCCGCATTGTTACTCGCAAGCAACAACCCGGGACAATCCCGCAGACTGAGACCCGATCCGGACCGGCGAGCGCTAACGGCGAATTGACTCCGCATCGCGCGATACTTCTAGTTGAGCCTGACGGTTCCCCTCACGGGGATGAAAAGGGAATGCGGTGCGGAGCTTCGCTCTCAGGCCGCAGCTGTTCCCGCAACTGTAAGCGGTACGACTTCTGTCGGAATGCCACTGGGACCTCGGCCCTGGGAAGGCGACGGAAGATATCACCCGCGAGCCAGGAGACCTGCCGTCAGTCGTGGTCACACGCGAGAGTGCCGGTCGGGAATTGCAGGCACTGGTTTCACCTTCCGCGCAAGCGTGGTGACGCCTCGTTCGCTGTGACGTGCCACTGAACGTCCGGCCGAGGTTTGTCCATGCCGTCATCTCACTCCGCTGCACCGCGCAGGCGCGCGCTGCTGTGTTCCACCATCCTGGCCTCCAGCCTGATCGCGGCGATCGCGCCGGCTTCGGCGCAGGACATGCTGCCGACCATCGACGTCACCGCGACCCGCACCAGCAACGCCATCGTCGGCACGTCGAGCACGGTAATCACCGCCGACGACATCGCGCATTCGCCGGCGCAGACCGTGCAGGACATCATCGCGCAGACGCCGGGCGTGCAGACCACGTCCTTGTATGGCGGCGTCAACGGCACCGGCTCGTCGGTCGATCTGCGCGGCTTCGGCGCCACCGCGACCTCGAACACGCTGTTTCTGATCAACGGCCGCCGCCTCAACGATCTCGACCTGCAGGGCGTCGATCTGTCGAGCATTCCGCTGCAGTCGATCGAGCGCATCGAGATCACCCGCGGCGGCAGCGGCGCGGTGCTGTACGGCGACAACGCGGTCGGCGGCGTCATCAACATCGTCACCAAGACCGGCGCCGGCGGCCCGCCGGCGACGTTCCGCGCCGAAGGCGGTGTCGGCTCGTTCAACCAGCGCCTCGCCGCGGTGTCGGCGGCGTTCAATTCCGGAGCGTGGTCGAGCTCGGTCTTCGCCAACGGCGTCCGCTCTGACGGGTACCGCGCCAACAATGCGCTGGACCAGAACAATGCGGTCGGCGAGGTGCGCTATGCGACGCCCGACCTGAGCGCCTTCATCAACATCTCGGGCGACAACCAGCATCTCGGCCTGCCCGGCTCGCGCACCGTGGATCCGTCGATCGGCCTGAATCAGTTGCAGACCGACCGCCGTGGCACCAACACGCCGTTCGATTATGCCGACAAGCAGGGCGCCAATCTCACGGCCGGTTTCACCAAATCGCTGTGGGACGGCGCCGAGCTGATCGTCGATGGCGGCGTGCGCGACAAGCGGCAGCAGGCCGGCTATTTCGGTGATGTACCGCTGTCGCCGTTCAGCGCCAGCTCGTTCGACGCGCATCTGCAGACCTGGTCGATCACGCCGCGGCTGAGCATCAAGAACGCGTTCTTCGGGCTGTCGTCGAACATCCTGACCGGCCTCGACTATTACGACGCGACCTACGATTCCGATCGCGGCCAGTATCGCGGCACGCCGCCGGTGCACGTCTACAACCTGTCGCAGAAGACCTTGGCGGGCTACTGGCAGCAGAGCATCGCGGTGCTGCCGACCACCGACTTTTCTTATGGCGGGCGCGTGCAGAGCATGAAGCTCGACGCCGCCGACCGGCTGAACCCGCTGGCACCGGGCTATTTCGGCGAAGCGCAGGCGCTGCCGCTGAACAGCACCGAGACCCAGCACGCGCTGCATGTCGGTCTGGAGCATCGTTTCAATGACGTGTTCAGCGTGTTCGGCCGCGCCGCGCGGGCCTTCCGCACCCCGAATGTCGACGAGCGCGTCGCTTCGGGTCCGTCCTATGACGCGTTTTTCAATCCTATTCCAGGCACGTTCGCGCTGAAGACCCAGACCTCGGTCGACGTCGAGGGCGGCTTCCGCATCAAGTCCGGGCCGTTCGAGATGCAGACCAGCGTCTACAACATGGATCTGACCAACGAGATCCGCTACGACCCGGTGAACTTCTACAATACCAACCTCGATCCGACCCGCCGCACCGGCGCCGAGACCAGCTCGTCCGTGCGCATCAGCGACAATCTGCTGCTGCGCAGCGGGGCCGCCTACACCCACGCGACGTTCCGCGAAGGCCCTTTCTCCGGCAACGACGTGCCGCTGGTGTCGCGTTATACGGCGAATGCCGGCGTGACCTGGAACGTCTGGCAGAAATACGTGGTGTTCGACGCCACCGCGCGGGTGTGGAGCAGCCGCTTCATGGACAGCGACAATGCCAACAGCCAGGTCAAGATCCCGGCCAACGGCACGGTTGACGTCAAGCTGAGCGGCGAAGTCGACCACTTTTTCTGGTCGCTGAGCGTGATCAACCTGTTCAACGCGCAATATTATGATTACGCGGTGGCCAGCACCTTCACGCCCGGCCGCTACGGCGCCTATCCGCTGCCGGGCCGCACTTATCTGGCCAAGGCCGGCGTGACGTTCTGACCGGACATCACGTTCCTTCACATCGACTATCGTGCATGACAGGCCCCGGCAGCAAAAGCTGTCCCGGGGCCGTTTTTCTTGCTACACCGCGCGCTTCCCAATTCCCCGAAGACAATCGACGTGGACGAATGACGAACGACGAAAATTCTCGCCCCGCTGCACGCTCCGCAGCCTCACAGGAGACCGACGGCGGCAAAGCCGAACGCGACGCCGCCGCGAAGGCGACCCTCGACAACATGGCGCGGCTGCGGGCGCTGCGTCTGGCACGCGAAGCCGCCGAACCGCAACGTGCCGCTCCGACCAAGGCGAAGCGCGCCAAGGCCGGCGCCGGCAAGACCACCGCCAGCCGCAATACGGCCGGCAAGAAGGCCGAAGCGACTGCGCGCGCGCTGTCGGACTGGCTGGCCGAGCAGCAGAAGGGCGGCCACCGCACCTGAGTTCGACCGGGCCCCGCAAATGCGGGCCGCGCGAAGCTGCCCTGTGCAATTCGCGGCTGAGCGGCACTGATCCTGCACTACATTAAACCTGCCGGCGAGCATTCGCCGACGCAGCACGACGACGGACCTGAATCGCGCCACGGCGCGGTTCAGCCCCGCCACGAGGGGATCCACCACGATGATGAGCTGGCAGAAGATCAAGTCGAAGAAGATCCGCAAGGACAAGGCGCCGGCGGACGATGCCGCGACCAAGAAGCCGGCGCCTGCCCCCGTTCCGGACGAGGACCTCTACGACACCGGCGACATCTGCGCGCCCGAGCGCGACCGCGACGACGAACAGCGCGACCTTTGACCCTGGTTCGGTGATCACCCGGTGCGACGTTGTGTGGCAGCAGTGCTGCGACTGACCGCCGATCGCAGTCCCATCAACGACGTATCTCCCCCTCCGCCGACCGCTTATTCCGCCGCAATGAATTCTCCGGCGTGCTGTTAGTCTTCGCGCTGCGCTGCGGCGTGCATTTCCTCTTCAAATCAATTGAACTGGCGTCGGCCGCGTGACAGCGTCGGCCCGATCGGCGCGTGCCATCAAGAGCACGGACGATCGAACAGCCCGCACCGCAGAGTGCGGCTTCAACCAAAGAGAGGAAGTGCCATGACCACCCGCCTCACCCTGCTCGCGGCCGGACTACTCGCCGTCGCAGCGGCCCAGCCGGCCTCCGCCCAAAAGCAATACGGCCCCGGCGTCACCGACAGCGAGATCAAGATCGGGCAGACCATGCCGTATAGCGGCCCGGCCTCGGCCTACGGCGTACAGGGCCACGTCGAAGACGCGTACTTCGCAATGATCAATGCCAAAGGCGGCGTCAACGGCCGCAAGATCAAGATGATCAGCCTCGACGACGCCTATTCGCCGCCCAAGACGGTGGAACAGACGCGGCGGCTGGTGGAGCAGGAAGAGGTACTGGCGATCATCGGCACCATCGGCACGCCAACCAACACGGCGATCCAGAAATATCTCAACGGCAAGAAGGTGCCGCAGCTGTTCATCTCGACCGGCGCGGCGAAGTGGGACGATCCGAAGAACTTCCCGTGGACCACGCAGCTCTACCCGCCCTACCAGATGGAGGGCATGATCTTCGCGAAGTACCTTCTGAAGAACAAACCCGACGCCAAGCTCGGCGTGTTCTCGCAGAACGACGACGCCGGCAAGGACTATGTCAAGGGCCTGAAGGATGGTCTCGGCGACAAGGCCAAGACCATGATCGTCAAGGAGGTCACTTACGAGGTCAGCGACCCGACGGTCGACTCCCAGGTCGTCGCGTTGAAGGCGTCCGGCGCCGACACGTTGTTCACGATGGCGACGCCGAAATTCGGCGCGCAGGCAATCCGCAAGGTGCACGAGCTGAACTGGAAGCCGCTGAACTTCGTGGTCAGTGTGTCGAGTTCGATCAAGGGCGTGCTCGAGCCCGCCGGCAAGGAAGCCTCGACCGGCCTGCTCACCGCGCTGGCAGCCAAGACGCCGACCGACCCGCGGTTCGAGAACGACGCCGACGTCAAGGAGTTCAAGGAATTCCTCGCCAAGTGGTACCCGAAAGGCGACATCGCCGACGGCTCCACCGTCACCGGCTACATCTCGGCCTACATGACGGTGAAGACGCTGGAAGCCTGCGGCGACAACCTCACCCGCGACAACCTCTTGAAGCAGGCCACAAATATCAAGCCGACCGCAGCGCCGCTGCTGCTGCCCGGCATCAAGATCTCCACCCGCCCCGACCGCTACGCTCCCTACACCCAGATGCAGATCGCCAAATTCGACGGCAAGAGCTGGGTGCCCGAAGGCGAAGTCTACAATACGGACGCAGCGAGCCAGTAAGGGTCAATTAGTACAGCAACCACCTCACCACGTCATGGCCGGGCTCGTCCCGGGCATGACGTGGTTGTTATCAAGCCGGCGTGTGCGGTTGACCACAGAGTTCAACGAAGTGAGGCCCGTAGGATGGGTTGAGCGCAGCGAAACCCATCGAGCGTATCGCGCGTGGCCGATGGGTTTCGCCGCGCTCAACCCATCCTACACGATCCACGCCTTCTGCATTTCTGACAGCAAGCTCGTCACGCTGGCGTGCGTAGGCCGACCGCAGCGGGCGCGGCGGCGTTCAACAGCCTCGCTCGCTCGGTGTTCGGCCACAGCAGCAGCAGTCCGAGCAGGCCGGCGCCGATCATCACGGCGCCGTTGATCATGTAGCCGAGCAGGTAGCCGTCGTTCGGCGCGGCGGCGCCTTGCACCACGGCGCCCATCACCAGAGGCGCGACGATGCCGGCGAGGGTGTACAGCGCGCCGTAGATCGCGATCGCGGCGCCGCGTTGCGACACCGGAGCGAATTCGGCGATCATCGGCGGGCACACCACATAGATTGAGCCGCACAGGCCCGAGCCGACCACCAGCGCGGCGATGCGCAGCCCTGGGCTATCGATCAGCGGCAACGTCAGCAGGATCACGCCGCCAGCAATCAGCGGCAGCGAGCCGAGCACACCACGGGCGAGCCGCGTCGACACGCCGCGCGTGGTCAGCGCCTGCGACACCGCGCCGGTGCACAGCACGATCGCGGCGCCGAACACCCATGGCAGGATCGAGATGAGGCCGGCGTCGTGCTGGCTGAAGCCGAGCCCGGCGACGATATAGGTGGTGAACCAGGTCAGCCCCAGCGACATCGCCCAGAACGCCCCGAAGGTCGCGACCACGCAGCCGACGAAGGTGCGCGAGGTCAACAGCCGCGCATAGGGAATCCGCGGTTCGGCGGCAGCGGCCGCGGCGGTCGGCACCAGCGGACCTTCCTTACCGAGCGCCAGCCAGGCCGCCGCCCACATCAGCCCGACAATGCCGAGCGCACCGAACGCGTAGTGCCATGAATGATTGACGATGATCCAGTTCAGCGCCGGCACCGCCAGGATCACTCCAAACGCCGAGCCCTGCGACAGGATCGCGGTCGGCAAGGTCCGCCTGTCGTCGGGAAACCATTTGTAGATCGCATGGGCGGCGACCGAGAATGCCGGCCCTTCGCCCGCGCCAAGGATGATGCGACAGATCAGCAGCGTGGTGAAGCTGACTTCCCCGACCATCGGGAATTGCGCCACCGCCCAGATCAGCGCCAGCACCAGCAGCACCCAGCGCGTCGCGACGCGGTTGACCAGGAAGCCGACCGCGACTGCCGAGATCGAGAACAGGAAGAAGAACGAGGAGCCCAGCAGGCCGAACTGTTCCGGCGTCAGCTTCAGGGCGCGGGTGATCGGCACGCCGGCGAGCCCGACCACGATCTTGTCGGCAAAGTTGACCACCATGAACAGGAACAGGAGGAAAGTGATCCTCCAGGCGCCCTTCGGCGTGGGACTGTGCAAGGTGGCCTCCCGACTCATTGTTCTTGCGCCGCTGTTGCGGCGAGTTTGCGCAATGCTGCAACCGATCCGCGGGCGATGCAATCTTGCGTTGCCGCATCGTCGCGCGGATCCGGCGCTACGCTGTAACCAATAAGGCCGCGCAGGTTATTGAGTCGTATTGCGCCGGCCACCATATCGACCCAACATGGCTGACCGGGACATCTCGAATTGAAAATTGACGATCGCGGCAGGAACGCCAGCGGCCGGATGACGCCGCAATGCTGAGCGTCTCCAGCCTGACCAAATCCTACCGCTCCGGGCAGGACAGCGTCGCGGTGCTCCGCGGCGTCGACCTGATGCTCGCGGCCGGCGAGAGTGTCGCGCTGACCGGCGAATCCGGCAGCGGCAAGAGCACGCTGCTGCATCTGATCGCAGGCCTCAATCAGCCCGATGGCGGCAGCATCCGATTCGGCGACGCCGACATCGCGCTGCTCGCCGACGCCGAACGCGCCGCGTTTCGGCGCGACCGGCTCGGGCTGGTGTTTCAGCAGTTCAACCTGATCCCGAGCCTCACCGTCGCCGACAACCTCGCCTTCCAGTCCCGGCTCGCCAGCCGGCATGACGCGGCGTGGCAGGCTGAGCTGATCGAACGGCTCGGGCTCGGCGCGCTGCTGAAGCGCTATCCCGAGCAGCTGTCCGGCGGCCAGCAGCAGCGCGTCGCGATCGGCCGCGCGCTGGCGGTGAAGCCGGTGCTGCTGCTCGCGGACGAGCCGACCGGCAATCTCGACGAGGACACCGCCGACGGGGTGCTGGCGCTGGCGACCGACCTCGTGCGCCGCACCGGCTGCGGCTTCCTGATGGTGACGCACAGTGAGCGGCTGGCCGGCATGCTGGACCGGCGGGTCCATCTGCATGCGGGGCTGATCCGTTGAGGCGCGCGCTGTGGATCCTCGCCGTGCTGCTCAGCCACTGGCGGCGGCATCCTTTGCAATTCGCCACGCTGCTGATCGGCCTGATCTCGGCGACCGCGCTGTGGAGCGGCGTGCAGGCGCTGAACGCGCAGGCGCGCACCAGCTACGACCGCGCCGCGGCGACCCTCGGCGGCGCCCGCACCGCGACACTCGTCGCGCCGAATGCTGATCACTTCCCGCAACAGCTGTTCGTCGATCTGCGCCGCGCCGGCTGGCCGGTGTCGCCGGTGGTCGAAGGCCAGGTCCGGCTGGGCGGTCGCACGCTGCGGCTGACCGGCATCGAGCCGCTGTCGCTGCCGGTCGAAGCCAGCGCCGCGCCGACGATCGGCACCGCCAATCTGCAGGGCTTCATCCTGCCGCCGGGCCAGACGCTGATCTCGCCCGACACGATGCGCGAGTTGCAACTCGGCGAAGGCGCGACGCCGACGCTGAGCAACGGCGGCACGCTGCCGCCCCTGCGGCCGCAGCCCGAGATCGCACCGGGCGTGCTGGTGACCGATATCGGCTTCGCGCAGCCCCTGCTTGGCCTGCAGGATCAGGTGTCGCGGCTGCTGATCGGCAGCAAAGCGACGAGCGCCCGCATGTCGCTGCACGACGTCGTCGGCGATCAGCTCAAGCGGGTCGAGCCGGACACCGAGACCGATCTGGAGCGGCTCACCGACAGCTTCCACCTCAATCTCACCGCGTTCGGCCTGCTGTCGTTTCTGGTCGGGCTGTTCATCGTCAATTCGGCAATCGGGCTCGCCTTCGAGCAGCGCCGGCCGACGCTGCGGACGCTGCGCGCCTGCGGCGCCTCGGCGCGGCTTCTGAACAGCGTGATGGTGATCGAGCTGACGCTGATTGCGCTCGTCGCCGGACTAATCGGCCTGGTCTGCGGTTATTTCATCGCCGCGACGCTGCTGCCCGATGTCGCCGCCAGTCTGCGCGGTCTGTATGGGGCGCAGATCCCGGGAGAACTTTCGCTGAAGCCGCAATGGTGGCTGGCCGGCATCGGCATCAGCATCCTCGGCGCGCTCGCGGCCGCAGCCGCAAGCCTGATCAAGGCGGCGCGGATGCCGGTGCTGGCCGCCGCGCAGGCGTTCGCGTGGCAGCAGGCCCAGCAGCGCTGGCTGCTGATCCAGGGCAGCGTCGCCGTGCTAGTGTTTGTCGCCGCGGCCGGCTTTCTGATCTTCGGCGACTCGCTGATCTCAGGGTTCGCGGTGCTGGCCGCGATCCTGCTCGGCGCGGCCCTCGGGTTGCCGGCGGTGCTCGGCCTGGTGCTGGCGGTCGGCGAACTGTCTTCGCACCGGCCGCTGGCCAAGTGGTTCTGGGCCGACAACCGGCTGCAGCTCTCCGGCCTGTCGCTGGCGCTGATGGCGCTGCTGCTGGCGCTCGGCGTCAATGTCGGCGTCGGCACCATGGTGGAGAGCTTCAGCCGCACCTTCGTGCGCTGGCTCGACGGCCGGCTCGCCGCCGAAGTGTATCTCAACGCCGCCAGCGATCAGCAGGCGACCGAGATCAAGGCGTGGCTGAAGCAGCGCCCTGAAGTCACCGCCCTGCTGCCCGGTGCGCGCGCCGAGGTGAAGCTCGGCGAGTGGCCGGTGGAGATCATCGGCTTTGCGGACGATCCGACCTATCGGGACAACTGGCCGCTGCTCGAACGAACCTCCGACGTCTGGGATGCGGTGGCGCGCGGCGACGGCGCGATGATCAGCGAGCAGCTGTCGCGGCGGATGAAGCTCGGGCTCGGCGACCGCATCGAGGTGCCAACCGCCGGCGGCGCCTGGCCGCTACGCGTCGCCGCAATTTACGCCGACTACGGCAATCCGCGCGGCCAGCTCGGCGTCGACTATCGGGCGCTGATCGCGCATTTCCCCGACGTGGCGCAGACGCGGTTCGGCCTTCGGGTCGATCCCGCCCGCGTGCCGGCGCTGGTCGACGACCTGCGCGCCACGTTCAAGCTCGACAATCGCAGCCTCGCCGATCAGGCGACGCTGAAGACCGAATCCAAACGTATCTTCAACCGCACCTTCGCGGTGACCACGGCGCTCAACGCCTTCACGCTCGGCATCGCCGGCGTTGCGCTGTTGACCAGCCTGCTGACGCTCGGCAATTCGCGGCTGCCACAGGTCGCGCCACTGTGGGCGATCGGCATCAGCCGGCGCAAGCTCGCGGTCGTCGAGCTGATGAAGACGCTGTCGATGGCGGCGCTGACCGCCGCGCTGGCGCTGCCGCTCGGGCTGTTGGTGGCGTGGTGTCTGATCGCGGTGGTCAACGTCAAGGCGTTCGGCTGGCGGCTGCCGTTCGAGGTGTTTCCGTGGGAGCTGCTGAAGCTGCTCGGCGTCGCGCTGCTGGCGTCGCTGATCGCCGCGGCGCTGCCGATCCTGAAGCTGCTGCGAATGCAGCCGGCGCGGCTGGTGAAGGTGTTCGCCGATGAGCGCTAGCTTCCTGTCACGTCGCTCCTTTGCAGGCGGACTGCTGGCGGTCGGCCTCTGCGGCTCGCGCGCTTGGGCGCAAGGCTTTGCAGGGCTCGGCAGCGAGGCCGGGGAGTTCGCGCCGGTGGTCCCCGGCCGTACGCTGACCTTCCCCCAGGATCACGGCGCGCATCCGGATTTCCGCATCGAGTGGTGGTACCTGACCGCAAATCTCAAGGACGCGGCCGGCAAGGCCTACGGCGTGCAATGGACGCTGTTTCGCCAGGCGATGACGCCCGGGCCGCCGCGCGAGGGCTGGGCCAATCAGCAGGTGTGGATGGCGCATGCGGCGCTGACCAGCGCCGACACGCATCGCTTCGCCGAGAAGTTTTCCCGCGGCGGTATCGGCCAGGCCGGCGTCACGGCCTCGCCGTTCAGCGCCGTCATCGACGACTGGGCATTGCACGGCGGCGACGCGATCGACGCCGCGACGCTGTCGCCGCTCGACGTCACCGCGTCAGGCGCCGACTTCGCCTACCGGCTGCGGCTCACCGCCGAGCGTCCGCTGGTGCTGCAAGGCGACGCCGGCTATTCGCGCAAATCCGAGCGCGGCCAGGCGTCGTATTACTACAGCCAGCCTTACTTCACGGCGCGCGGTACGCTGACGCTGGACGGCAAGCCGATCGACGTCGATGGCATCGCCTGGATGGACCGCGAATTCTCCAGCCAGCCGCTGGCCTCCGACCAGACCGGCTGGGACTGGTTCTCGCTGCATCTATCGTCCGGCGACAAGGTGATGCTGTTCCGGCTGCGGCAGAGCGATGGCGGCCATTACTTCGCCGGCAATTGGATCGGCACCGACGGCCGATCCGAACAGCTCGCGCCGGATGCGATTGCGCTGCAGCCGCTCGGCACCACCGAGGCCGCCGGCCGCAAACTGCCGACGCGCTGGCGCGTCAGCGTGCCGGGCCACGGACTGGCGATCGAGACCACGCCACTCAATCCGTCGAGCTGGATGGGCACCAGGTTCCCCTATTGGGAAGGCCCGATCAGTTTTACCGGCAGCCAGAGCGGCATCGGCTATCTTGAGATGACCGGCTATTGAGTTCAAGCTGCGGGCAGAACCGGCGGTCAGCCGGCGCTGAACAAGGCTGAGGACTGGGAGGCCGGGATGTTTCACTACACCACGATCGCGACGCTGCTGGCGGTCATGTTCTATTTCTACACCACGCTGCAGGTGTCCCGCGCGCGCGGGGTTTACGACGTCAAGGCGCCCGCCACGACGGGCAATCCGGACTTCGAGCGCGTCTTCCGCGTCCAGGCCAATACGCTGGAATGGATGCCGATCTTCCTGCCGTCGCTGTGGCTGTTCGCCTACTATCTCAGCGACGCCTTCGCTGCGCTGCTCGGCGCGGTGTGGATCATCGGCCGCATCATGTATCTGGTCGGCTACGCGCAAGCCGCCGGCAAACGCGGCGCCGGCTTCGCCGTGCAAATGGTCGCCGCCGCGGGCTTGTGGGGCGGCGCTGTGTACGGCGTGGTGCACCGGATGCTGGGCGCCTGACCCGAGCACAGCACGCTCCCTCTCCCGCTTGCGGGAGAGGGCTGGGGTGAGGGAGCCGCACGCAGTGAGTCAGCGACTCGCGGAGCGGAGAGCCCTCACCCGGATCGCTGCGCGATCCGACCTCCACCGCAAGCGGGGGAGGTTACGCCGTGCTCGGCGCGACCCGATCAAACAAAAAGCCGGCGCCCTTGCGAAGCGCCGGCCTTTTCTTGTTTCGATCTAACCGCTGTCGCTTACTTCGTCAGCGGGCAGCCGCTGTCTTTGGCGGCCGGGAAGGCTTGGTCGCCCGGGACGACGGCGAGCTGCTTGTAGTAGTCCCACGGCTTCTTGGACTCTTCGGGCTTCTTGACCTCGAACAGATACATGTCGTGGACGAAGCGGCCGTTCTCCAGCACCTTGCCCTTGGCGAAGGCGTCCTCGATCGGCAGTTCCTTCAGCTTCTTGGCCACCGCGTCGGTGTCCTTCGTGCCGGCAGCCTTGACGGCCTTGAGGTAGGACAGCGTCGCCGAATAGGTGCCGGCCTGGATCATGCTCGGCATCCGGTTGGTGCGCTTGAAGTAGCGCTCGGCGAACTGCCGTGAGGTGTCGTCGCGATCCCAGTAATAGGCTTCGGTCAGCACCAGGCCCTGCGCCGCCTTGAGCCCGAGGCCGTGCACTTCGGCCAGCGTCATCAACAGGCCGGCCATCTTCTGGCCGCCCTGGACGATGCCGAATTCCGCCGCCTGCTTGATCGAGTTGGCGGTGTCGAGGCCGGCATTGGCCAGCCCGATGACCTTGGCCTTGGAGCTCTGCGCCTGCAGCAGGAACGACGAGAAGTCCGACGAATTCAGCGGATGCCGCACCGAGCCGAGCACCTTGCCGCCATTGGCCTGGACGATCTCGCTGGTGTCCTTCTCTAGCGAGTAGCCGAACGCGTAGTCGGCGGTGAGGAAGAACCAGGTGTCGCCGCCAGCCTTGACCAGCGCGCCGCCGGTGCCGACCGCGAGCGCGCGGGTGTCGAACGCCCAGTGGAAGCCGTAGGGCTGGCAGGCATCGCCGGTGATGCGCGACGTCGCGGCGCCGACCACGATGTCGATCTTCTTCTTTTCCTTGGCGAGGTCCTGCACCGCCAGCGCCACCGACGAGGTGGTCAGTTCGGTGATCATGTCGACACCGTCGACGTCGAACCATTTACGCGCGATCGTCACCGCGGTGTCGGGCTTGTTCTGATGGTCGGCCGAGATGATCTCGATCTTGCCGCCAAGCACCTCACCGCCGAAATCCTCGACCGCCATCTTGGCGGCCTCGACCGAGCCCTTGCCGCCATAATCCGCGTAGACGCCGGACTGATCGTTGAGGATGCCGATTTTGACGCCTTGCGCGGACGCCGGCGCAATGGCGATCAGCGCGGTGGTGGCGAGCGCGGCGGAGAACAGTTTGAAGTTCATACGAGGGTGCCTCCCAGCTTTTGGTTGGGCGGCACCCTATTCAAGAAGCCGGCGGCGGACCAGCGGATTTTTTGTTGTGCGGAACCGGCCGGCGGACAGCCTGAACTACTTCAGACTGTCGAATTTGTAGGCTGCCTGCAGGAAAGTTCCATAGCGCTCGGTGCGGACCGGCAGCGTCTGGCACGGGCACGCCGAGCCGAACGCATTGGTGTAGGCATCAGTGGTCGCCCACATCGCCCAATAGCGCGCGCCGGCGCCGACGCTGAAGGCATTGTTGAACTGATACGAGAGGATGGCTTCCAGCTGCACGCCCTGCCCGGTGCCGCGCTCCGGCGAGACGGTGTTGCTGACGTCGCGGCGTTGCAGATGATTGTCTTCGCCGAAGAACTTCACATAGGGCAGATAAGCCGCGTCGGCGGTGAGCGTCAGGCCGCGGCCAAGACCGACCGAGCCGTTGACGCCGAGGCGCAGCGAATGCCAGGTGTCGTTCTCGGTGATGCCGAGCGTCGATGTCGGGAAACTCGGAATGCAGCCGGCGTTGGGATTGGCGAACTGGATGCAGCCATAGGCGGATTTGTTGTCGCGGTAGTAGTTGTAGCCGACGAAGCCGCCGAATCGGGCGTCGCGATTGCGGATCAAGTCATAGCCTGCGTCGAACGTCGCATAGGCGATGCTGCCCTTCACCGGATCCGACAGCGTGTTGGAATACGGCACGCTTTGGCGCGAGATCAGCCAATCCTCGTCGTTCATGGCGCCCTTGGTCAGCGTGCCGCCGCCGGCAAAACCCTTGATGAACAGGTCGGACGGCCCGCTGAGCCGGCCGAACAATTCGCCGGAGGCCGCCGTGGTGTCGTAAGTCAGCCGCGACACCAGCACGTTCTGGCGGCCTTGCGTGACGCCGGCGCCGAGGTCCTTCTGGAAACGGCCGAAGCTGTACCACACCCGCGCGCCGATCTCGGCGTCGGCGATCACCGGCTCGTCGCGTAGCCCGCCGCGCAGCGCGTAGTCGTCGAACCGCGCATAGGCATCGCCGCCGAACTTCATGTTGAGGCCGACCTTCACGGTGTGGGCCGTCTGGCTGACCGAAGTGGTGCTGCCGGGCACCGGAATGTAGAAGTTCGGATAGAACAGCTGCGCGAAGCTGCCCGGCGTCGCCATCGTCTTGCTGCCGAAATCGGCGTAGCCGTATTCGAACTTGACCGACCAGGCCGGCGCCAGCGCCTGCTCGATGCCGGCGCCGACTGTCCAGCCGAGACGGCCCTCGTTCGAGCTGGTCTGCGTGCCGATCGGATTGGTGGCGATGTCGATGCTCTGCGCCAGCCAGGCGACGCCGGCCTTGCCGTACAACAGCGTGCGACCGCCCGGGCCGGTGACAAAGCCGAGCCGGCCGGTGCCGGTCGCCATCGCGTTATGCTTGACGCGGCAATTTGCCGACAGGATGAAGCCGTCGGGCGCAAAGCAGGTCTGGGTGCCGTCGCCATTCAGCGCGCTGACGTCGGCCTCGACGCCGACCAGCCAGTTCGGCGCGAACTGATAGTTGTAGCCGAGCTGCACGCCGGCCAGCACCGACGGCGTCCGCACATGGTCACCGTACAGCGACGGACCGAACGGGCCGGTGAACGACGATTGGCCGTAGCTGCCGCCGAGATGCGCGCCCCAATACAGGCCTGTCCAATTCCACTGCACGGGCGGGGCCGGCGGCAGCAAGCGCGGCAGATCGGCAGCGGCGGCGGGAGACAGCGCCGCCGTCAGGACGGCGGCGGCTAGGACGAGACGGCTCATCGGACACTCTGCTTCGGCACAACGATGCCGAGCAGAGTGCACTTAAGGGATTAAAAAAGCGGTAACCCTGTTTGTTAGTCAGTCCCTAACCATGCGCGAGACCGCGCAGCACCAGCCGGTTGAGCCGGCCGGCGAAGGCCGCCGGATCTTCGGGCAATTCACCGTCGAGGATCTGCGCCTGCTCCAGCAGCAGGAACGACAAATCGGTCGCCTCGGCCTTGTCGGCCTTGGCATCCGCCAACGCCGTCACCAGCGGATGGCCGAGATTGACCTCGAGGATCGGCTTGGTGGCGGCGCCCTTGTTGGCGCGCGCCAGCATCTTCTCGAGTTCGCGATCCGGCCCGAAGCCGCCGGCGACGAGGCACGATGCGCTCGCCGTCAGCCGCTGCGACGCCTTGACGTCGCTGACGCGGTCGCCGAGCGCGTCCTTGATCACCGCGATCACGGTCGCCTCGTCGGCCTTGGTCTCGTCCGGCTTGCCGTCGGTGTTGTCGCCGTCGAGCTTCGGGATCAGGTCGAAATTGATGTCGCCCTGGCTCAGCGACTTCAGCGGCTTGCCACCGAAATCGAGCGGCGCCGAGGTCCAGAACGCGTCGACCGCATCGGTGAGCAGCAGCACTTCGATGCCCCGCGCGGTCGCCGACTCCAATTTTGGATTCGACTTCAACCGCTCGATCGAATCGCCGACCAGATAATAGATCTCGGTCTGGTTCTCCTTCATCGCCTCGACATATTGCGTCAGCGTGCGGTTCTCGCCGGCCGTAGTGGTGAACCGCGCCAGCGACAGCAGCTTCTCGCGGCGCTCGAAGTCCTCGTAGATGCCTTCCTTCAGCACCGGGCCGAACGCGTCCCAGATCTTGGCGAACTGCTCGGGCTGCTTCTCGGCAAGGCTTTCAAACTCGGTGATGACCTTGCCGGTCACCGCCTTGCGGATCTGCGCCAGCTGCGGATTGTTCTGCAACATCTCGCGCGACAGATTGAGCGGCAGGTCTTCCGAATCGATCACGCCGCGCAGGAAGCGCAGATAAGGCGGCAGCAGATCGGCATCCGAGGTGATGAAGACGCGGCGGACGTAGAGCTTGACGCGGCCCTTGCGCTCCGGCTCGAACAGGTCGAACGGCTTGGTGGAGGGCGCGAACAGCATCACCACGTAGGATTGCCGGCCCTCGGCGCGGTAGTGCAGCGTCATCGCCGGATCGTCGAACGCGTTCGCGACCTGCTGATACGCCTTCTTGTAGTCCTCGTCGGTCAGCTCCGACTTGGAGCGCTGCCACAGCGCGCTGGCCGAATTGATCTGCCGCGGCTCGCCCTCTTCCGGCACCAGCTCGATCGGAAACTGGATGTTGTCGGAGTACTCGCCGACGATGCGCTCGATCTGATACGCCTCGAGATATTTCGACGCGTCGGGCTTCAGATGCAGCACGATCTCGGTGCCGCGCTCGACCCGCGCGGCATCTTCGTCGGTGCCCGGCGCGATCTCGAAGCCGGCGCCGCCCGACGACGTCCATGTCCAGACCTCGGCCGAACCGGCACGGCGGCTGGTGACGGTAATCTTATCGGCCACCATGAAGGCGGCGTAGAAGCCGACGCCGAACTGGCCGATCAGTCCGGCGCCGTCCTTGGCTTCGGTCAGCTTGGACAGGAAGGACTTGGTGCCGGACTTGGCGATGGTACCGAGATTGTCGATCAGCTCCTGCCGGTCCATGCCGATGCCGTTGTCGCGCACCGTGAGGGTGTCGGGCGCCTTCTTCGGAATGATCCGGATCTTCGGCTCGCCGCCCTCCGCCATCAGCTCGGGCCTGGAAATCGACTCGTAACGAAGCTTGTCGAGCGCATCGGAGGCGTTGGAAATCAGCTCACGCAGAAAGATATCGGTCTCGGAATAGACCGAGTGCACCATCAGATTCAAAAGCTCAGCCACTTCGGCCTGGAACGGCTTCGTCTCGGAGGCGGTATCAGTCGTCGTCATGAGGGAGCGCTCAATCCTGAACAGGGGGGAATGGAGAAAGCTCGGATATAGCGCGCGGCGGGCTTATGGCAAGGCGGGCTCCGTGCCCCGGACGCGCTGCGGAGTGCAACGCCGCTGCGCAGATCCGGGCCCCGGTTCGCAGCCGCTCGCTCAAGCAACCGGGGTCCCGGGTCTGCGAAGCGGCATAAGAATGCCGCATCGCGCCCGGGACACGGGTGAGAGACCAACTACGCCGCCGACCCCGTGCAGCAGCTCGCCTTGAGCCCGCCCAGCTCGGACCGGGACAGCTGCAAGGTCCAGCCATAGGCGCCCAGCACGTCCTGGACGATGGCGAGGCCGAGGCCGGCGCCTTCGCCGCGCTGGTCGAGGCGGATGCCGCGGCCGAGGACTGCGGCGCTGGCGTCGGCATCCAGACCGTCGCCGTCGTCCTCGATGACAATGCAGAAGCCGCTCGCGTCACAGCTGCTGCTGATCCGGACCCGGCTGCGGGCATGGCGGGTGGCGTTGTCGAGCAGATTACCCAGCACTTCGGCGAGATCGGTGCGCTCCAGCCGTACCGCCGTGTAGTCGGGGACCTCCAGCTGGTAATCGATTTGCCCGCCCGCCGGCGTGCGCGACTGGATCGTCACCAGCGACCGCAGCAAGGGCGCCAGCTCGACCGGGGCGACGGCACCGCGGCGGATGTCGCCGCGCAGCCGGGCGCGCGCCAGTTCGCGGTCGACATGGCGGCTCATCGCGGTGCCGACCGCCTCGATGTCGCGCGCCAGCCCCTCTTCACCCCGTTCACGCAGCCGGGCCGCATCGGCCGCCAGCGCTGCGAGCGGCGTTTTCAGGCCGTGGGCCAGATCGGCGGCGCGGTCGCGCGAGCGATCGATTTCGCGCGCCTGCGCCTCCAGCAGCGCGTTGACCTCCTCGACCAGCGGCCGGACCTCGTCCGGCACCGCCTGCGGCAGCCGATCGCTGCGCCCGGCGCGGATGTCGGCGATGCCCTGGCGCAGCGCCCGCAGCGGCCGCAACCCGAGCATCACCTGCACCGAGGTGGCGAGCGCCAGCACCACGCCGAGAATACCGAGCGCGACCACCAGGTCACGCGCGAAGGCGCGGCCGGCGGCGCTGACGCGTTCGAGATCGACCGCCACCATGGCGCGGATCGGCACCGGCTGACCGCCGATGGTCACCACCACGCGGCGCTCGACGATCGACAACCTCCCGCCGGCGGGCCCGACAATGTCGTGGTGATGCACCTCGCCCGGTCCTGGCTGATCGATCGGCACCGTGAGCCGGTCGTCCCACAATGAGCGCGAGCGCAGCAGCCGTTCGCTGTCGTCGCCGACCTGCCAGTACAGCCCCGACAGCGGCTCGGAGAACCGCGGATCCGTGGGCGGGCGCGCCAGCACCAGCCTGCCGTCGGGCTCGACTTCAAGGCCGGCGAGGATCTGCTTCAGCGAGACCTCGAGATCGTCGGCGATCGTTCGGGTGACGTGGCGCTCGAACAGAATCGTCAGCGCGAGACCAGCGACGCTGAGCGCGATCAGGATGGCCGCGGCGCCGCCGGCGATCAGCCGCAGCCGCAGCGAGTGCCGCGTCACGCGCCGTCTCCCGGGACGATGTAGCCGAAGCCGCGCCGCGTCTCGATCAATTCGGCGCCGAGCTTCTTGCGGACGCGGCCGACCAGAACCTCGATGGCGTTGGAATCGTGAGCATCGTCCTGGCCGTAGATGTTTTCGCTAAGCTCGAACTGCGACACCACGCGGCCGCGATGCAGGATCAGATAGGAGGCGAGCCGATATTCCAGCGGCGACAGCGCCGCCGGGACGCCGCGCACGCTGACCTGCATCTGACGCTCGTCGAGCGAGACGTCGCCGACGCTGATCACCGAGGAGGCATGGCCGGCGGAGCGGCGCACGATCGAACGCAGCCGTGCCAGCAGTTCCTCCATCTGAAACGGTTTCGGCAGATAATCATCGGCGCCGGCGTCGATACCGTCGACCCGTTCCGCCCAGCTGCCGCGCGCCGTCAAAATCAGCACCGGGGTGCGCCGGCCGCCTTCGCGCCAGCGCTTCAGGATCGTCAGGCCGTCCATCCGCGGCAGGCCGAGGTCGAGCACGATCGCCGCGTAGTCTTCGGTATCGCCGCGAAACCAGGCATCCTCGCCGTCGGCGACGCATTCGACCACATAGCCGGCGGCACCGAGCCCGCGCGCGAGATCCGCGGCGATCCGGCGATCATCCTCGGCCACCAGCACCCGCATCACTTTTCCCTGGTCTTGCGGATCTCGCCGCTCTGCGGATCGACATAGACCTCGAACAGCCGGCCGGCCTTGTCGATCACGATAAATTCGTACAGCCACTCGCCGTGGTGGCGCTCGATCTCGACGCCGGTGATCTCGCCGGGCAGCTTGTCGCGGACGATGGTCAGCAATTCGGCGAGCGGACGGATCTCGCCGCGCTGCACCGCGAGCCGCGCCTCGTCATGGTCGCGGCGGCCGCTATGGTCGTGGGCGACGGCGGGCAGGCCGGCGAGCGCCAGCGTCGCCAGCATCAGCGCGATGATCGGCCGGCGTCGTCTCGCACTGGTCAAAGCCCGGTTCTCCCATGCCCCCGTTGACCGGCACCATCCGCGCCGGCGGCTGACGGCTCGCTGACATGGATCAATCCACTCGCGGGATCAAACGGAGGCGCGCCTTCAGCAGATACGGCTAGCGGCGGCGGGACAACAATGGGCGCAGCAGCCCGGCCAGGAGGCCGGCGGCGATCAGCAGGCCGACGATCGGGATCCACAGCAGGAACGCGCCGAGCAGGATCACCAAAACCACGGCGATCACCGCGCCGATGCCCATCGCCAGCATGAACATCTGCAGCGGGCTGATCCGGCCGACGAAGATGCGCTCGCTGGTGGTCTGGTCGATGAAGATCCGCGTTCCCTTCGGGTCGTGGGACTCGCCGGGCGGAATGATCTCGGGTTCGAAGCGCGGCTTCTCGGGCCGCCTGGGCTGGTCGGTCATCGTCATATCCTTCGCCGGGAACGGGCCGGCGCATCGGGCCGAGCATAGCGACAACGGCGCCGCAGGCGAGCAGTTTCCCGCGTGACCTTCCGCCGCGCGGATGGCGACGACGGTGAAGGAGAGGACCCGATTGCGGCTTTGGCGCGGCGGCCCGCTTGGCGGGCTCATGGCCAAATATGCCGTCCTCTCCCCGTCATTGCGAGCGCAGCGAAGCAATCCAGAAACGCCGGGCACCACATCGCTGGATTGCTTCGCTGCGCTCGCAATGACGGCGTGGCACGGTGGTCGCTACGACGCCTGCCGCTCCCGCGCCACCCGTTCCGGGAACGCCGCCGCCAGCGAAGCGCGGTCCGGCTTGAGCACCCCGCGTTCGGTGATCAGGCCGGTGACGAGGCGGGACGGGGTGACGTCGAAGCCGTAATTGGCGACTTGCGAGCCCGGCGGCACGATCCGCACGGTTTCGATCCGGCCGTCGGCCGTTCGGCCGGTCATGTCGGTGACCTCGGCGGCGTCGCGTTGTTCGATTGGGATTTCGCGCACGCCGTCATGGATGGTGAAGTCGATCGTCGGGGACGGCAGCGCGACGTAGAACGGCACCTTGTTGTCGGCCGCCGCCAGCGCCTTCAGATAAGTCCCGATCTTGTTGCAGACGTCGCCGTCGGCGGTGACGCGGTCGGTGCCGACGATGCAGAGATCGACCATGCCGTGCTGCATCAGGTGGCCGCCGGTGTTGTCCGGGATCACGGTGTGGTCGACGCCGTGATGGCCGAGCTCCCAGGCGGTGAGCGAGGCGCCCTGATTGCGCGGCCTTGTCTCGTCGGCATAGACGTGAATCGCAATGCCCTTGTCGAAGGCCTGATAGATCGGCGCCGTCGCGGTGCCCCAGTCGACGGTGGCAAGCCAGCCGGCGTTGCAATGCGTCAGCACATTGACGCGCTCGCCCGGCTTTTTGGTGGCAGCGATCGCCTCGATCAGCTTCAGCCCGTTGGCGCCGATCGCCTGATTGATCGCGACGTCCTCGTCGGCGATCTCGGCGGCGCGCTGATACGCAGCCGCGACGCGCTCGGCCGGCTTCATTGGACGCAGCGCGTGGCGCATTTCGTCGAGCGCCCATTTCAGATTGATGGCGGTCGGGCGAGTCGCAATGAGCTTGTTGTAGGCGAGACCCAGTGCCGCATCGGAGGCGTCCTCGCGCATCGCCAGCGCGATGCCGTAGGCCGCCGTCGCCCCGATCAGCGGCGCGCCGCGCACCAGCATCGAGCGGATCGCATCCGCCGCCCGGTCGCAATTGGTCAGCTTGGCGATCACATACTCATGCGGCAACCGCCGCTGATCGATCGCCGCCACCGTCCAGCCATCCGGCTCGAGCCAGATGGAGCGGGTGTGAATGCCGTCGACTTTCATGGTGCCTCGCTCACAGCGTTTCCGTCATTGCGAGCGCAGCGACGCGACGCGGCGTGGATTGCTTCGTCGCTACGCTCCTCGCAATGACGAGGTTACGCCTTCAAAATCCGCCCCGCCACCGCATCGAGTTTCTTGAGCAGTTCCGGATCGCGCGCATCGGGCTGAGTAATCAGCGCGGTGTCGAGGGCGCGGTCGGAGCCGATTGGGCAGGGTTCGTGCTCGCGCGGGAAGTCCCTCGCCAGGCGCGCCACCAGGTTCTTGGCCTTTTCGGCGTTCGAACTCAGCACGCGGATAATGTCCTGCACCGTCACCGCGTCGTGGTCGGGGTGCCAGCAGTCGAAATCCGTCACCATCGCGACGCTCGCGTAGCAGATCTCGGCCTCGCGGGCGAGCTTGGCCTCCGGCATGTTGGTCATGCCGATCACCGAATAGCCGAGCTGCTTGTAGGTGACGCTTTCGGCATAGCTGGAAAATTGCGGGCCTTCCATGCACAGATACGTGCCGCCGCGCGCCCAGGCGATGCCCTCCGCGTCGGCGGCCGCCGCCAGATGGATGCGCAGCCGCGGCGACACCGGATGCGCCATTGACACGTGGGCGACGCAGCCTTTGCCGAAGAACGAGCTCTCGCGCTTGTAGGTGCGATCGACGAACTGATCGACCAGCACGAAGGTGCCGGGCGGCAGCTCTTCCTTGAACGAGCCGCAGGCCGACAGCGAGATCAGGTCGGTGACGCCGGCGCGCTTCAGCACGTCGATATTGGCGCGATAATTGATGTCGGACGGCGACAGCCGGTGGCCCTTGTCGTGGCGCGGCATGAACACGATCGGCAGCCCGGCGATCGTGCCGCGCCGCACCGCGGACGACGGCTCGCCCCATGGGCTCGCGATCTGCTCGTCGCGGACGTCTTCGAGCCCCGGTAGATCATAAATGCCGGAACCGCCGATGATGCCGAGAACCGCCTTGGTCATGCTCTGTCTCCCGCTGCGCTGCACGCATGTCCCACGCGGCCTCCGCTCCGACAACCCCCTTGGCGGCTGTCTTCGCCCAACGTCGCATCTTGCCGGCTCGCTATGTCAGGCGCTGCCGGACGCGCGACGATTTTTCTTGTTCCCGAACGCCGCGCGGCTGCTAGGATCACCGCCAAGGCCGCGCAAAAGCGGCCACCGCGGGAGTGACATAACGTGCAGCAGGGACGCGTCGTGTTCGGCGCCATGGAGGAAGTCGTCTACGGACAGCCGGCGGCGCAGGCAGTGGCCGCTCAGCTCGACCGGATCGGCGCGCAGCGCGCGCTGTTGATGGTCTCCGGCACCCTCAACCGGACCACCGATGAAATCGCCAAGGTGCGGGACGCGCTCGGCGGGCGCTGCGCCGCATTATTTGATGCGATGCCGGCGCATTCGCCGCGCAGCGCCATCATCGCCGCGACCGAGATGGCACGGGCGGCGGATGCCGACCTGATCGTCACGATCGGCGGCGGCTCGATCACCGACGGCGCCAAGGCGGTGCAAATATGCCTCGCCAACGACATTCGCACCGTGGCCGAGATGGACCGCGTCGCCAACCGGCCGGCGCCGGTGGCGCCGACGGTGCGGCAGATCAGCGTGCCGACGACGATCTCGGGCGGCGAGTTCAGCGCCATGGCCGGCGTCACCAACGAGGCGACGCGGGTGAAGGAGAAGTTCGCGCATCCCTTGGTGATGCCACGGGCCGCGATCCTCGATCCGGCCATCACGGTGCACACCCCGGAATGGCTATTCCTCTCCACCGGAATCCGCGCGGTCGATCACTGCGTCGAGGCGATCTGCTCGGGCGAGGCGCATCCTTACGGCGACGCCCAGGCGCTGCACGGGCTGGCGATGCTGGCGGCGGGGCTGCCGCGGGTGAAGGCCGACCCGGCCGATCTCGACGCGCGGCTCGACTGCCAGATCGGCACCTGGCTGTCGATGGGCGCGCTGTCGTCGGGCGTGCCGATGGGCGCCAGCCACGGCATCGGCTACGTGCTCGGCGCCGCGTTCGACGTGCCACACGGCCACACCTCCTGCGTGATGCTGCCGGCGGTGATGCGCTGGAACAAGGCCGTCAACCGCGACCGCCAGGCGCTGGTCGCCGCCGCGATGGGCCATCCGGGCAAGGACGCCGGCGACGTGCTGGACGCGCTGATAAGGGTGCTCGGCATGCCGCGCTCGCTACGGGAGGTCGGCGTTTGTCCGGAGCATTTCGACAAGATTGCCGCGCAGGCCATGGGCACTCCGTGGGTCCCACGCAACCCGCGCAAGATCGAGGGCCCGGCGCAGGTGCGGGAGATTTTGGAGTTGGCGGCATAGGGGCGACGCGTCAACGGCTCCGTCATTGCGAGCGTAGCGAAGCAATCCAGAAGCTCGGTGCACTGCGCTGGATTGCTTCGTCGCTTCGCTCCTCGCAATGACGGGGGAGAGACCTGAACCAACAAAAACCAGAAGTCAGGCGCATCAGCGAGGAGCACGATGTACACCGGCCAATTCGCAACAACCCACCCCGATCATCCCGCCTTCATCATGGCCTCGACCGGCGAGACCGTGAGCTATGCGGAGCTCGACGCCCGCAGTAATCGGCTGGCGCACCTCCTCTACAACCATGGCCTGCGGCGGCTCGATCACTATTCGATCTTCATGGAGAACAACAACCGCTACCTCGAGGCCTGCGGCGCCGGCGAGCGCAGCGGCCATTACTACACCTGCGTCAATTCCTATCTGACGCCGGCCGAGCTCGCCTATATCCTGACCAACAGCGAATCGCGCGCGCTGATCACTTCAAAAGCCAAGCTCGACGTCGCCCGCGAGGCGCTGAAAGAGTGCCCGAAAGTGACGCTGTGCATCGTGGTCGATGGCGACACCGAGAGCGAGCGCATCGTCGGCCTCGCCGAGGCTACCAAGGATCTGCCCGATACGCCGATCGCCGAAGAACATCTCGGCACCGCGATGTTGTACTCGTCAGGCACCACCGGCCGCCCGAAAGGCATTGTGCGGCCACTGCCGGAGCAGCCGCCGTCGCAGCCGCTACCGCTGTTCCACTTCCTCAACACGCTGTGGAAGTATCGCAACGGCATGATCTATCTGTCGCCGGCGCCGCTGTATCACTCGGCACCGCAGGCCGCGGTTGGCCTCACCATCCGGGACGGCGGCACCGCGATCATCATGGAGCATTTCGATCCGGAGCAGTATCTGGCCTTAATCGAGAAGTACAAGGTGACGCACAGCCAGCTGGTGCCGACGATGTTCTCGCGAATGCTGAAGCTGCCGGAGGAGACGCGGAACAAATACGATCTGTCGTCGCTGGAAGTCGCGATCCACGCCGCCGCGCCGTGCCCGCCGCAGGTCAAGGAGCAGATGATCAAATGGTGGGGGCCGATCATCCATGAATATTACGGCGCCACCGAGGGCCTCGGCTTCACGGCCTGCAACAGCGAGGAATGGCTGGCGCATCGCGGCACGGTCGGCAAGGTGATGATCGGCGACCTGCACATCCTCGACGACCGGATGCAGCCCTGCCCGAAAGGCACGCCGGGCCAGATCTGGTTCAAGACCGCGACGCCGTTCGAATATTTCAATGACCCGGCCAAGACCAAGGAGACTCGTTCCGAAGACGGGAGCATGAGCACGGTCGGCGACGTCGGCTATGTCGACGACGACGGCTATCTGCACCTCACCGACCGCGCCACCTTCATGATCATCTCCGGCGGCGTGAACATCTACCCGCAGGAATGCGAGAACCTGCTGATCACCCACCCCAAGGTCGCCGATGCGGCGGTATTCGGTGTGCCGAACGAGGATTTGGGTGAGGAGGTCAAGGCGGTGATCCAGCCGATGCCGGGCGTCGACCCCGGTGCCGACCTCGCCCAGGAACTGATCGCGTTCTGCAACCAGTCGCTGTCGCGCCAGAAGGTCCCGCGCTCGATCGACTTCCTCGAGGAACTGCCGCGGCTCCCCACCGGCAAACTCTACAAGCGCCTGCTGCGGGATCAATATTGGGGCAAGAGCGGCTCAAGGATTGTGTAAGGCGCCCCGCGCACGACGCGCTCCCTCTCCCGCTTGCGGGAGAGGGAGCGCGCTGCGGTTGGGGAGCGGCACTGCCTCATGGGCAGAATCGGCGGGAATGGGCTATAGAGCCTCATGGCTCCTCCTCCCTGCCCGCTTTCATGATCCGCTCCGCCCCCCGCGAAACCGACGAGGACCTCGACGTCCGCATGCTGTCGACGCTGCAGCATGTGTTCGGGCTGCCCGGGTTCCGCGGCCAGCAGGAGGCGATCGTGCGGCATGTCGCCGATGGCGGCGATGCGCTGGTGCTGATGCCGACCGGGGGCGGCAAGTCGCTGTGCTATCAGTTGCCGGCGCTGCTGCGGGACGGCTGCGGCATCGTCGTGTCGCCGCTGATTGCGTTGATGCGCGATCAGGTCGCCGGGCTGCTCGAAGCCGGGGTGCGCGCCGCGGCGCTGAATTCGACGCTGTCTTATGACGAGGCCAACGCGATCGAGCAGCAGCTGCTCAAAGGCGAACTCGACCTCTTATACGTCGCGCCCGAGCGGCTGCTGACACCGCGTTGTCTGGCGCTGCTCGCCCGCGCGAAAATCGCGCTGTTCGCGATCGACGAGGCGCATTGCGTGTCGCAATGGGGCCACGACTTCCGGCCCGAATATGTCGGCCTGTCGGCGATCGCCGAGAAATTCCCGAGCGTGCCGCGGATCGCGCTGACCGCGACCGCCGACGCGCTGACCCGCCGCGAGATCGCCGAGCGGCTGTCGCTGACCGACGCGCCGTGCTTCGTCTCCAGCTTCGACCGACCGAACATCCGCTATGAAATCGTCGACAAGCAGAACGCGCCGGCGCAGCTCAAGGCGTTCATCGACGACCGCCACCGCGGCCATTCCGGCGTGGTGTATTGCCTGTCGCGCGCCAAGGTCGAGGACGTGGCGGAGACGCTGCGCAAATCCGGGCTCAATGCGCTGCCCTATCACGCCGGCCTGCCGGCCGAGATCCGCGCCCGCAATCAGGACCGCTTCCTGAGCGAGGACGGCGTCGTCATCGTCGCCACCATTGCGTTCGGCATGGGCATCGACAAGCCGGATGTGCGGTTCGTCGCGCATCTCGATCTGCCCAAAAGTATCGAGGCCTATTATCAGGAGACCGGCCGCGCCGGCCGTGATGGTAAGCCGTCCGAAGCCTGGATGGCCTACGGGCTCAGCGACATCGTGCAGCAGCGCCGCATGATCGACGAATCGACCGGCTCCGACGCGTTCAAGCGCGTCTCGATGGGCAAGCTCGACGCACTGGTCGGCCTGTGCGAATCCACCGGCTGCCGCCGCACGCGGCTGCTCGGCTATTTCGGCGAGACCGCGCAGCACGACAATTGCGGCAATTGCGATAACTGCCTGACGCCGCCCAAGGTGATCGACGGCACGGTGCCGGCGCAGAAGCTGTTGTCCTGCGCCTATCGCACCGGGCAGCGATTCGGCGCGCAGCACCTGATCGACGTGCTGCTCGGCCGGCTGACCGAGCGAGTCTCTCAGTTCGGACACGACAAGCTGTCGGTGTTCGGCATCGGCGGCGAATTCAACGAGAAGCAGTGGCGCGCGGTGATCCGGCAGCTGGTATCGCTCGGGCATCTGGCGCCGGACAGCGAGGCGTTCGGCGCGCTGAAATTCACCGAGAGTTCGCGCGCGGTGCTGAAGGGCGACGCGCAGGTGATGCTGCGCGAACAGGCCGCCGGCCGGCCGCCGCGCGCCAAGTCGCGCCGCGGCGACCTGGTCGGCGCGGCGCCGCGGGAGTCGAGCGGCGATCCCACGCTGTTCGCCGCTCTGAAAGCGTGGCGCTCGGAAGTGGCGAAGAGCCGCGGCGTGCCGGCCTATGTGGTGCTGCACGATGCGACGATGGACGGCATCGCCGCCACACGGCCACGCACGCTCGACGAACTGCGCGGCATCCCCGGGATCGGCGACAAGAAGCTGGAGATTTATGGCAGCGCGCTGCTGGCGGTGATCGGCGCCGCACAGTCATAATTGACGCCTGCATATGGTCCGGATTCTGCACGGCTGGCGACGACGCGCAGCAGGAGGTGCGGACCATGCCGCTATACGGATTTCATTGTAGGAATTGCGACAAAGAGAGCGAGTTGCTGGTCGGGCTTTCCGACAAGCCGCGCTGCCCGCATTGCGGCGGCCGCAAGATGGAGCGGCTGCTGTCGCGCCCGGCCCCGCCCGGCAAAAGCAAAGGTCTGGTCCAGGCCGCCCGCGCGCGGGCCGCGCGCGAGGGCCACTTCTCCAATTACAGCCGCAAGGAGCGCGGCGGCTGAGCCGCGGATCGCTCGCCGAGCTCAGTAATCGCCGTAGCCTCCGGCCGGTGCGTAGCCGTAGGCATCGTACGGATTGTCATAGCCGCCGCCGCGCGCAAAGTAGCGGGGATTGGCGATGCAATTTCCGCCGGTGCCGCGTGCGCTGTAGCTGCAAGACGCAAAGCTCGGGTAGCTGCAATCGCCCGGATAACCCTGCAGCGCGCCCTGCTGGCAGTACGGATATTCGATGCTCGCGGCAGCGGGTTGGGCGGTCATCAATTGGGCCGCGCCGAGCGCGCCGACGGCGATGGCTGCAAGGGCCAGGTTTTTCATCGTGTCGCATCCTTTCGTCGTTGCACATGTCATTCAATCGACATGCGAAGCCAACGACGTCGTGCGACGGATGGTTTCCGCAGCGGGATTCACGATGGTTTCATCGCCGCGGCGGTGCGGCGCATCGTCCCGCGACAGACGGTGCGCGCGCGGCCGGCTACTCCACCTTGAGCCCGGCGAACTTCACCACCTTGCTCCATTTCGCGGTCTCGTCCGCGATCATGGCGTCGAACGCCGCGGGGGGGCCTATCAGCGGCGCGCCGCCGAGTTCGACCAGCCGCGCCTTGACGGCCGGATCGGCCAGTACCGCGTTGACCTCGCCGTTGAGCCTGGCGACGATCTCCGGCGGCGTCGCTTTCGGCGCTCCCATTCCGAACAGCGCGCTGGCCTCGTAGCCCGGCACGGTTTCGGCCAGCGTCGGCACGTCTGGCAGCAGCGCCGAGCGCTCTGTCGTGGTCACCGCCAGCGCGCGCAGATTGCCGCCGCGGATGTGCTGGATGATCGACGGCATGTTGTCGAAGATCAGCTGCACCTGACCGCCGAGCATGTCGGTGATCGCCGGCGCCGCGCCGCGATACGGCACGTGCTGCATCTTCACCCCGGTCATCGCCATGAACATCTCGCCCGACAGATGCACCGAGGTGCCGTTGCCGGATGAGGCGAGATTGACCTTGCCGGGATTGGTTTTGACGTAGTCGATGAACTCGGCGACGGTCTTCGACGGCACCTGACTGTTGACCGTCATGACATTGGCGGTACGGTTGAAGGCAGCGACTCCGGCGATGTCGCGGACGAAGTCGAAGTTCAGCTTCGCATAGAGCGAGGCGTTGATGTAGTTGGCCGGATTGACCAGCAGGATCGTGTAGCCGTCCGCCGGCGCGTTCACCACCGCCTCGGTGCCGATATTGTTGCCGGCGCCCGGCTTGTTCTCGATGACGAATTGCTGGCCGAGCCGCTCCGACAGTTTAGCGCCGATCAGCCGCGCCAGGATGTCGGTGGCGCCGCCGGCCGGATAGCCGACGACGAAGCGGACCGGACGGGTCGGATAGTCGAGCGCGAGGCTGCGGCGCGGCAGCAGCGTGCTCGCCGTGGCAGCCATCGCGATCGCCTGGATCGCGCTGCGGCGTGTGATCATCGTTTGCTCCCTGTGCGGCCGCGTCGTGGCGCGCGGGCCGTATGCCGTGAGGCGAAACGAGTGTAGCAAGCTACCCATCGCGCTCAAGCTGCAGTGCGGCAGAGTTGCAAGCAGCCGCTGCGCTGCGTGCCACGCCCATGGCCCTGAGCGCAGCGTTGCGGCTCGCGCATTGGCCGTTGAGGCGGGCCGAATTGCGTGCCACCGCAGGCGATGGCACAAGGTGGCCGCAACCAACGAGATGCGCGCGCCGCGGGGCCGATGGCCGGAGCCGGAAAGCGCGCCAACGCGCCGAGCGCGCAGCAAGGGAGAGAAGCAATGCCGCATCCGATCGAAGCGCCCGGCGTGGTGGGTCCGTTCGCCGGCCTCGACGTGCCCTGGCTGCTGCGGCTGCACGCGCAAACGCGCCGCGATCATCCGTTCATCATCTGGGCGCCGTTCGACGCGCCGGCGCGAAGCTGGAGCTACGGCGAATTCCACGACCGCGTCGGCGCGCTCGCCGCCGGTCTCGCGGCGCGCGGCGTCAAGCCCGGCGACGCGGTGCTGATCCATCTCGATAACTGCGCGGAATTTCTGCTGAGCTGGTTCGCCTGTGTCGAACTCGGCGCGCTCGCGGTGACCACCAACACCCGCTCGGCCGCCGCCGAGATCGAGTACTTCGCCGATCATTGCGGCGCCGTCGCCTGCATCACCCAGCCGGCCTACGCCGACCTCGTTTCGGCCAATTGCAGGAAACTGCGCTGGATCGCGGTGATCTCGCACGACCCGGGCTCGCCGCTACCGGCGCAGCCGGTCGCCAAGGCGGAATCGTTCGACAGCCTGTTCGGCGACAGCGCTGACCGGCCGCGCCGTGCCACCGATCCCTCCGCGCCGTGCAGCGTGCAATATACCTCGGGCACGACATCGCGACCCAAGGCGGTGCTGTGGACCCACGCCAACGCGCTGTGGGGCGCCAAGATCAATGCTGCACACCAGACGCTGCGCGGCGATGACGTGCACCTCGCCTATCTGCCGCTGTTCCATACCAATGCGCTGGCCTATTCGATGCTGGCCAGCCTGTGGGTCGGGGGCACCTGCGTGGTGCAGCCGCGGTTCTCGTCGAGCCGGTTCTGGAAGGTCGCGCTCGAGCATCGCTGCACCTGGAATTCCAACATCGCGTTTTGCCTGAAGGCGCTGATGGAGCAGGAGACGCCGAACAACCACAGCTTCCGGCTGTGGGGCACGGCGGTGGCGGAGCCGCCTCCGTTCAAGAGCTTCGGCATCAAGATCATCGGCTGGTGGGGCATGACCGAAACCATCACCCACGGCATCATCGCCGAGGCCGATCAGCCCAACACCCCGATGGCGATCGGCCGCGCCGCGCCGGAATACAGCTTGCGCATCGTCGGCGACGACGGCGCGCCGACCCAGGTCGGCGACACCGGCAATTTGCTGATCAAGGGCGTGCCCGGCCTGTCGCTGTTCAAGGAATATCTCCACAACGAGCAGGCGACCCGCGACAGCTTCGACGAGCACGGTTACTTCATCACCGGCGATCGCGTGACGCTGCTCGAGCACGGCGCCATCAAGTTCGGCGACCGCGCCAAGGACATGCTCAAGGTCGGCGGCGAGAACGTCGCGGCGTCTGAGATCGAGCAGGTGGTGATCACCGTGCCGGGCGTGCGCGAGGCCGCGGTGGTGGCCAAGAAGCACCCGATGCTCGACGAGGTTCCCGTCGTGTTTGTGATCCCGCAAGGCGGCGTCGCCGCAGCCGCGCCGGATTTCGCCGACCGCATCGCCGCCGCCTGCGCCGCTTCACTCGCCGATTTCAAGCGTCCGCGTGAAGTCCGCCTGGTCGACGACATGCCGCGCTCGACGCTGGAGAAGGTGGCGAAGGCGGAATTGCGCAAGATGCTGGCGGAATGAGCGAGCCGTCGCGGTTATTCTGTCGTAGGATGGGTTAGGCGCCCTTGCGCCGTAACCCATCATCTCGCGCGCGATGCCTCGCGGTGATGGGTTACGCGCTGCGCGCTAACCCATCCTACGGGCCTACGAACTACGCTTGAGCTAACCGCCGAGCGCCACCGGGCGGAACGCTTGCAGCAGGCGCTGGTCGATCTTGTCGCCCATGGATTCCATCGCCGAAAATGCCGGCAGCGGCATCAGCGGGACGTGGTTCTTGCGCTGCGCCACCAGCGACGTGAAGATGTCGACGATGGTGGTGATGCGGACGATATCGCTGATCTGATCGCCGTGCAGCGCGTCCGGATAGCCGGAGCCGTCGAGCAGCTCGTGATGATGCAGCACAACGTCGAGCGTTTCGCGCGGAAACGTGCCTTCGCCGGCGAGCGCCTCGTAGCCGAGCCTCGGATGCTCGCGATATTTGCGCAGCCGCTCGCCGGCGAGGTCGTCGACATGGTCGAGCAGCGTAACGTCGATGAACGCCTTGCCGACGTCGAATAGCAGCGCGGCGCGGGTGAGCCGGCGCTGATCCTCCTCGCGCATGCCGAGATGCTGCGCGAACGCCACCGCATAGCCGGTCGCGAACAGTGCCAGCCGGTAGCTCTCATTGTGATGACGACCGACAGCCGTCAGCCATTCGCGCAGCGAGCCGCGCTTGATCGCCTTCAGGATCGGCGCCTCGGCCTGCAGCACGTCGTCGTAAGTCAGCGGCCGGCCGGCCGGCAGCCGCTCGAACATCTTGACCAGCACGCCATGCGCGGCAGCGACGCCCCTGGTCATTGCCTCGGACCGTCCGGTCGCGGTGGTCTCCGACGCATCCGGAAATGCCGCCCGAATCCGCGCCAGCAGGTCGCGGGGATCGAACGGACGCGCGATGGTATCGGTCGCGCCGAGTGCCCAGGCCTGCATCGAGCCGTGATGCAGTTCGTCGGCGAGGACGAACAGCCGCGGAACCGCCTGGTAACCGCTGCCGAGCAGCTTACGCCGCACCGCCTGCACGCTTTCGGGCGAGCGCAGATTGATATCGATGACGATGCCGGACAGATCCTGCGCCGGCGCGTCGGGAAGCTGCACCGTGGGAATGATCTGCACGTCGGCAACGCCGGTGAGGATCCGTGCCAGATCAGCGCTTAGATCGCGACGATCGGAGGCGAGCAGCAACCGCAGTCGCGGCTCGATCTTTGGCGCGGTTTGCCGGGCTACAGCATTCATGAATCACCAGCCGAGAGGGTAAGCACGTCAGACCCACAGCCCTAGCGGGAATTCGGTTCCCACTGCTTAATGGGCATTCTTAATGACCAATGTATTTTTCGCGCCGGTTTGAGCTGGATTTTCAGAAAACTCCGAGCTTGCTCTCGGCATTGCACTGCGAAAGGTCTATGCTAGCCGAGATAGGGGGACGGCGATGCCACATAGCGTACACAACGGCCGCGATGGCGATCACCTGCCGCAACCGCAGCGACCGGCCGCTTGGGTGAAGCTTGCGTCTGCCGGCTTGGTATTTGGGGCTGCGCTGAGTGGGGTCATCGGGACGCCGGCATTGGCGCAACAGCTGGCGCCGGTGATCGTGGCGCCGCCGTTCACCGCGACACTGTCCAACACCACGCCGCTGGCGTTCGGCATGGACGCGGTCACGGCGACGCGCGCGCTCGGCACGCCGCTCAACTACATCAGCGGCCGTCCGGGAGACGAGATCTTCCTGGCGATCCGGACGGCGGGCGGCAGTGGATTCTTCGATCGCCGCGACAGGCTGTATCTGCAATTCCGCCATGGTCGCCTGACCGGCTGGAAAGGCGACTGGGGCCGCAACTGGATGTGGCAGTAGCCGCATTCGCCCCTCACCTTCACGTATCTGATCTTATCACCACCAACACAGGGGTTGCTCGTGGGACACGACATCACGCTGACGGCTGACGACGGATTTCAACTCGGCGCCTATCGCGCCGAACCCGCCGGAGCCGCTGCCGCTTCGGTGGTGGTGATCCAGGAGATCTTCGGCGTCAATCAGCACATCCGGGCGGTCTGCGACCGCTTCGCCGCGCAGGGCTACCGGGCGATCGCGCCGGCGATCTTCGATCGCATCGAGCGCAATTTCCAGAGCGGCTATTCGCCCGAGGAAATCGCAACGGCTCGCAAGTTCGTCGCCAACCCGGATTGGGACGCGATGCTGCGCGACACCAAGGCGGCGATCGACTCCGTGAAAGGCGAAGGCCCGGTCGGCATCATCGGCTATTGTCTCGGCGGCAGCGTCGCCTATCTGGCGGCGGCGCGGCTCGAGGGACTAAGCGCCGCGATCGGCTATTACGGCGGCGCGATCGTGCGTTTCGCCGACGAGGCGCCGAAGGTGCCGACCCAGCTGCATTTCGGCGAGAAGGATTCCGGCATTCCTCTGACCGACGTCGAGATCATCCGCAGCAAGCGGCCGGAAGTCGACATCCACGTCTATCTCGAAGCCCAGCACGGCTTCAGTTGCGACGAGCGCGCCAGCTTCGACAAGCAAAGCTCCGACCGCGCCTGGCAGCGCAGCCAGGATTTCTTCGGGACGTATTTGAAGTAGCACGTAGTAAGACAGACCGTGCCGGGCAGCGCATCGTCACAATCAGCTGTCATGCGCGGGCTTGACCCGCGCATCCATCACCGCGCAGCGGCTTTCTGTTTTGAGATGGATCGCCGGGTCATGCCTGGCGATGGCCACAGGGGATGGGGCTGTGCGGTTACTAAGCGAAGGCCCTAAAACCAGCGTTCGCCGACCAGCACGGTGTCGCCGGGGCTGAGCGGTGTGGCGAGTGGGACCTGGGCGCGGACCAGCGCGCCGTTTTCCGGATGGGTCAGAATCGCGCCGTCGCGCTTGGCGCGCGGCGTGAAGCCGCCGGCGATCGCGATCGCGCTCTCCACCGTCATGTTCGGCACGTAAGGATATTGGCCCGGCGCCAGCACCTCGCCGAGAATGAAGAACGGCCGATAGCTCTCAATCTCGACCGCCACCGAGGGCTCGCGAATAAATCCGTTGCGCAACCGTGCGGTGATCGCGGCGGCAAGGCCGGCCGGGGTGCGGCCGCGCGCCGGTACGCTGCCGATCAACGGCATGGTGATCGAGCCGGACGCGTCGATCGCGTAGGTATTGGTGAGCCCTTCCTGGCCGTAGACGACGACGCGCAAGCGGTCGCCGGCGTCGAGCCGATATTCCGGCTGTGGCCCCGGGCCGCCCGGCGCATAGGCGATCGGCCCGGCGCCGACCGGCCCCGGTGCGACCGGGGCGCCGTAGGCGAGGCTGTCGAGCGTATTGCCGGGCTGAACCGCCACCGGACCCTGCCGCCGCATACAGCCGCCGAGCGCGAGCGCGGCCGTCACGGCAATGATCGACAATCGAAACGCACGGTCCACACGCACTGGAGCCATTCCCTCTCCACGAGATGACTCCGTTTATGCCCCGTTAGGGTTAACAAACTCTTGGCAGCTCGTCGTGACCTTCGGCGGCTCCCCCGCCGCTGGGCGCCTCCTCTCCCGCGTGCGGGAGAGGGATGGGGTGAGGGCGCCCCAGGCAATGAGTCAGCAAGCGGATAGCAGTGCCATCAGGCGTGCACGCCCACGCCGACCGGGCAGGACACGCCGGTGCCGCCGAGGCCGCAATAGCCACCGGGGTTCTTGGCGAGATATTGCTGATGATAGTCCTCGGCGAAGTAGAATTCGCCGGCCGGCGCCAGTTCGGTGGTGATCGGGCCGAACCGCTTGGCGCCGAGCGCCTGCTGATACGCCTCGCGCGAAGCCCTGGCGGCGCGCGCCTGCTCGTCGCCGAAGGTGTAGATCGCCGAGCGATATTGCGAGCCGACGTCGTTGCCCTGACGCATGCCCTGGGTCGGATCGTGGCTCTCCCAGAACGTCTTCAGCAACGCTTCGTAAGAAATCTTGGCCGGATCGAACACCACCAGCACAGCCTCGGTGTGGCCGGTCCCGCCGGAACAGACCTCCTCATAGGTCGGGTTCGGCGTAAAGCCGCCCGCATAACCGACCGCGGTGGTGTAAACGCCGTCGCCGAGTTCCCAGAACTTGCGTTCGGCGCCCCAGAAGCAGCCGAGCCCGAACACCGCCTGCTGCAGCCCCTCGGGATAGGGCGGCTGGATCGGATGGCCGTTGACGAAATGGCTGCGCGCCGTGGGGATCGGCGTGGCGCGGCCCGGCAGCGCTTCGCTGGCGCTGGGCATCGTGGTCGACTTGCGCATGAAGAACATGGACACCTCCCGGCGCCGCGCAGTGATCGCGCCGAACGCCAATTGCTCAATGGAGCACCGGCCATTGGCTATCGCGGGGGCGACCGGTTCTCAACTAGACAGCAATATAGGTATCGTGGCGCCGATCGTCAGGTTTCGGACCGTCAGTCGCGGGCATAGCCGATCAGCGGCTTGCGCGGGCGGAACAGCAGCATCAGCAGCAAGCCGAAAATTCCCAGCACCGCGAAGGTAGGCTGCGCCAGCAGCAGCCGTACACCATCCCAGGCTGCCGGCGCCGACTGCTCGACCCATAGCCGGAAGGCGTGCTGGCTGGACTGGTGGACGTCGTTCCAGAACTCGCCGAGCCGGGTCAGCTGCAGCGTGCTGTCGGCGACCGAGCGCGCGCCATCATAGACCAGGAAGACGAACCCGCCGGTCAGCAGCAACAACCCGATCAATCGAAAGAACCCGCGGATCATCGTCCACCCCGATGGAATTCACCGCCCCCGCGCCGCATCTACCGGGCGGACACGCAAAACACAACCTCGCCAGCGCCTTATACAAGGCCTCCGGCGGTCAAATCCGGCGCGCCCGGCCGCCCCGGACGCAAAGCCGCAAAACCGCCAGCCGTGACCGTTGACGCTTGCAGGCGGTGGCTTTATAAGGCCCGCAATGGCGGTGGGGATCTCCCCGGCCGCCGATCGTCTTTGAAGCAGCACGACGTTTCGGTCGACGGGCTTCGGGGACAATCTTCAGGACATCCGGAACACACGGCGAGGCTCCGTTCAGCGGCGGCTCCGCCATCAGCCCGGCCCTCCGCAGCGGAGGCCGCTGCAGGATTTGAGAGAACATGGCCAATACGTCTTCCGCGAAGAAAGCGACTCGCAAGATTGCCCGGCGCACCGCGGTCAACAAGTCGCGCCGCACCCAGATGCGCGGCACCATCCGGACCGTCGAGGAAGCGATCGCCAGCGGCGACCGCGAGGCCGCGCTGAAGGCGATGGCGACTGCCGAGCCGGCGCTGATGCGCGCCGCCCAGCGCAACATCGTCCATCGCAACACCGCGAGCCGGAAGGTCTCGCGCCTCGCGCATCGGATCGCACAGCTCGGGAAGTAATTCCCTTACTCGAAACGTGACTCGAATGCCCGGCTTGGCCGGGCATTTTTTATGTCGCCAAGACCTTCAAGCGGCCATGGCTTTTGTGCCGTCATGAGGCGCCTCCTGTGTCTGGCGTAGTCACTGGTTTTATGCCCGGTTGAGCCGGGATTTTTTGTGCTCGGCCTCGCCGACGTCACCCGCATCGTGCCGGGCGAGAGAAGACGCGCACTGTCATCAATGCCTCTGCTGCAACCGACATGTCGGGCGCAGTGAAGGCTGCGCACTAATCATTTCGATCCGCGCTGTTCAGCGCGCGCGTACGTCATCGCGCCGATCGCGATGTCACTGCGGTTGCTCGTCGCAAATGCACCACGCGGTCATTGACAGCACGATAACAGCGCGCGTCACACAACCCGTGGGCTGTTACAGCAATGTCAGAAACCGCTGCGGCACAGCGGCAAGTTGAACCACACATGACCGCAAAGCAACACGCCGCCGGCGCTCCTCGGAACTTTACGCAGCGCAATATGCGTGTCGGCTACCCTGCTCCGGCGCTCACAAAAATGCACGACTCGCGAGAGACTTAAAGGCAAAGCGAAGAGGAGCACTTTGAAAACGCCACGGCCCGAGCGCCAAAGGTAAAGGATTCATGAAATTCTTTTGGCCGTGAGATCGATTTGTCACGCTCGTTCCGGGCGTCGAATCTATGCACAGATTCAAAATCTTGCTGCACGGCCTGTTAGTCGCATCGGATTTGCGCGACGCTCCTGCCGCCTTCCGCGCCACGACTGACGAATCAATTCCGTTGCGGCCTTCGGGAGGTCGTGTATTTCTTAGATCGCTCGCGGCGCCCACGGCTCTTCAGATCAGCGCGATTTGAGAACCAAGGGCGGGCATGCACATCGGCGGCGGTATGCGTGTTTGCGGCGTTTTTCAAATGACAGCCGGGTTGTCACTCATAGCAATATGAGACCGGCGAAGCTGTGCCTGACAGCGTGCGAGACGTTCGCTTGCGGACGTGTTGCATGAACGATGGCTGGCGACGTCGACGACCCCGCCGAAGGGAAAGCGCGCAGCGGCTTGGATGCAGATTTGACTCGACGACATCTTGCCGCGCGCAAGCGCGTCAGGAAGGGGGAGGTTTCATGAGCAACGGATTCACCGGTTCATTTCTCTACGCCGAGGGCTCGGCCTGTCATTGTCAAACCAACATCCCGACATTCACCAGTCGCTGTCGCGTTCGAACTCCGGGGTCTCCGTCGAGTCTGCGCTGACCTGAAGCAATCTCGTTCATCGGATCCGGCCTGACGTCGGCACGTTGCCGAATAGCTGAGCTGTGTCCCTACTTTGCTTCGCGACGCCGCGGCGCGGCGTGAGCCGTCATGCTTTCGCCCGCCGCGTCGACCATCACTCAATCTGAAAAGCTGCTGAAATGTCGAATATGGAACATGATCGCTGGTCTCGCGTCAAAGGCCGCCTGCGCACGAGCGTCGGCGAAGACGTGTATTCAAGCTGGTTCGCCCGCATGGACCTCGAGGCCATTCAGCAAGAGAGCGTGCACCTGTCGGTGCCGACGCGTTTCCTGAAGAGCTGGATCCAGACGCACTACTCCGACAAGGTGCTGACCTGCTGGCAGGCCGAAGTGCCGGAAGTGAACCGCATCGAAGTGACGGTGCGCTCGCCGATGCGCGCCGCGAGCCCGGCCGTCAAGGACGCGGCGCCGGCCGAGCACCGCCGCGACGAACAGCGTCCTGCGCCTGAACTACGCACGACCGCGGCAACCACGCCGGCCGCCTCCAATCACGACGCGCTCGGCGGTTCGCCGCTCGATCCGCGCCTGACGTTTTCCAGCTTCGTGGTCGGCCGCTCCAACACGCTGGCGCATGCCGCCGCCAAGCAGGTGGCCGAAGGCCGCCGCGGCGATCCGGTGATGTTCAATCCGCTGTACATCCATTCCGGCGTCGGCCTCGGCAAGACGCATCTGCTGCAGGCCGTGACCTGGGCCGGCAATGCCGGCACCGAGCGCAAGGTGCTGTATCTCACCGCCGAGAAATTCATGTACGGCTTCGTCGCCGCACTGAAGACGCAGACCTCGCTGGCCTTCAAGGAAGCGCTGCGCGGCATCGACGTGCTGGTGATCGACGATCTGCAATTCCTGCAGGGCAAGACCACGCAGGCGGAGTTCTGCCACACGCTGAACGCGCTGATCGACGCCGGCCGTCAGGTCGTGGTCGCAGCCGATCGTCCGCCGTCGGATCTGGAAAGCCTCGACGAGCGGGTGCGATCGCGGCTCGCCGGCGGCCTCGTCGTCGAGATGGCGACGCTCGGCGAAGATCTTCGCCTCGGTATCTTGAAGTCGCGGGTGGTCGCGGCGCGTGCGCATCACGCCAGCTTCGACGTGCCGCAGCCGGTGCTGGAATATCTGGCGCGCAGCATCACGCATAACGGCCGCGATCTGGAAGGCGCCATCAACCGCCTGCTGGCGCATTCCAAGCTCAACGCCCAGCCGGTGACGCTGGAGATGGCCGAACACGAAGTGCGCGACCTCATTCGCCCGTGCGAACCGAAGCGGATCAAGATCGAGGACATCCAGCGCGTCGTCGCGCGGCAGTACAATGTCAGCCGCTCCGACCTGCTGTCGTCGCGCCGCACCGCCAATGTGGTGCGCCCGCGCCAGGTCGCGATGTATCTGGCCAAGACGCTGACGCTGCGTTCGCTGCCGGAGATCGGCCGCCGCTTCGGTGGCCGTGACCACACCACCGTGCTGCACGCCGTGCGCAAGATCGAAGGACTGGTCTCCAAGGACACCACGCTGTCCGACGAGGTGGAGTCGCTGAAGCGCCAGCTGCAGGAATAGGCAGCACCAACCCGCCCTGCGGGCCGCCGCGACAGGCCGGCCGCCGCAGGCGGAAAATCGGGGAAAATTCCGACGCCTGCCGCCGTCGCACCCTTGCGTCGGCCGGGCTAACACGCCACCTTGCGGTCCCCCTGCGGGATCGGGCGACATCCCGCAGGGTTCTCGTGCCGTGGCGCCGTTTCCGGCTGCCCGGCTCCTCCATACCTCCGGGGACTCCATCGCGACGATGCGGGTACGGATCAGGCGGGTTGTGTCATGAAGGTCACGGTCGAACGCGCGCAATTGTTGAAGTCGCTGGGGCACGTTCACCGCGTGGTCGAGCGCCGCAACACCATTCCGATTCTCGGCAACGTGCTGGTGCGCGCCGAAAGCAACCAGCTCGCCCTCAAGGCGACCGACCTCGACCTCGAAATCACCGAGACGCTGCCGGCCGAAACCGCCACCGCGGGCTCGACCACCGTGCCGGCGCACATGTTCTACGACATCGTCCGCAAGCTGCCGGACGGTTCGCAGATCGTGCTGGAGACCGACGGCGACCGGTCGGTGCTGGCGATCCGCGCCGGCCGTTCGCGCTTCACGCTGCAGACCCTGCCGGAGAGCGACTTCCCGGATCTTGCCGCTGGCGAGATGAGCCACTCGTTTGCGGTGCCCGCCTCCGACGTCAAGCGACTGATCGATCGCACCCAGTTCGCGATCTCGACCGAGGAAACCCGCTACTACCTGAACGGCATCTATCTGCACACTGCCGGCTCGGACAAGGACGCCAAGCTGCGCGCGGTCGCGACCGATGGCCATCGCCTCGCTCAGATCGATCTGGCGCAGCCCGCGGGCGCTGCCGGCATGCCCGGCGTGATCGTGCCGCGCAAGACGGTCGGTGAAGTGCAGCGACTGATCGAAGATAACGACGCCGAGATCCGCCTCGAACTCTCCGCCGGCAAGATCCGCTTCACCATTGGCAATGTCGTGCTGACTTCGAAGCTGATCGACGGCACCTTCCCGGACTACGGCCGGGTCATTCCGCAGAACAACGACAAGGAACTGATCGTCGACAAGAAGGATTTCGAGCAGGCTGTCGATCGCGTCTCGACAATTTCCAGCGAACGCGGCCGTGCCGTGAAGCTGGCGCTGTCGGCTGGTCGCCTGGTGCTGTCGGTGACCAATCCGGATTCCGGCAGTGCGACCGAAGAGCTCGAAGTCGAGTACGCCTCCGACCCGCTGGATATCGGCTTCAACTCCCGCTATCTGCTCGACATCGCCGCCCAGATCGAAGGCGAAGTCGCCGTCCTGCGCCTCGCCGACCCCGGCTCGCCAACGCTGATCCAGGACCGCGACGCCAAGACCGCGCTGTACGTGCTGATGCCGATGCGGGTGTGATACGAGCCACTTCAACAGCACCATCGTCATCGCCCGGCTTGACCGCCGACAAAGATCGTCATTGCCGGGCTTGACCCGGCAATCCATCCTCTTCGGATGACCTACTGGGTATACATCCTCGCCAGTCACCCAGGTGGAACGCTGTATGTCGGCGTGACCAACGACCTCGTGCGACGCATCTATGAGCATCGCGAGGGGCTCGCGGAAAGCTTCACCAAGCGCTATCACATCAAAACTCTGGTCTACTTCGAAGCACACGACACGATCGCTGTCGCTCTCCAGCGCGAGAAAAACATCAAGCACTGGTCACGCGAGTGGAAGATCGATCTCATCGTCGCCGGCAATCCGGAGTGGCGAGATCTCTATGACGAAATTGTCCGCTGACGCGGACGATGGATTGCCGGGTCAAGCCCGGCAATGACAGCTTCGGAACACGAACGTCCCTGCCGATGACCGCCTCCCGCATCACCCGCCTGTCGCTGACGCATTTCCGCAGTTATCGGGCGGCGGCGATGACGACGGCGGCTGAGCGGGTGGTGTTGGTGGGGGCGAATGGCGCCGGCAAGACCAATTGCCTCGAGGCAATCTCGTTTCTGTCGCCGGGGCGCGGGTTGCGGCGGGCGACGCTCGACGATGTCGCCGCCAATGAGGGCGACGGCTCGTGGGCGGTGTCGGCCGAGGTCGAGGGTGCGTTCGGGCTGGCGACGCTCGGCACCGGGATCGATCCGCCGCGCCCCGACGCGCCGATGACGCGGCGCTGCCGGATCGACCGCGAGCCGGTCGGCTCCGCCACCGCATTCGGCGACCATCTGCGCATGGTGTGGCTGACGCCGGCGATGGACGGGCTGTTCATGGGAGCGGCGTCGGAGCGGCGGCGGTTCTTCGATCGGCTGGTGCTGGCGATCGACAGCCAGCATTCCGGCCGCGTCTCGGCGCTCGACCGTAGCCTCAGGTCACGCAACCGCCTGCTTGAGGACTATCGCAACGCCGACTCGCATTGGCTCGACGCGATCGAGCGCGAGACCGCTGAACTCGCCGTCGCAGTCGCGGCGATGCGCGGCCAGACCGCGATGCGGCTTGCCGCCATGCTCGACGCCCGCGGCGCGGCCTCGGCATTCCCGTCGGCCAGGATCATGCTCGACGGCTGGATGGAGAACGCGCTGATCGCCGAGCCTGCCACTGCCGTGGAAGATCGCTACCGGGGGGTGTTGCGCGACAGCCGGCCACGCGATGCCGCCGCCGGCCGCACGCTCGACGGCCCGCATCTCACCGATCTCGAGGTCGTCTATGCGCCGAAGGCGATGCCGGCGCGCGACGCGTCGACCGGCGAACAGAAGGCACTTCTGATCGGGCTGGTGCTGGCGCACGCGCAACTGGTCTCGGAAATGACGGGCATCACGCCGCTGCTGCTGCTCGACGAAGTGGTGGCGCATCTCGATCCGGCGCGCCGCGCTGCGCTTTTCGCCGAGCTCGCTCGGCTCGGCGCGCAGGTCTGGATGACCGGCGCCGACCCGGCGGCGTTCGCTGAAATTGGCCCCGGCGCGGAGATTTTCACCGTCGAATCCGGCCGTATCACGCCGCAAAAATGAGCCCAAGCGGAGCTGTTTCGCACATCGAAACCGCAGCTTCGGCGGCTGCCGCCAGCAGCCGCCGAATCGGCCGTTTCGCGGCTTGCGAATCGAAGAAAAAATCCTACATCTTCAATTACTTGCCACACGCGACTTAGGGCTAGGCGCGCCCCGTCTTTCGTGGCACAAAGAACGTCTCATCGCGCCGTCGCACGCCGATTCGATTTCACCCTTCAAAGGTTGTTGCATGACTGAACCCGCCCGGCAGCCGATCGCCGAAACCCCGCCGCCCGTGCCCGCCGAGTACGGCGCGGAATCGATCCGGGTGCTGAAGGGGCTCGACGCCGTGCGCAAGCGGCCCGGCATGTATATCGGCGACACCGACGACGGCTCCGGCCTGCACCACATGGTGTACGAAGTCGTCGACAACGCCATCGACGAGGCGCTGGCCGGCCACGCCAGCGCGGTCGAAGTCATCCTCAACGCCGACGGCTCGGTGACGGTGCGCGACGACGGCCGCGGCATCCCGGTCGACATCCACAAGGGCGAAGGCATCTCGGCGGCCGAGGTCATCATGACCCAGCTGCACGCTGGCGGAAAGTTCGACCAGAACTCCTACAAGGTCTCCGGCGGCCTCCATGGCGTCGGCGTCTCGGTAGTCAACGCACTGTCGAGCAGACTGATCCTGCGGGTCTGGCGCAATGGCAAGGAGCACGTCATCGAGTTCGCCCATGGCGACGCGGTGGCACCGCTCAGCGTGGTCGGCGATGCCAATGGGCGACGCGGCACCGAGGTGACGTTTTTCGCATCGCCGGAGACCTTCACTCACATCGAATATGACTTCGCCACGCTGGAGCACCGGCTGCGCGAGCTCGCCTTCCTCAATTCCGGCGTCAACATCCTGTTGTCCGACCTGCGCCATCCGGTCGAGAAGCGCGAGGAGATGCGCTACGAGGGCGGCGTCACCGAATTCGTCAAATATCTCGACCGCAACAAGAAGCCGATCGTCGAGATGCCGATCGTGGTGGGGGCCGAGCTCAACGGCATCTCGGTCGAGGCGGCGCTGTGGTGGAACGACACGTATCATGAGAACGTGTTGTGCTTCACCAACAACATCCCGCAGCGCGACGGTGGTACGCATCTGGCCGGCTTCCGCGCCGCGCTGACGCGGCAGCTCACCGGTTACGCCGACAACAACGCCAAGAAGGAAAAGGTCGCCCTGACCGGCGACGACTGCCGCGAAGGCCTCACCGCCGTCCTTTCGGTCAAGGTGCCGGACCCGAAGTTCTCCTCGCAGACCAAGGACAAGCTGGTGTCCTCGGAAGTGCGGCCGGTGGTCGAAAACGTGCTCAACGAGGCGCTCGCCGCCTGGTTCGAGGAGCATCCGTCTGAGGCCAAGACGATCGTCGGCAAGGTGATCGAAGCCGCTGCCGCCCGCGAAGCTGCGCGCAAAGCGCGCGAACTGACGCGGCGCAAGGGCGCGCTGGATATCGCCTCGCTGCCCGGCAAGCTGGCCGACTGCCAGGAACGCGATCCGTCGAAATCCGAACTGTTCATCGTCGAGGGTGACTCGGCCGGCGGCTCCGCCAAGCAGGGCCGCAACCGCGAATTTCAGGCCGTACTGCCGCTGCGCGGCAAGATCCTCAATGTCGAGCGCGCGCGCTTCGACAAGATGCTGTCGTCGGAGCAGATCGGCACGCTGATCACCGCGCTCGGCACCGGCATCGGCCGCGACGATTTCGACATCGCCAAGCTGCGCTATCACAAGATCATCCTGATGACCGACGCCGACGTCGACGGCGCGCATATCCGGACGCTGCTGCTGACCTTCTTCTTCCGGCAGATGCCGGCGCTGATCGAGGGCGGATTCCTCTACATCGCGCAGCCGCCGCTGTACAAAGTGACGCGCGGCAAGTCCGAGCAATATCTCAAGGACGAGCGCGCGCTCGAGGACTATCTGATCTCGACCGGGCTCGACGATTGCGCGTTCCGGCTCGCCAGCGGCGAGGAACGCGGCGGCCGCGACCTGCTGGCGCTGGTCGAAGATGCGCGTGCGATCCGCGGCACGCTGCATAATCTGCACAGCCGCTACAATCGCAGCGTGGTCGAGCAGGCGGCGATCGCCGGCGTGCTGAACCCGCGGATCACCAGCGACGTCGCGACCGCCACCGAGGCGGCCGCCTATATCGCGCGACGGCTCGACGTGCTGGCCGACGAGGTCGAGCGCGGCTGGACCGGCCGCTTCGTCGAAGGCGAAGGCTTCCACTTCGAGCGCACCGTGCGGGGCGTCAAAGACGTGGCGATAATCGACGACGCGCTGCTCGGCTCGGCCGACGCCCGCAAGCTCGACGAATACGCCGCCGTGCTGCAGGAGGTCTATCCGCGCCCCGGCGTGCTGCGCCGCAAGGACAGCGAGACCGCGATCCACGGCCCGGTCAGCCTGTTCGAGGCGGTCACCGACGCCGGCCGCAAGGGCATCGCGCTACAGCGCTACAAAGGCCTCGGCGAGATGAACCCGAGCCAGCTGTGGGAAACCACGCTCGACACCAACGCCCGCTCGCTGCTGCAGGTGAAGGTCCGCGAAGTCGACGAAGCCGACGACATCTTCACCAAGCTGATGGGCGACGTCGTCGAACCCCGCCGCGAGTTCATCCAGGAAAACTCGCTGAGCGCGACGGTGGACGTGTAGGCGAACGACCGACGCGTCCGAAGTACCGACAGGGCGAAATCAGCCGACATCTTCCGATCGGGTCGGGCATCGCTTATAATGCCCACTTGCCCGGTTGTCCGGAGATCCGAGCATGGTCGATATCACGGTGCATCTCGACGACGAGCTGTTTGATAAGGCGGCGCGTGTCGCTCGTCTCGACAGCGTCAGCGTCCAGCAATTGGTCGAGACCGCGGTCAAACGGCATCTCGACTACGTCGAAACCCTCAACGACGTTGCCAGGACGGCGCCGCTAACGCTGACCGATTACGACCTCGTGCGCGACCCTGACGAGGGCGATGCGGAGTTCGCGGCGAGACGCTCGCTGTTCGAGTGAGCTCCTCCGATGGCTTCGCCGTTTCGTCGTGGCGATATGGTGTGGAGCTACTTCCCGTTCGCCGAAGCGCCTGACATTCCCGCGGCGGTTCGCCATGCGGGCGTCATCGTGGGCGTGTTCACGCCGAACGAAGCTGCACGCCTGGCAGGGCGGCACCTGCCGGCATATGGCGCGGCGGTCGCCGTCTACACATCATCTCAAGTCCAGAAGTTCGGCGACCAGCTGCCGATCGGCGTCATCCGTGTTGATTTGGACCGCGCCCGCCAGAACAACAACGCGAAGGCGTTCTTCATCGACACGCGTGTTCGCGCCTACCTGCCGCTGCACAAGGCATTCTTCCCGGACATTGATGCGCCAAATCACGGCGTCATCGCATCGATCGATGCCGGACTGTTCAAACGCGTGGTGGAGCAATTCGCCCGCGTCAACGCACGGGCGCCGGAGCAGATCGTCACGCTCGGCCCGCTCCGGCCGCGCTGAGCAGGCGCTACGCCGCCTCTCCGGCCTTCAACACGCCGCGGCGGATCTGGTCTTCTTCGATCGACTCGAACAGCGCCTTGAAGTTGCCTTCGCCGAAGCCGTCGTCGCCCTTGCGCTGGATGAATTCGAAGAAGATCGGACCGATCGCGTTGGCCGAGAAGATCTGCAGCAGCACCTTGGTCTGGCCGCCGTCGACCACGCCCTCGCCGTCGATCAGGATTCCGCCACGCTGCAGCCGGGCGACGTCCTCGCCGTGCTTCGGCAGCCGCGCGTCGATCTTCTCGAAGTAAGTCTCGGGCGGCGACGGCATGAACGGCAGGCCGGCGCTGCGCAGGCCTTCGACGGTGCTGTAGATGTCGCGGCAGCCGCAGGCGATGTGCTGGATGCCCTCGCCGCGATACAGATTGAGATATTCTTCGATCTGGCCGGAGTCGCCGGCGTCCTCGTTGATCGGGATCCGGATCTTGCCGTCCGGGCTGGTCAGCGCGCGCGAGAATAGGCCGGAGGCGCGGCCCTCGATGTCGAAGAACCGGATCTGCCGGAAGTTGAACAGTTTGGCGTAGAAGCCGGTCCACACATCCATGCGGCCGCGATGCACGTTGTGGGTCAAGTGATCGATGTAATAGAGCCCGGCACCGGACGGCCGCACATCGCGAGCCCCGATCCACTCGAACTCGGCGTCATAGGCCGAGCCCTTGGCGCCGTAACGATCGACGAAATACAACAGGCTGCCGCCGATGCCCTTGATGGCCGGGACGTCGAGCGTCTTCTGTGCGGCCGTGCTATCGGCCGGCTCGGCGCCGAGCGCGAGTGCGCGCTCATAGGCCTTTTGCCCATCGACGACACGAAACGCCATCGATGGCGCGCACGGGCCGTGCGCCGCCACAAAGTCGGTGCCGTGCGTGCCGGGCTGCTCGTTGACCAGATAGTTGACGTCGCCCTGGCGATAGACCGAGATCGTCTTGCTGCGATGCCTGGCGACCAGGCTGAAGCCCATCAGCTTGAACAGAGCGTGGAGCTGCGCAGGGTCGGGATGGGCGAACTCGACGAACTCGAAGCCATCGGTGCCCATCGGATTGTCGGCGCTGATCGTGGCCGGCTGCGCATCGTGCGGAAAGGGTCCCATCGGTCGCTCCTCCATGTTTGAGCCGGTATTATTATCGGGAGTGGGCGCAAGAGGCGTGCATATGGCCGCCGTCAGCGGTAGTTTGCGCACGATCCGTGCATCAAACAGGGATTTTGTGCATGATGTCCATCGACGCCTTCGATCTGAAGATCCTCAGCGCGCTGCAGGACGATGGCCGGCTGACCAATCAGGAGCTGGCCGACCGGGTGCAGCTGTCGCCGTCTCAATGCTCGCGGCGGCGGATGCGGCTGGAGCAGGACGCCGTCATCACCGGCTATCGGGCCGAACTTGCCGCTGACGCGCTCGGCTTCGGCGTGGTGGCTTTCATCCAGATCACGCTGGCGACGCATTCGCCCGGCAATGCCGACAAGTTTCGCGCTTTGGTCCGCCGTATCGACGAGGTGCAGGAGGCCTATTCGCTGACCGGTGATGCCGACTACGTCATCAAGGCCGTGCTACGCGACCTCAAGGGGCTGTCCGACCTCGTCAACAACGTGCTGATGCCGCACCCAAGCGTCGCGCATGTGCGCTCCTCGATCGTGCTCGACCGGCTCAAGGAAAGCTCGCGGCTACCGCTGAAGCAGCTCGCCGCGGGCTGAATTGCAGCTGCGCTATTTCACCGCCTGTTTGCCGCGCCGATACACCGCCTCGAGCCCCGCCGCCATGAAGGTGACGAAGCGCTCGCGCACCGCGGCGAAATCGTCCGACGAACACAGGCCTCCGGACAGCCGGTCGATCCGGCCGGTGCGCGACATGATCAGCGAGTAGGCGCCCGAGGTGAACTGGAAGCTCCAGAACAAATCCTCCGGCCGGGCGTCCGGCAGCGCCTTGTGCAGCAGCCCGATCATGCGCAGCACCACCGGATCGAGGTGGATGTCCATCTGCTCGACGCCGTAGCCCGGCGCGTTGTTGACCTGGGCGAAGATCCGGCCGAACGCCCGCCAGCCGGCCTCGTCGTCGATATGCACCTGAAAGGCGCCTTCGTAATAGGCGCGCAGCACGCCCTCGATGGTCGGATGCTCGCCGACCTCGGCCTCATAGGCGTCGAGCGCCGCGGTGCGCGCCGCTACCGCGCCGGCCATACGGCGCTCGAACACGGCGTCGAACAGCGCCTGCTTGCCGTCGAAGTAATAATGGATCAGCGCCGGGTGGATCCCCATGCGGTCAGCGACGTCCTTGATGGTCACGCCGAAATAGCCGAGCTGCGCGAACAGCGCCTCGCTGGTGTCGAGGATGGTCTTGAGGGTCGCGGCGCGCTGCTCGGCGCGGCTGCGTCGTCCTTCGGTCTTCGGCGCTGCGGGCATTTGGTGGTCCTAAGGGCGGTCGCCACGACGATGCGGTCGGGCCCGGCCTGCGGTCAAGGCGATCTCGCAAGAATTTTCATTTAGTGCTAAATTAATGAACTTGACGCTCGGCTTTCGGCGGGAGAAGCTGTGGTCAAACAAAGACAGCCGGTCCCCACCGACCGGTCAGGGAGGACCGTCCATGTCGTTGCCGAGAACGACGGCTGCCGCCGTCGCGCTGCTGCTGGGTGCTGCGCTGATGCAGCCCGCGCTCGCCGAAAAGAAATACGATCCGGGCGCGACCGACACCGAGATCAAGGTCGGCCAGACCATGCCGATGAGCGGCCCTGCGTCGGCCTTCGGCAACATCGCCAAGGTCGAGGCCGCCTATATCCGGATGATCAACGAGCAGGGCGGCGTCAACGGCCGCAAGATCAACCTGATCCAATACGACGACGCCTATTCGCCGCCCAAGACCGTCGAGCAGGTCCGCAAACTCGTCGAAAGCGACGAGGTGCTCACCACCTTCCAGATCATCGGCACGCCGCCGAACGCCGCGGTGCAGAAGTATCTCAACGCCAAAAAGGTGCCGCAACTGCTCGCCGGCAGCGGCGCGACGCGCTTCACCGACCCGAAGAACTATCCGTGGACGATCAGCGCCAATCCGAGCTACCAGTCCGAAGCGCACATCTACGCCAGATACATCCTGGCCAATCACCCGAACGCCAAGATCGCCATCCTGTATCAGAACGACGACCTCGGCAAAGACTACGTCAAGGGCTTGAAGGAAGGGCTCGGCGCCAAGGCGGCCGGCATGATCGTGGCGGAGGCGTCCTACGAACTTTCCGACCCGACCGTCGACTCGCAGATGGTGACGCTGAAGGCCTCGGGCGCCGATTTGTTCTACAACATGTCGACGCCGAAATTCGCCGCGCAGTCGATCCGCAAGGCCGCCGAGCTCGGCTGGAAGCCGGTGCACATTCTTGAGGTCAACGCCACCGCGGTCGGCCAGGTGCTAATCCCTGCGGGCGCCGAGAACGCCAAGGACATCATCTCGGTCAACTACGGCAAGGATCCGCTCGATCCGCAATGGGCGAATGACGAAGGCATGAAGCGCTACAAGGCGTTCATGGCCAAATGGGCGCCGAACGAGGACGCCAACAGCGGCTACGCCACCTATGGCTATTCAACCGCTGCGATGCTGGTGCACATTCTGCAGCGCTGCGGCGACGAATTGACGCGTGCGAATATCATGAAGCAGGCGACCTCGATCACCAGCTACGTGCCGGATCTGGCGCTGCCCGGCATGTCGGTGACCACCACGGCGGATGACTGGCGCATCAACAAGCAGTTTCAGATGATGAAATTCGACGGTCAGCGCTGGGTCCTGTTCGGCGAGATCCTGACCGACGACTACAAGGCGGATTGATTGCCACGCGAAGGTCGGGCCTCCGCCACAGGCAAACGCCAAGGCGGAGGCTTAAGCCCGATGAGTTGATCGCGGCTCATCGTTTGATCCGGCCACGCTCGGAAACATCCGCGCTGAACGGCGTTCTGCACCGGCACGTTGTCTCCGACGAACGGACCGGTCATGGTGGAACTCAGCGACTTTGAACTCTCACGACGGAACCTGTTGCTGGGTTCTGCCGCGACCATTGCGCTCGGCGTAAAGCCCCGCGCCGCCGCCGCCCAAACATTGTCGGCACGCGCGGTGGCGCCCGCGACCGAACCTGCGCCGTCGACCGCCAAGGTGTCGTTCACCGTCAACGGCGCCGCGCGCGATCTCGAACTCGATACCCGCACCACGCTGCTCGACGCGCTGCGCGAGCATCTGCATCTCACCGGTTCGAAGAAAGGCTGCGATCAGGGCCAGTGCGGCGCCTGCACGGTGATCGTGGGCGGCCGCCGCATCGCCTCGTGCCTGTCGCTGGCGGTGATGCACGAGGGTGATGAGATCACCACCATCGAAGGCCTCGGCACGCCCGACAAGCTGCATCCGATGCAGGCCGCCTTCGTCAAGCACGACGGCTATCAGTGCGGCTATTGCACGCCGGGGCAGATCTGCTCGGCGGTCGCGGTGCTGGACGAAGTCAAGGCCGGCATCCCGAGCCATGTCACCGCCGATCTGATGGCCAAGCCCGAACTCACCAACGCCGAACTGCGCGAACGCATGAGCGGCAACATCTGCCGCTGCGGCGCCTATTCCAACATCGCCGAAGCGATCACCGAAGTCGCAGGGAGGCCGGCATGAAGCCGTTTACTTACGAACGCGCCAAGTCGCCGGCCGAAGCCGCCGCAGCCGCGGCGCGGACGCCCAACGCCAAATTCGTCGCCGGGGGCACCAATCTGCTCGACCTGATGAAATTGCAGATCGAAGCGCCGCAGCACCTGATCGACGTCAACAACATCGGTCTCGACAAGATCGAGGAAACCCCGGACGGCGGCCTGCGCGTCGGCGCGCTGGTCCGCAACACCGATCTCGCCGCCGATCAGCGCGTGCGCCGCGACTACGCGGTGCTGTCGCGGGCGCTGCTCGCCGGCGCCAACTGCCAGCTGCGCAACCAGGCCACCACCGCCGGCAATCTGCTGCAGCGGACGCGCTGTCCTTATTTCTACGACACCAACCAGCCGTGCAACAAGCGCAGCCCCGGCAGCGGCTGCGGTGCATTGCAGGGTTACAATCGGCAACTCGCCGTCGTCGGCGCCAGCGACGCCTGCATCGCGACGCATCCGAGCGACATGGCAGTGGCGATGCGCGTGCTCGACGCGACGGTCGAAACCGTGAGCGGCGACGGCGCGACTCGCAGCATTCCGATCGCAGACTTTCATCGCCTGCCCGGCGACCGGCCGCAGGACGACACCACGCTGCGCGCCGCCGAACTGATCACGGCGGTGACGTTGCCGAAGCCGGCCGGCGGCACGCATCTGTATCGCAAGGTGCGCGACCGCGCGTCGTTCGCCTTCGCGCTGATTTCCGTTGCGGCGATCGTACAGCGCGACGGCAGCGGCCGCGTCGCGCTCGGCGGTGTCGCCCACAAGCCGTGGCGGAATGAGGCCGCCGAGGCCGAGATGCCGCGCGGCGCGCAGGCCGTCACGCGCAAGCTCCTCGCCGAGGCCCGCACCACCGAACAGAACGCCTTCAAGCTACCGCTGGTCGAGCGAACGCTCGGCTCCGTGCTGGCCGAAGCGAAAGGCTGATCCGATGAAATTCGACGCTCCCGCAACGACCAACCCGATCGACCGTCTCAAGGTGGTCGGCCAGCCGGTCGACCGCATCGATGGCCCGCTGAAGACCACCGGCACCGCGCGCTATGCCTATGAGCGCCACGACGTCGCACCGAATGCGGCTTACGGTTACATCGTCGGCGCCGGCATCTCCAAGGGCCGCATCGCCAGCATCGATCTGGCCGCCGCCAAGGCAGCGCCGGGCGTGTTGGCGATCGTGACCGCCGACAACGCCGGCAAGCTCGACAAGGGCGGCAAGAACACCGCCAAGCTGCTCGCCGGCCCCGAGGTGCAGCATTATCACCAGGCCGTCGCCGTGGTGGTCGCCGAGACGTTCGAACAGGCGCGCGCCGCGGCGCAACTGGTGCGGGTCAACTATCAGAGCGAGCGCGGCGCGTTCGATCTGGCGGCCGAGCGCGGCAATGCCAAGCCCGCCAAGGTGATGTCGGATCCCGGCGATTCCGCGGTCGGTGATTTCAACGCGGCGTTCGCGGCCGCGCCGGTGAAGCTCGACGAGACCTACAGCACCGCCGACGAATCCCACGCGATGATGGAGCCGCATGCCTCGACGGCGATGTGGGACGGCGACAAGCTGACGGTGTGGACGTCGAACCAGATGATCGCCTGGGGCGTCGGCGATCTCGCCAAGACGCTGGGCATCCCGAAGGAGAACGTGCGGCTGGTGTCGCCCTTCATCGGCGGCGGCTTCGGCGGCAAACTCTTCTTGCGGGCCGATGCCGTATTGGCGGCACTTGGCTCGAAAGCGGCAGGACGGCCGGTCAAGCTGACGATGCAGCGCGCGCTGGTGTTCAACAACACCACGCATCGCCCCGCCACGATCCAGCGCATTCGCATCGGCGCCGGTCGCGACGGCAAGATCACCGCGATCGGCCACGAGAGCTGGTCGGGCGATCTGCCCGACGGCAAGCCCGAAGGCGCGATCAGCCAGACCCGGCTGCTCTATGCGGGCGCCAACCGCATGACCGCGACGCGGCTCGCGGTGCTCGACCTGCCGGAGGGCAATGCGATGCGGGCGCCTGGGGAAGCGCCCGGCATGATGGCGCTGGAAATCGCCATGGACGAGATCGCCGAGAAGCTCAAGCTCGATCCGGTCGAATTCCGCATTCGCAACGACACGCAGACCGTTCCCGACGTCGCAGAAGCGGCGTCCGCCGATTCGCAGAACACCAAGGGCGACGCCAAGAGCACCACACCGAATCGACCGTTTTCTCAGCGGCAGCTGATCGAATGCATGCGCATCGGCGCCGAGAAATTCGGGTGGGACAAGCGCAATCCGCAGCCGGCCTCGGTGCGCGACGGCCGCTTTCTGGTCGGCATGGGTGTCGCGGCGGCGTTCCGCAACAATCAGCTGACCAAGTCGGCCGCGCGCGTCCGGCTCGAGCAGAATGGCACGCTGGTGGTTGAGACCGATATGACCGACATCGGCACCGGCAGCTACACCATCATCGGCCAGACCGCCGCCGAGATGATGGGCGTGCCGCTGCAGAAGGTGTCGGTGCGGCTCGGTGATTCGCGCTTTCCGGTTTCGGCAGGCTCCGGCGGCCAGTGGGGTGGTAATAACTCCACCGCAGGCGTCTACGCCGCCTGCGTCAAGCTGCGCGAAGCGATCGCCACCAAGCTCGGCTTCAATTCGGCCGAGGCTGAATTCGAGGACGGCGAGGTGCACGCCGGCAATCGCCGGGTCTCGCTTGCCGATGCCGTCCGCGACGGGGCACTCGAAGCCGAAGATGGCATCGAGTATGGCGATCTGCAAAAAAAGGCCCAGCAGTCGACCTTCGGCGCCCACTTCGTCGAGGTCGGCGTCGACGCCGCCACAGCGGAGATCCGTGTGCGGCGGATGCTCGCGGTGTGTGCCGCCGGGCGCATCCTCAACCCGAAGACGGCGCGCAGCCAGGTGATCGGCGCAATGACCATGGGCGTCGGGGCCGCGCTGATGGAGGAGTTGGTGGTCGACAAGAAGGTCGGCTTCTTCGTCAACCACGACCTCGCCGGCTACGAAGTCCCAGTGCATGCCGACATCCCGCATCAGGACATGATGTTCCTCGACGAGACCGATCCGATGTCGTCGCCGATGAAAGCCAAGGGCGTCGCCGAACTCGGCATCTGCGGCGTCGCTGCGGCCATCGCCAACGCGGTCTACAACGCCACCGGCGTCCGCGTGCGCGATTACCCGGTGACACTCGACAAGCTGATCGACAAGATGCCGCCGGTGGGGTGATCTTCAACTGATAACAAACCGCCGTCATGCCCGCGCTTGTCGCGGGCATCCACGCCTTGCTGACGAGTGACGAGAAAGGCGTGGATGGCCGGGACGAGCCCGGCCATGACGATCTCAATGGTCCGGGACTAATCGATCGCGAGAAGCGCTAACCCCGCGGCACGGAGATCCGGCACACTACTCCGCTCGGACGGAATTCCAGCTTTGCACCGCCGCTGCCGAGGCTGCGGGAGATCAGCGTCTGGCCGAAGCCGGACGTGGTCGGCGGTGTCACCAGCGGTCCGTCCTGCTCCTGCCATTCGATGCTGAGCGCATCGTTGTCGCTCGCTTCGAGACGCCGCACGGAGATCTTGCCGCCGGGCACCGACAGCGCACCGTACTTGACCGCGTTGGTGACCAGCTCATGGAATACCAACCCGAGCGACACGGCAATTTTGGCGTCCACCGCGATGTCGAGGCCTTCGGTGATAATCCGCCCGCTCGACAGCGACGCGAACGGCTCGAGCTCGGCCCCGAGGACATCCTTGATCTGCAGATTCTCCCAGGACGAGTTCGACAGCAGCGTATGCGTCGCGGCCAGCGCCTGCAGTCGGCCGGAGAACGATTTCTGAAAATCCTCGATGGTGCGCTCGTGCGCCGCGGTGCGGGCGCAGATCGCCAGCACCATCGCCAGCGTGTTCTTGACGCGATGATCGAGCTCGCCCATCAGCAGCGCCTGGCGGCGCTCGGCGGCCTTGCGATGCGACAGGTCGACCAGCGTGACGACGCAGCCCTGCATTCGCTCGCCCGACACCACCAGCGGCGCGGCGCTGATCATCACGTCGGTGATCGCCGCCGACGGCGCGCGCACGGCGGCTTCGAGGCCTTGCACCGGCATGCCGCTGATCGCCATGGTGACGATGTCGGCGCCGCTCATCAGTTCGGTGGCTTCCGCGAAGGTGAGGTCGATCGCCTCGCCGAAGGTGCGGCCGATCGGCGACGCTGCGCAGATCCGCATCGCGGCGCCGTTGAGGTGGGTAACGCGGCCGCCGCGATCGCACACGATCACCGCCTCGTTGGCGGACGCCAGAATCGCGCGGGCCAGCCGCTCCGACTCCCGCGCCGCGGCGGCCTCCTCACGCTCACTGATATCCGTGAAGGTGATCGCGGTACCGCGCACGACGCCGATATCCAGCGGAGCGCCGGTGAGCAGCAGGCTGCGGGCGCCGGCTTCGGCGCGCAAATTGATCTCGGCCGACTCGCGCCGCTGCACCGCTTGCGCCAGGAGACGGCGAAACTTCGCCTGGTTGACGGAGTCGAGCAGATCGATCAGCACCGGCCCGGTGAGCGAATCCGACGGCTGGCCGAGCAGCTTACACAGCGCGGCGTTGGCGTAGAGCAGCTGGCCCTCCGCGTCGAAGGCAGCGGCGCCGACGTCCATCGTCTCCATGAAGGTGCGATACGACTGGCTGCTGCCTTCGAGTGTGAACACCTGCTCGCTGTCGCCACCTGACACGACGACGGCGTCGATCTCGCCCTCGCGGATCGCCCGCAGGGTCGCTTCGGCCTCTTCGAGCCGCGCCTCGAGCTCGGCACGGCTGAGCTCGGCGGCGGACTCGGTCATGTCAGGAGCCTTCGACCGACAGATGCACCAGCACCTTCGGCGTGTCGGACAGATCGCCGATGATCTTGCGGATCGGCACCGGCAATTCCTTCACCAGGGTCGGGATCGCCACGATGCCGTGCTCGCGCGCCAACTGCGGATTCTTCTTCAGATCGATGACTTCGACCTTGTACTTGCCGGCGAGGTGCTCGGCGCAGATTTTCTCCAGATTGCGGATCGCAGCCAGCGATTTCGGCGTTTCGCCGGCGACATACAAAACGAGCTTGATCGGATCCGCCATCCCAACTTCCTACTTCCTGTCCGGCTCGGCGCCGCGCAGCCTGCGCGCCAGCGCCATCGCCTCGATGTCGATCTCGCTCTGCTTCAGATAGGCGTCCTCGGCGTCGGTCATCCGCTGCAATTCGGATTCGTCGGCGGCGAGTTCGGCCTGCAACGCCTCGATCTGCGCCTGCGCGCGGCGGCGGCGGTGCACGATCTGGTCCTGCATCCGCGCGACCTCGCTGCGGCGATCGGCTTCCGCCCGCCGGACCCGCGCTTCTTCGGCGCGGCGCGCGGACCCGGTCAGGGCGCCGCCGTCGCCGAGATACGGCTCGAGCAGCTGGATGCCGTTATTCGACATCACGAATTCGCGGACCTGGTTGGAGTGCGACGTGCCGCGCGCTTTCAGCAGATAGAGTTCGCGATTGAATTCGCCGTTCGACTCGCGATTAAGCAGCAGGATCCAGGCGTCCATCAGCGACGACAGCCCGGCGTCGGTCTCGGCGTCCTGGGCGTGCGCGATATGGGTGAACACCCCGGTGATGCCGTGCGACTTCAGATAGTCGACGATGCGCAGCAGCATCGCCTGCACTTCGCCGAGTTCGCCGGAGCCGAGAAACGCAGAGATCGGATCGAGCACGACCACGCTCGGCTGAAACCGCGCGATCTCGCGCAGCATCACAGCGAGATGCATTTCCAGGCTGTAGAAGGTCGGGCGCGCGGCGATGTAGCGCAGCTGTCCGCTGCCGATCCAGCGGCCGAGGTCGGTGCCGATCGACTTCATGTTGCGCACGGTCTGCGCTTGCGATTCCTCGAACGACAGGTACAGCGCCTTTTCGCCGCGGCGGCAGGCGGCGTCCGCCATCATGCCGGACAGCGAGCTCTTGCCCGATCCGGCCACGCCGGTGATCAGCACGCTGCTGCCGCGGTAGAAGCCGCCGCCGGCCATCATGTCGTCGAGATCGGCGACGCCGGTCGAGATCCGCTCGTCGTAGACCTTGTGGTTGAGGCCGAGCGACGACACCGGCAGCACGCTGAAGCCGTCCTCGTCGATCAGGAACGGGTATTCGTTGGTGCCGTGTGCGGTGCCTCGATACTTGACGATGCGCAGCCGGCGGGTCGAAATCTGGTTGTCGACGCGGTGGTCGAGCAGGATCACGCAGTCGGAGACGTATTCCTCCAGCCCCTGGCGGGTCAGCGTGCCGTCGCCGCGCTCGCCGGTGATGACGGCGGTCAGCCCCTTCTGCTTCAGCCAGTCGAACAGCCGGCGGATTTCGGCGCGCAGCACGGCCGGATTCTGAAACGCCGAGAACAGGCTCTCGATGGTGTCGAGCACGATGCGCTTGGCGCCGATCTGATCGACCGCGAACTCGAGCCGCAGAAACAGCGCTTCGAGATCGTAGTCGCCGACTTCGGCGACTTCGGTCGGATCGATCGCGATGTGCTCGATCAGAATGCGCTCCTGATCGATCAGCCCCTGCAGATCGAAACCGAGCGACTGCACGTTGTCGATGATGTCGACCGGCCGCTCCTCGAACGTGACGAACACGCCGGTCTCGCCGGAGTGACGTGCGCCGTTGATCAGGAAGGTCGACGCAAACAGCGTCTTGCCGCAGCCGGCAGAGCCGCAGACCAGACTCGGCCGTCCCGACGGCAAGCCGCCCAGCGTGAGATCGTCGAAACCTTCTATGCCAGTACGGGACTTGGCGATGCCTTCGGTCATTTGAACTCGGAATTGCGCCTCTTCCGAGTTTGTATTTGAACCGGAACCGGCTGCCTAGGGGGCGCTTGTGAAAATGAAATGCACGCTCCCAGGAACTTTCAACAATGGTCGAATTTTACCGACGCAGTCGGAGGAAGACGGCTTCGTCCGCACGTAAAATCACCAATATTGGATCAATTGATCTAATAGTCGTTCGATAAGCAGCTTGGATGGAGATAGTATTCACTTCCACCCCGCCAGGACGCATCGACCTGGTATTCCTACGCGACAAAAAGCCGACAATGGCGCTTTCGTTTTCGACCCGGTTGGCCGCCGTCGGCTAAGCGGCATTGAGGGGAGGCACCGGCAGCGCGGTGACCGATTTGATCTTCTCCATGGCGAACCGCGAAGTGACGTTCTTCAGCGCCACCGTACTGATCAGCCGCTTGTAGAACACGTCGTACGCCCGCATGTCCGCGACCACGACGCGCAGCATGTAGTCGACGTCGCCAGCCATCCGATAGAACTCGATGACTTCGGGCATCGCCGCGACGGCGTCGGCGAACGTCTTCAGCCATGCCTCCGAATGGTCGCCGCTTTCGATCGACACGAACACCGACAGGCCGAGCCCGATCTTGTCCTGATCGACCAGCGCGACCCGGCGGGTGATCACCCCATCGGCCTCCAGCCGTTGAATCCGCTTCCAGCACGGTGTCGACGACAGACCGACGCGGTCGCCGATCTCAGCCACCGATAGCGACGCATCCTGCTGCAGGACGGTCAGAATCTTGCGGTCAATCGCATCGAGACGACGACTGGTCTCGGCAACGGGAGCTTCAACATCAGACATGATAGAACATTCTTCCAAATTAAATGACACATTGCATCATACGTGGAAGAATTTTTCACGCAAGCAGATGTTCGCTCGCAGCGACCATGCGGCTGCGTTCGCCCTTGGACGCCCTCAGCCTGCTCATGCCACCCCGAGTTTGAGGCTGCGGCCCGGGCGGAGGCCCTCGAACAGGCGCAGGGCGGCCTTGTGAGCGTCGCCGGCCGAGCGGAAGTCCTGGCCCTCGAGCGCGGTGAAATCGTCGGTCGCAGCGTGGAAGCGAAAGCCGCGGCCGTCGCGAACGACGATGCCGGCGGCGCGCGAATGAATTTCGATGATGTAAGCGGTAGACGCGATGGCTTGGGACATGGCGGCGCCTGACTCGAAGCTGACGATTCGCGAAGCGCGATCGCCGGCCTGATAGCCGACGTCTGCGTCAGTCCAATGAATGGCGACGGTTTGAATGCGGGGACTTCCGCGCCTGAATGGTGAGGTCCATCATTGGGGCACCCTCACCCCGATCTGCTGCCGTAAGCGTCGGGACGCGATGGTCCTCAGGTCGCAGAGAATGGTGCCCAGGGGCGGGATCGAACCACCGACACTGCGATTTTCAGTCGCATGCTCTACCAACTGAGCTACCTGGGCGTTCCGCCCGGGCGATGCCGGGGGAGCGCCGGTTTATAGTCAGCCAATCCGGCGCTGTCCACCCGTCCGCAACATCCGCGTGACAGGAAAATCGGGGATTGTTGGGTGGCGCGACAAGGCGCAGCGGACCGAAATCCGCCGGCTCAATCGTCGTCGTCGTCCGCGGGCGCGGCTGGGATGGCATAGGAGCCGGACAGCCAGCGGTTGAGATCGACGTCGCGGCAACGCTCGCTGCAGAACGGGTGCGATTCCGGCGTCGCCGGCTTGCCGCAGATCGGGCAGCTTTTCGCCTTGGCCGGCCGAGTGGCCTTCGCGGGGGTCTCAGGAGGCATTGAGCCAGCCGTGACGGATCGGGAAGCCTTCGCCGCCGAGCAGGTTCACCGTCTCGTACAGCGGCAGCCCGACGATGTTGGTGTAGGAGCCGACGATCTTGACCACGAAGCTGCCGGCGATGCCCTGCACCGCATAACCGCCGGCCTTGCCGCGCCATTCGCCGGAGGCGACATAGCCGTCGATGTCCTCCTCGGACAGCCGCTTGAACCGCACCTTGCTCTCGACCAGCCGCTGCCGGAAACCGCCCTTCGGCGTGACCAGGCAGATCGCCGAATAGACCCGGTGGTTGCGGCCGCTGAGCAGCCGCAGGCACTGCGACGCCTCGTCGACCAGTTCGGCCTTGGGCAGGATGCGGCGGCCGACGGCGACGACTGTATCGGCGGTCAGCACGAAGGCACCGCGCAGATCGTCGTCGAGCTGCACCGACTTCAGCGCCGCCTCGGCCTTGGCGCGGGCCAGCCGCGTGGCACAGGCGCGCGGCAGCTCGCCCCTGGTGGGCGTCTCGTCGACATCGGCCGGCCTGAGCGCGTCGGGCTCGATGCCGGCCTGATTCAGCAGAGCGAGCCGGCGCGGCGAAGCGGACGCGAGAACGAGTTTGGGACGGCCGAGCATGCGGAACTTCGATTCGGGCGGGTGGCGGGAAGGAGCCGGAACCTATCGGAAGGCGAATGCGGGGACAACCGCCTGCGGCACAGATCCGCGAGCAAGAAGCCTCAGCGCGCCGGCCAGTTCCAGGACGGCAGCTCGTTGTCGCGCGCCACCGTCTCGCTCAGCTCCTTCTCGAGTACGATCTCGCGGCAATCGGCCTCGCGACTGAGCGCCGACACCAACCCCTCGGCGTGCGACACCACGACGATCTGCGAATGCGCCGACGCCGCGGCGATCAGCCGAGCGAGCGGGCGTAGCAGATCGGGATGCAGGCTGGCCTCCGGTTCGTTGAGGATCATCAGCTCGGGCGGCCGCGGCGAGCGCAGAGCCGCGACGAGCAGCAGATAGCGCAGCGTGCCGTCCGACAGCTCGGCCGCCTTCAGCGGCCGCAGCAAACCGTGCTGCTGCATCGCCAGTTCGAAATAGCCGTCCAGTTCGGAGACGATCAGCCGGGCGCGCGGGACCGCGTCGTCGATCGTGGCATCCAGCGCATCCGGGTCGCCGATCTCCAGAATGGTCTGGATCGCAGCCGCGAGATCGGCGCCGTCGCCGCCCAGAACCGGCGTGTGCGTGCCGATCTGCGGCCGCCGCGCCGGCGCGTCACGGTCGGTGCGCAGCTGATCGTAGAACCGCCAGCTGCGCATCCGGTCGCGCAGCAGCAGCAGTTCGAGCGCGTCGCGCGGATCGGCGCCGTGGGTCATCATGCTGTCGGAGGCGGCGAGCTGGCGATACACCTCGCGCCACTGCCCGCCGTCGTCGCGCACCCGGACCAGCGGTCCGCGCCGCTCCGCGAACGCATTGGCGCGACCGAGCAGTTCGCCGGTCCACACGCTCTCGACCTTGATCTCCGGATCGCGGCCGAACAGCGAGGTGGCGTCCGGCAGCGGCAGGCCGAGATCGATCGCATAGCCGTAATCGGGGCCGGCGAAGCCGAGCTTGAGGCCGACGCGCGTACTCCGCGTCGTGCCCTGCACCGGCTGCGCGCCGCGCTTCATCGCCCGCGATACATTCTCCGGTCCGGCCCACAGCGTCGACTGCAACCCGCCTTCGGCGGCGAGCGACTGCACCACCCGCCCCTGCGCAATCTCGGCCAGCAGCCGCAGCGCCCGATACAGACTCGACTTGCCGGTCCCATTCGCCCCGGTCACGACATTGAGCGACCCGAGCGACAGCCGCACGTCGCGCAGCGATCGATAGCCGGAAACGGCGAGGCGGGTGATCATGGGTTGGCCCGGGCGTGGAGGATGTGGATGGGATAGCAGATCAGGGCCGCGAGCCAAACGCGGGATGGTTGGAGATGGCCCGCCGACGCTCGGAGAGCTTCTCGCCACACACTCTGCACCTACAACAGGTCGTCCCCGCGAAGGCGGGGACCCATGACCCCTGAGCTCTCGAATGAAGCTAGGAAGCTGCTGCACAGCTTCAATGGAGATGCTGCGGAGTATGGATCCCCGCCTTCGCGGGGATGACGTGTTGATACAACATTCTGAAACCGCTCACGCAGCGAGACTGGGCTGCTGCCACGCGCGCTTTAGCCGCGTGCAGCCCAGCGCAAATCCACCCTATTCATTCCCCCCGGAATGCCGCCCGAACCGCTTGTAGATGCGCTGCATCAGGGTGTCGGCGACGTCCTGATAGGCGGCGATGCGCTGGTCGCGGGTGCCTTCGGTGCCGGTGGGATCGTAGGTCGGCCAGTATTCGACGTCGATGGCATGGGTGCGGGTCAGCTCCAGCGCCTTGTGGTGAGCCTCGGGCGACAGCGTGATGATCAGGTCGAAGTTCAGCCCTTCGTAATCCTCGAGCTCTTCGAACGTCGTCGGCTTGTGTTTGGAGATGTCGAGGCCGCGGTCGGCCATGGCGGCGACGGCAAACGGATCGAGCTCCTGGGTCTTCACCCCGACCGATCGGATGTACATCGTGCGCGGCGCGATGCTGCGCAGCAGGCCCTCGGCCATCGGCGAACGCACGCTGTTCATGCCGCAGGCGAACAACACCGCTTGCGGCATACGTCCTGCCATCCGGTCAGGCTCGCATCACGACGTCATTGCGAAGAGGAATGCGACGAAGCCATCCAGCGCCATGCACGGAGCTGGATGGCTTCGCGCAGCCTGTCATCGGGCGGCGCTGTGCGCCGACACGTTGGCTCGCAATGAGGGAAGGGTACGGTCGGCACTTTCGCCTCACCCCTTCCAATGCAGCACCGAAATCAGCGTGAACAGCCGGCGTGCGGTTTCGAAGTCGATGCGGACCTTGCCGGCGAGGCGTTCCTGCAGGGTGCGCGAGCCTTCGTCGTGAATGCCGCGGCGACCCATGTCGATGGCTTCGATCTTGTCGGGCGTCGCGGTGCGGATCGCCTGATAATAACTGTCGCAGATCATGAAGTAGTCCTTCACGATGCGCCTGAACGGCGACAGCGACAGCAGATGGGTGATCACCGGCGTGCCGTCCTCGCGCCTGATATCGAACATCAGCCGGTTGCCGGTGATGCCGATATGCAGCGTGAACGGACCTTCCGTGCCGTTCTCCGGCGCGAACAGATTCTTCTCGACCAGATCGTAGATCGCGATCGCGCGCTCGTGCTCGATGTCCGGACCGGACCGCCCGATCGATTCCTCGTCGAGCGTCACCGCGACGATGCGATTGTTGGAATCGTCTGGTTCGGGACTACTCATCGCCGGTTCAGACGCAGTCCCACCGAGCGCGCATGCGCGTCCAGCCCCTCGGCGTCGCCGAGCGTCATCGCCGCGGGCCCCAGCGCCGCGAGCTGCTCCGGCCCGCATTTCAGGATCGAGGTGCGCTTCATGAAGTCGAGCACGCCGAGCCCGGACGAGAACCGCGCCGAGCGCGCGGTCGGCAGCACGTGGTTGGAGCCGCCGACATAGTCGCCGATCGCTTCCGGCGTATGCGCGCCGAGGAAGATCGCTCCGGCGTTGCGGATCTTCGCCGCGAAGGCTTCGGGGTCGGCGGTGATGATCTCGAGATGCTCGGCGGCGATGGCGTCCGCCAGCGGTGCCGCTTCCTCGAGCGTGCCGACCTTGATGATCGCGCCGAACTCGCTCCACGACGCGCGCGCAATCTTCTCGCGCGGCAGCGTGGTGAGCTGCGCCTCGACGGCGCGCTCGACCTGCGCGGCCAATTCCGCATCGTCGGTGATCAGGATCGACTGCGCGTTGGCGTCGTGCTCAGCCTGCGCCAAGAGATCCGCGGCGATCCAGTCCGGGTTGCCGGTCTGATCGGCCACCACCACGACTTCGGAGGGGCCGGCGATCATGTCGATGCCGACGCGGCCGAACACCAGGCGCTTGGCGGCCGCCACATAGGCGTTGCCGGGGCCGACGATCTTCGACACCGGCGCGATCGTCGCGGTGCCGTAGGCCAGGGCCGCCACCGCCTGCGCGCCGCCGACGCGGTAGATCTCGGTGACGCCGCCGAGCGACGCCGCCGCCAGCACCAGCGGATTGAGCTTGCCGTCCGGCGACGGCACCACCATCACCACGCGTTCGACGCCCGCAACCTTGGCGGGGATGGCGTTCATCAGCACCGAGGATGGATAGGCCGCGGTGCCGCCCGGCACATACAGGCCGACCGCCTCGACGGCACTCCAGCGCCAGCCCAGCTCGACACCGAGCGCGTCGGTGAAGCGGTCGTCCTTCGGCAGTTGCCGGCGATGAAAGAATTCAATGCGGTCGCGCGCGAATTTCAGCGCGTCGATGGTAGCCGGATCGCAGGCCTTCACGGCCGCTTCGACCTCGGCGGCGGTGACGCGCAGACCGTCGGTGGTGAGCGTCAGCCGGTCGAACTTGGCGGTCGCTTCCAGCAGCGCCGCGTCGCCGCGCGCCGCGACGTCGTCGACGATCGCCCGCGTGGCGGCTTCGATGTCCGCCGCAACCTCCCGCTTCATGGCGAGGAAGGTCTTGAACTGCGAGGCGAAATCAGTGCTGGCGCTATCGAGACGAATGGGCATTTGAAAGGCTTCCGAAGGCATCTCGGCCCGAGCGGGCCTGATGCTCAATGGCGCGGCGCCTTACCGCCGTCAACCCTTATGCCGGACGGCTTTGGCTGCGGTAGCCGGACCGGGCGAGCGGCGCTGGCGTCAGCCGAGGCCGCCGAGATCCTCGGGTGCCTGGCGGTCGGCGTCCCCGGTGCCGAGATGGTCGGGGCCGAGATCGGTCAGCGCGCATTCCAGGCACTCGACATCGAGCCGTAGCATGCCGCCGCGTACGAACATCAGCACGACGCTGCCGCCCGGCGGCTCTGCCGGGTAGAATTCGATGCCGATCAGTTCCAGCGCCGTGTCGGGCGCTTCGATATCGATGTTGCGCGACTTGCAGGCGAGCACGCGGTCGAACCGCAGCGCCGCGATCAGCCGGCCCGGCACCGGCTCGCCGGACAGCGTCTGCTCCCAGTCCAGCCGGTGCAGTCCTACCACGAGCCGTTTTTCCGCCTGACGCCAGACGATGTCGCCGGTCTCGACCCGCGCGTCCTGAACATGGGCGGAGATCACCGCGAGGTCGTCGGGGTCGAGTGCGATCAGTTTCAACTCACCCAAGGCAACCCCCTCAGCCGCGCTTACCCGCTGATCCGTTCGATCGTGGCGCCGCAGGCCGACAGCTTTTCTTCGAGCCGCTCGAAGCCACGATCCAGATGATAGATCCGGTTGACCATGGTCTCGCCTTCGGCGGCCAGCGCCGCGATCACCAGCGACACCGAGGCGCGCAGATCGGTCGCCATCACCGGCGCACCGCGCAGCTTGGCGACGCCGTCGATCGTCGCGGTCTCGCCATCCAGCGCGATCTTGGCGCCGAACCGCGCCAGCTCCTGAACGTGCATGAAGCGGTTCTCGAAGATCGTCTCGGTAATATGCGAGGCGCCCTTGGCGCGCGTCATCAGCGCCATCAGCTGCGCCTGCAGATCGGTCGGGAAGCCCGGGAACGGCGCGGTGGTCACCGTCACCGGGCTGATGCCGGCGCCGTTGCGGGCGACCTTGATGCCGTCGTTGTTCGGCGTGATGGAGACGCCGGCTTGGCTGAGCACGTCGAGAGCCGCCTGCAGCAGTTCGGGCCGCGCGCCTGAGAGCTGCACTTCACCCCCGGTCATGGCAACCGCCATCGCGTAGGTGCCGGTCTCGATCCGGTCCGGCAGCACGGTGTGGCGCGCGCCGTGCAGCTTGTCGACGCCCTCGATCAGGATCCGCGGGGTGCCGGCGCCGGTGATCCTGGCGCCCATCTTGTTGAGGCAGTCGGCAACGTCGGTAATCTCCGGCTCGCAGGCGGCATTGGAGATGATCGTGCTGCCCTTGGCGAGCGTCGCGGCCATCAGCGCCACATGGGTGCCGCTGACGGTGACTTTCGGAAACTCGATGGTCGCGCCCTTCAATCCGCCGGGCGCCTTGGCGATGACGTAGCCGCCGTCGATCGAGATCTCGGCGCCGAGCTTCTCCAGCGCCATGATCAGCAGGTCGACCGGCCGGGTGCCGATGGCGCAGCCGCCGGGCAGCGACACCTTGGCCTCGTGCATCCGGGCGAGCAGCGGTGCCACCACCCAGAAGCTGGCGCGCATCTTCGACACCAGCTCGTAGGGCGCGGTGGTGTCGATGATGTTCTTGGCCGAGATGTGCAGGGTCTGGCCCTGGTATTCATGGTCACCGGGCCGCTTGCCGGCCGCCATGATGTCGACGCCGTGATTGCCGAGGATTCGCTGCAGCAGCGCGACGTCGGCGAGCCGCGGAACATTGTCCAGGATCAGGGTCTCATCGGTGAGCAGCGCGGCGATCATCAGCGGCAACGCCGCGTTCTTGGCGCCCGAAATCGGGATGGTGCCGTGCAGCTTGTTGCCGCCGATAATTCGAATGCGATCCATGCCGATTCCCGCTGTTGAGCCGTGATCATATACGGCACAACCGCCGTGCGTGGCAAAAGCGTGGAATTTGCGGCTATTTCATGGGTTTATGGGAACCCAGGCTGGCGAGTGGCCACTGCATCGCGTGATTCGGCGCCGCCCCTCACCGTGCCGGCGGCGCCGCGGGTTTTACCAGCGGGTGTCGCCGTAGGTCCGATAATCGCGGTGGCGCGGTTCACGGAAAGCGGCGCGCGGGTTGAGGATGCAATCGGCCAGACGGCCCGATGCTGACGCGCGACATTGCCGGTAGGACGCGTAGTTGCAGTCGCCCGGATAGCCATACCCCGGCGAGGTCAGGCAATACGGATAGTCTCGTGCCTGGGCGGGCGTGCCGGCAGCCAGGCTCGCCCCGGCAACGGCGGTCACCGCCGCAAAGGCGGCCAACATGCGGCGCGACATCGAATGGCTCAAAACTTGTTTCATGGGTGTCTCCGTCGTGATGCCGAAACAACCGGTTGTGGCAGCCGTCGTTCCTGTCACAAGCACGTAGGCTCTTCCTACGCCGTTTGTGTTCCGATGCAAATGCGTCGCCTCAGGCTCCCGACATCGCGAGGAACGCTACGCCATTGTGGTCGTTTTCCATCCAGTGCAACCGCACGATGCAGACGACGAACTCGCATTTCAATTGATATATAAGGAGGTTCTATGAGCTCCCGAATGACCAAGATCGCCGGCGCCGCCGCTGCCGCTTTGCTCGCCACCACGATCGCCGCTGCGGCGCAGGGCCAAACCGACACCCGCGGTAACGCAATGGGCTCGCAGAATGTCGGCAACGGCAGCATGCAGCGCGGCACCATGGCGCCGGCCCCCGGCACCACGACAGGCGCGGCCGGCAGCATGAACGGCGCCAACCACCCGACGCCGTCGTCCACTCAGGGCGATGTCGGCCCGGGCGGCAACAACAACGGCACCCGCACCGGTCCGGCGCGCTAACGATCAGCCGACGGAGCGACAAAGGCCTCGGCACCGCCGAGGCCTTTTTTTGCGCGAGCTATGCGCGCGCGTAGCTCGGCGCGGGATGATAGCGCCGCAACGCTGCGATGATCATCACCACGAAGAACAGCAGCGTGACGCCTTGCGCGGCCAGGAACGGCGGCTCGTTCTGGTTCGGCGCGAGGTCGCGCAGCACGGTGACCTTCTGAAACAGCTGCACCACCAGCACGAACACGTTGAGATACAGCGACAGCAGCGCGGTCACGACGTAGGCCGGCCGCCACCATCCCGCGAGTCGGCCGACATACAGCGCCACCACTGCGGCGGCGAGCAGCACCAGCGAGATGATGCCGACGATATGCGACGGCAGCAGCTGGAAAAACGGAAACAGGAAGCCGGTCGCGCTGGTCAGAATCGTGGTGACGAGAAACAACGCCGTCCAGCCCGGCAGTGGCTTCGAGCTCAGCAGGCCGATCATGGCAATCAGTCCCGCCGCGATCCCGATCAGGCTGATCACCACATGGATCAGCGTGAAAGTCGTCATATCCAATCCGAGAACCATCGTGCGCTCCTGCATCCGTCAATGGCCATCATATGATGGACATCATGCAGAAGGATCCGGCGCCTGTCACGCCGGAATGATCAGCACCGCGTGCTTATCGCGCAGCCGCCAGCCGCAGCGTACGCGCTCCCTCTCCCGCTTGCGGGAGAGGGCTGGGGTGAGGGCGACGCGGGCACAGTGCCACGTGTGAGGCGACGCGAGCCCAGTGCCTGGGGCCCCCACCCCCGCCCCCCCGCAAGGGGGAGGGGAGACAGCGCCCAATGCTTGCGGCCGAAATCTTCTGGGGCTGTGTTACTTCCGGCAGCAGCCTGTGAGGCAAGTCACTCAGTTCAGCGAATCCGCCAGGTAGCCGTGCAGCGCCGCGACCACCTGGGCGCCCTCGCCGATCGCGCCGCCGACGCGCTTGACCGAGCCGGAGCGCACGTCGCCGACCGCGAAAACGCCTGCAACCGAGGTCTCCAGCAGTGCGGTCGGCCGCTGATTGGTGGCGCCGTCGCCCGGGACGCCGGTGACAACGAAGCCGCCGCGGTCGAGATTGACGCCGCAGCCGTCGAGCCAACCGGTCGCAGGATCGGCCCCGACGAACAGGAACAGATTGCGCACCTCCATTGGCCAGGTTTCGCCCGACAGACGGCTGCGCAGCGTGACGCGTTCGAGGCCGGCGTCCGGCTCGCCGCCGAGTTCGACCACCTCGGTGTTGAAAACCAGCTCGATATTCGGCGTCGATTCAATCCGCTCGATCAGATAGCGCGACATGCTGGCGGCGAGCCCGCCGCCGCGGATCACCATGTGAACGCGCGCCGCATGGGTGGACAGATACACCGCCGCCTGCCCGGCGCTGTTGCCGCCGCCGACCAGGATGACCTCCTGCTCCTTGCACAGCCGCGCCTCGATCGGCGACGCCCAGTAGTACACGCCGCGGCCGTCGAACGCCGCCAGATTGGCAATCTCCGGCCGGCGATAGCGCGCGCCGCTGGCGACCACGATCGCCCGCGCGCGCAGCGCTTCGCTGTCGTCGAGCTCCAGCGCGAAGGTGCCGTCGCCGCGGCTGCAGTCGAGCGCCTTGACCTCGATCGGGATCATCACGTCGGCGCCGAATTTCTGCGCCTGGTTGAAGGCGCGCGCCGTCAGCGCGTGGCCGGAGATGCCGGTCGGAAAGCCCAGATAATTTTCGATCCGCGCGCTGGCGCCGGCCTGGCCGCCGAATGCGCGCTGATCGCACACCGCGACCGACAGCCCCTCTGACGCCGCATACACCGCGGTCGCGAGCCCCGCGGGCCCGGCGCCGACGATAGCGACGTCGTAAACCTTGCCGGGCTCGATCTGGCCGATCATGCCGACCGCGCGGGCCAGCTCGGCCTCGCGCGGATTGCGCAGCACGGTGCCGTCCGGCGTCACCACCAACGGCAGATCTCCAGGCGACGGCGAGTAGCGCGCCACCAGATCGCCGGCGTCGCGATCGGTCGCGGGGTCGAGCAGATGATGCGGCAGGCCGTTGCGGGTGAGGAAGCCCATCAGCCGTACCACGTCCGACGAGTTCGGCGAGCCGATCAGCACCGGGCCGCCGACGCCGCCCTGCAGCAGATTGACCCGGCGCAGGATCAGCGCCCGCATGATCCGCTCGCCGAGGTCGGCCTCGGCGACCATCAGGGCGCGCAGCCGCTCCGGCGGCACCAGCAGGCATTCGACGTCGCCCTCGGCGCAGCCGTCGACCAGAGACACGCGGCCCGACAGCTGGCTGATCTCGCCGAGAAACTGGCCCGGGCCCTGCTCGGCCACCGGCGTGACGCGGCCCAGCCCGTCGCGCTGGGTGACGGCGACATTGCCGGACAGCAGCACGAACATGCCGGGCCCGAGCTTGCCGGTTTCAAACAACAGCTCGTGCTCGGCGTAGCGCCGGATCTCGCCGAACCGCCGGATCCGCGCGATCTCGGCCGGCGTCAGCACCGGGAAGGTCTGGTCGTGCCGATCGCTGCGATTGCCTGCCGCCGCTGCGCTCGTCCGCTCCGTCTCATCAATGCTCATCGGCGCGTTCCTCCGACGTTCGGCGCAGCTCCCTCTGGGAGGTCATCGGCGGCAACGCGCCGGCTGTCTTGAACGTTTGCGCTGTCATCATCCTCGCGAGCCCCGGCCAGGCCAGCCCGGCCGCGCGCCTGCAATTTGCGCCGTTTCAGATTGTCGCGCAGCGCATCGCGCAGCCGCGCCTGCCGGCCGGTCGGATCCTTGAGGGGCGGCTCTCCCGTCACGGCGCGACCCCGCTTACGGCGATGGTCGCGGTTGTCAGAGCTCGCGGCTTGGTCTGCATTGCGGGTCCGGAGTGGGTGGAGAGTCGTATGTCCGACGACACTTATGCGTTGGCGGCTACATCGCAACACAGCATCGCCGCCTGGCTTGGAGCGCTGCCGGCCGGCGATAGCGCCGCCCTGAAGGCACTGCTGGCCGAAGATGTTACCTTCCATTCGCCGGCCGTACAATCGCCCATCCGGGGCCGCGAGGCTACCCTGCTGGTGATGCTCACCGTAGCCGAGGTGCTGCAGAGCATCTGTTATCGGCGGACCTTCGTCTGCGGCCCGTATGAAGCCGCGCTCGAGTTCAACGCCGAGATCGGCCAGTTGCAGCTCAAGGGCATCGACCTGATGCGGTTCGATGCCGACGGCCGGATTTGCGAATTCGAGGTGATGATGCGGCCGCTGCGCGCGCTGTCCGCCGTCGCCGAAGCGGTTGGCAACCGCGTTGCCCCCAAGATGCTCGAACTCAAGCTCAAGGCCGGCCCAGGCGGCGGTTAACAGGCCGAGCGGAAATTGCGCCTCCAAGCGCTCCAGGTCTTGGGGCCTGATCTGTTGGCAGCACCCAGCCCCAGACTGCCCCCGCAGCTCGTTGTCACTCTGACAAGACGTCCACTGCTGAAGTTTCGCGCCGTTCCGGTTTTTTCCCCGGGCAGGGCGCGACCCGCTTGCGCCGGGCCAAGCCCTGTGGCAAGGATCGCCGCGCCGCACGGGAAGCCTTCGAGGCTGATTCCCGCGCTGGCCCATGCTGCCGTAGCTCAGTGGTAGAGCACTCCCTTGGTAAGGGAGAGGTCGTGAGTTCGATCCTCCCCGGCAGCACCATTTCAGCTAGCATCTCCAGCGACTTAAGGCATAGCAGCGGGACGCCGCCGCGCGGCCCGCGCCGTCAACTCGTGGCCGCTCGGCGGAATTCGCCCGGGGAGACGCCGACCTGGCGGCGGAAGGCGCGGGTGAAGGTGGCTTGCGACGAGAACCGGCAGACGAAGGCGATCTCCGCCAGGCTGGTGTCGGTGGCTTTCAGCAGGCTGACCGCGTGGTCGAGCCGGCGCGCGCTGATGAAGCGATGCGGCGGCGCGCCGGTGGCTTCGCGGAACGCGCGGGCGAAGTGATGCTTGCTCAGGCAGGCGACGTCGGACAATTTCGCCAGCGTCAGATCGGTCTCGAGATGGTCGTGGATGTAGTCGAGCACGCGCCGCAGCCGCGCTTGATCGAGGCGGGCGCCGGCGGTCTGCTGATCGAGGCCCGGCCTGCTGTCGGTCGAATAGCTGCTGATCAGATGCGCCACCAGCGTCTGGGTCAGGCATTCGATCAACAGCTTGCCGCCGCTGGTCTCCTCGCTCAGCTCGCGATGGATGCGTAGACAGAGCTGGCGGACCAGTTCGTCGTCGACGTTGGCCAGATAGGCGAGGTTGGCGGGCGACGGCGTTCGTGAGCTGAGCTCGGCGAAGCCTTCGAACTGCGTCCGGTCGAGAAACACGTGCAGGATGCTGGCCAGCGGCGAAGTGATCCGGATCGACTCTTCGCGCACGCCGATCGGGCAGAACCACAGCGTCCCGGTCCACACCGCCGTATCCTGAAACTGCCCGGCGGCGCGGCGCTCGACCCGTCCGGGCGATGTCGCCATCGCCAAGGTGATTTCCATCTGATCGGGGATGGGCGCGGGGACGTCGCAGGCCGGATGATTGCGCAGCTGGGCCGCCGCCCCGGTCCAGTCCCGGCCGCTGGAGGTCAGCAGCAGCTCGGCGGTGGGAAATTTGCGATCCCCGAAGACCTGCAAGGCCGTCATGTCGATGCTCCGGCGTCCGCTGCCGCGCTGCAGCGAAAAGCTGTGCGACAATGTAGCCTAGGCGGTATCTAGATCAAGGATGTCAATTTCGGTGAACACAATGCGTGTTTCGGCAAAGACCGCGCCCTGCCCGGCGGCCTAGGCTCAGCGTACCCCTGGCACCCTGAGGCAATCACCGTGGCCACTCAGCAGAGCCAATCCGATCGCAGTCAGGCAGCGCCGCCGCTGGCGGCCCTGCGTCGCCACCGAGACCCGCAGGCGGGCGCCGAGGCGATGCGGCGGATCGGCTGGTGTGAGGATCTGCTCGCCGCGGCCCGAAACGCTGCATCCAGCTCCGCGATTACCCGTCCGACGGGCGACTGCAGCGCCTCGATCGTGCAGCCGCTGATGTCGGGACGACAGCTTCCCGATCTGCGCGCCGCATTGGCGGCACGACCAGCCGCCGAAACTGCAGGGTCGCCCGGCGACATCGAGCGGATTGCGGCGGCCCAATTGGCCCTGATCGATACGCTGCTGTCCGGCACCGACCAGACGGCCGCGATGCTGACGGATCCGGGCGCATCGGCGGCGACGCATTTTTGGCTGCATTACTACGCGGGCATGGCGGCGTTCCTGTTCGATCAGGACGGCGACGCCGCCGACCATCTGGAAACCGCGCGCCGGCTCGACCGCGACGGCAAGTTCGCCGAACTTGCGGCGTCCGATCTGGACCGGGCGAATTTCTGCTACTTTCTGGTGCTGGCTTATTCCCGCTCGACCGCGCGCGGATCGCTGCCGCCGCGCGGCGCGGCCCACATCCGGTCGGCGCGGGATCGGTTCGAGGCTTCGGCCAAGCTCGATCCCGTAAATTTCCGCAGCAAGCACCTGCTGCTCGAGGCCGAAGCGGCCCGGCTGCTCGGAGATACGCTGCGCGCGCAGAGCCTGTACGAACGCGCCGCCGGGGCCGCCGCGCAGGCCGGCATGCCGCACGAGAGCGCGCTCGCCCACGAGCTCGCCGGCGACGCCTACCTGGAAGCCGGTTTGCCGACGCCGGCGCTCGGTTGCTTCCAGGCCGCGGTGCTGAGCTATCGGGCGTGGGGCGCGGCCGGCAAGGCGGCCATGCTGGAGCGCCGCGTGTCGTCGCAGATCGCCGGCGCCGCCGACGCGGCGACGATCTCGTCCGAGGCGCCTCCGGCATCGAATGCCGGCAACTTCGCCGCCGCGATCGTGCACGAGATCAATCAGCCGCTGGCCGGGATCATCACCCATGCCGACGCCAGCCTGCGCTGGCTCGAACGAGACCAGCCGGATGTCGCCGAGGCGCGGGCCGGTCTGCTCAACATCCGCGAGGCGGCGCGGCGGGCCGCCGCGATTATCCGCTCGCTGCGCGCTCTGGTGAAGCACAAGCGCGCGACGCTGCTCCCGGTCGCGCTCGACGAGGTCGTGCAGGACACGCTACGGCTGGTCGCGGACGATCTCTGCAGCCATCGGATTCAGGTCGTCACGCACCTTTGCACGAACGCCACGGTCCGCGCCGACCGCGTGCAGCTGCAGCAGGTGGTGCTCAATCTGATCACCAACGCCATCCACGCCATGGCCGGCACCGACGTAGCCAGGCGCCAGCTGGTGATTCAAAGCGCACTCGCTGGGGACGGCTGGGTGCGGCTCTGCGTCGAGGATCGCGGCTGCGGCATCCCCGACGCCGTGCAGGCCCGCATCTTCGAGCCGTTCTTCACCACCAAACAAGCCGGCATGGGCGTCGGGCTGGCGATCTGCCGTTCGATCGCCGAAGCGCATGGCGGATCGATCGAGGTCTGGTCCACGCTCGGCAAGGGTACGACGTTCGAGATGCGTCTTCCGCTTGCATACCCGGCCGATTAGCCGAACAGTGGAGCAACCCTGCGCTGGCGCCTGACGATTCCGTCGCCACGTAACATCTTGGTATAACTCGCGACGCCTTGCCGCATCGCACATCTTGCCGCCCCGAGCGGATGAAGACTTACCAAGGAACGCTGCATGGCCCGCAAGGTCGCCGACCTGATCACTGATATCCTGCACGCGACCGGCGTGCGCCGCATCTACGGCGTCGTCGGCGACAGCCTCAACGGGCTGACCGACTCGCTGCGGCATCAGCCGATCGATTGGGTGCATGTCCGCCATGAGGAAGTCGCGGCCTTCGCGGCCGGCGCCGAGGCGGCACTGACCGGTGAGCTCGCGGTCTGCGCCGGCTCGTGCGGTCCCGGCAATCTGCATCTGATCAACGGCCTGTATGACTGCCACCGCACCCGCGTGCCGGTGCTGGCGATCGCCGCGCAGATTCCCTCGGCAGAGATCGGCCGCAATTACTTCCAGGAGACCAAGCCGGAAGAGCTTTTCCGCGGCTGCAGTGATTTCTGTGAGCTGGTGTCGCATCCCTCGCAACTCCCCGGCGTGCTCGAAGCCGCGATCCGCAGCGCGATCGGCCGGCGCAGCGTCTCGGTGATCGTGATCCCGGGCGACGTCGCGCTGCAGGATTTCGAGGCGCCGTTCTCGGCGCCCGCCGCACTGGCGATCCGAGCGCCCGTCACGACTCCAGCTGCGGCGGATATCGAAGCGCTCGCCGCGCTGCTCAATGCCGGCAAGCGCGTCACGCTGTTCTGCGGGCGCGGATGCCAGGGCGCGCATGCCGAACTGCTGCAGCTCGCCGGCGCGCTCAAGGCGCCGATCGTCCATGCGCTCGGCGGCAAGGAGCACGTCGAATACGACAATCCGTTCGATGTCGGCCTCACCGGCATGCTCGGCTTCTCGTCCGGCTACCGGGCGATGAAGGAATGCGACACGCTGCTGATGCTCGGTACCGACTTTCCGTATCGGCAGTTCTATCCGACCGAGGCTAAGATCGCGCAGGTCGATCTGCGGGCGCAGAATCTCGGCCACCGCACCAAGCTCGATCTGGCGATCGTCGGCGACGTCCGCGCCACCATCGCGGCACTGCTGCCGCGGCTCGAGAAGAAGAGCGACGACGCCTTCCTGACCAAGAGCCTCGCCAACTACAAATCGGCCCGCGAGGGGCTCGACGATCTCGCCACCGGCACGCCCGGCAAACCGATCCATCCGCAATATCTCACCAAGCTGCTCAGCGAACACGCGGCCGACGATGCGGTATTCAGCTTCGACGTCGGCACCCCGACGGTGTGGGCGGCGCGCTATCTCAAGGTCAACGGCAAGCGCCGCCTGCTCGGCTCGCTGTCGCACGGCTCGATGGCCAACGCGCTGCCGCAGGCGATCGGCGCGCAATCCGCGTTCCCAGAGCGGCAGGTGATCAGCCTGTCGGGCGACGGCGGCTTCGCCATGCTGATGGGCGACTTCCTCACCCTCAATCAGCAGAAGCTGCCGGTGAAGGTGGTGGTCTACAACAACGGCTCGCTCGGCTTCGTGGCGCTGGAGATGAAGGGCGCCGGCTTCCTCGAAACCGGCACCGACCTCGTCAATCCCGACTTCGCCGCGATGGCGCGCGGCGCCGGCGTGCACGCCATCCGCGTCGAGGATCCCGGCGAGCTGGAAGCCGCGATCCGCGACGTGCTGGCCCATCCTGGCCCGGCGCTGCTCGACGTCGTCGTCGCTAGCCAGGAACTGGCGCTGCCGCCGACAATCGAGCGATCGCAGGTCAAAGGCTTCGGCCTGTGGGCGCTGCAGGCAGTCATGAGCGGCCGCGGCGACGAACTGATCGACCTGGCGAAGACCAACTGGCTGCGGTGATCATCGCGCCCGGCCGCCCGCGTCGCCCTCACCCCAGCCCTCTCCCGCAAGCGGGAGAGGGAGCGCGCTGTGCTGGCCCGGCGGGCTAGGGATGAACTCTCACATCTGTGCGACTGCCCCGGTTGCGACGAGCGTCTCGACCTCCGCATCGCTGAAGCCCGCCTCCATTAACACGTCGCGCGAGTGCTCGCCGAGTCTCGGCGGCACGCGGTGCAGGTTGGGCGGGGCTTCGGAGAATTTGGTGGCGGGGCGGGCTTGGCGGATTTTGCCTTCGGTCGGGTGATCGATGTCGACGAAGAAATCGACCGCCTTGAGGTGCTCCTGCTCGGTGATTTCGTCGATGCGGGCGAAGGCGGTGTGCGGGACGTCGAGACGGAGCAGCAACTCCTGCCACTGCGCCGTGGTGCGGCTCGCCGCGATCTCGTTCATCGCCGCGTAGATGCGGTCGATATTCTCGGCACGCGCTACCGGATCGCGTACTTGCAATTCGTCGGTGAGCTCGGGCCGGCCGACCGCCTCGAAGAACGCGCACCAATTGTCGCCGGAGTACGGCAGCATGGTGATCCAGCCGTCCTTGGTGCGCACCGGCTTGCGCTCCTTCATCCGCTTGTAGCCCGACGGGCCGATCGGCGGATCGAACGCGTAGCCGCCCAGCATCTCGATGCTGTTGAAGCCAGCGACCGTCTCCAGCATCGGCACTTCGACCAGCTGGCCCTTGCCGCTGCGCTCGCGGGCGAACAAAGCCGCCGACACCGCGCCGGCCAGCGCCTGGCCGCAGATCTTGTCGCCGACCAGGCTCGGCACGAATTGCGGCTCTTCATCCGAGCCGATCGACGAAGCGAGGCCGGAGGCCGCCTGGATGATCTCGTCGAAGGCCGGCCGCTTGGCCCACGGCCCTTCCTGGCCGAAGCCGGTGGCGGCAGCGTAGATCAGCTTGGGATTGAGCGCGCGGCAGTCGTCGTAGCCGAAGCCGAGCCGCGCCATCGCGGCGGGGCGCACATTGGTCAGTAGCACGTCGGCGGTCGGGATCAGCCGCTGCAGCGTCGCCTTGCCGTCCGGATGCTTGAGGTCGAGCGCCAGGCTGCGCTTGTTGCGGTTCACCGCCATGAACTGCCCGCTCATGCCGCGATTGCGGAACGCGCCGGTGTAGCGCCACATGTCACCGGCCAGCGACTCCACCTTGATCACGTCGGCGCCCCAGTCGCCCAGGATCGCCGCCGCATAGGGGCCGAACAACACGCTGGTGAGGTCGAGAATACGGATGCCGGCAAGCGGCCCGGTCGGTTCGGTCATGGACTCACGATGAGGTTGCAGGACAATCATCGGCGGCGCGTGCGCGACACCAGTCGGCGGGGCAGCAGCGAGCACGCGCCCGCTGCTCTTCGCGCACCGTGCGACTACTCGTTCAGCACGTCGCCGAACAGCTCCCACGAGGTGCCGTTGAAGCGCGCCATTTGCAGTTGCCGGATCGGCGTGCGCTGATCGGCCGACATTTCCAGCTTGATACCGGGCAGCAGCAGCGGCAGCTCGATGGCGTTCAGGGACTCAGCCTGCTTGATCAGATTGGCGCGGGTGAGATCGTCGCCGGCGCGCTGCAGCACCAGTTCCATCATCTGTGCCATGGTGTAGCCGGTGGCGTTGAAGATGTCGGCCGGATCGGCGCCGGCATTGTAGGTCTTCATCCAGTCGCGCCATTGCTGCACGCCGGGGTCGTTGGCCCAGCGCGGATCGCCGGGGTCCTTGAGGAAAGCGCCGGTGACGATGCCGACCGCATTGTCGAGGCCGGCCGGCTTCAGCACCGAGCCGACCGAATTCGACACCGCGGGCAGGATGATCTGCGGCTTCCAGCCGAGCTCGGCCGCCTTCTTGATCGCCTGCGCGGCGAATTTCGGCGTGCATTCGTTGAACAACACGTCGGCGCCGGCGGCCTTGAACTTGACGATCTGCGAGTCGATCGTCGGGTCCGTGCTCTCGTACACCGCCTCCGACACGATCTGATCGACGTGCTCGCCGAGCCCTTCCTTGAAGCCCGCAAGATAATCGCGGCCGGCATCCTCGTTGGGCGTGATCACCGCGATCTTGGCGTCCGGCTTGGTGGCGAGGATCCACTTCGCGTAGATCTTGCCTTCGGTCTTGTAGGTCGGCTGCGAGCCGGTGGTCCACGGAAAATGCTTGGGATCGTTCCAGCGGCTGGCGCCGCTCGACGGGAACAGTTGCGGGATCTTCTTGATGTTGAGATATTTCTGCACCGCGATGTTCGGCGCGGTGCCGAGGATCGAGAACATCGCCAGCACCTCGTCGCTCTCGGCGAGCCGGCGCACCTGCTCGACCGTCTTGGACGGCGAATAGGCGTCATCGAGGCTGAGCAGCTCGACCTTGCGGCCATTGATGCCGCCTTTGTCGTTGAGCATCTTGAAGTAAGCGGCCTCGGCGCGGCCGATCGCCGAATAGGCCGAGGCCGGCCCGGAATACGGCATGGTCTGGCCGAGCTTGATGGTGCTGTCGGTGGCGCCGGGGTCGTAGCTGCCGGCGGCCTGCGCCGCGCCGCTGCCGGCCGCAAGCAACACGGCGACGCCGGCGAGCATCCGCTGCAAATAGGTCATGTCTCCTCCTGGTCCGCTCGGCACCGTCTGCGCGATGCTTGCGGTTCACTCCCTCGCAGCCGTGCGGCTGCGATCAGCGCGGCCCAGCCTATTCGGCCGAGACGCACGCTTGATTATCGGCGAGCCGGGCGGCTCACGCGCTACGCCAACCATACATGCTGGCCCGCCGATGAGACGTGCGCTCAGCCGCGCATCCGCATGTGATTTTTGCAGGGTTGGAGTTGGGCTGGGCACGAGGGACCGAGCAGCGCGCACGGCACTCGCGGAAGGAAGATTGCCCCTCGACGCGTCATGGCCGGGCTTGTCCCGGCCATCCACGCCTTGCTGCGCATCAAGGCCTCAAAGGCGTGGATGCCCGGGACAAGCCCGGGCATGACGGAGTCAGCAATTTGTAGAGGGACGCAGCGCCCCGCTCACTCCTCCTTGAAGCCGTACTCCTGGTTATTACCAGTCGCGCCGTAGTATTTGAACGGCAGGAACTTGCCCGACATCGTGATCTTGACGCGGTCGCCCTTCGGGTTCGGCAGGCGGTCCATCACCATGTCGAAGTCGATCGCCGACATGATGCCGTCGCCGAACTCTTCCTCGATCAGCGCCTTCCAGGCCGGGCCGTTGATCATCACCAGTTCGTAGAAGCGATAGATCAAGGGATCGGTCGGCGGCATCGTGACGTTTTCGCCGCGCATCGGGACCTCGTTGAGCATGGCGATCTCAACTTTGGAGAGGCCGAACAATTCGCCGGCGGCGGCGGCCTGCGGCTTGGTCAGCTTCATGTTGCCGAGGATCGCGCCGACCACCAGCACCTCGGAATGGCCGCCGATCTTTTCGCAGATGTGTTTCCAGCTCCAACCGTTCTCGCGCTTGAGGTCGAGCCGCTTTTCGGTGAGTTGCGCACGCTTCATGGTCGGGTCTCCTTGGCAGAAAGCGATGGTCGAGGGGGATGGATTCAGCGGACGCGGAGCTGCGCCGCGCCCGGAACGGCGACGCCGCTTGGCTGCGGCACCAGCGCCGGCTCGGCGAGACCGGGCCGCACCAGCGGCACGTTGCGCGGATCGTGCTGCGGGTTCTCGGCCGCGAAGGTCTTGCTGCGTGTCACCAGGAAATCGATGATGTGGTTGCGCAGCGCGTAGTAATAAGGGTGGCGGTGCAGATCGATGCGGGCGCGATCCTTCGGCAACGGGTTCTCGACGATCTCGGCCACCACGGCGCCGGGGCCGTTGGTCATGAGATAGATTTTATCGGCGAGGTACATCGCCTCGTCGACGTCGTGGGTGATCATGAAGGTGGTCTGCCCGGTCTCCAGACAGATCCGGCGGACCTCATCCTGCAGCGAGCCTCGGGTCAGCGCATCGAGCGCCGAGAACGGCTCGTCCATCAGCATGATTTTCGGCGTGATACTCAGCGCGCGTGCGATGCCGACGCGCTGTTTCATGCCGCCCGACAGCTCCGACGGCCGCTTGTGCTCGGAGCCGGTCAGACCGACGAGATCGATGAACTGCTGGGCGTGGGCGCGGACCTTGGCCTTGTCCCACTTGCGCCATTTCGAACTCACCGCGTAAGCGACGTTGCCCATCACGGTGCGCCACGGCAGCAGCGCGTGGCTCTGGAAGATCACCGCGCGGTCGAGGCTGGTGCCCTCGATCGCCTGTCCGTCGACAATCACCGCCCCCTCGCTCGGCTGATCAAGGCCCGCGAGAATGTTGAGCACAGTCGTCTTGCCGCAGCCCGAGTGACCGATCACGCAACCGAACTCACCGCGCGGCAACGACAGCCACAAATCCTCGAAGACCGTCGTCTGCCCCCCGCCCGCAGCCGGATAGCGCTTGGCAATGCCCTCGATCGAAATGAATTTGTCGATCATCGCGCTCACTCCGGAAACGTCACGAGCCGAGTGAACCGCGCCAGGATCTGGTCGAGCACCATCCCGACCACCCCGATCGACAGGATCGCGATAATCACATTCACGATCGATAACTTGTTCCACTCGTTCCATACGAAGTAACCGATGCCGGTGCCGCCGACGAGCATCTCGGCTGCGACGATGACGAGCCACGCGATGCCGATCGAAATACGCATGCCGGTGAGGATCGTTGGCGCTGCGGCCGGCAGGATCACCGTGAAGGCGCGGCGCACGGTGCCAACTTCGAGCGTGCGGGCGACGTTGACCCATTCCTTGCGCACCGAGGCGACGCCGAACACGGTGTTGAGCAGCATCGGCCAGATCGAACAGATGAAAATCACGAAGATCGCCGACAGCCCGGAGTCCTTGATGGTGTAGAGCGCCAGCGGCATCCAGGCGAGCGGCGAGATCGGCTTCAGCACCTGGATGAACGGATCGAGCGCCTTGCTCATCAGCGGCGACATGCCGATCAGGAAGCCGAGCGGGATCGCCACCACGACGGCCAGCAAGTAACCAGCCATCACCCGCGCGATCGAATAGCCGAGCTGAATGCCGAGCCCCTTGTCATTGGGACCGTTGTCGTAAAACGGTTGGCGCAGGTGCTCCCACAGCTTGGCCCCGACATCGAGCGGGCCAGGCATCGCCGATTTGCCCTGCGTGGCGGTGAGTCCCATCAGCTTGGCGTATTCGGGATTCATCGCCGCCGTGGAGCCGGTGCTGCGCGTCGCCAGATGCCAGGCGCCGATAAAGCTGAGAAACAGCAAGATCGACACCAGCGCGGCGCGCAGCGTGAGAGACTTGGCCATTGCTCAGGACGCCTTCTTGATCTTGACGCTGGCCAAGTAATCGTCCGGCTTCTCCGGATCGAAGCTCTTGCCCATCACGGTGAACGACTTGTACGCCGTGGCCGGCGGCGTGAGCCCCATCTCCTTCATCACCTTGGCGGTGTCGGTGGCGAGATAGACCTGCTCGGCGACCGCCTTGTAGTCGACGTCACCCTTGATCTGACCCCAGCGCTTCATCTGTGTCATGATCCACACCGCGAACGACTGCCACGGGAACGGATCGAAATCGACCCGCTTCGGATCATTCTTGATCTCGCCGAGGCCGTCCGCATAGATGCCGGTCAGCACCTGCTCGACCACCGTGACCGGCGCGTTGAGATAGTTGGCCGGCGCGATCGCCTCGGCGATCGATTTGCGATTCTCGGCCTTCGACGCATAGGCGGTGGCATCGACGATGGCGCGGGTCAGCGCCGCGAACGAATTCGGCGCCGTGGTGATGAACTCGCGGCTCGCAGCGAAGCTGCAGCACGGATGCCCGTCCCAGATTTCCTTGGACAGGATGTGCATGAAGCCGACGCCGTCATAGATGGCGCGCTGGCAGATGTTGTCGGGCGCCAGGAAGCCGTCGATATTGTCGGCGCGCAGATTGGCGACCATCTCGGGCGGCGGCACCGAGCGGATCTGGACGTCCTGATCCGGATCGAGGCCGTGCTCGGCCAAGTAATAGCGCAGCAGATAATTGTGCATTGAATAGTCGAACGGCACCGCGAGTTTCATGCCCTTCCACAGCTTCGGATCGCGCTTGTCCTTGTGCTTGGTGGCGAGCGTGATGCCCTGACCGTTGATGTTCTCGATCGCCGGCACGGTGAACGGCACGGCGCTGGCGCCGAGCCCGAGCGTGATCGCGATCGGCATCGGCGCCAGCATGTGAGCGGCGTCGTATTCCTTGTTCATCGTCTTGTCGCGCACGACCGCCCAGCCGGCGGTCTTCACGACTTCGACGTTGAGGCCGTGCTTGGCGTAGAAGCCCATCGGCGCGCCCATGATGATCGGCGTCGCGCAGGTGATCGGGATGAAGCCGACCTTGAGGTCCTTCTTCTCCAGCGGGCCGCCCTGCGCAAACAGGTCGGTCGCGGTCGCCAGCGGGAAGAACTGCGAAATCGCCGCCAGCGCGGTGCCCGCCCCGACCGCCTTCAGGAAGGCGCGGCGCGAGGCGTCCTGCGGAAACATCGCGCGCATCACCGCGGAAGCGACGACGCCTTCGAACCGCTTGTCCTCGCTCTCCAACATCGGCTGCTGCGCCAGCGCCGCCGCGTCGGCGGCATGGTCGGCCTCGGTCGCATGTTTGCCGCAGCTACAGCCGCCGGCGCTGAGGCGGCGATTGGGATCGAACGGATTGTCGAATGTGGACATGGATCCTCCTGCGGTGATGCGGCGGGAAATCGGCGCGCGCACTCGCCGATCATTCCGCTTCGCAAACGCAAGGAGTGTGCCAGCGCTCAAACCCAGGCTTTTGCGAACCTAGGCGGCAATTGCCGGGTACGAGATTTCGTAATATACGAAATCTCGTAGGACGATTACGGAATCTCGGAGCGCTGATGGACCTCGCCGCGATTGATGCAGCAGACCTCAGTGGCGACGCCGACTTGCGCGCGGCCGCGTTCGGCAGCCTGCCGGACGCCGCGCTGCTGCTCGATCCGGCGGCCGATCGCATTGTCGATGCCAATGCCGCGGCTTGCGCCCTGCTCGGCTACGACCGCGCAGACCTCCTGGCGGTGCGGATCAGCGCGCTGCACGAAGCGAAGCAATTCCCGGCGCTGATCGTGTTCACCCAGGCGGTGCTGGATCGCGGCGCGTATTGGTCGCACGCCCTGACGCCGCTGCACGCCTCGGGGGCGGCGCTGCGGGTCGAATATGCCGGCCGACGCCTGGACCATCACGGCCGCACGCTGGTCCTGCTGACGATGAGCGACCTCGAGCAGCGCCATCGCCGCCATGTCGACGCCGCCGCCGACGATTACATCCACGACGGCCTGCCGGCCTGGCAGCGCGTCGAGCGAATGTTTCAGGATATCGAGCGTGAGAACCAGCTGATCCTGACCGCCGCCGGCGAAGGCATCTACGGCGTCAACGCCGAGGGCAAGGCCACCTTCGTCAACCCGGCGGCAGAGCGAATGCTCGGCTGGTCGGCCGAAGAGTTGGTCGGCCGCTCGATCCACGCGGTGATGCACCACTCTCATCACGACGGCCGGCCGTATCCGGACCACGACTGCCCGATCTACGCGGCGTTTCGCGACGGCGCGGTGCACACCGTCGACGGCGAAGTATTCTGGCGCAAGGACGGCAAGCCGGTCTGGGTCGAGTACACCTCGACGCCGATCCGCGACCGCGGAGGCGACGTCGCCGGCGCGGTCGTGGTGTTTCGCGACGTCAGCCAGCGCCGCGAAGCCGACGAGAAGCTGCACGCGGCACTCGCCGAGGTCGACCGGCTGCGCGAACGGCTGCAGCTCGAAAACGATTACTTGCAGGAAGAGATTCGGATCGAGACCAATCCGCGCGGCATCATCGGCCAAAGCGAGGCGATCCAGACCACGCTGCGGCAGGTCAAGCTGGTGGCGCCGACCGCCGCCGCCGTGCTGATCACCGGCGAATCCGGCACCGGCAAGGAGCTGATCGCCCGCGCCATCCATGAGGCGAGTACGCGCAGCGGCCGGCCGCTGATCCGCGTCAATTGCGCCGCGATCCCGCGCGAACTGTTCGAGAGCGAATTTTTCGGCCACACCCGCGGCGCCTTCACCGGCGCGCTGCGCGACCGCATCGGCCGCTTCGAACTCGCCGACGGCGGCACGCTGTTTCTCGACGAGGTCGGGGAAATTCCGCTGGAGCTGCAGGGCAAGCTGCTACGCGTGCTGCAGGAGGGCCACTTCGAACGCGTTGGCGACGAGCGCACCCGCAAGGTCGACGTCCGACTGATCGCCGCCACCAACCGCGATCTCAAGCAGGAGGTGCAGCGCGGCCGGTTTCGCGAGGACCTGTACTTCCGTCTCAACGTATTCCCGATCGAGTCGGTGCCGTTGCGCGAACGCCGCGAAGACATTCCGCTGCTGGCGCAGCACTTCCTCGACGGCGAGCGGCGCGACCAGAAGCCCGGGCTGCGGCTGTCGCAGGGCGACGTTCGCCGGCTGATGCGCTACGACTGGCCCGGCAACGTCCGCGAACTGCAGAACGTCATCGAACGCGCCACCATTTTGGCGCAGAATGGACGGTTGCGGTTCGATCTGCCCGAGCCTTCCAGCGCCCATACGCCATCGAGCAGCAAGCAAAAGGCCGAGCCGCGTCCCGTTGTGATGACCGCCGCCGAACTGCGCGATCTCGAACGCGCCAACATCGTCGCGGCGCTGCGCGCCTGTAACGGCAAGGTATTCGGCCCGGACGGCGCGGCCGTGATGCTCGACATCAAGCCGACCACGCTGGCGTCGCGGATCAAGGCGCTGGGCATCGCCGCGCGCGCTCCGGATTGAGCGCGGCAGCGATATCCATTGATCAGCCGATCGGCGGTCGCCGCGTGTGCCAGTCTGTGATCGACTGATACGCATGGCCGGCGCGCGCCAGCACGTGTTCGGACAGATGCGGCCCGACCAGTTGGAAACTCAGCGGCATCGCGTCATCCGACATCCCCATCGGCATGGTGATCGTCGGGCTGCCGCTGAAGTCGAACGGCGCGGTGAAGCGCAGGATGTTGAGCAGCACATTGGGATCGGCGCCGTATTCACCCATCTTGGTCAATGTCGGGATCGGCACCGGCATGGTGGGTATCAGCAAGAGGTCGATATCCTCGAACAGCGCCGCGAGCGCGCCGGAGAATTTCAGCCGCTCGTGATGGATCGCGGCGATCTCGACGCCGGTCATGCTGTGACCCTGCTCGATCAGCTGCGCGAGATCCGGGCCGTACTCCTGCTTGCGCGACTGGTAGGTCGCCAGATGCGCCTCGGCAGTTTCGACCGAGCACATCGGGATCCATTGGCTGACCAGCTTCTCGTAAGCGGGAAACTTCACCTCGCGAATGCTGGCGCCGAGCGATGCGAGCGCGCGTTCGGCTTCCAGCAAGGCTTTGACGACCTGCGGATCGATGCCGTCCTGGGTGTAGCTGCGGTCGACGCCGATGCGCAGACCGCGCACGCCGCCGCCGAGCTGCGCCAGATAGTTCGGCACCGGCGCCTGCAGCGCGGTCGGGTCGTTGGCATCGGCGCCCGCAATGACGCCGAGCATCGCCGCGGCATCCGCCGCGCTGCGGCACATCGGGCCGACATGGTCGAGCGAATCCGCCAGCGGAAACACGCCGTAGCGGCTGACGCGGCCCCAGGTCGGCTTGATGCCTGTGAGCCCGCAGGTGGCCGACGGAAACCGGATCGAACCGCCGGTGTCGCTGCCGATCGCGCCGTAACACAGTCCCGCCGAGGTCGCGACGCCCGAACCGCTCGACGACGAGCCGACCCAGTGATCGGCGCTCCACGGATTGAGCGGCGCGGCGTCGTCCGGATGATGGCTGGTGTAGGCGCCCTCGGTCATCTTCAGCTTGCCGATCGAGATCGCGCCGCCGAGTTCGAGCCGGTCGACCACCGTCGCGTTGTAGGACGGCACGAACTTGGCGTGGATCATGGTGCCGCCGCCGGTCGGCGCGAACGTCGTGTAGCAAAGGTCCTTCAGCCCGATCGGCACGCCGTGCAGCGGGCCGCGGTCGATGCCCTTGGCAATCTCGTCGTCCGCCTGCCTGGCCTGCTGCAGCGCGCGATCGCCCAGCACCGTCATGTAGGCGTTGAAGCGCTTGTCGAACTGCCCGATACGATCGAGCGTCGCCTGCGTCACCTCCGAGGGCTTCAGCTGCTTGCGGCGATAGAGATCGGACAGCTCGGTGATCGATTTGTAGTGCAGATCCGCAGTCATTGTTGACGCCTTGTTGTTGATGCGTTTCCTCGTGCGGCGCGAGTCGAGGCCGCGACGCGTTATCAGTAGATCGGACTAACGGCTGGCCGACCGCCTCTCCACCCGTCATTGCGAGGAGCGAAGCGACGAAGCAATCCAGCTCCGTGCAGTGCGCTGGATTGCTTCGCTACGCTCGCAATGACGGGGAGAGGCCTTCGGTCAATCGATAGCAGCGATGGCGTTGCTAGAACTGCACGCCCTTGGTGAGCGCGCCGTCCACCACCAGGTTCGTCCCGGTGATGAAACTCGCCGCCTTGCTGCCGAGGAACACGACCGCATTGGCCATTTCCTGCGGCGTGCCCATGCGGCCGGTGGGGTTGAGCGCGAGCGCCGCCTTGTACAGCTCCGGATTGCCGTCCTTGATCTGATTCCAGACGCCGCCTTCGAAATAGGTGTTGCCCGGCGACACCGAATTGGCGCGGATGTTCTTGGCAGCGAGCTGGTAGGCGAGGCCCTGGGTGTAGTGGATGATGGCGGCCTTGAAGGTGCCGTAGGGCCCGGCGGCGAAATCGACTTCGCGGCCCGACACGCTGGAAATGGTGACGATCGCGCCGGCGCTGCTCTTCTCCAGATACGGCATCGCCGCATCGACCAGCCGCACCGTGCCCATCATGTCGGTGGCGAATTCCTTTTCCCAGCTCTCCTCGTCCTGCCCGATCGCCAGCGCGCTGACGTTGGCAACGATGACATCGACGCCGCCGAGCTTGGCGGCCATGTCGGCGACCCAGGCCTTCAGCGCGGAGCCGTTCGCCACATCGACCGCGCCGCCGAACGCCGCGACGCCCTCGGCTTTCAGAGCCGTGATGGTGGCATCGACCTCGGCCGCATTGCGGGCGCAGATGCCGACATCGGCGCCCTCGGCCGCAAACGTCTCGGCCACCGCGCGGCCGATGCCCTTGGTGCCGCCGGTGACCAGCACCTTGGCGCCCTTCAATCCCAGATCCATTCTACGCTCCCTCAACTTGCGCGCGCCGTACGCGCGATCATTTGAACCGTCTCGGCACGGTCGCCGCTCACAGCAGCAGCTGCGCCCGCACCTTGTCTTCGTTGACCTCGTCGCCGACCAGCGAATGGGTGATGCGGCCTTTTTCCATGATGTAGCAGCGCTGCGCGATCGCCAGGATGGTGTCGAGATTCTGCTCGACGAACACGATGGTGGTGCCGAGTTCGGTGCGGAACGACTGCAGGGCCTCGCAGATGTGCTGCACGATCGACGGCTGGATGCCTTCGGACGGCTCGTCCAGGATCATCAGCGCCGGGTTGCCGATCAACGCCCGCCCGATCGCGAGCTGCTGCTGCTCACCGCCGGACATCGTGCCGGCCGCCTGTTTGCGCCGCTCTTTCAGCCGCGGGAAGTATTCATAGACCAACTCCGGCAGCTTCTTGCCCTTGGGGCCGCCGATCAGCTCGCCGACCTGCAAGTTCTCCTCGACGGTCATCTGTGGGAACACGTCGCGGCCTTGCGGGATGTAGCCGAAACCGGCGCGGGCCCGCGCATCGGCCTGCAGCGGCGTGACGTCGCGATCCATAAAAGTAATCGTGCCGCGCCAGGAATCGAGCAGGCCGATGATGCAGCGCATCAGCGTCGATTTGCCGACGCCGTTGCGGCCGATCACGCCGACGATCTCGCCGCGATACACCGTCATGTCGACGCCCTGCAGGATCGGCGTGGCGCCGTAGCCAGCCCACAGGCCGCTGACGTCGAGGATGCGATCGGCCGGCGCGCGGTCAGTGGGCATGGGTTTTCCCGAGATAGATTTCGGCGACCTGCTCGTCGTTGAGGATCTCGTCGAGGCTGCCGCGCGCGAAGATCTTGCCGAGATGCAGCACGGTGACGCGCTGCGCGATCTGCCGCACGAACGCCATGTCGTGCTCGACCACCAGCACCGTCATGCCCTCGGCGTTGAACGACTTGATCAGCTCGCCGGTCTTGTAGGTCTCTTCCGGCGACATGCCGGCGGTCGGCTCGTCGAGCAAGAGGAGTTGCGGCCGCAGCGCCAGCGCCATGCCGATCTCCAGCCATTGCTGCTGGCCGTGCGACAACGCGCCGGCCATCTTGCCGGCATCGGCGGCGAGACCGAGCAGTTCGAGCAGCCGCTGCTCCTCGGCGGCGCGCTCGGCGCCGGAGACGCGGTCCTGCAGCGCGATCTGGATGTTCTGCCGCACCGGTAGTTCCTTGAACACGCTCGGCGCCTGCATCTTGATGCTCATGCCGCGCTGAACGCGGGCGAACGGCCGCTCGGCGGTGACGTCGACCTGATCGAACAAGATGCTGCCGGCACTCGGCGGAAACAGCCCGACGATCAGCTTGAACAGCGTGCTCTTGCCGGCGCCATTCGGGCCGATCAGGCAATGCACCTCGCCGGCCTTCACGGTGAGATCGACGTCGGACACCGCGGTGAGACCGCCGAACCGCTTGGTGACACCTTTGACTTCCACGAGGGACATGATCAGGCCTCGTCCGTCTTGAGTTTAGGCCGGGGCTGCAACTCTGCGGCCGCGGCGCGCTTGCCCCGCCCTGTCAGCCGATCCGCCACGAACTTGCCGATGCCGAGCACAAAGCCCTGCGGCGCAGCCATCACGGTGGCGAGCAGCAGCGCGCCCATCAGCACCAGCGCGGCCTGCTGGCTGTAGACCGTGATGGTCTGGAAGCCGAACAGCAGCAGGAACGAACCGACCAGAGTGGCGGTGAGATCGCTGCGGCCGGAGAACGCCACCCAGACGATCGGCATCGCGGCGGCCGGCAGGCCGATGCTCGACGGCGTGATGAACTGGCCCCACGAGGTGTAGAGCGCGCCCGACAGCCCGGCGAGGCCGCTCCCGACAACGAAGGTCAAGAGCTGATATTTGCGCACGTCGTAGCCGAGCATCTCGGCGCGCTGCGGGTTCTCGCGCGTGGCGACGATGACGTTGCCGATGCCGGAATTCACCAGCATGCGCAGCGCCAGATAGACGATCACGATCAGCGCCACCATCAAATAGTACAGCGCCGAACCTTCAATGTAGAGATCGCCGATCGCCAGTGGGTCCATCCCCTTCATGCCGTTGAAGCCGTTCAGGCGGGCGTCGCCAATCCGCCATTCCGGCCCGGCGGTCTGGCCGAGGAAGAACGCCAGCACCAGCGTCGCCGACAGCGTGACGATGCCGAAGAAGATGCCGTTGATGCCGCCCCAGATCATGAAATAGCCGAGGATGCCGGCGGCGATCATCGCTACCACGACCGACAACAGCAGCGCCGCGATCGTCGTGGTGCCGCCGCCCATGTTGATGGCCAGCACGCCGTACGAGTATCCGGCGATGCCGAAGAACAGCGTCTGGCCGAACGACAGCATGCCGCCATAGCCCCACATCAGGCACAGGCCGAGCGCCATGAAGATCCAGATCAGGAAGTACGAGAAGTTGCCGACGTCGTAGGAGTCGGCGAACAGCGGATAGATCAGCGCCCCCGCCAGCACGGCGACGAAACAGCCCCAGAACTTCGGACCGCGTCCCAGCGTCTGCGGACCTTCGAGCAGTTTGAACATCATCCCTCTCCGCTCAGCGTCCGCGACGCGCCAGCACGCTGGACAGCCCCTCCGGCAGCACCCGGATGATCAAAATGACCGCCACCAGCATGCCGATCTGGCCGATGATCTGGCCGTAGCTCGCGTTCAGCGTCATCCGGATCGCCGCCAGCAGCAGCGCCGCCGGCGCGGTGCCGAGCAGCACGTTGGCGCCGCCGATCACCACGGTGACGAAACTCTCGACCACGAAGGTCGCGCCCATCGTCGGAATTAGCGTCATGGTCGGCGCATACAGCGCGCCGCACAGCCCGGCGAGTCCGGCGCCGATGCCGAAGCTGATCGCGTAGATCCGCCCCGTCCGCGCGCCAAGCGCTCGCGCCATCGCGGCGTTCTGCATGGTGGCCCGCGCGATCACGCCGAACCGCGTCTTCATAAATACCACGTAGAGCCCGGCCAACACCGCGACGGCGGCGGCAAACAGCACCAGCCGATAGGTCGAGAACGTGTAGGCTCCGATCGCGAAATTGCCATCGGGCGTGCCGATGCCGCGCACCGAGGAGCCGACGATCAGCAGCATCGATTGCGTCACGATCAGGCTGAGGCCCCAGGTCGCGAGCAGCGAATCCAGCGGCCGCTTGTAGAAGCGACGGACGATGAAATACTCGACCACGACGCCGATCAGACCCGCCGTGATCGCCGCGGCGATCTGCGCGATCGGCAGCGGCACGCCGAGATTGACGAGGCCGACGGTGACGTAAGCGCCACACATGATGAACTCGCCGTGGGCCATGTTGATCACACCCATCATGCCGAACACGATGGCGAGGCCGGCGGCGGAGAGGATCAGAAAGGCGAAGACGTCGGCGAACTGATAGAAGACCGAGAACACTTCAGCCGACATCGAGGTCTCCTGGTTGAGAGGATCGGCGCCGCCGCAACGCGGCGCCGATAAGCTGGTGATCCGTCACGCGAGCAACCTCGAATGCCTTGCAAGTTCAGTGCCGCTGCGCGTGGCAGGAGCCATGAAGATCGCGCTCACGACTTCTTCGGCAGATGGCTTGGCGTGTACTGATCCTTGTCGTTCTTCTTGGTGAGATCGCAGCCGATCTCGCCGAGCCAATACGGCTGGATCGTGCCGTAGTCCTTCTCGACCTTGACCTCGTGCTGCGGCCCGACCGAGATCAGCCGCATGCGGTGCGAGGTATGCTGGCTCTTCGGATCGATGCAGACCTTGCCTTCCGGCGCATCGATGCAGGCATCGCCGGTGGCGATCACCTTGCGCAGATCCTCGAGCTTGGTCGATTTCGCCTTCTCCACCAGCGTCTTGTACATGTAGAGCGCGTTGTAGGCGTTGTAGCCCATGTCGTTGATGTACATCTCGTCCGGGAACTTGGCCTTCCAGCGCTTCTTGAAGTCGTTGGCTTCGGGCGTGTCGATCTCCTCGAACCAGTTGGCGGTGGCGTGCATGTTGTTGAGCGCCGGCGGCTTGAAGCGCTTGTGCTCGAAGCCGAGCATCACCTTGATCGACGAGCCCATCGGCAGGTTGAGATTGGCTGCGGCGGCCTGCTCGAAGAACGAATCCTGCGCGGCGCCGACATTGATGGTCAGCAACCAGTCGGGCTTCGCCTTCTGGATGTTCTGGATGTTCTGGGCGAATTGCGAGACGCCGAGCGGGATGAACTCCTCGCCGACCACTTCGCCGCCGAGATCCTTCATCAGCTTGCGGTTCCACTCCGCCGAGATCTGGCCGAAATTGTAGTCCGCGGCGATGACGTAGACCTTCTTGCCGAACTTCTCGACCATCCAGGGGATCAGCGTCGAGAACTGCTGCTCGGGCACCGCGCCCATGCTGATCATGCTGGCGTCGCAGACGCCGCCCTCATACTGGTTGGTGTAGAAATACGGCGTCGTGGTGCGATCGACGATCGGCCGCACCGCTTCGCGCGACGCCGAGGTGATGCCGCCGATCAGCACGTCGACCTTGTCGCGGTTGAGCAGGCGGCGCGCGAACTCCTGATAGCGCGCGTTGTCGCCTTGCGGATCGAGATGGATCAGCTCGATCTGCCGGCCCATGATGCCGCCGCTCTTGTTGATCTCCTCGACGGCGAGCTGCGAACCGTGCAGCTTCGGCATGCCCATGAAGGCGAGGTCGCCGGAGATGTCTTCGAGCAGGCCGACCTTGAGCGGCGGATCGGCCGCATGGGCGGCGAACGGCGCGGCGGCGCCGAGCGCGAGGCCGAGCAAGGCCGTGCGGAGCAGATGTCTCTTGTGCATGTCTGATCGTCCCCTTGTCGGAAAGTTGGTGAGTTAGGTCTTCAGGTAATTCTTCAGGATCGACGCCCCCATCGTGTATTTGGGGTCGACCATATTGCCGAGGCGGATGCGGCCGGCCTGGCTGAGCAGCATGTAGGCGTCGATTTCGTCGAAGCCGTAATCGGCCGCCATCCAGCGCGTCAGCTCCCGATAGGCGATACGCGCCGCGTCCTCGAGCGGACGCGCGCTGCCGATCGTCATGATGAAGTCCTTGGTCTCCAGCCGCGGCCAGGCGAAGCTCCAATTCTTGATCAGATCGACCTGCAGCGTCACCGTCGCGCGCTGCTCGAGCGCGACGCCCGACAACTCCCCGTCGCCCTGCGTGGCGTGGCAGTCGCCGACGTAAAGCATGCCGCCGTCGGTGTGCACCGGGAAGTAGATCACCGCGCCGGGCGCGACGTCGGGCAGGTCCATGTTGCCGCCGTGATAGTCCGGCTGCAGCGACGAGATTGCCTCGATTTCCGGCGACACGCCGATGGTGCCGATGAACGGCTCGTAGGGCAGCGTGATCTTGTCGCTCCACTTCACGCCGCTGCGGTCGACATGCAGCTTTTTGACGCGTTCCGGCAGCGGCGGGTTGAGCAGCGCGGTCGCGGCGGTGCCGACGAGGCCGCCGAACTCCGGCATGATGCAGGTGGTGCCCGCCGGCTGCTCGCCGCGGGTCTCGACGTCGCGGATGTAGATCGCCAGACAATCGCCCTTCTTGGCGCCGTTGACGGCGATCGGGCCGCATTGCGGATTGAGATAGGGAAAGTTCAGCTTCGCGGTCGGGCTGTCGCTCTCGCTGGTGATGACGCCGCCGAACGCGTCCTCGGTCTCGACCACGACGACGGAGCCGGGATCGATCGTCAGCGTCGGCTTCGCATAGGGGCCGTAGACGTAGTGAAACTGTCCCTGCTGCTCGATGGTCAGACTATGCGTCTTGCCGGCCGCGCCCTTGGCGACGCCGCGCGCCGCCATGATCGAACTCTTCAGCCACTCTTCGGAAGACATGTGAACTCCTAAAATCTCACAGAGACGGATGGCGCTTGTGCCAGTCGGTGACGCGCTGGAAGGCGTCGCCGGCGGCGACCAGACGCGCTTCGTCGAAGTGACGGCCGACGAACTGGAACGCCACCGGACCACCGTTGGGCGCGAAGCCGCCCGGCAGCGTGATGGTCGGACTTCCGGTCATGTCGAACGGACAGGTGAAGCGCAGCAGCCCGCCGATCAGCGAAGGGTCCTCGCCAAGCGACGCCATCTTGGCCAGCGTCGGCGCCGCATAGGCCTGTGCCGGCACGGCGATGAGATCCACCGTCTCGAACAGCGCCCGCAGCGCGCCGCGAAACGCTTCCCGCCGCAGCACGATCTTCTGATAATCCGTGCCGGATTGCTGCAAACCGAGATCGAGCAGGCCGGCGAGGCCGGGACCGTATTCATCCTTGCGCGCCGGATAGGTCGCCTCGTGCGCCACCGCGGCTTCGATGCCGCACAGCGGGAACCAGTCGTCGGTCACCGCCTGGGCGTCCGGGAAAGTGATGTCCTTGATGGTGGCGCCGAGATCCTTGGCGACGCGCAGCGCATCGTCCAGCACCTTGACGGCCGCTTCGTCGGTGCCCTGCGAGGTCGAGCGTCGATCGACGCCGATCACCACGCCCTTGAGGTCGCCGGACAGATTGCCCGTGTAGTTCGGCACCGGCAGCGGCACCGCCGTGGTGTCGTGCGGGTCGGCGCCGGCGATCACGCTCAGCATCGCGCCGCAATCCACGGCGCTGCGCGCCATCGGGCCGATGTGATCGAGCGTCGCGGCGAGTTCGTAAGCGCCGTAGCGGCTGACGCGGCCCCAGGTCGGCTTCAGCCCGGTGATGCCGTTCGCGGCCGACGGAAACCGGATCGAGCCGCCGGTGTCGGTGCCGAGCGAGCCGAAGCACAGCCCCGCCGCGGTCGCCGAGCCGGACCCGCTCGACGACGCGCCCGACCATAGCTCCTTATCCCAGGGATTTTTCGGCGGATCGATTTTGGGATGATGATCGGCGTAGGCGCCTTCGGTTTGCTGTAACTTGCCGAGAATGATCGCGCCGGCCTCTTTGAGCCGCATCACCACGGTGGCGTCCTCGCCCGGCATGAAGTCGCGATGGATCGGCATGCCGTGCGCCGCCGGCATGCCCTTGACCCAGCACAGATCCTTGACGGCGATCGGCACGCCGTGCAGCGGCCCTTTCACTTGGCCGGCGGCGATCTCCTTGTCCGCGGTCACAGCCTGTTCGTGCGCGGATTCGGGCGACACGTGCGCGTAGCTCTTCAGCGCGCCATCGAGCTTGTCGATGCGCTGCAGCATCGCCTTGGTGACTTCGACCGCAGACAGCTTCCTTGCCTGAATGTCCTGTCCGACCTCGACGAGCCCGCGATAATGAAGATCTGTCATCCCCAATGCATTCACTCCCGGTGTGCCGACATCGCGCGGCCCTCGCCGGGCGTGCAGCAGCGTTTTGGCGACGCGCCTGCGCCGCCAATTTGATCTCGAGCGACAAACGAAAAAAGCCACCCGCTCCTCGAAACGAGGCGCGAATGGCTCGGATGCCGCGGCTATGGTCGGTCGTGTGGGTGCTTAGTCGAACGCTACTTTGATGCTTGAATTTGGACGTCGTCGGCCAAATTCAAGCTCGGTTCGATTGTCACCCGACAACGAAAGTCTAAGTTGGGGAGGTTCAACATGTCAACGCGTGAGCTTGCACAAATCCTGAACGAGTGCTGCGCAGCAAATCAGCAAGGCGGCTCTTGATCGGTTTGCACGCTTAATGATTTCATGCGCGCCTTGCGCGAGTGATCATCTTTCATGTCCAGACCATCGATCCCGATCGGAATTCTGCTGTCGAGATCCGGCCCATATCAAGCAATGGGACGAGAGATCCTGAAATCCGCGCTGATGGCTGTCGACGAGGTCAACGGCAGTTCGGAGTTCGACTTCAGCTTCGCGGCGCATGTGCGTGATCCCGGCGGCGTGCTGGGCGAATATCACGTGGCCTGCGACGACCTGATCCGCAATGTCGGCGTCGATCACATCATCGGCTGCTACACCTCCGCGGCGCGCAAGCAGGTGCTGCCGATCGTCGAGCGCACCGAGCGGTTGCTGTGGTATCCGGCGCGCTACGAAGGCTTCGAGTGCTCCGACAACGTGATGTATGTCGGCGCTTCGCCGAACCACAACGTCGTGCCGCTGGTGCGCTACGTGCTCGATAATCTGTCGCGTCAGCTGTTCTGCGTCGGCTCCAACTACATCTGGACCTGGGAGACCAACCGCGTCACCCGCGAGTTGGTGACGGCCTCGGGCGGCCGCATCGTCGCCGAGCGATTGCTCGAGCTCGGCGAAAGCCGGGTCGAGCACATCGTCGACGAGATCGTCCGCAAGCGGCCGCCGATCGTCTTCAACACCTTGGTCGGCAGCTCGAGCTACGATTTCATCCGGGCCTTCCACGCCGCCACCGAGGGGCTCGACATCCCGATGCTGAGCTGCAGCCTGTGCGAGCCGGAGCTGATGATCGTCGGTTCGGCCGGCGCGGGATGCATCACCTCGTCGGCCTACTTTGAAAGTATCCGCCTGCCGGAGAATTGCGCCTTCGTGGCGCGGTGGAAGGCGCGCTACGGCGAAGACAGCAGCCCGTCGGTGGACGGCCAGTCCGCCTACGTCGCGGTGTTTCTGCTGGCGCGAGCAATCCAGCGCGCCGGCACTGCGAACGTCAACGAGGTGCGCCGCGCCGCCGCCGGCCATCGCTACGACTCGCCGCAAGGTCCGGTGTGGATCGACGGCGATAATAATCACTGCGTCCTTACGCCACGGCTGGCAGTGTCCAACGCCGGCGGCCAGTTCGATATCTTCTGGGAAGCGGATGCTCCCGTGAAGCCAGACCCTTATTTGTCGCAACTCGATGTCGCGGTTCGGCCGTCGAAAGACGGGCGGGCTCCCCATGCGCCTCACCTGAGGATCGTCAAATGAGCAAGCCGTCATCGTTTTCCCTGCGCGGCCGCAAGGCCCTCTTGGCTATCAAGGACGAACGCGACGCCTCGGTCGTCCGCCGTCAGTTCGAGCGGCTCGGCATCGAGATCGCAAGCTGGATCCCCGGCGAAGCGCCGGCCTGCGCCGCCGATCTCCTGCTGATCGACGACGATTATCTGCCGATCGCCGGTGCCGAGGATCGGCCTCTACCGGAGGGATGCGCCGTCATCGTCCTGCTCGGCACCGAAACGCCGAGCCGGCTGAAACTGGTGCTCGAGCTCGATCCGGCGTCGTTCCTGGTCAAGCCGCTGCGCTCCGCCGGCATCTATGCGGCCGTGGTGATGGCGTTCGAACGCGTCGCACGCACCAACGAATTGAAGCAGCAGCTCGGCAAGATGGACGCGCGGATGCGGGCGCGGCGCGTCGTGCTCGCCGCGCTGGTGCAGATCATGCACGCGCAGGGGCTCGCCGAGCCCGCCGCGTTCGCGTTGCTGCGGCGGATGGCGATGGAGCAGCGCAAGACCATCGAGCAACTCGCCGCCGAACTCGTCGCGCAAGATCCGCTCGCCCGCGCGACTGGTTAGCTAACAGCCAGTTTTTTTGCTAAGTTTGCATGGGGTTTCCGTCATGGCCGGGCTTGTCCCGGCCATCCACGCCTTTACTGCATCTCCTTCGGCAAGGCGTGGATGCCCGGCACAAGGCCGGGCATGACGCGTTGAGATGAAGTGACTTGGTTTTAAAGGCAGCAATTTCGGCTATGCTGATACTTCACGCGTATCAGTCGAGCACGATCCACGCCGGCGCGTGATCGCTGGCCTCCGCCGCGGCGCGGACCTTGCGATCGACGCCGGCGCGCTTGAGCCGCGGCGCGAGCGATGGATCGAGCAGCAGATGATCGAGCCGCAGTCCCTTGTCCTGTTCGAAGCGATTGCGCCAATACGTCCAGAACGTGTAGGGCGCGTCGTCCGGATGCATTGCCCGCAGTGCATCGGTCCAGCCCTGCTTCAGCAGCGCCGCGAACAAAGCGCGCGGCGCCGGCTGCACCAGCGCGTCCTTGCTCCACGACTTGGTCGGATAGATATCGTCCGGCGTCGGCACCACATTGTAGTCGCCGGCCAGCACCACCGGCGCGCCGCTCTTCAGCAGCTTGGCGGCGTGGCGGTTGAGCCGCTTCAGCCAGGCGAGCTTGGCGTCGAATTTCGGTCCCGGCTGCGGGTTGCCGTTCGGCGCGTAGATTGAGGCGATGATGATGCCGGACACCGCCGCTTCGATGTAGCGCGCTTCGGTGTCCTTGGGATCGCCCGGCAGCCGTTTCCGCGTCACCACGATCTCGGCCTTGCGGGCCAGAATGGCGACGCCGTTCCAGCTCTTCTGGCCGACCCAGGCGGCCGAGTAGCCGGCCTTGTGCAGCGCCTCTTCGGGGAAGTCGGCCTGCGCCGCCTTCAGCTCCTGCAGACAGACGACATCGGGCTTGGCCGCACGCAGCCAAGCCAGCAGATTCGGCAGCCGCTTGTTGACGTTGTTGATGTTGAACGTCGCGATCTTCACGCCGGCCCTTTTCGACGGACGCGCCCGTGGCGCGCCCATCAATGGCGACGACGCGGGCGAAGTTCCATCGCGGAGAGCACTGTCAGCCGGCGAATTGGCTGACGTATTTGATCGACTGGAAGTCCTGCAGGCCTTCGATGCCGCCTTCGCTGCCGACGCCGCTGTCCTTGAAGCCGCCGAACGGTGTCTCCGGCAGCGAGGCCTGCCAGTGATTGATGATCACGTTGCCGGCCGCGATGCCGTCGGCCATCGCGGCGGCGTTGCGCAGATCGTTGGTCATCACATAGGAGGCCAGCCCGAACGGCAACCGGTTGGCCAGCGCGAGCGCTTCGTCGCGCGTGCGGAACGGCGCCGTCACCGCCAGCGGGCCGAACGGCTCGACATTCGACGCCATGCAGTCCTGATCGACCCCGGTCAGCACGGTCGGCCGGAAGAAGAAACCGCGCTCACCGCAGCGAACGCCGCCGGCCGAAACCGCGATGCTGCGCGAGCGCGCGTCGTCGACGAAGCGCTCCATCGCCTCGACCCGCCGCGCATTCGCCAGCGGTCCCATCTTGGTGGCCGCATCGAAGCCATCGCCGACCGAGAGGCCACCGGCGAGCTCCGACAGTTTCGCGGCGAAGCGGTCGTGGATCGATTCGTGCACGAAGAAGCGCGTCGGCGAGGTGCAGACCTGACCGGAATTGCGAAACTTCGCCGCCACCGCCGAGATCGCCGCGGCCTCCGGATCGACGTCGCCGAAGATCACCACCGGCGCGTGGCCGCCGAGCTCGAGCGTCATCCGCTTCATGGTCTGCACGGCGAGCGCGCCGAGCTGCTTGCCGATCGCGGTCGAGCCGGTGAAGGTGATGCCGCGAATGATCGGCGAGCCGACCAGCGCCTCTGAAATCATCGCCGGCTGGCCGAGCACCACGTTCAGCACCCCGGGCGGCAGTCCCGCTTCCTGCAATAGTTCGGCAATCGCCAGCGCCGTCGCCGGCGTTTCTTCCGAGGGCTTGATGATCACCGAGCAGCCGGCCGCGAGCGCGCTGCTGATCTTGCGGGCGGGCGTGATCGCCGGCGCATTCCACGGCGCGAACGCCGCGATCGGGCCGAGCGGCTCGCGTACCGCGATCTGCTGGAGGGCGCGATTGCGCGGCGGGATCACGCGCCCATAAGCGCGGCGGCCTTCCTCGGCATTCCAGGCGAAGATGCCGGCCGCGGTCTCCACCTCGATCCGCGCCTCGGCGAGCGGCTTGCCGAGTTCGAGCGTGATTAGGCTGGCGAGGTGTTCGCCGCGCTGCTGGATCAACCCGGCAGCCCGCTGCAGGATGCGGCCGCGGTCGACCGCGGACATCCTGCGCCAGACCTCGTGACCGCGCGCCGACGACGCCAGCGCTTCGTCGAGGTCGGCCGCGGTGGCGTGCGGCAGCTCGCCGAGCACCGCCCCGGTCGCAGGGTTGAGCACCGGCTCCGTGGTGCGCCCGGCGGCGTCCAGCCATCGGCCGTCGATCAAAAGGCGCAACGCAGGATAATCGATCACGGCCCGTCTCCCTTAGCCCGCGGGCGCGCTGATCCGCGCCCGCCGGTTCGTCACGTCAGTCGCGCAAAGCGATTACTTCGCCGCATTCACCAGCGGGCAACCGCCGTCCTTGAGCGGACGGAACGCCTTGTCGCCCGGAACCGTGGACAGGATCTTGTAGTAGTCCCACGGATACTTGGACTCCGACGGCTGCTTCACCTGCAACAGATACATGTCGCGGATGACGCGGCCGTCCTCGCGGATCATGGCGTTTGTGGTGTAGAAGTCGTTGATCGGCATCTTCTTCATCTCGGCGACCACCACCGAGCCGGCATCGCTCTTGGTGGCGTCAACCGCCTTCAGATAATGCGTCACTGCGCCGTACACCGCGGCCTGCAGGCTGCCCGGCGCCTTGCCGCCGAACCGCGCCATGAAGCGCTTGCTCCATTCGCGGGTCTTGTCGTTGGCGTCCCAATAGAAGCTATCGGCGAAGATCAAATCCTTGGCGCTCGCGAGGCCGAGCGCGTGGATATCCGGCAGATTGACCAGCAGCGCGGCGATGCTCTGGCCGCCCGCGGTGATGCCGAACTCGTTGGCCTGCTTCAGCGCCGACATCATGTCGGCACCGGCATTGGCGAGGCCGATCACCTGCGCCTTGGAGGCCTGCGCCTGCAGCAGATAGGACGAGAAGTCCGACGAATTCAGCGGATGCTTGGACGAACCCAGCACGGTGCCGCCCTTGGCAAGGATCACCTTGCTGGCTTCGGCTTCGAGCGCCTGGCCGAAGCTGTAATCGGCCGTGAGGAAGTACCAGCTCTTGAGGCCCTTCTCGACCAGCGGCGCGGTGGCGACGTTGGCCAGCGCGTAGTTGTCGTAGGCCCAATGCACGCCGACCGGCGAGCACGCCTTGCCGGTGAGATCTGGCGTGCCGGGACCGGTCGCCAGGAACGCCTTGTCCTTGTCGCGCGACAATTGCTGCACGGCCAGCGCCACGCCCGACGACACAACCTCGGTGATGGTGTCGACGCCCTCGGTGTCGTACCATTTGCGCGCCAGCGCGAGGCCGATATCCGCCTTGTTCTGATGATCGGCGGAGATCACCTCGACCGGCATGCCGGCCGCCTTGCCGCCGAAATCCTCGACCGCCATCTTGGCGGCCAGCACCGAGCCGGCGCCGACATTGTCGGCATAGGGGCCGGACATGTCGGTCAGCACGCCGATCTTCACGGTGCCGTTGGAGATTTCGGCCGAAGCCGACGTCACCGACATCAGCACGGCGGCGGTCGCCAGATAGGATTGCAACTTCACGAGTGAACTCCTCCCTTGTGTTTTATCAGCAGGCGCGAGATCGCCCGCCGCTTACTTGATGGCCGCGAGCACCGGCAGCAGATGGCCGAGGAACGCCTCGGGATCCTCGCTCATCGGAAAATGGCCGAGGCCCTTCATGATCGTCACGTTGCTGCCCGGAATGCTGCGCGCGACCGCCAGCGTTTCTTCCGGCGTGCACGAGTAGTCGTATTCGCCGGACAGCAGGAACAGCGGGCACTTCCTGGTATCGATCTGCGCGACGCGGTCGCGGATGTCGCCGTCCTGCTTGTAGAAATACAGGTCGCCCTTGAACACGCCGGGGCCGCCCTGCATGTAGTGCCACAGCGTTTCCCACCGCTCCTTGCCGGGCGCATCCGGGCCGACTAGGCCCGACACGATCGCGGCGCAGACTTCGCCGCCATGCACGTCCGGCCGGTGCAGGAAGTTGAGGTCGTAATACGGATCGACATGCGCCCCGGCCTGCAAGCCGATGATGGCGCGGAAGCGCTCGGGATGCTCCAGCGCCAGATGCAGCACGATGCGGCCGCCGATCGAGCAGCCCATCACGATCGGACGATCGAGCTCCAGCGCGCTCATGATCTCGAGAATCATGCCGGTGTATTGCGCCGAGGTCAGTTGATACTCTTCGTTGTGCCAGCCGGCCGGCGGCGACGACTTGCCGTGCCACGGCATGTCGAAGGCGATGACGCGATGCTTGGCGGTGACCCGCGCATCATTCATCAGCGCGCGATACTGCCGGCCGTCGGCGCCCGCGGTGTGCAGGCAGAGCAGCGGCGTGCCGGTGCCGGCCTCTTCCACATAGACGCGGTGCGGCCGGCCGAACAGATCGAGATTGAGATAGCGCCCGATCACGGGCTCGAACGAGACGGTCATGCCGAGGCTCCGGTCGCACGCAGTTTCGCCAGCGCTTCCTTGAAGTAGCGCAGATTGGCCATGAAGATCTGCAGGTTGCCCTCGGCCCTCAGGGTGCGCCGCTTGATCAGCGCCATCAGGTCGTGCGAGCCCGGCCGCGGCCTGGCGGCCCAGAACTGCGCCCACTCCTCCTCGGAGGCGCGCAGCGCGAACGACCAGGACGGCATCACGAACGGCCCGCGCGTCACCGACACGATGCGGCCTTCGGCGATCGTCACCAGCCAATCGGTCGGACCGACCGCGAGCAGCAGCGTGGTCGACAGAAAGCGGCCGCGCTTCACCAGCATCTCGTCCGCATTGACCCTGGATGTCAGGTTTTCGATCATGTGTCCTCCTTGTCCGCGAGCGCCACCAGCGCATCGACCGCGACGACGCCGCTCCCCACCTGGTTGATGATCAGCGGGTTGATCTCGGCGTCGCGTACGTGAACCTTGTCATCGACCGCCAGCCGCGACAACGCAACGATCGCGCGCGCCAGCGCCTCGAGATCGCCGTGCGGCTTGTTGCGGAAGCCGCGGAACACACGGCTGATCGCCAGCTCATCGATCATGTCTCGCGCGCCGTCGAGGTCGACCGGCGCGAGCCGGATGCTGCGGTCGCGATAGATCTCGGTAAAGATGCCGCCGGCCGCGAGCAGCACGATCGGCCCAGCCTCCGGGTCGACCCGGTAGCCGAGCAGCATCTCGTCGAGCCCCGACGTCATCGGCTGCACCAGCACCCGTTTCAGCGCAGCGCCCGGCTGATGCGCCGCGACATTCGCGGCGATGCTGGTTGCAGCCCGCTTGACGCCGGCCTCATCGCCGACGTTGAGAACGACGCCGCCGACCTCGGTCTTATGCGCGATCTCGGCCGACAGCAGCTTGACGGCGACCGGATAGGCGAACGGCAGGTCGACCGATTGCGCCCCGACATCAACCGCGACAGCCGGCGCATGCGCGATGCCGAGGCGGTCGAGCAGCTGATAGGCCTCTAACTCATCGAGCTGACGCGTCGCGCCTGCTACCCCGGGCGGCAACGGCAGTTCGCGCCGCGGCTGCCGCCGCAGCAGCGCGGCGCTGATCGCGTCCGCGCAGCTGTCCGGCGTGCGGAAGTTCGGCACGCCGGCTTGGGTGAGCATCGCCAGCGCGTCGGGCGCCTCGGGCACCACGAATGCGACCAGCGGCTTGGCCGAGCCGGCGCTGTCGATCACCGGCTTGACGGCGAGCTCCGGTTGAAACCGCGCCGATGAGCCGGTGACGGCGACGACGACATCGAATTCGGGCGCCGCCAGCATGGTCTGCAACGCCGCTTTCATGATTTCGTAGCGCGTGCCGGCCAGCGTCAGGTCGATGATGCGCTCGTGATGCGCCGTAACGCCGGCCTCGCCGAGGCGATCGAACGTGTCATTGCTCGGCTTGACCACCTCGATATCGCGGATGCCGAGTTCGTCGACCACCATGGCGGCGCCGCCGCCGGTGGTGGTGACGACGCCGACGCGCTTGCTGCGTTGCCCGGCCGCGCGCGGCGGCAGCTTGTGCAGCAGCGGCAGCGCCTCGATCAGCGTTTCGAAATTGTTGACGCGGGCGATGCCGCAATCGGCCAGGAACGCGGCGGCGACGTCGTCCTCACCGGCCAGCGCGCCGGTGTGCGACAGCGCGAGTTCGGCCGCCATAGCAGAACGCCCGAGCTTGTAGGCGATCACCGGCTTGCCGCGCTCGGCGGCCGCGAGCGCAAAGTCGCGCAGATCCTGCGCGCGCCGGATGCTTTCGAGGAACAGCATGTAGCCGGTGACGTTCGGATCATCGAGCGTCGCGGCGCAGATCTCGCCGAGGCTGAGATCGATCTCGTTGCCGACCGACACCAGCCCGGCGAAGCCGACATTGCGTGCTTTGCCGCGCGAGATCAGCCCGCCGAGCAGGCTGCCGCTGTGCGACGCGACGAAGATGCCGCCGCGCGGCAGGTCGCCCTCGGCGAACGCCGCGTTGGCGGTGATGATCGTGTGGCTGTGCAGATTGATGGCGCCGAGGCTGGACGGACCGAGGATGCGCAGCCCGCTCGCCGCGCAGATCGCCTTCAGCCGCTCGACCCGCGCGAGCCCGGCGTCGCCGCCTTCCGAAAAATTCGACGCCAGGATAGTCGCAACCGGAATGCCGAGGCGCGCGCAGGCCTCGGCAGCGGCGATGGCGTCATCGGTCGGCGTCAGGATGAAGGCGTGATCGGGCACCGCGGGCAGCGCATCGAGCGACGGCCACGCCGTCTCGCCGAGCACCGTCGCGCGCCGCGGATTGATCGGATAGATCGTGCCCGGGTAGCCGGCGCGCCGCAGATATTGCAGCGGCCGCGCCGAGGTCTTGGATAGATCGTCGGACGCGCCCACCAGCGCGATGCTGCGCGGCGCCAGCAGCGCCTGCGCCCATCGCGGCGATGTCGGCGCGTTACTCAACGGCACGAGCCACAGCTCCGCGCTGATCGAAGCGGCGCTCGAACACGTCTTCGGCGATCCGGTTCTTGAGGATTTCGGTCGAGCCGCCGGCGATCATCCAGCCGCGGGTGCGGCGCATGCAGTACTCGGCGAGCGCCTCCTGGCTATAGCCGAGCCCGCCCATGATCTGCACCGCCTCGTTCGCCACCTCGAAGCCGGCCTGGTTGCAGGCGAGCTTGGCGATCGCGGTCTGATACGGCGACGGCAGCCCCTCGGTGATGCTGGCGGCGCGATACAGCAGCAGCTGCGCCGATTCCAGCTTCAGCGCCATGTCGGCGAATTTCCACTGCAGGCCCTGGAATTCGCACAGCGGGCGGCCGAACTGCTTGCGGATCAGCGCATGCTCGCGCGCCAGATTGAAGGCGTGGCGGCCGAGCGCCAGCGACCGCGCCGAATTGCCGAGCCGCTCGACGTTGAAGCCGGAGATCTGCTTCTTGAAGCCGCCGAGCCCGAGCAGCACGTTGGCGGCCGGGATCCGGCAGTTCTCGAAGTACAATTGGCTCCACTGCTCGCCGCTCATGAAAGCCGTCGGCTTGCCGACGGTGAAGCCCGGTGTATCGCGCTCGATCAGCACCGAGCCGATGCCGCCGACGCCCGGCCCGAACCGGACATAGACCAGATAGACCGCAGCATCCGGACTATGCGTACCGAACACCTTGCTGCCGTTGATCAGGTAATCATCGCCATCGGCGGTCGCGGTGGTCTTCAGCTCGGTCGCAGCGGAGCCGGCGTCCGGCTCGCTCATGCCGAGGCTGATGCAGCTTCGCCCGGCCAGCAGATCGGGCAGGAAGCGCGCCTTCTGCTCGGGCGTCGCGTATTCCACGAAGGTGCGGATCGGACCGAAATTGCCGGCCTGCACGATATCGGCGCTGCGCGGGCACACCGCCGCGACCTGCTCGATCGCGATCACCGCGTCCATCAACGTGCCGCCCTGGCCGCCATCCTCCGGATCGAACGGGATGCCGAGCAGCCCCTGCTCGGCGAGCAGCTTGGCGGTTTCGAACGGGAAGTGCGGATCGTGGGCGCGCGCCAGTGCACCATCTTTCAGATGCGCTTCGGCAAAGCGCCGCACCGAGGTGGCGAAAGCTTGCTGTTCTTCTGTGAGTTCGAAATCCATGGGTCCGCCGCAGCTGAGGTGGCGCCCTGTTTCCCAGCACAGCCGCGGGCGGGCAACTGTGCATCGGTTATTGCATCATTACTTTTTGTAATGCTACGCTGCGGTCATGGCCGAGAAGGAAATCCCGCAGTCCGAATGGCTGCCGCCGCTCAATCCGCTGCACGTGTTCGAGGTCGCGGCCCGGCTCGGCAGCTTCACCAAGGCGGCCGAGAAGCTGCGCGTGACCCAGCCGGCGATCAGCCGGCAGGTGCGCACGCTCGAAGATTTTCTCGGCGTGCGCTTGTTCGAGCGCGACCAGCAGGGCATCCGGCTGACGCCGGCCGGCGAACAGTTTCAGCGCGAGATCTCGCCGGCGTTCCATATCATCCGGACCGCGGCGGCTAACCTCAAGGAGACCCGCAAGGTCGAGCCGCTCAAGATCCGCGCCTACACGACCTTCGCGTCGAAATGGCTGATCCAGCGGCTGCCGGCCTTTCACGTCGCGCATCCGAACATCCGGCTGAACATCAGCAACGTCGTCGCCCCGATCGACTTCGCCAAGGACCGCGTTGATCTCGCGATCCAGTTCGGCGACGGCAACTGGCCGGGCGTCGTGTCGGAATTGCTGTTCACCGATCTCATTCAGCCGGTGTGCAGCCCGAAACTACTGAAGAGCGTGCGGCTCACGGAAATCGACGATCTGCGCAATGTGCAGATGCTGCACTCGCATTATCGCCGCACCGACTGGCACGACTGGCTGGCCGCCGTGAACCGCACCGATCTCATCACCAGCAACGAGATCAGCTTCTCATCGTCCATCCTGACCTATCAGGCCGCCGCCGAGGGCGTCGGCGTCGCGATCGGCCAGATCCATCTGCTGCGCAACGAAATCACCGACGGAACGCTGGTGCCGCTGTTCGACGCGCCGTTCGAGCGCAAGCTGGCGCACTACGTGGTGCGCCCGAAAGGCCGCCCGCTCAACCGCAAGGCGCGCAGCTTCCTGAATTGGCTGCGCAAAAGCATGGACGAATTCGCAGCCGCCGCTCCTGGACGCTAGTGGCAGGACTGACCACCGGCACGGGCAACGACTAGCCGCTCGGCGCCTCGGTGGCGTCATCCTCCGGCTCAGGCAGCATGCCGCTGCCCGGCGTCTTGCTCTCGTCGGTCAATTCGGGCTCGGCGTGCGGGCCGGCAGGATTGGGATCCTTCCGCCCGTCGGAGCCTCCACTGGCGGACGACCTGGGCGCACCACCATCCCGGGTTGGCTGCGGCTCTGTCTTGCCCGAGTTGCGCTCCACCATCTTCACACTCCTGCTCGCTTGAACCTACGCCGGGCTGCGCTGACGCGGCATCCACCCGGCTGCACGAGCAACCATCGGCGGATCGCGTCAGTTCCTCGTCAAGCACAGCGGAATTGGCAAGCACTGCGCAGGAGCGCGCGAAGATGAACATAAGTCATTGATAACATTGGCTGGGGCGGGAGGGATCGAACCTCCGCATGGGGGAATCAAAATCCCCTGCCTTACCGCTTGGCTACGCCCCAACGCGCAGCGGCCGCTTCGGGGCGGCCGCCGGCGGAATCATGGTCCGGCTCCGCCGGTCTATAGAGCCGGCGGCGAGTTTTCAACCGCCCCGGCCGGCCAGGGGCCGGCGAAATTCCGCTCCTGCGGCAGCGTGACGAAAGGTTGAGAGCGGGCGGTTTTCATGGAAGAAGGCGGCCAGTGCTCCGTCAGCCGGGATCCTCACATGACCTATCGCGCTCCGATCGACGACATCCTGCTCTCCCTCAACCACGGCGCGGGCCTGCAGGCCGCGGTGGCGGCCGGGCATCTCGGCGACTACGACGGCGACATCACCGCGCAGGTGCTGGAAGAGGCCGGCAAATTCGCCGGCGACATCCTGGCGCCGCTGAACCGCGTCGGCGACAAGCATGGCATCAAGCTCGAGCACAACGCCGTCACCACCGCGCCGGGCTGGCCGGATGCCTATCAGCGCTGGATCGCGGCGGGCTGGAACGCGGTGTCCGGGCCGGAGGAATTCGGCGGCCAGGGCCTGCCGGCGGCGCTCAATGCGGTCTGCACCGAGCTGTGGGCGTCGTCCAACATGGCGTTCGGGCTGTGCCCGCTGCTGACGCTGTCGGCGATCGACGCGCTGCATGCGCATGGCAGCGACGAGCTGAAAGAGGTCTATCTCGGCAAGCTGGTGTCGGGCGAATGGACCGGCACCATGCAGCTGACCGAGCCGCAGGCCGGCTCCGACGTCGGCGCGCTGCGCACCCGCGCCGAGCGCGCCGCCGACGGCAGCTACAAGCTGTTCGGCAGCAAGATCTTCATCACCTACGGCGACCACGACATGACCGACAACATCGTGCATTTCGTGCTCGCCCGCCTGCCCGACGCGCCCGCCGGCACCAAGGGCATCTCGCTGTTTCTGGTGCCGAAGTTTTTGGTCAACGGTGACGGCACGCTGGGCAAGCGTAACGACATCTTCCCGAGCGGCGTCGAGCACAAGCTCGGCATCCACGCGTCGCCGACTTGCACCATGCAAATGGGCGACCAGGGCGGCGCGATCGGCTATCTGATCGGCGAGGAAAATCGCGGCATGCAGTGCATGTTCACGATGATGAATCAGGCCCGGCTCGGCGTCGGCCTCGAGGGCGTCGGCATCGCCGATCGCGCCTATCAGCAGGCGCTGGCCTATGCGCAGGAGCGCAAGCAGGGCCGCGCCATCGGCAGCGACAGCAAGGGCTCCGATCCGATTATCAAGCACCCCGACGTCAAGCGCATGCTGCTGACGATGCGGGCGCTGACCGGCGCGGCCCGGACGATCTGCTACGCGACCGCGGTGGCGCTGGATATCGCCGCGCGTAGCAGCGATGCGAAAGTGCGTGCCGCCGCCGCCGCGCGCGCCGCGCTGCTGACGCCGATCGCCAAGGCGTTCTCGACCGACATTGGCACCGAGGTCGCCTCGCTCGGCGTGCAGATCCACGGCGGCATGGGCTTCATCGAGGAAACCGGCGCCGCACAGCATTATCGCGACGCCCGCATCGCGCCGATCTACGAAGGCACCAACGGCATCCAGGCGATCGACCTTGTCACCCGCAAGCTCGGTGTGAACGGCGGCGAGTCGGTGTGGACGCTGCTCGGCGAACTCGACCTGATCATCAAGGACGTCGAGGCCAGCAATGATCCGGCGTTCGGCGCCACTGGTCCGCGGCTGCGCGATGCGCTCGAGGCGCTGACCCGCGCCAGCAAGTATCTGCTCGACAAGCTCGGCTCGTCGACCAATGACGCGCTGGCCGGCGCGACGCCGTATCTGCGGCTGTTCGGCGCGACGCTGGGCGGCTGCTCGCTCGCCGCCGAAGCGCTGGCGGCGCGCAATCTCGAGGGCGTTGCCGAGCCGGCGCGCTATGTCGCGCTGGCGCGGTTCTTCGCCGAGAGCGTGGCGGTGCAGGCCGGCGCGCTGGAGCGCAATGTGGTCGACGCCGCCGCCGGGCTGCAGAATGCCGACGCGGTGCTGACCGCCTGAGGCGGCCGCCTTTGAGCTCGTGGCAGTCCCGGGCACGCCGCCTGCGCGGCCCGGCTCGTCCGCCAACCGGTTGAAAACCGGGTCGTTCGTCGCGCCGGTTCTGGCGACCGCGGCGATCGTGTACAGTCGCGGCACATCGGCTGCATTGACGGTGGCCAGGCAAACTGGGTTGGGGGAAGGTTCATGACGGAACATCTGATCGTCACCGATGAGGACGCCACGCGCGTCGTCACCATGCGCCGGCCTGAGAAGAAGAACGCCCTGACGCAGGACATGTACCGGGCGATGAGCGACGCCATCGACACCGCGCAGAACAATCCGGACATCCGCTGCCTGATCATCACCGGTGGCTCGGGCGTGTTCACCGCCGGCAACGATCTCGACGATTTCCTCAAAGCCGGCACCGACACCAGCGGCGCCGCCCGCGGCAATGCCGCGACCAAGTTTCTCTACTCGTTGGCCCACAACGTGAAGCCGATCATCGCCGCGGTCGACGGCATCGCCATCGGCATCGGCACCACGCTGCTGTTTCACTGCGACTACGTGCTGGCCTCGACCACCGCGACGTTCTCGACGCCGTTCATCCAGCTCGGCCTGGTGCCGGAAGGCGCCTCCAGCCTGCTCGCGCCGCGCACCATGGGCCATCAGCGCGCTTTCGGCATGCTGGTGATGGGCCACAAGGTGACGGCCGAACAGGCCCGCGAGGCCGGCTTCGTCAACGCCGTGGTGGCGCCCGGCCACACCGAGGAGGAAGCCCGCAAGGCCGCCCGCGAAATCTGTGCGCTGCCGGCCGAAGCCGTCGCCCTCTCCCGCAAACTGCTGCGCCCCGCGCCGGACGAAATCGTCCGCCGCATCGATCAGGAGAGCCATTTGTTCGGCGAGCGGATGAAGTCGGCCGAAGCGGTGAGCGCGTTTCAGCGGTTCTTTCAGCGCAAGCGAGGCTGAGAGCCGCTATCAACGCGTCAGCCGCCTCGTGTCGTTTGTTAGATCGCTCCATCGGACCACGCCCCACCCCGCATGACCAAGCCGGAAGCCAAGAACCAGCCGACCGCGCCTGCGCTGGAAAAGGGGCTCGATCTGCTCGAGGCGCTCGCCACGGAATCGCGCGGCCTCACCCAGCGGCAATTGGCCGAGCGGGTCGGCCGCTCGGTGGGCGAGATCTTTCGCATGCTGGTGGCGCTGGAGCGGCGCGGCTATGTGGCGCGCGATCCCTCCACCGGCGAATACGCGCTGACGCTCAAGCTATTCCGCATCGCCTCGCAACATCCGCCGACCGAGCGGCTGCTGAAATCCGCGCTGCCGGTGATGGAGCAACTCGCCGCCAAGGTTCAGCTCTCGTGTCACATCACGGTGCTGCACGGCGAGCAGTTCATGGTGATCGCGCGGATCGAGCCGGAATGGCTGATGGGCTGGTCGGTCAAGGCCGGCACGGTGTTCCCGCTGTCGCAGCAATATCCGTCCGCCAAGGTCCTGGCGGCCTTTCAGCACCCCGGCCGCCGCGACGAACTCGCCCAGGTGATCGCCGACAATGATCACGTCAGCCTGCGCAAGGCGCTCGCCGCGCTCGATCGGATCTCCGCCGAGGGTGGCAATTTCTCCAACGACGACGGCTACACGCGCATCCTTGCGTATTGCTGCCCGATCATCGATTCGACCGGCCGCGCCGTCGCAGCGCTGACCGTGCCGCTGGTGCGCCAGGACCGCATCCCGAAAGCCGAAGCCGCAGCCATCGCCGCCGAACTCCGTGCCGCTGCGGCCACGTTGTCGGAACGGATCGGCGGCGGCGGCGGGGCGTAAAGTCGTTTGATCGCGCGCAGTCACTGCCATCATCCTAATCAGCAATGAGTCCCGTCATGGCCGGGCTTGTCCCGGCCATCCACGCCTTCTCTGCATTTCCGTCAGCAAGGCGTGGATGCCCGGCACAAGGCCGGGCATGACGCGTGGATAGGAAAATGCCTGATTTTAAAGGACGCGCTTACGGCCAGGCTCTCAGAATGAGGAGCCAGTGCAGTGGATAGTCCGGATCGCTTCGACTCTCGAAGAGGCCTTACGCCACCGTGATCCCGCCATCGACCACCCAGGCCGCGCCGTTGACGTGGCGAGTTTGGTCGGAGGCCAGCAGCGCGACCACAGCGGCAACGTCGTCGGGGTGGCCGTAGGGCGCCGACCCGGCGCGCGCCAACGCGCCGCCGTCATTGCCGGCCATGCGGTTGAGGTCGCGGATCATCCGCGACTCGATCGGCCCCGGCAGCACGGCGTTGACGCGGATCGATGTGCCGATCAGTTCGAGCGCGGCGATTCGCGTCAGGCCGAGCACGGCGTGCTTCGACGCGACGTAGCCGGCGAGCCCGGCACGGCCACGGATCGCCGAGGTCGAGGCGGTGTTGATGATCGCGCCGTGGCCGCGCTGGCGCATCCGCGGAAGGACGTAGTGAAGACCGAGAAAGATGCCCCGGACGTTGACCCGCATGACGCGGTCGAACATCTCGACCGGATACTCGCCGAGCGGCGCCACCACGCCCTCGATCCCGGCATTGTTGGCAAACACACCGATCGGGCCGAGCTGCTGCTCGACCGTTTCGACATAGCCCGCGGCATCAGTCTCGTCGGACACATCGGCGCGGATCGCCAGCGCCCGGCGGCCGAGGGCCTCGACAGCGGCGGCGGTCTGCTCCGCAGCCGCAAAGTCGAGATCGACCACCGCCACGGCGCCCGCCGACCCAGCGAGGCGCAGCGCGATCGCCCGGCCGATTGCGCCGCCGCCGCCGGTGACAAGCGCGACGGAATTTTCAGCTGCGACCGTCATGATTTGACGAAGTCACAGCCGCCTTCCTGCAGCGGCCGCCAGGCTTCCTCGGGCGGGATGGTCTTGACCAGCTTGTAATAGTCCCACGGATATTTCGATTCCGCCGGCTTCTTCACCTCGAACAGATACATGTTGTGCAGCTTGCGGCCATCGGCGCGGATGCTGCCCTTGCCGAACAGCGGATCGTCGGTCGGCAGCGCCTTCATCTTCTCGATGACTGCCTTGCCATCGTTCGAAGCGCCGAGCGCATCGACGGCCTTGAGATAGTGCAGCGTCGCGCCGTAAGCGCCGGCCTGCAGCGCGGTCGGGTAGCGGCCATTGTTGAGAGCGGCGAAGCGTTTGGACCATGTCCTGGTGCTGTCGTTCTGATCCCAATAGAACGATTCGGCGAATTGCAAGCCCTGCGCCACGCTGAGGCCGAGCGAATGCACGTCGCTGAGATACAGCACCATCGCGACCACCCGCTGATCGCTCTGGGTGATGCCGAATTCGACCGCCTGCTTGATCGACGTGATGGTGTCGCCGCCGGCATTGATCAGCGCGATCACCTGCGCCTTGGAGGCCTGCGCCTGCAGCAGGAACGAGGAAAAGTCCTGCGTGTTGATCGGCACGCGCACGCCGCCGACCACCGAGCCGCCCTGCTGCGCGACGATCCGCCTGATGTCCTGCTCCATCGCGTGCCCGAACGCGTAGTCCGCGGTGAGCGCGAACCAGCTCTTGCCGCCCTCGGCCACCACGGCGCGAGCGGAGCCGGTCGTCAGCCCGTAGGTGTCATAAGTCCAATGCACCAGATTCGGCGAGCAGCTCTTGCCGGTGAGGTCGGACGACGACGACGCCGACACCAGCATCGCCTTGTTCTTCTGCTGCACGATGTTACGCACGGCGAGCGCGACCGCCGAATTCGGCAGATCGACCACGACGTCGACACCGCTACGGTCGATCCACTCGCGCGCGATGTTGGCGCCGAGATCGGCCTTGTTCATATGATCGCCGCTGATCACTTCGATCGGCCGCTTCGACTGCCGCGGGCCGGCGAGGAAGTCTTCGACGGCCAGCTTGGCGGCCAGCACCGAGCCCGGCCCCGTCGTGTCGGCATAGAGGCTCGACATGTCCGTCAGCACGCCGACCCGCAGCGGCGCGTCGTCCGCCGCGGCGGCCTTCAGGCCGGCGCCGGCTGCCAGCGTTAGTCCCCCCGCCCCCGCCAGAAAGCGGCGACGGCTGATCGGCCACACTGCGTTGGTCATCCTCACCTCCCTGTGCCGGCGCTTGCTCCGCGCCGGCTTGATATGGCCCGCAGCTACTTTGGCGTGCGGGTCTCGTTGCTGGATCAGCCTCGCTTACGGAATTAATCGCGCGAGCAACCGGCGGTCCTCGACCTCGAAGCCGCCGCCATAGACGTCCGACACCATGAAGTGGGCGCCGAGGATCTCCGGCTGCAGCTCGGCGATCGGATCGTAGATGCTCGGATGCAGCGTCATCGACGCGCGGCCCGGCTTCGGCACGGAGTATTTCAGCGGCGTGCGTCGATAAGCGACGTCCGCATAGGCGGTTTCCAGACGCTCCGGATGCGGCAGGCGGCGGACATGGATCTCGCCGGCCGGCAACTGATCGCCATCGACAATGCGCACCGTCGGAGCCGCCGGATCCGGCGCGAAGCTGAATTCGGCCAGCGGAATCTTGCGCCGCGTCACCGAGCCGGCGATCGAGCCGTCGGCGCGCTCCTCGAACGTATAGTTGGCGTCCTTCTTGGTGTAGCCGAACACTTCGCGCCCGGCGCAGATGCCCATCGGATCGCTGCAATACATGAAGATGTGCGTCTCGGTGAACAGATCCTGATAGCGCACCGCGACGCTGACCATGAGATCGAACATCTCGCCGGAATGCACCGCCAGCGAATGCCCCGGCGACGTCATGAAGCGGAACGCGACCCGGTCGTTGACCAGCTCGAACGGCGTGTCCGAAAGCAGCGTCCGCAGCTTGGCCGGATCGACCCGCGTCATGATCTCGACAGTGCGCAACGTGCAGCCCCACTCCACCGGATAGGCCGGCGAATAAGGCGGATTGACGCCGCTGTTCGGCTTCAACTGGTAGTCGCCGAACATCCGGCGGGCGTTGTCAACGTCGGTCACGGGCGGTCTTTCTCTGCAGGGAACGATGGCCGCGCAAGACAGATCGAACGCGCAACATCCCTGGACGGGATCGCGACCGGCAGCCTTGAGCGTTCCATATATGATTCTATCATTGCATATATGAAATCGGCGATTGCGTGCGATGTCAAGTGAGACGGGGCACGCCGGCGCAGCGGGCAAGCGAGAAGACGATGCGCACTCCGATTGGAGCACGCCCATTTCGTGCAGAAAGTCCGACCGAAAACGAAGACAGCAGCAACTGCCGTCATTGCGAGCGAAGCGAAGCAATCCAGACGCTCCTCGCAATGACGACGTTCATGCCCTCGTTTCACGGATCGAATTTTCGATCCGACGTTGAAAGCCAGGCAGGGATACGCGCTGCAGACTCGGGTACGTTCGTTTCCCCGCGTCATGCCCGGCCTCGTGCCGGGCATCCACGCCTTGCTGATGGAGATGCAGAAAAGGCGTGGATGGCCGGGCCTTCGCCGCGCCGAAGCGGCTTCGGCCGCGCAGGCGGGACGAGCCCGGCCATGACGAAGGAGAGTGCGCGGGACTACACGTTCGAAGAGGCGGCCGCGCGAACTACTTCCTCCTTACGCCGAACACCTGATCGCTGAACGGGTTCATCTCGGGGGTCCTCAGTTCGATGAAGCCCAGCTTCAGCTCGCGGTGGCAGGAATTGCAGCCCGTTGTCAGTTCGCCATAGGCCTTGACGAACGCCTTGCTGTCCTCCGCGGCGATCGCTGCCGTCATCGCGTCGATCGGCTTGGCCATGGTGGTGATGTCATTGACCGGGAGGCTCTGGTAGAGCGAGGCGGCGTCCTGCAGGCGGGTCTTGATCTGGCGGGTCTGGTACGCGGCGAGTTTCCAGTTTCCCGTGATGCCGGCGAACCACAGCTTGATGTGACGCGCCTGCGCGGCCTCCATCAGATCCGCGAGGCGCGGGTTGCCGGGCCGGACGCCTTCGGCCGCCTGCTGCGCAGTCGCAGGGAGTAAGGCGGCGGCAAGCGACAGCGAGGCGGCGACCAGCATGGCGACCAAGGTGATCGGTGTTGCGCGCATAACTCACCTCTTCGAGTGAACCGCCGATCGCACGGCGAGATGGGCTGACCTCACCACCTCGGCCGCGAAGCCGCGTTGCGCTTGCTCAACATCCGCCGGGAATCGGGCTCAGCGGCAGTTGGCCGCGCCGGCCGGCCGCAACAAAGCGGTTGCCAGCCATGCCGGCCTGCGCCATGTCCGCCGGGCCATAGCTGCCGGATCGTCGATGTCCCTCGCCCGCCTTGCCCTGCTCGCGCCCGTGATGGCGCTGGCGCTAGCCACGCCCGCCGCTGCCGACCCGCAATCGGCGGCCGCGGCCGCGCCGGTCGAGGTCCGCCTCCTCGCCATCAACGACTTCCACGGCTACCTGCAGCCGCCGTCCTCCGGTCTCGTCACGCCGGATCCCGCCGACCCGGCCAAGACGATCAGCACACCGGCCGGCGGCGCCGAGCACATGGCGACGCTGGTCCAGCACCTCCGCGAGGGACACGCCAACAGCATCTTCGTCGCGGCCGGCGATCTGATCGGCGCCAGCCCGTTTCTGTCGGCGATGTTTCACGACGAGCCGACCATCGAGTCGATGTCGCTGATGGGGCTGGCGCTGTCGGCGGTCGGCAATCACGAATTCGACGAGGGCAAGACCGAGCTGCTGCGGATGCAGAACGGCGGCTGCCATCCGGTCGACGGCTGCATGGGGCCGCATAAGTTTACCGGGGCCAAATTCCAGTATCTCGCGGCGTCGACCATCGACACCGCGACCGGCAAGCCGATCCTGCCGCCTTATGCGATCCGCGAGTTCGGCGGTATTCCGATCGCGTTTATCGGGCTCACGCTGAAGGCGACGCCGACCATGGTGTCGCCGCCCGGCGTCGCCGGGCTGCAATTTCTCGACGAAGCCGACGCCGTCAACGCGCAGGTCGCCGAGCTGAAGGCGCGCGGCGTCGAGGCGATCGTGGTGCTGATCCACGAGGGCGGCTTTCCGAGCGGCGGAATCAATGAGTGCCCGGGGATCTCCGGGCCGATCGTCGAGATCGTCAGGAAGTTCGACAGGGCGGTCGACCTGGTGATCAGCGGCCACACCCACCGCGCCTACACCTGCACCATCGACGGCCGCCTGGTCACCAGCGGTGACAAATACGGCACGCTGGTCACCGCGATCGACCTGCAGCTCGATCCGGCGACGCGCGATATCGCCAGCGCCAAGGCCGACAACGTCATCGTCCACACCTCGCTGGCGAAGGATCCGGCGCAGACCGCGCTGATCGAGGCCTACAACAGGCTCGCCGGGCCGATCGCGGCGCGGCCGGCGGGCGCCGTGGCGGCAGCGCTGTCGCGGGTGCCGAATGCGGCCGGCGAAAGCGCGCTCGGCGATCTGGTCGCCGACGCCCAGCTCGCCGCGACGCGCGATCCGGAAACCGGCGGCGCCGAGCTGGCGATCACCAACCCGGGCGGCCTGCGCGCCGATATCAACGGCGCGGCGCACGGCGAGCCGCCGTTCCGTGTGACGTTCGGCGATGTCTTTGCCGCGCAACCGTTCCGCAATCAGCTGGTGACGATGACGCTGAGCGGCGCGCAGCTGAAAGCAGCACTGGAGCTGCAGTGGCAGGATCCGGCGCGGCCGCGCATCCTGCCGGTGTCGCGCGGCTTCAGCTACGCGTGGGACAATACCGCTGCGCCGGGGCAGCGCATCCTCGCCGATCGCATGATGTTGAACGGCAAGCCGGTCGCGCCGGACCGCAACTATCGCGTGACCGTGAATCAGTATCTGGCGTCCGGCGGCGACGGCTTTGCGCCGTTTGCGCAAGGCACCGAGCGGCTCACCGGCGTATACGACGTCGATGCGCTGTTCGGCTATTTCAAGGCACACAGCCCGATCACGCCCGCCGCCGCGGACCGCATTTTGCGATTGAATTAAGCTTTCGACGCGCTAAGCCTTAAGCGGCCCTTCCGTGGGATGCGGCGGGCACTTAAGTTCATCGATCGATATTGTTGTTGCTTCCTCTGATCGGACGTTCAGGCGCTCCCGAATGACCACGTTATTTCTGACGCATTCTGCGTGTCTCGAACATCATACGCCGGAGGGCCATCCCGAACGCGCCGAACGGCTGATCGCCGTCAACAAGACGCTGACCGCCGAGCGGTTCGCGACGCTGGCGCGCGGCGAGGCGCCGATCGGCTCGCTCGAACACATCGCGCTGTGTCACACCGATCACCATATCGTCGAGATGCGCCACATGTCGCCGTCGAGCGGCATCGTCTATGTCGACGGTGATACGTCGATGTCGCCGGGCACCTTCGAGGCCGCGCTGCGCGGCGTCGGCGGCGCGGTGTCGGCGGTCGATGCGGTGATGAAGGGGACGGCCGCCAATGCCTTCGTGGCGACGCGCCCGCCCGGCCACCATGCCGAAGTCACCAAACCGATGGGCTTCTGCTTCTTCGGCAATGCCGCGATCGCGGCGCGCTATGCGCAGCGCAAATACGGCATCGAGCGCGCCGCGGTGGTGGACTTCGACGTCCATCACGGCAACGGCACGCAGGACATCTTCTGGGGCGACCGCACCGTAATGTACTGCTCGACCCACCAGATGCCGCTATTCCCCGGCACCGGGTCGACCACAGAACGCGGCGAGCACGACAACATCGTCAACGCGCCGCTCGCTTCCGAGGATGGCGGCAAGGAATTCCGCCACGCCTTCGAGGCCGCGATCCTGCCGCAGCTCGAACGCTTCGCGCCGGAATTGATCGTGATCTCAGCCGGCTTCGACGCGCACTACCGCGATCCGCTGGCGAGCCTCAATCTGAAGGCCGAGGACTTCGCCTGGGTGACCCAGAAGCTGATGGACGTGGCGGACAAGACCGCCGGCGGCCGCATTGTCTCGGTGCTCGAGGGCGGTTATGACCTGCAGGGCCTGAGTGAATCGGTCGCCGCCCATGTCGGCGCCCTGATGGGCGCTGAATAGCGCTTCGGCCTCATCGCCTTATCATTGCCGCCGGCCGCGCCGCGGCGCACCCCAGGAGCCGCCGATGGCCGACGCCGCCGCCGATGTCAAAAAATTGAGCTTCGAGCGCGCCATGGAGGAACTCGAAACCATCGTCAAGCGACTCGAGGACGGCAAGGTTCCGCTTGAGGAGTCGGTGGCGATTTACGAGCGCGGTGAAGCACTTAAGCGGCGCTGCGAGGATCTGCTGCGGCAGGCGGAGGCCCGCGTGGACAAGATTACGACCGACGCCAGCGGCCAGCCCAGCGGAACCGAGCCGCTCGACGTCCAATAATCGGGCTGTTCAGCAAATCGACAGCTTTCCGGGTGTCATCTGGTGCCCAGGCACCCTACATCGAACCGGAGCTGGCGTGACCAACACACAACAGTGTGGTCGAAAACGTCACGGGATCGTCCCTCTTGGGCAAAAGTTTAAGCAGGCCGGCCAAGCGTTGGGCAGGCCCTGATTGGCTTTGAATTCAAGTTTGTGTAAGGGTATGAGCTTATGCGCCGAGGGTGACACTTGCCTGACGGCTAGTGTCAAGTTCGGTAGACGCATGCTGCCGTACTTACGTGATCCAGATTCAATGATCGAGATCACTCACGACGGTAGAGCGCTGCCGGGCTTCGATCGTTGATTTCTCCTGAACAAGGAGGCGGAAGCCTGGTGGGCTCCGCAGACAGGATAGTTCGGACCATTCGTCGCGGGCCTCACCAGCCCCATAGTCAAGACTGGGATTATCGCCGTGACCGAATTGAGTAAGACGCCGCTTCTCGACACCATCCGCACTCCGGAAGATCTCCGCAAGCTTCGAATCGACCAAGTTCGACAGGTTGCCGATGAATTGCGGCAAGAAACCATCGATGCGGTCTCGGTCACCGGCGGTCATTTCGGCGCCGGCCTCGGCGTGGTCGAGCTGACCACCGCGATCCATTACGTGTTCGATACCCCGCGCGACCGCCTGATCTGGGACGTCGGCCATCAGGCCTATCCGCACAAGATCCTGACCGGCCGCCGCGACCGCATCCGCACGCTGCGCACCCCGGGCGGCCTGTCCGGCTTCGCCAAGCGCACCGAAAGCGATTACGATCCGTTCGGCGCCGGCCATTCCTCGACCTCGATCTCGGCCGGCCTCGGCATGGCGGTGGCCAGCGAGCTGTCGGGCATCAAGAACAACGTCATCGCGGTGATCGGCGACGGCTCGATCTCGGCCGGCATGGCCTATGAGGCGATGAACAACGCCGGCGCGATGAACTCCCGCCTGATCGTCATTCTCAACGACAACAACATGTCGATCGCCCCGCCGGTCGGCGCGATGTCGTCGTATCTGTCGCGGCTGTATTCGGGCAAGACCTACCGGTCGCTGCGCGAGGCCGGCAAGCAGATCGGCAAGCATCTGCCCAAGGTGATCGCCGACCGCGCCGCCCGCGCCGAGGAATATTCCCGCGGTTTCATGATGGGCGGCGGTACGCTGTTCGAGGAGCTCGGCTTCTACTATGTGGGCCCGATCGACGGCCACAACCTCGACCACCTGCTGCCGATCCTGCAGAACGTCCGCGACGCCGACGCCGGCCCGTTCCTGATCCACGTCGTGACCCAGAAGGGTAAGGGCTACGGCCCGGCCGAGGCCGCGGCCGACAAGTATCACGCGGTGGTCAAGTTCGACATCGCGACCGGCGCGCAGTCCAAGGCGAAGTCGAACGCGCCGTCGTATCAGAACGTGTTCGGCCAGAGTCTGGTCAAGGAAGCCGAGAAGGACGACAAGATCGTCGGCATCACCGCCGCGATGCCGTCCGGCACCGGCATCGACATCTTCGAAAAGGCATTCCCGAAGCGCACCTTCGACGTCGGCATCGCCGAGCAGCACGCCGTGACCTTCGCGGCCGGCCTCGCCACCGAAGGCTATAAGCCGTTCTGCGCGATCTACTCGACCTTCCTGCAGCGCGCCTATGACCAGATCGTGCACGACGTCTGCATTCAGAACCTGCCGGTCCGCTTCGCGATCGACCGCGCCGGCCTGGTCGGCGCCGACGGCGCCACCCATGCGGGCTCGTTCGATAACGCCTATCTCGGCTGCCTGCCCAACATGGTGATCATGGCGGCGGCCGACGAGGCCGAGCTGGTGCACATGGTGGCGACCCAGGTGGCGATCAACGACCGGCCGAGCGCGGTGCGCTACCCGCGCGGCGAAGGCCGCGGCGTCGAGATGCCGGACGTCGGCGTCCCGCTGGAGATCGGCAAGGGCCGCATCGTCCGCCAGGGCAACAAGGTCGCGCTGCTGTCGTTCGGCACCCGCCTGGCCGAATGCGAGAAGGCCGCCGAGGAGCTGGCGACGCTTGGGCTCTCGACCACCGTGGCCGACGCGCGCTTCATGAAGCCGCTCGACCTCGACATGATCCTGAAACTCGCCAACGACCACGAGATTCTGCTGACCATCGAGGAAGGCTCGATCGGCGGCTTCGGCAGCCACGTGATGCAGGCGCTGGCCGACCACGGCAAGCTCGACGGCGAAGTGAAGATGCGCTCGATGGTGCTGCCCGACGTCTTCCTCGATCACGACACCCCGGCCGCGATGTACGCCCGCGCCGGCCTCGACGCCAAGGCGATCGTCAAGAAGGTGTTCGAAACCCTCGGCAAGGACGTTCAGGCCGAGACGTCGAAGCTGGCGTAGGCGACTTCCGCCGGATCGACGCACATCATCAACGTCATTGCGAGCGAAGCGAAGCAATCCAGCGCCGTGCACTGAGCTGGATTGCTTCGTCGCTACGCTCCTCGCAATGACGGAGAGATTTCCTTAGGGTCGGAAGTAGCCCAACAGCGGTGCTATTGGCTCTCCTGGCCAGGAAGTACCGCGGAGCTAGCCTGTCCCCGATTGCGATGACGACAATTTATCTCGCCGGTCCCGACGTCTTCTTGCTCGACGCCCTCGACGTTGGCCGGCGCAAGGTCGAACTCTGCGCGCGCTACGGGCTCACCGGTCTGTTCCCGCTCGACAACGCCGTCGCGCTCGCGGCGCATGATGCGTCGCTGCAGATCTTTCGCGGCAACGAGGCGATGATGGACCGCGCCGATGCGATCATCGCCAATCTGACGCCGTTCCGCGGGCCGAGTGCCGACGCCGGCACCGTGTACGAGCTCGGCTATATGGCCGGGCGCGGCAAGCTGGTGCTCGGCTATTCGAACGATCCGGCGAGCTACGTCGACCGCGTAGCGCGGTTCGAGACGATCAGCAACCGCGACGGCCTACTGATCGGCGCCGACGGGCTCGCCGTGGAGGATTTCGGCCTGCCCGATAATCTGATGCTGATGCATTGCCTGGAGCTGCACGGCGCTCCGCTAGTCACGCTGCCGGCCGCACCGGCTGATCTCTGGCACGATCTCACCGCGTTCGAAAGCTGCGTGCAGATCGCGGCGCAGCGGCTGCTGCGACAGGCGAACTAATCATGGCCCAGTCAAACGACACCCCGCCCCGCAAGCGCGCCGATGTCGTCCTTGTCGAGCGTGGCCTGTTCGAGAGCCGCGCACGGGCGCAGGCGGCGATCGAGGCCGGCCTGGTGTTCGCGGACGGCAAGCAAGTCACCAAGGTGTCCGAGCCGATCGCGCCCGACGCCAGCTTGCAGGCCGAGCCGGCGCATCCGTGGGTGTCGCGCGGCGGCGTCAAACTTGCCGGCGCGCTCGAGCGCTATCCGATCGAGATCGAGGACCACGTCTGCCTCGACGTCGGCTCCTCGACCGGCGGCTTCACCGAGGTGCTGCTGGCCGAGGGCGCGGCGCTGGTGTTCGCGGTCGATGTCGGCCGCGATCAGTTGCATCCGTCGCTGCGCGGCCATCCCAGGATCGTCTCGATGGAAGCCACCGACATCCGCAGCCTCGAAGGCAAACGCCTGCCGCAACGGCCGGATGTCGTCGTGATCGACGCCAGCTTCATTTCGCTGAAGCTGGTGCTACCCACCGCGCTGTCGCTCGCGGCAGCGCCGATGAGTCTGCTGGCGCTGATCAAGCCGCAATTCGAAGTGCCGTCGAAGCACGGCATCGTCCGCGACGCCAAGGCGCATCGGGCGGTGATCGACGACATCACCGCCTACGCCGCCTCGCTCGGCTGCACCGATATCGAGGTGTTCGCCTCGTCGATCGCCGGCGGCGACGGCAACACCGAATTCTTCCTCGCCGCACGGCGCGGCTGACGTCCTTTGCGCAGGTACCGACCTCATCCTGACAGCCTGCCTCAAACTCGGGCCGAGCTCTCAGCCACATTTTGCGGTCGGCTAATTTGCTCACAAACTCCGTCATGGCCGGGCTTGTCCCGGCCATCCACGCCTTCGCTGCGTTTCTTTCAGCAAGGCGTGGATGCCCGGCACAAGGCCGGGCATGACGCGTGGAGACGGGAGCGTTTAATTTCAAAGAACGCATTCCCGGTCAGGCTTTGAGTTTTCTAAGAGCTTCGCCTCAGCTTCGCAGTCGCACCAGTCTTACTCCCGCCGCAACTTCGGCTATGGTGCGCGGCATGACTCACCCTGGATCGGAGCTCAGCGCCGGCGCGTTTGCGCCGGCGAAATCGTCTGCGTGGCGGACGGAAGTCATCGAGACGCTGTGGCTCGCAGCGCCGATGGCGCTGACGCAGCTCGGCCAGATCGCCATGATGACCACCGACCTGGCGCTGATCGGCCGGCTCGGCGACCAATCCGTCGCCGCCGCCGCGCTCGCCCATACGGTGCTGTTCGCAACCTTCACGATGGGTCTCGGCCTGGTTTCGGCGGTGACGCCGCTGGCCGCGCAGGCGGTCGGCGCGCGCAATCCGCGGCAGGTGCGCGCCGCATTGCGGGTCGGGCTGTGGGCGACGGTGATCGCCGGCGTGCCGCTGACGATCGGGCAATTGTTCGGCGAACAGATGCTGCTCGGGCTCGGCCAGGATGCCGGGACGGCGAAGCTGGCCGGGCTGTATCTCGACGGCCTCGCCTGGTCGCTGCTGCCGTCGTGGATCTTCATCGCGCTGCGCGGCTTCATGGGCGCGGTGAACCGGCCGGAGCCGGCGCTGTGGATCATGCTGGCGGCGATCCCGATCAATCTCGGTCTGGCGTATCGGCTCATTCACGGCGGCTACGGCCTGCCGCAGCTCGGCATCTTCGGCGCCGGCCTCGCCACCGCGATCGTGGCGGTCGGCATGTGCGTGGCCGCCGCGATCGTCTGCGTCACCATGCGGCCGTTCCGGAAATATCGGGTGTTCGGCGAATTGTGGCGGCTGAACGGGCCGCTGATGGGCCGGCTGCTGCATCTCGGCTTGCCAATCTCGGGCGCCTCCTTGCTGGAATACGGCGTGTTCGGCGCCGCCGCGCTTCTGATGGGCCAATTCGGCACCACCGCGCTTGCTGCACACCAGATCGCCCTGCAGATCGCCGCCATCATGTTCATGGTGCCCATGGGCATCTCGATCGCCGCCACCGTGCGGGTCGGGCACGCGATCGGCCGCGCCGATGCGGAGGGGGCACGGCGTGCCGGCTTCGCGGCGATCACGATCGGCCTGGTGTTCATGACGGCGATGACGCTGCTGGTGGCGTTGACGCGGCACCAGATCCCAAACCTGTTCCTCGGCGACAGCGCGCAATCGGCCGCCACCGCGGAGCTGACCGCGGCGCTCTTGATCGTCGGCGCCAGCTTCTTCATCGCCGACGGCCTGCAGGTGGTCGCCAACGGCGCGCTGCGCGGCCGCAACGACACCGGCGTACCGCTGCTGTTCGCCGTGCTGTGTTTCTGGGTGATCGCGTTCCCGTGCTGCTGGCTGCTCGGCTTTACGGCCGGATATGGTCCCTTCGGCGTCTGGATCGGGCTGGCGATAGGGCTGATGGTATACGCCGCGCTGCTGGTGTGGCGTTTCCATCTCCTGAGCCGGACCGCGGTGCCGAGTGCGTAGCGAATTGTTGAACCGCACAGGTGTGAGGCCGGCCGCGACGCGCTATATCGCGTCGGCATGACCGAAATTCTCAAGATCGATCACGTCGGCCACCGCGGCGACGGCGTCAGCCTCGCCGCCAGCGGCACGCTGTATGTACCCTATGCGCTGGGAGGCGAGACGGTCGAGACGGCGCTGGTGTCGGGCCATCCCGATCGCCGCAAGCTGCTGCGCGTCGACATCGCCAGCCCGGAGCGGATCGAGCCGTTCTGCCCGCATTTCGGCGTCTGCGGCGGCTGCGCGATCCAGCACTGGCAGCACGATGCGTATCGCGCCTGGAAGCGCAATCTGGTGGTCGAAACTCTGGCGCAGGCGAGGATCGACTGCGAGGTCGCGCCGCTGATCGACGCCCACGGCGCCGGCCGCCGCCGCGTCACGCTGCATGCGCGCCGAGGCACGCACGACGTGCTCAAGGTCGGATTCAGTGCCCCGGCCAGTCACGACGTGGTAGCGATCGATCATTGCCCGATCCTGGATCCGGGCCTGAACGGTGCGATCGAGGCGGCATGGGCACTGGCCGAGGCGCTGACGCCTGTAGGCAAGCCGCTCGATATTCAGGTTACTGCCGCCGAGAACGGCCTCGATGTCGATGTGCGCGGCTCCGGCCCGCTGCCGTCGAAGATGATTGCGGCCCTGTCGAAGCTCGCCGAGCAGCACCGCCTGGCGCGGCTAACGCGGCACGGCGAGCTGGTGCTGATGCGGATGCCGCCGACCGTGATGATCGGTCCCGCGCGCGTCACGCTGCCGCCCGGCGCCTTCCTGCAGGCCACCGCGCTCGGCGAGCAGACGCTGGCCGATCTGGCCCTCGCCGAGATCAAGCGCGCCAAGCTGATCGCCGACCTGTTCTGCGGCGTCGGCCCGTTCGCGCTGCGTCTCGCCACCAAGGCGCGCGTGTTCGCCTGCGACAGCGATGCGCCGGCGGTGGCAGCGCTGCACAAGGCCGCGCAAGTGACCGCGGGCCTGAAGCCCATCAAGGCGGAGCCGCGCGATCTGTTTCGCCGCCCGCTGGCGCCGCCGGAGCTTCTCGATTTCGACGCCGTCTTGTTCGACCCGCCGCGCCAGGGCGCACAGGCCCAGGCCGCGCAGCTCGCGGCGAGCAAAGTGCCGCTGATCATCGCGGTGTCCTGCAACGCGCAGACGTTCGCGCGAGATGCAAGGCTGCTGATCGACGGCGGTTACCGGCTGGAGAAGGTGACGCCGGTCGATCAATTCAAATATACGCCGCATGTAGAATTAGTCGCGGCGTTCAGGAAGTAACGACGGCTCTTGGCCGCAAGCAACACCCTCTCCCCGTCATTGCGAGGAGCGCAGCGACGAAGCAATCCAGCGCCGTGCTCGGCGCTCCTGGATTGCTTCGCTGCGCTCGCAATGACGTGGAGAGGTCGGAGCGTAGTAACTACCCGATCGCGATCCCGCCGCCGATGGTGCGGTTCAGCACTTGGGTGGTGCGTTCGATGCGTTCGGCGGCGCTGTTCAGTGCGGCGGCGACGGCGCGATTTGTCGTGATGGTGCGCTCGACCGACTGGCTACGGTCTTCGCGTAGCGAGTCGATTTCCTGCTGAAGCGCGGCGAGGCGGCCGTTCACGTCGAGCAGTTCGTCGGCCATCATCAGCGCGGCCATCACGGTGAGGCGAGCGTCGCCGATCTCGCCGAAGCGGCCGCGCAAGCTCTGGATGCGGCTCTCCAGATTATCAGCGAGGCCGAGCAGTTGCGGCTCCTGGCCCGGCTCGCAGGCCATCCGATATTGCCGGCCGTTGATGGTGACGTTGACGTGGTTGGCCGAGCCGGCCGCGTCTTTCGCGCTCATGACGGCTCCTCCTCGGCGGGCTCGGTCTCGAGCACGGCCCGAATGGTGCCGATCGCCGAGTCGAGCCGCTGCGCGATTTCGCGATTGGTGCGCTCCAGCTTGCGGGTGCGCACCAGCGAGCCGTCGAGCTCGTCCGCGAGCCGCGAGCGGTCGGCGCCGAGCGCCTGAATCCGCGAAGCCAGCTCGTCCTCGTCGCGATCCGCCTCGGCGCGGCGCTCCACCGCGCCCTCCAACGCCTCAAGCGCCGCGGCAAGGCGGCGCGCGGCGGCGACGATCTCGGTGGGAGCCTGATCGGCGCTGATGGAACCGGCAGGACGATCGGTCATGGTCGCGCGACCCTCGCAGCTTCTCGCATCCAAACAAAAACCACGATTGGGCAAGCCCTTAGAGCACGAAATTTACGCAGCAAGGCAGCCGAGCGCAACGCTGCTGCTGGACTATGCACCATAAAGCGCGGCCCTCGGGTTGATCCGAGGCTCCTACCTTGGTGCCTGCACCGTGCATGACTGCCGCCGCCTTGGACTCGCCGGATCATGGTGCTATGCCACCCCGGCACCCGGTATTTTGGCCTCCTTGCGTGTCTGGCTGTGCCGGAGCGACATTGCGCTCCGCGCCGCGGAGGGCCGGCACACACACGTTTTCAGGTGGTTACATCATGGCGAAACTCGATCATTCCCGTATGGCGAACGCAATCCGGGCGCTGGCGATGGATGCGGTCGAGAAGGCCAAATCCGGTCACCCGGGCCTGCCGATGGGCGCCGCCGACGTCGCCACCGTGCTGTGGCGCGACTTTCTTAAGTTCGACGCGGCCGATGCGCATTGGCCGGACCGCGATCGCTTCATCCTGTCGGCCGGCCACGGCTCGATGCTGCTCTATGCACTGCTGTATCTGACCGGCAACAAGGAGATGACGCTCGACCAGATCAAGAACTTCCGTCAGCTGGATTCGCGGACGCCCGGCCATCCGGAAAACTCGATCACCGACTCGGTCGAGACCACCACCGGCCCGCTCGGCCAGGGCGTGGCGTCGTCGGTCGGCACCGCGCTGGCCGAGCGGCTGCTCGCCGCCGAATTCAGCGAGATCGTCGATCACTACACCTACGTGCTGTGCTCCGACGGCGACCTGATGGAAGGCGTCAGCCACGAAGCGATCGCGCTGGCCGGCCATCTCAAGCTGAGCAAGCTGATCTTCCTGTACGACGACAACGGCATTTCGATCGACGGCCCGCTGACGCTGACCGACAATGTCGACCAGGTCGCACGCTTCCAGGCGCATGGCTGGAATTCGTTTCGGATCGACGGCCACGATCCCATCGCGATCGCCGACGCGATCCGCAAGGCGCAGGCCTCCGACCGGCCGACCATGATCGCCTGCAAGACCACGATCGGCTTCGGCGCCCCCAAGAAAGCCGGCACTTCCAAGGCGCATGGCGAGCCGCTCGGCGCCGAAGAACTCGCCGGCGCCAAGAAGGCGCTGGGCTGGGAGTACGGCCCGTTCGAGATTCCGGACGACGTGCTGAATGCCTGGCGCGAGGTCGGCAGCAAGGGCGCCAAGGCGCACGCCGACTGGCAGAAGCGCCTGGACGCGCTGCCGGCCGAGCAGCGCGGTGAATTCAAGCGCCGGGTTATCGACCGCAAGCGCCCGTCGGCGCTCGGCAGCGCGATCCGCAAGCTCAAGGACAGGCTGGTCGACGAGCCGCAGACCATCGCCACCCGCAAGGCCAGCGAAGTCGCACTCGAGACCATCGTCGAGGTGGTGCCCGAGATGCTGCTCGGCTCGGCCGACCTGACGCCGTCCAACAACACGCGCACCAAGCATGCCAAGGACGTCACGCCGGATGATTTCAGCGGGCGGTATATTCACTACGGCATCCGCGAGATGGGCATGGCGGCGGCCATGAACGGCATCGCGATGCATGGCGGCTTTGCGCCGGCCGGCGGCACCTTCATGTGCTTCGCCGACTACGCGCGACCGTCGATGCGGATCGCCGCGCTGTCGCATGTGCCGGTGGTCTACATCATGACCCACGACTCGATCGGGCTCGGCGAAGACGGCCCGACCCATCAGCCGGTCGAGCACCTCGCCTCGTTGCGCGCGATGCCGAACATGCGGGTGTTCCGCCCGGCCGACCCGGTCGAGACCGCCGAATGCTGGCAGCTGGCGCTGGAGCGGACCGACGGGCCGACCGTGCTGGCGCTGTCGCGGCAGAACCTGACGCCGGTGCGCACCACCAAATCCGACGACAATCGCTGCGCCAAGGGCGGCTATGAACTCGTCCCCGCAAGCGGCAAGGCTCAGGTGACCATCTTCGCCACCGGCTCGGAAGTCGAGATCGCGGTCGCGGCGCAGAAACTGCTGGCCGACAAGGGCGTCTCGGCCCGCGTCGTCTCGGTACCGTCGCTCGAGCTACTGCTGCAGCAGGACGAAGCGACCCGCAAGGCGATCATCGGCGACGCGCCGGTCAAGGTCGCGATCGAGGCCGCGGTGCGGTTCGGCTGGGACGCCGTGATCGGGCCGGAGGGCGGTTTCGTCGGCATGTCGAGCTTCGGCGCCAGCGCCCCCGCCAAGGAGCTCTACAAGCATTTCGGCATTACCGCCGAAGCGGTCGTCGAGGCCGCGACCAGCCGTCTCGCCGGCAAGTAAGGCCCTGGCGAGATTCGACAAATGAGCGCATTGCAACCGCAGTGCATTCAGGGCATGACACCGCGCAAGTACGGGGAATCCCCTTCCCCATAACAATCGAATAGCATTAGCACCGAGGAGAAATTGGATGGCAGTCCGGGTCGCGATCAATGGGTTTGGCCGTATCGGCCGCAACGTTCTGCGGGCGATCTACGAGTCGGGCCGTAAGGACATCGAAGTCGTTGCGATCAACGATCTCGGCCCGGTCGAGACCAATGCCCATCTGCTACGCTTCGACTCGGTGCACGGCCGCTTCCCGCACGAGGTCAAGGTCGACGGCGACGCGCTCGATATCGGCCGCGGCAAGATCAAGGTGACGGCCATCAAGGACCCGTCGGCGCTGCCCTACAAGGACATCGGCGTCGATATCGCGCTGGAATGCACCGGCATCTTCACCGCGCGCGACAAGGCGGCCGCGCTGCTGACCGCCGGCGCCAAGCGAGTCCTCGTTTCGGCTCCATCGGACGGCGCCGATGCGACCATCGTCTATGGCGTCAACCACGACACGCTGACCAAGGACCACATGGTGGTGTCGAACGGTTCGTGCACCACGAACTGCCTGGCCCCGGTCGCCAAGGTGCTGAACGACACCGTCGGCATCGAGACCGGCTTCATGACCACGATCCACGCCTACACCGGCGACCAGCCGACGCTGGACACCATGCACAAGGATCTCTACCGCGGCCGCGCCGCGGCGATGTCGATGATCCCGACCTCGACCGGCGCCGCCAAGGCGATCGGCCTGGTGCTGCCGGAGCTGAAGGGCAAGCTCGACGGCGTCGCGATCCGCGTGCCGACCCCGAATGTCTCGGTGGTCGACCTCAAGATCGTCGCCAAGAAGGCCACCACCAAGGAAGAGATCAACGACGCGATCCGCCGCGCCGCCTCGCAGGAGCTGAAGGGCATTCTCGGCTTCACCGACGCGCCGAACGTCTCGATCGACTTCAACCACGACCCGCACTCGTCCACCTTCCACATGGACCAGACCAAGGTGCAGAACGGCACGCTGGTGCGCGTGATGTCGTGGTACGACAACGAGTGGGGCTTCTCCAACCGCATGGCCGACACCGCTGTGGCGATCGGCAAGCTGATCTGACGAACTGACTACTCGTCTCCTCATGGTTCGAGACGCGGGCTTTGCCTGTTCTTCAACATGAGGATCCAGACAGGGCGCGGGGAGCTTGCTCTCCGCGCCGCTTTCGTAAGCCGCATCCTGAGGAGCCGAGCGCAGCGAGGCGTCTCGAAGGATGGGCCCCACGCAAAGGGTTCATCATGACCAAATCATTCCGCACCCTCGACGACGTCGATGTGAAGGGCAAACGCGTGCTGCTCCGCGTCGATCTCAACGTGCCGATGGAAGCCGGCAAGGTGACCGACGCCACCCGGCTGGAGCGCGTGGCGCCGACCATCACCGAGATCGCCGGCAAGGGCGGCAAGGTGATCCTGCTGGCGCATTTCGGCCGGCCGAAGGGGCGCGACGACAAGAACTCGCTGAAGCCGGTCGCCGCTGCCCTCGCCGAGGTGATCAAGAAGCCGGTCGCGTTCGCCGAGGATTGTGTCGGCGAGCCCGCTGCGAAGGCGATCGCCGCGATGAAGGACGGCGACATCCTGTGCCTGGAAAACACCCGCTTCCACCCCGAGGAAGAGAAGAACGACCCCGCCTTCGTGGCCAAGCTCGCCGAGCTCGGCGACATCTGGGTCAACGACGCGTTCTCGGCCGCGCACCGCGCCCATGCTTCGACTGAAGGCCTGGGCCACAAGCTGCCGGCCTATGCGGGCCGCACCATGCAGGCCGAACTGGTCGCGCTCGAGAAGGCGTTGGAAGCGCCAACCAAGCCGGTGATCGCGATCGTCGGCGGCGCCAAGGTGTCGAGCAAGATCGACCTGCTGGAAAACCTCGTCACCAAGGTGCAGGCGCTGGTGATCGGCGGCGGCATGGCCAACACCTTCCTGCACGCCCAGGGCGTCAAGGTCGGCAAGTCGCTGTGCGAGAAGGATCTCGCCCCCACCGCGCTACGCATCCTTGCGAAGGCCGAAGCGGCGAACTGCGCCATCATCCTGCCGGTCGACGCCACCGTGGCCTATCACTTCGAGGCCAACGCGCCGTCGTTCGCCTACGGGCTCGACGCGATTCCGCCGGACGCCATGATCCTCGACGTCGGCCCGCGCTCGATCGAGCGCATCCACGCGGCGATCGACGACGCCGCCACACTGGTCTGGAATGGCCCGGTCGGGGCGTTCGAGCTGACGCCGTTCGACAAGGGTACGGTGGAGGCCGCCAGGCACGCCGCCAAGCGCACCAAGGCCGGCAAGCTGATCTCGGTGGCGGGCGGCGGCGACACCGTCGCGGCGCTCAACCACGCAGGCGTGGCGGGCGACTTCACCTACATCTCGACCGCCGGCGGTGCCTTCCTGGAGTGGATGGAAGGCAAGCCGCTACCGGGCGTCGAGGTGCTGCGGGCGAAGTGAAGCGACTCGGCCGGCGCCACAACCGCGCCGGCTTGCGACCCCGCCGTCCCGAGCTTATGTTGCGTTACATGTAACGCTCCGGACGGAGGCATTCCGGTGGACAGGAAAGTCGACAAGCCCGCCAAGGGCAAGCGTGCCGCCGCCGGCAGGGCAGCGAAGCCACGCAGCGCCAGCGCCGAACGTGTTCGCCGCCACCGCGACAAGATGAAGGCGTTGGGGCTGAAGCCGGTGACCATCTGGGTTCCAGACGTCGACACCCCGGAATTCAAGGAGCAAATCGCGCGGGCCGTTGCGGTGATCAATGCCGACGAAGAGAGCCGTCGAGTTCTCGAGGGAATGCTGGAACTCGGTGACTTCAGCGATTGGCAATGATGTATGGCGATCTGATAACGGTCGCACTCCGCGGCGAATATGGTAAGCCCCGGCCGGCTTTGATCGTTCAGTCAAACAGGTACGCGCATCTGAATTCGGTGACAGTGCTGCCGCTCACCAGTCACCTGACCGACAGTGAGCCATGTCGCGTCATGATCGCACCGTCGCCGACGAATGGTTTGCGAGAGCGATCCCTCGTTATGGTCGACAAGGCGGCGACCGTTCTGCGGGAGAAGACGGGCCCCGTGATCGGCCGCCTGTCTCCCGAAGATATCTCCGCGGTTAATCGCGCCCTCGCCATTTTCCTGGGCATTGTCTAAGACCTAGCGACCAACTTGCTGCGCGAACAAAACCCAAAAAACACCCCAAAGGAGAGACATTGATGAACCTCGCCGACCTCAACAAGATCGCCCGGGCGATGGTCGCCCCCGGTAAGGGCATCCTCGCGGCCGACGAATCCTCCGGAACCATCAAGAAGCGCTTCGACGTGATCGGCGTCGAATCCACCGAGAATAACCGCCGTGATTATCGCGAGATGATGTTCCGCTCCCAGGAAGCGATGAGCCAGTACATCTCTGGCGTCATCCTGTACGACGAGACCATCTGGCAGAACGCCGCCGACGGCACACCGCTGGTCAAGCTGATCGAACAGGCCGGCTCGATCCCCGGCATCAAGGTCGACGAAGGCACGCAGCCGCTGCCGGGCTGCCCCGGCGAATTGATCACCGCCGGCCTCGACAAGCTCGCCGAGCGGCTGGCCAAATACTACAAGCAGGGCGCCCGCTTCGCGAAATGGCGCGCGGTGATCGATATTGGCGCCGGCATTCCGAGCTACACTGCGGTCCGCACCAACGCGCATGCGCTGGCGCGCTACGCGGCGCTGTGCCAGCAGGCGCAGATCGTGCCGATCGTCGAACCCGAAGTGCTGATGGACGGCGATCACGACATCGACCGCTGCTACGAGGTCACCGAGTTCGTGCTCAAGGAGACCTTCCAGGAGCTGTACTACCAGAAGGTCGCGCTCGAGGGCATGATCCTGAAGCCCAACATGGTGGTCCCCGGCAAGAAGTCGGCCAAGCAGGCCTCCGTGCAGGAAGTCGCCGAGAAGACCGTCAAGCTGCTGAAGGCCTGCGTGCCGTCGGCGGTGCCGGGCATCGCGTTCCTGTCCGGCGGCCAGTCCGACGAGGAAGCCACCGCGCATCTCGACGCCATGAACAAGATCGGCGGCCTGCCCTGGGGTCTGACCTTCTCCTACGGCCGCGCCCTGCAGGCCGCGCCGCAGAAGGCGTGGTCCGGCAAGGTCGACAACGTCGCGGCTGGCCAGGCTGCGTTCACCCATCGGGCCAAGATGAACTCGCTCGCCAGCAAGGGCGAGTGGAGTTCGTCGCTCGAGAGCAAGAAGGCCGCCTAAGCGCAATGGCCAAGTCTGCCCCGCCCCGCCCGGCGCCGCGCCTGTATCTGGCGACGCCGGTTCTGGATGATCCCGCGCCGCTGCTGGCGGTGCTGCCGCGTCTGCTCGAAGCCGCCGATGTCGCGGCCGTGCTGCTGCGGCTGGCGCCGTCGGATCCGCGGACGCTGATCGGCCGGATCAAGGCGGCGGCAGGCGTGGTGCAAGCGGCCGGCGCCGCGCTGCTGCTGGACGGCCATGCCGATCTGGTCGCACGCGGCGGCGCCGACGGGGCGCATCTCGGCGGCATCGCCGAGATGCAGGAATGGCTGCCGCAGTTGCAGCCGTCCCGCATCGCCGGGGTTGGACGCCTGGAGACGCGGCACGACTCGATGACCGCCGGTGAAGCCGGTGCCGACTACGTACTGTTCGGCGAACCGGCCGACGACGGCACGCGGCCGTCGACAGAAGCAATCGCCGAGCGGCTGAACTGGTGGGCGGAGCTGTTCGAGCCGCCCTGCGTCGGCTATGCGACGTCGCTGGACGAAGTCGAGGTTTTTGCAGCGGCGGGCGCCGATTTCGTGCTGGTCGGCGAATTCGTCTGGGCGGCGGCCGGCGAAGAGACGACCGCTTTGACCGAAGCCGAAGCGGCCCTGAAGCGCGGCTTCACCACCGCCGGCGCCGCGCCGACTACGGCCCAAGGATAATCGATGCCTTCGCTGCGCCCGATCTCGCTCGCTGCGGCCCTGTTGCTGCTCGCCACCGGCGCGTCGGCGCAGATGTCGCTCACCCCGGCTCCACCCAATCCGTTCCCGAAGCCGCTCGAGCCGGAGAAGCCGAAGCCCACTCCGAAGGCCGCCGCCAAACCGGCCGAGAAGGACAAGGCGGCGAAGCCGACCGCCAAAGCCGGAACCGAAACGCCGGCGCCGGACGCCGCGGCTGCGCCTGACGATCCGAATGTCGATCTGGTGTACGGCGCGTATCAGCGCGGCTTCTACAAGACCGCGTTCGACCTGGCGATGAAGCGCGCCCAGGAGCAGGGCGACCCCAAGGCGATGACCATGCTGGGCGAACTCTACGGCAACGCGCTCGGCACCAAGCGTGACTACAACAAGGCCGTCGAGTGGTATCGTCGCGCGGCCGATCTCGGCGATCGCGAAGCGATGTTTGCCTTGGCGATGGCCCGCATGGCCGGCCGCGGCGGCGGCCCGGCCAATCGCGAGGAAGCGGCCAAATGGCTGGCCTCCTCCGCCAAGCTCGGCGAGCCGAAGGCGGCGTATAATCTGGCGCTGCTATATCTCGACGGCCAGACCTTCCCGCAGGACGTCAAGCGCGCCGCGGAGCTGCTGCGGGTGGCGGCCGACGCCGGCAATCCCGAGGCCCAGTATGCGCTGGCGACCTTCTACAAGGAGGGCACCGGGGTCGAGAAGAATCTCGAGCAATCGGTGCGGCTGCTGCAGGGCGCTTCAGTCGCCGGCAATGTCGCCGCTGAGGTCGAATACGCCATCGCACTCTACAACGGCACCGGGACTCCGAAGAACGAGTATGCGGCGGTGGCGCTGCTGCGCAAGGCGGCCCGGGCCAACAACCCGATCGCCCAGAACCGGCTGGCCCATGTGCTGCTCAACGGCCAGGGCGCGCCGCGCGACCCGGTCGAGGCGATCAAATGGCACCTGATCGCCAAGACGTCCGGCAAGGGCGATCTGATGCTGGACGAGGCGCAGGCGCAACTCAGCGCCGAGGATCGCGCCAAGGCCCAGGAGGCCGCCCGCAAATGGCTCGGCGCGAAGTGACGGCCGCGCGCCGGCAGCCGATCGAGGCTTGACGCCGCGACTTGCGCAGGGCACCCCTTCGGCCCAACCAAATCCCCGCAAATCCCTCTGTCAGACCTGTCGCAGGTCGCCGCGAGACCGCCATGATTTCTTCCGCTCTCATCAACGTCATGGTCAAAGCCGCGCGCCGCGCCGGCCGCAGCCTCAAGCGCGACTTCGGCGAAATCGAAAACCTGCAGGTGTCGCTCAAGGGCCCGGCGAATTTCGTCTCGCTCGCCGACAAGCGCGCCGAGGAGATGCTGTATGACGACCTCGCCAAGGCCCGGCCCGGCTACGGCTTCATCGGCGAGGAAGGCGGCAACCGCGAGGGCAGCGACAAGAGCCACACCTGGATCGTCGATCCGCTCGACGGCACCACCAACTTCCTGCACGGCATCCCGCATTTCGCCATCTCGATCGGCCTGGTACGCGACGACACGCCGATCGCCGGCGTGATCTACAATCCGGCCAACGAAGAGCTGTACATCGCCGAGCGCGGCAAGGGCGCGTTCCTCAACGACACCCGGCTGCGCGTCGCCGGGCGTAACCAGCTTCATGACTGCGTGATCGGCTGCGGCCTGCCGCATCTCGGCCGCGGCGATTTCGGCCAGAACCAGCGCGAGATGGCGGCGCTGCAGCCCAAGGTCGCCGGCCTGCGCCGCTTCGGCACCGCCTCGCTCGACCTCGCCGCGGTCGCGGCCGGCCGCTTCGATGGCTTCTGGGAGCGCAATCTGTCGCCCTGGGACATTGCGGCCGGCATCGTGATGATCCGCGAAGCGGGCGGCACCGTCGGTGACATCAACGGCGGCGACGTGCTGAAGACCGGCGACATCGTTTGCGGAAACGAAGTGATCCACGCGATGCTGGCACGCGTGCTGAAGCCGCTGAGCTGAGGGCACGCGCTCACACGCGATGGATGCGCGGGTCAAGCCCGCGCATGACGGCCGAGAGCGGTGATAGAGAGCGATGATACGGAGCGGCTCAACATCGTAAGCCGTCATCGCCTGCGCAGGCGGGCGACCCAGTATTCCAGAGCGTTGCTTTACAATCGGCGCACCGCCGTACTGGATCCTCCGCTTTCGCGGAGGATGACGGTGGCGGTTGGTGCGATGCTGTGCGCTACGTCTGGCGCAGGACCCATTGCTACGCCGCCGGCACGATCCTGCGCACATCGCCGCTGTCGGTGATGAAGGCGGCGCCGGGCTTGGAGAACAGGAAACCGTTCGACTTGCGCAGCGGATAGAGCTGCTCCAGCTGGAGCGCGCCGTCGGCGGCGCTCAGCTTGCCGTCGATCACCTCGTGGAACAGCCTGGCTACCGCCACTATGTCGCATTGCTGCGGTGACAGACGTAGAGAGCGGGCGCCGGCGTCCTTCAGCTTGTCGATGTCGCCGAGCAGGCTGGCGCAGGTGTAGGACAGCGTCTGCACGCCGTTCATCGCCAGAAACGGCTCGTCGTCGAGCGTCGTCACCGCGAGGCCGTCGGGGTCCTGGTCGCAGACGAATTTGCAGTTGTCCTTGGACAGCTTGTTGAGCCTTGCGTGATAGCAGCGCGCCGAGATCGCCAGCGGCACACGGCCGAATGCGAACACCTCGAACGTCACCTCCGGCTGCGAGCGCGCGATGGCGCGGATCGCCGACAGCGGCAGCTCCGGCGGCAGGCAGATCCGCGTCGCGCCGCGTGCTGCGAAGTAACCGGCGGTCGCCTCGTTGTAGATGTTAACGAACGGGCCGATAGCATGCGGCCTGCCGCCGAGCATGCCCAGGCAGGTGAGATCGTTGACTTCCATCGGGAAGCTGTCGTCGCCCGCAAGCTCGGCCATCGCCTTGCGCTCGCGCGGCAGCGACATCAGCGTCAGCGAGCCCATCAGCACGGTCTTGCCGGCGCCGGCGAGGCGTTCGACCACCGCCGGGATATGCGGCTCCAGGAACGGCTGGCGCTTCGAGCACACCACCTCGCCGACCACCACATTGTCGACCGGCGCTTCGTCGGCGATGCGGAAGTAGAAGTCGCGCCACTCCTCGGGCTTCCAGTTATACAGCACCGGTCCGAGCGTGAGTTGCATGGGGGTCGCCTCGTTGTGCATCGGGTGGTCGATCGCCGGCGCGATGCGCGGGACGCGATCAGCGTTCGAGAATCAGCGCCAGGTCTTCTTGTAAGCGCCGGTGGTGGTGGATTGGCCCTCGGTGAGGCCGCGCAGCGCGTCGACCGGCAGCGGACGGCCTTCGTCCATCGCGCCGAGGACGTCCTTGAAGGTCTTCACCACGCGCTCGATATAGGCGCGGCCGCGCTGGCGGCCCTCGATCTTCAGCGCTGCGACGCCGGCGGCGCGCAGGTCCGGCAGCATCGTGGTGGCGTCGAGCGAGGCCGGATCCTCGAACAGATAGCCGCAGCCCTCATCGGTCTGGTAGCGGCCCTTGCACAGGGTCGGATAGGCCGCCGCCTCGCCCTTGGCGAATTTGTTGATGGTGAACTCGCCGAGCCGCGACACCAGCGCGCCCTTCTCCTCGCGATACTGGATCGCGCCGGCGGGCGAGCAGACGCCGTCCATATTGGGCGACTTGCCGGTCGCGTAGGACGACAGCGAGCAGCGGCCCTCCTCCATCACGCACAGCCCGCCGAAGATGAAGACTTCGGTCTCGCAATCCACCTCTTTGGTGATCGCCGCGATCTCCTGCACGCTGAGCACGCGCGGCAGCACCACGCGCTTGGCGTTGAAGCTGTCGATGTAGAACCTGATCGAATCGGCGTTAGCGGCGGCGGCCTGCACCGAGACGTGCAGGCGCTGCTGCGGATGATTGCGCGCGCAGTAATCCATCACGCCGACGTCGGCGAGGATCACGGCGTCGGCGCCGGCCTCGACCGCATCGTCGACCGCACGCTGCCACAGTTCGACATTGCCGGCGCGCGCGAAGGTGTTGATCGCCACCAACACGCTGACGCCGTAGCGATGCGCGTGGGCGATCGACTCGCGCATTTCCTGCCGGCTGAAATTCAGCCCCGGAAAATTTCGCGCGTTAGTTTCGTCGTTGAAGCCGCAATAGATCGCGTCGGCGCCCGCGGCAACGGCGTCGTGCAATGCGGCGGGCGTGCCGGCCGGACAGATCAATTCCATGCGCTAACCTCCGCCGCTGGCGCCCAGCTCTTCACGATAATTCGGCTGCGCGCCGACCAGGCTGCGCAGAATCCGTTCGATCGGCGCCGCCAGCGGGCCGAACCACGCCACCGACTCTTTCAGGAAATCGACGCGGGAGTCGTCGATCGCGTTGCGCAGCGCCACCACGGCTTCCATGTCGCCATCGATTTCGATGTCGCGCGAGAAGAACAGCGCATCGCCGTCATAGGAGCCGTCGGTCATGCCGATCAGCGCCGACAGCGGGCCGGCGATCCGGGCGTCGATGTTGGGCGGCAGCGTGCGCACCACGGTGACGCGCGGATTCATCCGCCGCGGCTCGAGCACGAAGGCGAGCGGCAGATCGGTCGGCGCCAGGCCGTAGCGCTTGCCGGTGTGGGTGCCGAGGCGATCGAAGATGCGGGGATGCCGACTGCGGATCTCCCGCAGGCAAATGCCGAGCAACACCTGCAGGGGCAACAGCGGCAGAACCCGCGTTGCGAGGGCAAGCGGCGCGGGCATCCTGGAGACGGACGAACTGGATACCGACATGAGCCACCTTATGAGGAACCATTCGTTTAGCGAGTCCCGCCGGTACTTCTTTGCGCCTGATCAAAGACAGCTCCGATCGCAGGTGCTGACCACAGGGTGTCCGCACGGAGACACCATGCTCAGCCGCGTCAAACCGCCTTTTCCGGACCTCCGCGCTTTCACCGCCTATCTGGAATCCCGCGGGCAGTTGCACCGGATCCACAAGCCGGTGTCGGTGGTCCACGACCTCACCGAAATTCATCGCCGCGTGCTGCACGCCGGCGGGCCGGCGCTGCTGATCGAACATCCGGTCAAGGCCGACGGCACGCCGTCGGCGATGCCGATGCTGGTCAATCTGTTCGGCACCGTCGAGCGGGTCGCGTGGGGGCTCGGCATCTTGCCGGAGAATCTGTCGCGGCTCGGCGAGGCGCTCGCCGAAATGCGCGAACCGGCGCCGCCGCAGAGTCTGACCGATGCGCTGAGCAAACTGCCGATGGCGCGCGCGGCGCTCGCGATGCGGCCCAAGACCGCGAAGTCCGCACCCGTGCAAGACGTGGTGCTGACCGGCGACGCGATCGATCTCGGGCGGCTGCCGGTGCAGATCCCATGGCCGGGCGAGCCGGCGCCGCTGATCACCTGGGGGCTGGTGTTCACCAAGCCGGCGCCGGGGGTGCACGGCACCGACAATGTCGGCGTCTACCGGATGCAGGTGCTGGGCAAGGATCGCCTAATCATGCGCTGGCTGGCGCATCGCGGCGGCGCTAAGCATCATCATCAATGGAAGACCGAGGGCCGCGAGATGCCGGTGGCGATCGTGATCGGCGCCGATCCGTCGATGATCCTGTCCGCGGTGCTGCCGCTGCCGGAGACGGTGTCGGAGATCAAGTTCGCCGGCCTCTTGAGCGGCGAGCGGCCGAGCCTGACGTCGTGCGTGTCGATCCCGCTGAGCGTGCCGGCCGATGCGGAGATCGTGCTGGAAGGTTATGTGTCGCCGGCCGAGACCGCGCCGGAAGGGCCGTATGGCGATCACACCGGCTACTACAATGCGGTCGAGGAATTCCCGGTGATGCGGATCACCGCGATCACCATGCGGCGCAATCCGATCTATCTGTCGACCTACACCGGCCGCCCGCCGGACGAGCCGTCGCGGCTGGGCGAAGCGTTCAACGACGTATTCCTGCCGGTGGCGCGGCGGCAATTTCCGGAAATCGTCGATCTGTGGCTGCCGCCGGAGGCCTGCTCCTACCGGATCGCGGTGGCGTCGATCAGGAAGCGCTATCCAGGCCAGGCGCGGCGGCTGATGATGGGGCTATGGTCGATGCTGCCGCAGTTCAGCTACACCAAACTACTCATCATCGTCGACGACGACGTCGACGTCCGCGACTGGGCCGACGTGATGTGGGCGGTGTCGACTCGCAGCGATACCTCGCGCGACATGGTGTCGATCAGCGACACCCCGATCGATTATCTCGACTTCGCCTCTCCGAAATCCGGCCTCGGCGGCAAATTGGGGATCGACGCCACCAACAAGATCGGCACCGAGACCGAGCGCGAGTGGGGCAAGGTGCTTGAAATGGACAAGGACGTGATCGCGCGGGTCGACGCGATGTGGACCAGCCTCGGGCTGAGCCCGGCGCCGACACCTGGCGCGGCGCCGCGCCGGCTGCTGCGATGAGCGCGCCGCGCCGCATCATCGTCGGCATCAGCGGCGCGTCAGGTGCCGCGGTCGGCCTGCGAATCGTCGAACTGCTCGCGACCACCGACTGCGAGATCCACCTCGTGGTGTCGTCGGCGGCGGAGCGCACCATCGCCTATGAGGTCGGGCCGAAGGCGCTCGAGCACACCATCGAGATCGTCGATCGCCATCACGAGATCAATGACGTCGGCGCCAGCATCGCCTCGGGCTCGTTCCGCACCGCCGGCATGATCGTGGCGCCGTGTTCGATCCGCACCCTGTCGGCGATCGCCACCGGCAATCTCGACAATCTCTTGGTCCGCGCCGCCGATGTACAACTCAAGGAGCGACGACGGCTGGTGCTGATGCTCCGCGAGACGCCGCTGCATTTGGGCCATATCCGCAGCATGGCGCAGGTTACCGAGATCGGCGGCATCGTCGCCCCGATCTCACCGGCGTTCTATCAGCGGCCGCGTTCGATCACCGAGATGATCGACCACCTCGCGCTGCGCGCCATCGGCCTGCTCGGCCTCGACGACCTCGACCTCGCCGCCCCGGAATGGTCGGACGATACGCCGCCGACGTGTCCGTAGGGCTGAGTATCTGCGCTGTCATGGTCGGGTACGGAACCTCCCCGTCATTGCGAGGAGCGGAGCGACGAAGCAATCCAGCGCCGTGCACCGGGCTGGATTGCTTCGCTTCGCTCGCAATGACAGTGGAGAGGCTGTTGTCGAAAGCGATAGTCTCACGCGTCGCCGGACGCCGCCCAATAAAAAGCCGGCACCCACCCGATCAGGTGGATGCCGGCAGATCTTGAGCGGAGCAGATCGAGCAGCAGCCGGACGCGCTGCCTCAGCGCGCATGGCCCGCGAGATGGTCGTGCGGGCGCCAGTCTTCGGCGGCGTCGTCCCAATAGTGCGCTTCGTCGAAGCGCTTCCAGCGCGCGGTCTCGGACACCATTTCGCGTCCGCCATAGACCAGCGCAACGAGGCCGATCAGGCCGACCAGCACGTAGATCGCAGCGATCAATACAACAATGGTCAAGGCTTCATCCTCACTGTGGTGGTTGATCGAATGCACCCGTTGGAGCGCGGCGGGTGCGCCGCGTTGTGCGAGATCAGGAGTTCGCCCAGGCGAACCAGCCGGACCTGGACGACTGCACCGGAGCAGTCACAATCACGGGCTCCGGATGCCGCACCTGCGCGCGCCGGAATACTCTCTGCCGGATGTCGTCGAGAACCAGATACGCGATCAGGGCGGCTGGAACCGCACAGGCCAGGAACAACACAAGTGAACCAAGCGAAGCTAAATACACGCCAATCTCCTGCTGTTGTTGAGCCGGAAAACTAGACGCGAGTACCGCCGGCTGCATTGCGCCGGATCAATTCCAAACCGGCATACTAGCCGGTTCCGCATCATTAGTCTTGTGTAGTTATCTGATCGTTAAACAATTTCCGCGGGCGGCGCGGCCGCTTAGCCGCCCTTCAACAAGTCGTGAAAGTGAACCGGAGCGCTAACATACGCCAACCCAGCGCGCTCCTTAGGGCTGACCGCAAAATCGAGGTCGAGTTCACACCACCCTCTAGTTTGGGCGCCTCCGTCTCCACGCGTCATGCCCGGCCTTGTGCCGGGCATCCACGCCTTGCTGACGGTGACGCCGAAAAGGCGTGGATGGTCGGGACAAGCCCGGCCATGACGGAGTGTGTTAGCAAATCAAGTGAGATTTCTGGTCAGGCTCGTCACACCGGCTTCAGTCGATAGTGACTGACGCCCCATTCGTCGCCGTCGGCATAGCCGAACAGTCCCGAGGTCGCGAGGAAGAACCAGCGCCAGCGCCGCATCCACAGAGCGGTGTCGTCGCCATAGACCGGGCGCAGGATCGACTCGATCTCGGTCTCGTGCTTGTCAAAATTCGCCAGCCAGTCTTCGGCAGTTCGCTGATAGTGCCGGCCGCTCCAGCGCCATTGCTCGTCGATGCGGAAAACATCGGCGTATTGCCGGATCAGCTTGTGGCTCGGCATCACGCCGCCGGTGAAGAAATGCTGCGCGATCCAATCGTCGCGGTCGGCGCGATCGAACAGATAGGCGCCGCTGCGGTGCGTGAAGATGTGGATGAAGAGCGATCCGCCCGGAGCGAGCCAGCCACGGATGCGGCCGAGCAGCGCGCGCCAGTTCATCATGTGCTCGAACATCTCGACCGAAACCACGCGGTCGAATTTTTCGCCCGGATCGAACGCGTTCATGTCACACGTCACGACGCGCAGGTTCAGCAGCCCGCGCGCCGCGGCTTCGCTCTCGATGTAGAGCCGCTGCGACGCCGAGTTCGACACCGCGACGATGCGCGAGTTCGGCAGATGCCGCGCCATCGCCAGCGACAGTGAGCCCCAGCCGCAGCCGAGTTCGAGGATCGAGTGGCCGTCGCGCAGATCGGCGTGTTCCATGGTGATGCGCAGCGCTTCGTCTTCGGCCTGCGCCAGCCTGGTGTCGGCCTCGCGATAGAAGCAGGACGAATACTTGCGGTTCGGCCCCAGCACCTTGCCGAAGAACGCGGCCGGCACTTCGTAGTGCTGGGCGTTCGCCTCGTCGGTGTGTTCGGCGACCGCGCGCGACGCCATCTCGCGGGCGAAGGCGGCGTCGGCGGCCTCGTTGCCGTGGGCCAGCTTCGCGGCGGTGCGGGCGCACAGCCGGTTGATGCCGGCGCGGATCACCGCGTCCGGCAGTGCTACGCGCTCGGCGACGCCGATGATCGAAGATACAAAGCTCATAGTCCGGCTCAGCCTCCGGGCGGCAGCGGGAAGAACTTGCTGGTTCGCGCCTGATACGCTTTATAGCGCTCGCCACGTGATTTGAGCATCTGCTCTTCCAGCGGCGGAATGCCGGTGACGTGGACCAGGATCCAGTACATGAACAGCGGCGCCAGCAGCGCCGCGTAGCCCCATGGATAGGACAACGGATCGCTGAACGGTATCGCAATCACCGGATAGCTCAGCCAGCCGAACCACTGGAAGAAGTAGTTGGGATGCCGCGACCAGCGCCACAGACCTGCGTCGCAGACCTTGCCCTTGTTGGCGGGATTCTCCCGGAACGCCTTGAGCTGCGAATCGGCCAGCCCCTCGCCGGCGATGCCGATCGCGAGGATCAGGAGCCCGAGCCAGTCCTGCAGCCGCAACTCCCCAGCCGGCGCGCGAGCGGCGACGAAAATCGCGAACACCAGCGGCACCGAGCCGTAGGCCTGCTGCTGCAGGAACACGAACATCTTCTTGGGCGCATCTGCGCCCCAATCCTTGGCGAAGGCGGCGTAGCGCGGATCGTCGGTGATGTGCCGGGTGCGCGCCGCGATGTGCGAGCCGAGCCGCACCGACCAGGCGACCACCAGCGCCGCGACCAGCCATTGTCGCGCATTCGGCGCTGCGCCAGCCACCGGCCACAGCGCCGCGGCGGCGCCAGTAAGGCCGAGCGAGAATGTCCAGATGGTGTCGACCCAGCCTGAATTTCCGGTCTTTTGTTGCACCAGCCAGGCGCCCGCCATCAGCAGGCCCAGCGCGATCGCGATCGCCACCAGAGCTTCGAGATACAAAACCGTCATCGTCAGTCCTTCATGCCCGCGCCATGCAGCCGACATACGGTCGCGCGGAACGGCGAGTTTCACCGGTCGGACCCAGCGTCTGGTGACGGGTGAGCAGTAGCGGAAAACCTCTGCTGACACTTCCTTCCGCGTCGCACTGTGCCATATTGGTTGAAACAGCCGCTTCCGGCAAACCGGAGAACGAACGCGCGATGGCATCTAGCCCCTCTTCCCGCTCGACGATGGAGATCGAACTCACCAAGCTGTCGTCGCCGCGGATTTTCCTGGTGCGGATGCTGGTCTTTCTGGTGCTGTGCGGGCTGATCGCGGTGGTGCTGTACAAGCAGGCGCTGGCGGCGTTCCTGGCCAATCCCGGGCTCAACGCACTGATTCTCGCAGTGCTGGCGATCGGCATCGTTCTGGCGTTCCGGCAGGTGATCCGGCTGTATCCCGAAGTCGCCTGGGTCAACAATTTCCGCCGTAGCGATCCGGGCCTCGCGCTCGACCGCCGGCCGACGCTGCTGGCCCCGATGGCGGCGATGCTCGGCGGCGAGCGCAACGGCCGCATCTCGGTCTCGCCGCAGATCATGCGGCATCTGCTCGATTCGATCGCAACCCGGCTCGACGAAGCGCGCGACATCTCACGCTACATGACCGGCCTGCTGGTGTTCCTCGGCCTGCTCGGCACGTTCTGGGGCCTGATCGAAACCGTCGGCTCGATCGGCGGCGTGATCAGCGGGCTGAAGGTGACGGGCGACGCCGGCTCGTTGTTCGATACGCTGAAGGAAGGCCTCGCCGCGCCGCTCGGCGGCATGGGCATCTCGTTTTCGTCGTCGCTGTTCGGCCTTGCCGGCTCGCTGATCCTCGGCTTTCTCGACCTGCAGTCGAGCCAGGCGCAGAATCGCTTCTACACCGATCTCGAAGACTGGCTGGCCTCGACGGTGCGCGGCGCCGCGCCCGAGGGCGGGATGACCGGCAGTGCCGAACTGCAGACCGCGATCGAACGGCTGCGGCTGACCATGGAAGACGGCGGCGCCAACCGCGCCACCACGGCCGCGATGGCCAACCTCGCCGACGCGATCCAGAACCTCGTCGCCCATATGCGCAACGAGCAGCAGATGATCCGCGAATGGGCCGATGCCCAGGGCGAGCAGAACCGCGAGATCAAGGAACTGCTGACCATCATGGTGCGCCAGCGGGAGAAGAGCTGATGGTCTTCTCACTGCATCAGCCCCAAGCACTGCGCAACCTCTCCCCGCGCGCGGGGAGAGGTCGGATCGCGTCAGCGATCCGGGTGAGGGGGCGCCTCCGCGCCGAAGAGACTCCGTGCCCGCGTCGCCCCTCACCCCACCCCTCTCCCCGCAAGAGCGGGGCGAGGGAGCGCGCGCTGCCTGCGGCGGCGCTGCGATCAGCAGGAGAGCGCTGATGGCGCTCGGACGCGGGCGGCGGCAGGAGGTCGGGTTCAACTACTGGCCGGGATTTGTCGACGCGCTGTCGACGCTGATCCTCGGCATCGTGTTTCTGCTGTCGGTGTTCCTGGTGGTGCAGTTCTTCCTGTCGCAGGAGGTCACCGGCAAGGACAAGGCGCTGCAGGAGCTCAACGCCAGGATCTCCCAGCTCAACGAACTGTTGTCGCTGGAGAAGCTCGGCAAGCTGAACCTGGAGGATCAGCTCTCGCAGGTTCGCGCCGGCCTCACCGCCGCGGAAGGCGAGCGCGACCGGGTCAAGAGCCTGTATGACGGCCTCGCCGGCGCCGGCAGCGACGCCGCCGGACGCGCCGGCGAACTCGGCAAGGCGCTGGATTCGGAGAAGCAGATTTCGGCGCGCGCGCTGGCACAGGTCGAGGTGCTGAACCAGCAGATCGCCGCGCTGCGCCGGCAGCTCGCGGCGCTTGAGGAGGCGCTCGACGCTTCGGAGAAGCGCGACAAGGAATCCCAGGGCCGCATCGCCGATCTCGGCACGCGGCTCAACGTCGCGCTGGCGCAGCGGGTGCAGGAGCTGTCGCGCTACCGCTCGGAATTCTTCGGGCGGCTACGCGCCATTCTTGGCGATCGGCCCGACATCCGCATCGTCGGCGACCGCTTCGTGTTCCAGTCCGAAGTCTTCTTCGACACCGGCCAGGCAGTGCTGCTGCCCAAGGGCCGCGCCGAACTCGACAAAGTGGCGCAGGCGCTGCTCGATATCGGCAAGAAGATCCCGGACGAAATCCCGTGGGTGATCCGCGTCGACGGCCACACCGACAAACGGCCGATCACCGGCGCCTTCAAGTCGAATTGGGAATTGGCGAGCGCGCGTGCCATTGCGGTTGTGCAATACATGATCACGCTCGGCGTGCCCGCGCAGCGTCTGCTCGCCGCCGGCTTCGCCGAATTCCAGCCGCTCGACACCGCCAACACCGAAGACGCCTTCAAACGCAACCGGCGCATCGAGCTGAAGCTGACGGAGCGGTGATGATGGCTGCACCCAGCTCCCACGGTCGTCATTCCGCGGCGCGCGAAGCGCGAACCCGGAATCTCGAATGCTGTGCCGTTCTCAGATTCCGGGTGCGTACGCAGCTGCGCTGCGCCCGCCCCGGAGTGACTCCGGTGAGGAGTGGAGCAGCCACATGACCACGGCCTTCACCCTCCGCCCCTACCGTGCCGACGACGAAGACGCCGCGATCGGGCTGTGGCTGCGGACTTGGCGGCTGGCCTATCCGGCGATCGACTTCGACAAACGCGTCGACTGGTGGCGCGAACGCTGGCGCGGCGAGCTCGTGCCCAGCGCAGAGATCATCGTTGCCGAGACCAGCGGCGGCATGATCGGATTCGTGACGATCGACAAGGCCGGGTATCTCGATCAGCTGGTCGTCGAACCGGAGCATTGGGGTTGGGGCGTCGCCGAGGCGCTGGTCGACGAAGTGAAACTACGCTCGCCGGATGAAATCACCCTGAAGGTCAACGCCGATAATTACCGCGCTATCAAATTCTACCGCCGGCATGGCTTCGCAGTGACCGGCGAAGAGACGAACAGCTCCGGCCGGCCGGTGCTGAACATGCTTTGGCGGCCGGCGTAGCTCAGCACGCCGCGTCCGGGCACACCCGGAATTGTCGATCAGCTCGATCCGTGATTGCTTAGTATCATTCTCCTCGATCTGCTGTGACTACTCTGGCCGCACGTTGTGTTTGCGTAAGAGCGCCCCATGGTCGATCGCGACCGGCCCGAAGACGATCAGGTTGCCGACGGTGCGGCGGCACGCTGGGTCGAGCGGCCACGCTTCTTGCGCTACTGGATGCCGGCCCCGCCGACCGTCGGCAAGTCAGAGCATCAGCGTGGTGATTGCGGCCGACGGATTGATGATGATGCAGCTCCCGAGCTGGCCTGCCTGCGCGGCGTGCTTGCGGCGGGGCTGCTGAACGCCGCGGCTCGCCGGGCCGAGGATCTCGGCATCAGCGCCGAGCGGGTCCTGATCCAATGGGGCGTGATCGACGAGGATGCGTATCTGTCGCGGCTGGCCGGCCATCTCGGCATTCCGCTGATCGATCTGACACTGATACCGCGTGCGGACTGCCCGCTGCCCGACCACCAGATCGCAGCCGCTGCGAGGGCCGGCGTGATCCCGCTGCGGCAGCACGGCGAGCTGAGCCACGTCGTCGCGCCGACGGTTCGGTTCCCGGCGCGGGCATTATGCCGACGGCGGGCGAAATGGCCGACGGCGCCGCTGCGGCTGACATCCGCGGCGGCGCTGCAACATTTTCTCGAGCAGCACGGCCGGGTCGCCATCGGACGGTCGGCGGCATTTGGTCTGCGGCGGCGCTGGCCGATGCTTTCGGCGAGCACAGGCGAGCGCTCGGCGACGTTGTGGCGACAGCGTCTGCTGCGCTGTGCGCTGGTGACTGGAGGGCTGGCCGGCGTACCGTGGTTTGCGCCTGCGGCGACCGCTACGCTGCTGGCGCTGTGGTTCATCGGCTTCGCGGGGCTACGGCTCATCGCAGGCTTGTGGCCGATCCGACCACCGCGCCGCCGGCTGCGCCGTCTCGACGAGACGCTGCCGGTCTACACGCTGGTGGCGGCGCTCTACCGCGAAGCCGGGACGGTCGCCGACCTGGTCGCGGCGCTGGAGGCGCTCGACTATCCGCACGAAAAGCTCGACATCATCCTGGTTCTGGAGCCGAACGATCTCGCCACCCGCGCCGCCTTGGCGCGGCTGAAGCCGCGGCCGCATCTGCGCGTGCTGATCGCGCCGCCGTTCGGCCCGCAGACCAAGCCGAAGGCACTGAACTACGCACTTGCCTTCGCGCGCGGCGAGATTCTGGCGGTCTATGACGCCGAGGATCGGCCGGAACCGGGGCAGCTGCGCGCCGCGCTCGACGCCTTCGATCAGCACGGCCCGGCCACCGGCTGCGTGCAGGCCAGCCTCAGCATCGACAACCTCACCCACAGCTGGCTGTCGCGCACCTTCCTGGCCGAATATGCCGGGCAGTTCGACCTGGTGCTGCGCGGGATGACCGCGCTGCGCATGCCGCTGCCGCTTGGCGGCACTTCGAATCATTTCCGGGTGTCCGTACTGCGCGCGGTCGGTGGATGGGATCCGTTCAACGTCACCGAGGACGCCGACCTCGGCTTTCGTCTGGCCCGGTTCGGCTATGGCGCGGCGGCGTTCGCGTCGACCACCTTCGAAGAGGCGCCGATCACGCTGCGCAACTGGCTGCCGCAGCGGACCCGATGGATGAAGGGCTTCATCCAGACCTGGCTGGTGCACATGCGGCATCCGCTGCGGCTGTGGCGCGAGATCGGCGGCCGTGGCATTGCGACGCTCAATCTGCTGGTCGCCGGCAATGTGGTCACGGCGTTGGCCTATCCGGTGCTGCTGGGCATCGTGGCTATCGCCGCCGCGGGACAGGTCGTGCCGCTGCCGGACTGGCTGCAACCGGAACGACCAGCAGCGCTGCACCATCTCGCATTCCTGACCGGCTACGTCGCCACCATCGTGGTCGGCCTCGCCGGTCTGGCACGCCGTCGGCGGCTGCGGCTGGCGCCGGTGCTGCTGTTGACGCCGCTGTATTGGCTGTGCCTGTCGGCCGCGGCCTGGCGCGCGGTCTGGCAATTCGTGTGGTCGCCGCACTACTGGGAAAAGACCACCCATGGGGTTGCCCGGCGAGCCCAATCGCCGGGGTCGCGTCAAGCGTCGGCTACAGATAGCGCTTCAGATCGGCGACGGCCTCGTCGGACTTCCGTTTGAGATTGAACGGCGCGACGAAGTTGCCGTCCTTGTCCATCAGATAGATCAGCGCGGTGTGGTCCATGGTGTAGTCGCCGTCCTTGGTCTCGACCTTCTTGGCGTAGACCCGGTAGGACTTCTCGATCTTGTCGGTGGCTTCGCGCGTGCCGGTCAGGCCCTTCAAATGCGGATCGAAGCTCGACAGATAATCCTTCATGGCCGCCGGGGTGTCGCGCTCCGGATCGACCGAGATGAAATAGGCGTTGACCCGGTCGGCGTCCTTACCCATCGCCTGCAGCACCTGCGAGATCTCGAACAGCGCGGTCGGGCAGACGTCGGGGCAATGGGTGAAGCCGAAGAACATCAGCGTCGGCTTGCCCTTCAGGCTTTGTTCGGTGACGGTCTGGCCGTTCTGGTCGGTGAGCTGGAACGGGCCGCCGATCGACGACGGCGCCGCGACCTTGTTCAGGCCGCCGAGCAGCCACAGCACCACCACGAGGCCGACCACCAGACTGCCGGCGAACGCCGCGATGATGACGAGCGGGCGGGTCGATCGGGCTTCAGCGGCCATGGCAGGATCCTCGCGTCGGACACCGGTCGACGAAGCGAGACGTTCGCGCCCGGCAGGGCACGCGGCGCGCGGCCGCGAATGCCGCAGCCATAGAGTGCGGCGCCGCGGGCGGCAAGCGCCACGCCGCCGCGGCAGATCACGTCATGCGGAGCGTGGCGAAGACCGCGGGCTTCAGCGGTCCGCTGAAGCGCGGGCGTCCATATAGCACGGGCGATACATCGACATCAGCTGCTTGCCGCGCAGGAAGATCATCTGCCGCGTCAGACCGCCGCGCTTGGCGATCCAGCGGCGGATTTCCGCCGGATACATCGTGTACAACATGTGGGTGGCTTCGGGATTGGTGATCGCCCGGCCGTTCTGGCCCATGTCCCAGGCGGCGTGGAAGCCGAGATTGGCCCGCGAGGTCACGCAGATCTTGTCGTGCGGCACGGCACCGAGCACGATGGTGCAGGCCGAGGCGCACAGCCCGTCGATCACCACGGTCTCGCCCGAGCTGCGCAGGCCCTGATACTTGTCGACGTAGGTTCCGATCCGGCCGCCGCGATCGTCGGCGATCCGCACCACCGCGTGGCTCGACCCCACGCCCGCGACCAGGAGCACAGCCGCAATCAACCCCGTCAGCAATCTCATGGCCCGCCCCGATTAGTTCGCTTCCAAATCGCGTCCCGCGTCCGATCAGCCCGGTGATGCAGCGTCGCTGATTCAGCACATCGTCAGCGTGATTTCGGATCGGGTTTTTGTCCAGATCGCAACGACGGCTCGACTTAAATTCAAATCGAGTGTTGCCGGCGGGCTGCACCCGTTCGGCGGCGAGGTCCCAAACTGAAACATGCGCGACGCCGAAAGCAATTGACCGTTGCTCATCGCGCACGCTTCAATCGGTGCCGGGGGAACGCTGATGCCAACAGATGCCGATGTGATCGTGGTCGGCGCCGGTCTGGCCGGCCTCGTCGCCCAACCGAAATCGCCGACGCCGGTCGCAAGGTGATCGTGCTCGATCAGGAAGGCGAACAGAATTGCGGCGGCCAGGCATTCTGGTCGTTCGGCGGACTGTTCCTGGTCGATTCGCCGGAGCAGCGCCGGCTCGGCATCCGCGACAGTTACGACCTGGCGCTGCAGGACTGGCTCGGCGCCGCCGGCTTCGATCGCGACGAGGACCGCTGGCCGCGGCGCTGGGCCGAAGCCTATCTGGGGTTCGCGGCCGGCGAGAAGCGTGGCTGGTTGCGCGCGATGGGGCATCGCATCTTCCCCGTGGTCGGCTGGGCCGAACGCGGCGGCTACGACGCGATGAGCCACGGCAATTCGGTGCCGCGCTTTCACGTCACCTGGGGCACCGGCCCCGGCCTGATCGAACCGTTCGTGCGCCGCGCTTACGCCGCGCAGGCGGCCGGCCGGCTAAGCTTCCGCTTCCGCCACCGGGTCGACGCGCTGACGGTGACCAACGGCGTGATCGGAGGCGTCAGCGGCGCCATATTGGAGCCGACGCAGGTCGAGCGCGGCGCCAGCAGTTCGCGCAAAATCGTCGGCGCGTTCAGCCTGCGGGCGCAGGCGGTGATCGTGGCGTCGGGCGGGATCGGCGGCAATCACGAGCTGGTGCGGCAGAACTGGCCGCCGCGGCTCGGCAAGCCGCCGCGCCGAATGATCTCGGGCGTGCCCGAACACGTCGACGGCCGCATGATCGGTATCACCGAAGCGGCCGGCGCGCGGCTGATCAACCGCGACCGGATGTGGCACTATGTCGAAGGCCTGCAGAACTTCGCGCCGATCTGGCCGCGCCACGGCATCCGCATCCTGCCCGGCCCGTCGTCGATGTGGTTCGACGCCACCGGCAGGCGGCTGCCGGCCCCGCTGTTCCCCGGCTCCGACACGCTCGGCCAGCTCCACGCCATCATGGCGACCGGTTACGATTACTCCTGGTTCGTGCTGACCCAGGCGATCATCAAGAAGGAGTTCGCGCTGTCGGGCTCCGAGCAGAACCCGGACCTGACCGGCAAGAGCTGGCTGATGACCGCGCGCCGCGCCACCAACAAGGGTGCGCCCGCGCCGGTCGAGGCCTTCAAGGCGCAGGGCGCCGACTTCGTGGTGCGCGACAACCTGCCCAATCTGGTGAGCGCCATGAACGAACTCAGCGGCGACAACCTGCTGAGGCTCGACGACCTGCGCACGCAGATCGAGGCGCGCGACCGCGAGATCGACAATCCGTTCGTCAAGGATGCGCAGGTGATGAACATCCACAATGCGCGCCGCTACATCGGCGACCGGCTGATCCGCACCGCCAACCCGCACAAGATCCTCGATCCCGCTTACGGTCCGCTGATCGCCGTGCGCCTCAACATCCTGACCCGCAAGACGCTCGGCGGCTTCGAGACCGATCTCGACGGCCGCGTGTTCGGCACCGCCGGCGTGATCATTCCCGGGCTCTACGCGGCCGGCGAGGCCGCCGGCTTCGGCGGCGGCGGCATGCACGGCTATCGTTCGCTGGAGGGCACGTTCCTGGGCGGCTGCCTGTTCTCGGGACGCAGCGCCGGCCGCGCCGCCGCGAAGGCCCTGGCGTAGTCAACGGACAGCCGCTGCGCCGACTGATTACTAACAACTCGCCAACGGCATCGTGACGACCTCACGCCTCGTGACAAGCGGCCGTTAATGATCTCCGTAAAGGTTGATTTTGCTCAGTCGTTGACGGCGCGAAGCCGCGAACCCAATGATCGCGTCCGAATTATCCACGCCCACGAGGACGCTCATGATGACCCGCACTGCACTCGCCTTGATCGCTTCCGCCGCAACCGCGGCCGTTTTGGCGCCGACCGCCGCATCCGCCTGTTACGGCTGCTACACGCCGCCGCCGTGCCAGACGTGTTATCAGCAGCAATATGTGCCGCCGCAGTATCAGTCGGTGCAGGAAACCGTGATGGTCGCGCCCGGCCGCGTCGTCGCGCATCGAACGCCGCCAGAGTACCGCACCGTGATGGTGCCGAAGACCGTGATGGTCTCGCCCGGCGGCGTCGAGTACGAGCGCGTCCCGCCGCAATACGCCACCCGCGAGCGCGTCGAAATGGTCTCGCCGGGCTACACCACTTACGCCCCAGTCCGCCCGCGCTGCAACAGCTGCGGCTGGTAAGTAACGAGTCGTAGGATGGGTTGAGCGCCAGCGAAACCCATCAGGCGTCACAGCGCGGCGCGATGGGTTTCGCAAGGGCTCAACCCATCCTACGAATGAGCGAGCACCACGACTTGTAGGATGGGTTGAGCGTAGCGAAACCCATCAGGCGTCACGGCGCGGCGCGATGGGTTTCGCGAGCGCTCAACCCATCCTACGAGCCGCGGCTATAAGTCATTCTCCCGCAATGACGAAAATCACCCCCGCCGATACGGCAGCTTCCAGCCGTCGAGCTTGCGCAGGCCGGGTTCGCGGCGCTCCAGCCACCAGCCGTATTGCTTGGGCCAATCGGCGAACAGCTGGTCGTCGGCTTCGGTGAGTTCGAGCTGCGCGTGCAGCGGCCAGTTCGGATCGAACAGCGCCTCGCGGCCGATGCCGACCAGATCGGCCTGGCCCTGCTCCACGACCTTCTCGGCCTGATCGGGATGCAGGATCAGCCCGACCGCGATGGTCGGAACGTCGGCCTCCCGGCGAATGGATTCGGCGAACGGCACCTGGAAGCCGTAGCCGCGCGGGATGCGCGCTGCCGTCGCCGAGCCGAGCAGCCCGCCCGAAGAGCAATCGATGATATCGGCGCCGCGCGCCTTGGCCTCGCGGGCGAACGCCACCGAGTCGGCGAGTTCGATGCCGCCCTCGACGCCGTCGACCGACGACACCCGCACCGACAGCGGTAGCGTGTCGGGCCAGGCCGCCCGCACCGTCTCGATCACCTGCAGCGGAAATCGCATCCGGCCGGCGCGGTCGCCGCCGTATTGGTCGGTCCGCATGTTGGACAGCGGTGACAAGAACGAGTGCAGCAGATAGCCGTGGGCGCAGTGCACTTCGAGCATCTCGAAGCCGGCCTCGACGGCGCGCAGCGTCGCGGCGCGCCAGGCGTCCAGCAACCGCTCGAGCTCGTCCTCGGACAATTCCTGCGGCGTCAGCCAGCCCTCCTCCATCGGGATCGGGCTCGGCGCGACGATCGGCCACGGCTGGTCGCCTCGCGCGCGATCTTCCGCGGTCAGCGCGGCGTTGCCGTACCAAGGCCGCTGCATGCTGGCCTTGCGGCCGGCATGCGCGAGCTGGATCGCCGGCACCGCGCCGTTATCGCGCAGGAACGCCGCGATCCGCTCCAGCGGCTTGATCTGGCCGTCGTGCCACAGCCCGAGGTCGCCATGGGTGATGCGGCCGTTCGCCGTCACCGCGGTCGCTTCCACCATCACGATGCCGGCGCCGCCCTGGGCGAACTTGCCGAGATGCACCAGGTGCCAATCGCTGGCGATGCCGTCGACCGCCGAGTACTGGCACATCGGCGAGATCAGGATGCGGTTCTTGGCGGTGATGCCCCGCAGGGTGAACGGGCGAAACAGCGGCGGCTGCGACATCGGACACTCCACAGCTCTGATGACCTGACGAACGAAGAGGCATCAGGGTCTGCACTGTGCCGGCCATAGCGTCAATCGGGCGCCGCAGCCCGGGCGCCGCTGCTGCGCCGCGCCATGCGTTCGCCGGCTTCGGCCAATTGCTTGCAGTTATTGTGAAATCGGCCCGCTTTGGACTATCGTCAGAAGATGCCCATGATCAGCCGACGCCGCATCCTCCGTCTCGCCGCCCTGACGGCGTCTCTCGCCCTGCCCGGCGCACTTCAGCCGGTGCGCAGCGCCGCAGCGCAGAGCCTGTACCCGTCGCGGCCGGTGCGGATCGTGGTGCCGTTCGCCGCCGGCGGCGTCGCCGATATCACCGCGCGCCTGGTGGCAGAAAAGCTTGGAGCCAAGCTCGGCAGCCGCTTCTACATTGAGAACCAGCCCGGCGCCGGCGGCATCGCGGCGGCCCGCACGGTGATCTCGTCGCAGCCCGACGGCTCGACGCTGGCGCTGCTGTCCAACGGCACCGCGATCAGCGTGTCGCTGTTCAAGACGCTGCCGTTCGATCCGGTCAAGGACTTCACCCCGATCTCCAGCCTCGGCGTGTTCGACTTCCTGTTCGTGGTCCGCGCCGACGCGCCGTTCAAGACGATGGAAGACTTCGTCAAGGCCGCCAAGCAGAGCCCCGGCCGCTACAACATCGGCACCATCAATCTCGGCAGCACGCAGAACCTCGCGGCCGGCATGTTCAAGACCGCGGCCGGGATCGACGCCGTCACCATCCCGCATCGGGGCACGCCCGAAGTGCTGGTGTCGCTGCTGCAGGGCAATGTCGACCTGGCGATCGACAGCTATTCGGCCCTGAAGGGCAGTCTCGTCGACAGGAAGATCCGCGCGCTCGCCGCCTCCGGACCGCTGCGCTCGAAGATCACGCCCGACGTCCCGACGCTGCGAGAGAACGGGTTGGAAGTCAGCATCGAATCCTGGAACGCACTGTTCGCGCCGGCCGGCACGCCGCCCGCGGTGATCAGCACGCTGAACGGCGCGCTGCAGGAGATCCTCGCCGATCCGGCGCTCAAGAAGCAGCTGCTCGATCTCGGCGTCGACGCCCGCGGCTCGACACCGGATCAACTCGCCGTACGGCTGAAATCGGATATCGACAAATGGAAAGCCGTGATCGACGCCTCCGGGATCGAGAAACAGTGACGGCCAGCTTGGCCAGGGCGTTCCGATGAATCTGAAGCAGCTCGAATATTTCATGCGCGTGGCCGAGCTCGGCTCGTTCAGCAAGGCGGCGATGATGCTGGACATCGCGCAGCCGGCACTGAGCCGGCAGGTTCGCGGCCTGGAGACCGAACTCAATCAGCAGCTGTTCTTGCGCAACGGCCGCGGCGTCGCGCTGACCGAGGCCGGACGCCGGCTGTTCGACCACAGCGTCGGCATCATGCAGATGGTGGCGCATGCGCGCGAGGACCTCGGCGCCAGCCGCGGCGCGCCGGTCGGCCGCGTGACCATCGGGCTGCCACCCTCGATCGGCCGGCAGCTCACGCTGCCGCTGATCGACCGCTTCAAGCGCGAACTGCCGGACGCGCGGCTGGCGATCGTCGAGGGGCTGTCGAGCCACATCGTCGAATGGGTCACAACCGGCCGCGCCGACGTCGGGCTGGTGTACAATCCGGATGCGCAGTCCGGCATCGAGATCACGCCATTGCTGCAGGAGCCGCTCGGCCTTGTCAGCTACGTGCCGCCGCGGCAGCGCGGCCAGGCGGCACCACCGCTGCCGTTCAAAGAGCTGGCGAACTACCCGTTGATTGTGCCCGAGCGCGTCCACGCGATGCGCCGGCTGCTGGAGACCCAGGCGGCGCTGGCGGGCGTCAAGCTCGACATCGCCTGGGAAGTCAGCAGCGTGCCATCGATCATCGAACTCGTCTGTGCCGGCTACGGCCACGCGGTGCTGACCGCGAGCGGCGTCGCTGCCTCACCACGCGGCGCCGAGCTTAGCCTGCGCCGGCTGGTATCGCCGGAAGCCACGAGTGCGCTGTGCCTGGCAGTGTCCGCCACCAAGCGGCCGACGCCGCTGGCACAGTACACGATGGGATTGCTGACCGAGCTGGCGCGCAGCCTGCCGAACTGACGCATCGCTCATCTGCCAAATCGGCATGGCGTCATGCTGTCGCCATGCCTTAAGCCGATAGCTGTTATAGATACGGCACGGTGGCGCCTGCGGGCCGCCGGGGCCAAAATACAAAGAACAATTCCGGGAAGGAAACGGATGCAAACCGCGATCCCATGCCTGTTCATGCGCGGCGGCACCTCGCGTGGCCCGTTCTTCAACGCTGCCGATCTGCCGCAGGACATCGCGACGCGCGACAAAGTGCTGCTCGCGGTGATGGGTTCGCCCGACCGGCGCCAGATCGACGGCCTCGGCGGCGCGCATCCGCTGACCAGCAAGGTCGGTATTGTGTCGAAAGGCTCTAAGCCCGGCGTAGATCTCGATTTCCTGTTCGCCCAGTTGCAGCCCGACAAGGACACGGTCGATACCACGCCGAACTGCGGCAATATGCTGGCCGCCGTGGTGCCGTTCGCGCTCGAGACCGGCATGATCAAGCCGCAGGGCGACACCACGACATTGCGCGTGTTGACGCTCAACACCGACATGCAGTGCGACATCACGGTGCAGACGCCGGGCGGCCACGTCTCCTATGACGGCGACGCGCGCATCGACGGCGCACCCGGCACCTCGGCGCCGATCAAGATCAACTTCCTCGACACCGCCGGCTCGGTCGCGCCGAGCCTGCTGCCGACCGGCAATGTCCGCGACGTGATCGACGGCGTCGAAGTGACCTGCATCGACAACGGCATGCCGCTGGTGATGTTCAAGGCCGAAGCCGTCGGCCGCACCGGCTATGAGAGCGTCGAAGAACTCAATGCCGACACCGAGCTGAAGGCGCGGCTGGAAACGCTGCGGATCGCCTGCGGCCATGCGATGCAACTTGGCGACGTCACCAAGAAGAACTATCCGAAGATGACGCTGATCGCCGCGCCGCGCGCCGGCGGCAGCATCACCACCCGCAGCTTCATCCCGCATGTCTGCCACGACGCCATCGGGGTGCTCGCGGCCGTGACGGTGGCGACCGCCTGCGTGCTCAAGGGCAGCGTCACCGAAGGCATCGCGATCGTGCCGGACGGCCAAGTGAAGCAGATTTCGGTCGAGCATCCGACCGGCGAATTCTCGGTCGAGATCGAGGTCGACCCGGCCAACCCGCAGGACGTCACCCGCGCCGCACTGCTGCGCACCGCCCGGCTGCTGATGCGCGGCGACGCGATGGTGCCGGCGGCGGTGTGGGGCGGCAAACAGACCGCGGATGCAACGCTGCGGCGGGCGGGCTGAGATATGAACATCCGTCATTGCGAGCGAAGCGAAGCAATCCAGGGCCCCGTGCACTGAGCTGGATTGCTTCGTCGCTTCGCTCCTCGCAATGACGAACCGATAGACCGACGAGGACACCCGATGATCATCGACATTCACGGCCACTACACCACCGCGCCGAAGGCGCTGGAGGATTGGCGCAACCGGCAGATCGCCGGCATCAAGGATCCGTCCGTGATGCCGAAAGTGTCCGAGCTGAAGATCTCGGACGACGAACTGCGCGCCTCGATCATCGACAACCAGCTCAAGAAGATGCAGGAGCGAGGCAGCGATCTCACCGTGTTCTCGCCGCGCGCCTCGTTCATGGCGCACCACATCGGCGACTTCAACGTGTCCTCGACCTGGGCGGCGATCTGCAACGAGCTGTGCTACCGCGTCTCGCAGCTGTTTCCCGACAATTTCATCGGCGCCGCGATGCTGCCGCAATCGCCGGGCGTTGACCCTGCGACCTGCATTCCCGAGCTGGAGAAGTGCGTCAAGGAGTACGGCTTCGTCGCCATCAACCTCAATCCCGATCCGTCCGGCGGCCACTGGACCTCGCCGCCGCTCACCGACCGGCAGTGGTACCCGATCTACGAGAAGATGGTCGAGCTGCAGATCCCGGCGATGATCCACGTCTCGACCAGCTGCAACGCCTGCTTCCACACCACCGGTGCGCACTATCTCAACGCCGACACCACTGCCTTCATGCAGTGCGTCGCCGGCGATCTGTTCAAGGACTTCCCCGAGCTGAAATTCGTCATTCCGCACGGCGGCGGCGCGGTGCCGTATCACTGGGGCCGCTTCCGCGGTCTGGCGCAGGAGATGAAGAAGCCGCTGCTCGAGGATCACGTCCTCAACAACATCTTCTTCGACACCTGCGTGTATCACCAGCCCGGCATCGATCTCCTCAACACCGTGATCCCGGTCGACAATGTGCTGTTTGCCTCGGAGATGATCGGCGCGGTGCGCGGCATCGATCCGCAGACCGGCTTCTACTACGACGACACCAAGCGCTACATCGAGGCCTCCAAGATTCTGACGCCGGACGAGAAGCAGCAGATCTATGAAGGCAACGCGCGCCGCGTCTATCCGCGGCTCGATGCGGCGCTGAAAGCGAAGGGTAAGTAACAATGACCGTGCGGATGAACGATCTCGGCATCGTCAAGCGCAACATCAGCCGCGCCGACAAGGCGGCGGTCGAGAAATTGTCGCGCTTCGGCGTCGCCACCGTGCACGAGGCGATGGGCCGCGTCGGCCTGATGCATCCTTACATGCGGCCGATCTATCCGGGCGCGCAGATCTGCGGCACCGCCGTTACCGTGCTGCTGCAGCCCGGCGACAACTGGATGATGCATGTGGTCGCCGAACAGCTGCAGCCCGGCGACGTCGTGGTGGCGGCCTGCACGGCGGATTCGACCGACGGCTTCTTCGGTGATCTCTTGGCCACCAGCTTCCACGCCCGCGGCGCGCTCGGCCTGATCATCGACGCCGGCGTCCGCGACGTCCGCGATCTCACGCAGATGAAGTTTCCGGTATGGTCGAAGGCGATCCACGCCAAGGGCACCGTCAAGGCGACGCTCGGCTCGGTCAACATTCCGGTGGTGGCCGCCGGCGCGCATGTGACGCCCGGCGACGTGGTGATCGCCGACGACGACGGCGTGGTGATCGTGCCGGCTGCGGTGGCACAGATGGCGGCCGACGCCGCCGAAGCCCGCGAGGCCAACGAAGCCGACAAGCGCGCCAAGCTGGCGTCCGGCGTGCTCGGCCTCGACATGTACAAGATGCGCGAGCCGCTGGAAAAAGCCGGCCTGAAGTACATCGACTGATGAGCAGCGACCCGAAACAGTGGCTGGTCGGGATCGTCGGCTATGGCGAGGTCGGCAAGATTCTCGCCGAGGATCTGCGCGCGCAGGGCGTCAAGGTGGCGGCCTATGACGTCAAGCTCAGCGACGACCGCGGCGGACCGCTGCGCGAGCACGCCGCTCGCCACAGCGTGACGCTGACGTCGTCGCACGCCAATCTGGCGGCGCGTAGCGACTTCCTGATCTCCGCCGTGACGGCGAGCCAGACCGTCGCGGTGGCGGAAGCCTGCGCCGCGGCGCTGAATCAAGGCACCTGGTTTCTCGACTTCAACTCGGCCTCACCTGGCGCCAAGCAGCGCGCCGCAGCTTTGATTGACGGCGAACAGGGCCGCTATGTCGAGGGCGCGGTGATGACCTCGGTGCCGCCCTATCGCATCAAGGTGCCGCTGCTGCTTGGCGGGCCGCACGCGGCCGAGCTTGCGCCTCTGATCAATGCGCTCGGCTTTGCCGCCAAGCCGGCCAGCGATCAGCTCGGCGTCGCTTCCGCCACCAAGATGTGCCGCAGCATCATGATCAAGGGCCTCGAGGCGATGGTGATCGAGAGCTTCACCACCGCCCGCGCCTATGGCGTCGAGGACGCGGTGATCGCCTCGCTGCAGGAGACGTTTCCGTCGATCGATTGGGAGAAGCAAGGCGCCTACTTCTTCCAGCGCGTGATCGAACACGGCCGCCGCCGCGCCGAGGAAGTCCGCGAAGTCGCCGAAACGGTGCGCGACGTGGGGCTCAAGCCGTGGTCGGCGCAAGGCACGGCGGAGCGGCAGGCGTGGGTGGCGGATCTGGCGGATGAGGGGCTGTTCGGGACGCGCGGCGACAAGGCGTTTGCGCGGAGTGCGGACTGGCGGACAGAGGCTGATCGGATTCTGGTGAGGGTGAAGGCCGACCAAGAGCGAAAGCCCTGATCCGAATTTTGACCCGAAGCGCTGTTGGTCCCCCACCCCCTTGCGGGGAGGGTCGGCCGAGCGAAGCGGAGGCCGGGGTGGGCGTTCACGGGCACTGTGCCTGGGGACCCCCACCCCCGACCCCTCCCCGCAAGGGGGAGGGGAGCGAGAGGCCGAGGCGAGTCAAATACGATGACTTCAACGAGCGCCTTGAACGGGCGCTGACTTGAGACGAGTAACGGAATGAAATTCGAAAAGACCCCCGGCTGGCTCGACTGGTACCAAGGCCCGTCGAAGCCGACCTTCAAGGTGCCCGCCGGCGCCGTCGATGCGCATTGCCATGTGTTCGGGCCGGGCGACGAGTTTCCGTTCGCGCCGGAGCGCAAATACACGCCGTGTGACGCGTCGAAGCAGCAGCTGTATGCGCTGCGCGATCATCTCGGCTTCGCCCGTAACGTCGTGGTGCAGGCGACCTGCCACGGCGCCGACAACCGCGCGATGGTCGATGCGCTGGTGAACTCGAACGGCAAGGCTCGCGGCGTCGCGACGGTGCGCCGCAGCGTCACCGACGACGAGTTGAAAGCGATGCACGACGCCGGCGTCCGCGGCGTGCGCTTCAATTTCGTCAAGCGCCTGGTCGATTTCACCCCGAAGGACGAACTGGTCGAGATCGCCGAGCGCATCGCCAAGCTCGGCTGGCACGTGGTGATCTATTTCGAGGCGGTCGACCTGCCGGAGCTGTGGGACTTCTTCACCGCGCTGCCGACCACCGTGGTGGTGGACCATATGGGCCGGCCGGACGTCACCAAGCCGGTCGACGGCCCCGAGTTCGAGCTGTTCGTGAAGTTCATGCGCGAGCACGGCAATGTCTGGTCGAAGGTCAGCTGCCCGGAGCGGCTGTCGGTGTCCGGCCCGCCGGCGCTGAACGGCGAGCAGAATGCCTATCGCGACGTCATCCCGTTCGCCCGCCGCATCGTCGAGACTTTCCCGGACCGTGTGCTATGGGGCACCGATTGGCCGCACCCGAACCTGAAGGACCACATGCCCGACGACGGCCTCCTGGTCGACTTCATCCCGCACATCGCGATCACAGAGGAACTGCAACGCAAACTACTGGTCGACAACCCGATGCGGTTGTATTGGCCGGAGGAGAAATGATCCGATCGCCCACGCGGCGTGCACGGATGTCACCTCTCCCCGCGCGCGGGGAGAGGTCGACGCGCATCGTCAGATGCGCGGGGGGTGTGGGGGCGCCGCCGC
>NZ_QYYD01000011.1 GCF_003591005.1 Rhodopseudomonas palustris
GCGCGCCCCCGCGCCGCGGCGCGCCGCGGGGCGGGGCGCCCCCCCCCCCCCCCGCCGCCCGCCCCCCCCCCGCCCCCCCCCCCCCCCCCCCCCCCCCCCCCCCCCCCCCCCCCCCCCCCCCCCCCCCCCGTCTCCACGTCGCCGAGCCTCTCGGCCTCGTAGAGGCGCCCCCTCACCCCAGCCCTCTCCCCGCAGGCGGGGAGAGGGAGTGCGCCTCGCGGCGCGGAGAGGTTGAACTACTTCTCGTTCGTGAAAATGATCGTGCCCGACGCGGCGAACATGCCGCCGACGCCGTGGCAGACCGAGATCTTGGCGCCTTCCACCTGCGCGGGCGCGATGCCGCGCATCTGGCGGACGCTCTCCTGCAGCGCGTACATGCCGTACATGCCGGAGTGCATGTAGCTAAGGCCGCCGCCATTGGTGTTGAGCGGCAGCTTGCCGCCGGGGCGGGTGTTACCGTCGGCGATGAACTTGCCGGTCTCCTCATAGGGCATGAAGCCGAGGTCGCCGAGGCCGAACAGCGGCAGATGCGCGAACGCGTCGTAGATCATCAGGTGATCGACGTCGCTGTGGCTGATACCAGCCTCGCGGAACGCGGTCGGGCCCGCCACCTTGAAGGCGCGCGAGGAGTTGAAGCTCTCCATCTGGCTGACCATCGGCGTCTCGACGCTCTCGCCGGTGCCGAGCACATAGACCGGCTTGTGCGGGAAGTCCTTGGCGCGATCGGCCGAGGTCATGATCAGCGCGCCGCCGCCGTCGGTGACAAGGCAGCACTGCAACAGCCGGAACGGATAGGCGATCATCCGCGAGTTGAGCACGTCCGCGACGGTGATCGGGTCCTTCATCATAGCGCGCGGATTCTTCGCCGCCCACTCGCGCTGCACCACCGCCACGGAGGCGATCTGCTCGTGGGTGATGCCGTGGGTCTTCATGAAGCGCAGCACCGGAATCGGAAACTGGCTCGGCGGCCCGTAGATGCCGTAGGGCGCTTCGAACTGGCCCTGCAGGCTGTCGGCGGGAATCGAGCGCGGCAGCTTGCCGATCATCGACTTGCCGCTCTCGGCGTGGGTGATCAGCACGGTCTTGCACAGCCCGGCCTCGATCGCCGCGGCGGCGTGGCGAACGTGCAGCATGAACGAGCAGCCGCCGACCGAGGTGCCGTCGACCCAGGTCGGGGTGATGCCGAGATAGTGGGCGATCTGCTGCGGCGTCTCCACCGCGGTGGCGATGCCGTCGATGTCCGACAGCTTCAGCCCGGCGTCGGCGATGGCGTTGAGCGCGGCATCGGCGTGCAGCTGGATCTGCGACATGTCGGGAATGACGCCGAGCTTGGTGGTCTCGGCGGCGCCGACGATAGCAACCTGATTGCGACGCATGGTGCTTACCCCTTCGCCGGACGGAATTGCGGAAGGGTGAGGTTGTCGTCGATCTGCTGAAAGGTGACTTCCAGCTTCATGTCGAGCTCGAGCGCCTCAGGGGTCTGCGGACACTCCAGGATGTTACTCATCATCCGCGGGCCCTCTTCGAGCTCGACCACGGCGATCGCGTAGGGTTCGGTGAAGCCGGCCGCCAGCGGGCGGTGATTGATCACGTAGGAATACAGCGTGCCGTTGCCGGAGGCCTTGAACACGCTGACCTCGCGCGAGCCGCATTTCGGGCAGAACGGGCGGGGCGGGAAGTACGCATGGGCGCAGGAATCGCAGCGCTGCAGCCGCAATTCGCCCTGCTTGGCGCCGTCCCAGTAATGCTGGGTTTCGGGAGTGATCTTGGGACGTGCGCGTTCAGCCATGTGTTGGTTTTCTCCCTGAGCTGGCTCGGTGGCCCATTGGTTGTGTGTCTTGATGCGATATCGCCCGGCCAGCGTCAACACGCGGCCGGCGCGTGGGGATGTGCGCCAAACGTATTCCGGCGGGCGAACAATCAGCAGCGTCCGCATGGTCAAACGCCGCCTTGCGCGCTACAGGAGACGCCGATCCTCAATTCAGCGATCGGCGCTCCGACTGCGCGCCGATCGCCCCTCCAGCGGAACGAACGCCATGACCCATCAACCTACGCTTGCCGCGCTCGCGGCGGATCTCGACGCCGGCCGCACCACGGCGCGCAAGCTCGTCGAACAGTGCCTGGCGCGGATCGACGATGCGGCCGGCGAGGGCGCGCGCGCCTTCATCCGTGTCGACCGGGAGGCGGCGCTGAAGGCCGCGGACGCCATGGACGCGCTGCGCGCCATCAAGGCGGCGCCGTCGCCTTATGCGGGCATTCCGGTGTCGATCAAGGATCTGTTCGACATCAAGGGCCAGGTCACCCGCGCCGGCTCGCGCGCGCTCGACGACAATCCGCCGGCGGAGAGCGACGCGCCCACGGTCGAGCGGCTGCGGCGCGCCGGCTTCGTGGTGATCGGCCGCACCAATATGACCGAATTCGCCTATTCGGGCATCGGCATCAATCCGCATTACGGCACGCCGAAATCGGTCTATGGCCGCGATGTCGGCTACGTCCCCGGCGGCTCGTCTTCGGGCGCCGCGGTGTCGGTGGTCGACGGCATGGCGCATGTCGGGCTCGGCACCGACACTGGTGGCTCGTGCCGCATCCCGGCGGCGTTCAACGGCATCGTCGGCTACAAGCCGTCGCAGAAGCGCGTGCCGCGCGACGGCGCGGTGCCGCTGTCGTTCTCGCTGGATTCGATCGGCCCGCTGGCGCGCAGCGTCGCCTGCTGCGCGGTGGTCGACGCCGTGCTGGCCGACGAAGAGGTCGTACCGCTGACGCCGCGCCCGGTGAAGGGCCTGCGCATCGCGGTGCCGACCACGGTGGCGCTCGACGAGCTGGACGAAACGGTGCGCACCGCGTTCGAACGCGCGCTGAAGACGCTGGCGAGCCACGGCGCCATCGTCGAGAAGATCGAGGTGCCGGAATTCAACGACGTCGCGCCGCTCGGCGCCAAGGGCGGCCTGACCGCGGCGGAGAGCTATGCCTGGCATCGCTATCTGATCGTTGCGCAGGGCGACGTCTACGATCCGCGGGTGCGCGAGCGCATCCTGCGCGGCGAAACCCAGAGCGCGGCGGAATACATCGACACGGTCGATGCCCGCAAATCGCTGATTACCCGCGCCACCGCGCGGCTCGCGCCCTACGACGCCGTGGCGCTGCCGACCGCCGCGATCACCCCACCGAAGATCGCCGACTTGGCCGATGACAAGGCGTTCACCAAAGCGAACCTACTGGCGCTGCGCAACTGCACGCTGATCAACATGATCGACGGCTGCGCCATCTCGCTGCCGTGCCACCAGGCCGGCGAAGCGCCGGTCGGCCTGATGCTGGCGGGCGTCAACGGTGCCGACCGCAAGCTGTTCGAGGTGGCCGCGGGCGTGGAGGCTGTGATCTGCGGCTGAACTAACTTCGCCCTGCCTCTGTTCCTCATGGTGCGGAGGCGCGCAGCGCCGTCTTGAACCATAAGGCGACGGGCGCCAGCCGCGTGCGTCGCGCGGCCCATCCTTCGAGACGTCCGGCTTTGCTCTTCGAGCTACGCCGGGCTCCTCAGGATGAGGGTGTGCAGGTGGAAAAGTCTGATTCGGCGCTGGAAAGACAAACTCTCCCCGTCATTGCGAGGAGCGAAGCGACGAAGCAATCCAGCTCAGTGCACGGCGCTCTGGATTGCTTCGCTGCGCTCGCAATGACGGGGCAGATTCATCACAGCCAAACAGCTGCTACACGTAGTTCAGTACGGCAACCCCACATAGTTCTCCGCCAGCGAGGTCATCGCGGCTTGCGAGCTGATCAAATAGTCGAGCTCGGCGGTCTGGATGCGTTGGGAGAAGGCGTCGCTGTCGGGGAAGCGGTGCAGCATCGAGGTCATCCACCACGAGAACCGCTCGGCCTTCCACACCCCGCGCAGCGCGTTGGCCGAATAGGCGTCGATGCCGGCCTTCGATTTTTCGCCGTAATACTCGCGTAGCGCACGCGACAAATAATAGATGTCGCTGGCGGCGAGGTTGAGCCCCTTGGCGCCGGTCGGCGGCACGATATGGGCGGCGTCGCCGGCGAGGAACAGCCGGCCGAACCGCATCGGCTCCGCCACGAAGGAGCGCAGCGGCGCGATGCTCTTTTCGATCGACGGGCCGGTGACCAGCTTATGGGCGGTCTCCGGATCGAGCCGGCTCTTCAACTCGTCCCAGAACCGCTGATCGCTCCATTCGGAAACGTCGTCGCTGAGCGGGCACTGCACGTAATAGCGGCTGCGATGCGCCGAGCGCATCGAGCACAGCGCGAAGCCGCGGTCGTGGTTGACGTAGATCAGCTCATGCGACACCGGCGGGGTATCGGACAGCACGCCGAGCCAGCCGAACGGATATACCCGCTCGAAAGTTTTGACCGCGCCCGCTGCGCTCTGCCGCGACACGCCGTGGAAGCCGTCGCAGCCGGCGATGTAATCGCAGGTCAGTTCGTGGCTGGTGCCGTCCTTGGTCCAGCGCACCTTCGGCGCCTCGCCGTCGAAATCGTGCAGCGTGACGTCGGCGGCGTCGTAGATCGTGGTCAGTCCCGCGCTGGTGCGCGCCTCCATCAGGTCGCGAGTCACCTCGGTCTGGCCGTAGACGGTGACGACCTTGCCACCGGTCGAGCCCTTGAGGTCGATGCGGTTGCGCTGGCCCGAGAACGCGATCTCGAAGCCGTCATGCACCAGCGCTTCCTGATGCAGCCGCGTCGCGACGCCGGCCTCTTCGAGCAGGCCGACCATGCCCTGTTCCAGCACGCCGGCGCGGATGCGCGACAGCACGTAGTCAGGGTCCTTGCGCTCGAGGATCACCGCGTCGATGCCGTAGCTGTGCAGCAACTGGCCGAGCAGCAGGCCCGAAGGCCCGGCACCGATAATGGCAACTTGAGTGCGCATGGGCTTTCCCCCGGCAGATTGGTGTGCAGGCTGGTTTGGGGGACTCGTTACGAGACGCGGCCGTCGCCGTCCAGTTGCGGTCCGCCGTCTACCAGCTATTACACAGCCGTCACTTGCTTTAATGGTTATGTTCTATAACAATACAACCAAAGGCCGCTTGAAGCCATCCACCAGGGAGAGACCTCGATGAGGAAAACGATGCTCGCGCTGCTGCTCGCAGCCAGCGTGACGCCCGCTTGCGTGACCGCCGCGTCGGCGCAGGACAAGACCGTCAATTGGAAGGTCTCGCTGTGGGTGCCGCCGGCGCATCCGCTGGTGCCCGCCACCAAGGAGTGGGCGGCCGACATCGAGAAGGCCTCGGGCGGCACCATCAAGATGGCCGTCTTCCCCTCCGAGCAACTCGGCAAAGCGTTCGACCATTACGACATGGCGCGCGACGGCATCGCCGACGTCACCTATGTCAATCCCGGCTATCAGCCCGGCCGTTTCCCGATCGTCTCTGCCGGCCAGCTGCCGTTCACCTTCAAGGACGGCAAGAAGGGCACGCAGGCGTTCAACGAGTGGTACCACAAATACGCGCCGACCGAGATGAAGGACACCAAGCTGTGCTTCGCCTTCATCCACGATCCGGGGGCGCTGCACGGCAAGAAGAAGGTGGTGCTGCCGGCCGACATGAAGGGCCTCAAGGTGCGCCCGGCGCAGTCGACCATCGGCGAAATGGTCAAGCTGTTCGGCGGCACCAACGTGCAGGCCTCGGCGCCGGAATCGCGTGACGCGCTGGAGCGCGGCGTCGCCGACGAGATCACCTTCCCATGGGGTTCGATCTTCCTGTTCGGCATCGACAAGGTGGTCAAGTATCACATGGACGTGCCGCTGTACTCGACCGTGTTCACCTACAATATCGGCCTCAAGGCCTACAACGCGCTGTCGCCGAACCAGAAGAAGGTCATCGACGATCACTGCACGCCGGAATGGGCCTCCAAGGTCACCGATCCGTGGGTCGACTTCGAAGCCAACGGGCGCACCAAAATGAAGGCGCTGGAAGGCCACGAGGTGTATCCGCTCACCGACGAGCAACTCGCCGAATGGAAGAAGGCCACCCAGCCGCTGCGCGACTCCTGGGCCGAAGGCGTCAAGAAGGCCGGCGGCGACGCGGCTGCGATCGACGCCGAACTGAAAGCCGCGCTGAAGAAGTACGACGCGGGGCTTTAATCAGTGCCTCGTCATTCCGGGATGCACCGCGGCGGGCGAAGCCCGACGGGGTGCAGGCCCGGAATCCATATCCCCTGCAGGGCTTATGGATTCCGGGCTCGCGCGGAGCCTGTCATCGGGCCGGCCGAAGGCCGGACCCGGTGGCGCGCCCCGGAATGACGATACGTTTATGGTGATGACGGTACCAACTCTCCAAGCCAGAACCTCCAGGCCCCATGACCTCCGACCTCGACAAGCTGGCCGATCGGCTGCCCGGTGCGCTGGAGACCAAGCGCGTCGCCAAGAACCGGATGGATCGGTTCATCGACGTGATCGAATGGATCGCGGCGTTCTTCGTCGGCATCGTCGCGCTCAACACCTTCCTCGCGGTGTTCATGCGAAAATTCTTCGCGGTGACGATCCCGGACTACTACAATTTCGGTCAGTTCATGCTCGGCGTGCTGATCTTCTGGGGCATCGCGGCGACCTCGTATCGCGGCTCGCACATCACAGTCGATCTGGTGTGGGCCGCAGCGTCGCCGCGCTGGCAGCGCATCATCGACATCTTCGCGACGCTTGTGCTGCTGTTTGTCGTTTCGGTGCAGACCTACACGCTGTTCGACAAGGTGGTGACCACCCGCGCCGACCACATCGTCACCATGGACCTGCAGGTGCCGATCTGGCCGTTCTATCTGGTGTCGTGGATCGGCGACGTCTCCGCCGTGCTGCTGATCGCAATTCGAACCTTCCGGCTGATCTTCCATCCGGAGCAGATGCGCGAGCAGCGCATGAAGCCGGTGGAGTAGGCCGCGATGTCCAACGAAATGGTTGCGCTGATCGGCTTCATCAGCCTGTTCGTGCTGATGCTGCTGCGGGTGCCGGTCGGCATGGCGATGGGCCTCGTCGGCGCCACCGGCTTCGGCTATCTCACCGGGCTTGATCCGGCGCTCAAGCTGGTCGGCCAGACCACGATGCGCACCGTCACCGACTACTCGTTCGGCGTGATCCCGATGTTCCTCTTGATGGGCGCCTTCGTGTCGGCGTCGGGCATCAGCCGCGAGCTGTTCCGCGCCGGCAACACCTTTGTCGGGCACTGGAAGGGCGGGCTCGGCATCGCCACGATCGGCGCCTGTGGCGGCTTTGCGGCGATCTCCGGCTCGTCGGTCGCGACCGCCGCGACGTTCTCGGCGGTGGCCTATCCGGAGATGCGGCGGTTCGGCTATCCGCAGTCGTTCTCGACCGGCGTGATCGCGGTCGGCGGCACGCTTGGCGCGATGCTGCCGCCATCGACGGTGCTGGCCGTCTACGGCATCATCACCCAGCAGGACATCGGCAAACTGTTTATCGCCGGCATCGTGCCGGGCCTGCTGGCGATCGTGATGCACATGATCACCATCTGGATCATCGGCGTCGCCAAGCCGGGCTTCCTGCCAGCCGGCCCGAAGGCGTCGTGGAGCGAGCGCCTGTCGGCGTTTCGCGACGTGTGGTCGCCGCTGCTGCTGTTCGTGTTCGTCATCGGCGGTCTCTACGGCGGCTTCTTCATTCCGACCGAGGCCGGCGCGGTCGGCGCCGTCGGGGCGTTCCTGATCGGCGTCCTGCGCGGCAAGCTGACCCGCGACGGCATCCTGCAGTCGCTGCTCCAGGCGACCCGCACCGCCGCGGCTGTGTTCACCGTGCTGATCGGCGCGCTGTGCTTCGGCTATTTTCTCACCATCACCCAGACGCCGCAGCTGATCACCGAATTCCTCACCGGCCTCGGCATCGGCCCCTACGGCGTGCTGGCGCTGATCCTCTTGATGTATCTGGTGCTCGGCTGCCTGATGGACGCGATGGCGATGGTGATCCTCACCGTGCCGATCGTGTTCCCGGTGATCATGGCGCTCGGCTTCGATCCGATCTGGTTCGGCATCATCATCGTCATGACGGTCGAACTCGGTCTGATCCATCCGCCGGTCGGCATGAACGTGTTCGTCATCAAGAGCGTGATCAAGGACGTCAGCATGGCGACGATCTTCAAGGGCGTGCTGCCGTTCGTCGCCACCGACCTGATCCGCCTCGCCATCCTGGTCGCCTTCCCGGTGATCGCCACCTGGCTGCCGATGCGGATGATCGGGTGACCAGCTAACAAAGCCCGTCATGCCCGGGCTCGTCCCGGGCATCCACGCCTTGCTGACGTAAACGCAGGAAAGGCGTGGATGGCCGGGACAAGCCCGGCCATGACGAAGGACAGAGGACTTCGCTCATGACACCCACACTCGAGACCCGCTACGTCTTCACCATCACGGCGCATATCGGCGAGGTGATCTCGGCGGGCGACACCGGGGCCGGCGTACGCCGCGTGATTCCCGTGATCGGCGGCACCGTGAAAGGCGAGGGAGTGAACGGCCGGATACTGCCGTCCGGTGCCGACTTCCAGATTATCCGGCCGAATGAACTGATCGAGCTCGAAGCCAAATACGCGTTCGAGACCGACGACGGCGCGGTGGTCTATGTCGAGAATTTCGGTATCCGGTTCGGGCCGATCGAACTGCTGCAGAAGCTGAAGCGCGGCGAGCCGGTCGATCCCAAGCTGATCTACTTCCGCACCCGCCCACGCTTCGAGACCGGGCATCGCAACTATCAGTGGCTGACCCAATATCTGTTCATCGGCTCCGCCGCCCGCCACGCCGATCGCGTCGTCGTCGACGTGCATCAGGTGTTGTAGGCCGAGCAAAGCCGCCGCCTTCACCTCTCCCCGCGCGCGGGGAGAGGTCGGCTTGCATCGCCAGATGCAAGCCGGGTGAGGGGGCGCCTCCGCGAAGCCGAGACTCAGTGCCCGCGGCGCCCCTCACCCCAACCCTCTCCCCGCAAGAGCGGGGCGAGGGAGCGCGCTGTGCTCGCAGTGAGGCTGTCGTTGAGAGACGCTTCTCCACGGGCACAGCGCAACCCTCTCCCCTCGTGGGAGAGAGTGGCTTCGCGCGGCGAAGCCCGGTGAGGGGGCGCCTCCGCGCGGCCGCGAGTCAGTGCTCGGGGCTCCCTCACCCCAACCCTCTCCCGCAAGCGGGAGAGGGAGCGCGCCGTGCTAGCGGAGACTCCGACGTTACAAAGCGCCTTGCCACGCGCACAGCGCCACCGTCTCCCACGAGAAGGGAAGAAGTTCGCCGGCGGTCGCAACAGCCGCATTGACTCCCGCCGCATTCGTTATAGTCTATAACTATTCTGCACAGGACCTAATAAGTGCTCACAGGAAACGCCTCTGCCGCGACGCTCGCGGACTCATCGACCCTCGTGGTCGAAACCGTTGGCTCGGTGCTGACGATCGGCCTCAATCGTCCGAAGAAGCGCAACGCGCTGAACGACGGGCTGATGGCGGCGCTGAAAGACTGCTTCACCGATATCCCAGACGACATCCGCGCGGTGGTAATTCATGGCATCGGCGATCACTTCTCCGCCGGCCTCGATCTGTCCGAACTGCGCGAACGCGACGCCACCGAAGGGCTGGTGCATTCGCAGACCTGGCACCGGGTGTTCGACAAGGTTCAGTATTGCCGGGTGCCGGTGATCGCGGCGCTGAAGGGCGCGGTGATCGGCGGCGGGCTCGAGCTCGCCTGCGCGGCGCATATCCGCGTCGCCGAGAGCTCCGCTTACTACGCGTTGCCGGAAGGCAGCCGCGGCATCTTCGTCGGGGGCGGCGGCTCGGTGCGGCTGCCGCGGCTGATCGGCGTGGCGCGGATGGCCGACATGATGCTGACCGGCCGGGTGTACTCGGCGGCGGACGGCGTGGTGCACGGCTTCTCGCAATATCTCGTCGAGGGCGGTTCGGCCTACGACAAGGCGCTCGAACTCGGCAACCGCGTCGCGCAGAACGCGCCACTGACCAATTTCGCCGTGCTGCAGGCGCTGCCGATGATCGCCGAGGCCAATCCGCAGACCGGCCTGTTGATGGAATCGCTGATGGCCACCGTCGCGCAGAGCGATCAGGAAGCCAAGAACCGGATCCGCGCCTTCCTCGATCACAAGACCGCCAAGGTCAAACCCACCTGAGGTGGATGTCATGATGAACGCGACTGCACGCGCCGACACGGCCGGGAGCGACGGCGGGCTGCATCCGCTGCGCGACATCTCGTTCGGCCAGATCGGCATTACCACCGATCGCGCCGCGGACGGCACGATCTATGTGCGCTCGACCACGACCCTGGCCGACTATCCGGTGCGCATCACCGACCGCCTGCATCATTTCGCCGAACAGAGCCCCGACCGGGTGTTCATGGCGGAGCGCGACAAGACCGGCGGCTGGCGTACGATCAGCTACGCGCAGATGCTGAGCGCGGCGCAGAAGATCGCCTCGGCGCTGCTGGCGCGCAGGCTGTCGGCCGAACGGCCGGTGATGATCCTGTCGGGCAATTCGATCGACCACGCCCAAGTGATGTTCGGTGCGCTGTATGCCGGCATCGCGATGTGTCCGGTGTCGCCGCCGTATTCGCTGGTGTCGAAGGATTTCGGCAAGCTGCGCTACATCGTCGGGCTGCTGACGCCCGGCCTGATCTTCGCCGACGACGTCACGCCGTTCGCGCCGGCGATCCTCGCCACCGTGGCGGAGGGCGTCGAGATCGCCGCGAGCCGCGGCGAGGTGGCGGGCCGCAAGGTGACGTCACTCGATGAGCTCTTGAACGCCCCCGAGCATCCCGAGCTGTCGGCCAGGCACGACGCGATCGGCCACGACACCATCGCGAAGTTCCTGCTGACTTCCGGTTCGACCGGCAATCCCAAGGCGGTGATCAACACCCAGCGGATGATCTGCGCCAATCAGGTGATGATCCGCGAGGCGATGGCGTTCCTCAAGGACGAGCCGCCGGTGATCGTCGACTGGCTGCCGTGGAATCACACGTTTGGCGGCAATCACAATATCGGCCTGACGCTGTTCAACGGCGGCTCGATGTATATCGACGACGGCAAGCCGACGCCGGCCGGCATCGCGGCGACCATCCGCAATCTGCGCGAGATCGCTCCCACGGTGTATTTCAACGTGCCGAAGGGTTACGAGTCGCTGCTGCCGGTGCTGCGCGAGGATACAGCGTTGCGGAAGCTGTTCTTCAGCAAGCTGCACGCGATGTTCTTCTCCGGGGCAAGTCTCGCGCGCCATGTCTGGGACGGGCTCGACGAGGTCGCCGTGCAGGAGACCGGCGCGCGCGTGCCGATGCTCACCGGCCTCGGCGCCACCGAGACCGCGCCGTTCTTCATGTCGGTGACGCCGCAGACCTCGCGCTCGGGTCACGTCGGCCTGCCGGTGCCCGGCAACGAAGCCAAGCTGGTGCCGAACAACGGCAAGCTCGAAGTTCGCGCCAAGGGCCCGAATATCACGCCGGGCTACTGGCGCGCGCCCGAACTCACCGCGAAGGCGTTCGACGAGGAGGGCTACTACAAGCTTAACGATGCGCTGAAGCCGGTCGATCCGAACAATCTGTCTGCCGGCTTCGATTTCGACGGCCGCATCTCCGAGGATTTCAAGCTGGCATCGGGCACCTGGGTCAGCGTCGGCCCGCTGCGCGCCAGGTTCATCGCCGCCTGCGCGCCGCTGGTGCGCGACGTGGTGATCGCCGGGCTCGACCGCGACAGCGTGTCGGCGGTGGTGATCCTCGATGGCGACGGTTGCAAGCTGGTCAATCCGGCGCTGGCGCTCGACGATCTCGCCGCCATGGCGAAAGACGAGGGCATCCGCGACACGCTCCGCGAGCGTCTGCGCAAGCTGCTGGAGCAGGCGACCGGCTCGTCCAACCGCATCACCCGCGCCGTGCTGCTCGGCGAGCCGCTGTCGATCGACGCCGGCGAAGTCACCGACAAGGGCTCGGTCAACCAGCGCGCCGTGCTCGAACATCGCGCCGCCCTGATCGCCGACCTCTACACCGACCCGCCGCCGCCGCACGTCATCGCGGTGGATTAGGCCATGTCTTCGCGATCGTCATTCCGGGGCGCGCGTAGCGCGAGCCCGGAATCCATAACCACCGTCGGGGAATATGGATTCCGGGCCCGCGCCAAGAGGCGCGTCCCGGAATGACGAACTTGAATGTTTTCGGATTGGATTAGCGCCTATGCTCACCAACTGCCGCGCCGTGCACAGTCTTAACGTTCGTCATTCCGGGGCGCCGCGTAGCGGCGAGCCCGGAATCCATAACCACCGCCAGGGGATATGGATTCCGGGCCCGCGCCAAGGGGCGCGTCCCGGAATGACGAACTTTGATGTAGCCATACTGGATTAGCCTCGATGCTTACCAACCGCCGTGACGTGCAGATCCAGTGGGGCGATTGCGATCCCGCCAATATTGTTTACTACCCGCGCTATTTCGCGATGTTCGACGACTCCACCTCGGCGCTGTTCGCCGCAGCGGGGTGCTCCAAGCAAGATCTCGTGAGGGTCTACGGACTGGTCGGCATCCCGATGGTCGACACCCGTGCCAAGTTCTACATCCCCTCGACCTACGGCGACGTGATCACGATCGAGAGCCGGATCGAGAAATTCAATCGTTCGAGCTTCGAGGTGAGCCACCGCGTGCTGAAGGGCGAGGCGCTGGCGATCGAGGCCTCCGAGACGCGGGTGCTGGTCGGCCGCGATCCGGCCGACCCGGACAAGTTGAAGTCGACGCCGGTCCCGGCGGAGATCGTCGAGAAGTTTAAGCGGGGCTGACTTGCGGCCGCGCATGACGTAAGAACACGACACCACAATCAGGCCGAACGGCCGCCAGCATTACGAGGGAGGAGCAGATGAGACACTTCAAGCTGTCCGTTACCGCGATGGCCGTGGCGATCGCACTGCCGGCGTTGTCCGGCGCCGCGCTTGCGGAAACCAATGAAATCACGGTGGGCATCAGCATCACCACGACCGGTCCGGCCGCCGCGCTCGGCATTCCGGAGCGCAACGCGCTGGAGTTCGTGTCGAAGGAGATCGCCGGTCACCCGATCAAGATGATCGTGCTCGACGACGGCGGCGACCCGACGGCCGCGACCACCAATGCGCGTCGTTTCGTCACGGAATCGAAGGCCGATGTGATCATGGGTTCGTCGGTGACGCCGCCGAGCGTGGCGATCTCCAATGTCGCCAACGAGGCCCAGGTGCCGCACTTCGCGCTGTCGCCGCTGCCGATCACGCCGGAGCGCGCCAAATGGTCGGTGGCGATGCCGCAGCCGATCCCGATCATGGGCAAGGTGCTGTACGAGCACATGAAGAAGAACAACATCAAGACCGTCGGCTACATCGGTTACTCCGACAGCTATGGCGATCTATGGTTCAACGATCTGAAGAAGCAGGGCGAGGCGATGGGCCTCAAGATCGTGGCCGAGGAACGCTTCGCGCGTCCCGACACCTCGGTCGCCGGCCAGGTGCTGAAGCTGGTCGCCGCCAATCCGGACGCCATCCTGGTCGGCGCCTCGGGCACCGCCGCGGCGTTGCCGCAGACGGCGCTGCGCGAGCGCGGTTACGCCGGCCTGATCTACCAGACCCATGGCGCCGCCTCGATGGACTTCATCCGCATCGCCGGCAAGTCGGCCGAAGGCGTGCTGATGGCGTCGGGACCGGTGATGGATCCGGAAGGTCAGGACGACAGCGTGCTGACCAAGAAGCCGGGCCTCGAACTCAACACCGCCTATGAGGCCAAGTACGGCCCGAACAGCCGCAGCCAGTTTGCCGGGCATTCGTTCGATGCCTTCAAGGTGCTGGAGCGCGTGGTTCCGGTCGCGCTGAAGACCGCCAAGCCCGGCACGCAGGAGTTCCGCGAAGCGATCCGCAAGGCGCTGATGACCGAGAAGGACATCGCCGCCAGCCAGGGTGTCTACAGCTTCACCGAAACCGATCGCTACGGTCTCGACGACCGCTCGCGCATTCTGCTGACGGTGAAGGGCGGCAAGTACGTCATGGTGAAGTAAGCACCGCGGGGCGGACGCCCCGCATCGCGCCGCCTAGTCTATGCCGGCCTCGCTGATGCGGGGCCGGCCTTTTTCTTGGACGCCAGCGTAGCAGCGCACACGGGGAGAGCCATTGGTTCCGCCGCGGCCGCGCCGATCGTTCAATTGCGTTATCAATCCGTTAAGTCTGATCAAGCGGATTGATCGAATTTAACGTGTTTGCAGAGCCGAGGCTGGTAATACTACGCGCATTCGAACAACTCGCCGACGAGCGAGGGGGGAGCGGCTCCTCAATTCGAGGCAAGCCGTTGCTCCGAAAGATTGCAGAGCATGCCGCATTCAATCGTCACGCGTCGCGACGTGATCCGCTACACCGCAGGCCGGGTGGCCATTGCCGGTGGTTTGACGGGTTTGGTGACGATGGCGTTCCTGGTCTCCGATCTCGGCACCAATGAAAGCGCGCTGGTGCCGGTCGGCACCGTGACGCACGCCTCGATGATCCTGGCGCTGTCGGTCTCGATCCTGCTGTCGGGGGTGATGAGCTATCGCTCGGCCAGACTGATGCAACAGCTCGCGCTCACGCGCGCCGAGCTGCTGCGGGTATCGCGGACCGACCCGCTCACCGGCCTGCTCAACCGCCGCGGCTTCGACGAAGCCGCCACCGCGCTGCTGGCGCAGGCCGCTGCGGCCGGGCAGCGCGTCGTGGGGTTGATGTGCGACATCGATCGCTTCAAGGCGATCAACGATCGTTACGGCCACGACGCCGGCGACCGCGTGCTGGCGCGGATCGGCGATATTCTCCGGGATTTCGGCGCGCGCAACGACGTGCTGATCGCCCGCCACGGCGGCGAGGAGTTCACCGGACTGATGATCGACGTCGGCGACGAGCAGGCGACGCGTGCGATGCAGACGCTGTGCCGGCTGTGTTCGACCAAGGTCAGCGGCGGCGGCGTCGATGTGCCGGTGACGATGAGCTTCGGGCTTGCAACTCACAACGCCGGCTGCGATCTGCCGTCGCTGATGCGGCGAGCCGATCAGGCGCTGTATCGCGCCAAGGATCTTGGCCGCAATTGCGTGGTGCAGATCAACGACCTCGAAGTCGCGATCGCCTGCTGATCGCGGTCCCGCGCTCAGGCGTGCGAAAAGCCCAGATAGCTCGCCACCACCTGCTCGTTCTCCGCGACCTCCGACGCCTTGCCGTCGAGCACGAACTCGCCGAGCTCCATGACGTAAGCGCGGTCGGCGATCGCCAGCGCCGCCTTGGCGTTCTGCTCGACCAGCAGCACCGAGACGCCGGCCTCGCGCAGTTCGCCGACGATGCGGAAGATATCGGCGACGATAATCGGGGCGAGGCCGAGGCTCGGCTCGTCGAGCATCAACAGTTTCGGCGCGCCCATTAGCGCCCGCCCCATCGCCAGCATCTGCTGCTCGCCGCCCGATAGTGTGCCGGCGAGCTGCTTGCGCCGTTCCTTGAGCCGCGGAAACAGCCCGTAGACGCGCTCCTGGGATTGCGCCGCGACCGACTTGGCGATGCGGAAGGCACCGAGTTCGAGATTGTCCTCCACCGTCATGGTGGCGAACAGCTCGCGATGCTCGGGCACCAGCGACAGACCGACGGCGACGCGGTCCTCGATGTCGAGGCGGGAGATGTCGACGCCGTCGAACATGACGCGGCCCTTGAGCGGGAAGATGCCCATGGTGGCGCTCAGCAGCGTGGTCTTGCCGGCGCCGTTGGCGCCGACCACGGTCACGATCTCGCGCGAGCGCACCTCGAGATTGACGGAGCGGACCGCCTCGACTTTGCCGTACGACACCGACACGTCGGAGATCTGCAGCAGCGCGCTCATGCCGACGCTCCGAGATAGGCCTTGATCACTTCGGGATTGGTCTTGATCGTCTCCGGCGTGCCCTCGGCGATCCGTGTGCCGAAATCCAGCACGACGATGCGGTCGGCCAGATCCATCACGAAGCCCATGTCGTGTTCGACCAGCAGCACCGACATGCCGCCGTCGCGCAGTTGCCGCAGCAGCGCGGCGAGGCGCTGCTTTTCCATATGGCGCAGGCCCGCCGCGGGCTCGTCCAGCAGCAGCAGCACCGGATCGGCGCACAGCGCACGCGCGATCTCGACGATGCGCTGTTGGCCAAGCGAGAGCGAGCCCGCGAGCTGATCGATCTCGGCGCCGAGCCCGACGCGCTCGATCTGCCGGGTCGCCTCGGCGAGGATCTTGGTTTCCTCGGCGCGGTCGAACCGCAGCATGCTGCTGATAGCGCCGGCGGTGCCGCGAAGATGCGCGCCGATCGCGACGTTCTCCAGTACGGTCATATCCGGCACCAGCTTGACGTGCTGGAAGGTGCGGGCGATGCCGAGTTGCACCACGTCCTGCGGCGGCGCGTTGTCGATCGGCTTGCCGTGCAGTTCGATGCGCCCGCCCGTAGTGGTGAGGATGCCGGTGATCAGGTTGAAGGTGGTCGACTTGCCGGCGCCGTTCGGGCCGATCAGCGCGACGATCTCGCGGGCGTGGACCTCGAACGACACGTCGTTGACCGCGACCACGCCGCCGAATTGTTTGCGCGCGCGTTCGACCTTGAGCAGCGTGCCGGTCTCGGCCAGCGTGCGTTCGCGCGGCGGCGGCGCGGCGCCCGGATCGATCCGCGCGCGGCGCGTCTTGATCGGAACGAGATTGCTCAGCCACGGCCAGACGCCGCCCGGCGCGAGCTGCAGCAGGATCACCAAGAGGATGCCGAACACGATGATCTCGAGCTGGCCCTGGCCGCCGAACAGCAGCGGCAGATAGCTCTGCAGAACTTCCTTCAGCACGATCACGATCGCCGCGCCGAGCACGCCGCCCCAGACATATCCGGCGCCGCCGACTACGGCGATGAACAGATATTCGATGCCGGCCTGCGGACCGAACGGCGTCGGGTTCACGTTGCGCTGGAAGTGCGCGTAGAGCCAGCCGGACAGGCCCGCCAGCACCGCGGCGTAGATGAAGACGAGCAGCTTCGCCCGCGCGGTGCGCACGCCGAACGCTTCGGCGGCGATGTGGCCGCGGCGCAGCGCGCGGATGGCTCGGCCGGTGCGGCTGTCGAGCAGGTTCATGGTGAGGAGGGCGCTGATCAGCACCATCGCCCAGATCACGAAATAGATCGACTGCGGCGACCACATCTCCAGCGAGCCGACCGACAGCGGCGGTATTCGCGAGATGCCGTCGTTGCGGCCGAGGAAGTCGAGCTTGCTGAACAGATAGAACAGCGCAATGCCCCAGGCGATAGTGCCGAGCGGCAGATAATGGCCGCTGAGCCGCACCGTCATCAGCCCCAGGATCACCGCGGCGCCGCCCGCGACCAGCAGCGACAGCGGCAGGGTCAGCCACGGCGACAGGCCGTACACCGTGGTCAGATAGGCGGTGGTGTAGGCGCCGAAGCCGCAGAACGCGGCTTGGCCGAACGAGGTGAGGCCGCCGACGCCGGTCAGCAGCACCAGGCCCATCGCCACCAGCGCGGCGAGGCCGATATTGTCGAGCAGCACGATCCAGAACGGCGGCATGCCGGGGATCAGCGGCAGCGCCGCCATCACGATGCCGAACACCAGAACAGGGAGCCAACGCGGCATCGCGCTCAATCCTTCTCTTCTTCGACCGCGGGAGCCGCGAGCGAGCGCAGCACCAGCACCGGCAGGATCAGCGTGAAGACGATGACCTCCTTGTAGTTCGAGGCGTAGAACGAGGAGAACGCCTCGACCACGCCGACCACGATCGCCGCCACCGCGGTGAGCGGATAACTGATCAGGCCGCCGATGATCGCGGCGACGAAGCCCTTGAGACCGATCAGGAAACCGGTGTCGTAATAGAGCGTAGTGATCGGCACGATCAGGATGCCGGAGATCGCGCCGATGACGGAGGCGAGCAGGAAGGCGAGCTGGCCCGACAACGAGGTGCGGATGCCGACCAGTCGGGCGCCGAGACGGTTGACCGCGGTGGCGCGCAGCGCCTTGCCGTAGCGGGTGTAGCCGAAGAACAGCCACAAACCGATCATCACCACGATGGTGATGGCGTAGACGGCGAGGCTCTGGCCGGTGAAGCGCAGCGGCCCGAGCGTCACCGCCGCATCCGACAGCGGCGGACCGCGCAGGCCTTCGGCGCCAAAGAACACCAGACCAAAGCCTTGCAGCGCCAGATGGGTGCCGACCGAGGCGATCAGCAGCACCAGTACGGATGTATGCGCCAGCGGCTGGAAGGCGATGCGATACAGAAACAGCCCGATCGCGGCGACGATCAGCAGCGACAGCGCGATGTTCACCGCGACGCCGGGCTTGGTGGCGGGCAGGGCCATCGTCAGCCCGAGCACGATCGCCGGAAACACCAGATAAATCAGCAAGGCGCGGACCACTTTGCCGGCCTGCAGCGACTTGCGGATGCCGAACATTTCGAACGCGAAGGCGACGACGCCCATCACCATCGCCAGATACGCCGTGCCGGGCGAGCCGCCGGTCGACAACGTCGCGTAGGTCAGTGCGCCGAAGGTGATGAATTCGCCCTGTGGGATCAGGATCACCCGCGTCACCGCGAAGACCAGCACCAGCGCCAACCCGAGCAGCGCGTAGATCGCGCCGTTGGTGATGCCGTCCTGCAGCAGAAATAGCAGAATCGTGGTGTTCAAGCGGACGCTCCCCTCCCGCGGAGTGCGGCCCCCGCCGCGACCCGCCGGCTGCCAGTTGAATTCTGCGCAGCCAATTTGATATGATGCATAACAATTATCGATTATAAGCTCAAGGCCCCGCGCGAGGGTCGCACAATCGATCAGCACCAGGGGCCGAGGCAATGACCGTTTCTAAACCTGCCGCCGGCAAGTCGATCTCAGACCGCAAACAGCATCCCGCCGGCGTCGTCCACGAGTCCGGCGAACTGGCGATGGGCGAGCTCGCCGGGCTGCTCGGCTACGCGCTGAAGCGGGCGCAGCTGCGCGTGTTCGAAGACTTCCTGCACTGCGTCGCGCCGGTGCAGCTGACCCCGGCGCAATTCTCGGTGCTGCTGCTGCTCGACGCCAATCCCGGCCGCAACCAGACCGAGATCGCCACCACGCTCGGCATCCTGCGACCGAACTTCGTGGCGATGCTCGACGCGCTGGAGGGGCGCGGCTTGTGCGTGCGCACCCGCTCGCCGAACGATCGCCGCTCGCACATCCTGATGCTGACCGACAAGGGCCGCGCGACGCTGGCCCGTGCCAAGAAGCTGGTCGAGACCCAGCACGAAGCGCGGTTGATCGAGCTGATCGGCGAGGACAACCGCACGGCGCTGCTGGCGATGCTGGCGAAGATCGCGCGCGAGTTCTGATTGCGCGATCGGATCATTTGATGTCGCGCTGTGCGGTTAGTTGGCCGCGTGACGGTTTCCCCGAGTTCCCGTTCATGTCCCGCTAACGCTGAATCCAGCCCCAGCGACCGGTTACCCTGACGTTAAAGCCTGAGTTAGCTGTGGGCGGTACGCAAGTGCCGTCGCTCAGCAGGTTTGGAATGTTCAGGGTTTGGAATTGTCTCGAAACGCAGCATGACTGGAGACTTGTTCTCGTTGCTGGCGTCGTCTGCTTTCTCACCAGCCTTGCGGCCGTCAACCTGTATCAGCGCGCGCGCGTCGGTGACGAGCGCGCCGGCACATTCTGGTTGCTGACTGCCGGCGCGGTCACAGGCGGCGGCATCTGGGCCACGCACTTCATCGCGATGCTGGCCTACACGCCGGGTGTGGAGGTCGATTACGATCTGAAGCTGACCGTGGCGTCGTTGATCCTCGCGACAGTGATGACGACGCTCGGCTTCGTGGCCGCCGCACATGGCGGCCGGCGGTGGAGCGTTGTGGCCGGCGGCGGTTTGATCGGCATCGGCATCGCAGCGATGCACTACACCGGCATGGCCTCGCTCAATCTGATGCTGGTCTGGAACAACAGCATCGTCGTCACCTCGATCCTGTTCGGCATCCTTCTGGCGATCGGCGCTGTCGCGCTGGCCCAGGGCGGTGACTCGAAGTGGAAGCTGACAGGCGCCGGCGTGCTGCTGACGCTGGCGATCACCTCGCACCATTTCATCGCCATGGGCGCGATCGAACTGCTGCCCGCCGTCCAGGTCGATCCGCTGTCGCCGCGGTTGTCGCCGCTGGCGCTGTGTTTCACGGTCGCGCTCGCCACCTGCGCGATCGTCGGCGCCGGTCTGTTCGCGGCACTGATCGATCGCAGCAGCCATCGGCGCGTCACCGAACGCAGCCTGCAGCTCGACGCCGCTCTCAACAACATGGGCCAGGGCCTGTGCATGTATGATGCGGACGGCAAGCTGCAGCTCTGCAACGCCCAGTATCTCGAGCTGTATCGCCTGACGGATGGAGACGTCGTTTACGGCCGCGACTACAGCTATCAGCTGCAGTTGAAGGCGGCCGCAGGCACGATGTTCGCCGATGTCGACACCCATCGCAGCAAGCTGGCCGCAGCGATCGCGGATCGCAAGGCGACGGACTGGATGGCATCGCTGACCGATGGCCGCGACATCCACATCACCTATCAGCCGATGCCGAATGGCGGCTGGGTGATCACCTACGAAGACTACACCGAGCGCATGCAGAGCCGCGCGCGGATCGAGTTTCTGGCGCATCACGATGCGCTGACGCAGCTGCCGAACCGCATCACCTTCGACAAGCAGCTCGCCGACTTGACCGCGCGCGCGAGCGCCGGCGAGACCAGCTTCGCGGCGATTTGCGTCGACCTCGATCACTTCAAGGAAATCAACGACGTCTACGGCCATGCCGCCGGTGATGAGTTCCTGCGCGAAGTGGCGCGGCGGCTGACCGAGGCGGGGACCGGCGCGTTCGTCGCCCGGATCGGCGGTGATGAGTTCGTGGTCCTGACCAAAGAGGGCACTCAGCCCGAAGATGCGGAGACGTTGTGCGAGCGCATTGTCGCCGCGTTTGCGCGCGACTTCCAGCTCAAGGGCGGAGCGATCCGCGCCAGCTGCTCGATGGGCGTGGCGATGTTTCCGGATAACGGTCGCACCGCTGAAGAATTGCTCGTCAACGCTGACGCGGCCCTGTACCGGGTCAAGGGCGACCAGCGCGGCTCGTTCCGGTTTTTCGAGACCTCGCTCGACAACAGCCTGCGCGAGAAGCGCACCTTGCATCGCGACCTGCTCGAGGCGGTCGAGAGGAAATCGTTCGAGCCGTACTTCCAACCGCAGGTCTCCGCGTCCGGCGAGATCATCGGCTTCGAGGTGCTCGGCCGCTGGCGGCATCCAACGCGCGGCCTGGTGCCTCCGGCGGTTTTCATTCCACTGGCCGAGGAGACCGGCCTGATCAGCGAGATCGATGAACAGATCCTGCGCGCCGCGTGCCGCGAGGCCGCCGGCTGGGACAAGCCGCTGTCGATCGCCGTCAATCTGTCGCCGATCGATTTCAAGCGTGGCGACGTCCCGTCGATGCTGCTGTCGATCCTGTTCGAGACCGGGCTGCAGCCCGACCGGCTGCACATCGAGATCACCGAAGGCGTGCTGATGCAGGACGACGGCCGCGCCATCGGCCAGCTCCGCCGCATCAAGGATCTCGGCGCGCATCTGGCGATGGACGATTTCGGTACCGGCTATTCGTCGCTGTCCTATCTGCAGTCGTTCCCGTTCGACAAGATCAAGATCGACCGCGGCTTCGTCGCGCAGCTGATGTCGAATCCGCAGTCGCGCGCCATCGTCAACGCCATCATAGGCCTCGGCCACAGCCTCGGCCTGTCGGTGATCGCCGAAGGCGTCGAGCAGGACGATCAGCTCGACTTTCTGATCCAGCAGGGCTGCGACGAGTTTCAGGGCTTCCTCACCGGGCGGCCTCAACCGGCCGATCAGTATCGCGCCTGGACCGGGGGCTCGATGATTGCGGCAGGGCGGGAAACGGCTGCCGGCGCGAAGTGATCGGCGTGATCTAGAACTGAGTGCCACAAGGCTGGCCGAAATTGCGTCCAGAGTTCAGGCTAATCCTCTCCACACGTCATGCCCGGGCTCGTCCCGGGCATCCACGCCTCGCGGAAGTAGTAACAAGAAAAGGGCGTAGATGGCCGGGACAAGCCTGGCCATGACGAAGGCATGGTGCGCACGACAGGCTTGAGCGGAAGCGGTGTCGAGACGCTTTGCCTTTAGGGTCTACGGCAGCACTTCTTTGCGCGTCGCCAGCAACGCATCGAGCGCTGCGCGCTTCTCGCCGAGCAGCCCGTTGTCGGCGGCTTCGATCACGCTGTACAGCTGCTCGGCTTCGCTGAGCCTTGGGACGGTGACGTAGTCGGCGCCGGCGGCGTACATCGCCTGGACGTCGGCGAGCAGATCCGCGGTTGCGACGATCTTGGCGGTCGGGTTAAGGCCGCGGACGTGGCGCACCAGGCGCTCGTTGGTTGCCCCCTTGAGCAGCGAGTCCGGAATGCTGAGGATGATGATCTCGGCGTTGCCGACGCCGGCGTGCAGCAGCGTGTCGACGTTGCTGATGTCGCCATAGACGACGTGCATGCCGCGCTCCGCGAGTGCGCGATACACATTGGGATTGAAGTCGATCACGGTGATCTGCTGCAGCAGATCCTTGTTGCGGCGCTCGATCTCGCTGACCAGCGCACTGGCGGCGCGAAAGAAGCCCAGGATGACGATGCGCCGCGCGGCGCCGTGGCCGCCGCCGTGCTCGGCGGCTTCGGCTTGCTGATCGAGGTCGCGCAGCCCGAGCCGCTTGAGCAAAGGTATTGCGCGCCGGGTAATCTGGTCGCTACGGACCATCACGAAGGTCGACAGCACCGCCAGCAGAACGAAGGCGAACGACGCCGCGCTCGACGTCTCGGTGCGCAGATGGCCTGCCGGGATGCCGGTCTGGATCACCACCAGCGAGAACTCGCTGATCTGCGCCAGGTTGAGCGCCGGCAGCAGACTGGCGCGCAATCCCTGGCGCATCAGATACAGCGGCACGAAGGTGGTCAGCACGCGGCTGACGACGGTGAACACCGCGATCGCCAGCGCCATCGAGATGATCGAGCCGTTCGGGATCGGAATGGTCATGCCGAGGCCGACGAAGAACAGCGTGATGAAGAAGTCGCGCAGCGTCGTCACCTTGGCGGTGACGTCGAGCGCGTAAGGGAAGGTCGACAGCGACACGCCGGCCACCAGCGAGCCCATCTCGCGCGACAGATGCAGGCGCTCGGCGATCTCGCCGATCAGGAAACACCACGCCAGCGCGCCGAGCAGCACCAGCTCTGGCGTGCGGGCGATGTGGTGAAACAGCCAGGGCAGCACATAGCGCGACAGCACCAGAGCGGTCGCGACCAGTGCTCCGACTCGGGCGATCGAGAGCACCAGCACGCCGATTTGCAGATCGGCCAGGCTGGGCTGCACGGCGAGAAACAGGATCGCGAAGATGTCCTGCAGCACCAGAATGCCGAGCGTGATGCGGCCGGGCAGGGTGTCGAGCTCACGCTTCTCGTACAGCACCTTGACGATGATCACGGTTGAGGACAGCGCGCAGGCGACCATCAGATACACGGCGTCGAACTGGCCGCCGCCGATCGCCAGCCCGATGGTGGCGAAGAAGGCAATGCCGAGCAGGCAGCCGCCGATCAGCTGCACGCCGGCGGCGACAAGGATCACGCTGCCGGCGCGGATGATCTTCTTCAGGTCGATCTCCAGCCCGATCATGAACAGCATGAAGATCAGGCCGAGCTCGGAAATCACCGCAATCGAGTCTTTCGACTGCACCAGACCGAGGCCGAATGGGCCGATCACGAAGCCGGCGACGAGATAAGCGAGGATCAGCGGCTGACGGAAAAAATGCGCCGAGAGGCCGAGCATCCAGGCGAACAGGATACACAGCGTGATGTCGCGGATCAGTTCGTGCATGCCCTCGGCCGCCGTTGGATGAGTTGTCGCACAATAAGGGTAATGCCATGCGACCGGAAGACATAACTCGGAGCGACAGCCGGACTGCCCAAATCGGCGGCGGCTCCCGATTTGCGCTAGCGATCGCCTGGTTGCTGCTCGCGGCGGTCCCGGCCGGCGCGCAGAGCGGGACGCAGCCGCCGAGCCTCAAGCAGAGCTTTGCGGCGTCGCTGACGGCATTGCCCGCCGAGCCGCTGCCGACCGCGGGACGGAGCCCTAACATTCACACCAGGATTACCCGGACATCGTTGACGTTGGTCAGCGTCGGGCCGGTCAGCAGCAGGTCGCCGGTCTGTTCGAAAAACGTGGTGGCGTCGTTAGCGGCGAGCGTCGCGGCGGGGTCGAGCTTCAGTTCGTCGATCTTGGCGAAGGTGCGGACATCGATCAGCGCGCCGGCCGGGTCGTCGGGGTTGCCGGCGCCGCCATCGGCGCCGTCGGTGTCGCCGGCGAGCGCGGCGATGTCCGGCAGATCCTTCAGATGCTGCGCCAACGCCAGCGCGTATTCCTGATTGGGCCCGCCGCGGCCATTGCCGCGCACCGTGACGGTGAGTTCGCCGCCGGACAAGATCGCCAGCTTCTTGCCCGCCGCCCGGGCTTCGCGCGCCAGCTTGGCATGGGCGGCGGCGACCTCGCGGGCTTCGCCTTCGAGATCGCCGAGATCGACCACCTCGTAGCCGGCATCGCGCGCGACCTTGATGGCGGCATCGAGTGATTGCCGCGGCGTCGCGATGATCTCGAAACGGGCGCGGGCGAACGCGCCATCGCCGGCCTTGACGCTCTCGTTGCGCGGATCGTTCAGCGCCGCGCCGACGGCGTCGTCGAGCTCGAGCTGATAGCGCGCGACGATCGCCCGCGCGGCGGCCAGCGTGGTCGGATCCGGCACGGTGGGTCCCGACGCAATCGCGGACGGCTCGTCGCGCGGCACATCGGAGATCGCCAGCGTGACGATCTCGGCGGCGGCCTGGCCGGCGCGGGCGAGGCGGCCACCCTTGATCCGCGACAGATGCTTGCGCACCGCATTGACCTCGCCGATCGGCGCGCCGGAGCGCAGCAGCGCGCGGGTCGTCTGCTGCTTCTGCGCCAGCGTGATGTCCTCGGCGGGCAGGATCCAGTTCGCCGAGCCGCCCCCAGATAGCAGCACGAGCAGCAGATCATCGGGCGTTGCAGTGGCGGCCAGCGCCAGGCTGGCTTCGGCGCCGCGCAGGCCTTCGGCGTCCGGCATCGGATGCCCGGCCTCGATCACTTCGATCACGCGGGTCGGCACGCGATGGCCGTGGCGCGTGGTGGCGATGCCGACGAGCTTCGTCGGATCGAGCCCGAGCGCGTCGAGATAATGCCGCTCGGCGGCAGCAGCCATTGCGGCCGCGCCTTTGCCTGCGGCCAGGCAGATGATCCGGCCTCGCGGCGCGGGGGGCAGATGGGCGGCGAGGATGCTGTCGGGATGGGCCGCCGCGACAGCGGCGTCGAAGATGGCGTGAAGCAGCGGACGATGGTCGGTCATGCCGCCGTTGTGGCAGGCGCCAGGCGAGGCGGCAAGAGCGGGAGGCACGGCACTGCGAGCCTCTCCCCTTGTGGGAGAGGGTGCCGTCGGGCAGCGACGGCGGGTGAGGGGGCGCGGCGCGGAACGACCTGTCTTTGCAGCACGAGCGCCTGCCGCGTGGCGCCCCCTCATCCGGCATGGACTTACGTCCGTGCCACCTTCTCCCACGAGGGGGGAAGGAAAGAGCGGCGGCATGCGCTCAACGAAAAGGCCCTCCGCGGGGATCGCGGAGGGCCTTTTGCCGGAGAGGTCGGGCAGCGAACTAGCCGCCGGTCGGCGCGGCGACTTCGCCTTCGATGACGTCGCCGAACAGCTTCCAGTTCTCGCCTTCAAACTTCATCATCTGCAGCTGCTCGATCGGCGCGAAGTCGGTGGCCGAGGTGTTCAGCGTCACGCCCGGCAGCAGGCCGCCGAGTTGCACGGCCTTGAGGCTCGCCGCCTGCTTCATGACGTTCTCGCGGGTGAGGTCGTCACCGCACTGCTTGATCAGCACCGCGACGGTTTCGGCGATGTTGTAGCCGGTCATGAACGAGCTATCGGCGCGGCTGGCGTCCGGCGCGTACTTCGCCATGAACTCGTAATACGCCTTCATGCCGGGATCCTCCGCCCACTGCTTGTCGGTGGCGTCCTTGGCGTAGGAGGCGGAGATGATGCCCTGCGCGTTCTCGAAGCCGGCCGGCTTCATCACGCTGCCGGTCGAGGCCGAGACGTTCGGCACGATCATCATTGGTTTCCACGCCAGCTCGGCGACCTTTTTGATGGTCTGCGCGGCGAATTTCGGCGTCGCGAAGATCACCAGCACGTCCGGATTGGCCGCCTTGATCTTGACGATATGCGAGTCGACGGTCGGCTCGGTCAGCTCGTAGCTGTCCTCGACCACGACCTGCGAGGCCTTGGCGCCGAGGCCGTCCTTGAGGCCCTTGAGATAGTCCTTGCCGAAATCGTCGCCCTGATACAGCACGGCGATCTTGGCGTCCGGCTTCTCCTTCATCAGGTACTTGGCGTAGATCCGGCCTTCGCTCTGGTAGCTCGGCAGCCAGCCCATCGTCCACGGAAACTTCTTCGGATCGTTCCACTTGGTGGCGCCCGACGCCAGGAAAAGATGCGGCACCTTCTTGGCATTGAGATACTTCTGGATCGCGGTGTTCGACGGCGTGCCGAGCGGCGAGAACATGAACAGCACTTCGTCGCTCTCAACCAGCTTGCGGGTCTGCTCGACCGCCTTCGGCGGTGAATAGGCGTCGTCGTAAGAGATGTAGACAATCTTGCGGCCGTTGATGCCGCCCTTGTCGTTGATCATCTTGAAATAGGCGTCCTGCGCGCGGCCGACGCTGCCATAGGCCGAGGCCGGGCCGGAATACGGCACGATGTTGCCGATCTTGACTTCGGTATCGCTGGCGCCGGGGCCGTATTTCTTCTGCGCCATGGCCTGGCCGCCAGCGGCGGACAGCACGGCGGCGGTCGCCAGGGTGGCGATCGTGCGGGAAAGAACGGACATCAAATTCCTCGCGATTGTTGTTGTTGGTCTTGCTGCAGGCGCTGCTCTGCAGTGCAGCAGTGGGCGCAGCGTTAGCCGGTTCGGCGGGGCGGCTCAACCCGTGGCCCGGCATGGCGGCGCGAATTTGGAAAAAACGAAAGTGCCAAGGCCTGTGCGCAATTGTCGCGGGAGACGGTGGCGGTGCTCGCATGGCGCGAGAAGGTTAGGCGGCGTGCGCCTTTTTCAGATGCGCGGCGACGAGTTTGAGGTCGTCGACGAAGCGTGCGTATTCGCGCTCCTTGGCGTCCGCATCGGGCAGCCGCAGCAGATACGACGGATGCACCGTCACCAGCACCTGCGGGCCGTCCTCGCGGTCGATCAGATGGCCGCGATTGGCGTTGATCGGCGTCACCTTGCCGAGCACGCTCTGCGCCGCGGTCGCGCCCATCGCCACCACCAGCAGCGGCTTGATGGTGGCGAGCTCGCGCTCGTACCATTGCCGGCAGGCCTTGATCTCCGGCGTGTTCGGCTTCTGGTGCAGGCGGATCTTGCCGCGCGGCACGAATTTGAAATGCTTCACCGCATTGGTGACGTAGGTTTTGTCGCGATCGACGCCGGCTTCGGCGAGTGCGCGGTCGAGCATCTGCCCGGCGGGGCCGACGAACGGCTTGCCGGCGAGGTCCTCCTTGTCGCCGGGCTGCTCGCCGACCAGCATGACAGTGGCATGCGACGGGCCTTCGCCGAACACGGTCTGGGTCGCTGGCTTCCACAGGTCGCAGTCGCGGCACTCGCGTGCCTGCTCGCGCAGCGCCTCGAGCGTATCACCGCTGTGCTTCGCCTTGGTCATCGGCTGCTCCTGTCGCTGCGGCTTCTTCGGCGCGGTGGCCTCGGCCGCAACCATCGCGTGGGTCTTGCGCTCGGCGTCCTCGATCAGCGGCTTGATCAGCGCTGCCTCGGGCAGATTGCGCCAATATTTCTTCGGCATCTCGGCCTGCATCGCCTTGGTCTTCAGCCGCGCCGGGTTGAAGATGCTGGCGTAGTAGGTGAGCCAGGTCTCCTCGAGCCGATCCTCCGACGGCGCCATCGATTTCGCCACGCCCGGCGTGAACGCCACCTTGTGGCCGTCCCAATGCGCGCACAGATCCGGCGTCAGGATCGACCACTCCATATCGGCGAAGCGGTGCGCGAAAAACGGTGCGGCGAGTTCGACGATGTGGTGCTCGGGTTCGAACCAGGCGACGTAGCGCGACTTCGGCTCGCGGCCGATCTCGCGGAAGCGGACGAAGGCGTGCATCTTGTGCTCGTCGCGCCGGATCGCCTTGGCCATCGCCTGCAGCCGCACGACGTCCGGATCGGTCGCGATGTGCATCAGTTCCGGATTGGCACGCAGCCGCCACAGCAGCTGATACAGATACGCAAAGCGCTGCGGATCGCGGTGCAGGATCGCGGTCTTGGCGAGCTCGACGAAGCGGGCGGGGACGTTGAAGGTCTGATTGGGAATAGGCGAGGCGGCGGACGGCAATGAAGGCTGCGTGGGCGAGGCCGGCTGTGCGAACGGCGCCTGAGCCTCGGCGAACGCCCCTGCGCCCGGCGCATCGAACAATTCCGGCTCGTCGCCCGCGACCGTCCAGGTGACATCCGCCGACGCCACATCCGCCAGCACCAACTCCCGCGCCGCCTTGCGCCAGCCATCGAAGTCGGTGTCGCTGTCGAGGCGAATGTGATGCATGGCGGTGATTAGTTCGTCTCCCTCTAAAATTAGTAAGCGACCACCTCTCAACCCGTCATGGCCGGGCTTGTCCCGGCCATCCACGCCTTCTCTTGCGGTTGCGCTTAAAGGCGTGGATGCCCGGCACAAGGCCGGGCATGACGAAGGTTGTTAGTGTAGCGCGGACCTCAAAACCCAAATCCCAATTGCTGCGCCTTCGGCTTGAAGCGCTCTGCCAGCCGCGCGCCGTCGAGCAAGTACGTCGGCGGGCGATGGTCGGGGAGAACGATGAAGGGGAGCGCCTTGTTCCTTGGGATGTGGAGTTTCGCCAGATCCGCCGCGCGGATCGCGCTGTGGCGCCGTGTATCGATGATGCGGTCGACCGCTTTGCGGCCGAAGCCCGGCACGCGCAGCAGGTCCTCGCGGCTGGCGCGGTTGACGTCGAGCGGGAAGCGGTCGCGGTGGCGCAGTGCCCAGGCCAGCTTCGGGTCCATTTCCAGCGACAGCATGCCGACCGAGGGATCGATGATCTCCTGCGCGCCGAAGCCGTAGAAGCGCATCAGCCAGTCGGCCTGATACAGCCGATGCTCGCGCACCAGCGGCGGCGCCTGTAGCGGCAAAGCGCGGCTGGAATCCGGGATCGGGCTGAACGCCGAGTAGTACACCCGCTTGAGATTGTACGAACCATACAGATTGGCGCTGGTGTCGAGGATGGTCTGATCGGTGGCGGCGTCGGCGCCGATGATCATCTGCGTGCTCTGTCCGGCCGGCGCAAAGCGCGGCGGCTTGGCGCGGCTCGGCTGCTTGCGCGCCTCGGCCTTGGCCTCGGTCGCCTCGTCCAGCCGCAGCCGCAGCCGGCCCATGGTGCGGCGGATGGCGCGGACGTCCTTCTCCGGCGCCAGCTTGGCCAGGCTGTTTTCCTCCGGCACCTCGATGTTGATGCTGAGCCGGTCGGCATAGCGGCCGGCCTTGGCGATTAGCGCCTCGTCGGCTTCGGGAATGGTCTTCAGATGGATATAGCCGCGGAAGTGATGCTCTTCCCGCAGCCGCCGTGCCACTTCGACGACCTGCTCCATGGTGTAGTCGGCGCTGCGGATAATGCCCGAGGACAGGAACAGCCCCTCGATGTAGTTGCGGCGATAGAAGTCGAGCGTCAGCTGCACCACCTCGTCAACGGTGAAGCGGGCGCGAGCGACGTTCGACGAGGCGCGGTTGACGCAATACAGGCAATCGTAGTTACAGGCATTGGTCATCAGCACCTTCAAGAGCGAGATGCAGCGGCCATCCGGCGCGTAGGAATGGCAGATGCCCATGCCGGGCGCGGTCGAGCCCACCCCCTTGCCGTCGCGGCTGTCGCGTTTCTCCGTCCCGCTGGAGGCGCAGGAGGCGTCGTACTTCGCCGCATCAGCCAGGATGGCCAGCTTACGCTGCACGTCCATAGGGGAATCTCCTTGATTCAACTGCCGAAAAAATTTTGCTCCGGAGACTCGGGCTGAACCCGATTGACTCTCTCCCAGGGCAGGGATTTATTAGAACATATCATGAACAAATGAGCCGGCAACGGGTTCATCGACTCTTCGTGTTGGCAAAGAAAAAGGAGCGGCGCATGGACGGCGCGCGCCACAGCATGCTTGCGCGCCTGAAAGGCGAAATCGACCGGCTTGAAAGCGGGACGGCCGAGACGCTGCGCCGCGTGTCGCTCGGTCATGCCGAAGCCGACGCCGTGTTGCAAGGCGGGCTGGTGCAGGGCGCCCTGCATGAAGTGTTTTGCGACGGGCATCACAGCGCGGCGGCGACCGGTTTCACCGCGGGCGTGGCGCGGCGGCTGGCCGAGCAGAGGTTCCTGCTGTGGATCCGCCAGGATTTTTCCGCACGTGAGAACGGCGAGCTGGCGATGGAAGGCTTTGCCGAACTCGGCCTCGACCCGCGCCGCCTGGTGATGGTGCGGGCTCATGATGCCGACAGCGCGCTGCGCGCCGCCGCCGATGCGCTGGCGTGTAACGGCCTCGGCGCGGTGATCACCGAGCTGTGGGGCGAGACCCGCGGCTTCGATCAAGTCGCCTCGCGAAAGCTGACTCTGGCGGCGCAGGACAGCGGCGTCACCGCGCTGATGCTGCGCATCGCCGCCGCGCCGCAGGCCTCGACTGCGGAGACGCGCTGGATGGTGCGCGCGGCGCATTCGCCGCCCAGCGAGGACTGGGGCGCGCCGGTACTGGAGACTTCGCTTATCCGCAATCGTCACGGCCAGACCGGCCATTGGATCATGGAATGGAACTGTGATGCGTGCCACTTCCGTGAACCGCAGACGCATCCTCGGCCTGTGGCTGCCGAGGTTGCCGACCGATCGGTTCGAACGTCAGTTACTTCTACCGGGCAGCGGCTCGCCGGCTGAGACGCCGCGCCCCCCGCGTGTCGTCGCCGCCAAGCGTGACAACGCGCTGGTGGTGGTTGCCTGCGACGCGCGCGCCAGTCAGGGCGGGGTGATGCCGGGGATGCCGCTCGCCACCGTGCGGGCGATGCATCCGGCGCTCGACGTCATCGATCACGATCCGCACGCCGATGCGGTGTTGCTGAATGCGGTCGCCGACTGGTGCGACCGCTTCACCCCGCTGGTGGCGCTCGACGGCGCCGACGGCTTGTTACTTGATATCACCGGCTGTGCGCATCTGTTCGGCGACGAAGCGGCGTTGCTCGATACGTTGACGGCGTCGCTGACCCGACAGGGTTTCGCCACCAGCGCGGCGATCGCCGGCACCGCGGTGGCGGCGCGGGCGCTGACCCGCGGCGCGTCGCGGACCATCGTGGCGCCGGGTGAGGAGAGGCGCGCGGTGGCGCCGCTGCCGGTGGCGGCGCTCGGCGTCGATGATGCCATCGTGCGCGGACTGCGCCGCGCCGGGCTCAAGACCATCGGCGAGGTGCTGGCGCGGCAATCGTCCGAACTCGCGGCGCGGTTCGGCGAAGGGTTTGTCGCGGTGCTGCGCCAGGCGACCGGCGACGACGACGCGCCGATCTCGCCGCGCCGGCCGGCGCCGGACTACGTGATCGACAAGCGGTTCCCTGAACCGGTCGCCACCATCGAGGTGATCCTGCCGACGCTGCTTGGGCTGGCCAAGCTCTTGATCGGCGCGATGGAGAAGAGCGGCAAGGGCGCGCGGCAGCTGGTCGCCAGCTTCTTCCGCAGCGACGGCGCGGTGCGCAGCATCAGCGTCGAAACCGGCCAGCCGGTGACGCGGGTCGAGGTGGTGCAGCGGCTGTTCGCCGAGAAGCTGGATGCGCTCGCCGATCCGCTCGATCCCGGCTTCGGCTACGATCTGATCCGGCTCGCCGCCAGCGTCAGCGTGACCACCACCGAGGCGCAGCGCGGCTTCGACACCCAGGCGCATCAGGCCGAGGACGTCGCTTTGCTGGCCGATACGCTGGCGGCGCGGCTCGGCGCCCGGCGCGTGGTGCGCTATTTGCCGCAGGACACGCATATTCCCGAACGCGCGGCGCTCGCCGTGCCGGTGCAGCACTGTCCGCCGGATGCCGGCGATGCACCGTGGCCGGCCCGCGCCGACGAGCCGCCGCTGCGTCCGCTGCGGCTGCTGCTGCAGCCCGAGCCGATCGAGGTGCTGGCCGGCGTGCCGGACGGCCCGCCCGCGCAGTTCATCTGGCGCCGCGTTACCCACCGCGTCGCCCGCGCCGAAGGCCCGGAGCGCATCGCCGCCGAATGGTGGCGCGCCGCCGAACCCGGCCTGACCCGCGATTACTTCCGCATCGAGGACGAAGCCGGCGCGCGGTTCTGGCTGTATCGCGACGGCCTCTACGCAGTCGAGGTGATGCCGCAGCAAGGCGGCACCGGCCAGCCGCGCTGGTACATGCACGGGCTGTTCGCGTGAGGTCGGCACATGCCTCTCCCCGTCATTGCGAGCGCAGCGAAGCAATCCAGACGCCGTGCCCGGCGCTCCTGGATTGCTTCGTCGGCTTCGCCTCCTCGCAATGACGAGGGGAGAAGCCCATGACCCCCCCGCGCTACGCCGAGATCGGCGTCACCACCAATTTCTCGTTCCTGGAGGGCGGCTCGCATCCGCAGGACTATGTGCATCAGGCGGGCGCGCTCGGGCTCGACGCCATCGGCATCGCCGACCGCAACACGCTGGCCGGCGTGGTCCGCGCCTATAGCGAGCTCGACAATGAGGAGGTGGTGCACAAGCCAAAACTGCTGATCGGCACCCGGCTGTGCTTCATCGACGGCACGCCGGACCTCTTGGCCTATCCGACCGACCGCGCCGCCTACGGCCGGCTCTGCCGCCTGCTCAGCGCCGGCAAGCTGCGCGCCGACAAGGGTGAGTGCCACCTGACGTTCGCCGATCTGGAAGCGTTCATCCACGAAGCTCCGACGACTTTCCATCAGCCTTCCGCCTCCATCCACCACTTCTCCCCGCCGTCAGGACCGGGCTCGTCCCGGCCATCCACGCCCGTGCTGCAGTTCCGCACGCAAGGCGTGGATGCCCGGCACAAGGCCGGGCATGACGGGGGGAGGGGCACGGCTGAAAGCTCGAAGATCTTGCTGGTGGTGATGCCGTCGTACCGCTTCCAGACCAAGGCGATCGCCCACGCCCTCACACGCCTCACCACCCTCACACCCGCCGTCTGGCTCGGCCTCGCGCCGTATTATCGCGGCGACGACAAGCGGCGGCTCGATCGGCTGCGCCGCATCGCGGCGGCGGCTCAGGTCCCGGGCATTGCCACCAACGACGTGCTGTATCACCACCCCGCGCGCCGCGCGCTGCAGGACGTGCTCACCTGTGTGCGCGACAAGACCACGATCGACAAGGCCGGCCGCCGGCTCGAGGGCAACGCCGAGCGGCATCTCAAGCCTGCCATCGAGATGGCGCGGCTGTTCCGGACCGATCCGGACGCCATAGCCGAAACGCTGCGGTTCGCGGACCGCATCAGCTTCACGCTGGACGAGCTGAAGTATCACTATCCCGACGAGCCGGTGCCGCCGGGCAAGACCGCGCAGCAGCATCTCGAAGACCTGACCTGGCAGGGCGTGAAGGATTACTTCCCGGACGGCCTCGGCGAAAAGCTGGAAGCGACGCTGCACAAAGAGCTCGCGATCATCAAGAAGCGCGGCTACGCGCATTACTTCCTCACCGTGCACGACATCGTCCGCTATGCGCGCTCGCAGGACATCCTGTGCCAGGGGCGCGGCTCGGCGGCGAATTCCTCGGTGTGCTACGTGCTCGGCATCACCTGCGTCGATCCGACCGAGATCGACCTGTTGTTCGAGCGCTTCGTCTCCGAGGAGCGTAACGAGCCGCCGGATATCGACGTCGATTTCGAGCATTCGCGCCGCGAAGAGGTGATGCAATACATCTATCGCCGCTACGGCCGGCATCGCGCCGCGATCGTCGCCACCGTGATCCACTATCGGCCGCGCTCGGCGATCCGCGACGTCGGCAAGGCGCTGGGCCTCAGCGAAGACGTCACCGCCGCGCTCGCCGACACGGTGTGGGGCTCGTGGGGCAAGGGCCTCAACGAAATGCAGGTGCGCCAGGCCGGGCTCGATCCGCAAAATCCCATGATCGTGCGCGCGGTCGAGCTCGCCACCGAGCTGATCGGCTTTCCGCGGCATCTGTCGCAGCATGTCGGCGGCTATGTGCTGACCCAGGACCGGCTTGATACGTACGTGCCGATCGGCAATGCGGCGATGGAAGGTCGCACCTTCATCGAGTGGGACAAGGACGACATCGACGCGGTGCAGATGATGAAGGTCGACGTGCTGGCACTCGGCATGCTGACCTGCCTGCGCAAGGGCTTTCATCTGATCGAGCAGCACAAGGGCGTGCGCTTCCAGCTGTCCGATATCAAGTCGGAGGACGACAACAGCGTGTACCAGATGCTGCAGCGTGGCGAGTCGCTCGGCGTGTTCCAGGTTGAGAGCCGGGCGCAGATGAACATGCTGCCGCGGCTCAAGCCGCGCTGCTTCTACGACCTCGTCATCGAAGTCGCGATCGTGCGGCCGGGGCCGATCCAGGGCGACATGGTGCATCCATACTTGCGGCGTCGGAACGGCCAGGAGCCGGTGGTGTATCCGCAGCCGTCCGGCGACGCCGGCGCTACCAACGAGTTGCAGCAGATCCTCGGCAAGACGCTCGGCGTGCCGCTGTTCCAGGAGCAGGCGATGCGCATCGCCATCGAGGCCGCGCACTTCACGCCCGACGAGGCCAATCAGCTGCGCCGTGCCATGGCGACGTTCCGCAACGTCGGCACCATCGGCAAGTTCGAGAGCAAGATGATCGGCAATCTGGTGGCGCGCGGCTATCCGAAGGAGTTCGCCGAGAACTGCTTCAACCAGATCAAGGGATTCGGCACCTACGGCTTTCCCGAAAGCCACGCCGCCAGCTTCGCTAAGCTGGTCTACGTCTCGTCCTGGATGAAGCATTTTCATCCCGACGCGTTCTGCTGCGCGCTGCTGAATTCGCAGCCGATGGGCTTCTACGCGCCGGCGCAGATCGTCGGCGATGCACGGACTAACAAAGTCGAGGTGCGGCCGGTCGACGTGTCGCACAGCGACGGCCAGTGCACGCTCGAAGAACCAACCGGCCCATATCACGCGGTGCGGCTCGGCTTCCGGATGATCGACGGCTTCCGCTGGGCCGATCCGGACGAGGAGCGGGTGCGGCGCGAAGCCGGCGAAGCGCCGAGCGACGACTGGGCGGCGCGCATCGTCGCGGCGCGGGCGCGGGGGCCGTTCGGCTCGCTCGAACACTTCGCCCGCATCACCGCGTTGCCGAAGCGCGCGCTGATCCTGCTGGCTGATGCCGACGCGTTCCGCTCGCTCGGGCTCGATCGCCGCGCCGCGCTGTGGGCGGTGCGGCGTTTGCCCGATGATGTGCCGCTGCCGCTGTTCGAGGCCGCCCAGGCGCGCGAGCAGCAGGACGAGCAGGCGGCGCCGCTGCCGCAGATGCCGATGGCCGAGCACGTCGTCGCCGATTATCAGACAGTGCGGCTGTCCCTGAAGGGGCATCCGTTGGAATTTCTGCGCGCGACGTTTGCGGCTGAGCGGGTCGTGACTTGCCGCGAGGTCTCGGACACCCGCCGCAACGGCCGCCGCGCGCGCTGCGCCGGCGTCGTGCTGGTGCGGCAGCGGCCGGGCAGCGCCAAGGGCGTGATCTTCATGACGATCGAGGACGAGACCGGCATCGCCAACATCGTGGTGTGGCCGGCGGTGATGGAGAAGTTTCGCAAGGAGGTGATGGGCGCCCGGCTGGTCTTGGTCGAAGGCCGGATCCAGGCGAGCCCGGAAGGCGTCGTGCATCTCGTCGCCGAGCGGCTGGTCGATCGCAGCTACGAGATGGGGCGCCTCGCCGACGGTCTGGTCCGCCCGGCGCTGCCGTCCGGATTGGAGCGCTACGAGCAATTGACCTCGGAGCGCAATCACGACGGCCTCAACAACGACCGCCGCGATCTGCCCGATGCGCCCGCGCAGAAAACCCGCCACCCCCGCGACGTCCGCATCCTGCCGCCGTCGCGGGATTTTCATTGAGGAGGGCGGCTTGCCGCTTAGGCCCCAAGCGGACGTTCAACGAGGATCGAGACCTTCCGAACCAAGAGTTAAGCGCTGCCGCCTTGCGCCGACGTCTCGTGCCAGCGCCGCCGGCGCGCCCAAGCGGCGCCGCAATACGGGCCTCTTGCAATTCGGGACCGATTGGTCCATATTGCGTGCATGATGGCTGTCAATTCGCAACTCCCCGTCGGTCGCCCCCGAGAGTTCGATGTCGACGAGGCGGTGCGGCGCGCCATGCAGATCTTCTGGAATCGTGGGTTTCACGACGCGTCGTTGCCTGATCTGCTCGCCGGGATGAAGCTTTCGAAGGGCAGTTTCTACAAAGCCTTCGGTGACAAGAAGTCGATCTTTCTGCGCGCTCTCGAACTCTACACCGAGGATGGCGTGCGAAACGTCAGCGAGGTTCTGCAATCGGATCCGTCGCCGAAGGCGGCCATCCGCAACGCACTCATCAGGTATGCGGACCTGTCGTCTGGAAGCAAGGGCGTCCGCGGATGCTTCGGCGTCTTGACCGCTGCTGAGTTGTTACCGGCAGATCCGGACGTTGCAGACCTGATCAAGCGCCTCTTCACTCGACTTCAAAGCTTGTTCGCCGCCACGGTCGCGAACGGGCAGGCTGCCGGCGAAATCAAGAATACGTCCGCCCCCGAGGTGATCGCCCACTTCATCGTCTCCCATGCACAAGGCATGCGGGTTCTCGGAAAAGTCGGATCACGTCGCGACGAGATGCTGAAGCATGTTGATCTCCTCATGGAGATCCTTTTTTAAAACCGCATTAGGAACCAAACGGTTCCTAATGCGGTTGTGTCGAAGTCGCGCTTGGCCCTTCGGAGGTTCGATGTTCGGTTATCCAGCAAGACAAACGCCGGCCCGGCGGCGGCATTGGATGGGGCGCTTGGGCTCCTGCCGCGTGCGTATTTGCCGCCCAACATCCGCCCGTGTGGTTTCCGCATTCCCCTTTGCGCGCCTCTCGGCGATCGGTGCACTTGCGATCTTGCTATCAGGTTGCGCCAGCAGCAGCGACCTGATCGAGACGGCGATCATCAGCCCGCCCACGGAGTACTCCGAACTCGTCGACGGGCTTCATACGATCCCGGCAGTCGACACCTCCGACATCGATCCAGCGATGTTGCGCCAGCGCGTCGACTACACCACGCGTGAGCCCGTCGGCACGATCGTCATCGATACGGCTGCTCGCCATCTCTACCTCGTGGAGGGTGACGGAAAGGCCATGCGCTACGGCATCGGAGTCGGCAAAGAAGGCCTGGCTTTCGCCGGCACCGCGATTATCAAGCGAAAGGCTGAATGGCCGCATTGGACCCCGACCAGGAACATGATGGAGCGGGAGCCTGCGCGCTACGGACATCTCGCCGGCGGGATGGTCGGCGGGCTCGCCAATCCGCTCGGCCCTCGCGCGCTGTACCTCTATCAGGGCGAGCGAGACACGATGTTCCGTATTCATGGAACGACCGAGCCCGAAACGATCGGTGGCGCCGTTTCGAGCGGATGCATTCGGCTGATCAATCAGGACATCATTGATCTCTATAGCCGGGTCAAAATCGGAAGCCGTGTCGTCGTCATCCAGGGCAGTCGAGCGATGAGTTCGTGAGGCTGGCCTTTGAGAGCAGAGAGTTGGTCGATCATGGCCGATAGGACGGTTCGCAGCGGCGGCGTCAGTGTGGCGCCGTCTGACAACAACCCGGAGAGAAACTCATGAAAACCTGGCTCATCACCGGCTGCTCGAGCGGCTTCGGCCGGCGGCTCGCAATCGCAGCCGCGCAGCGCGGCGATCAGGTCGTCGCGACGGCCCGCAATGTGGAGACGATCGTGGACATGGCCGAGCCTTTCGAAGGCCGCATGATCACCGTGCCGCTCGACGTGACCGATGCGGCGGCCGCCAAGGCCGCGGTCGCACAGGCGGTCGAGACTTTTGGCGGGTTCGACGTGCTGGTCAACAATGCCGGTTACGGATTGTTCGGCGCGATCGAGGAAGGCACGCCCGAGGAATATCGGCCGATGTTCGAGGTCAACGTCTTCGGCCTGATCGAAACTACCAGAGCCGCCCTTCCTGTGCTGCGACGTGCGGGCGGAACGATCGTCAACATGTCGTCGGGCGCCGGCATCGCCGGCGGCGGCGGGGGCGGTTACTACAACGCAGCCAAGTTCGCCGTGGAAGGGATCTCCGAAGCGCTCGCCGGCGAGCTCAAGCCGTTCGGCATCCGTGTGTTGATCGTCGAGCCCGGGCCGTTTCGCACCGATTTCCTCGGCCGCTCGATCACGGTCGCGGCCCACGAGATGCCGGAATATGCCGGGAGCTCGCGCCGGCACTATCGCGAAACCAACAATGGCAATCAGGCGGGCGATCCCGACAAGGCGATCGCGGTGATCCTGCAGGCGGTCGACGCCGATGACGCTCCGCTGCATCTGCCGCTCGGTCCGGTCGCGCACGCGATCGCCGAGCGCAAGCTGGCGGCCTTCCGCAGCGATATCGACGCCTGGCGCGCCATCACGATCGCCACGGATTTCGACCAGCGCTGAGCACTGGCCGCGCGCTCTGATTGAACGTCGCCAACATCGATTGGACAGCTATCATGATCGCAGCTTTGAAAGGCTTTACGCAGCAGCTGGTGCCGGTGAACGGCATCAGGATCAACGCCGTCACGGGCGGGTCCGGCCCGCCGATCCTGCTGCTACACGGCTGGCCGGAGACATGGTGGGAATGGCATCATGTGATGCCGCTGCTCGCCCCACATTTCAGCGTCGTTGCGATCGATCTGCGCGGCGCTGGGTTTTCCGACTGCCCGCAGGGCGGCTATGACAAGGCGACCATGGCGCGCGACGCACACGAAGTCATGATCGCCCTCGGGCATAACCGCTACGCCGTGTGCGGCCATGACATCGGCGGCATGGTGGCGCTGCCGCAGGCAGCGCTCTATCGCGACGCCGTGACCCACCTGGCCGTCCTCGACGTTCCGCTGCCCGGCTGGAGCGGATGGGTGGCGACGTCCGCAAGGCTGTGGCACTTCGGCTTCCACGCGAGCCGGGATCTGCCCGAGCGTCTGCTCCACGGCCGCGAATACGACTACGTATCGACCTTCATGGCCGAGCGGTTCTACGATCACAACAGCTTCAATCCGGCCGACATCGAGATCTACGCCAAAGCGATGGCGCTGCCGGGCCGCACCCGCGGCGGCATGGAATGGTATCGCAGCTTCGCCGCCGATCACGCGGCTGCGCTCGACTACAAGAAGCAACCGCTCGAAATCCCGGTGCTTGGCCTCGGCGGCGATCAGCGCTTCGGCCCGCAGATGGTCCCGATGCTCCAGGAGTTCGCCGGCAACGTCAGCGGCGGCTCGATCCCGCGATGCAGTCACTACGTCGCCGACGAACGGCCGGATGAAGTCGCGGCTGCTCTGATCGAGTTCGTCAGGCCCAACTGAACACTCTGCGCCCGCGCCGGTGTCCGCCGCGCGGATCGCGACGCTGCGGCCGCATTGCGCCCGTTCTCATCCCGAACAAACGAGACCATCAGAAAGGACGACTGTCATGACCACACCCGTCATTCGCGGCGTCAACCACATCGGCATCACGGTGCCCGACATCGAAGCCGCCAAATCGTTCCTGGTCGAAGCGTTCGGCGGCCAGGTGATCTATCAGTCCTTCGGACCGCAGGATCCGCCGCGGCGGGGCCCCGAGTTCGAACGGGCCGTCGGCGCTTTCCCCGGGACGGTCGTGCGCGGGCAGGCGATGGTCAAGCTCGGCACCGGCGCCGACATCGAGCTGTTCGAGATGCACGGCCCTGAGCAAGCCCAGCCGGTCCGCGCCAGCGACTTCGGCATCACCCACTTCGCGCTCTACACCGACGATATCGATGCCGCGGTCGCGCGGTTCGAAAAGGCCGGAGGCACTTCGCTCACCGCACCGCGCGAGATCCCCTATGCCACGGAGAAAGGCCCTGGCAACAGAGTCTGCTACTGCCGCATGCCCTGGGGCACGACGATCGAGTTTATCACCACGCCCGCCCGCATGGCCTATCACGACCAGACCGATCTGCGCAGATGGCAGGACGAGGAGTGAGGCGGGTGAGGGCGCCGAGTCGAGCAGTCGATATGCCTGCACTCGGTTCGGCTCGGCATTCGCCCCGTCGCCTGTCGTTGCCAAGCAGTGATCCACCGGCGCTGCTGTCTCGACCGTGATCTGCGCCCGAACCGATCGCGCGAGCTGCCTCCGGACGATTTCACATCCTGTCGTGACCATCGAATAGCGCAATCAGAAAGTCCTCTCATGGCAAACGCAACAATGGTCGTCACCTGCAGCGGCGGCACATACTTCGATCGGGACTACTATGTCGATGTGCACCTGCCGCTCGCCCTCGCACACTGGCAAAAGCACGGCCTCGAAAGCGCCGCCGCCTTCTTCCCCCGATCCGTCGATGCGGAAGACGTGTCGGTCGGAGTCTACCAGTTTCGTGACGAAGCGGCGCTCCGCGCTGCGCTCGCATCGGCCGACGCCAAAGCAGTCATGGACGATGTCCCCCGATTCACCGACGCTAACGTGTCCCGGATGATCGGAGCGCCGCTGTGATGGGGGGGCTAAGCAGAGATGGGATACGTCCGCCGCAACCGATGCGGATCACACCGCATCATCGGCGAAATTGTTGCTGTTGGCGCTTGTCCAGCGGAGTGTCGCCCGTCGACGTCCGCTTATGACCCAAAGGGGACCTCGGGCGGCTACGGCGCAAGAACGGCTGTCGCCAGCAGACAAAAGGCACCGCCTGTCTACTCCCAGTTCCAGCAATGCCTGCGCGTTCTAGTATTGCGTTTCGTTGAATTGCCGCGCTTCAGACCAACAGGAAGAAACCCGTCCACTTCCGATTGGAAGGGAGGGTTTCCTATACGACGTTGGGTTCTCCAGGTATGCCGAAAAGGACGACCTGGACCTTAATGGACCGGCTATGGCGGCAGCGCGGGAAGCTCGCCATCTATGAGGACGCGCTCGAAGACGCAGCGCGCAAGGGAGGCTGATTGCATGAAGGCCTCTGGGTCGAGTTGCCGGGCAGCATGCACGACCTTACTTCGCCACCGATACATCTCGTCCACTACTTCATAGGCCTGTGCCTTGTCCTCAGTTGAAGCGCCGACGTAGTCTGAAAGAGCGGTCGCGATCGACTTCGTCTTTTGTGAAACGGAGCTGATACCGAAGAGAACCTCCATCGCGGTCCAAATGAGCGTCATCGCTTGTTCTATGCTCGGGCTCCAAGAAGCCGCATCGAAGAGGCTGAAGGCGCGGTAGAAGCGGTCCTGATGATAGAGGCGTCCTGCCGGGGGAAGCAGGTCGCGGACGAAAGACAGGTCGTCCTCAGTAGCCGTCCACGATTCAGTTTTGAATACGCCAAGGTGCTGCTGTGCGTCCTCGAAGGCGTGCGCCAGAGCCGTCCGCCACTGTGCGCCCATTTCCATGAATGGCATGCTGCCGACCACTGCCATACGTACCGGCGCGTACACTCTTAATCGGAAGAGAGCCGCGACAAGCCACGCCGTCAGGGTAGGGGTCAGAGAACTGACGACGCCGTTCCCATTAATTGTCAGCTCTACCCGACTTTTGAATGAAAACCCGCCATTCACCGCTACCCAAGGCGTAGGATGAGCCGTACCCATTTTGATCGGGGGAGCGAAGGCCATCATCGGGGCGTCGAAGATGTCGACGTATACGCGGCGTAAGAGCAGTCCCGGGCCGAGGTCGTAAGTTTCTCCTGGCAACTCTAAAGCGGTCAGGCACCCGTACAGAGGCGCGCTGTCGGGATTCCATGCCCGACGCGTCGCCGCACGCTTCATGATTTCAAAGGGGTCATATCCCATCGACTGGCCCATATCGCGAAGGTTCCGAGTGTTGCTGTTGAGAGCAAGCTGCGTAGAAAGGGGCGTGCATTGGAGCCGACGGTCTAATCCGCCCTAGCTCGACAAATTCTCGACCACGGCAAAGATAGTGTCCAGCACTGCTAGTTGATAGCTACTTAAACTCGTAGGCAGACTTGTCGCGCCGGTTGATCGTTAGATAGTAGTCCTTGCCCTTTATCTCGGCGTTCATGGCTTCCATGGCCTGGCTGATGGTGCAGCGGCGAAGCTCAATCGACTGCTGAAGCACGCCGTCTTTCCAGTAGTCGGAATCGATAGAATGATGGCCCAACCTGCTGAGCACTCGGTCCTCGATTTCGCCTGCTCGCTCGATTTCTACGGCATAGATGACTTCCCAGTCGCGTGCGGCTCCATGTCCCTCGGCGCAGATTTGGCGAATGCGCTGCCCTAGGTCTTTGCAGACACCAATCTTGATAAGACGGGCGTGCAAAGATCCCGCAATGTAGAGGTGCTGCTTAAGTCTGAACCGGTTGGCGAAAGCGAGGATCTTTGTGTCGCACTGTACGCAATGGCCCTTTGTGGACCTGAGCCTGTGCCCCGCTTTTCGGCATCTGGTGCCGAGCGCAATCGTCTTGCCTCTCTCTTTGATCTCCTGAAACCACATTCGCTGGGCATATGCCGAACGTCCATGACGTCATTCGGTCCGAGGCCCTGGCTCGTCAGAAACTTCAGCTCGCTTGCGGTAAGAAGGTCTTCCATTTTCGGCCCTCGACAGAAGCGTCGCAGTATACGACAGTCAGCCGGATAGCTTAATAAGCATGTGGTGCTCTAACCCTTCGCTGCTTGACTTCGGAAGTGTGCCCCGCAGCAGCGCGGAAATCCTGCGAAGCCTCTTTGAGTGTGGTCAAATCAGTTCGGGGAGGCTTTAGTTGGTCGATAATTTCGTCAAGATCATCACCGCCATCGCAACACTCATCAATTCCCTAGCATGGCCACTTGTCGTCGCCTGGCTCATTTGGAGATTTGCGCCGGTAGTCCGTGACTTTCTTGCAAATATATCCGAAGGTTCTGTAAAGGCTTTTGGTGTCGAGGCGTCAGCAAAGCGGAGGGCGGCCGAGGCCATTGCGATAGCCGACCTCAAGCAAGAACTGCCTTCGTCGCCTGCCACCCTGAAGTTTCTTGCGCAGGCTCAAAACCGCATTCGCTACACGGAAAACATCACCCAAATTTTTCCGGTAGAATCTCTGCGCGGAAAGCGGATCTTGTGGGTCGACGATGAACCAGAAAGCAATTGGTTCGAACGCAGTGCGTTGACCGAACTTGGTTTAGACCTTCACATCGTCACAGATCTGGACGCCGCGCTGCGATCACTAGCAGAAAGAAGGTTCGATGCAGCCATAATCGTTCCAAGGCATATCGTGGTGGCTGAGGCTTGGAAGCAACTTGAACGTCAGCTCTACCAGCGAAGTATCCCTGTTGTCGTTTATGACCCTGAACGTCCGCACAATTGGCCCGAGGCCCTTCTAAGCCCAGCGGTGTACTCAGTTGCTACCGACGCTTCGGACCTGCTTGTAACCGTTTCAGGAGCCTTGCAAGGCCTTCACGCATCATCTGACCGAATGCTCTATTGGGTTGAGAATATCGAGCGTATTAGAAGCGTCTTGGGACATCGGATCAAAAAATAGGCTCTTTGCTCTTTTAACGACAAGGTGATCTGCCGGTGCATGGCTGATTTGAGTGTGTTGCCCATGTCGCGACTCTCTAGATCAGCCCAACGTCTGTGCCAAAGGTATTCACCACGCTTCGACCGGATTCATTGTCCTCTAAGCGCTGCAGTTGCTCACGTCCGCTCCTGGCCCGTTGCAGACAAGATGAGTTTGCCTCATCCGCTCCGACCCATCAAATTTTCCCGTCCCGATATATTGACAAAATTCCTACCATGACTATATTCCCTTCCGTCCTGTCCGGCGAGGGGCGCATCATGAGGCGTCTTGGTGTGGGGCAGATCGGTCGGCTGGGCAACCAGCCGGGCGAGCCTGGCGAAGCCAGCACTGGCTGGCGAAGTCGGGTCGACGCGGCGTCCTGCGCGCGGGTCTCGCAAGCCTGCGTCCGGGAGGCATCGGGTCTCCGTCCGAGCCTACTACGAGGCTCCGCGACTTATTAGCTCGCTGGACGAGGGACGGGTGAAGGCGGGGAAAGCCCGTCGGATGAAACGATGCAAAACATCGAGCCCGTCGCCGGAAGCACGGACCTGATCGCCCAAAACCGCCGCCGGTGGCGCGCCGCAAGGCGACGCGCGGGCGTGGCGTTGCTCTCGCAAGGCGACGACATGACCGCGAACCACTACCTGTTTGCGCCGCGCGGCGCGCCGCCTCCCCTCGGGGAGGAGCTTCCCTGCAACACTCGGGCGCAGCGCGCCGCGAGGCCGAAAACGCTTGGCTGCGATGCGCGACACGCCGAGCCGAAGCCTGCTAATCAGATCGCCATTCCGCGACGGCAAGGATTCGACGTCATGCAATCTTCCCGCGATCTACTCACCGAGCTGTGGACCTCTGTTGGCGGCGATGCCGCTGCGCTCTCGCGCGTCACGCTGACCGGCGACGAGCCGCAGCTGCCGTCGTCGTTTCGCGTCGATGCCGCCGCGCAGGTGTCGATCGCGGCGAGCGCGATGGCGGCGGCCCAGATCTGGCAGATGCGCAGCGGGCAGGCGCAGAGCATCGGCGTCGACATCCGCCACGCCGCGATCGAGTGCCGGTCCGAGCGTTACTTGCGGCGTGACGGCGAACCGCCGCCGCCGATGTGGGATCCGATCGCCGGCGTGTACCAGGTCAAGGGCGGCCGTTACGTTCGCCTGCATACGAACTTCCCGCATCACCGCGACGCGATCTGCAAGGTGCTGAACTGCGATGCGACCCGAGACGCCGTGCAGGGCGCGCTAACGAGCTGGGACGGCGAGGCGCTCGAGACCGCGGCCTACGCGGCCGGCGGCGTGGTGGCGCTGATGCGCTCGCGCGACGAATGGCAGGCGCTGCCGCAGGCCATGGCGCTGGCCGGGCTGCCGCTGGTGGAAATCAGCAGGATCGGCGAGTCGGCGCCGAAGCCGTGGCCGGCGGGTGATCGGCCGCTGGCCGGGCTGCGGGTGCTGGATCTGTCGCGGGTGATCGCCGGCCCGGTCGCCGGCCGCACGCTGGCGGCGCACGGCGCGGACGTGATGCTGGTGTCGAGTCCGAAGCTCCCGTCGATCCCGTGGCTGGTGATCGACACCGGCCGCGGCAAGCTGTCGAGCTACGCCGATCTGACGACGCCCGAGGGGCACGGCGCGCTGCGCGAGTTGCTGAGTGAGGCCGATATCTTCAGCCAGGGCTATCGGCCGCGCTCGCTCGCCGCGCTCGGTTTCTCGCCTGAAGAGGCGGCCGCGATCAATCCGGGCATCGTCTACGTGTCGCTGTCGGCCTATGGCCGCAGTGGACCGTGGGCGGAGCGGCGCGGCTTCGATTCCCTGGTGCAATGCGCCACCGGCTTCAATCATGCCGAAGGGCAGGCGGCCGGCGTGAGTGGACCGAAGGAATTGCCGATGCAGATCCTCGATCACGCCACCGGCTATCTGATGGCGTTCGGCGCGATGATCGCCAGGGCGCGGCAGGCGCGCGAGGGCGGCAGCTGGCACGTCGAGGTGTCGTTGGCCCGGACCGGGCAATGGCTGTGGCAGATGGGGCGGCTGCCCGAGGGACTCGCGACGCCGGACATCACTCCAGCAGCAGCGGCTCCTCATCTTGCATCGCTGCCGTCCGGCTTCGGGATGCTGACGGCGGTGCGGCACGCGGCGGAGATGTCGAAAACGCCGGCGCACTGGGCCTTGCCGTCGGTGCCGCTCGGCGCGAGCCCGCCGCATTGGCCGGTGCACGGTTGAAGGTCTCGCCGAGCTCAGCGGCGCAGCGCGGGCAGAAGCCGTCGCCATGGGCTTGATGCGGCACGGCGTCGGACATCTTGGCGGCGACGAACCGCACGCCGGCGAGCTCGCCGTCGCGCCAGATCGGCTTGCACACGCGATACACCGATCCGGACGGCGTCAGCCGCAGCACGAAGCAGTCGCTCAGCTGCTGAGAGCCGAGCCAGAGGCAGGCCCCGCCTTCCGACACGTCGACCAGATAGCAGTCGACAGGTTGAGTATCGGGCGCCAGCACCACCGACGCTGGCCGGTTCAGCATGACCCTTTTGTGCCCATGTCGCCGCCTGTCAGCTTCGACCATCACCACGACCGACCCCCCGGTTGTATGATCCGAATTAGACAATCGGCACTCTAGGACAGCGGTTTCATAGTAAGGTAGAAAAGCGCGGCCGAGGGTTAACGAGAAATTGACCCGGTTAATCGGCCATTCAGGTTTCTTTCGTTACGAACATCCATCCGGGCGTGTTCAGCCAGGGTGGTGCGCTGCAGTGCTGGAAATTCGATGTGATCGGCGCTTTTTTGATTGGCCCGTCACATGAACTCGGCATGATGAGCCGCCGGGAGGCAACGCGGCGATCAAGCCGGATCTCGAGCTGGGCCATGCTGAACGATTTCACTCAACGTCTGCGGACATCGCCGCGCAAATGGCTGGTGCTGGCCGGCTGCTTGACGGCAGGCGCGGCCGTTGCCGGCTACGGCATGATCCAGAGCTTCGAAGCCCCCGAAGTGCATTCGGAGATTTCCAGCCAGTCGCGCCGCAGCGCCGATCGCTACACGCCGAGCCCGTCCGAATGGGCCAGCCTGACGATCGAGCCGGTGAGTGATTTCAGCTTCCGTGCCGAACACATCACCGAAGGCAAGATCGCCATCGACGAGGATCGCTCGACGCCGGTATTCTCGCCGTATGCCGGGCGAGTGACCAAGCTGCTGGCGCGCCCCGGTGATCACGTCCAGCAGGGCCAGCCGCTGTTCACCATCGAGGCGCCCGATACGGTGCAGGCGCAGAACGATTTCATCGTCGCCTCGACCGCGCTCAACAAAGCCAAATCGCAACTCGAACTGGCGCAGCTGCAGGACAAGCGGGCCCGCGATCTGTTCGAAGGCAAGGCGGTGCCGCTGAAGGATTATCAGCAGGCGCAGACCACGCTGATCGGCGCGCAGAACGACATGCAGTCGGCCACCACGGCGCTCGAAGCGGCGCGCAACCGGCTGCGCATCCTCGGCCTCACCGAGGCGGCGATCGCTGCCTTCCAGGACAAGGGCAAGATCAATCCCGAGACCACGATCTACGCGCCGATCGCCGGCACGGTCGTGCAGCGCAAGATCGGCCCCGGCCAATACGTCAACGCCGGCGCCAGCGATCCGGTGTTCGTGATCGGCGATTTGTCGACGGTGTGGCTCACCGCTTTCGTTCGCGAGTCGGAGGCGGCCGCGGTCGAGATCGGCCAGGACGTCAGCTTCAAGGTGCTGGCGCTGCCGAACCGCACGCTGACGGCCCGGGTCAACTACGTCGCCACGGCGATCGACCCGAACACGCGCCGACTGATGGTCCGCGCCACGCTGGACAATCCGGACGGCGCGCTGAAGCCGGAAATGTTCGCCAACGTCACGATCTATTCGGCGTCCGACCACCCAGCGGTCGGCGTGCCGCGCACCGCGCTGATCTATGAAGGCGACCAGGTCCGCGTCTGGGTCGCCCGCGACGATCGCTCGATCGAGCTGCGGACCATCAAGCCGGGTCTCACCGCGGGCAATCTGGTCGAAGTGATCGGCAACCTGAAGCCCGGCGAGAAGATCGTCACCAAGGGCAGCCTGTTCATCGACCGCGCTGCCACCGGCTGATGGCCGCCCGCGCGTGCTGCGTACTTCTCCTTCCTGATCTCCTCTCTTGCTCTCATCTGATCGTATCCTGCCCGAGAACGGCGGCCTCCGCACAACCTGTCGCAGAGTTCATTTGACGGCGCGGGACGATGACCGAGAGAACATACCGGACGCCTGATCGCGGCTCCCGCCGCTCGCCTGCCTGAAAGGTTCGATCCGGATGGGTCGCCTCGTCGCTCTTGCCGTCAACCGACGCTATCTGATGCTCCTGATGTTCGTGCTGGTGATGGCCGGCGGCGTCATCGCCTTCAAGCAACTCAACATCGAGGCCTATCCCGATCCGACGCCGCCGATGGTCGACATCGTGACCCAGGGGCCGGGCCTCTCGGCTGAGGAGATCGAGCGCTACATCACCATCCCGATCGAGACCCAGGTCTCCGGCATCAAGAACCTGAAGACGATCCGCACGATATCGCTGTACGGCCTGTCCGACGTCAAACTGCAGTTCTCGTTCGACTACACCTACGACGAAGCGCTGCAGCAGGTGCTCAACCGGCTGTCGCAATTGCCGCCGCTGCCGGGCGGCGCGCAGCCGGGCATCTCGCCGCTCAGCCCGATCGGCGAGATCTTCCGCTATCGGCTGGTCGGCCCGCCGGGCTACAGCGTGCTCGACCTCAAGACCCTGCAGGACTGGGTGCTGCAGCGCCGCTTCCGCGCGGTGCCTGGCGTCATCGACGTCACCGGGTGGGGCGGCAAGACCAAGACCTATGAGGTTCAGGTCGACTTCAACAAGCTGGTCGCCAATTCCCTGACTTTGCCGCAAGTGCTGCAGGCGGTTTCCAATTCGAACATCAATGTCGGCGGCAACACCGTCGACATCGGTGCCCAGTCGGCGGTGGTGCGCGGCGTTGGTTTGATCCGATCGATCGACGATCTCGCTAACACCATGGTGACTTCGAGCAACGGCAACCCCGTGCTGGTCAAGGACATCGCCACCGTCAGTGTTGGTGAAAAGCCGCGGCTCGGCATTGCCGGCATGAACAACGACGACGACATCGTGCAAGGCATCGTGCTGATGCGGCGCGGCGAGAAGAGCTCGCCGACCATTGCGCGGGTCGAGCAGACCGTGAAGGCGATCAACGCTTCAGGCGTGCTGCCGCCCGGGGTACGGATTGAGCGCATCTACGACCGCAAGGACCTGATCGACACCACCACCCACACCGTTTTGCACAATATGGTCGTCGGCATCCTGCTGATCGTCGTGCTGCAATGGGTCTTCCTCGGCGACCTGCGCAGCGCGCTGATCGTCGGCGCCACGATTCCGTTCGCGCTGTTTTTCGCCGTGATCATCATGGTGCTGCGCGGCGAGTCGGCGAATTTGCTGTCGGTGGGAGCGATCGATTTCGGCCTGATTGTCGACGCCACCGTGATCATGGTCGAGGCGATCTTCAGGCGCTTGTCGCACACCACCGCATTGTCGCCCGAAGAGCGCAGCCAGATCTCGCCCGAGACCGTGATGGGCATGAAGAGCCACGCGATTCTGTCGGCCGCCGCCGACGTGTCGCGTTCGATCTTCTTCGCCGCGGCCATCATCATCGCGGCGTTTCTGCCGCTGTTCACGCTGTCCGGCGTCGAGGGCAACATCTTCGGCCCGATGGCAAAAACCTATGCTTACGCGCTCGCCGGTGGTCTGCTCGCCACATTCACGGTGACGCCGGCGCTGTCGGCCATCATCCTGCCGTCGCATGTGCAGGAGACCGAAACCTTCCTGATGCGCTGGCTGCATCGCCTGTACATGCCGCTGCTCGGCTGGGCGGTGCGCAACCGCCGCCTGGTGATGGCGGGCGCCGTCGGCCTGGTGCTGATGACCGCGCTGGCGACGCGCTTCCTCGGCCTGGAATTCCTGCCCAAGCTGGAGGAGGGCAACCTCTGGGTGCGCGCGACGCTGCCGCCGACGATTTCGCTGGCCGAGGGCAACACCTACGTCAATCAGATGCGCAAGCTGATCCAGAGCTTCCCTGAAGTCGAGTCGGTGGTCTCGCAACACGGCCGGCCGGATGACGGCACCGATGCCGCAGGCCTGTTCAATGCCGAATTCTTCGCGCCGCTGAAGCCCGTCTCACAATGGCCCGGAGATAAGGACAAGGACGATCTCACCGCGCGAATGCTGAAGCAGCTGCAGCAGAAATTCCCGGGCGTCGAGTTCAACTTCTCGCAATATCTCCAGGACAACGTCTCCGAAGCGGTCTCTGGCGTGAAGGGTGAAAACTCGATCAAGCTATTCGGCAACGATCTGCAGGCACTCACCGACACCGCTAACAAGATCAAGGCGGTGCTGGCGACGGTGCAGGGCGTGCAGGACCTCGCGGTGTTCACCTCGCTGGGGCAGCCGACGATCCAGATCGATGTCGACCGGGCCCGCGCGGCACGCTACGGCCTGACACCGGGCGACATCAATTCGACCATTCGTGTGGCGATCGGCGGCGACAGCGCCGGCGACCTTTACGAGCCCGGCAGCGACCGCCATTTCCCGATCATCATCCGGCTGGCTCCGGAGTATCGCAAGAGCGCCGAGGCGATCCACAATCTGCGGATCGGCGTCCAGGGGGCCAACGGCATCACGCAGATCCCGCTGAGCGAAGTGGCGTCGATCCAGTTGGTGTCGGGCGCCGCCTATATCTATCGCGAGCAGCAGGAGCGCTATCTGCCGATCAAGTTCTCGGTGCGCGAGCGCGACCTCGGCAGCGCGATCCAGGAGGCGCAGCAGAAGGTCGCCGAGCAGGTGCAACTGCCGCCCGGCTCGCGGGCCGAGTGGGTCGGCGAATTCGGCAATCTGCAGGATGCGATCAAGCGGCTGTCGATCGTCGTGCCGATCAGCTTGCTGTTGATCGGCGTGCTGTTGTTCTTCAACTTCGGCTCGTTCACCGATACGCTGCTGGCGATGAGCGTGATCCCGATGGCGATCTTCGGGGGCGTGATGGGGCTGCTGGTCAGCGGCATTCCGTTCAGCGTCTCGGCGGCGATCGGCTTCATCGCGCTGTTCGGCATCGCGGTGATGGACGGCATCATCATTCTGTCGCAGTACAACCAGCTCATTGATCAGGGCTTCGATCGCATCAAGGCGGTGATCCGGACCGGCGAGTTGCAGTTGCGACCGGTGCTGATGACCTGTGTCATCGCCGGCGTCGGCCTGTTGCCGGCGGCCATGTCGCACGGCATCGGTTCGCAGGTGCAAAAGCCGCTGGCGGTTGTCGTCGTCACCGGGATGATGCTCGCACCCCTCGTGATTCTGATCACCCTTCCGATTCTGATCTCCTACTTCTCTCGCCGTCGCCTCGGATGATTACTTAGGGCGGACGTAGCTCTGCGAAGATGCGAAATTGACTTCAAGAAAGCCCTGCAAAATAGCAGGAAATGCTATGTTGCAGCGCGATGACGGCGGCCCGGGCGGGCGTCGCGTCATTTGTTCGCAGCGATCCATTGACTTGCATCAAGCGTCATGCGCTCACGCCGTGCCAGCATGCGCTTATGGCTAGGCTCTTGGTATATCGATGTCCGCAAAGCGGTCTGATGGCTCAGACCTGGCTGGCCGATGACACGTCGGGGCTCGATCGGCTGACCTACGAGCCCGTGTTTTGCCTGGCCTGTTCGCAACAACATTTCATCTGCACAGAGACCGGCCGGGCTCTCGGCGATCGGGTTGAAGCCGCCACCGTGACGCATGGCCCGACGTTTCCGCCGGACCAGAGCCGCCCGCAGAGTCCTCGTGCCGCAGTGCAGCCTCAAGCCGACTCGCTGGGACGGTCAGGCGTCGGCGCGCCGCATCGCAATCACGCCAAGGCCTGCTGATGAACGGGGCCTGATCATCGAAAAGGCCAGATAATCGAAGAGCGATTAGTAAAGAGGCTCAAGGTTTATTGATCGCATCAGCGATTGTCGGGCCTATCTGCCGGGTCTCGCACCGGTGCTACGCTTATTGTCCGGACGGCGTGCGCAGGCCATGCCAAGCGTCGCGCACCTGGTGATAGTGGACCTCGGGCAGGTAGTCAGGCGTGTTCAACCCGAGCGTTTGCACGTCGAGACGGCCGATGGCGCTGAGCAGGGTATAGGAGGCGACGACGCGGTCGCGCTGTGCGCCGATCAGACGGGCCCGTGCCAGGATCAGGTCCTGCTGCGAGTTGAGCACGTCGACTGTGGTGCGCTGCCCGCCTTGCGCTTCGCGGCTCACGCCCTTGAGGGCGATTTCGGCGGCCCGGACTTCCGCCTCTGAGGCGCTGACGGCGATCTTCGCGCCTTCGTTGCTGACCCAAGCGGCAATCGCGGCGGTGCGCGACTGATTGCGGACTTGATCGAGCACCAACCGGCTTTGCGCGGCGATTTCCTTTGACTGCCGGGTCTGCGCGGCGGCAAGGCCGCCATCGTAGATCGGCGCATTGATCTGGCCGAGGATCGAAGCCTGATCGGTCCCGGCGCTGCCGAGCGTCTGGTCGGAGCCGCGGCTGCGGCTCGCACTGCCCTGCACGGTGACGGTGGGCAACAATGCGCCTTCGGCGACCTTGATCGTCGTGGTCGCGACGTCGACATCGTAGCTGGCCGCCAGCACGGCCGGATTACCTTGCATCGCGAGCGACATCGCATCCTCGCGGCTGCGCGGCAGCAGACGGTCGACGGGCGAGGCGGGACCAAGCCGCGAGGGTGCGTTACCGATCACTTCGGCATACGTCGCTTGGCTGACCGCGAGATTGACTTCTGCAGAATTGAGATCGGCGCGACCGCGACTAAGACGCGCTTCGGCTTGCGCGGTATCGGTCGGCGTTACATCGCCTGCTGCGAGCCTCTTCTGGGTGATATCCAAAGTCTGGCTGAGGAAGTCGACGTTGGCTTTCTGTGCTGCTACCAGCGCCTGATTGGCGAGAACGTTGGTGTAGGCGGTGACCGCGTCGAGCAGCACGCCCTGGCCGACATTGCGCAGCGCTTCGCGACCGGATTTCACCTGGAGTTCGGCAACGCGCACGCTGTTGGCGGTGCGGAAACCGTTGAACAGCGTCTGCGTCACGGTGACGCCGATGGTCCAGGGCTTCAGGTTCGCGGTCTGCACCGTATTGTCCGGGAGCAAATTGCGGATCGCCTGCATTCCGGCGCCGAGGCTGGCAATGATCTGCGGCCGGTAGCCGGACAGTTGAGCGGGCACGTTCTCGTCCGTGGCGCGCTGTCGGGCGCGCTCGGCGTTCAACTGCGGATTGCTCTGATAGGCTTTGGCCAATGCATCAACGAGGCTCTCGGCACTTGCCGGAGTGATCAGCAGCAGGGCGATAGCCGTGGCGGCGTAGAAGCTGCGCCGCGCCAGGCGCAGGCGATTTTCAACACCGTTGATGTGGGCGTATTCGTCCATTCCGTCCCGCTGCAGTTTGAGCATCCGCGCCCCCGCCGATGTGCTGCATGTTTAGAACGCGGGGCGACGAGAGGCAAACCGCACGGGCCGCTGTGTCGATGTGCCGGACGCACTGTGGTGATGCGGCAACGCTGCGACGATGCAGCGCGCGACAAATGCGGCGATCGCCCGGCGGTCACCGCATTTGTCAGCGGGACGTCAGCGGTTCTTGATGTTCGGCTTGCGCTTCTCGATGAACGCCGCCATGCCTTCCGAGCGATCCTCCAACGCGAAGGTGGCGTGGAAGAGATCGCGCTCGACCGCGAGGCCTTCGGCCAGAGTGCTCTCCAGCGCACGGTTGACGGCGTTCTTGGCCATCGCCGCAGCCGGACGCGACATCGACGCGATCTTCTCGGCGGCAGCCAGTGCTTCTTCCATCAGCTTGTCGGCCGGAACGATACGGCTGACCAGACCGGAGCGTTCGGCCTCCTGCGCGTCCATCATACGGCCGGTGAGGCATAGGTCCATCGCCTTGGCCTTGCCGATTGCGCGCGTGAGGCGCTGCGTTCCCCCGATGCCCGGAATGGTGCCGAGGGTGATCTCCGGCTGCCCGAACTTTGCGGTATCTGCGGCGATGATGAAATCGGCCATCATCGCCAGCTCGCAGCCGCCGCCAAGCGCGTAGCCCGAGACGGCCGCAATTGTCGGCTTGCGGCAGCGCGCCAGTCGGTCGCCGCCAATCGCGGTGAAGTCCTCGTTGAACATGTCGATGAAGCTCTTCGGCTGCATCTCCTTGATGTCGGCACCGGCCGCGAATGCCTTCTCGCTGCCGGTGATCAGGATGCAACCGATCGCGTCGTCAGCCTCGAGGTCCTCGACCGCGGCTCCGATCTCGCCAAACACGCCAAACGACAGCGCATTCAGCATTTTCGGCCGATTGAGCTTGATGATGCCGACCGCGTTTTGGCGCTCGACTATGATGAATTCGAATGTGCTCATGTTGCATTCCCGTTGAGGGCCGGTCGCGGCCGCGGGCAATCTGCCCGCTGGCGCGGGGCGCTTCAAGGGGAGGGGGTCAGGCCATGAACATCCGCGCGGCCGAGGCCAGCGTCAGTAAACCACCGGCGGCAATGAAGATTTTGCCGACCAGCGACGCCTTGTCCCAGGCGCCGTCGTTGCTGGTGGCCGACTCGACCTGCGCGGTGCCGACCGTGGGCGGCTGCGCGGCCGTGGTGGGCGCGGCGGCGTTGGCGGCCGTCGTGGCCGGCTGAGGCTCGGCCTCGGCTGCGCGGTCGAGTTCGTTCACCTCGTCAGGCGCCATCACCGGGACATCGGCCGCGGGCTTGGCGGCAGGGTCGGAGCCGGCAGGCTGAGACGCCGCAGGCATCCCGCCAGGCGTCGCGCCATCGGCGGCAGCGACCTCCGGGAACTGCGCATTGGCATTGGCGACGGACGCCGGCAAAGCGGCTGACGCCGGCGCATCTGCGGCGGCCTGAGCTTCGTCCTGGGGTGTCGCCTCAGGCACGGGCTTGGCGGCGAGCTTGCTCTGGTCCTTGGTTTTGACGCCGTCACCGGCATTTTCAGCGGTCGGCTTGGCCTGTTTGGCGGGAGCGGGCTTTTTCTTCACCTGCTTGGCGTGCGGCCTTGCCACCTTCTTCTTGGCGACGGGCGCGGTGCTCTGCTGAGTCGCGCTGTCCTGCGGCGCGGCGGCGGCCGGTGCCGCCTGAAGCGGCCCCCCCAGCAACGCCAGCAATCCTGCTGCGACGATCAATGCGAAGCGCCCACTGGCTTCGTGGCTCATAACGGTCTCCCCAGTTGCCAACCCTGGGGCAGAATGTCCCCGCGGCAATGGCGTGACCGGGGCCAAAACGTGAGAAATCCTCGGCGGCGCGCGGCAATATTTTGGCAACCTCTATGGCAGCCCGCCTCATTCGTGCGGCGAGCGCAAAACGGGAATGTTCTCCATGCCCGTGCGGCAGACGCTTCCGGTGTGTCACGGATGGCCAATGAAATTGACTTGGGCTTGCACTGTGCTAGCAAAACAGCGGGGGTATTATTGTGGGCCATCTCGCACGAAAGCGCAGGATTGCATGGGGCGCCGCTTGGGCGGCTGTCTATGCGCTGGTGCTGAATGTGCTGCTCACCAGTGCGCTGCTTGCGGCCCAATCGCCCGTGCAGCTTCAGGCCGGCCACGAACTCTGCCTGCCGAGCGGCGACGCAGCCGGACCTGCGGAGCCCGGCAAGGCCAAACCCGCGCCTGTGCATTGCCCGCTATGCATCGGCCATCATGTCAGCGCTGCGCCACCGCCGGTCGCGCCCGCGGTCGCCATTCGGCTGGCGTTCGGCACTGCGTATGATCCGCCGCGCGACACCCCCTTCGTCGCCTTCACCCAAAGCCGGGATCACCAGCCGCGCGGACCTCCGGCCCTGAGCTGACGACCTGCGCCGCTTGCGGCGCGCCCATACTCGTCACCTCAGCTTTCGGAGTCGTATCCATGCCGTCCGCATCTGTGCGGCCGCGCCGCCGCGTGCTCGCGCACGCCGCCGCGCTCGTCACCACGTCTATCGTCACGACCTCTTTGTTCAGCACGGCTGCCTCGGCCCAAAGCCGCGACGCTGTGCTGCCTGCGGTCACCGTCCAGGCTCCCGACCAGGCGCGTCCGGCGACACCGCGTCCGCAACGACGCAGTGCCACCGCCGGCAATGCGCGCGTACGGATCACCGCTCCGACTCCTTCCGCCGCGCCCCAGGCCGCGCCGGCCGCGGCGCGAGGGCCCGCTCTGACGGTGCTCACCGTGCAGCAGGCGCTCGCCGACATCCAGCAGACGCCAGGCGGCGTCGCATTGGTGCCGGCGAACGCCTATCGCAACTCGACCGTGTCCAACACCATCAAGGATATTCTGGATTACGTGCCCGGCGTGTTTGCCCAGCCGAAATGGGGCGACGATACGCGGCTGTCGATCCGCGGTTCTGGTCTGTCACGCAACTTCCACCTGCGCGGCGTGCAGCTCTACATGGACGGCATTCCGATCAACACCGCCGATGGCTACGGCGATTTTCAGGAGATCGACCCGACGGCCTACAAGTACGTCGCGGTCTACAAGGGCGCCAACGCGCTGCAATTCGGCGCCAATTCGCTCGGCGGCGCCATCAATTTTGTGACCAAGACCGGGCGCGATCCGTTCCCGAACGGTGTCAGCGTCGACGCCGGTGCGTTTGGCTATCGCCGGCTGCAGGCCAATGCCGGCGGCGCCAACGGCGTCTGGGATGGTTACGTCACCGCGTCGGCGCAAGCCGCGGACGGCTTCCGCGACCACAGCAACGGCCAGGCCTATCGGCTGAGCGCCAATATCGGCTATCAGATTACGCCGGACATCGAGACGCGGTTCTATCTCAACGCCAACAGCGTCCGCCAGCGGATACCCGGCACGGTCAGCAAGGACGTCGCGCTGAACTCACCGCAGACCGCGGCGCCGAACAACGTCGCGCTTGATCAGCAGCGCAACATCGACACCGTGCGGCTCGCCAACAAGACCACGATCCGCTTCGACAATACGGTGGTGGATTTCGGCGCGTTCGGTGTCGATCGCCATCTGATGCATCCGATCTTCCAATGGCTGGACTATCGCTATCAGGACTACGGCGGCTTCGCCAAAGTCACCGACGACCGCGAGATCGGCGGCTATCGCAATCGCCTGGTCGCTGGCGTCAACATCCTCAACGGCCGTCTCGACAACAAACAATATGTCAACATCGCCGGGCAGAAGGGCGCGCTGGCGTCGTCGTCGCTCGACAGCTCGACCAACACCTCGGTGTATATCGAGGATTCGTTCTACGTTCTGCGCAACGTCGCGCTGGTCGCCGGCACGCAGTTCCTGCACGCGACCCGCGACCGCCGCGATCGCTTCCTGTCCGATGGCAATCAGTCGGGCTCGACGGAGTTCAATCTGTGGAGCCCGAAGGGCGGCCTGTTATGGCAGATCGATCCGACATGGCAGGCCTACGCCAACATTTCGCGCAGCGCCGAAGTGCCGAGCTTCGGCGAGAGCTCGTCGGGCGTCGGCATTCCGACCATCCCGTTCACCAGTATCCGGCCGCAGCGCGCGACGACCTACGAGATCGGCACGCGTGGCAACCGACCCGATCTGACCTGGGAGCTGACCGGCTACCGCGCCGAGATCAAGGACGAACTGCTGTGCCTGTACAGCGCGTTCGGCAATTGCAACGTCACCAACGCCGACCGCACCGTGCACCAGGGCATCGAGGCCGGGCTCGGTGTCGCGTTGTTCAAAAATCTGTTCGAGCACGGACCGGCCGCGGATCGGCTGTGGCTCAACATGGCCTACACGCTGAACGACTTCCGTTTCGACAACGACGCCAAGTTCGGCACCAACCTACTGCCAGGCGCCCCCCGGCACTATCTGCGTGCCGAGCTGCTCTACAAGAACCCGAACGGCTTTTACGTCGGCCCGAACGTCGAGTGGGTGCCGCAGGCTTACTACGTCGACAGCGCCAACACCCAGCAGACCGAGCCCTACGCGCTGCTCGGCCTCAAGGCCGGCATCGACAATGGCGGACCGTACTCGATCTACATCGAAGGCCGCAACATCCTCAACAAGACCTACATCGCCTCCGCCAGCATCATCGACAAGGCGACCGCGTCCTCGCCGCTGTTCGAGCCGGGCACCGGCCGTGCGGTCTATGCCGGATTGAAGGTCCGGTGGTGATGGAGCGTTCAAAGTCATTGTTATCCGTGTCGGTCCGCTGTGCGCTGCTGGCCTCTGCCGCTGTCGTTGCGTCCACGGCGTTGTCGAGCCGGTCCGCGCTGGCGCAGAGCCCGTCCAGTTCGCTGCCGCCAGTGACTGTTCAGGCGCCGGACGAGGCTCCGCGTCCAGCGGCTCGGCCGAAGCCCCGCGCTGTCTCAATCGGCGCTCGTGCTGTGAGAGCGAGCAGCATCGGTGCAACCGCCGCGCCGCCGGTCGCGGGCGGCGTGCAGTCACCAGGAGCCCGCGCACCAGCGAGCCTGACCGTGCCGACCACCGAACAGGCCCGCCGAGAGATAGAGCGTGTTCCCGGCGGCGTCGCGCTTGTGCCCGACACCGAATTCAAGAATACGCCGGCCAACACCATCAAGGACGCGCTCGGCTGGGTTCCGGGCGTCCTGATCCAACAGCGCTGGGGGCCGGATGCGCGGATTTCGATCCGCGGTTCGGGCCTGTCGCGCGCTTACGGCAACCGCGGCATCAACCCGTTGATGGACGGCATTCCGATCAGCACCGCCGACGGCCTGTTCGACTTGTTCGAGATCGATCCGACCGCGTATCGCTACATCGAAGTCTACAAGGGCGCCAATGCGCTACGTTACGGCGCCAATTCGCTAGGCGGTGCGATCAATTTCGTGATGCCGACCGGGCGCAATTCGCCGGAGTTCGAGGCGCGGATCGACGGCGGCAGCTTCGGCTATCTGAAGTCCGCCACGAGCGTCGGCGGCTTCGCCGGGCCATTCGACTGGTACATGACGATGTCGGCGCAGCGCGAGGAGGGCTATCGTGAGCACAGCAAGACCGACGCCGAACGCCTCAATGCAAATTTCGGCTACCAGTTTTCGCCGGACGCCGAAACCAGGTTCTATCTCACTGCCGGGCGCTGGCGTTCTGAGATCCCCGGCGAAGTAACCAAGGATGCGGCGCTGACAACGCCGCGCGCCGCCAATCCGGTCTGGGTGCAGCAGGACCAGCAGCGCAACATCGATTCGGTGCGGGTTGCCAACAAAACCACGTTGCGATTCGACGAGACGACCGTGGATTTCGGTGCCTTCGTGCTCGAACGCCACGTCATGCATCCGATCTATCAGTGGCTCGATTTCCACGTCCACGACTATGGCGGCTTCGCGCGCGCCACCGACGACCGGCTGATCGGTGGCTTCCGCAATCGCCTGATCACCGGCGTCAACATCCAGAACGGGACGATCGACATCAATCAGTACTGGAACGTCGGAGCGGCGGTGAAGGGACCGCTGGCGGCTTCCTATTTGTGGAAATCGCAGAACGTCTCCGCCTATGCGGACAACTCGTTCTACGTCTTGCCTAACGTCGCACTGGTCGCCGGCGCGCAATTCCTCCATGCGGTGCGCGACCAGCAGGATCGCTTTCTGACAAATGGCGATCAGTCCGGGCGGCGCACCTACAACCCCTTCAGTCCCAAGATGGGGCTGCTGTGGGACGTCGATTCAACCTGGCAGGTGTATGGCAATATCTCGCGCAGCGCCGAGGTGCCGACCTACGACGTCACCACCTTCGCGTCGCCTGCGAGTACGGACATCAACGCCCAAACCGCCACAACCTATGAAATCGGTACCCGTGGTCGGCGTCCGGACCTCACCTGGGACATCTCGCTGTATCGCGCCGACATCCGCAACGAGCTGCAATGTCTGACCAGCCCATCGACGCCGGGGGCCTGCACGATCCGCAATGCCGATCGCACCGTGCATCAGGGCGTCGAAGCCGGGCTGGGCGTCGCGTTCCTGAAGTCGATTTTCGCGCAGGAGGACCGGTTCTGGTTCAACGTCGCCTACACCTACAGCGACTTCCGCTTCGACGGCGACGTCACCTGGGGCAACAACCAATTGCCGGCGGTGCCGGCACATTGGGTCCGGGCCGAGGTGCTATACAAGCACGCCAACGGCTTTTACGCCGGTCCCAATGTCGAATGGATGCCGCAAGCGTTCTTCGCCGACAACGCCAATACTTTGACGGTCGATCCTTACGCGCTGTTGAACTTCAAGCTCGGCTACGACCGCGGCACCGGCTGGTCCGGTTATATTGAAGCCCGCAATCTGTTGGACAAGCGCTACATCTCGACCGCGATCGCGGTGGAAGCGGCTACGGCCGCGTCGGCGCTGTTCAATCCGGGCATGGGGCGGGCGGTCTATGCCGGCTTGCGGACGCGGTGGTGACGAGCTGCTGCTGACTGAAACGCGCCGGTCGCTCAGGCGGCCGGCGGCTTGGCGACCGCTGCGGATTGCTGCATGCGGTGGAAGCGTAGCACCTGCTGGGCGGTCGAGGTGCGCAGCCGTTCATATGTGAAGCGACACTCATCGAGGTCGGCGGATTTGATACCGGTCAGCTCGTCGCGCATATGGATGATTGCCTTGACGGTGTTCCAGCTCAGCTTGCACACCTTGGCGAGGATCAGCAGGCCTTCGTCGCGCGACTCGACCATCAACGCCTCGACGGTTTCCACCGACGTGCCGGCCAGGCAGGCGATGGCCTGATTGATTTCGTCGAATTTGCGATCGTCCGCAAAGGCGCTGATCTGCTCTTCGTTGAGGCGACCGTCTTCGTAGAGCGCTCTCACCAGACCATGAGCGATGTTGGTCTGCCGACTGATCGCCGCAGGCGCGGAACGCGCCAGCCGGGTCGCTGTCTTCACGGCGTTGCTGACCTCTGCGGCGGCATCGGGATTGGCAGCCTTCAGCTTGGCACGGACGGAGGCCGAAGCGAGCGCGATCATCTTGAGAACTTGCGCACGCGGAATCGAACGCTGGCTCAGCGCGGTCGCCAGCGCCTCATCCAGCTCGGCGCGCTTGACCAGGATCGAGTAGCCGTTGTCGGAGAACTCCGCGCCTGGGTTGCGCACGGTGCTGTGCACCACATCCTGACTGCCGAGCTCGACCAGGACATCGGTGACGGCACCGCTCAGCGAGCGCCGGGTCGAGATTGCCAGCATGTGGCGCTGCCCCTTGGTCCGGGCATTTGCGATCAGCGTCGCGTCATCAAGCTGTTCGGATTGCGACAGCACCGGCGCGGCGATCTCGATCATGTCTTCGAAGGCGAGGTGGTGGATGATCCGCGGTGGCGCCTTCACCTGGGCCAACCGCTGCGCCAGCAGCACCTTGGCGTTGCATTCAATGTTCCTGACGAGGCAGGTGAAGACGTCGTCGAACACGGCAACCTGATCGTCGCTGTAGTCGACCTCGCCATCGAGATAAAGGTCGGTGACGCGGCGCAGGGTTTCGACCCGGCGTGCCACCGTTCCGTGCATCAGCGTGGCCTGCAATTCATCGAGGAGATTGGCCGCGGTAAGGGCCGGCTGAGAGCTCATCGTCCATCCTGGCGTCGCGTTCAAATCTGAATTCTTCAGATTGTAAAGATCCGGTTGCGTCCCATTTCCTTGGCGGTGTAGAGCGCGCCGTCGGCGCGGGCGAGAGCGGCGTCCGCAGTCTCGCCGAGCGTCATCGTGGCGATGCCGGCGGAAAGCGTTACCCGCATGCCCGGCGAAAATGCCGTCCAGTCAAGCTCCGCCACGATCTCCCGCAATCGCTCGAGCATGGCATGGGATTGCTCGCGGGACGTGTTCGGTAGCAGCAGCAGGAATTCCTCGCCGCCGTAGCGGCCGAACCGGTCGAAGCTGCGAATGTTGGCGAAGATGGTGATGGCGAAGGTGCGCAGCACCTCGTCGCCGATCGGATGGCCGAAGCCGTCGTTGATGCGCTTGAACCAGTCGAGGTCGATCAGCGCCAGCGACAGCGGCGTGGCGTTGCGCTCGGCACGCGCGATCTCTTCGTTGAGCATCCGCATGATGCAGCGGCGGTTGAACGCGCCGGTGAGTTCGTCGAGCTCGGCGAGCTCCTCGATGCGCTGATAGGCTTCGCGCAACTCCACGCCGCGCTTGTACAGCGTCTCCCGCAGGCTGGCGGAGTACATGCTCACGAACATGCAGCGGCCGATCGTCAGAACCAGCACCAGCAGCGTGGTCAGACGCTCCAACAGCGATCCGCCCGGCACCGAAATCGGATGGTCAGTGAACAGGAAGAGCACCGCCAGTGCGATCGTCAGCACGCTCCAGCCGACCACACACTCTTTGCGGCTGGCGTGCAGCGACGCGACGCTGAAGATGATCAGGAGCGTACCCGTGAACACCAAGGCGGCCTGCGGCACGCACGCCATGAAGCCGAGCGCCAGTCCGATGAGGACCGCCGAGGTCGGCAGGACCAGAAAATAGTCCTTGTAGCGGTCGTGGAAGCCGTGCTCGGACAACGTGACGGTTGCAACCAGGATCAGCAGCACACAGCCGAGGTAGGCCGGCACGGCACCAAACGGGATGGTGTCGGCGAACGCGTACATCAGCAACAGCGTCGCATCGATCAGATAGCTGACGGCGATGAGGTCGAAGATCTGCCGCCGTTGCTTGACCCGCTTGGCACGCACCGCGAGCGTCCGGGCCCAATCGACCTCGTCCGCTGGCGCTGCTGAAAGGGCAGGAATTGCGGCAGTTGAATTCATCGCTTGCTTCGATGCGCCTGAGTTGAGGGAACTTACGAGGAAAGCCTTTAGGTTTCGTATCCTTTGAGATTCGTCATTTTTCGAGGTGCGGTGTCTATGCGCTTGCTCAAATTGATCTTTTTTCTCACTCCGAGCCGCTGGGACAGCTTGCCGCGGGGACGGGTCAAGATTTGGAGCAGAGCGGATATGGCCGCCAAGGTGTCGCGACGCCGGCCGGCCCCTCGGCCAAGCCGCCGGAGACGAATCGGTCTAAACATCGGACTGTGGGGGGCAGCGGACGCGGGGCGCCGGTGAGAGGTAACTGCTTCCGTGGTCGACGTCACAGAGGCGCTGCGCAGCCGGGCAGGATGATAAATTTGCCTTTTACTATCGAACCTTCCGCAGGTTTCGGCCGACCTATGTTGCGAGGCGGCCAGTGATTACCAGGCAGGGGACTGCGGACGAGGATCTGATCGCTCGGATCGCCCAGGGCGACCGAATGGCGATGCAAGTCCTCTATGGCAGGCATCACGTGCGGGTCTTTCGCTTCGGGCTGAGGCTGGTGCGGAACGAACAGATCGCTGAAGAACTTATCAGCGAGGTTTTTCTGGACGTCTGGCGCCAGGCGGGGAAGTTCGAGGGGCGGTCATCTGTTTCCACCTGGCTGCTGGCGATCACGCGGTTCAAGGCGCTGTCGGCGCTGCGACGCCGCAAGGACGCCGAACTCGACGATGAAGCCGCTGCCGCGATCGAAGACCCTTCCGACGATCCGGAAGTGACTGTCCAGAAGAAGGACACGGGCGATGTTTTGCGGAAGTGCCTTGAAGGTCTTTCGCCCGACCATCGGGAAATCATCGATCTCGTCTACTACCACGAGAAGTCGGTGGAAGAGGTCGCCACTATCGTCGGCATTCCGGAGAACACCGTGAAGACCCGATTGTTTTATGCGCGCAAGAAACTGGCCGATCTGCTTCAGGCAGCCGGCGTGCAGCGAGGCTGGCCATGATGGCGATGAGCAAATCGATGCTTGAGCATCGGGAGCCGGGCGACATCGAGGCGCTGTTGCCGTGGTATGCGGCCGGCACGTTGAGCGCTCGCGACATGCGCCTGGTCGGCGAGGCACTGGACCGCGATCCTGAACTCGCCAAGCAATACGCAGCGGTGCTGGAAGAATATGCCGCGACCATTGAGCTGAACGAGAGCCTCGGCGCGCCGTCGTCGAAGGCGATGCACAAGCTGTTCGCAGCGATCGATGCCGAGCCGGCGCAGGCGGCGCGGGCAGGCATGAAGCCGGCCGGGCCGGGTTTCGGCACTCGCTTCGCGGGCTTCGTGAAGGGGCTCTCGCCGAAGGTGCTGACCTGGTCGGCTTCCGTGGCAAGCATGGCGCTGGTCCTGCAGGCTGGGCTGATCGGCGCGATGCTGGTGTGGTCACCGGGCGGAGTGCTGGAAACCGGCACCTATCAGCCACAATTTGATCGCGCACCGGCGCCGCGCGGCGAGGAGCGCCTACCGGCGCCAGCGGCTCCCGCGCCGTCGTCACCGCCTGCTGCGACACCGCCGCCCGCTGCTGCACCGCCTACGGCGGACACGTCACGCTCGACCGCGGTACCGCCCGCAACGCAGCGGGCCGCGCCGCTCACTCGCAGCCTCGGCGGTGAGGTCAGTCAGCGGGCTTTCGTGCGCTTCGCTCCGGATGCACGTATCTCCGATATCACGGCGCTGCTCGACAGCTATCAGGCGTCTGTGATCGACAGCAGCAAGGGTGGCGTGTTCCGGCTGCAGTTCAGTGGGGCCAAGTCGCAGCAGGACCAGGCGCGGCTGATCGCCAGGCTGGAGAAAGAGCCGCTTGTCACCATGGCGCTGCCGGCACCGTAGCGGAATGCCACAGTCGTTCGTCATGGCCTGGCTTGCTCCGGCCATTTATGCCTTTTTCTGCATTTCCGGCAGCGAAGCGTGGATGTCCGGCACGAGGCCGGGCATGACGCGTCGAGATGGGGGGCCCCAACCTAAACGGGCATTCACCGGCCAGCCTCGCAGGATGAGGACTAGTCCCTGTGGAGAGGGCGATAGACCAGCGCTTCAGTGTATCAACGGATGGCCTTGTACCTGACACGACGGAGACAGAGGTACGAGCATCGATCTGCTGGCCGTTCTCCCCGCCAGCTTCTGAGAAAAATTCGCTACCCGCATTGAACGTTTGCCGCGGTCGTTTTGACTAATCATCGTGGGAGCGCAAAGCCCCATTGAGGCTGTATTCGGCGCGAGCGCCCATCCACCCCAGCGCCAATATGGCTTGTGACCCGCCCGGCTGTCCCCCCGGGCGGGTCCTTTCTTTGGATCAGCACAAGACTGTCATTCTCGTGTCATCCAGGCGATCCCGATTCGCGGCGGCCCTATCTTCGTGGCGACACGGGGGCACCGCCGGCTGGACATGGTAAATTTTTGTTAACAAAATGCTCCATATGCTTGCGTTGATTCGTAAGTAGCGTCGCGTTCGTCTCCCCCCTTTCGGCGGAATGATCATGGAAGTCACCGACGCGATGCGCGGTCGCGCGATCGTTGAGCGCTGGTGTGTGCTCGCAGAACAGCGACTGGAATACCTCACTGACTTGTTCGAGACCGGCCGCTGGCGGCGTTTCTTTACCGAGACGGCGTTTCTGGAGAACATCCAGGAGGCTAAGGCAGCGGTCGATACCTGGCAGGACCTATTGTATCGCGAGGCGACGGTCGACAATCATCCGATCGACCTGTCATGGCTGGGCCACAACAAGGATCTGGCGCCGCGGCCGATCTTCTATCTCAGCGATGAGACCGCCATCGAGCCGACGCGGGTGTTCAACGTTATTCCCCCGCCTGCCGCACCAGAGCCGGTGCAGATTTACAGCGCAACCTTGCCCGCTTCGCCCGAGTGCGATCGTTCGGACTTTGATCCCATCGAGGCCGCTGCGCCGCATCTGTGCATCGTGCCACCTGCGGAGCCCGAGCTCGCCATCGAGCCACCGATCCTCGACGAAAGCAAAGACGCGCCACCGGCTTGGCAGCACGCCCTCGACGTCGCGGTGTTGGCCGAGCGTTACCCGCTGCTACGCCGCGCCGGCTGAGCGGCGCTTTACTTGGCAAGAAAGTCGAGCACCAGCTCGCGATAGCGATCGGGCGCTTCGAGAAACACCAGATGCCCGGTATTCGGCAGCACCTCGGCGCGCGCGCTCGGCATTTCGGCGGCAAGCTTCCTGGCCAATTCGGCGTTCTGTCCCATCCTGGCGCGCAGCGGCTCCGGGGCGCTGGGCTTGCCCGGCGCGTTGTGATCGTCGGCGCCCATGATGAACAGCGTCGGGCGGGTGATCAGCGGGATCTCGTGCGCCACCGGCTCGCGATAGATCAGTTGCGCCGACGCCACGAACGAACGCAGCCATCGCGGATAGTCCGGGCTGCCCTTGATATTGAAGCGGGCATCGATGAACGGCGTGACCTGCTCGGGCGGCAGCTTCAACGCGTAGTTGGTTTCGAGCTGCTTGCGATAGCCGTCGGCAGTCAGCTTGTCCTCGCTCGCGACGATCTTGTCGGTCGGTGTCGGCGGCACGTAGAGCCGATAGTCTTCCAGCCCGATCGGCGCGGTCAGCACCAGATGGTCGACGCGGTCCGGATAGGCGCGGGCGATGCGAACGCCCAGCATGCCGCCGAGCGAATGTGCGACGACATCGGCCCTGGCAATGCCGAGCTTGTCCAAGAGAGCGATGGTGTTGCGGGCGAGATCGTCGAAATGCAGATCGCCGCTCGGCTTCGAGGATTTGCCGAAGCCGACTTGGTCCGGCGCCACCACGCGGTACCCGGCGTCGCTTAGCATCCTGATCACCGGCGCCCAATAGCTCGACGGGAAATTGCGACCGTGCAGCAGCACCACGGTGCGGCCGTTCGGCTGCGCCGGCACGACGTCCATATAGGCCATGGTGAGCTGCTCGCCGCCCGACACCACGGCAAATGACTGCACCGGATACGGATAGGCGTAGCCTTCCAGGTTGATCCCGTAGGGCTCGCGCGGCGCGCCGTCGGCGAGCGCGAAGGACGGCGTCGTCACGACAGCAGCAGCGAACAACATCTTCAGAAAATCAGGCATGAGCGTCCATCGAGGCGAGGAGATCCAACCACGACGCGCAACCGTGCAACTCGTTCCGGCGGTCCAGCGACGCAGCGAATGATACGGAAGGATAGACTAGACTTTCGGCGAAGACATGGCGGCCGGTAGCTCCGGCTTGTTGCTGGGCCGGTCGACGCCGCGGCCGCAAGACGGCCGAGAAACCCAACATCGTCAGGCGTCGGCGCGATCGGTTTGACCCATGTCAAGCTCTCAGCGTCGCTCGGCAGCGTGCAATTGCGACGCTTATTTGAACGGTTGTGCGGCTTGCCTCTTTAAACTTTCCAAATGATTCCGGGTGCACCTGAGGCCAGCGGACGGTGCCGTCCGCCGCAGATATCATCAGCACGCCGGGGGAGATCCGACGCGACGATCGTGTCGACGCTGCGACGCGGATCGCTGCCTGCCGTGCACCGGAAGGTCGCAGCCGCGCGCGTATTCGCGCCCGCAGTGAAAGTCGGATCATGACCCACACACCAACGCCGATCACACCTCGTTCCTTCAGCCCGCTGGCGCTGTTCACCAATCGCAAGATCAGCGCCAAAATTGCAATCGGCTTTGCCGCCATTCAGGTGCTGATGGCCATCCTCGCGGTGATGAACTACACCAGCTTCGGCAGCTTGGGAGCGGCGGTCACGTCGTTCGGTCAGCGCGTCGAAGTCGTCGACCTCGCGCACAAGATCGAGACCAGCTTCGCGGACGTACGAAATCTCGTTCGCGAGTACGGGCTCACGGGCGACGAGCCATTGGTCGGCGACGCCGAGCAGGCTGGTCGGAAACTCGCGGCCAGCATCGCCCAGGGCATGCACCAGATCCAGAATCCCGAGATACATACGCTGCTGACCGAGATCGATCAGCAGTTCGGTCAGTACAGCGGCAAGTTCGCCGAGGTGGTCAAGCTGCGCCGCGATCAGAACCGGATCACGACGGACGTTCTCGGTCCGGTGGGGCAGCGCCTGATGGCGAAGTTCGAACAGCTGCAGAGCGCGACCATGACCGGCGACGGCGACGGCCGCAATGCGCTGCTGGTCGGGCAGGGCCTGAAGAGCTTCATGATGTTGCGGCTCGCCGCCAGCAAGATGCTGGGCGTCCGACTCGAGAAGGATGGGCTCGGCACGGCCGAGAAGTCGCTGGCCGATCTGAAGACCGCGCTGTCGGCGCTGAAGAATTCGGTCGACACCGGCTCGGAGCAGAAGCAGATCGCCGCGATCGAAGCGGACCTGGCGGTCTATGTGGACGGCTTTCGGCAGGCGGCGGCGGATGTCGCCGGCGTCGATGCCAAGATCGCCGAGATGGGCAAGGTGGCGGGCACGCTGGCGGCCGCGGCGGGGCGCATCAACCAGATCGGTACCACCGAGCAGCAGCAGATCAGCCACGCCACCCAGGCGCAGGTGTTCGATACCAGGTCGCAGACGCTGATCATCACCATCTCGGCGCAGCTACTCGGCATCGTGCTGGCGTGGCTGATCGGCCGTGCGGTGTCGCGTCCGATCGTGCAGATTTCCGATACGATGCGCGAACTCGCCGCGGGCAACCTCGAGGTCAAAGTCGCCGGCTCCGGCCGGCTCGACGAGATCGGGCTGATGGCCTGCACGGTCGAAGTGTTCAAGTCCAACGCGCTCGACGTCAAGCGGCTCAAGGAAGAGCAGGAAGAAGCCGAGCGCCGCGTCGCCGAACAGCACAAGGCCGAGATGCGGCGGTTGGCCGACGATTTCGAGGGCGCCGTCGGCGAGATCATCCACACCGTATCGGCGGCCTCGACCGAATTGGAATCGTCGGCCGGCACGCTGACGTCGACCGCGGATCGCTCACAGGAGCTGGCGACCTCGGTCGCCGCGGCGTCGGAGCAGGCTTCCGCTAATGTGCAGTCGGTCGCTTCGGCCACTGAACAGATGGCTTCGTCGATCTCCGAAATCGGCCGGCAGGTTCAGGAAGCCGCGCGCATCGCCGGCGAAGCCGTCGACCAGGCCCGCAAGACCAACACGCGCATCGGTCAGCTGTCGGAGGCCGCCAACCGCATCGGCGACGTCGTCGACCTGATCAACACCATCGCCGGGCAGACCAATCTGTTGGCGCTCAACGCCACGATCGAAGCGGCGCGGGCGGGCGATGCCGGCCGCGGCTTCGCCGTGGTGGCGCAGGAGGTCAAGGCGCTGGCCGAACAGACCGCCAAGGCGACCGGCGAGATCAGCCAGCAGATCACCGGCATGCAGGCGGCGACGCAGGACTCGGTCGGGGCGATCCGCGAGATCGGCGGCACCATCGAGCGGATGTCCGAGATCGCCTCGACCATCGCTTCCGCGGTGGAAGAGCAGGGCGCGGCGACGCAGGAGATCTCCCGCAACGTTCAGCAGGCTGCGCGCGGCACCCAGCAGGTATCGTCGAACATCACCGACGTGCAGCGAGGCGCCACCGAAACCGGCACCGCCTCGACGCAAGTGCTATCCGCCGCGCAGTCGCTCTCGCGCGACAGCAGCCGGCTGCGCGACGAGGTCGGGCGGTTCGTCGAGACGGTGCGGGCGGCGTGAGGGGCTGACTGTGTGAGATGATCAAACAAGCGGTCTTGGCGCAAAGCGCTGCGCCGAGCCCGCTTGTTGAACTACGCAACATCGCTGTTGCGCGCCGCGGACGAGTTTGCCATCCTGCGGTTGCATGGAAGTCAGGCTGCAATCTCGATCGTCCGCCGTCATCGGGTTGAGCGAGCTGGGCGAACGGGTGACCCGCCTCGCTGCTGGCGAGCGGCTGACAATTACCGGCATCGGCGTCGATGAGATCCGGCAGGCCCTGACGACCTCGCAAGCCGAGCGGCCGGCGCTGATCCTGCCGACTGGACGCAGCACGGAAGTCATTCTGAGGCAATTGATCGATGACCTGGCTGAGCTGGCGCTCGGCTGTTGGCCGCGTTGGTATGGTCAGGACTGCGTCAAGCCGGACGGCCTGCCTGTGCTGCCGACCGGCCGATCCGATGTGTCGGCGCCGTGGTTTCGTGCGGCGTCGAAACGCGCCGCCGCCGGCTACGCGCCGGTGTTCCGGCGGATCGCGCGGTCGATCGCGTTCACGCAACTGATGCGGGCGATCGGGCCGCACGATCCGATTCTGGTGGCGCTGATCGATCCGGTCGACGCCGCGCGCGCGGCTCCGCTCATTCAGGTGCTGGAATGGTGCGCCGGGCAAGGCGCATCGGTGGTGGCGCTGTTCCCCAGCCGGCCCGCAGCAGTCCCCCCGTTCGAGCGCTTGCTGTACGGAGCTATCGCGGTCGTAGCCACCGCCGAGCCGCTGCTGACACGCTTCATCGCTCCGACCGGCCAAGCGCATCACGCCAGTCTGATCGAGCAGCGCGTCGCCGCCGCCCTGCAGCAGGACGGCGAACTCGGGCCGCTGTTTGCCTGTAACCAGACCGTTGCACTGGGCGGCTATGGCAATCCGCGCGTTGATCTGTTGTGGCGCGACGGACGGATCGTGGTCGAACTCGACGGTCCGGAGCACCAAGCTGATCCGAATTTCGCCAACGACCGCCACCGCGACTACGAGCTGTTAGTCGCCGGCCATCTGGTGCTGCGGATCACCAATCAACAGGTCAGCACCGACCTGCAGGCCGCCGTCGAGAAGATCCGAATGGTGGTGCGCTTCCGTCAATCAACGCTCAACATCCAGTCGTGACCATGACCCCCAAACAAACTCTGATCATGTGGTGCCTGCTCGGCCGCCAGGGCCAGGCGATGCAAGGCGAGATCGTTCCCAAAGTCGAGAAGACGGACCGCGAGGCCCTGGTGGCCGAGCGGCTGATCTCCAGCACCAAGATCGGCCGCTCGATCGGCCTCAAGCTCGAGGACAAGGGCTGGGCCTGGGCCGGCCAGCATCTCGGCGACGAACTGCCGAAGAACTATCAGGTGCTACAGCAATGGCTGGCGCTGCTGCAGCAGCATCTCGACAAGAACGGCGAGACGCTCGCCGACTTCATCGGACAGGCGCCGGACTGGCCGCCCGCTGCGTCCGCGAAAGACAAGGCACCGAAGCGTAAGAGAACTCCGGCGCCGCCGCGGCCGCGCGAGCCGAAGCCTGCATCCCCGCCGACGCCGGAGCAGGTGCGGGCGCGGATCGAGCAGGCTTATTTGACGATTACCAATGGCCGCCGGGGCGAGCCCGTCGCTTTAGGCAAGCTCCGCGCCGAGCTGCCCGACCTCGACAGCGCAACGGTCGATGCCGCATTGCTGCGGATCCACAAGACCGAACGCGGCGCCGGGTTCGGCCGCAACGACGATCCCAAAGATATTTCAACTGACGAGGCCCACGCCGCTTTCAGCGCCGGCGGCGATCCATATCACTTCATTTGGTTTCAGGCATGACTCAAGCACTGCAGGCACTCCGCGTCGCCGATTTCAATTGGGTTCGCTCTCTCGACAGCATCTGGATCGACGACGGCACCAGCGACAATCTCGGTCCCAACGGCGACATCATCGAGCAGGTCGTCCAAGAATTTTTGCGGGAGACGTTGGGGCCGGCCTCGCACGGCCGCGGCGTGCCGCTGACCGGCCACGCCGGCATCGGTAAGACGCATTTCGTCGGCCAGCTGCGTCGCCAGGTGTGGGAGAATGGCGGCTGGTTCGTGCTGCTCGAAGTGATGGGACTGACGGATTTTTGGCGCAATGCCGCGCTGAGCTACATCACCTCGTTGCTGCAGCCGATGGCTGATGGGCGCCGCCAGCTCGAAGCCGTTTTGGCGGGCGTGGCCAGGCGCTTCAAGGTGGAGAAGGAGGTCGAGACCGCGTTCAGCATTCCGAACATCGAAGCGCGCAAGATCGTCGACGTGCTGGTCAAGGGCCTGATGCGGCACGACATGCCGAACACGCTGAAGCACCAGGACGTGTTCCGCGCGATGTGCCTGCTGCGCTCCAACGATATCGACAGCGCGGGGCTCGCCCATGCCTGGCTGCAGGGCTACGACGCCGACGAACAGGCCCGCGCCGCGCTCGGCTTCTTGCGGCCGCCGCCGCCGCCGGTCGATCTGGTGCGGGGCATGTCATGGATCATGAGTATCGCCGGGCCGACAATGGTGGCGATCGATCAGATCGACGGCGTCGTCAATCCGAGCATCGTCAGCGCGCGCGTCGACGATGATACGCTCAATCCCGGCCTTGGCGAAGCTCTCGCGGCCGGATTGCTCGAGCTGTACGACGTCGGCTATCGCACCATGACTGTGGTGACCTGTCTGTTCAACTCTTGGCAGGCTCTGCAAAGAACCGGACTGACACCATTCGCGCAGCGCTATCGCGAGCCGCTCAATCTGCGCGAGATGAAGGATCCGGCCGATATTCGCAGCCTGATCGTCAGCCGGCTTGCGCCCGCCTACGAGTCGCTGAATTTCACACCACCTTATCCAAGCTGGCCGTTCACCGATAAGGCGATCGAGGCCGCCGCCGGCGTGATTACGACGCCGCGGACCATCCTGATGCGCTGCGACGCGCTGCGCCGCCGCTGGATCGAGGCCGGCACGGTGACCGAATGCGATGAGCTCGGCGAGGTCGTCGCTCGGCCGGAGGGCGCGAGCCCCCGCAACGGCTTCGCACAGGACTTGCAGCGCCACATCGCCGCTGCCGAGGTGGACGACCTGATCGTTGCTGACGACGACGGCAAGCTGGCGGGGCTGCTGCGCGAAGTATTCGAACTCTACGCCCGTGAGTTCGAGCCCGATGAATCGAGCGACCTGGAGAGCCGCGGCGACCCGGCGCAGAAGGTGCCGCCGCTGCACGGCCGGCTGACGTTCACCTATCATGCCGAGAACGATCGGGAGCGGCACTTCTGCTTTCGCGCGCTCGAACATACTCACGCGATCTCGTTCCAGGCGCGGCTGCGCGCGGCGCTCACCGCGTCGGGCATCAACGCCAAGATCGCCGACCGCCATCTGGTGCTGGTGCGCCGCAGCCCGATTCCCGGCGGCGCCAAGACCCGGCAGCTGTTCGAGCTGTTCGAGAAGTCGGGCGGCGTCGTGATCGATCCTGCAGATGCGGATCTGCGCGTGTTCGTGGCGCTGCGCCAGATGAGCCAGCAGGCTTTGGCGGATGGCCGAAGCGCCGAATTCGAGTCCTGGCTGCGCGCCGACAAACCGTTGTTCGCGACGCAATTCTTCAAACAGGCCGGCCTGAGCCCGCCGCCTGCGACACCGACGGTGACAGGCGCGCAGAGCAGCGCTGCGACCGACAAGGCCGCTGCGCCGCCAGCGCCGCCGCCCGAGGCTGCACCGCCGCCCGCAACGACTGTGCGAGATCCTGCGCCGGCGCCGCCGCGCCCGTCGGCGGCCGCGGCGCCAGCCTCGACGGGCTCGGACTCGATCCCGGTCGGCCGACGCATCGCGGTCGGCGGCGAAGCCGTCGCCGTGCCGCTACGCCTGTTGCCGCGGCATACCGCGATTATCGCCGGCTCCGGCTCGGGCAAGACCGTCCTGCTGCGGCGGATTGTCGAGGAGGCGGCGCTCGCCGGAATACCGGCGATCGTGATCGATCCGAACAACGATCTGTCGCGGCTGGGCGACCCATGGCCGTCAAGGCCGGACTCCTTCACCGACGAGGATGACGCCAAGGCGCAGCGCTACGCCGACAAGGTCGAAGTGGTGGTATGGACGCCAGGCGTGCACGGGGGCAATCCGCTGTTTCTGCCGGTGATGCCGGATTTCGCCGGCCTCGGCCCCGACAAGGACGAACGCCAGCAGGCGACCGAAATGGCCGCCGAAACGCTCGGCCCGCTCGCTGGCGCAAAGAACGCGTTGCAGCGGGGTGTGCTCGCCGAAGCCCTGCGGCATTTCGCGGCCGGCGGCGGCGGCGAATTGCAGGATTTCATCGCCTTGCTGAGCGAGTTGCCGGACGGGCTAAGCCCGATCGGCAATGCCGCCAAGCTCGCGGCCGGAATGGCCGATCAGCTGCATGCCGCCGTCGCGACCAATCCGCTGCTCCGCGCCGACGGCCCGGTGCTTGATCCGAAGCTGCTGTTCTTCGGCAAGGATCCGGCGCGGGTGCGGCTCTCGGTGATCAATCTGTCCGGCCTCGCCACCGACGCGGCGCGCGAAGATTTCGTCAACCGGCTGCAGATGGCGCTGTTCAGCTGGATCAAGCGCCATCCTTCGAAGACCGGTCTGCTCTACGTGATCGACGAGGCGCAGACTTTCCTGCCGTCGCAGAAGCCGGCGCTCAGCCTCGGCAGCGGCATCAAGCTGGTCGCGCAGGCGCGCAAATACGGACTCGGCATGATCGTCGCGAGCCAGGTACCGCGCGGCATTCACAACCAGATCGTGTCGAACTGCACCACGCAGTTCAACGGCAAGCAGAGCGCGCCGGCGACCATCGCGGCCGCCCAGGAGATCATCGAGGCCAGCGGCGGCCGCGCCGATGACATCGGCAAGCTGAAGGCGGGCGAGTTCTATTTCGCCACCGAAGGCTCCGGCAAACCGGGCAAGATCAAAACCCCAATCTGCCTCAGTTATCATCCCGCCAATCCACCGACGCCAGACGAAGTGGTGCGACTGGCCAGACGAGTGAACGCGACCGCGTAGGCAAAGCGTCCGTCGCATCGCTTGGACCCATCGCTCAGGCGGGCTGGGCGATGTTGATAGCGCGTCGCGGTCGCGGCAGCGCTGCGACCGGTCGCGGGCTCGCTTGCCAGCCTCCTGTCAGCTTCACCCGCCTATCTTCGTCAGGATCGACCAAGGCGCGCTGCGAGTTGCGCCGCAACTGACGAGGGATGCCATGATCTCACGAGCCGTGATGACGAGCATGGCGCTGATCGCGCTGGGTGGGACCTCTGATGCAGCTTCCGCGCTGGCACCAAAAGACCCGCTTTGGAATTCGGATCACTTAGCGCTTCTGCCTCATGATGTTCAGCGTGCAGTTTCCGCACGATGCCCCAGCGGCGCGATCGCGGGACATTATTTTGCAACCTACGCACCGACGACCATCGTGCTGCATTTCGAACATTTGCGATGCCGTGACGGTTCGACGGCCTTGTGCAACGGCCGGAAGTGCCTGCGACAAGTGTATCGCGATGTCGGCGGTCGCTATAGGCTGGAGCGCAGCTACTTCGCGGCGGCGTATCAGTAAACGCGGATCAGCGCACCGAATTGCTGCCGAGTGCGATTTGGGCGAACCGCGCGGCATTCGGCTTCGTCAGATCCGGCGTCACCGGCTTGGCGTGATCGAGCCCGACCACGGCGCCGCGTTGGGCGTCGGCGATGACGTTGCCGCTGATCGCCGCGGTGCCGGCGCCATCCGCGACGGAGACCCCGATGCCGACAAACGCCTTGCGCACGACATTGCCGGTGATCGCGACGTCGCGCAGATAGCGGCCCCAGCCGGCGACGATGCCGAACGACGGCGCGTTCTCGATCACGTTGCCCGTGACTGCGGTGTCGGCCTCGACATAGATGCCGATGCCGGCGTCGTCATCCGGCGCGGTGCCGATCGGGCGCTTCGGCCTCAGATTGCGGATGATGTTGCCCTGTACGATGCTGAGCCGGCCGCCTTCGTTGAAGTTGCAGACCGAAACGCCGAGCGCTGCGCCGTCGACGGTGTTGTTGGCGATGACGGCGCCTTCGAAGGCGAATTCCGAATACAGCGCGACTTCGCGGACATCGCTGACGCTGTTGCCGGTGATCTGAATATTCGACGCCGAATTGCCGCGGACCGCGGAGTAATCGCAGTTCCTGATGCGGTTGCCGCTGACGATGACATTGCCGGCGCGAAACGCATTGATGGCGTTGCCGTACTGCCCGGAGCCACCGGGCCCGGCCGTGATGTTCTCGATGCGGTTGCCGGTGACCAGCGTGCCGTCGTCGCCGACCGACGTGCGGAGGATTTCGATGCCGTTGTGGCTGGCGCCGAGAATGGTGTTGCCGTCGACGCGCAGGCCGCGCGCATCGAACGACACGACGCCGGTCACGGCGATCGCCGTCAGGATATTGTCGCTGATCGTCCCGGAGGTCGTTTCCAGCCAGATGCCGCTGGCGCCACTCGCCGTGATCGAGCATTGCTCGATGCGCAGCGCTCGGGCGCCGACGCAATGTACCAGACCGCGCCGCGCCGGCAGGGGAATGCTGGCACCGTCGAGGATCAGCCCGGATAGCGTCGGCGCGTCGGCGCCGGCGCTGTCGAACAGCGAGGGACCGCCCGTCAGCACCAGCCGCGTCGCGCCGCGCACGCCGCTGAGCTGCGCACCGGAGGGCAGCCGCAATGTGCCGGTGCGGTAGGTTCCGGGCGGCAATGCGAGGGGGACGCGGCGCTCCGCAGCGTCGTCGATGGCGCGTTGCAGCGCGGCGGTTTGATCCTCTGAACTATCAGGCCGAACGTCGAGCTGCGTCGCATCGCGGCCGCGTTTGGAGGTCAACGGTGCGGCGGCCAGCGGCGTCGTCGCCAGAGTGAGGCCGCCGGCGATCGCGCCGAGCATTTCGCGCCGATGGATCGTCATGTCTGCGCCCCTGCGTGAGCCATGCGATCTCGTAACGCAAAAGCCGCCGCCCAGTGACGGACGACGGTGTCGCAGCAACGCGATGTTTGGCGCTAGGGTTAATCGTCAGGCGGCGCTGCGTGAGAGTTGATAGTCGCGCCCGGCGTGCGCCTCGGCGTCGTTGTGCTCGGGATTCTCGCCGGCTTCGGGCGCGCAGGCGCGGATCTCGTAGCCGTTGTCGAGAATGCGGCGGGGCCTTGGCGATTCGTCGCCCGGGTCGACGTCGACGACCAGGCCGCTCTCCAGCGCGTGTTTCCATACACTCGCCTCGGTCGGATAAGCCTTGCTGATCTTGGCGTCGTCGCAATACAGCGCATAAGGCATCGCGGTCCTCCTCGATCCCAACGCGGAGCAAGGAGGCTGGTTCTCGCCGGGGCCCGCGGGCTGGAATCACGCCGTCGTGAGCAGGAGCCGGCCGCGCCGGGCTTCCCGGATCAATTCCAGCAGGATCGCTTCGCCCGCGTCGACCAGATGCTCGGCACCGATGCTGCCGCCGGGCCAAGGTCGCCCGTCGCGGGACAGCAGCGGGACGTGGATGAAGGCGGCGAGGCGGGGGCCCTGCGGCCCGTGCGTCGCGTCGATCGCCCGCCAGCTCAGATAGTTGCAGAGATATCGGCCGGCGTCGCGGGAGAGGCGGGCATCAATCCCAGTGGCGAGGGCAGCGCGCCGCAGCTTGGCGGCATGCGGGCCAAAATGTTGCGCGTCCTGACCCGGCTCGATCGAAGCAGTGCGTAGCGTCGTCCGCTCCGCGTCCGGCCACAGCATGGTCACCGCATTGCGGGCGCGCGTTTCGATGCGCAAATGCCTTGTGCGTGCGGCGAGCCCGAACATCAGCAGCACGTCGGGCCGGTGTGTGGCGAGCAGTTGCTGCAACTCGCGGTCGACGGCGCGATAGCTCACTGGGAAGACATGGCCGATACGCTCGACCGCATCGAATGCTGGCCGCCGCAGCTTCACCAGCCGATCCACCAGCGTCGGCGTCGGATTATACGGCGCGCCCGGGAACGGGCCGAAGCCGGTGATCAGGATGCGAAGGGGAGCCGTCATGGTCCAACTAACACCAGATTCGTCATGGCCGGGCTTGTCCCGCCTGCGGGGCCGTAGCCCCTTCGGCGCGGCGAAGGCCCGGCCATCCACGCCTTTTTCGTGACTTCTGCCGCAGGGCGTGGATGCCCGGCACAAGGCCGGGCATGACGGGCGGAGAGATGGTACCTAAATTCGTCGGGCTTTCGCGCTGGGCGCCGCGGGCGTCCGACGGATGTGCGTGCCGATCGATCACGCCAGCAATTCCGCGATCGCATCGGCGCCGATCGCCGGGGTGAGGCGGCCGGCGGCGACGTCGGCTTCGGTATGTTTCACCTTGGCGCGGATCGCGGGGTCGCTCTTGAGCCGCGCTTTCCAGCGGTCCTCGAGCATGGTCCACATCCACTTGACCTGCTGCTCGCGGCGGCGGGCATCGAGCTCGCCGGAGGGCGTCGTCGCGTCGCGATGCGCCAGCACGCTGTGCCACAGTTCGGCGATGCCGGCGCCGGTCATCGCCGAATAAGTCTGCACCGGCGGCTGCCAATGCACCGAGCGCGGCGTCAGGATATGCAGCGCCGCGCGATACTCGCCGGCCGCCAGATTGGCGCGGGCGATGTTGTCGCCGTCGGCCTTGTTGATCGCGATCATGTCGGCGAGTTCGACCAGGCCCTTCTTGATGCCCTGCAGTTCGTCGCCGGCGCCCGGCAGCATCAGCGCCAGGAAGAAATCGGTCATATCGCAGACCGCGGTTTCGGATTGGCCGATGCCGACGGTTTCCACCAGCACGACGTCGAAGCCGGCGGCCTCGCACAGCAGCATCGCTTCGCGCGTCTTCGCCGCAACGCCGCCAAGCGTGCCGGAGGAGGGCGAGGGGCGGATGAAGGCGCCCGTTTCGGCGGACAGCCGCGCCATTCGGGTCTTGTCGCCGAGGATCGAGCCGCCGGTGCGCGCCGACGATGGATCGACCGCCAGCACCGCGACCTTGTGGCCCTGCTCGATCAGATACATGCCGAGCGCGTCGATCGTGGTCGACTTGCCGACACCGGGCGAGCCGGTGATGCCGACTCGGATCGCGCGGCCGGTCAGCGGCAACAGCTCCTGCACCAGCGCGCGTGCGGACGCCTGATGATCGCCGCGGCGGCTTTCGATCAGCGTGATCGCGCGCGCCAGCGCCGCGCGGTGCCCATCGCGCACCTCGCTGGCCAGCGACGGCAGATCGAGCGGCTTCTTACTTGTTGCGGTCATCATCGCCTTTCGGGCGATCGCCGCCGAAAATCGCGTTGCCTTCCGCGGACAAATAAGGCTTCAAGCTTTGCCACGGCACGTAGGCGTCGTAGCTGCCTTCCGCATAGGCGCCGACCGCGTAGGGCGCGTAGTGGAACACGAGGCCCGAGCTTTTGCCGGCCTCGGTCGATCGGGCGAGCGTCACCGGGCCGATCTTCAGCAGCTTCGGCTCGATGCTCTTGACGTAGTCGTCGCCGTCATCCTCGGTGCCGCGGGCCTTCTTCTCGGCTTTCAGCGACGCCAGCACGCCCTTGACCATCGCCTGCATCGCCGGGCCGCCATCGGCAAGCTCGGTGAAGAAGGGCCGGATGCTGATGCGTTTGGCCTGCTGCTTGTCCCACAGGATCGTATCGATCTCGGTGTTGGGATGCGCGCCGCCGGTGTAGCTGTAGTCCATGCGCAGCACGCTGACATAGCGGTTAGCGACCAGCGAGTCCTGCGTGTAGCTGCGCTCGTAGGTCCACGGCCCGTTGCGGAACAGTTCGGGATCGCTCTTGTATTCCGGCTCGGCTTCGGCGCGCTGCGCGGCGATGTACTTCTTGCCTTCGGCGAGGCAGTTCTCCGCCAGCTTCGCATCAGCCTTGATGGCCGCATCGAGCAGCACCGTGCCGTCGATCGCCTTGGTCTTCACCGCATAGTCGGGCTTAGGCTTGGCCGGCTCGGCGAGGGCGGGGGAGAGGAGCGACATCACGCTGACGAGAAGCGCGATCGTTGTCCTGCGTATGGGGGCTATCATCCGCGTACCATTAGTTACTGCCGTCCCGAATGCGGGTCTCGACGAAAGATCTGAGCGGCGGAAGGTGAAGATTGATGATCCCCCAGACGACGCCAACCTCGGTCTCGTGGTAGGCATGTCGAAGCCGATTGGCGAAGTCTACCATCTTGCGCCAATCGATGTGAGCAGCCTGCTGCTTAAGGTCCTCGGGAAGTCGGCGCGCTGCCTCGCAAACGATCTCAAGATAACGCTCGGTTGCCATCCGCCGAATGATGTCAGCCTCGAATTCGGCCTGGCTGCAGTTCGTCAGCATCTTTTCGATGCGATCGATCGCCTCAATGATGTCGCGAAGGCGGTCTTCGGCGGAAGGCGGCATCAAAGCGCCTCGACCAGGTCGTCGGCAATGCGTTCGAGAAAACGGGGCTTGAGGTGATCGCCGCGTAGCGTCACTTGGGTTGATATACCGGTGGCCTCTTCGCAGAGGTACCCGATCTCAAGCGGCGTCTTCCAGCCTATCGCGAAGTCGGACCTCAATTCCACCAACACATCTAGATCACTGTCCGGCCGCGCGTCGCCGCGCGAACGCGAACCGAACACGTACAGCTTGGCGACGCCCTCTGCCCTCAGAGCATCCGCCTTCTCGCGAAGGCGGGCGAGGATGGTCGCCAGCGGCATGTCGAGAACGGTTGTCATGCCGTCATCGTACCACATCGCCGGTCGTCCCGCAGCTACTCCGCCGCCTGGCTCGTGTGCCCCAGCCTCGCGTTGAGCTTGTGGATCAGCTCTTCGGCGGCGTCGGCGATCACGGTGCCGGGCGGGAAGATCGCCTCGGCGCCGGACTTCTTCAGCGCGTCGTAGTCCTGCGGCGGGACGACGCCGCCGATGATGATCATGATGTCCTCGCGGCCCTGCTTCTTCAGCGCGGCCTTGAGCTCCGGCACCGCGGTGAGATGCGCGGCGGCGAGCGACGACACCCCGAGAATATGGACGTCGTTCTCCACCGCCTGGCGCGCCGCCTCGTCGGCGGTGGCGAACAGCGGCCCGATATCGACGTCGAAGCCGATGTCGGCGAACGCCGAGGCGATCACCTTCTGGCCGCGGTCGTGGCCGTCCTGGCCGATCTTGGCGACCAGGATGCGCGGCCGCCGGCCCTCGGCGTCCTCGAACGCATCGATCAGCGCCTGCACCTTCTCCACGCGGTCCGACATGGTCGAAGCCTCCCGTTTGTAGACGCCGGTCAGCGACCGGATCTCGGCGCGGTGCCGGCCGTAGACGGTCTCCAGCGCGTCGGAAATCTCGCCGACGGTGGCCTTGGCGCGTGCCGCGTCGATCGCCAGGGCCAGCAGATTGCCGGTGCCATCGGACGCAGCGTTGGTCAGCGCGGCGAGGGCGGCATCGACGTCGGCCTGCTTGCGCTCCTTGCGCAGGCGGCCGAGCTTGTCGATCTGCAGCCGCCGCACGGTGGAATTCTCGACCTTGAGCACATCGAGCGGCGCTTCCTCGGTCGGCTTGTACTTGTTGACGCCGATCACCGACTGGCGGCCAGTGTCGATCCGCGCCTGGGTCTTGGCGGCGGCTTCTTCGATACGCAGCTTCGGCACGCCGGCTTCGATCGCCTTGGCCATGCCGCCGAGCGCCTCGACTTCCTGGATGTGGCCCCAGGCCTTGACGGCGAGGTCGTGGGTCAGCCGCTCGACGTAGTAACTGCCGCCCCACGGATCGATGATGCGCGTGGTGCCGCTCTCCTGCTGCAGGAACAGCTGGGTGTTGCGGGCGATGCGGGCCGAGAAGTCGGTCGGCAACGCCAGCGCTTCGTCGAGCGCGTTGGTGTGCAGCGACTGGGTGTGGCCCTGGGTCGCCGCCATCGCCTCGATCGTGGTGCGCATCACGTTGTTGTAGACGTCCTGCGCGGTCAGCGACCAGCCGGACGTCTGGCAATGCGTGCGCAGCGACAGCGACTTGTCGTTCTTCGGATCGAACTGCGTGAGCAGCTTGGCCCACAGCAGCCGCGCCGCGCGCATCTTGGCGACTTCCATGAAGAAGTTCATGCCGATCGCCCAGAAGAATGACAGCCGCGGCGCAAACTTGTCGACGTCGAGCCCGGCCGCGATGCCGGCGCGGACGTATTCGACGCCGTCGGCCAGCGTGTAGGCGAGCTCGAGATCCTGCGTCGCGCCGGCTTCCTGCATGTGATAGCCGGAGATCGAAATCGAGTTGAACTTCGGCATCTTCTGCGACGTGTAGGCGAAGATGTCGGAGATGATCCGCATCGAAGGCGTCGGCGGATAGATGTACGTGTTGCGCACCATGAACTCTTTCAGAATATCATTCTGAATGGTGCCCGACAGCTTCTCCGGCGGCACGCCCTGTTCTTCGGCGGCGGCGACGAATAGCGCGAGGATAGGCAGCACCGCGCCGTTCATGGTCATCGACACGCTCATCTGGTCGAGCGGGATGCCGGCGAACAGCGTGCGCATGTCGTAGATACTATCGATCGCCACGCCCGCCATGCCGACGTCGCCGGCGACGCGCGGATGATCGGAGTCGTAGCCACGATGGGTGGCGAGGTCGAACGCCACCGACAGGCCCTTCTGGCCGGCGGCGAGATTGCGGCGATAGAACGCGTTGGAATCCTCGGCGGTGGAGAAGCCGGCATATTGCCGGATCGTCCACGGCTGGTTGACGTACATGGTCGGGTAGGGGCCGCGCAAGAACGGCGCGGTGCCCGGCCAAGTGTCGAGGAAATCGATGCCGGCGACATCCGCTTCGGAGTAACCCGGCTTGACCAGGATGCCTTCGGGCGTCAGCCACGGCTGCGCCTCGCCTGCGGGCGCAGGGGCGTCGGTGGGCTGGAAGGCGAGGTCGGCGAAGTTCGGAATCTTGCTCATGTTCTTCGTTCTCTGTTCCCGCCGAGATTAGCACGGCCGGTTTGACGCGTCATGCGAGGCTCAGTCGTGGTCCGGCTGCTGATAGCTGAACACGTCGGCCAGCTTCTCGGGTCCGTAGTTCTGCTTGGTGGTTTTGCTCGGCAGGGCTGCGATCGTGCCGACCCAGCCGAGACGAGACTCGGTGCCGAACTGCGAGGTCGGCACCAGCCGGTCCGGCCGGTCGAAGGTTCCGGTCATGATCTCGATACTGGTGCCTTCGATCCGCCGATAGCTCATCGGTGTACCGCAGGCCTTGCAGAAGTCGCGCTCGGCGATCGAGGAGGAGCGGAACGACGCCGGCTTGCCGCGGGTCCAGGCGAAGCTGTCCTTGGCAATGTCGGCGAACGAGGCGAACGGAGCCCCGCTCGCCTTCTGGCACATCCGGCAGTGGCACAGCGTCACGCGCAGCGGAGCGGCCGACAGCGCGAAGCGGAGCGCGCCGCACTGGCAGCCGCCGGTCAGCACGGGTCTGCCGGTCGCGGTCATGCCGCCTCGATCTCGGTCCAGGCGTCGGTGAGGAGCGCGAGAGCGTCGCCGCCGGCGAAGATGAATTCCTGCACACCCGCCGCGCGCAGGCTGGCTTCCAGCTCGCCCGGGCGGCCGGCGAGATAGATCCGCTTGCAGCCGGCCTGGCGCAGCGCCTGGGCAGCCGGCGCCGCGTGCGCCGGGTAGGCCTTGTCGGACGAGCACAGGCAGGCGAATGCCGCGCCGGACGCCTTGAAGGCGGCGGCGAGCGCGGCCGGATCGGTAAAGCCTTCGCTGTCGATCGCCTCGATGCCGCCGGTCTCGAAGAAGCTCTTGGCAAAAGTCGCGCGCGCGGTGAAGTCGGCTGGTGTGCCGAGATTGGCGAGGAAGACCTTTGGCCGGGCACTCTTGGCGGCGAGCATGGCGTCGGACTTGTCGCGCAATGACTCAAACGGCGTGGCGAGCCGGACCGGGCTCAGCGGAGCGAAGCTGATCGTCACGCCTCCGGCGGGCGGCACGGCAGCGGGCGTCAGCTTCAGCACCGTCGGCGGGGCTTCGTGCAGGTTCGGGAATTCGCTGGCGCCGGTGAGCACGTCGCGGCGTTTACCGATCGCCTTGTCGCGCGCCGCGCGGGTGGCGGCGACCTTCGGCTGGATGAGGCCGGCGGCGAGCGCGGCGAACGCCCCGCCGGCTTTCTCGATCTCCTGGAACTGCGTCCAGGCTGAGGCGCAGAGCTCCTGCGTCAGCGCCTCGATGCCGCCGGCGCCGGCGGCCGGATCGGCAACCTTGTCGAGGTTGGACTCCTCGAGAAGGATCAACTGCGTGTTGCGGGCGACGCGGCGCGCGAAGGCGTCGGGCAGGCCGAGCGCCAGCGTATGCGGCAGCACCACCAGCGAATTGGCGCCGCCGGTTGCGGCCGCGAAGGTCGCCACGGTGGCGCGCAGCATGTTCACCGACGGGTCGCGCTGCGTCAGCATCCGCCACGCGCTCTCGGCGGCGACGAACAGCGGCTTCGGGGCCAGCCCGCAACTCTCCTCGACGCGCGCCCAGAGCAGCCGCAAGGCGCGGAACTTCGCCAGCGTCAGGAACTGATCGGCATCCGACGACAGCCGCGCATAGATCATGCTGCGCGCCTGGTCGAGCGGCATACCGGCGCCGTCGAGCGCGCGCAGATAGGCCGTGGCGGAGGCGAGCACAAACGCCAGCTCCTGGGCTTCTGATCCGCCGGCGTCGTGGATGACGCGGCCGTCGGCGGCGAGCAGGTTGGAGTTAAACCCAAGCTTGGCGAGGCCGGTGGCGACTTGCGCGACGCCGCCGGCGATCTCGGCCCAACCGGACGCGCTCGATCCCTGCACGGCGCGGGCGCCGAGCGGATCGATGCCGAAGCGGATGTTGCAGGCGGCCGGATCGGTGCCGCGGTGCTTGATCAGGTCGGCGAGATGACGAACGAGGTCGCAGGATTGCGGCGCGAACTGCAACTCGATTGCGATGCCGGCGTCGAGATGAATGCCCTCGAGGACCGTCTCGAGCGCGTCCTTGGTCGGCGGCAGCCCGAAGCCGCGGGCGCCGACGCTGCCGGCGAACACCAGCACCAGTCCGGTCGCGCCGTTCTCGAGATCGTGCAGTGCCTGCTTGTTGGCCTCGCGCGCGTCCGGATGATCGATCCGCTGGGTGATGATCCACGGCGCTGCGGGCGCGCGGCCGGCGACCGGCGCGGCCGCTTTGGCGCGCGGATAGATCGGCTGAATGGTCAGGCCGTCATGCGTCTTGCTGACCAGCTTTTCGAACGGGGCGCCTTTCAGCACGCCATCGACCAGCTTGCGCCATTGGTCGTGGTCGGCCTGCGGGAAATCAGCGGCGAGCGTGAGCTCGTTGTTTGCAGAAGACATTTTGAAAACCGGACTCCGACACAAAACTTGGTTGCACCGGAAAATGCCACGCGGGGCGCGGCATGCCAAACGGTTGTTTTGGGCCAAAAGGCGCAGTCGGCAGAATTATATGCTGCATTGCCCGCGTGGCGGTAATCGCTCGATTCCACCGGTGGGGAGCGCCGCCAAGGCGTCCTTGAGCGACCGTCCGCCGATGGTCCCGTCAGGCCGGATCTCGACCAGCGGCACCAGCACGAAGGCGCGCTCGAACAGCCGCGGATGCGGCAGCGTGAGATCGGGGCGGTTGATGACCCCGTCGTCGTACGACAATAAGTCGAGATCGAGCGTGCGCGGACCCCAGCGACGCTCATTGGCACGGTCGCGGCCGAACTTCTTCTCGATCTTGTGCAGCGTGAACAGCAGCGCGTGCGGATCGAGCGAGGTGTCTATCGCGATGCAGGCGTTGATGAAACGATCCTGCTGCTCGTCGCCCCATGGCGGCGTGGTGTAGTCCGAGGAACGCGCCAGCAATTCGGCCTGGGTCATGCCGCAGATGTTGGCGATCGCCTTGTCGAACGTCGCGCGGACGTCGCCGACATTGCCGCCCAGCGCGATCAGGGCCTCAGCCATGCGTCGCCTGGCGCGAGCGAGTGATGATCACGCCGACATCGTCGAAAATCGCAGGGATCGGCGCGTGAGGTTTGTGCACCTTGATCTTGACCGCGCTGATTTTGGGGAAGGCCGACAGGATCGCTTCGGCCACGGCGCCGGCGGCGCGTTCGAGGAGTTTGTAGTTGGCATCCTTGAACGCGGCGGTCGCGCAGGCGACCACGTTGGAATAGGACACGGTGTCGGACAGCCGGTCGGTCCGCGAGGACTCGGCAAGATCGATCGCGAGTTCGAGGTCGATGACGAAGCGCTGACCGACTTCGGTCTCGTGATCCATCACGCCGTGCCGCGCATGCAGCACCAGGCCGGTGATGAAGATGATGTCGCTCATCGGCTGTCCTCGATGCTGGTGGTGATCGCGTGCGCGACCTTCAGCGCCTGTGCGGTGGCGGCGACGTCGTGGGCGCGGATGATCCGCGCGCCGTTCTGCACCGCGATCAGATGCGCCGCAAGCGAGCCGCCGAGGCGGTCCTTCGGCTCCGACGGCACGACCGTGCTGATAAAACGTTTGCGCGAGGCGCCGACCAGGATCGGCAGACCGAAATGCTTGAACTCGGCGAGCCGCGCCAGCGCCATCATGCTCTGCCGCGGCGTCTTGCCGAAGCCGATGCCGGGATCGAGCACAATGTGAGTGTCGGCGATGCCGGCACGCGCGGCGAGCGCCAGCGAGCGCGCAAAGAAGGCGTCGATATCCGCGATGATGTCGATCGCCTCATCGACCGCTTCGCGGTTGTGCATCACCACGAGGGGCGCGCCGTGCGCGGCGACGACGGCCGCCATCTTCGGATCGCGCTGCAGGCCCCAGACGTCGTTGGCAATCGACGCGCCGTTGGCGAGCGCCCAGTCGACCACCTCGGCCTTCATGCTGTCGATCGACACTGGCGCGCCGAGCGCCGCAACAGCCGCAAGCACCGGACGCAGCCGCTGCAACTCCTGTTCGGCCGAGACCGGCTGCGAGCCATAGGGCCGCGTCGACTCCGCCCCAATGTCGATGATATCGGCACCCTCGGCAATCATCCGCGCGGCATGCTCGCGCGCGCGCTCCGGCGAGATGAAGTCTCCGCCATCGGAGAACGAATCCGGGGTGATGTTGAGCACGCCCATCACGGCCGGCACCGGGCGCGCCAGCAACGCGCGCAGCGGATGGGACCGCGCCGCTGCGGTCGGTGTCGCCGGAATGTGCTGCGCCGCGCTCATGCCAGCGCTTTGCGCGGGAAGCGGCGGACTGTCAAGCGGGGCAGCGTGGGGCCGTTTGCCGGTGGCCATTCGACGGCCGACGTGTGGTTGCGACCAGAAAACAGCAGCAACGAACCACACGCGGACATCGGCCGCCGGACGTGATATGCGCAGCCAGCGCTCCAATAAGAAGAGGCAGATTCGTGGAAGCAGGTCGAAAAGCTCCGGGCGAGCGCTGGTCATCCTGGACCATCATGCTGTGCGCGGCGGCGATCCTGATGATCACGATGGGCATCCGGCAGACCTCCGGCCTGTTCATCGATCCCATCAACAGCAGCACGGGCCTCGGCATCGTTGCGATCTCGTTCGCGCTGGCGATCGCGCAGTTCGTCTGGGGACTGGTGCAGCCGCTGTTCGGCGCCATCGCCGACAAGCACGGCCCGCGCGCCACGCTTGTGAGCGGAGCGCTGCTGCTGGTCGCAGGCCTCGCGCTGACGCCGTTCACGGTCCACTCCGAATGGGGCCTGGTGCTGACCATGGGGATTCTGACCGCGGCAGGCGCGGGCGCCGGCAGCTTTTCGGTGCTGATCGGCGCCAGCGCGCAGCGGCTGTCGCCGGATCGGCGCTCGTTCGCAGCGGGCTTTATCAACGCCGGCGGTTCGTTCGGCCAGTTCGTGTTCGCTCCGTTTGTCCAGGCCGTGATCAGTTCGTTCGGCTGGGTCGTCGCCATGTTCGCACTGGCGGCGAGTGCGCTCGTCACCATTCCGCTGAGCTGGCTGGTCAGCCGCGATGTCCCGGCACAGCCGGCCGCCGATCCGCTGCCCTCGTCAGACCTGATGGCGCAGATCCGCACGTCGATGCGTGATCGCAGCTATCTGTGCCTGCACGCGGGCTTCTTCACCTGCGGCTTTCACATCGCTTTCCTGGTCACGCATCTCCCCGGCGAGGTGGCGCTATGCGGACAGTCGGCGGCGGTCTCGGCCACGTCGATCGGTCTCATCGGCCTGTTCAACATCGCCGGCAGCCTGTGCGCCGGCTGGCTCGGCAACTTTTGTCGGATGAAGTACATCCTGGCCGTGATGTACGCGAGCCGGGCGGTGATCATCGCGATCTATCTGGTGTCGCCCAAAGACCCGATCACGTTCTACGTGTTCGCAGCGGCGCTCGGCTTCACCTGGCTCGCCACCGTGCCGCCGACGGCCGGGCTCGTCGCCAAGCTGTTCGGGACGCGCTATCTGGCTACACTGTTCGGCCTGACGCTGTTGTCCCACCAGATCGGCGGTTTCTTCGGCGCTTGGCTGGGCGGACTGGCGGTGGCGCGCAATGGCGATTATCAGTTGATGTGGTACGCCGATATCCTGCTCGCCTTGTTGGCGGCTTTGATCAATCTTCCGATCCTCGAGGCCAAAGTGCGAATGAGCGCGAGCGACAGCACCCACCGTGCGGGCGCGTCCTCCTCCTGACGAAGCTCGCATCTGCGCTGGCCGCCGCGAACGTCATGCTGACCGGCAATCGCCAACTCATGTTCAGCGTCGGGATTCAGATTGCCGTCGTTAACGACTGTGGCGGCCAGGCTCCTCGAAACGTTGCTTGACTTGCGAAGAACATAATGTGAACATTCTTCGCAGTTCGAAGCTTGGAGGTGGTTAGATGGCGGATGTGACTTACTACGTCGCGCTGCCGTTTCGGGCGTCGGACGACGGCGTCGTGGCGGGTGAGCCGGCGGAGTGTCAGAGCGCCAGCGGGGCGATCAGGCGGGCGGAAGCGCTGGCACGGCTGGCCGAGAATGCCGGGGCCGTAGCGTTCAGCCGAACCGGTGATCCGTTGATCGGCGAGTTTCAGGATGCGGTGTTGATCAAGGCGTTTGGCGAGGTGCCGAGCGAGTTCGCGGGATTCTGAGAGGCGAAGTCGCGAACGAGCGATTTCAATCTGTGGCGAGTTGAAGGACGTCGCCGCTTCCACACGCCGTCATGGCGAGCGTAGCGAAGCCATCCAGCTTCGTGCACGGCGCGTCTGGATTGCTTCGCTGCGCTCGCAATGACCGCAATGACGATGCCCGGGCGATTAGTAGCTGATCTTCAGCGGCAGCTTCCGGGCCTGCTCGATCAGCTGTCCGACTTCCTTTTCGGACGGCAGGGCGCGCAGCAATTTGCGCTGCAGGTTGGCTTCTTTCATGTTCTGCGCCAGCCGCGCCGGGTTGCGGTGGGTGAATTCGCGCAGCGTGTTGACACCGGCGGCGCGCAGCAATTCGGCTTTGGCCTTGCCCATGCCGGGGATGCGCATGCAGTCGGCGATGTTGGCCCATTCCAGCAACTGCTGCTCGCTGAGGCCGGTCTTGGCGGCGAGTGCCTTACGTCCGCGCGTCGTTTTGGCGGCTTCGAGCAGGGCTTCGGTGGTGCGGATGCCGACGGATTTCAGCTTGGCGGCTGCTGCTGTGGAGATGCCGTCAATCTGGGAGATAGGGTATGTCATGATACTCGGGAACTGGGAGTCAGGTGAACTGGCGGAGGCCTGGCGTGCCGGCGATGATCTCGTTCATCCGCTCGACGCCAATCTTCTCACGGCCGATATGGAACAGCTCGCGCGCGAGCTTCTGAATGTCTCCCATGCCGAGGCCGAGCCCCATCAGCTTGGTGCCGACCGCCATCACGCCGCCGCCCATCAGCCGGCCGAGCGTGCTGCGCGAACTGTCGGCGGACGCGATCGCCGCGTCGGCGCCGGGGATGCTGTCGATCAGAGCCTGGACATGGGCTGTGGGACCCTCGCTGCGGAGGAAGCTGAGAATGATGCCGACGCTTTTGCCGGCAACAGCTTTCTCCAGGCCGGCCTTGTCGGCCAACCGCTCAATCAACTCATCCATTACGCCCCCGCCGCCGGTTTTCCGCCGGATTTGTACTTGTCCGATCATCCTGATCTCCCGCGCTTCGAAACACAAGCAACGCACGCAGGAGAAGCCGCCGCGAGGCGGGGATTCGAATCGAGTGTTGCAACATTGCAAGTGCGTTCTTGCCCAGAGCTGGCTACCAACAGATTAAAGCTGGACGATTTGCGACGTGTTCGCCGCGGCAATTGGTCTGCGATGCAGCAGCGTTGAGAAGTTGTCTTCATTATGCAGGATATGCAGCGCACGGAGACGATGATGATGCTCCGGCGTCTGCGCGAGGAACACGACACGATGGCGAGCGAAACCGGTAACGGCGATACCGACGGCAGGATCTTTATCGGCAAGGGCGAGCAGCCGGCGTGGCTGACGCTCGGCCTCGCCAATCGCCACGGCCTCGTCACCGGCGCAACCGGCACCGGCAAGACGGTGTCGCTGCAGGTGATGGCAGAAGGTTTTGCGCGCGCCGGCGTGCCGGTATTCGCCGCCGACATCAAAGGCGATCTGTCGGGCATCGCCGAAACCGGCGAGGCCAAGGACTTCATCCTGAAACGCGCCAAGGAGATCGGGCTGACGTTCCAGCCCGATCAGTTCAGCACCGTGTTCTGGGACGTGTTCGGCGAACAGGGGCACCCGGTGCGCGCCACGGTGTCGGAGATGGGGCCGCTGCTGCTGTCGCGGATGCTCGATCTCAATGACGTGCAGGAAGGCGTGCTCAACGTCGCGTTCCGCGTCGCCGACGACATGGGCCTGCCGCTGGTCGACATGAAGGATCTGCGCGCGATGCTCGACGCGATCGCGCCGATCGCCGCCAAGGTCGCCGAGAACGGCGACGTCAATGCCGACATCCGCCAGGCCGCGCAGGCGCTCGGCAACGTCACCAAGCAGACCGTCGGAACCATCCAGCGGCAGTTGCTCGTGCTGGAGAACCAGGGCGGCGAAAGCTTCTTCGGCGAGCCGGCGCTGCAGCTGAAGGATTTCATCCGCACCGACAATCAGGGCCGCGGCCTCGTCAACATCCTCGTTGCCGACAAGCTGATGAGCAATCCAAGATTGTACGCGACCTTCCTGCTGTGGATGCTGTCCGAACTGTTCGAGGAACTGCCCGAGGTCGGCGATCCCGACAAGCCGAAGCTGGTGTTCTTCTTCGACGAGGCGCATCTGCTGTTCAACGATGCGCCGAAACCGCTGATGGACAAGATCGAGCAGGTGGTGCGGCTGATCCGCTCCAAGGGCGTCGGCGTGTACTTCGTGACGCAGAACCCGATCGACGTGCCGGACCGTGTGCTGGCGCAGCTCGGCAATCGCGTGCAGCACGCGCTGCGCGCCTTCACGCCGCGCGATCAGAAATCGGTGGCGGCGGCGGCCGAGACGTTCCGCCCCAATCCGAGGCTCGACACCGCCAAGGCGATCACCGAGCTCGGCAAGGGCGAAGCGCTGGGGTCGTTCCTCGAAGGCAACGGAACGCCGGCCATGGTCGAACGGGTCATGATCCGTCCGCCGGCAGCGCGGATCGGGCCGATCACGCCAGAGGAGCGCAAGGCGATCATCGCCGCTAGCCCGGTGAAGGGAAAATACGACACCGCGATAGATTCCGAATCCGCCTACGAAAAGCTGCGCGACCGGCTCGAAGGCAAAGCCTCCGGCGCCGACGCTGCTCCGAATGAAGGCGGGCTGTTCGGCCAACTCGGCAGCCTGATGTCGACCGTATTCGGCACCAATACGCCGCGCGGCAAGCTGACGACCGGCCAGGTCGTGGCACGCAGCGTCGCCCGCACCGTCGCCACCACGGTGGTCGGCGGCCTCGCCGCCGAACTCGGCAAGAAAGTCGGCGGCTCTCTCGGCAGCACCGTCGGCCGCTCGATCGTGCGCGGGACGCTGGGCGGGATGCTGCGGAAGTGAGCGAAAGTGAAAGGGCTTGTCTGACTGCAGTCGTGTGCTGCAATCACACAGCTTCATAGATCAAACAATTTGCCTATGATCCGTCATGGCCGGGCTTGTCCCGGCCATCCACGCCTTCGCGAGCGGCACGGCCGAAAGGCGTGGATGCCCGGGACGAGCCCGGGCATGACGAGTTGATATCACAGTGCCTGACGTCGCTCGCCTGTCCCGCGAATAATGCAAGGAAAGCCTCATGTCCGCCCTCTCGCAGCTTCAATCCGTTCTCGCCCACGCCGATGCCGATTTTGATGGCGCGCTGGAGCGATTGTTCGCGTTGCTGCGGATCAAGTCGATCTCGGCCGATCCGGCTTACGCGGCTGAATGCAGCAAGGCGGCGCTGCATCTGTGCGCCGACATCGCCTCGCTCGGCTTCGACGCCGAGGTGCGCGAGACCGCGGGGCACCCGGCGATCGTCGCCACGTCCAAGGGCAACTCCGGCGCGCGGCCGCATGCGCTGTTCTACGGCCACTACGATGTGCAGCCGGTCGATCCGCTCGAGCTGTGGCACCGGCCGCCGTTCGAGCCGGTGGTGACCGACCACGCCGACGGCCGCAAGATCATCGTCGGGCGCGGCGCACAGGACGACAAGGGCCAGCTGTCGACTTTCATCGAAGCCTGCCGTGCCTGGAAGCAGGTGACCGGCGAACTGCCGATCGACCTGACGATCGTGATCGAAGGCGAGGAGGAGGTCGGCTCGAAGAATTTCGTGCCGTTCCTCGAAGCCAACAAGGCCGATCTCGCCGCCGACTTCGCGCTGGTCTGCGATACCGGAATGTGGGACCCGCAGACGCCGGCGATCACCACCGCGCTCCGCGGGCTGGTCTATGAAGAGGTGAAGATCAAGGCCGCCAATCGCGATCTGCATTCCGGCGTCTACGGCGGCGGCGCGCAGAATCCGATCCGCGTGCTGACGCGCATCCTCGGCGGCCTGCACGACGAGCACGGCCGCATCACCATCCCCGGCTTCTACGATGGCGTGAAGGATCTGCCGCCGGAGATTCTGGCGCAGTGGAAGAGTCTCAATCTGACGGCAGAGAGTTTCCTTGGGCCGATCGGACTGTCGATCCCCGCCGGCGAGGACGATCGTCTGCTGATCGAGCAGCTGATCTCACGGCCGACCTGCGACATCAACGGCATCGTCGGCGGTTACACCGGCGAGGGTTCGAAAACGGTGATCGCCGCCGAGGCGTCGGCGAAGGTGTCGTTCCGTATCGTCGAAGGCCAGGACCCGCTGAAGATCCGCGACGCGTTCCGCGCCTTCGTGACGGCGCAGCTGCCGGGCGATTGCCGCGCCGAATTCCTCGACCATTCCAACGGCGCGGCGATCGCGCTGGACTGGAACATGAAGCCGCTCGCCGCGGCGAAGCGTGCGTTGACGGACGAATGGGGCAAGGACGCTGTGCTGATCGGCTCCGGCGCCTCGATCCCGATCGTCGCCGACTTCAAGCGGACGCTCGGCCTCGACAGCGTCCTGATCGGCTTCGGGCTCGACGACGACAACATTCACTCACCGAACGAGAAATACGACCTCAACAGCTTCCAGAAGGGCATCCGGTCCTGGGTGCGGATCCTCGGCGCGCTCGCCGAGACGCCGCGCTGACGCAGCGCGGCAGAACGCCACAGGTAAAAGGCGACCGCGTGCGATCCGGTCGGTGCCCTTCGCGCGACAGGTCTGCTGCAGCGATCGTGCTGGACAGCGCCGTCGATCGGAAGGCGCTGTCATACCGTCGGAATCTCCCGCTTCCGAAAAATCGCGCGGCTCGGCGCCACTACGCACGTCCGCGCATACGTTAGAGGTCTTCTAATGTTTGATGGCCGCGCGGTATCGGGCGCTCTCGCAACCTGAAGGCATTCTAAATTCGCCGCGTTGTTTCGTAGGCGCCGATCTCCTAGTCACGTCGAAGAATGTGAACTGGGGGCATCCGGTGAGTTACTTCAACAACAACAAGAATCGTTGGTACTTCGGCGTCGCGACGGGGGTGATGTCGATCTGCCTGACTGGTGTGGGCGCGTCGGAAAGCGCGGCGCAGAGCTCGGAATCGCGGGTGCTGCCGCCGGTCTCGGTCGATGCGCCGCAGCAGCGCGCACGCGTCGCGCCGGCCGCGCGGCCGCGCGTAGCGCCGCAGCGCGCGGCCCGCGTGGTGCCGCGTCCCGCACCGGAGCGTGCGCCGGTGCCGGTGGCGCCGCCGACCACAATGGGAAGCACGCGCACGATCGGCGCACCGGCGCCGGCCTATGCGGGCGGCCAGGTCGCGCAGGGCAGCACGCTGGGCCTGCTCGGTTCCACCAGCGTGATGAATACGCCCTTCAGCACGGTGAGCTACACGTCGCAGCTGATCGCCGATCAGCAGGCGCGCACCGCGGCCGACACGCTGATCAATGACGCCTCTGTGCGGGCCAGCACCGGCCCGAACGGTTTTGACGACACCTTCCAGATCCGCGGCTTCTCGGTGCCGTCGGGCGACGTCGGCTTCAACGGCCTGTACGGCCTGATCTCCTCCAGCCGCGTGCCGGCGCCGATCATTGAGCGCATCGAGCTGCTGAAAGGGCCGGGTGCGCTGATCAACGGCATCGCGCCGAGCGGCAGCGTCGGCGGCGCCATCAACATCGTCAGCAAGCGCGCCACCGAAATCCCATTCGCGCGTGTGACGCCGTATTTCATGAGCGCCGGCAATTACGGTGTGCAGCTCGACTCCAGCCAGCGCTTCGGCGCCAACAAGGAGTGGGGCGTCCGCTTCAACGGCGTTGCGCGCAATGGCGAGGCCTCGATCGACGATGGCAACTGGCGCAGCGGCGTCGCGGCGCTGTCGCTGGACTATCGGGGCGATCGGCTGCGTTGGACGCTCGATGCGATCACTCAGAACGATGACACCAAGAACTTCCGGCCACAAATCGGCATCAACCCCGCCGTGCCGTTCCTGCCGGCGCCGCCAGATGCGCGGTCCAACTGGTACCCTGGAACAACGCTCAATCAACGCGACCATACTATCGCGTCGGGCATCGAATACGACATCACAGACTGGCTGACCGCCTATGGTGGCCTCGGCTATCGCCAGGGGGAGAACTATCAGACCTTCCCGGATTCCCGCGTCCCTGGCTTCCCGAGTGGCGTCGATCAGTTCGGCAACTTCCGCGCGGTCAACGGCTTCTATGACTCTTACACGCAGACCGTGAGCGGCAATGCCGGCCTGCGCTCGAAGTTCAGCACCGGCTTCATCGGCCATTCGGTGAACATCGCGTATACCGGCTTCAACCAGGAGGCTGGCAACGCCTATGTCGCATCGAGCACGTCGGTGCCTTCGAACATTTACTACCCGTCGCCGCTGCCGCCGGTGACATCGCCGCGCAATGCGCCGCGGCTGTCGTCGGACACCACGCTCACCAGCGTCGCGATCGCCGACACGATGTCGTTCCTCAACGACGCTGTGCTGCTCACGCTCGGCGCGCGCCAGCAGCACGTCAAGGTCGACAGCTTCAACACCACGACCGGTGCGCGGACCAGCGGTTACGACGCCAGCGCCACGACGCCGCTCGCCGGCATTGTCGTCAAGCCGTGGCACAACGTGTCGCTGTATGCTAACTACGCCGAAGGCCTCAGCCAGGGCACCATCGTCGGGCCGGGCTTCGCCAACGTTGGCGCCGTGCTGGCGCCGTACAAATCGAAGCAACAGGAAGCAGGCGTCAAGGTCGACTGGGGCACCATCACCACCACGGTGGCAGTGTTTCAGATCACCCGGCCGAGCCTGATCACCACTGCCGCCAATGTCCGCGCTTACGACGGCGAGCAGCGCAACCGCGGCATCGAGCTCAACGCTTATGGCGAGATCCTGCCCGGCCTGCGTGGTCTGGCGAGCGCGACGTTCCTGAAGCCCGAGTTGACCAATCCGACCAATCCGCTGGAGCGTGGCAATGACGCGCCCGGCGTGCCGGACAAGACGTTCTCCGGTGGTCTCGATTGGGACACGCCTTGGGTGCGCGGCCTCGCGCTCAACGGGCGCGTCATCTACACGTCGGGGTCGTATCTGACGACCGCCAATCTGGCGTGGCAGAAGTTTTCCGACTGGACCCGGCTCGACATCGGCGCGCGCTACACCACGACTGCGCTCACCGGCAAGCCGGTGACCTTCCGTGCCAATATCGAGAACCTCACCGGCGAGACCTATTGGCTCACCACCGGCGGATTCCAGACGGTCGGCGCGCCGCGCACTTACATTCTCTCCGCGGCGTTCGATTTCTGATCGCGTAACTCACAGGTGACGAGATGAACAAACTTTCGCTCACGATCGTCGCCTTGCTCGGCAGCATGCTGCCGGCGCAGGCGCACCAGATCTGGATCGAGCAGGCCGACGGTCAGAACGCGGTGGTGCGGTTCGGCGAGTTTGGCGAGAATCTGCGCGAAGCCTCGCCGGGTCTGCTCGACAAGTTCGGCAAGGTGACGGCGACACTGCTCTCCGCCAAGGGCGAGCAGAAGGCCGATGCCAGCAAGACCGCGGACGGCTTCACATTGCCGTTCTCGGCTTCGGCCGGCGACTCGATCGTCGCCGAAGACGCGAACTATCCGCTGTATACGTGGAAGCAGCAGGACAAGGACGTCCGCAACTGGTTCTACCCGGCCGCACGCTTCGTCACCAACTCGGCGGCGCAGCAGCCCAAACTGCTACTCGATCTGGTGCCGACCGGGCAGGCGGGCCAGTTCAAGCTGGTGTTCAAGGATCAGCCGAAGCCGAAGACCAAGGTGACGCTGACCACGCAGTCGGGCTGGGCCAAGGAAGAACACACCGACGCACAGGGCCTGGTCAGCTTCGAGATGCCGTGGAAGGGCGTTTACGTTGCCGAGGTCAGCGTCAACGACAAGACAGCGGGCGAACGCGGCGGGGAGAAGTACGACGCGGTGAGCTACGCCACCTCCGTCACTTTCGTGCAGGCCGACGGCCTGCCGCCGATCCCGGCGGGTGCGCCGGCGAAGCCGGCCGCGCCGAAATGACAGCGGTGGCCGAGCGGGTGCGGCGCACCGGTCCGCTGATCTCGCGGATCGTCGCGGCGCTGCTCGGCGGATACGGCATCGCGGCGCTGTTCAGCCTCGCCGTGCTGGCGCTGCCGATCAGCAAACCGCAGGCGGTGCTCACCGGGCAGCTGGCGAGCTTTGCGATCTATGCCGGCGCGGTGATCTGGGTGTTCGCCGTGCGTCGCGCGCTGACGGCGTGGATCGGCCTGCTGATCGTCGCCGCGGCGCTGGCGCCGCTGACCTGGTTGGCGTCCTGAAAGTGTCATTGAGAATGCAGGCAGCAGAACTGACAGCTCCTGTGCGTTTTCCAACAGCGCCAAGTTTCGTCATGGCCGGGCTTGTCCCGGCCATCCACGCCTTTTCGTGGCTGGTGTTACGAGGCGCGGATGCCGGCACAAGGCCGGGCATGACGCGTGGAGAGGGACGTGCCTGATTTGATCGACCAGACTCGCGGTCAACGTCCAAAGAAAGGCGCGCGGTGAAAGCGGACAGCACTCAGCGCGAAGCCGGTCGGGGCATCCGGCAGAGCATGTCCGGCCTGCACACCTGGACCGGGCTGCTGCTCGGCTGGGTGCTGTACGCGATGTTTCTCACCGGCACGGTGTCGTTCTTCAAGGACGAGCTGTCGCAGTGGATGCGGCCGGAACTGCCGCGGCTGGTTCAGCCGGTCGATCCGGCGGTGGTGGCGCAGCGCGTTGCCGACGAACTCGGCCGCATCGCACCCGGCGCGACGCAATGGAGCCTGAAGCTTCCGGATGGGCGGAGCAACAGCGTTTATGCGTTCTGGCGACTTCCCGGCGGCGGGCAGGGCGCGCGGGCGTTCGGCGAGGGGCATTTCGACCCGGTGACCGGCCATCGCGTCGAGGCCCGCGGCACGCTCGGCGGCGATTTCTTCTATCGCTTCCATTTCCAGTTCTACTACATGTCGCCGTTCTGGGGACGCTGGCTCGCCGGGCTCGCGGCGATGTCGATGCTGGTCGCGATCATCGCCGGCGTGATCACTCACAAGAAGATCTTCACCGACTTCTTCACGTTCCGCTGGGGCAAGGGCCAGCGCTCCTGGCTCGACGCGCACAATGCGCTTTCGGTATTCGGCCTGCCGTTCCACGTGATGATCACCTACACCGGGCTGGTGACGCTGATGGCGCTGTACATGCCGTGGGGCGAGCGCGCCGCGATCAAGACCCCCGCGGAGCGCCAGCAACTCAGCGCGCAGCTCAGTGCCTTCATTCCGGCCGGCAAGCCGAGCGGCGCGCAGGCGCCGCTGGCATCGATCGAGCCGATGGTGCGCCAGGCGCAGGAGCGTTGGGGCGCGGCGAATATCGGCCGCGTCAACGCCGCCAATCCGGGCGACGCCACGGCGCGCATTGCCGTGACGCGCGGCGATGCCGGGCGGGTATCGATGAGCCCGGACTATCTCGAATTCGACGGCGTCAGCGGCAGGCTGCTCGCGGCGCACGACCGGGTCGGCGCCGCAGCAGAGACGCGCGGCGTGTTGTATGCGCTGCATCTGGGCCGCTTCAGCGATGTCGAGACGCGCTGGCTGTACTTCATCGCCAGCCTGATGGGCACCGCGATGGTCGGCACCGGGCTGGTGATGTGGACGGTGAAGCGCCGGCAGAAGCTTCCCGACCCTGCGCATCCGTATTTCGGCTTTCGTCTGGTCGAGCGACTGAACATCGCCAGCATCGCCGGACTGTCGATCGCCATGACGGCCTTCCTGTGGGCGAACCGGCTGCTGCCGCTGCCGATGCCGGATCGGGCGTTCTGGGAGATCCACGTCTTCTTCATCGTCTGGGGCGTGACGCTGCTGCACGCGCTGCTACGTCCGGCAAAGGCCGCCTGGCGCGAGCAACTCTGGGCGGCCACCGTGCTGCTGGCGCTGGTGCCGGTGCTCAACGCTGCGACGACGCAGCGCCCGCTGTGGCGCAGCCTCGCGGATGGTGACTGGGCGTTCGCGGGCGTTGAGTTGATGTGCTGTGCTCTGGCGCTGCTGCATGCCGTGCTGGCGATCCGCACGGCGCGGCATGGCACACGCAGCCGCGACGAAGCGCCGCCGCGCGGAGTTGGCGCGATTGCGACCAGCGAGGCGGCGCGATGATCCATCCGTTCGCGCTGACACTCAGCCTGGCGGGGTTTGGCGCGCTCGCGCTGGCGACGCGGCGGCCGCAGCGTGAAATCCTGCGCGGATCACTGCCGCACCGAACCGTCCTGGCGCTGCGCATCGCCGGCAGCATCGCGCTGCTGATCGCACTGACGATGCTGGTGACAGTGCGCGGCTGGGGGCTCGGACTGGTGATGTTCAGCGGACATACCACGCTGGCCGCGGCACTGGTCTATGTGGCGCTGATCATCGTCGGACGAAACGCGCAGGGCGCGTCCGCGCGGCGCTGACTCTCACGCAAAAACGCCGCCCGGAATTGGGCGGCGTTTGAGATCCGAAAAGCGTAGAGGGTGATGCGACGAAGATAGCGTCGCTTCGGTGAATTTCAACCGGGACCTTTGCCGTCATTGCGAGGAGCGAAGCGACGAAGCAATCCAGGCTTCACCTCGTGACGCTGGATTGCTTCGCGGAGCCTGTCATCGGGCGGCGCTTTGCGCCGACCCGGTGGCTCACAATGACGAGGCGGTGGTAGTGCCGCTCAGGTCCGGTAGCTCGGGTCGATGCGGTCGAGCTTGCGCAGCAGCGGCGGCCAAACCAGCTTGGTCGAGCGCAGTTCCATCGCGTCGCGGTTGGTCATCAGCGCGTGGTTCTTGTCGACCGCGAGCTCTTCGATCGGGTAGGCGGTCGGGCCGAGCATCCGGGTGCGGACCTGCATCGTGCAGGCGCGCTCGAGGTGATACATCCGCTCGAACGCCGAGGCGACGCTGCGGCCGACCGTCAGCGTGCCATGATTGCGCAGCAGCATGTGGTTCTTGTCGCCCAGGTCGCGCTGCAGCCGGGGGCGCTCGTCGTGGTCCAGCGCGACGCCTTCGTAGTCGTGGTAGGCGAGGTCGCCGGTGACGAAATGCGCGGTCTGGTTCAGCGGCAGCAGCCCGTCCATGCAGCTCGACACCGCGGTACCGTCCGGTGTGTGCAGATGCAGCACGCAGCCGGCGTCCTCGCGCACCTCGTGGATCGCCGAATGGATGGTGAAGCCGGCGGGATTGATCTTATACGGGCTGTCGCTGAGCTGATTGCCGTCGAGGTCGACCTTGACCAGGCTCGACGCCGTGATCTCGTCGAACATCAGGCCATAGGGATTGATCAGGAAGTGATGCTCCGGGCCGGGCACGCGCGCCGAAATGTGCGTGTCGACCAGATCGTCCCAGCCGTAATAGGCGACGAGGCGATAGCAGGCGGCAAGATTGACGCGCTGCTCCCATTCCGCCTCGGTCATCTGCGACGGCACTTCCTTAAGACGGGCTTCGGCTGGCGACATGGCGTTCTCTCCCGGGTTGTTCGATGATGGTTGCCGTCACGGTAACGCTGCGATTGTTTCGCAGCAAGCGGCCCAGCGCGCGGCAGTCATGAACGGTCACGGGCAGTCGGACGTATCCAACGGCGTCGCCGTCTGACGTCGAAAGCCCGCCAACAAGTTGTTTGCAAACGGGAACGATGATTGCCGATCACGTTCATATGACGTTATCGTGGCTTGGCGACCGCCGCGCTTGCTGCGGCGGCACGGGAGTTTGGAATGGTTTTTCTGCTGGGCGCGGGGATTGTGTTCCTGTTGGCCGGGCTGGCGTCGATCGTTTACGGCGTTCCGGTCAAGGAATTCAGCTTCGGCAACACCTTGATCCTGTCCGGCGTCATCGGGGGATGCACCGGCGCGATCCTGGTCGGGCTGTATGCGGTCGGCCGCCAGATCCGTGCCCTTGCAGCTGTCACCGCGGCAGCGGGCGCATCCACACCACGTCCGTCGCTCCCGCTCGCGACTTCCTCGGAACGTGAAGCTGGCGATGCCCTGCTGTTCCCGGGCGACCGCTCCGAGCCCGAGATCGCGCCACCCGCCGAGCCCAAGACCGGCCGCGAGTCGGTGGCCAGCCCATCCGCGCCGCCGTGGCAAGACGATGCCGCCCGCGACCAATCCCGCGTGCGTGCGCCCGAGCCTCCGGCCGCTGAGGCGTCGCCGAAGAAGCGCAATCTGCTGTTCGCATCGACCACGCGCCGCGAGCGTGCCGCTCAGGCGGGCGGCGACGGCGACGCCTCGCCGCCGACCACCACCGTGCGCAACTTCGAGGAAGCCTGGCCGCAGCCGGATCGGTCGCGCGACGAAGCCGGGCCGCGTAAGCGCCGCTCGCTGCTGGGCGGAGCCGACGCCGCCGCCGAGCCGGCGCCGACAGACCAGCCGGAGCGGCTGCGGCGAGAGCCGACGCCGACGCCGGCGCCGCGCAGCGAAGAGATGACCGAAGTCACCGTGCTGAAATCGGGCGTGGTCGATGGCATGGCGTATTCGCTGTATTCGGACGGGTCGATCGAGGCGCAGATGCCGGAGGGCATGATGCGGTTCGAATCGATCGACGCGCTGCGCGAGCATCTCGAGCAGCGCAGCTAAGCTGTTGGTCTACCTTGCGCCGACAGAACGGCGCGCCCTACAAGCTGGCTCGCAGCAAGGTCCCGGTTGCGTTTCGCGCCGGCCGTGCTGATCATCGTTTAAGCAACCGACGAGATTCGACTGGGGGCGGGATCCGTCGCCGGTCCCGAGACGATTGGATTTCCCATGAGTGACCCCGCGGGCAAGAGCTTCATCGAACTGACCGCGACCATCGTCTCCGCCTATGTCAGCAACAATCCGACTCCCGCCGGCGATCTTCCCGGCTTGATCGGCCAGGTGCACACGGCGCTGCAGCGACTATCCGCCGGACGGCCCGAGGTGCCGGTTGCGGAGCCGTCAAAGCCCGCGGTGCCGCTGAAAAAATCGGTGACGCCGGAATATCTGATCTGCCTGGAAGACGGCAAACGCTTCAAATCGCTGAAGCGGCATCTGCGCACGCAGTACAAGATGACCCCCGAGCAATACCGCGAGAAGTGGGGTCTGCCACCGGACTATCCGATGGTGGCGCCAAACTATGCAGTGGAGCGCTCGCAGCTCGCGAAGAAAATGGGCCTCGGCCAGCAGCGTCGCCGCCGCGGCAAATAAATGGTCGGCGGGCAGGTGGCCGCTCCGCAACCAGTCTTGCACTTCGAGGAAAAAAATCCGAAGATTGGCATCTAGGGGTTGACTTGCCGTCATCATCTGAGAATATATTCCCTATTGAGGATCTCAGGTGAGGCGCGAGCGATGCCGATGTCAGCCTGGCGGCGCAGAGCCGCTCGTTTTGGTGAAGGTCGCGATCAAGCACGGGCAGCGAACGGGTGCCATGCTGTCGATCGCGCTACCCCTGCGGCGGGAGGCGGCCGATGAAGCGCCGCAAGACTCCGGCCAAAGCCGTGCAGGACGTCGCCGAAATCGGCGGGTTTCGTGCGCAGCATTTGTCTGTGGCGGAATGCCAGATCATGACCGAGCAGGGCTTGGCCCGCGTTACGGTGGACGAGCGCGAGAGCCCGCTCGCCTGGCTGGCGCGGCGCAAGGGGCGGGACGGGCGCAGCCTGATCAGCGCACATCAGTTCGTCGCCGGCGAGCGGCTGCGCGCCGACTTCACCCGCGGCAACCTGACACCCCGCGTAACCTCAAACTGGGGCGCCCCCACGGGGCGCTCGGGCAGTGGCGGGGCAGGCGAGATGACCGATTTGGTGGTGGCGTCACGGCAGCGGGTGCAGAATGCGGTTGCGGCCTGCGGGCCGGAATTCTCCGGCATCCTGCTCGACGTGTGTTGCTTCCTGCGCGGGCTGGAAGATGTCGAGCGCGAGCGCGGCTGGCCGACCCGATCCGCCAAGGTGGTGCTGCAACTGGCGCTCGAGCGGCTGGCGCGGCATTACGGGCTGGCGCCGACCTCCGGCGCCGTCAACCCAAAGCTGCGCAGTTGGCTCGCCGAAGAGCAGTTCGTGGTCGGGTGAGCCGACCACGTTATCCGTCATTGCGAGCGCAGCGAAGCAATCCAGCGCCGCGCTCGGAACTGGATTGCTTCGCTGCGCTCGCAATGACGCCGTTCCAAGAGCGATTTCAGCGATCGAACTCTCGGCCGAGTTTCTCAGGCCGATGCCGCCAGCGCCTGCTGGGCGTCGGCCTTGATGCGCTCGATCATCGAGCGCAGCCCGTTGGAGCGCTGCGGCGTCAGATGTTCGCGGAAGCCGAGTTCGTCGAACACCGCGATCGGCTCGGCCGCCAGGATTTCCTTCGGCGTACGGCCCGACACCAGCGTGAGCAAGATCGCGATCAGCCCGCGCACGATATGCGCGTCGCTGTCACCAAGATAGCTGAGCACCGGCTCGTCGGCGCCGTTGCGGCCGGTCCTGCGCGACAGCCAGACCTGACTGGCGCAGCCATTGACCTTGTTGGCGGAGGAATGTTCCTCCTCGGGCATCGGGTCAAGGGTGCGGCCGAGTTCGATCACATAGCGATAACGATCGTCCCAATCGTCCAGCAGTGCGAAATTGTCCCTGATTTCGTCGATCGTCATGATGGCCCGTATCTGCTCGTCGCGGCTCCCAAGGTGGAACCTCTCCGTACCAGATATATGGGATTGCCGCGCCTCGAAAGCGAGATCGCAGCCTCATCGGAAAGTCGGAATGCGGCCGGCTCAGTTGCTGCGGACGGCGACCTGTTCGAGTCGCCATTCGATGGCGAGATCGGCGGGCACGAGCGTGTCGCGCGGGGCAAAGCCGAGGCGTGCGTCGTCGGAATCGTCGCCGCCGATCGAACTGGTCTGGTCGCTGCTGCGCTTGTCGATGATCATCTTATAGACCTTGCGCGCGCCTTCCTGCGCGCGATGGCCGATCACAGTGGCGGCGTGTTCGCCGACTTCGCAGGCCGCGGGCTGACGCTTGCAGAATTGCGTGAAGTCGGAGACCGCAGCGGATGCGGCTGACACGGCTTCGGACGCACCGACCTGCGGCAGCTTCTCGGACTCCGGAGTCTGGTCCCGAGGAAGTAGCACCAGGACCAGCCCGAGCCAGAACGTCAATCGAAGCAGGAAAAACATCTCGCGACCCCGTCGTCCAATCCGCGTTTGATTGGTCTTGCAGCTCGACCCTTGCCTAACTCCTCTTCAATGAACCGAGCGTGTTTTGGTTACTTACAATTCGAGCAAAATCCGTCTCAACACCGCGGTGAAACGATTCGGCGTAAACATTCGATTGATGAAGCACGGCCTTCCGGATCATGCGCGGCGAACGGCTATGAATTCGAAACCATAGCGCATCAGCATTGAAACCAAGTGTTCACCATCCTTCGCCGAATGCGGCGCCGATCCCGGGTCATTCCCGCACGCATCGCTCTGTCGCTGAACGCCTTAGCGTTCGTTTAAGGTGGCTCTGACACGGTGAGCCAACCAGAAACGGGGGTACCGTCCCCCGTCACGAGGCGACAGCGAGCGCGGACCGCGTGGCAATATCCAAGATCATCAGCGAGTGTCTCGATACACTGCTGCATCCGTCGGCGCGGTTCGATGCGCTGGCGAGTGCGCGGCATCGTGCCTTCATCGCGCCGCGTCTTCTGGGCAGCCTCGCGGCGCTCGCCGCGTTTCCCGTGTATCTCGTGGTGCGCGGCGCGCCGAGCGCGCTCGAAGCGCTCGCGTTCGTCTGGCTGATCGCGCCGATCCTGCTGTCCTGGTTCCTGTCGCGCACCGGGCGCTACGAAAGCGCGCATGTGCTGTCGTCGCTGTCACTCGCCAGCCTAGTGATGGTGATCGCGGCGTTGACCGGCGGTATCGAATCCTTCGCGGCGATCTGGCTGGTATTGGTGCCGCTCGAAGCCGCGCTGTCGGCGTCCCGCCGCGTCGTCGGCTTTGCCACCGCGCTGGCGCTGAGTTGCGCCACGGTGCTGATCGCCGCCGGACAAATCGGCTGGCTGCCGGCGCCCGATGTCGCCGATCTCTCGCATGGCGCCGTGATGGCGATCAGCGTCGCCGCTGCCACGCTGTATGCGGCCGGGCTGGCGTTCGGCGCCGAATCGCTGGCCCGCACCAGCGATACGCTGCTGAGCGTCGAGGAAGAACGCTACCGGTTGCTGGCGCTGCATATGAGCGACGTGATCTCGCGCCACGCCCGCAGCGGCGACGTACAGTTCATCTCGCCCGCGGTTGAAGCGCTGATCGGTCAGCCGGCGCAGCGGCTGCTCGGGCACGGCTTGTTCGATCGCGTGCACGTGGCCGACCGGCCGGCCTATCTGAAGGCATTGTCCGACGCCGCGCGCGGCGAAGCTCGCAGCGTCGAGTTCCGCGTCCGCCGCGACGTGCCCCGCGACGACCGCGGTCGGCCGGTGGCGTCGGAATTCGTCTGGCTCGAGATGCGCTGCAGGCCGTTCGAAGCCGGTGCGGCGGCGAAGCCTGGCGACAACGGCGTGGTCGCAGTGATGCGCGACGTCACCGACCGCAAGCTGCAGGAGGAGGCCCTCGAACAGGCGCGCGCCGAGGCGATCCGCGCCGACGCCGCGAAGGCGCGCTTCCTCGCGACCATGAGCCACGAGCTGCGCACACCGCTCAACGCGATCATCGGCTTCTCGGACATGATCCTGCACGAGGACGAACTGATGCTGGCGCCGGAGCGGCGCAAGGAATACGCGCAGCTGATCAACGATTCCGGTCAGCATTTGCTGTCGGTCGTCAACGGCATCCTCGATATGTCGAAGATGGAGTCGGGCAATTTCGAGATTGCGCCGGAGCCGTTCGCACCGCGACCGGCGCTGCTGAACTGCTGCAATCTGCTGGCGCTGAAAGCCCGCGAAAACGGCATTGATCTGGTGACGCGCGCGCCGGAGAACCTGCCCGAAATCGTCGGCGACCCGCGGGCGTTCAAGCAGATCCTGCTCAATCTGGTGTCGAACGCCATCAAGTTCACCGAGCGCGGCGGCGTCGTGTCGGTCGAAGCGGTGGTCGAGGGGGCGCGGCTGGTGCTGCGCGTCAGCGATACCGGGGTCGGGATCGCGGCCGAGGATCTCAAGCGGCTCGGCGATCCGTTCTTCCAGGCCGGCACGATCTATCAGCGTCGCCACGAAGGCACCGGTCTCGGCCTGTCGATCGTCAAAAGCCTGGTCGGCCTGCATGGCGGCACTATCGAGGTGAGCAGCGAAGTCGACCGCGGCACCATCGTGACGGTGTCGCTGCCGCTGGCGCAGCCGATCATCAGCAACGTGACCACGCTAGCGCCGGTTCAGCCGGCCGGACCGAAACTGCAGGACTATCAGGTGAAGAAGAGTGCCTAAAAGACGGAAGGACGACGAAGCGCCGCGCCGTCGCGGTGCAGCTGTGGCAGCCGTCGCGGACAGCGACGAACGCGGCTTCGCGATGCGGCTGCTAATGAGCAGTCCGCGCGACGTCGTCGCCGGGATGTTCGCCTCCGCGGCGGTGGTGGCGATCATCACCAACGCGATCTTCATGCAAGCGGGCCAGCATCCGTCGCCGATGTTCGGCCGCAGCGCCGCGTCCGCCTCCATCTCGGTGGTGACGCTGCCGCGTCCGCGGCCGGCGGAGCCGCGCCAGGAAAGCAAGACGCTGGATCCCGCGCTGCTCGAGCCGAGTCCGACCGAACTGAAGCCGTCCGAGTCCAAAACCGCCGACGCCAAGCCGACCGAGTCCCGCGCGGCCGAGCCGAAGCACGTCGACAGCAAGCCCGACACTCGCCGTGTCGATCGCACCCGCACGGCCGATGCCGACGCCGGCGATCCGCTCGGCAGCCTGGTTCAGCGCACCACCCAGCCGCGCGCCGCGGCGCCGGCGCCCGCGGCGGCTTCGTCGACCGCATCGAATGCGCCGCGCCCTCCGGCGGCAATTCCAGCTGCGGCGTCGCGTGACCAGGTCGGCGATATGATCAGCTCGTCGCGCCGCATTGCCGCCGTGCAGCGCGCACTGACGGAGTATGGCTACGGCCAGCTCAAGCCGACCGGAAATGTCGGCTCCGACACCCAGGCCGCGATCCAGCGCTTCGAGCGCGCCCGGCGGATGCCGGTCACCGGGCAGGTCTCGGACCGGCTGGTGCGGGAGCTCGGTATGGTGACCGGGCGAGCGATCGACTAGCGCTGTGCCGCGCTTCGGCCTAAACCTCACGCCATGCGACTGAAAAGCTCGATCTGGGTATCCGCCTATCTGCGCCGCTGCCAAAGCGAGGGCGTGTTCGGCGCGGTGAGCCGGCGTGGCGCCGAAGAGGCCGGCGCGGTGTTCGTCAAAGTGGTGCTGCCCGACCGCACGGCGATGCTTTACGCACCGGCGCCGCAGACCGCCTACGATGACAGCCGTCCGTTCGAGCGGGTGTTCGCGCCGGTGTCGCCGCAGCCGCAGGCTGAGGCCGCGGTGGACGAGCGACTCGCCAAGGAGATCCGGTTCGATCCGGATGTCTGGATCATCGAAACCGAAGATCGCGCCGGCCGACACTTCCTGGATCTGGCCAAGCAGGGCTGACGGACGGAAGTGGATCGGTTCAGTTCTGATGCAGAACGAGCCGTGAGCTTTGCTGCCACAAGCACAACCTCATGGTGAGGAGGCGCGAAGCGCCGTCTCGAACCATGGCTGCTGGTCCAGCGTGGCCCCAGCCTTCGAGACGCCCGGCTTCGCCGTGCTCCTCAGAGCCTGGCCGAAAATGCGGCCTTTAAAATTAGGCACTTTCCTATCCGCGCGTCATGCCCGGCCTTGTGCCGGGCATCCACGCCTTGCTGAAGGAAATGCTGCAAAGGCGTGGATGGCCGGGACAAGCCCGGCCATGACGGAGTTTGTGAGCAAATTAGCGGACCGCAAAGTGTGGCTGATATGTCGACTTTAGTTTTGAGTCAGGCTCTCAGGATGAAGACTCAGTACAGCGCGGATAGCGCGGATTGTGAATCCCGGGTTGCGCTGGGCTTACGAGCGTCAGCGGCTGGTGCCGGTGCGCGAGGGCAGGGTGCCGGGCTGAGCTGCCGGGCGGGCGCTGTGGGACGTGCCGGCGCGGGCGCGGTGGCGCTCGTCGTCGTGCAGCAGCGCGCGATACTTGGCGCGGGCGTTTGCGACGGTGGCGCCGCGCCAGGCCGCGATCATCACCAGCGCAGTGCGCTCGTCGAGCCGGTCGTACAGGCGCGACAGCCGGTACACCCAATCGACCGAGCTGCCGTGCTCCGGATCGAGGAACATCAGCACCTGTTCGAACACCGCGCCGCTCATGCCGAGCGCCTTCAGGGCGCAGGCCAGCGGCTCGCCACCGGGGTCGCGTACGACGCGATCGGCCGTCGCCGTGGCCAGGATCAGCGCGTCGCCCAGTTCGGCGGTGAAGTTCTCGGCATCCTGCGCGTAGGCCGCCATGTGCAGCGTCTCGATCGCCCGCTTGGCGCGCGGCGCGGGAATCCGCACAGCAGGACGAAGCGGCGCCTCGGCGAGATTGTGCAGGATCAGGGCGCGCTCACGCGGCGCGGCGGCGAAAAACATGTCGCTGATCTGCGCCGCATCGTCGGGCTGCATTGGCAGCGCGGCGACACGCTGCTCGGCCTCGGTCGCCGGACGCGCCGGGCGGTCAGCCGGTGTTGCCGCGTGGGTAGCGATCGTCGCGGCCTGAGCTGGTTGCTGCTCGGCCGCGCTACGAAGAGCGAGCCGCCGCGCGATGGCATCCGGCGTGTGCGGGTAGATCGACAGACGGGCGCGCACGGCGGCCAAGGTCGCGTCGTCAACCTCGTCGATCAGCCGCGATGTCAGCTCGACGAACTGCTGCTCTTCCTCTCGCGTGTGAGCGGCGCTCTGCACGTAGAGATCGGTCAGCACGCGCAGCAACGTCGGACGAATGTCGATGCCCTCGCGGCGCGAGAGCGACATCAGGCCGTCGAATCCTGGGAATGGTGCTGACTGGGTCATGACGTCGCAAATGAGGGCAACTACGCGGAATCTAGCCCAGCCTGTTTAATGCCGCGTTAAGCAAAACGCTTTGTTAATCAGCATCATCCGAGCAGGCGTTGACGCGGCGAGCGAACCGCCGCGTCCTCATCGCGAACGTTGAGAATTACTTCGCGCCGCTGACCGTGCGGATGACGCTGTTGATCGGCCGCGCATTGCTGGCGGTCGGCTGCTGCGCGGGCTGCACCTGCGCGTCGTATTCCGGCAGCGTCGTCACACGATCCTTGGCGGTAATGAACACCACCTTGTAGCCGCCGGCCTTGAGCTGGGAGAGCAGTTCGGGCAGCGCCTGTGCGGTCGACTTCTGGAAGTCGTGCATCAGGATGATGCCTTTGCCGGCCTTCTTCAGCTTGGTCATCACGCCGCTGATCAGCTGCTCCGGCTTGTGGATGCGGAAGTCCTCGGAGTCGATGTCGATCGAGAACGTCGCAATGTTGCGTTCGCCGAGATAGGCCTTCAGCTCCGGCGTCTGGCGCAACTGCGGGAAGCGAAAGAACGGCGAGGTCGGCTGGCCGGCGGCCAGCACGGTGCCGCTGATGCCCTTCTCGATCTCGGTCTTGGCCTCGGCGAACGGCTTGATCGCCAGATTGACGTGCGACCAGGTGTGCGAGCCGACAGTGTGGCCGGCGGCCACGACCTGCTTGAGAATCGCCGGATGCCAGCTCGAATGCTTGCCGATCGGGAAGAACACCGCCTTGACGCACTCGTTGGCGAGAGCAGTCAGCACCGCCGGCGTGTTCACCGGCCAAGGGCCGTCGTCGAACGTCAGCGCGACTTCGCCCGGCTCCAGGAAGTCGTAGTCGCGATACTGAGACAGACCGAGGCCCGGCCCGCCGGTGGTATCGATCTCGACGGTGCGCGAGATGCCGAGCGCATTGGGATTATTGCAAGCCTGCTGCGCCGGTCCGGGGACGGGCGCCGGCGCCGGCATCGTGGCGGGCTCCTTGGCGACGACCGGCTGGATCGGCGGCGCCGGCGACTTCGGCGCTTCTGAAGCGGGTGTCGGCCAGCGCGTTGCGATCGCTCCGGTGGTGAGCTCGGCGGATGCGGCCGCGGTCGGCGCGCTCGGAGCCGAGAAATAGGCGCGACCCGCGCCGAGGCCGACCAGAACGGCCAGCGCACTGCAGCCGGCCGTCAACACCGCAACCCTACGCATACTCAACTCCCGAACATGATTGCCGCCAACCAGCGTCAACTTGCTCGCGAAATGGTTAAGCCGGGGTTTTTATTGTCGCTCAGCGACGTGCTTTTGTTCGTTTTCGCGGTGACTTCGGCGCTTTGACACGTGCGGAGCGGGCCGAAGGCTTCGTCGCAGCGGGGCGTTCGGCGGTGTCGCCGGGCTGCGCGGAGGCGTAGGACTGCCGCAAAGTATCAAGGCTGCTGCCGATTTCCGCGACCTGATCGGACAGCTTCTTGGTCTCGTTGCGTTGCGCGGTGATCAGTTGCTCCAAGGTGCGGAGCTGATCCTGCACCGCCTGCAACTGATCGATCGACTCCTGCTGAGACATTTCGAGGCCCTTGGCCTTTTCCATGATCTGTTCGGACGTCTGTGCGACGCGGACCTGTATCTGCCGGCCGGCGGCGACGCGGTCAGTCTCCGGCGTCATGCCGGTGGCCACTCGCCACAAGAAGATCGCGCCGATGCCGGAAACGATCAGGACCAATGCAGCCGCAGTGATCGCAATCGGCTGGGCTCCGATCGTGGACAACGCACGCGACCGGAAGTCTGACGGTGGAATCTCGGTCATGGACGTCTAAAGCCTCGCGTCCGCGTGAAGTTCCCGCCCCACAGGGAACAAATAGCATTTCGCGCGCGGCAGTTGCAACTGCCCATTCCGGCGACATTAACAACGCATTAACCATAACGCGACTTAATGGCCCTGCATCACACCAAATCAGGAAGGGCTGTGAGAGGTCGATATGGGCACCATCCTTGAATTCCCGGCAGACGCGTCGGCGCGGCGGTCGGGCTCAACCATGGTCCCGCCCCCGGGCCACCGCGCGACAGTGGTGATCCTTCCGGTCGTGCGGATCGAGCGTCATGCTCCCTCGCAGGACGGCCGCGGACCGGAGCAGGGCGATACGCCGCCGCGCCGTCGCCGTCGCCGCGCCCGGTCCTGAACTGACCGAAGCGATGGGTGCGACTCGTCACGATACCCTGATCGGTGGCGATCGCGTCCTGCGTGCAGCAACGATGCTCGCGGCACTCTGTGTGACACTCGGCGGCTGCGCGGGCGGTGATTTCGGCCGGACCCGTGGGGACTTCGTCACCGACGACATGCACCGCTGGATCGGCATCGAGGCGACCGGCAGCGTCGGCGCCCGGCCGTCGGATTTCCAACTCACCGACGACGAGCGCACGCTGCGCGACATGGCCTATCCGCTGATCGAGCCGCCGCGCTCGCGGCCGGCGTGGAAGACCGTGTTCGGCGACTACCAGCCGATCGCCGCGCCGTGGCGGCAATCGCCGCCGTTCGACCGCAGCGCCTACGGCAAGATGCTGGTCGACGAGCCGCATCGCTCGCACGCCTCGCGCTACGCCGCGCTGAACGAAGACATCCGCAACGACCTCACCCGCTTCGAGCCGTTCAAGTTCACCGCGATGCGCGTCGTGGAGATGGACCGCAAGCGCGCGGCGGCGCTGAAATACGTCTCGGATCTGTCGCCCCGCGAACGCGCCGACGCGATCGGCCGGATGGAAGAGAACGCCCTGATCATTCAATGGGTGCAGCAATGCCTGCACCAGCGCGCCTCATCCTATCGCTGGGCGCTGGAGCGCCTGGTGATCATGGCGCCCGATGGGGTCGCGGCCGACGCCGATCGCCTGATCGCGGAGTTGGAAGTGCAGGCCGCGAACCTCGCGCTTCCGGCGGGGCCGGCGCGGGGGCATGTGCTGGTGTCGAAGGGGTAACGAGAGCGCACTGCGCGCGTTCTCCTCACACGAGCGTCAGCGCGCGTTGACGCAAGCACTCTCCGAGCGGCGAAGCGCTCATGAAATCGACTACATATCAACGCGTCATGCCCGGGCTTGTCCCGGGCATCCACGCCTTTGCAGTGGCGGCCTTCAGGAAAAGGCGTGGATGGCCGGGACAAGCCCGGCCATGACGGAGGCGGAGTTGTTAGTTAGGCGTGCCGGAGGGAGGGGCGGCGAAGACGCGCAAGGCCGTGTCGGCGCAAAGTCATAACAACGTAGTTCGTGTTCCGGCGGCCGTGGGCACGCTTCGCTTTGCCCACCCTACGACTAAGGCGATCATGACTTCGCTACCGGCTCCGGCTGCACCTTGCAGAATTCAGCGCCGCGCGGGCCTGGCTCATCATGCCGGGCTCCGACGCCAGCGCCTTCATCACGATCAGGCCGGTCGTCGTCGGCGAGTCGATGATCAGGCGGTCGGCGGCGGTGACGTCTTCGTCTTCCGGCAGATTGCCGTGCTGCTCGGCGGTCATCAGGTCGAGCTCGATCACCTTGCGACCGGCGGAACGATCGTTGATCGCATAGTAAGCGATCTCGCTGCGGGTGTAGAACGACACCGCGGTGTAGGCCGGGCTGACCGGCACCGTCAGCTTCAGCGGTCCGTTCGACAGATCGTAGCGGCAGACGGCGACCGCGAAGGCTGGATCGAGAAACGGCAGCGGTGCATTAGCGGGCGAGATCTCGGGAAGCTGCGAAACCTGGTTGACCTGGGTCAGCGGCATCAGCCGCGCATAGGCGTCCTGGCTGGCTATTCGCGGCAGCGCCAGAACGCTGACCAGATGCACGATGCCGCCCAGCACGAGTCCGGCGATGATCGTGGCGAGAAAACGGATCATGGGCAGCCGACCGTGGTGATCGCCGGCATCGGCGCGTCGCGCTGGGTGCGGGTGGCGACACCGACCGGGGTGTCGTACAGCCGCAGCATCAGGATGTAGCGATCGACGCCGCCGGTCGGCAGCCAATTGCCGGCGCGCGACCGCGCGGCAACGCGGATCTTGAATTCGCCGTCGGCGGAGCGGACGATTTCCTGGCTGGTGAAGCCGTAGCGCTCCACGCTGTTGGCGATCAGCGCGCCGCGCGGATCGTACAGCGTCAGCGTCCAGAACCGCGCCGGCGGCGTGACGCCGCTGACCTCGACGTCGCAGCGGCCGTCGAGCGCGCGCTTGTTGTCATCGGCGGTCGCAATGAAGGCGATGCCGTCGCCGGCGCCGATCGGCAGTTCGCCGCTGCGTGCGATCGAGGCGCGGGCATAGGGATCGATCTCGGCGGTGCCGGCGCGTGGCCGCGCGGTCCAGGCGCCGATCGTCAGCGTGCCGAAATCGGTGCCGCGGGTCGCCGTCATCCAGGTGGCGCCGACGCCGACGCCCGCGGCGATGATCAGCGCCAGCAAAGTGAAGAAGATCAGGCGCACGTTGCACTCGTCCTTGCGCTTGCCGCGGCCGTCAATTCTTGCGCGGCGCCGTCGCCGGCGCGCCATCGGTGGCCGAGGCGAAGCTGTCCGGATAGCCGACGGAGTTCGACGACACCGGCTTGCCGGGCTCGGCCTTGTCCATCTCCTTGGCGGCGTCGTCGAGCATTTTCTCGACCCGTACCAGGATGTCGGCGCCCTTTCGTGTCAAGACAGGCGGTGGCGCAGGCTTGTTATCGTCGTCGGATGCGCGGGCATTGGCCTGGGCCGGCGAGGCTGGCAGCTTGGTGCCCATGCCGACGCCGGCGAGTTCTTTCACCTCGACGCCCTGATGCGCCACCAGCATGATGTCGTGCCAGGTCTGCGCCGGCAGCGAACCGCCGGTCATGCGGTTGGTCGGCGAGTAGTCGTCGTTGCCATACCACACCGCGCAGCTGAAGTTGCCGGTGTAGCCGACGAACCAGGCGTCGCGATAGGCGTTGGTGGTACCGGTCTTGCCCGCGGTCGGAATGCCGTCGAGCGCGGCGCGGCGCGCGGTGCCCTCGCTGACCACGTGGCTCATCATGCCGGCCATGTCGGCCGCGACCGAAGCCGGAATTGCCTGCTTCTGCTTCGGGCCGTCGCGATCGAACCGCCACACCAGATCGCCGGCGCCGGTGCGGACTTCGAGCACGGCATGCGGCGTCGGCGCCTTGCCCTTGTTGGGGAAGGTCGCATAGGCGACGGCGTGTTCCAGCACGGTCACTTCGGTCGAGCCGATCGGCAGCGATGGCGTGTCGATCAGCGGCGCCTTGATGCCGAAGCGGCGCGCGACCTCGATGATCTTGGCGCGGCCGGCTTTCGGCCCGGCCTTGCCGCCGAGCGTGATCGACAGCTTCACCGGCACGACGTTGATCGAGCGGGTGATCGCCTGGGTCAGCGTCACCGAGCCGGAATAAGAGTGGCCGTAATTCTGCGGGCACCAATTGCCGATGCACACCGGACCATCGACCACGATCGAGGTCGGCTTGAAGCCGTTGAGCAGCGCGGTCGTGTACACATAGGGCTTGAATGACGAGCCGGGTTGGCGAAGGGCGTCGACCGCGCGGTTGAACTGGCTGGAGCCGTAGTCGCGGCCCCCGACCATCGCGCGCACGCCGCCGTCGAGATCCGACACCACGGTCGCCGCTTGCGTTGCATGATAATCGCGGCCGAACTGGCGGAGCTGGTTTTCGATCGCGCCTTCGGCGGCGCGCTGCACGTTCATGTCGATCGTGGTACGGACCACGAAGACTCGCTCGGTGTAGGACTTCGGAAACGTGTCGACGACCTTGCGGACTTCGTCGAACGCCCAGTCGAGATAGTAATTCGGCGAATTCTCGTCACGGCGGTCAACCACCGAAGCTGGATTGCGTCGGGCACCGAACACCTGACCTTCGGTCATGAACCCGGCGTCGACCAGATTGTCGAGCACGACGTTGGCGCGGGCGCGCGCGGCGGGCAGGTTGATGTGCGGGGCGAACTTGGTCGGCGCCTTGAACAGGCCGGCCAGCATCGCAGCCTCGGCGAGGTTCACGTCGCGCACCGACTTGTTGAAGTAGAAATGCGCCGCGCCGTCGGCGCCGAAGGTGCCGCCGCCCATATAGGCGCGGTCGAGATACAGCTTGAGGATCTCGTTCTTGCTCAACCGGGTCTCCAGCCAGATCGCCAGGAACGCCTCGTTGACCTTGCGCTCGAGCGTGCGCTCGTTCGACAGGAACAGATTCTTGGCGAGCTGCTGGGTGATCGACGAGCCGCCCTGGCGCACGCCGCCGGCCTGCGCGTTGGTCACCAGCGCGCGGGCGGTGCCGGCGACGTCGATGCCGAAATGGTCGTAGAAGCGGCGGTCTTCGGTGGCGAGCGTCGCCTTGATCAGGTTGTCGGGGAAGTCTTCGAGCGGAATCGAATCGTTATGCTTGATGCCGCGGCTGCCGATCGGGTTGCCGTAACGGTCGAGGAACGTCACCGCGAGGTCGGACTTCTTCAGCCAGTCCTCGTCGGTGGTCTCGCGGAACGCCGGCTGGGCCAGCGCCAGCAGCACGAGCAGGCCGCCGGCGCCCATGGTGGCGGCTTCCGACAGCGGCTCGATGAACACCCAGCGCTTCCAGTGACCGACATAGAACCGGTCCATGAAGGTGGCGAAGCGTTCCCACAATTCGCGAATGCCGGCCGCGGAGGAGAACAGCGTCGAGTCGAGCCGGGCGTCGAGGTCCAGAAACCAGTTCCGGATGCGCTGCATGAAGTTGTCTGGCAGAATCTTCGGCACCGGGTTTCGACCAATCACGTATGACGCCGGGCCGGCGCCTCAATCTGTCTTGCGGCAGGGTTGCGGCAAACCGAAGGCGCTTGAAGCCGTTCTGGAGAATCCTCGTTCTTGTAGCCGAGAGCCGGCCATAAACCAATGGTCGCGCAGGGATTTTTCAGCAAAGCGGCGGCCCGGCCACAGCTTTCAGACCAGCCACCCGGGCTAACCGCTTGCGCCGTCGGCGTTACTCCCCCTAGAACCATTTTTTGACAGCACGGAAGCACCCCGACCGGCATGACCGCAGCCCGCAAGAAGATCTCCGACCAGGACGGTTTCTTCTGGAAAACCAAAACCTTGGAAGAGATGTCCGCGGCCGAATGGGAGAGCCTGTGCGACGGCTGCGCGCGCTGCTGCCTGGAGAAACTCGAAGACGAGGAGACCGGGCGGATCTACTTTACCCATGTCGGCTGCCGGTTGCTCGATGGGCAGGCGTGCGCGTGTCACGACTACGCGAACCGGTCGGAGCGGGTGCCGGACTGCGTGCGGCTGACGCCGCAGACCGTGCGCGAGTTGACCTGGCTGCCGCCGAGCTGCGGCTACAAGCTGGTAGCCGAGGGGCGCGACCTGTACTGGTGGCATCCGCTGATCTCGGGTGATCCGAACACCGTGCACGACGCCGGCGTCTCGGTGCGCGGCCGCGTCGAGGCGAGCGAGACCGAGATTTCGGTCGAGCAACTCGAAGATCACATCGTGTCCTGGCCGGCCTTGCTGCCGAAACGGGCGAAGCTGAAGAAGCGGCCGACGTAACGGCGGCGCCCGCGCCGGCGCCCTCCGGCGGCTGGAAGGACCATAATGACTGCCTTGATCATTCTTGCTGTAGCCGGGTTGTGGGCCGGGATGCAGAACACGCTCGCGGGCGGCGGCTCGTTCGTCACACTGCCGGCGCTGCTGCTGACCGGGCTGTCGCCGCTGGCGGCCAACATCACTTCGACGGTCGCGCTGTTTCCCGGACAAATGGCTTCAGGGTTCGCGGGTCGCTCGATGGTGCTCGGCGTCGGGCGGCTGTCGTTTCGCTGGCTGATCGTCATCAGCCTCGTCGGCGGCGCCGTCGGCGCATTGCTGCTGCTGATCACGCCGCCCACGATCTTTGCCAAGATGATTCCGTGGCTGGTGCTGTTCGCCACCGGGGTGTTCGCATGGGGCAGCTTCGTCCGCACCGCACGAGCGGAGCCGGCCAAGATCAATGTCGGGATGCTCGGCGCCATTCAGTTCGTGATCGCGATCTATGGCGGTTACTTCGGCGGCGGCATCGGCTTTCTGATGATGGCGGCCCTGTCGGTCGCCGGCATGCACGCGCGCAACGCCGGGGCCACCAAGAACGCGCTCGCTGCGGCGATGAATGCGTCCGCGGTTGCGATGTTCGCGCTGTCACCGGAGGTGCAATGGGTGGAGGCCGGCGTGCTCGCTGTGTCATCCACGGTCGGCTATCTGGCCGGCGTCTGGGTGCTGCGTCGCATCAACGAGAAGGCGCTGCGCATCGGCGTCGTCATCCTCGGCGTCGCGCTGACGATCGGGCTGTTCTGGCGGCAATTATCATAACCCAATTGGCCGCTTGCGCGGTCGGTGCCGATCGCGCTGATACCGCGCTTCCGCTCAGCGGCGCGATGCAAACCGCTCGCGCTTCAGATGTTACTTGCCGAATTTCCGCGCTGCATGCTATGAAGCAGCATTGATACTATTCATTCGTTAGTCTTGCGTGCACGCCAGGTCGTCCAGCCGATTGCAAAGGGGCAATGGACATGACCGATTCAACAATCACGATTTCGTCTGCTGCGGCATCGCCGGTCGATCCGCGGTCTGATCGCGGCGACACTCGCGTCCCATCGCAGCCGGAGGAGGGGATCGCCCTCTGCCTATCCGGCGGCGGCTACCGCGCCATGGTGTTTCACATCGGCGCGCTGTGGCGGTTGTACGAGACCGGCTATCTGCGGAAGCTGAAACGGATCTCCAGCGTCTCGGGCGGATCGATCACCGCCGGTCTGCTGGGCTTGAAATGGCGCGACCTGAGCTTCGCGGCCGGTTCGACTTCGACAGAGTTCGTGCCGAAGGTCGTAGCGCCGCTGCGTGCCTTCGCAAGTACCACGATCGACGTCGGTGCGATTCTGCGGGGGGTACTCCCCGGCACGTCAGTCGGCGACGAGATCGCCAAGGCTTATGACCGCGGATTGTTCGACGGCGCAACACTGCAGAACTTGCCGGATTCGCCGCGTTTCGTGATCAACGCGACCAGCGTGCAGTCCGGCGCGCTGTGGCGTTTTTCCAAGCCGTATATGCGCGACTATCGGGTTGGCGAAGTGAGGCAGCCCAGGGTCGAACTGGCCAAGGCGGTGGCGGCCTCGTCGGCGTTCCCGCCGATGCTGTCGCCGTTCCAGCTGTCGCTTGATCCGGCGGACTTCGTGCCGAACACCGGCGACGACCTGCAGCGCCCGCCTTATACCAGCCGGGCTGTGCTTACCGATGGCGGCGTCTACGATAATCTCGGGCTGGAGACGGCGTGGAAGCGCTACACTACAATTCTAGTCAGCGACGCCGGCGGTCAGATGGCGCCGGAGGAAGCGCCGAAGACGGACTGGGCGCGGCATGCGTATCGCGTGCTCAACCTAGTCGACAATCAGGTCCGCGCGCTACGCAAGCGGCAGGTGATCGATTCGTTCGAGGCGAAGATCCGAAGCGGCACCTATTGGGGCATCCGCACCGATATCGCCGACTATGGGATCGGTCCGGACGCGCTCGACTGCCCACACGACCGCACCATGAAGCTCGCCGAGATTGCGACCCGGCTCGCAGCCCTCGACGATGTGACCCAGGATCGGTTGATCAATTGGGGTTACGCCGTGTGCGATGCTGCACTGCGCCGCTGGGTCGATCCGACGCTGACGAGACCGCTGGATTTCCCCTATCCGCACGCCAAGGTGTGAGCGGAGCCGAGTGCAGGATTGTACCATAGGCAGCGTACAAGGCTGCGTACAAGGCAGCGTACAGGCTGCCGGAAGGAGCGCGCATGGTCGACGACGGCGTGTCCGGCAAGAAATCATGGCCGTATTCCCAGGACGGGCGACCGACGCAGTTTCCACTGCCGAAGGATCTGCTCGAGACGATCCTGTTGGGCCCCGCCGACGACCGCCGCGTGCTGCAGGACTCGCCTCTGCTCGGCGATGTCTGGGCCGCCTATGCGCTCGATCCCGGCAATACGCAGGACGTACTGATCACTCCGCATCGTGCCGCAACGGCTGCGGACGTCGCCAATCTGATTCCCGACGGCCGCGATATCTGGGACGCGACGCGTAACACCTTGGGGCTGCCCAGGCCGATACCGCGAGAGAAAACGTTCGAATACGATCCCAGCACAGATACCAGGACAGAAGAGCTTCCGAGCGCCAAGGTCGCCTATCTGCAAGGACTGGTGGCGGCTGAACTGTATTTCGACGAAGTGCTTTGCATCCTGGTGCCGTTGACGCAATGGTGGCGGCTGCCGCAGGTCAGGGACCGCATCGAACAGTTGCAGCCGCGGGTGCCGCAACTACGCGAGCTGCTGCTGTCGCCGAGCTCGACGTTCGTAAGGACGGACCAGCAGAGCTACAACGACTACTCATCCTTGGAACGCTACGTTGCCCTGGCGGGCCTGATCTTCTGGATCGGTCGGCTCCAACGGCCCTCCGCTCCAGCGACCGCACCGGCCAAAGCAGGTCGGCAGCCTGCCTTGCCGCCGTTGCCGCCGCCGCTGACTGCAGACCAGACCGTTGCGTTGTACATGCCCCATGTCGACGAAATCATCGCCGGAATGATCGAACTATACGGGATTGTTCAGAGCAACCATGACAGGTTGTTCGCGAAGCTGCGCAATCAAGACGACGCGGATGCATATCGCGACGGCGAGCAGGAAGGCTTCATCTTTCAGGTTTCGCTCAACCGCAAGGCGACGACCGCGCTCGATCGCTCGGTACCGTCGGTGAAGGGCGACGCGGCGGCGTCCCTGTTCAAGGTCAAGTGCAACAAGATCGTGTGGGCGGTGATCGATTCCGGGATCGACCGCACCCATCCGGCGTTCGACGTCGACGACCCCGGTCTGGACGCCGCCGCCGATGCCAGAACGCCGGACTCGCGGATCATCAAAACGTTCGATTTTACCCGCATCCGCGAGATCATCAGCAGCCGCGCCCGCGATCTCGCCCCGGCCGATGTTGCAGCCATTGCCAACGCGGTCGGACTGACCGACGAAAAGGTTGCCGGCTATCTCGACGAGATCGCCCGCGACTTCCGCGACAAGCGGCCGATCAACTGGGCCAAAGTCGAGAAGCTGATCACCTTGAAGAACATCCCCGAGCCGGCCAATCCGCACGGCACCCACGTCGCCGGGATTATCGGCGCGAACGGCAATGCGTTTCGAAACGCCAAGCTCCGGGAAGATAAACTGAAGGAAGCGGCCGACTCGCAAGCGCAGGGCGTTGCGGCGGCCGCCACGACGACGAGGCCGAAAACGAAGATCATCAGCTACGACGGGATGTGCCCGGACATCCGGCTGTACGACTTCCGCGTGCTGAGCAAATCCGACGACAACACGGAATTTGCGGTGATTTCCGCGCTCCAATACATCCGCTACGTCAATGAGCGGCACAATTTCATCAACATCCACGGCGTCAATCTGAGCCTGTCGATCCCGCACGACGTCCGCAATTTCGCTTGCGGCCGCACGCCGGTGTGCAACGAGTGCGAACGGCTGGTCGAAAGCGGAGTGGTCGTCGTCGCCGCCGCCGGCAATCGCGGCTTTCAGAAATACGAGACGGCGCAGGGGCCGGTCGAGAACTACGCCGCCTTCAGTATTACCGATCCCGGCAACAGCGAAAGCGTCATCACCGTCGGCTCGACGCATGGCAACTGGCCGCACACCTACGGCGTTAGTTTCTTCTCCAGCCGCGGCCCGACCGGCGACGGCCGGCTGAAGCCCGATCTGGTGGCACCGGGCGAACGCGTGCAGTCGACCGTGAAGGACAAACAGTGGGCGCCGGAGTCCGGCACCAGCATGGCGGCGCCGCATGTCAGCGGGGCGGCCGCGATGCTGCTGGCGCGCTACGACGAATTGGTCGGCCAGCCGCGGCGCGTCAAACAAATCCTGTGCGACAGCGCCACCGATCTCGGACGCGAGCGAAGTTTCCAGGGGCACGGCATGCTCGACGTGCTGCGCGCGCTGCAGTCGATCTGATCGCACCGCGGTTGCCGGACCGGGCGACGCCGCCCTGCGAGATGGCTTGGTGATGGAGAGCGCGGATGATCTTCAGTCTGGAAGTCTTGCCTGCGGGAAAGGGTGACTGCCTGCTGCTGCATTATGGGAGCAGCGATCGGCCCCGCCTGATGCTGATCGACGGCGGTCCGGCCGGTGTCTACCAGAACGCTTTGAAGGACCGGCTCACCCAGCTCTGGACCAGTCGTCGAGACACGCTGGACGATGGCGCCGGCCTTCCGATCGACGTGGTGCTGGTCAGTCACATCGACGATGACCACATTCACGGCATCATCGAACTGGCGGAAGAGCAGCAGGACAACAACCCGGATCTACGGGTGAGTGTCACCAGCCTCTGGCACAACAGTTTCGATGACCTGCTGAACACCAATCAGGTGCCGAGCGGTCCCAGCGCTCCGATTTTGGCCGGCATTGATGGGACGGAGTTCTCAGCGTTGCAGCCGCAGAGCCCGGACGAGGCGGAACTGTTGCACCTTCTCGCCAGCGTCCCGCAGGGACGCAATCTACGCAAGCTCAGCAAGGCGCTGGATTGGAGTCCGAACGACATCTCGGGTGGCGACCTGATCATGGCCGCAGCGGGCGCCGAGCCGGTCGAGGTGGACGGCCTGATGGTGACGGTGATCGGCCCGATGCGCGAGGAATTGCTGGCACTGCAGAAGCAGCATGACAAATGGATCAAGGAACAGATCAGACTGGGACGGCCGATCACGGCCGAGGCTGTCCTGGCAGCCTACAGCGACACTTCGGTGCCCAACCTGTCGAGCATCGTGTTGCTGGTGGAGTTCAACGGCGGCAGCATGCTGCTGACGGGGGATGCAAGCGGCGACAAAATCCTGGAGGGATTGGAAATGGCCAGCCGGCTCGGCAAGCCCGGAGAGCAGGCGTCCGGTCTTCCTGAAGTTCTCGAAGTCGATATCCTCAAGATGCAGCACCATGGCAGCGACCGCAATGTCGATTCGGATTTCTTCCAGCGGATCACCGCCCGGCACTATGTTTTCTCCGGGGACGGCAAGCATGGCAATCCGGAACGTGCGACGTTGCAGATGCTGCTTGGCGCTCGTGGCACGGACGACGACTATGCCATCCATCTGACCTACGAGATCGCCGACATCGATGCGGAGCGCGCCGCAGAATGGCTCAGGAAACAGCCGCGCAACGTTGGCGCGGAATGGCCGGCCGAGGATCTCAGCCTTGCGGCGCTGTTCGACGCGCATCCCGACTTCAAGGCCAAGGTGCAGATCGTACAGCCCGGCCAGCCGCATCTCCTCGATCTGCTGGAGCCGGTCGAGAACTGAGTGCGCCATGGGGTCTGTGGCTCTGTTCGAGCAGGCCGCCATGTTCGCGGACTGCAGCCGGCGTCACGTCCCGCGCCAACATATTTGTTGCCAAGGCAACTGATCTATGAGAACTGTTCTGAACAAGAGCGACCAAGTCGCCGTGTTCGGGAGGAAGCATGTTCGGCAATTCGGCCGGCAAATGTCGCGTTGTGCCCAACGGCAACGACTTGGCGGCGCACCGATTATGCGCGCGGGCTGAACGCGCGCGGCCAGACGTGTCACGCGTCGCCGGTGACGGCACCGAGATTGTTGTGCAGCCTGCGCAGCAGATCGATCAGCACTTCCTGCTCAGCCGCATCGAGGCACGACATCAGCCGCCGCTCGCGATCGAGCGCGGCGACGATCACCTTGTCATGGGTAGCGCGGCCCTTGGGGCTCAGCGAGATGGAATGGCTGCGGCCGTCGTTCGGGTCGGTGCGGATCACAATCAGTCCGCGCTGCTGCATGTCAGCCAGCGTGCGGCTGACCGGGCCCTTGTTGAAGCCGATCACCTGGCAGATCCGCGACGCCGCGATGCCCGGCTCGATCGCCAGCAGCGACATGATGCGCCACTCGGTGACGTTGACCCCGAATTCGCGCTGATAGAACGCCGTGGCGCTGTTGGACAGCTTGTTGGCGATGAAGGTGATGAAAGCCGGCACGTAGCGTTCGAGGTCGAGTGTCGGCGCGCTCGCCGCCAGTGTCGCGGCGGGATTGCGTCGTGATTTTCTAGGAGGCGAACCGGACATGGCGCTTTCGAAAGCTGGCGGCAGGTGAGCAGACATAAGGACACGCGCGCACGGTTCACAAGTGCCGAATGCAAGTGCGTTGATGAAAGGGAGGACGAGATGACTGCAACCCAAGCTGCGTCGCCGGCCACGGCGCCGACCGGCGTGCCGGCGCCGATTCCGCATCTTTCGATCGATCCGTTCTCGATGGAGTTCTTCACCGATCCCTATCCGGACCAGCAAGCGATGCGGGACGCCGGCCCGGTGGTCTATCTCGACAAATGGAAGGTCTATGGCGTCGCACGCTACGCCGAAGTCTATGCGGTGCTCAACGATCCGCAGACGTTCTGCTCGAGCCGCGGCGTCGGGCTCAGCGACTTCAAGAAGGAGAAGCCCTGGCGGCCGCCGAGCCTGATCCTCGAGGCCGATCCGCCGGCGCATACCCGCACCCGCGCGGTGCTCAGCAAGGTGCTGTCGCCGGCGACGATGAAGCGGCTGCGTGATAGTTTCGCGGCGGCAGCGGACGCGAAGATCGACGAGCTGCTGGCGCGCGGCGGCAGCATCGATGCGATCGCCGATCTGGCCGAGGCCTATCCGCTGTCGGTGTTTCCCGACGCGATGGGGCTGAAGCAGGAGGGCCGCGAGAACCTGCTGCCTTACGCCGGACTGGTGTTCAATGCATTCGGCCCGCCGAACGAGCTACGCCAGTCCGCGATCGAGCGCTCGGCGCCGCATCAGGCCTATGTCAACGAGCAATGCCAGCGGCCGAGCCTCGCGCCGGGCGGGTTCGGCGCCTGCATCCACGCATTCACCGACAGCGGCGAGATCACCCCGGACGAAGCGCCGCTGCTGGTGCGCTCGCTGCTGTCGGCCGGGCTCGATACCACGGTGAACGGCATCGGCGCGGCGATGTATTGCCTGGCGCGGTTTCCGGAGGAGCTTGCGCGGCTGCGCGCCGATCCGGCGCTGGCGCGCAACGCCTTCGAGGAGGCGGTGCGGTTCGAAAGCCCGGTGCAGACCTTCTTCCGCACCACGACGCGCGACGTCGAGATCGGCGGCGGCATGATCGGCGAGGGCGAGAAGGTGCTGATGTTCCTCGGCTCCGCCAATCGCGACCCGCGACGCTGGGACCAGCCGGACCGCTATGACATCACCCGCAAGACGTCCGGCCATGTCGGCTTCGGCTCGGGCATCCATATGTGCGTCGGCCAGCTCGTCGCGCGGCTGGAAGGCGAGGTGGTGCTCGCGGCGATGGCCCGCAAGGTCAAGACGATCGAGATCGCCGGGCCGGTCAAGCGCCGCTTCAACAACACGCTGCGCGGGCTGGAAAGCCTGCCGTTGCAACTGACACCGGCCTAAGAGCCTGGCCGACGATGCGCCCTTTGATAGCAGGCACTTTCATTTCCCCGCGTCATGCCCGGCCTTGTGCCGGGCATCCACGCCTTGCTGCCGGAGATCCAAAAAAAGGCGTGGATGGCCGGGACAAGCCCGGCCATGACAGAATTTGTGAGCGATTAACCGAGTGAAATGGGGCCGAGAAATCGCCCTTAGGTTTGAGTGAGGCTCCGAGGAGAAGCGATGCCGACGATTACTTTCATTTTGCCGGATGGCCGCAGCGAAGTCGCCGAGGCCGCAGTCGGTGACAGCGTGATGTACGCGGCGCTGAGCCAGGGGCTGGACGGCATCGTCGCAGAATGCGGCGGCAACGCCGTGTGCGCCACCTGCCACGTCTATGTCGAGGAGGGCCTGAGCAAGCTGCCGCCGGTCGACGGCAACGAAGACGATCTGCTCGACGGCACGGCCGCGGAGCGGCTGCCGACCAGCAGGCTGTCGTGCCAGATCAAGCTCAACGACGATCTCGACGGGCTGGTGGTGCGGATTCCGGACCGTCAGTTCTGAACTAAACGTCGCCGGCAACGACCGGCGGCGTCACCAACGAACAATCACTTCAGGGAGAGAGTCATGACCATCACCAAGGGCCTGCTGGGCCTTGCGACCGCTTGCCTGCTGAGCAGCACCGCCAGCGCCGAGATCTCCGGCAATGTCGTGCGCGTCGGCGTGCTCAACGATATTTCCGGCATCTTCCAGGACACCAACGGCATGGGCTCGGTCGAGGCCGCGCGCATGGCCGCCGAGGACTTCGCCGGCGGCGGCAAGGACATCAAAGTCGAGATCGTCTATGCCGACCATCAGAACAAGGCCGATGTCGGCAACGCCATCGCGCGGCGCTGGCTGGAGAACGAGGGCGTCGACGCCATCGTCGACGTGCCGAACTCGTCGGTCGGGCTGTCGATCAACTCGCTGCTGCGCGGCACCAAGATGACGTTCCTGGCCTCCTCGACCGCGAGCTCGGACCTCACCGGCAAGGCCTGCTCGCCCAACACCATCCAGTGGGTCAACGACACCTGGGCGACCGGCAACACCACCGCGGCGGCGATGGTCGAGCGCGGCGGCAAGGACTGGTACTTCATCACGGTGGACTACGCGCTCGGCAAGGGCATCGAGGCGGAAGCCAGCAAATACATCGAGGCGCATGGCGGCAAGGTGATCGGCTCGAGCAAGCATCCGCTCGGCACTTCGGACTTTGCCTCGTTCCTGCTGCAGGCGCAGACCTCGAAGGCAGGCGTGATCGGCCTCGCCAATGCCGGCGGCGACACCATCAACACCGTCAAGCAGGCGGCTGAATTCGGCATCCAGCAAGGCGGCCAGAAGCTGGTCGCGTTCCTGCTGTTCATCAACGACATTCACGGCATGGGCATCAAGGTCGCGCAGGGCCTGCAGCTGATGGAGGCGTTCTATTGGGACATGAACGATGACACCCGCGCCTTCGCCAAGCGCTTCGCGCAGCGCCCCGGCATGAACGGCAAGATGCCGAGCGGTAACCAGGCCGGCGTCTATGCATCGACGCTGGCCTATCTCAACGCGGTCGCCGCCACCGGCAGCGATGATGCCAAGCAGGTGGTGCCGCAGATGAAGACGTTCAACGGCAAGGACAAGCTGTTCGGCGACGTCACCATCCGCCAGGACGGCCGCGTGGTGCACCCGATGTATCTGTTCGAGGTGAAGAAGCCGGAGGAGTCGAAATATCCGTACGATTACTATCGGCTGGTTTCCACGATTCAGGCCGACAAGGCATTCCGGCCGCTGGCCGAGGGCGGGTGTGAGCTGGTGAAGTAGGCGGGCTTTGGCCTGATTTCGGGGCAGCCGATATTCCGCACCGCCGTCATTGCGAGGAGCGAAGCGACGAAGCAATCCACGCCGCGCATGTGGCTCTGGATTGCTTCGCGGAGCCTGTCATCGGGCCGGCCGAAGGCCGGACCCGTTGGCTCGCAATGACGATGGAGTTGCCTTCGTGCCTGCTAGCGCGGCTCGGCTCGTCTGGCGCCGATTCGCCAATACACCACCGCCACGGCGACCGGCAGGCTCAACGCGGCCCAGGAGATCCAATCCCAAACGCCGTCGCCGAGCAGGGCGGTGGTTAGGCCGAGGGCGCTGATGATGCCGATGGCGAGCGGGGCGGCGAAGATTTGCGCGGTGGTGGACGAGGCTCTGCGGGGGTTGGTCATGCGGGCCTCGTCCCGGTCGGCTCAGCTGCGGCGCGGGCGCGGGCGGGGCCGCCGAAGCGCCGTTTGGCGATCCACAGGTACAGGCCGGTGATTAGCACGATGATGCAGACGAGATCGAGCAGGGCCCACACGATTTTCAATGGCAGGCCGCCATAATCGCCGAAATGCAGCGGCCGCGACATCTGCAGGAGTTTCAGATACCACGGCATCTGCGGCACCAGCACCGGCACGCTCTGGTCGACATAGACCAGCGTCGGCGTGTTGAGCAGCGCGGTCAGCGCCGAGCTGCCTTTCATCCACACCACGAGATGCCGCGGACTGCCAAAATTCTCCGCCGTCGGCATGGTGATCGAAGTCAGGCGGCCGTCCGGCAGCGCGGCGCGGACGCGGGCGATGGCTTGATCGAGCGAGGAGGGCTGCGCCACCGGTGCTCCGCGATACGGCGCCAGCAGCGGCGGCAATTCCTGGCTGCGCCAGTAGTCGTACATCGGCATCGCCAGCGTGTTGATCGCGCCGGTGCCGCCGACGACGATCAGCCAGACCGTGGTGACGATGCCGAACAGATTATGCAGGTCGAGCCATTTCAGCCGCCGCGAGCGCTGGCGCACGGTGCCGAATTCGAGCCGGCGCATGAACGGCGCATAGACCACGACGCCGGACACGATCGACACCACCAGCAGCAGGCCCATTGCGCCGAGGAACAATTCGCCAGGCAGCTCCAGCAGCATGTTCTTGTGCAGCAGCAGGATGATATCCATGACGCCGCGTTGCGGCTGCTCCTCGCCGAGCACGGCCTTGGTGCGGCCGTCTATCACCAGGCGATAGAATTGACCACGCACCGGCTTCGGGGTCGGCGACATCGACACCACGACGACCGACGGCTGCTCGTCGCGCCAGGTGACGAACAGCACATGATCGCCGGGGCGGGCTTGCTGCGCCGCGCGGACGACATCGTCCACCGGCGCGGCCGGCTTGCCGCTCGGGAGTTGCGGGGCGGCGAAGCGCTGCTCACTCAGTTCCTCGATCTCTTCATGAAAGATCAGCGGCAGGCCGGTGATGCACAGCATCAGCAGGAACAGCATGCTGATCAGCGAGGTCCAGGTGTGGACCTTGCTCCAGATCCGAAGGCTGCGCGTGCCCGTCACCAGCGATAGCTCGCGGTCGCGGTGATCACCCGCGGGGTGATGTATTGGCAGCCGCCGGTGACGGTGCAGAGCAGATTGTCCTTGTTGGCGATGTTCTTGACGTTGAGGGCGAAGTTCATGCCCTTGGGCTGGCGATAATGCAGCCCGGCGTCGAACACCGTGTAGGCGTCGTTGGTCAGCGTGTTGGCCGCGTCCATGTAGGACTCGCCGACATAGCGGACGCCGGCGCCGAGGCCCCAGCCGGCCAGCGGACCGCTTTGCAACGTGTAGTCGGCGAAGGCCGAAGCCATGTTGCGCGGCTGCTGCAACGGCACCTTGCCGACGTCGCCGTTGTTGCTCTCGGTGATCTTCATGTCGAGCACCGTATAGCTGGCGACGACGTTGAGACCCGCGACCGGTTTGGCCAGCACCTCGAATTCGAATCCGCGCGAATTCACCTGGCCGGTCTGGATGCTGTAGTTCAGGTTGTTGGGATCGGCGGTGAGCACGTTGTTCTGGGTGAGGTCGAACGCCGCGGCGGTGAACAGCAGGTCGCGGTTCGGCTGGAACTTCAGACCGCCTTCGACTTGCTTGCCGGTGGTCGGCCGGAACGCCTCGCCGGTGAACTGCGTGCCGGCGGTCGGCATGAACGATTCGGAGTAACTTACATAGGGCGCGACGCCGCTGTCGAACAGATAAGTGAGGCCGGCGCGCTTGGTGAACGAGGTGTCGTTGCTGATCTGCGGCTGGCCGGTGATGCGATTGAGCGTGTCCTGCTGCGCCTGGTCGAAACGGCCGCCGAGCGTCAGCAGCCAGTTCTGCCATTTGATCTGGTCCTGCAGATACAGGCCGGCTTGGTTCAAGGTCTGGTTGAAGCTCTGCGCCAGCGTCGTCGGCATCGCCACCGCCTGGCCGTAGACCGGATTGATCCGGCTGAGCGACGGCGCGGCGCCGTTGTATTGCTTGTTGGAGAGCTCGAACGCCTGATAGTCCATGCCGGCCAGCACGGTGTGCTGCAGATCGCCGGTCCAGGTCTTGGCGATGAGGTGGTTGTCGGTGTTGAAGCTGTCGCTGGTCTCGAACACGCGACGCGACACGCGCGGATACATTGTCTGGGTGTCGAGCGGCGTGCCGGCGAAGGTGAGATAGCGATATTCCAGGTCGACGTGGCCGTAGCGCGCCCGCGAGCGCACGATCAGATCGTCGCTGAAGCGGTGCTCGAACTGATAGCCGATCCGGTATTGCGTCTGATCGAAGGTGTTGTACGACGGATCGCCGAGAAACAGCGGCAGCGCGCTCATCTTGACGACCTTGCCGCCGCGCACGGTGGCGACCGACAGCGGAAACGCGTTGCCGGTGACATCGTGCTGATAGTCGCTGAGGATCGTCAGCGTGGTGTCGTTGGTCGGCCGCCAGGTGATCGCCGGCGCGATATAGGCGCGATCGTCCTTGACCTTGTCGGAGAATTTGGCGATCTGCGCGTCGGAGTCGCGCAGCACGCCGGTGAGCCGATAGAACAGCGACTTGTCCTTGTCGAGCGGGCCGCCGACGTCGAACGCGCCCTGCAGCCGGTCGGCGCTGCCGACCAGCCCGACCACTTCGCCGAATGCCTGCTCGGTCGGCCGCTTGCTGATCAGGTCGATCAGGCCGCCGGGCGGGCTCTGGCCATACATCACCGAGCTCGGCCCCTTGACGATGTCGACACGCTGCACGCCGTAGGGCTCGTTGCGAAACACCGAGAAATACGCCGAGCCGTTGCCGATGTCGCGCAAGCCGTCGCGATAATTGGAGAAGCCGTTGGTTTCGAAGCCGCGGATGCGCGCCTGATCGTAGCGCGGATCGGCGCCGCCGGTCTGCACCGCGACGCCGGCGCTGTATTGCAGCGCCTGGGCGATGGTGTCGACGCCGCGCGCATCGAGATTGTCGCGGCTGACCACCGAGATCGATTGCGGCGTCTCAATCAGCTTGGTGTCGGTCTTGGTGCCGCTGGCGCTGACGCTGGGCACAAAGCCAGGGACGGGGTCGGTGCCGCGTTCGAAAACGGCGCGCTGGGAAGGCTGCGCCGGCTGCGGCGCTCGCGCGGTGCGCTGCGCGGAACGTCGCGAAGGCCCTGTGGCAGGACGGTTGCTGGCGCGCGGGGCCTGGGCCTGGCGGCGGCTCGCTTGCGGCGCGGTGATCTCGACTGCGGGCAATTCGGTCGCGGCCGGTTTGGTGGTTTGCGCCGACGCAGGCGACGAAAGCCCGGTGCTCGGCGCGATCAACGCGGTGGTCAGAAACAGTGCATTGAGCACGGCTGCGCGGCCAGCATTCGCGCCGGCATCGATGGATGTCATTCCTCGTCCCCAGTTATCGGGGCTACTAATCGCACATCTCCGCGTGCATCAACGCGGCGGCAAAGCTTATGCGCGAACTGAATTTGGAATTGATCGAACGCCGCGATCGGGTCGGTCGGCGCGGCCATGTATCGCATTGATTTGCCTGCGCCCGACGCGCCGGGTCGCGTACTTAGCGGGATCGCGTCGGGATCTTGAATCGTTCAAAGGAGATGTTTGTTGATCGCCCTTGAGTTCGTCATGGCCGGGCTTGTCCCGGCCATCCACGCCTTTTCCGCGTTGGCGTCAGCAAGGCGTGGATGCCCGGCACAAGGCCGGGCATGACGAGTTGAGAAGAGCGCCAAATGCTGACGCAGCAAGCTTGGGGGGCCAAAGCTCGCTGCCGTTTCGTTATCCCTCTTCATCCCACTTTTCCCGTGCTGTGCAAAACGGCTAGTCTTGTCGCCGTGGTGGTCTGGCTGAGCGGATGGGACATGGCGCGGGTTGGCATCGTGGCGGCTCTATTGCTGGCGCTGGCTGTGCTCTGGCATTCGCCGGCGTGTGCCGAAAAGCGCGTCGCCCTGGTGATCGGCAATTCCGGCTATCAGAACGTGTCGCGGCTCGACAATCCGAAGAATGATGCGGCGCTGATGGCCGAAACGCTCGCCAGGGTCGGCTTCACGCTGGTCGGGGGAGGGGCTCAGCTCGACCTCGATAAGGCGGGACTCGACGCCGCGATCCAGCGCTTCGGCCGGCAGATCGAGGGCGCCGACGTCGCATTGTTCTACTACGCCGGCCACGGCGTGCAGGTCAGCGGCTCGAACTATCTGGTGCCGGTCAACGCCAATCCGGTGCGCGAGGCCGATGTCGATTTCGAGATGGTCGACGTCAACGTCGTGCTGCGGCAGATGCAGGGGGCGGGGACGCGGCTGAAAATCGTGATCCTCGACGCCTGCCGCAACAACCCATTTGGCGCGCGCGGGCTACGAGCCGCCGAAGGTGGCCTCGCGCAGATGAGGGCGCCGGACGGCACGCTGATTTCCTATGCGACGCAGCCCGGCAGCGTCGCGCTCGACGGCGGCGACGGCCATAGCCCGTATACGCGCGCGCTGGCCGCGACGGTGCGGCGCGCCGGGCTCGATCTGTTTCAGACCTTCAATCAGGTCGGGCTCGCGGTGATGCGCGCGACCGCGGGCGCACAGCAGCCCTGGGTGGCGTCGTCGCCGATCGACGGCACGTTCTACTTCGTGGCGCCGGCGCCGCCGTCGGCCGCGGCTGCGTCGCCGGTTCAGGAGGCGCGGCTCAACCCGGCGCCGTGGCTCGATCCGGAGAGGATGCCGCTGACCGAGCCTGCGGCGCTCCGCGAACTCCGCGAGCGGCTGTATGAGCTGAATTTCGATCCGGATGTGCCGAACAGCAGCAGCGGCCTCAAGCAGGCGATCAGCAAATTCGAGCAGCGCGCTTCGCTGCCGCAGACCGGCGAGCCGACCGAGGCCCTGCTGGCGCGGCTGCGCGAAGTGGTGGAGCTGAAGCCGTGGGGCTCGATCGTCTACGACCCCGACAAAGAGAAGTGGGGCATCGCCTGGAATCACGCTTCGCGCAAAGCGGCGGTGGCCGATGCCCGCGCCAAATGCGGCGGAGCAAAGTGCGCGATGGAGCTGAGCTTCTATGGCGGACGCTGCGGCGCCTTCGCGGTGTCGCCGCAGGCCTGGTCGCTGGTCGATCGCGACAAGGTCGACAGCGCGCGCGAGGCCGCGCTCAGCGCTTGCGGCAAATCCGGCAAAGCCTGCCGCATCGTCGGCGCGGTCTGCGCCGACGGCTCTGGCCGCTGATGATCTGAAGCTCAGCTATTGCTTGGATGCAGTCCAGGTGCCGACGCAGCCGTCGGAGCGGCGGAAGCTGCCGGAGCCGCTGCGGGCGGCGAACCGGCCGGACGAGGTCCAACTGATGCCGTTGGCGGAGCCGGCGCCGCTGGTCTGGCCGCTCGGCGCCACCGTGCCGGAGGTGTATTGCCCGGCAAACCGGCCGCCGGAGATCACGATCGCCTCGGAGGCGCCGCCGCACGGCCGGCCGACGCTGACCACCGCCCAGGCGCCGTCGAAGTTGGCAGCGCTGCCACCACCAACGGCACCACCGCCCGACCGCGCGGCCCGCGGCTTCTCGCGTGCTTTTTGACGGGGGCGGGCAGGCGCCGGCGCTTCGACGCTGCGCGGCCCGCGGGAGCCGGACAGCGACTTCTCGCCGTCGCCAAGGCTGCCGCCGGCGCTGCCCGATTGCGCGCTGGCGAGATGCGGCGCCACAGCGGCGATGAGCAGCCCGAGCATGAAGGTGCGGGCGAGGGATCGGGCCGCAACTGATCGGACGGCGTTAGGCATGAGGATCAGCTTCCAAGCTTGAGCTGCGCAGCATCGGTAATTGCTGAGAGTTGCCGGACCGGCTCCGGCCGTCAAGGTCGTGGAGTGTTGTGTGAACGACATCACAGCCCAACCGGATGTGCGACGGCGTAACTCCCGAGCCGGGTACCTCCGTAAAACTACGGCTCGGGACGTCCCCAAATAGTCTGCACGCAGCGATTGTGAGACAACAAGCACAGCCGCGGCGCGGTGCGTCGCGGTCCCCTTCCTTGGGGCGTTTCCTCCCTTGACTTGGCCCGGGCGCCGATCGGCGACCGGGCCTTTTTATGTCACCCGTCAGCTCATGGCGTCACATCGTCAGCCGCCGAGACAGCGGCGGATTTCCGGCAACGCGCGATGAGTCACCGCCCATGCGGCGGTGTCGACCGGCGTGCCCTGCGACGAGAGCTTCGCGATCACCAGGCGATGCGTGGGATCGACGAACAGGTTCTGACCGTGGATGCCCATCGCGAACATCATGGCCGGCTCGTCGTCCACGACGTACCAGCCGCCGCGATAGCTCATGCGGCGATAGGGAAACAGCTTTTGCCACTCGCCGGTCTTCCACGCGGCACGGTCGCCATTGCGCCATAGGTCGTCGACCCATGCGGGCGGCACGACTGGACGTCCGTCGCGCGCCCCGCCGCCCTGAAGTAATTGGCCGAGGCGGGCAAAGTCGCGCGCGGTCATGCTGAAGCCGCCGGTGGTGCGGGCGAGGCCGCCGCGATCCAGCGTGATCGACGCCGGCTGCTCGGCGCCGAGCGGTCGCCAAAGTAGCTCAGATACCAACTCGGCAAAGCGGTGTCCGCTGGCACGCTCGATCGCCCAGCCGAGCAGATCGGTGTTGGCCGAGGCGTAGCGGAACGAGCCGCCATGCGGCTGCGGTTTGATCGCGAGGTTCTGGTAAAAGCTTTTCAGATCCGATGCTGGCTGATCCGGCGCCAGGGCGTCCCAGCCGGCGGCAGCCGCGTAGTCTCGGGTGGCTTCGATGTCGAGCACGATGCCGGTGCGCATGTCCAGCATCTGCCGCAACGTCGCGCCCGCGTAGGCTGTTCCGGCAATCTCGGGCAGCACGGTCGTCACCTCGGCTTCAAGATCGAGCGTGCTGCGGTCGGCCAGAATGCCGGCGATCAGTCCGGTGATCGATTTCGACGCCGACATGATGATGTGCGGCGTCTGCGCGGTCATGCCGTTTGCGTAGGTTTCGCAGACGATGGCGCCGTCCTGGATGATCACCAGCGCGTCGGTCGCGGTGGCGTCGAGGAAGCCGGCGAAGTCGAGCGTCTCGCCGCCCTGGGCGCGGACACTGAAGTCATCGAAGCTGCGCGGCGCGTCGGGCAGGCGCCAGACGTCGTCCGGCGCTTTGGCGATCCGGGCCGTGGCGATCAGCTCGTCGACATGCTGGAACGCCCAGCGGCTGAACGGCGGGACGCGCCAATTGGCGAGCGTTGCGCCGGACGCGGCATCCGGCGGAAGGGAGGTCTCGGCAGGCATAGGGATCTCCGGAAAGGTGCCGGGGTGATGTAGGCGGCCGGCGGCGGTTGGTCCATGCTCAGCAGCACAGATGCCAACCGACGCGAAAGGAGGCTGCTTGATGACTAGAAAAACTCAGAAGACGTTCCAGCCCGGGCGGGGCTACACGAAAGAGGATTAAGACGAGGTCGGCGACAGCCCGGAGTGGACCGCCGAGGATTTCGCCAAGGCACAGCCTTTCGCCAAAGTCTTCCCCGATCTCGCCGCGTCGATCCGGCGCGGGCGGGGGGCCGAACAAGGCGCCGACCAAGAAACTGGTGTCGCTGCGGCTGTCGCGCGCGGTGATCGACAAATACAAGGCCGACGGCGACGGCTGGCAATCCCGCATCGACGCCGACCTGCGGCGGATCAACAGGATCAAGTAAGCCGCCGCACTTTGGCTGACTGCGCGGCGCTATTCCTTGGTTGGAAGCCCCAGAAACTTGAACGGCGGGCTCGGCTTGAACTGATCGTGGACCTCGCCGGCGAAAGTGTTGCTCTGGCCGGGGCCGAGATCAAGCTTCTTCACCGCGCCCTTGTCCGAGAAATCGATCTTGGTCAAATCGACCCAGAAAACGTTCGGTGTCAGCGCGGATTCGAAGAAATACAGCTTGCGCTTGTGGTCGATCACGCTGCGCCAGCGTGTCGAGGAAATGTTGGGCTGATCGGGCGTCGTGATGCCGTAGGGAACCGAGGCATTGCGGATCACGCCGAATACGCTGGCGAGCGCCTCGGTCGGATTTTCCGATTTCGGAATGGCATCGACATAAAACGATGCGCGGGCGAAGCGATCGGCGGCGCGGTTGGTGCCCGGCAACATCACGGTGCCGCCGATCTGCTGCCAGTAGGCGTTGAGCGCGAGCTGCTGTTCGAAGATCGGCGAGTTGGTCATCACCTGGTAGCTGCGGCTGTGATGGATCACCTGCTTGCCGTCGATGTATTCGATGATGGCGCTGTCGCCGCTCGGGTCGGAAAGCGACAGATGCACGGTGGCAGGACGGTCCTCGTCCGGTAGATTGGCAGTGACGACGGTGAAAGGCTCCCGGGTCAGCTCATCGACGGCTTCCTTGACGGTCGCATAGCTGTCGAGCACGTATTGCGCCCACAGCGACATCGCCAATCCTGGCTTGCTGCCGTCGAATTGCGGATAGCTGGATTCGGCCAGCCACAGCACGTTGGCGACCAGCCCGGCCTCGTTGACGCCGTCGGACGTCGCGAGATCGTAGGCAGACGCGATGACGCTGCCGTACCGCGATGTCCACTGCAGCGAGTGCGGCCCGACTTCGCCGTTGCGCTTGGCGCCACGCGGGAAGATCCACAGATTGGTGCCGATGGCGCGCGCCCAATCCATCGAGCGCGCGGTAATCACCTGATTGCCGGCGCCGAGATAGACGAGGCGGGTACAAGCCTGCGCCGGTGAAATCACGGCGTTGCCGATCAACAGCGCGGCCACAGAGGCGGAGGCGAAACGGCTTCGGACTGACATCATGACTGTAGCTCCCAGCTGTCGAGCCTGTCGATGTTTTCGCGGGCGCCGGGTCAGCGGCGGCCCGGTCCACTTTCGCGCCGCAGCGTCGCACGATCGCGCAACAAATCAATCCCGGTGCGGGGCGTTTAGCTAAAGATCCGTCAATGCGGACACGGCCGGAGGCACCAAGGTAGCGCTTCGTTGCTCAATTGCTGTCGCAGCCCCGGGCAGACTGTTACGTGAGTGTCAGAATTCGTCACGAGCCGAGCGGCAAATCTTGCGCTAAGCTTCTACCAATGTGATCTGATCCAGACCGGAGGAAGCTCGATGGTTGCGCGTGCAGGGCGATTGGCGGCACTCGCGGCGGCAATTGTAATCGTAGGCTCGGCCGGCGCCGCTGCGCAGGTCGGGGCAAAGCACGACCGCATCTCCAAGCACGACGACTCGACCAAGGCGGCGCCGCCGGCGTCAGGAGCATCTGCTAGGCCTGAACCGAGCAAGGCTGCGAAACCGATGACCCGCCGCCAGGAAATTGAGCACGCGATCGACACGCGCACCGTCCCCGAGCGCTATCGCAGCACGGTGCCGAAAGAATATCAGAGATACATTCCGTTCGCGAAGGACAAGTAAGCGCCTCCGATCGGGGCCGCGGTGATTGGTGATATGGTGCTTCCGCATTGCGGAACGCGGCAAATCCGTGCGCAGGATGCGCCCGCGACCTGCGCGAGACACCTATGCACCGCGGTGGCTGCCCCTGGCCGGTCGCTTGGGCTAGTGACTGACGCAGCGATATTCCCGAACTTCACCGACGAGATTCTGCGCCCGCATGAGCATGCCTGAGCCCCAAAGCCGTGAGCCGGTCGGCCGGCATCTGATGTCCGACGAGACGGCGGCGGAACTCTCCCACATCCCCACCGAGGTGATCGATTTCGGCGAGGCGCCGCCTTTGGCGCCGGCGAGCCCGCTGACGCAGGGCGAGGTTCGCGCCATCCTGCTCAGCCTGCTGCTCGCCATGTTCCTTGCCGCGCTCGATCAAACCATCGTGGCCACGGCGCTGCCGACAATCGGCCGGCAATTCGGCGACGTCGAGAACCTGTCCTGGGTGATTACAGCCTATCTGTTGTCCTCAACCGCGGTCGCGCCAGTGTTCGGCAGCCTCGCCGACATCTATGGCCGCCGCGCTACCATCATCGCGTCGCTCAGCCTGTTCGTGGCGGGTTCCGTGATGTGCGCGTTGGCGCCGAGCCTGCTGGTGCTGATTTTCGGCCGCGCACTGCAGGGGCTCGGCGGCGGCGGCATCATGCCGATCGTGCAGACCGTGATCTCCGACGTGGTGACGCCGCGCGAGCGCGGCCAGTATCAGGCTTACTTCTCGGCCGTCTGGGTGTCGGCCGGGATCGGTGGCCCCATCCTCGGCGGCGCCTTCGCCGAGCATCTGCACTGGTCGATGATCTTCTGGATCAACCTGCCGCTGGCGGCCGGCGCGCTGGTGCTGCTGCTGCCGAAGATGGCGAAAATCCCGGTGTATCACCGCCGCCGCAAGGTGGACTGGCTCGGCGGCGTGCTGCTGATGGCGTCGGCGCTGGCCCTGATGCTGGTGCTGACCTGGGGCGGGACCCGGTTTGCGTGGCTGTCGCCAACCATTCTGGCACTCGCCGGCGGTGCGGTGCTGCTGGCGACCAGCTTCGTCTGGCACGCGCTACGATCGCCGGAGCCTTTCCTGCCGCTGCAATTGATGGGCGGCAGGGTGGTGCCATGGGCCATGGCGGCCGGCGGGTTCGCGATGGGGGCGATGATCGGCCTCACCGTGCACATGCCACTGTACTACGAGGCGGTGTATCACCTCACCGCGAGCCAGTCCGGCTTGGCGCTGATCCCGATCGCCGCCGTGTCGGTGCTGGGCGCTGCATTCACCGGCAGGGCGATGGTCAAGGTCGAGCGCTACAAGCGGATCGCGATCTGCGGCACCGCGTTCTCCGCGATAATGGCCGCGACAATCGCGGCGCTGACGCCACTGCCGCTGTGGGTGTTCCTGACGCTGCTGTCGGTGTTCTCGATCGGGCTCGGCACCGTGTTCCCCGTTACCGTGGTGTCGATCCAGAATGCGGTGCCGCGGCCGCAGATCGGCACCGCCACCGGCGCGATGAACTTCTTCCGGGCGCTGATGGCGTCGTTCTCCGTCGCCGCGTTCACCGCGGTGCTGATGATCGCTTTCGGAGGCGAACTGCAACTTGGCGGCACCGAGCATCGCCACGCGGTCGGAGCGGTGGCGGCGACCGACATGGTCGCGGCATTCCGCTGGGTTTTCGCTGCGGCTGCGGTGATGCTCGCCGGCTCGGCGATCTGCATCGCTATTATGGAGGAACGCAAGCTCGCCGGCCCCGAACCGGCGGATCCGGCGCCGCTGGAGATGGCGGAATAGGGTTCAGCGCGGAAAAGCGGTCAAAATTGCCAGACTAATTCCAGCGAGCGTTGTCAAAATCGGGCAGTCTGCCGCAAAACCGCCCTTGCAGCGGCGCATGGCGCGCCTGACGCGGCGGTAGGGCGGTAATGATGGACCGGGTGGCGGCGATGACATCGCCTGACGGCAGCAATGAATCCTTGCGCAGGCGGCGGCGGCGCAATCGCTCGCGGCTGATGCTGGCGACCGTGCTCACGGTCTTCGCCCTGGTGGCGGGCGTGTTCGGCGTGCTGGTCTACGAATTGCGGCCGGTGACGCTGCGGATTGCGGTCGGTCCGGTCGGGAGCGACGACCTCAAGCTGATCCAGGCGCTGGCGCAGAGCTTCGCGCGCGATCACAGCTCGGTGCGGCTGATGCCGGTGGTCACCGATGGCGCGACGCCGAGCCTTCTCGCATGGAGCAAGGGCCAGGCCGATCTTGCGGTCACCCGCGGCGATCTCGATCTGCCGACCGACGCCCAGTCGGTGGCAATTCTGCGCAAGAACATGGTGACGCTGTGGTCGGTGCCGTCGAAAACCAAGAAGGGCGGGGCGGTGAAAAGCATCGCGGACCTCACCGGCCGCAAGATAGGAGTGATCGGTCGTACGCCTGCGAATATCAAGCTGCTGCACGTCATTCTGTCCGAGTCCGGCGTCGCGCCCGACAAAGTGCAGACCGAGCAGTTCGCCACCGCGCAGATTGCCGAGATGGCGCGGGACGAATCGCTGTCGGCCTATCTGTCGGTGGGTCCGCTCGATAGCAAGACCACGGCGGAGGCGATTGCCGCCACAGCCAAAGCACGTGGCGAGCCGCGTTTCCTGCCGGTGGATGTCGCCGACACGATTTCGAAGAAGTATCCGATCTACGACTCGGAAGAGATTCCCGGCAGCACCTTCTCGGCCGCCCCGGCGAGGCCCGAGGACAAGGTCGACACCCTCAGCGTCAATCATTTGATCATCGCCAAGCAGGCGCTGTCGAGCGTCACGATCACGCAGCTGACGCGGCAGATCTTTGCGGCACGGCAGCAATTGGCGCGCGAGATGCCGATCGCCGGCAAGATCGAGGCCCCGGACACCGACAAGGCCGCTGCACTGCCGGCTCATCGCGGCGCCGCCGCTTTCATCGACGGGACCGAACGCACCTTCATGGAGCGCAACAGCGACTATATCTGGGGACTGATCGTGCTGCTGTCCGGCCTCGGCTCAGCCGGCGCATGGTTCAGGTCTTACGTCACCCGCGACGAACGCGAGGCTGGCACGCGAATGCGGGACCACGCGCTGGGCCTTGTCGCCAAAGCGCGGAAGGCGGAGTCGCTGGACGAACTCGATGCATTGCAGCAGCAGATCGATCACATCGTCCGCAACATGCTCGAGCTATATGACGACGGCGCCCTCAACGATCTGGCGCCGTTCAATCTGGTGCTCGATCAGTTCCATAATGCCTTGGTGGACCGACGCACCACGCTGACAACCCCAAGCGCCGGACTGGCTCCTGCGCAGCCGGATCCCCTCGGCATCGCCGAGGCGGGCTGAGGCGAGCCCCCGGATCGTTTTAGTCTGCGGCTCCATCAACGCTCCAGTAAGGAGTGGCGAGTAGTTTCTTGTCCGCGGAAGCAGCCGCGATGGCCCCTGCGGGCGGAACAACATGAGGCGATGGTGCGGCGCTTGGTTTGCGAATTTATCGCTGATGAAGCCGGCGCGACCGCGATCGAATACGCCATCATCGCCGTTGGGATCAGCATCGTGATCCTGGTCGCGGTCAATGCGATCGGTAGCGCGCTTCACGGTACGTTCACGACGGTAAATACCTCCCTGCAATAATCCGCCACTACGTCGATGAGCCCTGGAGGCGATCTCACAGGTGCTGCGTCATGGTTAAACGCTTCAGACGGCAACTTCGTAAATCCGCGCAAATCTGCAGCGCGAATCTTCACACGCCCCGCCTATCACCCCTGCCGAACGTCATTTGTGGGGGAGCCTCATGCAGCATCTCGAACTTCATTCCCTTCCGTTGGGACTCACCGGTCGCGAGATCCTCGTCTCACTGATCATCGCGGTAGCCGCACTCGTCCTCACGCCGGTCGTCGGCCTGTTTGTGCTGCTCCTGACGAGTTAGGAGCTTTGCCCCCGATGGAGCGATCGCCCTCACCGCGAGGTGAGCTAGTCGACGCGCCGTATCGTGCGCGGCTCTGACAAATCAGCATTCGAGAACACGCCGTCGGTTGAACCCTTCGATGAAGCGTCTCCGTGCGGGCCTGTCGATCTCAGCCGACCACGTGATGGCAGATGAGCGAGCCCACAAGAGCATAAATCGTTTCAGGAAAAAAGTCCTTGACAGCGTGACCCTCCCGCAGTAGTGTCCCGGCATGCTCCAGAATTGGGTTCGCGAGGAGCGGCCGCTCATCGCGGCGAATTCTCTGTTGTTGCAGAACCTTCCGCGTCACAGCCGGAGTGCGTTCATTCGCTTTCACCAATTTCGGAACCTCGCGAAAACCTCGGCGTTGGCCGATGGGAGGTGCCGATTGGGCATCGATAGCAGGAGACTCACCCATGGCACCGAAGGAACCGAGCAGAGTTATCGAAACCACCACCGAGGCCAGGCAGGGCGAGAGCGGGCCTTCCGTGCTTGCTTTGCTGATGGTGAGCACCGGCTTGGCCGTGCTGATCATGGGCGTGATCTGGTTTGTCTGGTTCCGCGTCTGACTTTGCTTGATGAGTGGCAAGAGGTCCAGACAATCGGAAACGGTTGATTGCGTGCCGTCAACGACGTAGCGCAACGGTTCTGACGCCGCGCTGAGTGAATTTGGCCCTGCATCGGCGCTGATAGCGCAATGCGGGGCTTGTGTGCTTGCAGCGGGCGCGCCTCATCGCGCGGCGAGATCGAGCTTGAGAAGCTGTCGTGCAGCATTGCTTTGCCGCGACGAACCACCGCGTCCCATAGCCCTTGATGCTGCGACGGTGTCCGACCCGTCGGCAGCTCCCGCTTATGATCGCGGATCCCACCCGCGCGAGCTCCTGGTCACGCGTGATAGAGCGTGCCGCGTAGTCGATTGGCAAGATGTAGACGTTGCAGGGCATCTTCCCATTCCCGGCGTGGTCTGCCCTTGGACGCGCCGGATCTGCGCAGCGGCATTTCGTGCCGCAGCTTCTCCGGGCATAGACCACCTGTCAGCAATGGAAGCGATCCCATGTTCGACCGTCTCAAAGCCTATCTGGCGACGCCCGAAGCCAAGGCGTCGCGGACGGCGCGGCTGCTTGCGTTTGATGTCGGAGGCATCGCGCGCTGGACTCCCCGTGATTACGCAGGCCTGGCGCGCGAAGGCTATCTGCGAAACGCGATTGTGCATCGGTGTGTGCGGCTGGTTGCTGAGCACGTCGGCGCTTGCGTGTATTCCGTTTTCGACGGGGCGCTGGAGAGGGAGGCGCATCCGCTCGCCGTGCTGCTGGCGCGGCCGAATCCGCGGCAGGATGGGGCGGCGCTGCGCGAGACATTGGTGGCGCATCTGCTGCTCGCCGGCAATGCGTATCTCGAGGCGGTCGCGCTCGGCGACCGCGTGCACGAGCTTTACGCGCTGCGGCCGGACCGCATGAAGGTCGTGCCCGGCGCCGACGGCTGGGCCGAGGCCTACGACTACAGCGTCGGCGGCCGCGCCGTGCGGTTCGATCAGCACGGCGCGATCCCGCCGATCCTGCATCTGACGCTGTTTCATCCGCTCGACGATCACTACGGCCTGGCGCCGCTCGAGGCCGCCGCCGCCGCGGTCGATACGCACAACGCCGCGTCGCGCTGGAACAAGGCGCTGCTCGACAATTCGGCGCGGCCGTCCGGCGCGTTGCTGTATGCCGGGCCGGAGGGCGCGGTGCTCAACGAGACGCAGTTCGACCGGCTCAAGCAGGAGCTGGAGCGCACCTATGAGGGCGCCGCCAATGCCGGCCGGCCGCTGCTGCTCGAAGGCGGCCTCGACTGGAAGCCGATGGCACTGTCGCCCAAGGACATGGACTTCCTCGAAGCCAAGCACGCCGCCGCGCGCGAAATCGCGCTGGCGTTCGGCGTGCCGCCGATGCTGCTCGGCATTCCGGGCGACAACACCTTCTCGAACTATCAGGAAGCCAACCGCAGCTTCGTGCGCCAGACCGTGCTGCCGCTGGCGACGCGCACCGGCAACGCGCTGGCGCAATGGCTGGCGCCGCAATTCGGCGACGGCGTCCGCCTCGTTGTCGACACCGACCAGATCGACGCGCTGGCGAGCGACCGCGCCGCGCTGTGGGACCGCGTCACCGCCGCGCCGTTCCTGACCCTGAACGAAAAACGCGAAGCCGTCGGCTACGCGCCGCTCGACGGCGGCGAACGGCTGGGGTGAGGGGACGTAAAGGCCGCGCCGGTCGCGACGCCAACATCAGTCGCGCAGCCCCGCCGCCATTGCGCATCTCTCCAGTCGCCTGAATAAGCGGGTTACTCCATGACTGCGAGCAGGTTCTTCCTAAGCTTGGACTTAAGCTGGGCGCCCCCTATGTTGAATTTTCCGAGATCGATACTCGACGTAGAAGCGTCATGTGGCATGGGGTTTGGCTGCGCTGGAGGCGACGGTGAAAAAGCGGATCTATTTCCAGGATTTCGACCCCGAAGGATGGCCTCCGATCAGCACTTTGTCGCCGTTCTTCTTGGCGCCTGCGGAAAATCCTTGGTCCCCGGGCCGGCGCGGAAATGATGAATACAGTTTGGACATTGAGGGAATGTATGGCACCGATCGCTTGCCCGAGAGTGATCAGGTCAGGGTGTGTCTCACCATGATCGGTACGCCCGATTTTGGCGTCTTCCTGCATTATTCCAAGTGGGACGGTCGAACCAAACAGCCGCGCGATTGCTACTCCAAAGGCGACATGAGCCGGATCCGCGAATGGCTTCGAACGCTGCAAGATGATCTGCGGCCGATCGGTCTGTTCATTCCCTACGCGCAAGCATGGCTTGCCGTGAAGGAATTCATGGAGCGCGACGGCGAACTGCCGACCAGCATCGAATGGGTCGACGGCAAAGATCTGCCGCCGAATACGTTTCGTTTCCCAGGGTTTTTCAAGCCGGGCCCCGAGCCACGGGTGCTGCGGGATGAAGACATCAACGATCGACCGCCTGACGATCCCGACGTCTTCAAGGCCTGGCGCCGCTGAGCCGCTGGCGCGGTCGTTATCCGATCATAACAAAAACACGCAGTGATAGCAGCCGGCGCACCGCCGCGCCTGTTCGCATGCTCGGGAGACGCCGATGTCCGACATTATCAAGATTTTTTCCGAACGCGGCGACCTGGCTCACCTTGCGTTGCTCCTATGGGCGGCGGCGGCGTCGGCGGGGCTGTGGTTCAGCTTGCGCGAGCTCGCGGCGGCGTCGCGGCGGTTCGATGATTTCGTCCACGCGCTGGAGTTGTTCAACCGCCGTGCGCGGCGGCGCGGGCGCGGCGTGCTGGAGCATGACGACGAAGGAGGGGCACGATGAGTGATCAGGCTCAGCCGATGGACCGGCTGCACCGCGTGATGAGGCAGATCCGCAGCGAGATCAAATCGGCGAAGGATCCCGGCCGGGTGTTTCGCGAATTCATCAGCCATCTCGATCTCGTCCAGCGTGCCGCGCCGCGCCGCGTGCGGGCGAAGTCGGCGCCGCGGCGGCCGGCACAGAAGCGGGCGAAGTAGTTCGACCCATCCCGTGTCCCGCACGAAGCTACAGCGCGCAGCGGTGCATCGTAGCTGCGGGACCCTGGTTCGGGCAGGGAGACTGCATCTCCTGCAGCGACGTCATCCCGCCGTCTTTCACCCTCCCCTGGAGGGGGAGGGTCGGCGCGTAGGCCGCACTGCGGGCTGCGCGACGGGGTGGGGTGGGCCGCGGGCACCGCGGATGAACTCTTCGCCACCCCACCCCGCTCGCTGACGCGAGCGACCCTCCCCCTCCAGGGGAGGGTGTTTGCTCCACCTCATCAGTCACTAGCTCATCCACGAGGCGCTCATGCTTGCCGCGTTGTCCGATGCTGGCCTTGCGCCGGCGCGATTGGTGCTGACCGGGGACGGCAGCATCGAAGGCTATGCCAGCCTGTTCGGCGCCGTCGACCAGGCGCGCGACATGGTGATGCCCGGCGCGTTCACGCAGACGCTGAAGCAGCGCGGCTTGCGCAAAATCCCGATGCTGTTTCAGCACGACCCGAGCGAGCCGGTCGGCGTCTGGCTCGAGCTGATCGAGGACTGGCGCGGCCTGCGCGCGCGCGGCCGGCTGATCCCGGACGTCGCGCGCGGCCGTGAACTGCTGGCGCTGCTACGCGCCGGCGCGATCGACGGGCTGTCGATCGGCTATCGCACCGTGCGCGGCCAGATCGATCCGAAGACGCGGGTGCGGCGGCTGCATCAGGTCGACCTCTGGGAGATCTCGATCGTCACCTTCCCGCTGCTGCAGGGCGCCCGCGTCGGCGCGGTGAAGCAGGGCGGCTCGCCGCAGCGCCGCGCGGCGGAGGCAGCCTGGCGCAGCCTGCAGACGCCGCCGGCGCCACAACCATCAGAGCTAGCCAGCGCCGCGGATGCACCGGCGCTGCCTGCGCGGCGCGGGCGGACGGCGGTGACGTTGTCCTCCCGCGCCGATCGCAAACAGGCGCTCACGAGCATCGCCGTCCGCGCGCGGCTGAAGCTCGCTCAACGAGCGGGACGGATCAGCACGGAGCGCTGATCCGGGCGAGGGGGCGTGTTCGCCGATCGCAGCGCTGCGATGCGCGGCGCCCTCACCCCAGCCCTCTCCCGCAAGCGGGAGAGGGAGCGCGCTGTGCTCGGCGCCTATCAGCATTTCTGATCAACCAACGAGGGACGACCGATGTGGGGCTCCACCGCGAGCTACGCAGCGCATCAGCGCGCACGCTTTATGCAACCAAACGCGGCGCGCTGGATGCGTCCGGACGCCGACCGCTGGATCAGGCCCGATGTCGCGCGCTTTCTCGCGCCGGGTGTCCGACCGCAAGATGTCTTCCCGGCACTCAGCCGGAAGTACAACCCGAACCAGCCGCGGGTGCCGAAGGGCGATCCAGATGGTGGGCAGTGGACGGTGTCCGGAGTTGCAGGACAAACGGCCAGCAGCCGAAAATCTCCTCCGACCGATATCTCTGCACAATCACGTCGTAGAGGGCACCACTTCAATCCTTACGGAATATTCGGTAAATGGAATCTGCGTCCGGAAACGCGGAAGGTATTCGAAGACGCAGCCACCGGAACGCTTGCGCGGGACTCGGTTCGGTTTGATCCAGAAGGTACTCCCTACAAGCACATGTGGGGTGGCTTGAAGAACCTCCACGGCGAATACAATCAAGGAGTCGCGGAACTCGGGTCGCGTTTTCTGTCCGAGAACGAGATCACGCCTGAATCGATGACACCGGATCAGGCTCGGGAACTCTTGCGACAGATTGACATCTCGCAGGACCCACGCATCCGCGATTTCAACCGCGCGATGAGGATGCTAAGGTTCATCGCCAGAATGCGGCTCGGGCGGGAATGAGATGAGCGGCGACGCGGCTGGCCACAAGCGGGAATGGCGGCTGTTGCACCATGGCATCGTGCAGGTGATTGACAGTTATGGCTGCGAGCTCGCGAAGGGTGGTCGCGCGGTCTGGGTATCTTCGAAACGTAGTCCGGGCTGTTATTCTCAGTTCGTTACCTTGTACGACTTGCGGTTGTTGCAGCCGGAGATGCTTGCTGCGTTGCGGATGTTGCTCGCCAAGTACCGCGACTGGTCAATCGAGATCCAGGTAGCCGCCCCGGCCGGGGAGTGCACATGGGATTGGCGCGACATGATCATCGAGATTTCTTACGGCCGCATCATCGATCGGATGCGGCACGATCTGTTGCCGGACCATCTGCGGCAAGTTCGGTTCGGGACGACGATCGACGAGTACAACGAGGAGATGGCCGCGAAAGTGCGGCGGCTGATGCGCCAGCAGGTCTGAGCGGACCGTCGTCGTTCGCCACCAACCCGACGATCTTGGGATGCAGACGTGCGCCGGCGGCCGACGGACTTTCGCAAGTCGCAGCGCTGCGATCCGCGGCGGCCCTCACCCCAGCCCTCTCCCGCAAGCGGGAGAGGGAGCGCGCTGCGGAGCGGCGCTTCGTCAGTCGTCCTGATCAACCATCGAGGCAGGACCGATGTGGAACTGCCCCGCGAGCGCCGCGGCAAGTTCGGTTCGGGACGACGATCGCCGAGTACAATGAGGAGATCGCCGCGAAAGTGCGGCCGCTGATGCGCAAGCAGGTCTGAGCGGACCGTCGTCCGCCGCCCTCGCGACGATGTTGAAATGAAGACGTGCGCCGGAGGGCGACGGCGCTATTCGCACCTCGCCGCGCTGCGATGCGCGGCGCCCTCACCCCGGCCCTCTCCCGCAAGCGGGAGAGGGGGCACGCCGTGAGCGGCGCCAGGCTGATCGACTGCAATCCCTGACTTCGAGTTCGACCGCCGTGGCCTCCCGCCGCGGCGGTTTCGTTTGTGCAGCTATCAACGCCCATCAGGAGAACCACATGGACTACGAGATCAAGAGCGCCGCTCCCGAGACCAAGGCCGGCCTCGCTGGCGACGATGCGCAGCAGGTGTATGACGCGCTGATGCGCACCTTCGAGGACTACAAGGCCGAGAACGACGCGCGGCTGAAGGCGATCGAGGGCGGCCGCGGCGACGTCGTCGCCGAGGAGAAGCTGGCGCGGATCGATGCGGCGCTGGACAGCCAGCAGCGCCGGCTCGACGATCTGGCGCTGAAGGCGGCGCGGCCGCAGCTGGCGGCCGAGCGGTTGCCGGCGGCGGAGCAGCGCGAGCACAAGAGCGCGTTCGAATCTTACGTGCGCAGCGGCGACGCCACCGCGCTGCGCCGGATCGAGACCAAGGCGCTGTCGGTCGGCTCGGCGCCGGACGGCGGCTATCTGGTGCCGACCGAGCTGGAGCGCAGCATCTCGTCACGGCTGGCGACGATCTCGCCGATCCGGGCGCTGGCCTCGGTGCGCGAGATCTCCGGCGGCGTCTACAAGAAGCCGTACACCATCGCCGGCCCGGCGACCGGCTGGGTCGGCGAGACCGATCCGCGGCCGCAGACCGCGTCGCCGTCGTTCGACGCGCTGTCGTTCCCGGCGATGGAGCTGTACGCGATGCCGGCCGCGACCGCGAACCTGCTCGACGATGCGGCGGTCAACCTCGACGACTGGCTGGCCGGCGAGATCGACCAGGTGTTCGCCGAGCAGGAGGGGCTCGCCTTCGTCTCCGGCGACGGCGCCAATAAGCCGAAGGGTTTTCTCGCGGTGCCGACGGTGGCCAACGGCGCGTGGAGCTGGGGCCATCTCGGCACCATCGCCACCGGAGTCTCCGCCGGCTTCGCGTCCTCGGCGCCGGCCGACGTGCTGATCGACCTGATCTACGCGCTGCGCCCCGGCTATCGCCCGAACGCGACCTTCGTGATGAACCGCCGCACCCAGGCGGCGATCCGCAAGTTCAAGGACTCCTCGGGCGCGTACATCTGGCAGCCGCCCGTCACCGCCGGCGGCCGCGCCAGCCTGGCCGGCTTCCCGCTCGCCGACGCCGAGGACATGCCGGACATCGCCGCCAACTCGCTCAGCATCGCATTCGGCGACTTCCGCCGCGGCTATCTGATCGTCGACCGCCAGGGCATCCGCGTCCTGCGCGACCCGTATTCCGCCAAGCCCTACGTGCTGTTCTACACCACCAAGCGCGTCGGCGGCGGCGTGCAGGACTTTGACGCGATCAAGCTGGTGAAGTTCGGGGTGGGCTAAGGAAGGCGCCGACAACAGCAAACGCTCAGGTGGATTAGCTCAGCGCTAATCCACCTATACTGATAGTCCTCGTCTGCGAGACTTTCGGCAACTTTCCGGCTTGCGAACACTCAGAGGGGCGGTTGACGAATCGCAATTTCCGAGGGAAATTTTTAAAGTCTACCGTCAGATTGTTGGGGGCTTCGATTAAGACTGTTTACATTACGGGCGCGCCAGCGTCGGGAAAGACCACCGCTGTCGAAGCGTTGAAGTCTCATCCAAGATTAAAAGAATCATTGGAAGTATGGAGCTATAGCTCCCGCTTGATGGAATTTCTAAATAGGCATAGTGCCGACGCCATTGACCACGGCCGATTGCGTCAATCATCTGCAAGCTTGGTTCGCCCCGAAGAAATTGAGGCGCTTGATGCAGAGTTGCTTGTTTACGTCGAAGATAGACGGGGGAAGAACAATATACTGATCGATAGTCATCCTGTTACGAGAGAAGACTACGGCTTCAGGTGTACTTCTTTTTCTGCCGCTTACCTTGCCAAGATCGGTTTGGATGAGATCTGGATGCTCTATACAGACGCGAAAACGTCTTTGCTAAGGGTTTTGGAAGATAAGGTCGTCCGCAAACCGATAAGTGAGGAAGCGGCGGAAATGCACACGTCGATGCAAGCGTCTCTGGCAATCGCTTACGGTGTGGCTGCCGGTTGTCCCGTCTATTTCTTTGATACAGGTTGCGATCAATCAATGTTGGTGGATCGCCTCGCCCTTCGTTTGTGAAGCAGCGGAGCTAGTGAATTATAGCATGCGTAGCCAAGTCGATCTTCGCGAGGCTGTAAATGCGGTCTCGGATGTGGTGCAGAATCGGCCTCGTCCTCTTCGTGAATTTGATCAAATTCACATGAAGATTGGCGATATGGTTATGCAGAGCGAAATCGTTGCTGACTGGGCGGATGGCAAGCGCCTGGCTTTTATAGGAGATGGCGATGCCATAAGCGTCTGCGTGGCTTACATGAAAGCGCGAGGAGTATTTGACTTCGGGCCGTCAAAGATCACAGTTTTCGATTTCGATGAGCGAACAGTTCAATCAGTCGTTCGGTTCGCCGACCGCGAGCGGATCGAGTACTTGGATGCGAAGCTTTACAATTGTCTAGACGCCTTTCCTACGGAGGCGCTCAAGTATGATTGCTTTTATACCAATCCTCCTTGGGGCGCTTCGAACGAGGGCGAGAGTGTCAAAGTATTTGTCGAGAGGGGAATTGAGGCCGTTAGGGGCATAGGCGATGGAATGATTGTCATTGCAGATGATGATGAGTTGGCTTGGCCAAAGAGGGTGCTTGGCAATGTACAGCGTTTCGCTGCGGAAAGTGGTTTCTTTGTTTCGAGGATGCAGCGAAAGTTACATGGTTATCATTTGGATGACGCCCCGAATTTGAAGTCTTGCAATTTGTTTGTTACGTCGCTGCCAGACCAAAACATGATAACGTCCCGCAGCAATGCGATAGAGAAGGGTCGTCTTACAAATTTCTATGGAAGATCTCAGGTGCCGCGCGTTCAGTACGTGCGTGAGATCAAGAAGCCAGATTACGGGATGGCGTCTGAAGAAGAATACCGTCTTGAATTGTTGAAAGAGAATGGCGAATGAACGAAATTATCCGCCCAGGTGCTGGCATCTTATTCATGAAAATTGGAACGCACGCCAACGAAGGCTTGGACGAGATCATTCAACGAAAGTCGCGCGAGATTAAGGACGCTGGCTATGCAATGTGGGGGTATGGTGGAAACACTTGCCATCCAAGTTCTATGGTGCAGCCCTTTGCGCAAGCGTTTAAGGAGCAGGGGAAGCCTATCCATCTGGTCATGGAGCCGATGAATTCGAAGCACTTCGCCGAACCATTGGCTGCTGCGGAGTATTCGACCAATAATGTTGATTGGAGCGTGATCCCAAGCGCAATCAATGTGCTCGGGTCGCGATACGCGCTTGTCATTCAAGATCTGAAGAGGGTAGATTTCTTGCTTCCTCTTGATCAGACCCGGGTGCCCGTCGGACCCAGTAACGGTAAGGTTGGTAGTAAGTACATCAGCGGCCGCGTAGATAAAGCTTGCCTTGAAGTCCTTGCCGAGCCAGCTCGCCTCAACGACCAGGAGCCTATTCAAAAGAGAATAGGCTTGGTCGCCGAGTTGCGCCCACCTTATGCCGTGTTTTTACGAAACTATCGATGATAAGTCATTTCCCGGAATAAGTAGCTCCGCAGTCTCCCCTCTAAGTGACTCAGTGTAGCTTCTAAGTGAGCAGAGAATGGTATCAATTTCGATTTCAGGTGAATTGCACTGAAAGCAGATCGAGATTGCTCTATCGCATTGTGGTGATGAACAGACGTTATTCCGCAACGGCTGAAGTCCGAATGTTGTGATAATTTGTGAGGCAACTTGTTCGAGGCAAACGATACGATGCCGCGCGCTGCTAGGCTCGATTTTTGATAGTGCCCGGATCGCCCTTTTGTCGCCTGTTAATAAGGCAAGGGCTTCGCGTCGGAATGCCATCGAGACGAGTTGACTCTCGCCCGTATCGAATTCGAGGCCTATCGCCGTCGCCCGTTCTTCAAGGTCGGCGGCGGCTTCAATTTCTTCTTCCGTAGGTTCGAGCGCTCTCACCGCAGACAAAATACGTTCTAACATTTCGCGCGCTTCGGGGCTGTATTTCGCCTTACGCGAGAAGATCGATCTGAGTGTGTATCGCGCTACCGCAAGAATTGCCGGCGGAGCTCCTGAGGCGAAGGTCGTGTGCAGAAACTCGCTTGCTGCGAGATAAACGCACACTTTCAAAACGATGTCATTGTCTAGGTAAATGCCTTCAGACATCTTCCAAATACATCAGCTTGCGGAGGTAGTCCTCGGCTTCGTCTCCAAGCGCATCCCAGTCAATATAAGAGTCGGCTATTCCGTTAACCTCTTTCCAGACCGGCTTTGCTTCCGCATAAATGAATTTCAACGCGGACATTGCGACAGCCCAATTCTTCTGGCGGTATGCTACGCATAGCGCGAAGGTCCCCGGCTCGATTCCGTAGAGCGGCGCAGCGTTCAGTACTGCCCGAGCGAGAGTCGGGGCATTATAATTCTGAAGTTCAGTGGTAATTGTGAGTGTGGGAGTACCAGTTAGGACAGACAAAGCGAAGGCGTCGGCTTCGCTTTCGTCGGCGTCGTAACTCGACGCGAGGGCGGGATCTTCAAGATCGACGAGCGCAGAGGCGCCTTTTAGATGTCCGCCCACGATGTGTCCGATTTCATGGGCGAGGGTAAATGCAACGGGGGCCGGGTAACTGGCGTCTCGGCCAAGAATGATAGCGTGCCGCCCTCCAGATTCGATGACCATCGCGTGCATCGACTTGGTAGTCAAAGGGAATACTTTCAGCTGGATTACGGGAACGCCTACCGCCCAGCTTGTGGAGAGTAGTGCTCGAAGATCAACATACCCCGCGGTGCTTCGAATAATCGATCCGCGAATTGCCTCAGCTGAAAGTCCATCGAAGCCGCGGCCAATCGGTGTCGCTCGCAGCAGAAGGCGGCCGATCGATACCCCAAACGAGCTAAGGATATCCTGTTGGGTGGAGTTTTGGATGCTCAGATTCTTGAACTTAGCGCTGTCCCTCCAGACGAATTCTACGCGTTCTCCCAGGAGCGGCTTCGGTGCTAATCCTAGCTTTCTAGCGAGAGCAAAGCGAAGCTCTGCTCGAGCAGACGGGCTCTCTGATAAGTCATCGCTCCACCAAACTGGCCATGCGGCCTCTATCGCGGCTCTGCTTAGGCCTGCTTCTTTCAGTTCTTTAAAGAGCTTTGCAGAGTTGTGATCCAAGCAGGGAATCTCATTTCAATATTGAAAGATCGGGGGTTGCATCTAGAGCAATAGCCTTTGCGCTTGCTCTGGCGCTTCGGCAGGAGGGGCATTCTTGAGTGCCGCGACAACGTCGGTCCAATGGTCGACGCCGCATGTAGGCATGTCTTTGAGGATATCTCGCTGCTGTGCGCTCAGAGTTGCTGGGTCGGATAGTCGCACCCAGTAGCTTTGAGTCAGTTGAGCGGTAAAATTAGCCTCATATGCGGTGTCTGAGCTGGGAGGACATGTTTGATGTAGCAGCGCTGTGACTTGAGAGAAGCCGACAGCTCTACCCGTTCCGCCTGCGTTTCGATAGGCAGACGGATCGAACGGCGTTCCATGCTTGAGCGCCAAAGGTTCCGCACTAAAGCACATCAAGGCAAAATGTCGTCGCTTCTCGCCTAGGAGTGTCTCGCCACGGCTAGTTACAAGAACGTTGGAGGGAAGGTCCCGCTCGATATTGTGAAGATCGAAGTACTTCCGCCACACTAACACGTGCCTTGGGGATGTATCGCCGGGTCGGGGCTTTCCTTTCATGGTAGAAAAGACGACGGTAACCGGCGTGCAAGTCCGCGCTAGAGCGCTCATCATCAGTGCTGGCGCATTTCCAACGCCCCAACAAAACAGTCCGCTTCCGGCCTGACGCTCTAACTCTTTTCGCGCAATTATTTCCTCTAAGCTTTGGCCAGCCTCGGACTGCATCCGCGTCCAGCACACCAGACGTTCTGGATGAAACGGTGGCTTTTCCAGCGAATCGTTCAGCTTAGAAACTAGCATATCTTATAGAGCGCCTTTTTGAGTTTTGGCGACAGTGCCATGGCAGTTCGGACGGTGCAACGGATCACCGGTAAGGCGACGAGGAGAAATTCGAGATGGCAGGTCGGCTGTTCGCCCGCCGCGCTGCACGCGGTTACGCTCCAGAAATTCCTAGCTCACGCTAAGCGCCGTTATGAAGAGATTGACGAGCCGCAGGAATCCATTGCGGCTGATCTGCGCATCCATCGCAAATCGGTCGACCGGCTCGCCAAGAGCGACGGGTGGAAACTGCGTAAGGATCGCCCGCCGCGCGAGCTGTCCCCGCCGCTTCAGTTGTCGGTGCAGGCGAGCGAGGCGCCGGCCGCGCAAGGCTGCAATAGCGCGCGCCTACCTCCTCACTGCCTTCTCCAACGCCGTCGTCACAAACCTATTTAAGCTCACACCGGCGCGACGCGCGGCGTTGAAGACGCCTTGTGCAGCGCCGGATCGGTGCGCACGACGAACTGGCCCGACTACGCCTTGTCCGGCTCCTCGCCGCGCGCTTTGCAGAAGGCGAGGTAGTCGTCGATCGAGCCGGCGAGGGCCTTCTTCAGCTCGGTGACTGACTTGCCCTGGAAGGTGATGACGTCGCGGGTGTCGGCGACTTCGCCGTGGAACAGGCCGGCGTCGGCGTCGTACTCGACGGTGGCGGTGTAGCCCTTGTAGCTGATGGTGGTCATGGTTCGATCCCGGCCTCGGTCAGGAAGCGGCGGACGGATTTCACCGCGCCTTTGTCGGTTTCCTTTGGCGGATGCGGGCGGTGATATACTGCTCGCATTGTCCCTGCCATTCACGCTTTTTCTGCATTTTCCGTAGCAAGGCGTGGATGCCCGGCACAAGGCTGGGCATGACGCGCGGAGAGGGGCGTGCCCGATTCGAGCGCGTATTTGCGGCGAGACTCCGAGGGGTTCGGCGGCGCCGGGGCGTTTCGAAGGTCGGGGCAGCGCACTCCCGGCGGCCCATGGTTCGAGACGGCGCTACGCGCCTCCTCACCATGAGGTTGTGCGGGTGGTCGGCGCTGCGGATCGGCCCGTATTCAATGAAAAGCACAGCTGCTCCCGGCTGACCACATGGAGCCGTCATGCCCGACGTTCCCTCCGCCCGCCCTCTGATGTGCAAGCTCAACGCTGAGGCGATCGCGCGCGCTCGGCAGCTCTACGAGCAGACCGACGTGCCGCTCACTTCAGTGGCGACGCAGTTCGAGATCAGCCGCCATACCTTGTCGCGGTTGGCCTTGCGTGAGGGCTGGACGCCGCGGGCGAGTCGGCCGCGGGTGAGCCCGCGTCCCAGGCCGCCGGGTCGGCAGCCGCGGGGCTATGCGCCGGAGATGCTCGCCGAGCTACGGCGGCGCTATGTCGACACCGACGAGCCGGTGGCGCGGATCGCCGACCAGATCGGCGTGCATCGTGACACGGTGGAGCTGCTGGCGCGGAAGCAGGGCTGGCCGCTGCGCAAGGATCGCCCGCCGCGGGAGCTGCCGGTGACGATGCAGATGAGCGCGGATGCGGCCGCAACGCTTCAACAGGCGCGCGCCGCCGATATCGGCGTAGCGGCGGCTCTCCCGGCGCCTGCGCCGTTGTCTGAGCCGGCTGCGGTGGCGCCCGAGCCCGATCCAGGCGACTCGCCGCTCGGCCCGGCGCCCGATTCCGCGCTGCTGGCGCTGCGCCTCGAACTCGCCGTCGAGCAACAGCTGCGCAAGGTCGAGACGCTGCACGAGGACGCCACGCTCGGCGGCTCGCGCGCGGCGGAGGCGGAGCGCATCGCGCGGACGCTGGCCGCGCTGACACAGACGCTGTTCAAGGTCCGCCAGCTGCGTGATCCCGAGCGCGCGCTCACCGCCGCCGATGACGAGATGCCCGCCGATGCCGAACTCTTCCGTTCAGAGCTTGCGCGCCGCATTGAGGCGTTTGTCCGCGGCCGCGATGACGGACGCTTATCTGCGGGCGTCCAGCCTGCGGACGCTGGCGACGCTGGGGCGTGACTTCGCGGTCTTCGCGCATCCGCATCAGGAGCATGGCGACGCCGGCAACAATGGCGCGCCGTGGACGACCTGGCTGATGCTGGGCGGGCGCGGCGCCGGCAAGACGCGGGCCGGCGCCGAATGGGTGCGGGCGCTGGTCGCCGGCACGCCGCCTTATGCTGTGCAGCGCTACGGCCGCGTCGCGCTGGTCGGCGAGACCTGGCACGACGCTCGCGAGGTGATGGTCGAGGGCGAGTCCGGCCTGCTGCGGGTGTCGCCGCGCGGCGAGCGGCCGGAGTGGATCGCCACCCGCAAGCGGCTGGAATGGCCGAACGGCGCGGTCGGCCAGGTGTTCTCGGCCGACGATCCGGACTCTTTGCGCGGCCCGCAGTTCGAGGCGGTGTGGTGCGACGAGCTGGCGAAATGGCGCTATGCCGAGACCAGTTTCGATACGCTGCAATTCGGGCTGCGGCTCGGGCCGCGGCCGCGGCAGCTGATCACCACCACGCCGCGGCCGCTGCCGCTGATCAAGCGGCTGTTGATCGATCCGCGGACGCGGGTGACGCGGGCGCCGACCCGCGCCAATGCCGAGCATCTGTCGCCAGCGTTTCTGGACGCCGTGGTGGCGCGCTATGCCGGCACCCGGCTCGGCCGGCAGGAGCTCGACGGCGACCTGATCGAGGACCGGCCGGACGCGCTGTGGTCGCGGGCGCTGATCGAGCGCAGCCGCGTCGGCGAGGCGCCGCCGCTGCAGCGCATCGTGGTGGCGATCGATCCGCCGGCGTCGTCGAAGCCGGGCGCGGATAGTTGCGGCATCGTCGCCGCCGGGCGCAGCGGCGGCGGCGTGTACTTCGTGCTGGAGGACGCCTCGGCGCAGGGGCTGACGCCGGCGGCCTGGGCCGCCAAAGCGGTGGCGCTGTATCGCCGGCTCGAGGCCGACGCGATCGTCGCCGAGGTCAATATGGGCGGCGAGATGGTGCGGGCGGTGATCCGCGAGACGGATTCCGTGGTGCCGATCCGCGAGGTGCGGGCGAGCCGCGGCAAATTCGTCCGCGCCGAGCCGGTGGCGGCGCTGTACGAACAGGGCAAGGTCAAACACGTCGGCAGCTTTCCGCTGCTCGAGGACGAACTGTGCGACTTCGGCCCCGGCGGCCTGTCGAACCACCGCTCGCCCGACCGGCTCGACGCGCTGGTGTGGGCGATCACGGCGCTGATGAATGGCGCGAATGCCGGCGGGCCGCGGATCAGGTTGTTGTAAGTTGTGCGTCGTAGGATGGGTTGAGCGCAGCGAAACCCATCATCTTGGTGCTCGCGATGACGTGGGTTGGTGGGTTACGCGCTTCGCGCTAACCCACACTACGGGCGCTTACGGGGGCCGTGGAACGATCGCGCGTGGCGGGATTTGCCGGCGGGGAGGATGCGATGACACGATCGATCACACTGTGCGCCGCGCTGGCGCTCGTTGCCGCCACCGCCGGCCCGGCCTTCGCCCGCGGCGGGGCGCCGAGCATCATGGATTCGCCGGGCTATCAGCGCCGGCTGCAGGAATCGCGGCAGCAGCTGCAACAGCCTTATTTGGCGCCGCCGGCGGTGTATCCGCGGCAGCGCGTCGACACGCCGCGCAAGGCCAAGCGCAAGCCGCCGCGCTGAGGCGCGTGCGCGGCGCGGGTCAGCAGTAGCCGTGCCAGCCGCAGGCGTAGGGCAGCCGGCCGTAGATCGCGCTCGCCGGCGTGCCGTAGTAATTGAAGTAGTGATAGGAGTTCGGCTTGCCGTAGTAACCGTTCACCAGCGGCGGGATGTCGACCTCGGGCGCGTAGACCGGCGCCGCGGTGATGACGTCGCGGGCCGGCGGCACCTCGACGACGACGACGCGGCCGCGCGCTTCCGGCTCGGCAAAAATCCGCCCGATCCTGCTGTGCATCGGCAGATCCGCCGCAGCCGCCGGCACGGCGGAGAGGGCAAGTAGCAGGGCGGCGAGGCGCATGGCGGGCTCCGAATGAGCCGGCAGGGTGGGGCAACATGGTTAATGAAAGTTGAAGGGGGGTAGCGCGTCTGCGTGGGCCACTGACGCTCCCCCTTCACTCCCGTCATCGCCGGGCTTGACCCGGCGATCCATCGCGCGCAACGCGCGCTTCATTGAAGAGGATGGATGCGCGGGTCAAGCCCGCGCATGACGCTCGGCGATGGGGAGGCGCCGGCGGCCTGATTGAACGCGAGCGACGGCCGCCTACCGCGCCAGCGTGCTGCCCCAGCTTTGCGCGGTCTTCTCGATCCAGTCGCGATACAGCGTCAGCGGGGTGACGCCGGTGAGGCCGCCGCAGCCGGCGGCGTTGTTCGGGGCGGTCGACCACGACACCACGCCGATCACCACGGCGCGGCCGTCCTGCGCTTTCAGCGCCGGGCCGCCGGAATCGCCGGTGCAGGCGCCCTGGCCGTCGCGCGTGTTGTTGGTTGCCGGATCGACCAGGCGGATCTGCAGCCGGCCGGGGCGGCCGGTGGCGATCAGCGCGGCGCTGCGCACCGTGCCGCCGCTCCGGCCGTCGCCGCGGATCGCGACGCCGATGCCGGCGACGGTGAAACTCTGGCCGGCCGCGAGCGGATCTTGCGGCGCGCCGAGCGGCAGCGGCGATTTGCCCGGCAGCGGCGCGGCGAGCTGCAGCAGCGCGACGTCGGCGCTGGCGCGGTGCGCCAGGATCGCCTTCATGTCGAACGACGGATGCGCGGCAATGCGGCGGACGTCGCGCAGCTGCGGCTGCCGCGCCGCATCGAGCTGCACGATCTTGTAGTCCGCGCCGGGGCCGACGCAATGCGCGGCGCTCAGCACCAGATCCGGCGCGATCAGCGTGCCCGAACAGAAATTGCCGCGCGAGCCGACGATGGTCACCACCGCGCGGCCGAGCGCCGCATCCTCGCGCGCGCCGCCGACCATGGCGGCGGCGGGAGTGGCGAGGGCGGTGACGAGCAGCGAGAGGGCGAGGACGCGCATGCGCGCCACCAGCCCCGCCGCGGCGCCGCTGTCAACCGCATCATGACCAAGGAGGCCGGCATGGCCGCGCTGCTGCTGACGGGGCCCACGGTCGAGCCCTGGACCGTCGCCGAACTGAAAGCGTTCCTGCGCGTCGAGCACGATGCCGACGACGCCGTCATCGCCTCGCTGCTCGCCGCCGCGCGCAGCCAGGTCGAGGCGCTGACCCGCCGCGCGCTGCTGCTGCAGAGCTGGCGGCTGAGTTATGACGCCTGGCCGCGCGACGGCCGCTTCCGCCTGCGGCTCGGGCCGCTGCGCGCGCTCACCGCGGCGCGGATGATCGACAGCAGCGGCGCCGCGCAGCCGATCGAACTCGATCGCTTCGTGGTCGATGTGGCCGAGGGCGTGATCGCGGCGGTGGGATCGCTGCCGCAGCCGGGGCGGCGCGTCGCCGGCATCGCGCTCGACGTCGAGCTCGGGTTTGGCGCGGCGCCGTCGGATGTCCCCGAGCTGCTGCGCCACGCGGTGCGGACGCTGGCGGCGCATTGGTACGACAATCGCGGGCTGGTGGCGATCGGCAGCAGCGTCGCGATGCTGCCCGGCAGCGTCGCCGCGATGCTCGCCAGCTTCCGGGTGCCGGCGCTATGAGCGATGCGGGGAAACTGATCACGCGGCTGATGCTCGAGGCGCCGGTCGAGAGCGATGACGGGCAGGGCGGCGTGGTCCGCAGCTATGTGGAACAGGCCGCGCTGTGGGCGCAGTTAGTTGCACGCCCCGCGCGCGAGGGGATCGCGGCGGACGATTCCCGCGCGGTGCAGCGCGTCATCATCACGCTACGCGGCGGCGTCACGCTGACCCGCGCGCACCGCTTCAGCGACGGCACACGGATCTATCGCATCGTCAGCTGGCGCATCCGCGAGCGCGGCGCCTGGCTCGAGATCGATGCGGAGACCGAGCTGACCTGACTTCACCCTCCCCTGGAGGGGGAGCGTCGGCGAGTAGCGCGCGAAAGCGCGGTGCTCGCCGGGGTGGGGTGAGCCGCGGGCACTGCGGATGAACTCTTCGCCACCCCACCCCGCTCGCTGACGCGAGCGACCCTCCCCCTCCAGGGGAGGGTGAGGCACACCCCGGAGTAACCATCATGCCCACCGCACCCGCGGCGCTGCGCGCTGCGATCTATGAGGCGCTGGTCGCCGATCCCGGTCTGCAGGCCGCGCTCGGCGGCGCGCGGGTTTATGACGAGCCGCCGCCGGGCGCGGCGCTGCCTTACGTCACGCTCGGCGAGGCGCGGATCAGCGATGTCTCGGCCGACGACGCGCCGCTGCAGGAGCATCAACTGACATTGCACGCCTGGTCGCGGCAGGGCGGCCACAAGGAGGCGCATGTCATCACCGGCGCGCTGCTGCAGGCGCTCGACGACGCGCCGCTGCGGCCGTCCGGCCATCGCCTCGTCAACCTGCGCTTCGCGCTCGCCGACATCCGGCGCGAGACCGACGGCCGCACCTATCATGCGCTGCTGCGGTTCCGCGCCGTCACCGAACCGATCGCTTAGCAAGGAGCCGCGCATGGGCGCACAGAAGGGCAAGGACCTGCTGGTCAAGATCAATGACGGCGGCAACTACGTCACCGTCGCGGGCCTGCGCAGCCGCAGGATTGCGTTCAACGCCGAGCTGGTCGACATCACCCACGCCGAATCCGCCGATCGCTGGCGCGAGCTCTTGGCCGGCGCCGGCGTCCGCCGCGCCGCGATCTCCGGCCGCGGCCTGTTCAAGGATTCGGCGTCCGACGCTTTGGTGCGAAGCGCATTCTTCAACGGGCTGATCAGCGACTGCCAGCTGATCGTGCCGGATTTCGGCGCGATCAGCGGGCCGTTCCAGATCGCCAGCCTGGAATTCGCCGGCGAGCACAATGGCGAAGTCACGTTCGACATCACGCTGGAAAGCGCCGGCGCGCTCGGCTTCGCGGCGTTGTGACGGGCGCGCATCGCGTCGCGCCGCCGGGCGCTGTGCGGAGGCGGTCAGGTCGGCCGCGCGCCGCGGACCAGCCGCCACAGCCCGGCGATGCCGAGCGCGGTGGCGACGCCCGCGAACGCGCATAGCGTGACGACGCCGCCGTCGATCGGCACCGACGGATAGATCTTGGACAGCGCCACCGCGTAGCCGACCGCGATCGCGATCGACCCCACCGTCAACGTCGCGCCGGCCTTGATCATCGGCTTACTTCTTGTCGTCGCCGCCCATCGCGGCATGGATGAACCGGCCGACCGCCTGCTCCATCGGATCGATCACGATCGAGGCGCGCAGCAGATATTCCAGCACGCGCAGCCGCAGCGTGTCGATCCGCGCGCGGTCGGAAATGTCGTCGCGCTTCACCTGCTGGCGGAACGCGGTGATCAGTTCGCCGAAACCCTGCTCCGGCAGGTCGCTCAGATCGACGAACAGAAACGGCGGCGGCACGCTGTCGAGCTGGCTCGCCGGCGCCGCGTAGCTGAACAGATACGGCCCGCGCGACAGGTCGCCGGCGCACAGCTGGCGCACCGAATCCTCCGGCGGATTGCAGATGTGATAGAGCAGGGCCTTGGCCATGCGATAATCGTAAAGCCCGGCAGCGTAGGCCTTCGCCAGGCGCTCCGGTGCGGCGCCCGACGCGGTCATCAGCGCGGCGAAGTCGCCTTCCTTGTCCTGCCGCAGCGGCACGTACAGCACGTTGAGTTGGGCGAGTTGCGCCGGCAGCGTCTCGATGCCGGGTACCTCGGTGAACAGCCGCGCCAGGAAAGTCTCGGCGCGGGGCGAATGCGCCGGCAGCAGCACATAGGAATACAGGCCGTAGCCGGGAGTCTCGCGGCCGACCTCGAGCAGCCGCGACCAGCCGGTATCGAGGATCCGCTGGCGCGGGCGCGCCATCACGACCGTCTTTTCGCGGGGAGCAAGCGAAGGAGCTGCGCTCGCTCCGGCAGGAGACGGCCGCGCAAGCGGCCGCGGCGCCGGTGGCGGCGCGGCGCCGGCCTCCGCAGGGCCCGGCTGGGCAGAGGAGGCGGGCCGGCGATACATGTGCACCCGGCTGCCGGATCCGGCCCCGGGGGCGCTTTCACGCTGCGCCCGTCGCCGTTCCTCGCAGGCCCGATCCGGCACGCAGCGGCCGTCGGCGGTCGGCCGGCACGGGCAAGGCTCGACCGCGCGCGCCGGCGGCGCGCCCAATGCGATCAGCACCTGCAGTCCGAGAAGTACGAGGCCGGAAAGGCCCATTGACAAGTGCGGACGCATGAAACGCCTCACCAGCCATCGATCGCAATCCGACAATCCTAGGGCGGTGCCGGGTCCCGCGCAATTCAAAACGAGCGCGGCCCGGGCCAACGACGGAGACCACCATGGCCAACAAACATCGCGGCGAGATCGACGCCGAACTCGGCGGCCGGCGCCGCACGCTGGTGCTGACGCTCGGCGCGCTCGCCGAGCTCGAAGCCGCCTTCGCCGCCTCCGACCTGGTGGCGCTGGCGCAGCGCTTCGGCAGCGGGCACCTGTCGGCACGCGATCTCGTGCGCATTCTCGCGGCCGGCCTGCGCGGCGCCGGCGAGACCGTCAGCGACGACGAGGTCGCGGCGATGACGGCCGCGGGCGGCGCCACCGGCTACGCGACGATCGCATCTGAACTCCTCGCGGCCACCTTCGGCGAGGCGGCGGCATGACGCCGTTTCCCTGGGCTGAGGCGATGCAGTTCGGCCTCGGAACGCTGCGGCTGTCGCCGGATGCATTCTGGCGGATGACGCCGCGCGAACTCGCCAGCGCGCTGATCGGCGCGCGCGGCGGGGTGGTGACGCCGCTCAGCCGCGGCGGCCTCGACGACTTGATGCGGCGCTATCCGGACCACGTGGGAGCCTGACGATGACCGACGACACCACGGCGCTCGACAGCGAACAAACACTGACGCGGCTTACGACGCAAACGCAGACGCTCAGCAGCGAAGCCAAGGGCTTCGCGCGGGCGATGACCTCGGCGTTCTCGCAGTCGATCACCGGCGGCAAGCAGTTCGAGGACGTGCTGAAGTCGCTGGCGCTGAAGGTCTCGGACCTGGCGCTGAAGGCGGCGTTGAAGCCATTGACGAACGGGCTCGCCGGCGCGTTCGACAGCCTGTTCGCCGGGTTGTTCGGCGGCAAGAGCAGCAGCAGCGCCGCCAGCGTCACGCCGTTCGCGTCCGGCGGCGTGATCGGCACGCCGACGTACTTCCCGACCAGCGGCGGCGCCGGTCTCGCCGGCGAAGCCGGCCCCGAGGCGATTCTGCCGCTGCAGCGCGGCGCCGACGGCCGGCTCGGCGTCAGCGGCGCGAACGGCGGCAGCGTCGTCAACATCCAGATCGCCACCCCCGATGCCGACAGCTTCCGCCGCTCCGAAAGCTACGTCACCGGCCAGATTGCCCGCGCGGTGCAGCGCGGCCAGCGGGGACTGTGACGAAGGCTTCGGGAGCGCAGGCCTTTGCGCTCATGGACTTTTTTCAGCTTGCATCGGGTGGAGTTCTGCGAAACACTCCCTATATCGGCGGCGGCGATCGCGAGCCTGTCGCGAGCGGAACCAAATCACTAGCAGCTATTTGAGGTGGCGTAGACTGGCTCCAGCTCCGAGCTCGTCGCCGACAATTTCGACGAACAGATCTATCTCTCATCAATTCAGTCAGGCGCTCGTGTCGCGATGGCGACTCTGTTCAACGTCGCGTTAGCGCGCTGCTTTCACAGTGGGAATGCCACATGTTGATGGGAAATCAGCTCAACGCTCCTTCGCGGAGCCGCGCAGCCCGGCCCGTTGAGCCGGCGCAGCCATCAAAGCCCGGCAAGAGCATCGCCATGAGTGATTGGATCATCACCCGAACCCATTGGTTGTTCGACCTGCACCATCCTGTGAAGATGATCGCACGTCTTGCTGCGGTGTTGCTGCCGATCGCGTCGGTGGCGATGGCGGTGGTCGTGCTGCGGTAGCACCGTCAGCAGACCGCCGTCAGTTCCTGGGCAGGCCCCGTCGCTGCGCTCCCGGTCGACCGAGCACTTCAACGGTCCCTTTCTCGTCCTTTCGCGCCTGCGCGTCTCTCTGGACCTTAGCATCACTCTGGTCGCGCGCTTTGGACATTTCCTCCGTGCCCTTGCAGATCGCGCCCGATCCATCCGCGCAAAGACAATACGCGCGGACGGTCATTGTATTCACCTTGTCCATTCTCTCGATCAGCTGGTTGCCAATCGCGCGGCATGCTTCCGGGCTGCGTGTTTCGATCTGACTGGTGCTTTGCAGCGTCCAATTAATCTTGGTTTCGAGCTCAGCTTTGGGAATATTCTTGGGATCCATTGGCGGCTGCCCAACGAAGTACAGGATCAAAAGCGTCGTCTGAAAAGTATCTCCGGCGTCCATGACGAGTCCCCTTATTGGCCGACCGGCCTGATATTCTGCAACTGCTGCCTGATCTGCTGAAGAGAGAGCTGTTGATCTTCAAGTATCGAAATTGTCGATGAGACAGGACGCGCCTGGTTTCGATTGAAGCCCGCTCCACCTGCCGGCAGCGTCACCAGGTCATACTTCGCCACGACGGCCGGCTTCTTCGTGAAGACAATGCTCAAGGTTTCATCGAGCTGGTAATAGCCGCCCAGCGTCAGAAGGTCGGTGCCTACCGGGAATGTGTAGGTGTAGCTGGCGCTGCCGTTGAACTTGACCACCACCTGCGCCGTGAACTTTGGATTCTCGATGGTCGAGCCCGCCAGGGCAGTGGCCTGGACAGAACGGTAGAGCCAGTCCTTGACGGCTAGGTTTTTGGTGAGCGAATGATACGAAATAGTTTCCCGCTCACAAGGCAACCTGCGATCGAGGATGAGCTTTTCAGAATCGAAATTGAAGTCCACGCTCCCGGCACGGTTGCCTCTCATATCGAGGGCCACGCCGTTGCCGCCGCCAACAACCCAGTTGGAAAAGCGAGTGGCCGTGTTGACGGGGTCCCTCCGCGTCAGGCCTGCGCCAGGAACAATGTCTGCTTCCGATTTTGGATTCAGCGTGATTGCGATTTTCCAGTTTCGCGCATTGAACAACTCAGGCGGCACCTCGTGATCGAGCGCACCGAGCGCATCCTGAAGCTCGCATGCGGAATGCAGCATGATCTCTCGCATAGGCAGCGCCCAATCGGGGGCTATATCGGGCATCACGGCGCACCCGCCGAGCCCGCATGCAAGCGTAAGCATCGCTCGTCGCATTCCTGATGACACGTAAGCCCCCCTTCAAATCGTTATTCCCTCATCAAAACGCCCTTGAAGACAGTTTGCCGGCGTCAGCCCGGCCCGTGATTCACCAACGTCGGCCGCGCTGCATCTCTATTGTTGGCCGGTTGCCGGCTTTCGCTCCTGCCGCAAAGTGACGAACCCGGTCCACCATCCCCGCCACTGATCGACCGAAGGTCCGCTTTCCAGCCGGTAGGCAAAGACAGCTGAGCCTCCGCCACTATCGATGTTGCATGTGATATCGTGCGCGTGGTTGGCGCTTTGGGGCCTTGGCGTGCACGCAACAATTTTATAGCCAGGCTCGGCCTGGAAGCGCGACTGATAGTTGCGGGAATGCGGTGCAAACACGACCGGATGATCGTCCTTTGTCTCGGACACCGTGTAATCCCGGTCGAGCTTGTCCGGACCCTGGGGGGCTTTCGAAGGACCATCATCGATCGCGATGGCAATACTTGCGTCCGCGACAAGATCGTCCTGGAGCACGTGCCAGCATCTCTTGTCCGCTGGTACACCAGCGATATGCGTAAACAAGGGGCTGGCGATCAGTTCCGCGGCGGGGATGAAGAAATTGACGCCATCGACGTCATGGGTTTCGCCCCCATATGTCCACTTGACGATGCCGCCGGCCGCAATCCCAAGAAGAGAGCCGTGACTTTCGAACACCGGACCGCCGCTGTTGCCGGGATTCATGACGGTGTCCGTCTGCCAGCGGAGTTCCGTCGGCGGACTGCCGTGGTTGCTGATCAAGCCTCCCGACAAACTGAGGTCCTGGTTCAGCGGGAAGCCCAGCACATAGACCGTTGTCCCCATCGGAGCTTGCACCGGCTTCACCAGGATCGGCATCGGACAGCGGTCGCCACCGGCGTCCGCAGCAGGTGCGTTCAATTGCAGCAATGCAATGTCGCGGCGGGGGTCGCGCGCAACAAGGGTAGCCGCTTTTGGATTGTTCAAACGCGACTTGAGGCGAACAAGAATTTCGAGGCGCTTGTAGTTGTTCTCGGGCGGAATAACGTGGTTGTTCGTGATGACAAAGGTGTCACCGATCAGAAGGCCCGAGCCGCCACCTATATCTTGCGCGTCGTTGAAGAGCGTCCCTATCGTCTCTACGTGGCCGACGCGCGCGTCGTATCTCCCAGCCACCCTAACAGCGGCGTCGTCAGCAATGGCGCTGACGGGAGCCCACAGCGCGATGAAAAGCGCTAGCCGGGCGGTCCATAAATGGTTTGCAGCGCTTCGATATCGAGCGTGCTCAATTTTCCGTCGCCGTTCCATATCGGGTTACAATAGTTCATGATGGATTGTGGGTCGTATTTCGTAACGTTGTAATCGCCTGTCGTGCCCTGAGCGTCTTTTCGACACTCGCTCGGCGCGTCCTCCCGATTCTGCTCATGGGCGAACCCCAAGGCATGTCCAAACTCATGGGCTGCGACGGCGTAGACACAAAATTCGCGCGTCTTCTGACAACTCTGGCTCCAGGACGCGAATGTAAAATTGAGGACCATGCCATCAGGCCGCTTGTCGAGAAAACGACCGAGCGCTTTGGTATAAGGGCCTTCATCCGAAATGCGAATATGGATGCCTAGGGTATCCTGCGCGCATTTTCCCCAGCCCTCGAACTTGATTTTTGAATTGCGTTGCCAGGTGTCTTCCGCAGCCGACCGCACAATTGAACGGTAGGGCGCGTCGTCGCTTTCTGGATTTTCCCAGCAGACTTGAACGTTCAAACGCTCCCACTTCGAGGCGCGAAGGATGGTACCAAAGGCTTCCTCTTTGCTCACCCCTGCCGGAAGCGCCGCTTGCGCTTCAGCCTTGGATGCATGGAAGAGAAACGCGCCGACTGTCAAAGCAGCGAGAGCCCGCGACAGAAAATGCCGCCCCATCAGAAACATCGCCAAGCCCCGCAGCTTATAAATATCGAAAGCAGTATTAAAGAAATCAACTAGAGGTTGGCACAAATGCAGAGTGCCCGCAAGCAACAGTTTATTGTTTGCGTTGACTCGGTTGCCCACTGAAAGCGGTCTCGCGACTGCACTCGCTTCCGGTTTCCCGTCATTTCATGCCGGCGTCACTATCACTGTCACGAAATCACGTGTCCCTCTTCCCGCTTCGCGATATGCGGAAATTGAAGCGCCGAGCGTGAAGTAAGGCAATTAAGAACCCTCCGAAGGTCGTGGAGGCCGTGGCCAGCGCGATCAGGATGGCTGCCCAACAGTGTTCGACATTGCCGTCGAAAGCTCCGGTGCGCCGAACGCGGCTCCGGCGAGCAGGCATTGGCAAACAGCGGAAAGATCACGAACGTCAAACTGATTTCGAAGCGTGTCATCTGAAATATGGCTGTTAGTACGTGCAATAGCCGCTCTTGTAGGCAAGATCGACGACGCTGACCAGCGCTGTTTGATCGGCTGCATCTCAAGTCAGCGCGTCGGACGCTTCCGACGCCCTCAACCGTGGCGTTTGCGACCGTCCAACCGCATCCAGTCGGATCGACCCATGACCCCATTCCACGAGGTGCTGTTTCCGCTCGACGTCGCGCTGAGGAGCGCCGGCGGGCCGGAGCGGCGGACCGAGATCGTGACGTTCGGCTCCGGCCGCGAACAGCGCAACGCGCGCTGGGCGGATTCGCGGCGGCGCTACGATGCCGGCTACGGCATCAAGACGCTGGACGCGCTGCAGGCGGTGGTGGCGTTCTTCGAGGAGCGCCGCGGCCGGCTCACGGGCTTCCGCTGGCGCGACCGGCTCGATCACGCCTCCGCCGCGCCCGGCCATCCGGTCTCGCCGCTCGACCAGGGCATCGGCACCGGCGACGGCCTCACCGCGACCTATCAGCTGGTCAAGACCTACGGCGCCGGCTTCGCGCCGTACACGCGGGCGATTACCAAGCCGGTCGCCGGCACGGTCCGCATCGCCGTCGGCGGTAGCGAAGTGACCAGCGGCTTCAGCGTCGACACGACCACCGGCCTCGTCACCTTCGCGCCCGGCCACCTCCCGCCGCCGGGCGCGGCCGTCACCGCGGGTTATCAGTTCGACGTCCCCGTGCGGTTCGACACTGATTTTCTTGAGGTCGATCTGTCGGCGTTCGCGGCGGGGGCGATTCCGAAGATCCCGGTGGTGGAGATTAGGGGGTAGGGGGGCTTGAGGTCGATGGCGGCAAAAATGGCGTCGCTCCTTCACGGCGAAAGCGCGAGCTCCCGGCTAGGGGGCCAGCAGAGGGTTGTCGGCTAGGGGCCAGAAGCCGACTTGATAGTTGTCGCAAATCTCGCAGATCAAGCGGGGCAATGTTGGGCGCCGGTTGGGGGCAGAAGCTGCGGCGATCAACACGGGAGCGCGTGAGCGAGGTTCTTGAAGGTGGGAAAGAAACCTTCAGATAACGGGCAGGAAGGCTGTGAGTTTTCTTCTCGCGATGATTTCTATATCTCTATCCCGACCGGGATGCCTATCTTGGTGGCTACGGGCGTATAGATATCCGTCTCCACGTTCGGCGTTTCAATGGTGACTATGAGCGAGTATTTGGCTGATTTTTTCCAGCCCTCAAGCTGAGGCCGTTTGTTCCACCAGCCCATGGTCGGGTAAACGGCGATGTGTCCACGCGAGGCGAGATCGACCGCGCGGCCTCGCCATGTATCGCAGTGCAGCGACCCTATGGACGTGAGTGAGCGGTTGGCATAACCGAACCGCCACCCCGGACCGCCCAGACCGGCAGATTCATAATCCTCTTCACGCGCCGCCCGGTTGATCCGCTGTGCGAATACGGGCACGGCTTCGAGCGGCTTGCGCACCGCAAATCGCAAGCCGTGAGACTGATAGCCATATTTACGCGTCCAGCCGCGGGCTCCGGGGCTCGGTTCAACGAAGTAAGATAGCGTCACACGCATAGTGACCTCGGTGTTTTCGAGGGCGGCGAGTTCGGCTGTCGGCCATGGCAGTGCGTGTAAGCGCATTTCTCGCGTTTTTACACGCTTCTGCTGGTCTTCCTCGTCTTTGAAGAACGGCTGAAGGCTGCTTTGAACGATCAGCGTCAGAGACGTGCTGGACGCCGAACGCTCGCTCTACACGGCCGAGGATTCGCTGCTCGACACCAAGGTGTCGGTCGCGACCAGCTACATCGCTCTCGCCAAGGGGCTCGGCGGCGGATGGGATGGTGCGATCGACAGCTCAGTCCCCGAAGTCATCGACCGGGGGACTGATCCGCATGCCCCAGCCTTGAGGGCGTTTTGAATCGCGAACGGGAGAGATCCTGATTGATGCAATACTTCGACTCGATCGATCGTCGTTCGCGGCGGGCGCAGTTCCTGAGATTCCTCCGATTGGTGATAAGGGAGCGTCGAGGGACCTGATACGGCACTGACCTACGCTGAAGGCCGGTGCAGCCGTTTCTTCTCGGCGTCGAGCTCTCTCAACGCCTCGGCGATCAACAGAGCCGAGAACGGCTCGAGCTCTCTGTCCTGCCGGGAGTCCTGCAGCTTGGCGATCGCCACGTTTATGGTTTCGCAACGCCTACACATTTCTGTAAAACCAACGTTGCGCCGAAAGTGTTCCCTTGCGATGACAAATCCAAATACGCAGGGATAAAGCGCGGCCGTAACCTGCACCACGCGCCGGAACGAGCGTCAGCTGGCCTCCGCGGCAATTCCGCCTTTGCAGGTCGACACTCCGCCGGCACCCTCGTTCGATCAAATGATAGCTGCCGGCTATTGACTTATCAGCAGGATTTCGACGGTGTTGCTCTAACGCAACCTTTACGCTTGTCCGACAACATCAGGAGCAACAAACCGGCTACAAACCAGGTCGCGCCTGAGGCTCATCGATGACGTCCGCCAATATCAAATCCGTCGGCCGGGCTGTTATTCAGCTGTTTCGCGTGCCGTCCGACAATCCGGATCTGATGCGGGCGCAGTTCGACGCGTTCCTAAAGCAGATACCGCTGCTGTACTTCATCTTGATCAGCAACACGATCGCGGTGGCTTATACGTTTGTTCCGCTGGCGCCTGCCTGGTTGACCCTGATCGTGCCGAGCGTGCTGTCGGCGTTGGCGGCGCTGCGGACGTTCTGGTGGCTGCGCCAGCGTCATCTGGTTCGGAGCGACGCGGATATCCTGCGCAATCTGCGGGTGACCAACTGGCTGGTCGCGCCCATCAGCCTCGGCTTCGTGACGTGGTCGTTCCTGCTGTATCCTTACGGGGATGTCTTCGCCAAGGGGCAGGTGGCCTTCTACATGGCCGTGACCGTGATCGGCTGCATCTTTTCCCTGATGCACCTGCGCTCGGCGGCTTTGATCAGCACGTTGCTGGTCAATATCCCCTACGTCGTCTTCTTCTTTCTCACGGGCGAGCCGACGCTCAAGGCGATAGCGATCAACACGCTGCTGGTTTCAGGCGCTATGGTCACGGTGTTGTTCATCTATTATCGCGATTTCGCCGATCTCGTCGCCAGCCGCAAATCATTGCTCGTGAAGCAGGCGGAGACGGAGGCGCTCTCGGACGAAAACTTCAGGCTCGCCAATCTCGACCCGCTCACCGAACTGCCGAACCGCCGGCGTTTCTTCACGGACCTTGCGCGGACATTCAGCGACGCGAAACGCGAGGGCAACCGCCTTGCCGTCGGGATCATCGATCTCGATGGCTTCAAGCCGGTGAACGACATTTACGGCCATACTGTCGGCGATCGAATCCTGATCGATGCCGCCGGGCGGATCCGGGAAGTCTGCGAGGGCTTCGGTCCGCAGCACGTGCAGTACGCAAGGTTGGGTGGCGACGAGTTCGGCTTGCTGATCGTCGGAAACCCGACCGACGACGACCTGCTCGAGCTGGGTCAAAAAATCGGCGATCGGATCAGGCTGCCGTATGCGGTCGATCCGATCAACACGGCGCTGTCCTGTTCGATCGGCTTTGCAGCATTCCCGCAGATCGCGTCATCCGCGGAGGCGCTGTACGAGTGCGCGGACTATTCGCTTTATCACGCGAAGCGGCACCTGCGCGGCCAGGCCGTCATCTTCTCCAAGGAACTCGAGGTCGAGATCCGCAGTCGAAGCGTGATCGAGGGCCTGCTTAGGACTTGCGACTTCGACGTCGAGATGGATCTGGTTTTCCAGCCGATCGTCGATGCCGTGAGCGAGCACACCGTCGGCTTTGAAGCACTCGCCCGCTGGCGCAATCCCGCTTTGGGCTGGGTTTCCCCCGCGGATTTCGTCCCGGCGGCCGAACGGATCGGCCTCATTCGGCCGATGACTCACGCGCTACTCAAACGCGCGCTGGTCGCCGCGCGAAACTGGCCGGACGCCCTTCGCCTGTCGTTCAATCTCTCGGCCCATGACATCTGCGCAGCCGAGGGAATCCTGTCTTTGATCGCCATCGTGGAACGAAGCGGATTCCCGGCGAGCCGCATCGATTTCGAGATCACCGAAACCGCCGTCACCTTCGACTTCGTACGCGCGCAGCAATCGATTGCGACTCTGAAGGCGATGGGGTGTGGCGTCTCGCTGGACGACTTCGGCACCGGCTATTCGTCACTGAGCCACGTTCACAAGCTTCCATTGAACAAGATCAAGATCGATCGAAGCTTCGTCGCCGACATCAACGAAAATGCTGCGAGTTTGAAGATCATCAAGTCGCTGACGTCGCTCTGCGATGATATGGAGATTGCCAGCGTCGCTGAGGGTGTCGAGACCTATGCCCAGCTCGAGACGATGCGTCGGCTGGGATGCCAGTTCATCCAGGGCTACTACTTTGCACGACCGATGCCGGAGTCCGCGATTGCGGACTACCTCCGGACCGAAAGGCAGCGTAACAGCTGTCTGGTCGCTCCCAAGGCCGGTGCTTGATTGCCGACACACGAGCTTTGGCCGCGAGCGAAGACTTGCGTTCTTGTGATTTGATCGTCCGCTCGCCTCGATTGCAAAGCGAACCAGGTCTTACCGAAACCCGCGTGGATGCCCGGCACAGGCCGGGCATGACGCGTGGGGACGCAAGCGCCCGAACTGGTCCCGACCTTAAGCTTGACCGCTTCGCTCGACGGACAACCCGAACACCGGGCGCAGCCGCGTGCCGAGAACGCTGCCGGCGAAGGCGGCGACCAGCCAGACCCAGCCGTGCAGGCTGCCGGAGGCGATGCCGCTGAAGTAGGCGCCGATGTTGCAGCCGTAGGCCAGACGCGCGCCGTAGCCGAGCAGCAGGCCGCCGGCGAGCGCGGCGATCAGCGAGCGAGCCGGGATGCGCCAGCTCGGCGCGAATTTTCCAGCGAGGCCGGCCGCGATCATGGCGCCGAGGATGATGCCGAAGTTCATCACCGAGGTGATGTCGGCGAACACGCTTTGATGCAGCGACGCGGCGCGCGCCGGCACCTGCCAGTAGCCCCAGGACGCGACGTCGGCTCCGGCGAACTCGGCCAGCTTCGAGCCCCACAGCGCGAACGCAGAGGTGACGCCCCAGGGGCGGCCGGCGAGATACAGCGTGGCGAAGTTGCCGAGCGCGAGCGCGATCGCGCCGGCCAGCAGCGGCCAGGGGCCTTGCAGCAGCCGGCGCCAGCCGCGGTGCTGCGGCTCGGCGCCGCTCAGCAGCGTGCCGTGCTTGTTTGTTTCGATGACGCGGGTGAGCGCGGCGATCGCCGCGAAAGCCGCCAGGCTGATCGCCAAAGCCGGAGCCCAGCCGAGGCTGGAAATGATCGAGACCGGACCGATATTCGGCTGCGCCGACCACCACGGCAAATGCAGCGCGCCGATGGTCGAGCCCGCGATGAAGGCCGCCAGCGTGACCAGCATGCGGGTGTTGCCGCCGCCGGCGGTGTACAGCGTGCCGGAGGCGCAGCCGCCGCCGAGCTGCATGCCGATCCCGAACAGGAACGCGCCGACCAGCACCGAGACGCCGACCGCGCCGTATTCGCCGCGCACCGCCTCGCCGAACACCGAGCCGTGCCCGAGCGCGGGAAAGAACAGGATGACCGCGACGGCCAGCATCAGCATCTGCGCGCGCAGACCTGCGCCGCGCCCGTCGGCGATGAACACGCGCCACGCCGAGGTGAAGCCGAACAGCGCGTGATACAGCACCAGGCCGAGACCGCCGCCGAGCACGAACAGCGCGCCTTGGCGCCAGCCATACGCCGCGCCGAGGCCGAGCGCGCCCGCGCTCAAAACGGAGAGGCCGATCGCGACGACGGTCGCGTTGATGGATCCCCGCCCGGAACCGCTGGTGCGATCGGATGCGAGCAGTCGTGCGTCGACGGAAAGGTCGGTCATCGGGAGCCCGGGATTTGCAAGATGATGGTCGACAGTTAGTGTTGACGGGCGATGCGACAACCAGCGGCGGATGAAAGGGAATGAGCTGCTCTTTGCGGCCGTCGCGGCGCGGCGCTGATCCTTCTGCTTCGCCGGTTTGGAGGCAAATCCTCCCCTTTGTTTGGCGTCAGTCTGGGATCATCCGCCTTGCGATGCTGCACCTGGTTCCTGCGGAGCAGCCATGGTGCGGAAGGTGATCGACCAGCGCGGGGCGGCGACCGGCGGAATGCTGTGCTCCCACTCATGGCGCGACGCGCCCGCCATCAGATAGAGCGAACGCGGCTCGGCCTCCAGCGTGACGCGTTGCCAACTTTGCCCGGACCGCCGGCGAAACCTGAATTTGCACGCCGACCCGAGCGACAGCCCGAACACCTCGCCGAAATGCGGCTTGTCGCGATGCCAGCCGATGCCGACGCCGACGTCGTAGGACGTGCACAGCACCTGCGCGATCCTCGTGTTCGCTCCGCCGAACGCCTCGACCTGTGCGACGACTTCGCTCAGCCAGGCTGGGATCGGCTCGGCCTGCTGCAGCCGGCGCAGCGTGTAGTCGTAGCGATAGCCGAACCATGCGACGCGGCGGTGGCCCTCGAACTGGCCGAACTGGAACGGCTGCAGCGGCAGGGCCTCGACATGCGCGATCAGGGCCTGCTCGGACGATGCGGAAATGAAGTTCGGCGCGTAGCGCAGGCCATCAGGCTGCAACCGCGCGGGCGCGAACAAGCTGAGCTGCTCCGACAAGCCGGTGTTCCTTCGATCAATGGATCAGCCGGATATAGGCTGCGTTGGCCGGGAAAATAGACCGGGGCCGGTGCTGTTGCCGCGTGGTCGGCTACGCCAGCAGTTCTTCCATCAGCATCGGCACTTCGGCTGGAATTTCGCGCGCCAGCGCGCCGACGCGGCCGTAGCGCTGGGCCAGCCGTTCGCCGGCCGACGCATGCAGATAGACCGCCCACAGCACGCTGAGCAGCGGTGGCGTTCCTCGCGCCAGCAGGCCGATGAGAATTCCCGCCAAGGTGTCGCCGGATCCGGACGTCGCCAGCGCCAGCGAACCTCGTTTCGACACCCAATGCTCGTTGGCGGAAACCACGAATGTATCGACGCCCTTCATGGCGATGACGGCGCCGGTCGCAGCGTGCGCGCGACGCGCTGCAGCCAGCGCGTCCGCCTCGACTTCGTCGCGCTCGATATCGAGAAACGTCGCCATCTCGCCGGCGTGCGGCGTGATCACCACGCGGCCGGCTTTGTCTTGCAGGAGGTGCGGGACGTCCTTCAGGCCGGTCAAGGCCAGCGCGTCCAGCACGATCTGGGGGCCGTGGACCTCTGCAACAAGCCGTGTTGCCAATTCGCGGGTGGCGTCGAGATCGCTCATTCCCGGGCCGATCAGCACGGCGTCGACCTTGCCGGCCAGCTCGATGATCCGGCCGGCCGCCTCGGGTGAAAGGCCGCCGTCTTCGGTCTCGCTGCACCCGACCACCATCGCCTCGGGCATCGCCAGAGCGAGGTGGGGCGCGACACTGCGACAGGTCGCGATCTGCAAAATTCCGGCGCCGGCCCGCAGCGCCCCGAGACCGGCCAACAGCGGCGCCCCCGGCAAGGTGGCGCTGCCGCCGACGATCAGCACCCGGCCGCGGTCCTCCTTGCCGCCACCGCCATCGTGACGGGGCAGGGGATGGCGACGCAGATAGTCCGGGGTGAGCAGCGTTGCGGTCATGCCGTTCCCTTGTCCGGCTCCTCGGTGACCGGCGCACCTTCCCGCTCGAGCGGGTGGACGTAGTTGTAGCGATGCAGCCGCAGCAAGCTCTGTTCGCCGATGCGTTCGAGCCCGTATTCGGTCACGGCGCAGTTGGCGACGTCGGCTTCGGCGTCGATCCGCAGGATCTGCTCCTCATCCATCTCTTCCAGCAGATAGCGCATGCACAGCACCACGACCTGATGCGCCACGATCAGCACGCGGCGTCCGCTGTAGTGCAGCGTGATGCTGTCCACAACGCTGCGCAGCCGGAGGATGACGTCGCACCAGCTTTCTCCGGACGGCGGTCTGAAATAGAACTTCCCGAGCAGTTGACGAGCTTCGGCCTGAGCGGGATGCCGCTGCTCGATGCCCAGTTTCGTCAGCCGATCGAGCAGGCCGAATTCCTTTTCCCGCAACCGCTCGTCGACGACGAACTTGCCGAACGCCGGATCGAGACCTCCGGCGATACGCACCGCGTCAGCGGTCTGGCGTGCCCGCAGATAAGGGGAAATTAGCACCACGTCAGGACGGCACTCGCCCGGCATGGTGGCGAACCAGCGGCCCAGCGCGGCGGACTGCCGCTGCCCAAGCCCGCTGAGCGGGACGTCGACATCGCGGGCCTGAATATCGATATCTGCAAGCCCCGCGGCGTGGGCCTTGTCCCGGGCGACGTTGCCGGCGCTTTCGCCGTGACGGACGATCCACAATCGGGCTGGCCAACGATCTTTCAACATGCACTCCGCGATCACGCAGCATAATTCGGGCTGTGCGGAGTTGTTCCCGCATCGCGCGTTCGCCGATGCGATCAGCCTTGGCGAGGGCGGGGGGGCGGCGAGATCTACATGCCGTAAAGTATCCTCAGTCGGCCGGTCGCCCGCATCGCGACGACGACGCCGTCGGCGGGCAGGTACAGCTTCTCGAGTTTGGCGGAAGCCAGATGGCCTTCGAGTCGGAAGCCGTTCTGCAGCGGACGGTTGAGCTTGTCATTGGCGGCTTTCAGCAGGTTCTGGTACGCGGGGCCGAAGTCGATACGAGCCTTGTCCTGGAGGTTGGTGATCAGCAGCGCGAGCTGATCGTTCGGCGTTATCACCGCGAGGTCGGACAGCGCGACGGATTGGCCGTCGGCGGCGACGACGACGCCTGCGGAAACGTAGACCCAGTTCTCGGTCGCTGGCTCGTCGGATGGTTTGTCGAGACGCAGGCCGATGATCAGTTTGCCGGACGACGGGTAGATGTCGAGATCGCGCACGGCAAGGCCGGCGATCGGCGTCGCGGCGAGGATGTCGGAGAGTTTCTGCTTGAGCACGTCGTAGCCGATGCGGACCGGCAGGATCACGTCTAATTCGCCCGGTGCGCTGACCTCGTTGCCGAGCGGCGGCAGCGGCGCGGCTTCGACCGCCGGCGGCTGCTGTCCAACGGTGGTCATCGCCGAGCCACGCAGCTCGAGACTGCCGCGCAGCACCTTGCTATCCGCGCTGACGCCCGCGAACGACACCGCCTGCGGTGTCAGCTGCAGCCAGACCGGCGGGGTGTCCGACAGCGCGATCGGGTCGAAGGCGTGGCGCCAGGCGGCGGCGGCCTTGCCCTTGAGATCGAGGCTTCGCGCCGCCGCGTTGGCCCGACTCCTGATCTTGGCCAATTGGCTGCGGATGCGCGGCTCGGCGTATTTGGTCAGCGAGATCTCGCGGCCCAGCACCCGCATCACCGGCGGCTCGCTCCAGCTGAAACGATCGCTGAAGTTCAGCGCCAGCGCCCAATCCTTGGTGAGGCGCGGCCGCGCTTCGGCTTCGACGGTGGCGCTCGCCTCGGTCTCGCCGCGGATCCGGGAGGTGAACCTGTTGGCCCCCTGTGCTTCGAGCGCGCCGTAGATCGGCACCGAACCGTAGACCCGGCCGTCGCGGCCGTAGATCGAGACCCGGCCGGAGCGTTCGACGTAGCCGTCGACATCGCAATTGGCCTGGACGCGAAAGCCGATGACTCGCCGGTTCACGCACGCGACGCGCTCGTCGATGGTGGCCAGCCGCCTGGGGATGCTCTGCTCGATCTTCGACGCGAGCGCCGGCAGTCCGAACTCGACCGCTGCGGAAATCCGCGACTCGGTGGTAAACGGCGCGACGGCATCTGGGGCGAGCGGTGGCTTGTCACTGGCCGCTGCCGCAGTCGACCAGAGCACGACAGCCATCACGGTGGTTGGTGCTTTATGGGCGCGGCGCGGTGGTTTGCCGCGAGGCGGTAGCGACGGTCGAACCTGCAATGCGCATCTCCCTTTGAAAGACCGGGCCGAGACCTCGGTGTATCTTCTGATGCGCCGGCAACAGAGATTGGGAACGCCGCGAACGATTGTGCAGGGTCTGTGGCCACGCGATGAACGTGCCAGCGAATGCGATGAGGCGTGAAAAGGCAAGCCAAAACGAAGGACGATCGCCGCTGCAGGGCCGCGGAAATCGGTTCGCGCAATCATCCTGAAGGCGTAGTTTCATAGCCGCCGGGCCGATTTTTCGGGCGTGCGTTCTGCCGCAGTCTGCGGGCATCGGGGCTTCGGCCTCTTCGATGGAAAACGCCACAATGATGTCCCTTCCTGATCGGCGCCGCCGGCAACTGCTTAAACTCGCCGCCACCGCCATCGCCGCCGCGCCGCTCGGCCTCTCCGCGGCGCAGGCGGCGCCTGGTACCGAACCGCCGCGCCAAGCCGCTCCGAGTGCGGGCGCAAACTTCGGCCCGCAGAAGCGCATCGCGGCCGGCGTGTTGAACGTCGCCTATGTGGACGCCGGGCCGCAATCCGGCCCGGTGGTGATGCTGCTGCACGGCTGGCCCTACGACATTCACGCCTTCGCCGATATCGTTCCGATCCTGGTCGGCAAAGGGTTTCGCGTGATCGTTCCGTCGCTGCGCGGCTATGGCGAGACGCGGTTTATTTCGGACGAGACGCTGCGCAACGGCCAGCAGGCCGCGCTCGCGCTCGACATCGTCGATCTGATGGACGCGCTGAAGATCGACCGGGCGGTGATCGGCGGCTTCGACTGGGGCGCGCGCACCGCCGATATCATCGCGGCGCAGTGGCCGGCGCGTTGCGTCGGCCTGGTGTCGGTCAGCGGCTATCTGATCGGCAGCCAGAAGGCCAACGAGATGCCGCTGCCGCCGGAGGCCGAGCTGCAATGGTGGTATCAGTACTACTTCGCGACCGAGCGCGGCCGCGCCGGCTACGACAAGTATCGGCACGAATTCGCCAAGCTGATCTGGCGGCTGGCGTCGCCGAAATGGGCGTTCGACGACGCCACCTTTGCGCGCTCGGCGGCGGCGTTCGACAATCCCGATCACGTGGCGATTTCGATCCACAATTATCGCTGGCGGCTCGGGCTCGCGGCCGGTGAGGCCAAGTACGACGAGCTCGAGCGCAAGCTCGCGGCGTTCCCCAGCATTGCGGTTCCGACCATCACGCTGGAGGGCGACGCCAACGGCGCGCCGCATCCGCAGCCGGCGAGCTATGCCAACAAATTCACCGGCCGATATGCGCACCGTCTGATCAGCGGCGGCGTCGGCCACAATCTGCCGCAGGAGGCGCCGGACGCCTTCGCGGCGGCGATCATCGATGTCGCGTCCTGGGCCTAGACCGATGTGGCGCCGACGCTCGCACGACGATGGGTCGCCTGCGACCAACATGACGCTGAAGTCGCTTGGATTGATCACGGTCGCGGCAATCTGCCTGGCTGCCGCGGTGGTGCCGGCCCTGGTGGCCGGCCAACCCGGCCGCGCGTCGCCGATCTACGGCGTGACCGTGCCGGAAGGCTACCGGCAGTGGCAGATGATCGGCGTTGCCGAGGAAGCCGAACCGTTGAACGAGCTGCGCGCTGTGCTCGGCAATGCCACCGCCATCGACGCCTATCGGACCAAGCAACTGCCGTTTCCCGACGGCACCGTGCTGGTGAAGCTGGCGTGGAAACGGGTGCAATCGACCGAGTTCGAGCCGGCCTCGGTGCCGAGTGCCGCTACCACCGTGCAGGTGATGGTCAAGGACGCCAACAAATACGCCGCGACCGGAGGCTGGGGATTTGGCCGCTTCGTCAATGGCGAACCGGTCGACGAGGCGCAGCACCAGACTTGTTTCGCCTGCCATCAGGCCCGCGTGTCCGGGCACGACTACGTTTTCACGCGCTACGCTCCTTGAGCAGGCTCTAGCCGGATCGGCGGGGAATGGTATCATTTGGTGGCTGGCGGGCTGACGGCGGGTGATCCGCGGCACAGCTTGAGGAGAAGCCGATCGTGTTCCGACGTCCCGCGCCGCTGTCGCTGGCCAAGCTCAGCGCCGACTGTGGGCTGGCTTCGCTGGTCGTCGCGCTTACCATCGGCGGCGGCTTTGCATTACAGGGCGCGCTCGCGATCACGCCGTCGGCGTCGCTGTTTTCCTGCGGAGTGATGTATGTCGCCTGGCGCCGCGGCATGGTCGCTGGGATCATGGCAATCGTGCTGGCGCTGCTGGCGTTCGAATACTTCTTCCTGCCGCCGCTGCACAGCTTCGCGGTGCGGCGGCAGGACATTCCGCAGTTGGTGTTCTTCGCGGCGGCGGCGCTGTTCGTCGCCTATTTGTGCGACCAGTACAGGCGGGCCGTCGATGCGCGGCAGCGCTCGGACGCGGCGCTGCGCGACAGCGAGAGGCGCGTCGTCGAGGCGCAGCGCGAACTGCAGGTGACGATCGACTCGATCCCCGCGATGCTGTCGATCTATCGGCCCGATGGCGTTCACAGCCTCGTCAACAAGACGTGGATTGACTACACCGGCATGACTCTGGCCGACGCCGTCGTGCGAGGCAGCACGCTGTTTCATCCGGACGACCCGGAGCGTGCGATGTGGCGCGCGGCGTTGGCGAGCGGAGAGCCGGTGGCGACCGAGGCGCCGATCCGTGGGGCGGATGGCAGGTTTCACTGGTTCAGCATTCGCCGCGCGCCACTGCGCGACGAGCACGGGCGGATCGTGCGATGGTTCTCGATCGGCTTCAACATCGACGACCGCAAAATCGCCGAGGACGCGCTGCGCGACCGCGAGATGCGGCTCGCCGCGGCAGAGCGCGAACTGCGGCTCACCCTCGACTCGATCCCGACATTGGCGTGGCGCACCGACCGGATGGGCTTGGCCGAGTATCTCAACCAGCGCTGGCTCGACTACACCGGGCTGACCCTGCAGGAAGCGTGCGGACGGCAATGGATGTCGATCATTCATGCCGAAGATCTGCCGCGGCTGCGGCGCGAATGGGACGAGATGCTCGCCGCCAAGCGCGACGGCGAGATCGAAGCCCGGATGCGCCGGTTCGACGGCGTGTATCGCTGGTTTCTATTTCGCGCCAATCCGGTTCGCGATGACGGCGGCGATGTCGTCGCGTGGTACGGCACCAATACGGATATCGAGGACCGCAAACGCACCGAGATCGCACTGCAGCGCAGCCAGCTGTATCTGGCGGAAGCGCAGGCGCTGAGCAAGACCGCGAGCTTCGCGTGGGATCCTGCCAGCGATCAGCATTACTGGTCCGACGAGACCTACAAGATCGTCGAGGTTGATCACCGCTCCGAGCTGTCGACCGAGCTGGTGATGCAGCGAGTGCATCCCGACGATCGCGCCAAATGGGTCCGCGAACTCGGCCGCGCGGCGGGTGAAACGGAGAACTGGGACTACGAAATCCGTCTGCTGCTGCCGGACGAATCGATCAAGTATTTGCGGGTCGTCGCACATCGTGTCGGCAACGCGGCCGGCGGAACCGAGATCGTCGGCGCGCTGATGGATATCACCGACGCGCGGCGCGCCCAGGAGGCGTTGTACGCGGCGCAGACGGCGCTGGCGCATGCCGGGCGGGTCGCCACGCTCGGCGAGATCAGCGCGACGATCGCCCACGAGGTCAATCAGCCGCTCGCGGCGATCGTCGCCAACGCCCAGGCCTGCCTGCGCTTTCTCGATCGGCCGGTGAAGCCGCTCGACGATGTCCGCGGCGCGGTGGAGTGGATCGTCAAGGACGGCAACCGGGCGGCCGCGGTGATCCGGCGGGTGCGGGCGCTGATGACGCGGGCGGAGCCGGAGCGGTCGCCGGTTCGGCTCGCCGATGTCGTTGCCGATGTCGCGTCGATCATTCAGAGCGAGATCAGGGCCGCAAAGGTTGAGCTGCGGTGTGAGCTCGACGATGCGCCGACCGTGCTCGGCGACCGCATTCAGTTGCAGCAGGTGGTGCTGAACCTGATGGTCAACGCAATCGAGGCGATGCGCGCCGTTGTCGATCGTCCGCGCCAGCTGGTCGTGAGAGCGTCGCGCGACCAAGAGGGTCGGGCGGTGATCGCCGTGGAGGACAATGGCGTCGGGCTTCCGGCCGATCCGCAGACCTTGTTCGATGCATTTCTCAGCACCAAGCCGAAGGGCCTCGGCATGGGGTTGCCGATCTGCCGGTCGATCGTCGAGGCACATGGCGGCCGGTTATGGGCGACAGCGAATGCCGGGCGGCCAGGCGCGACGTTTCGGTTCGCTTTGGCGACGGTCGTGGAGATGGGGATGGGGATGCCGAGCGATGCCGGGACTGGTCCAGCGCGGGCCGCCGAATGATCAACCGCTTGCCGCCTCAGCAGATGGTGCTGGTGGTCGACGACGACGAGTCGATGCGCGTCGCGCTGACCTATCTGTTCCGGTCGATGGATCTCGACGTGAAGGTCTTCAAGTCGGCGGCGGACGTGCTCGATGCCGGGATTCCGGATGTGCCGTGCTGCCTGGTGCTCGACATCCGGCTGCCGGGTGTCAGCGGCCTCGACTTCCAAGAGACGCTGGCGAAGACCGGCCTCGACGTGCCGATCGTGTTCATCACCGGCCATGGCGACATCCCGATGTCGGTGCGGGCGATGAAGGCCGGCGCGGTCGATTTCCTGACCAAGCCGTTTCGCGATCAGGACATGCTCGATGCGGTGATGCGGGCGCTGGCCAAGGATCGCGAACGGCGCGACGCACTCGGAGCGGTCGCCGATCTGCGGCGGCGCTACGAGTCGCTGACGCCGCGTCAGACGGAGTTATTCGTCCTGGTTGCCGCTGGACTGATGAACAAGCAGATCGCCGGACGTCTGCAGGTAAGCGAAGTCACCGTCAAGATCCACCGCGGCATCATGATGAAGAAGATGGCCGCGCGCAGCGTCGCAGACCTGGTGCGGATGGCTGAGGCGATTGGCGTGAAGGCCGGCATCTGAACGATCCCCGCTGATGGCGGACGGGCGCGTCGTCGTTACAACACAAATCCACCATCGATGGTCAGGCTGGCGCCGGTGATGAAGCCGGCATCGCTGCTCGCCAGAAACGACACCAGCGCGGCGATTTCGGCGGGCTTGCCGATGCGCCGCAGTGGAATTCTCTCCGCCAGCGCCGCCGCCATGCCGGCGGTCAAATCGGTCTCGATCGGACCGGGCTGCACATTGTTGACGGTGATGCGCCGTGGCGCCAGTTCGAGTGCAAGCCCTTCTACCAATTTCACGATGGCCGCCTTGGTCATCGCATAGACCGCGCCTTGCGGCGAGCTGCTGCGGATCGCCGTGTTACTGCCGATGGTGATGAGGCGGCCGCCGTTGCGGAGTGCGGGGATGCTGGCCTGCATGGTCAGAAACACGCCGCGGATATTGACGTCGACCAGCAGATCGAAGTCCTCCAGCGGGAACGACGCGATTGGCGCCAGCCGAAGCGCGCCGGCGTTGATGACGGAAACGTCGAGCGGTCCGAGCTCCCGGGCGACGGCGTCAATCGCCTCGCGTACTGCCCATGGGTCGCGGCTGTCCGCCTGCACGGCGATGGCCCGACCGCCGCTGCGCAGGATTGTGTCGCGCACGGCTGCGGCCTGATCGGCGTTGGCCAGATAGGTGAGGGCGACCGCAAAGCCGTCGTCGGCGAGCTGGTGCGCGATTGCGGCGCCGATGCCGCGCGAGCCGCCGAAGACGATGGCGGCGGATGATTTGTCTTCGGCCTGATCGGACATGTCGGTCTTTCACACAGGGCAACGCGGTGAGCGTGCCAATTGTGGGTGAAGCATTGTGTTGCTGCCATCGGCCATGTGCATGGCGAACTAACATGTTGGTCGTAGCCGGCGTGCGATGCGGACGTCCTGGCGTTCGAATTGGTGATGGGAGCTTCCGATGCGTGCCATTCCTTCCGCTTTGCAGGCCAGGCTCGACTCCGGCACGACCACACTGGCGCAATGCTGGATCGTGCGGCGGAGCGACGGCGGTGTGTTCGGCTTCACGGATCACGATCGTGACCTGACGATCGAGGACGTGTGCTGCCGTGCCGGCACCGGGTTTGCGGCGTCGGAGGCGGCGCAGAGATTCGATCTGTCGGTCGATGGCGCGGAGATTTCCGGGGCGCTGGCCGACGATCTGCTCAGCGAGGCCGATCTGGCGGCGGGGCGGTTTGATGCGGCCGCGATCGAAAGCTGGCTGGTCGATTGGAGCGAGCCGTCGCTGCGGGTGCTGACGGCGCGGGGCAGGCTCGGCGAGGTGCGGCGCGAAGGGCGCGCCTTCACGGCCGAGCTGCGCGGGCTGGCCGATCTGCTGTCGCAGGAGAGCGGGCGGCTGTACACCGCGAGCTGCGGTGCCGATCTCGGCGATGGCCGCTGCCGGGTCGATCTCGGCAACGCGATCTGGCGCGGCACCGGCAGCGTCGCAGCGATGTTCGGCGTGTCCACGCTCGCGGTGACGGGGCTCGATGGCTTTGCGGCGGGGCTGTTCACCGGCGGTCGTCTGCGCTGGAGCAGCGGCGCCAATGCCGGCGCGGCGATCGAGATCAAGCAGCATCGCATCGTGGCCGGGCAGGCGCGGCTATCGCTGTGGCAGGCGATGGCCGAGCCGATCGCGCAGGGCGATGGCTTCGTCGTGACGGCAGGGTGCGACAAGCAGTTTTCGACCTGTCGGGACCGTTTCGGCAACTCGGTCAACTTCCGCGGCTTTCCGCAAATTCCCGGCAACGACTTCGTCGTCGGCTACCCGGTGCCGGGCACGCCGGGCCATGGCGGCGGGTCGATCGGCGGCGACAAGTAATCAGCTTGGTGCAGGACCATGATTTACTCTGCAGGCGATCTTCGGATTCAGGCATCACTCACGCGCGACGCGCTGGTCGCCGAGGCGCGAAGCTGGATCGGCACGCGCTATCGGCATCAGGCATCGCTGAAGGGCGTCGGCTGCGATTGCCTGGGGCTGGTGCGCGGCGTGTGGCGCGGCTGCATCGGCCCCGAGCCGGAGGCGCCGCCGCCTTACGCGCCGGACTGGGCCGAGGCGCGCGGCGAGGAAGCGCTGGCGGAGGCGGCGCTGCGCCACCTTGTGCCGATTGCCTGCGACGCCTTCGGCGCCGGCGACGTGCTGTTGTTCCGCTGGCGCGACACCTACGTCGCCAAGCATGTCGCGATCGCGAGTTCGCCCGCGACCATGATCCACGCCCACGATGGCGCGGCGGTGTGTGAGATCGCGATCACGCCATGGTGGCGGCGACGGCTGGCTTATGCGTTCGCGTTTCCGGGGGTGGAGGATTGAGACGCGGGCGGCGGCGTATGGGCGGCGGCCTGGGTCTGGGTGATCATGGTTCGGATCGCCGCGACGGTCTCGCGGGACAGATGTTTGTCGGCGCCGAGCGCGACGTAGAGTGCGGCGAGCGTGTTGCGGCGGGCGTCGAGCGGGATCGTCATCTTGCCGCGCGGACCTTCGGCGAGACCGAACAGGCACTGCGTCGCCAGGTCGAGGTCGTAGCCGCGGGCCCAGCACCACATCCGCACCGCCGTCGACCAGCCGCGATGATAGGCGCGGAGCGCGATGCCGACGTCGAACAACGCCTGCACGGCCGCGTCGCGTTCGGCTTCGGTCGCAGCCATGTCGACTGCGTAGTAACGTTCGGCCGTCTGCAAGGCGGCGATCCGCTGCTGCTGCAGGGCAACGACCGGCTTGCCGATGAAATACACGGCCACCCACGCCGCGATCGCGGCTCCAGCACCTGCTAATACATCCTGCATCATTCCATCCCGAGCCGGCGGCCGTGCCGCAGCGGCCTACGATGCAAATGCCGCGCCCGCCGTCAATGCGGCGCGACTCATCATTCCGTCGCAGTCGGGGTTCGCAGCTCCGCGACGGCGGTGACTTGGACACCTCCTTCAACGAATGGCGAAGCTCATGGCAGCTCTGGTTTTGTCGCTCGCCGGCGGTGCGGTCGGCGCGTTGTTCGGGCCGGCGGGCGCGATCGCCGGCCGCATTGCCGGCGCGGTGGTCGGCAATGCGCTCGATCAGTCGCTGTTCGGCGGCGGTTCGCGCCACGTCGAAGGGCCACGGCTCGCCGATCTCGACATCATGGCCTCGACCGAGGGCGCGCCGATCCCGCGCGTCTACGGCCGGGCGCGGCTCGCCGGGCAGGTGATCTGGGCGACGCGGCTCGAGGAAGTGATCAGCAACGAGGAGAGCTCGGCAGGCGGCAAGAGTTATGGCGGGCCGACCACGACCACGACGACGTACACGTACTTCGCCAATTTCGCGGTCGGACTGTGCGAGGGGCCGATCGGCCGCGTCGCGCGGATCTGGGCGGACGGCAAGCCGCTCGACCTGTCCGGCCTGAACGTCCGGGTCTATCGCGGCGACGAGGGGCAGCAGCCGGACGGACTGATCGTCGCCAAGGAGGGCGCCGGCAACGCTCCGGCGTATCGCGGTCTTGCTTACGTGGTGTTCGAGCGGCTGCCGCTGGCCGATTTCGGCAACCGCATTCCGCAGCTGTCGTTCGAGATCATCCGGCCGATCGGCCTGCTTGAACAGATGATGCGCGCGGTGACGCTGGTCCCCGGCACCACCGAATTCGGCTACGAGCCATCGACGCTGGTGCAGATCGTCGACAAGGGGACGTCCGCGCCGGAGAACCGCCACGTCACCGAGGCGCCCTCCGATGTCGTTGCCGCGCTCGACGATCTGCAGGGCGTGTGCCCGCGGCTGGAGCGCGTCGCGGTGGTGGTGGCGTGGTTCGGCTCCGATCTGCGCGCGGGGCAGTGCAGCGTGCGGCCCGGGGTCGAGAGCCGCGACAAATGGCTCGACCGGACGATCTGGTCGGTCGACGGCGCGAGCCGGGACGATGCCTGGCTGGTGTCGCAGGTCGGCGGGCGGCCGGCGTTCGGCGGCACGCCGTCCGACGACAGCGTTCGTCATCTGATCGCGGAGTTGAAGGCGCGCGGCTTGAAGGTGACGTTCTATCCGTTCGTGATGATGGACGTGCCGGCCGGCAACGCGCTGCCGAACCCGTGGACCGGCGCGGCGCCGCAGCCGCCTTATCCCTGGCGCGGCCGCATCACCTGCGATCCGGCGCCAGGGCGGCCCAGCTCGCCGCAAGGCAGCGCGGCCGCGGCCGGGCAGGTGGCGAGTTTCTTCACCGGCGGCGCCTGGAACTACCGGCGGATGATTTTGCACTACGCCCGGCTCTGCGCCGCTGCGGGCGGCGTCGACGCGTTCCTGATCGGGTCGGAGCTGCGCGGGTTGACGCGAGTTCGCTCCGGAGAGGGCGTGTATCCGGCGGTGCAGCAGCTCGTCGCGCTGGCGGGCGACGCCAAGGCGATCGCCGGCGCCGGCACGCTGGTGACCTATGGGGCCGACTGGACCGAGTACGGCGCCGACGTGGTGACGCCGGACGCCGGCGAGGTGCGGTTTCCGCTCGACCCACTGTGGGCGTCGCCGGCGATCAGCGCTGTCGGCATCGATTACTACGCGCCGCTGGCCGACTGGCGCGACGACGCCGGACATCTGGATTCTGCGATCGCCGGATCGACCTACGACCGCGATTATCTGGCGCGCAACGTCACGGCCGGAGAAGCGTTCGACTGGTACTACGCCGACGACGCGGCCCGCGCCGCACAGGCCCGCGCGCCGATCACCGACGGGCTCGGCAAGCCGTGGACGTTTCGCGTCAAGGACATCCGCAGCTTCTGGGCGCAGCCGCATCACGAGCGGCTCGGTGGCGTCGAGCTTGCGGCACCGACCGCGTGGCTGCCGATGAGCAAGCCGGTGTGGCTGACGGAAGTGGGCTGCCCGGCGGTCGACAAGGGCGCCAACCAGCCGAGCGTGTTTCCCGATCCGAAATCCAGTGAGAACTTTTCACCGTATTTCTCCAGCGGCGATCGCGACGACCTGATTCAGCGCCGCTATCTGGAGGCGATCATCGCCGCGTTCGATCCGGCGTTCGGTGCGAGCGACGCGCGTAACCCGGTGTCGCCGCTGTATGGCGGGCGGATGATCGATCCGTCGGCGATCCATCTGTGGACCTGGGACGCGCGGCCCTATCCGGTGTTTCCCGCGGCGGAGAATGTGTGGAGCGACGCGCCGAACTGGCAGACCGGGCATTGGCTGAGCGGCCGGCTCGGCGGCGCGCCGCTCGATGCGCTGGTGGCGCAGCTGCTCGCGGACAGCGGGGTCGGCGGGGTTGATAGTTCGTCGTTGCGGGAAGCCTGCGACGGCTATGTGGTCGACCGGCCGATGACGCCGCGGGCGATGATCGAGCCGCTGGCGATGGCCTATGCGTTCGATGCGGCCGCAGCCGGCGGCGTGCTGCGCTTCGTGCAGCGCGGCGGCGCGCCGGCGGCCGAGTTCGGTGAGGACGATCTGGTGCTGCCCGACAACGGCACGCCGTCACGGCTGACGCGGGCGCAGGAGACCGAGCTGCCGCACGAAATCGCGTTCGGCTTCTCGGACGCGCTGGCCGATTATCGACGTGCCGCAGCCGCGTCGCGGCGGTTGGTCGGCGGCGCCGCGCGAATCCTGCACAGCGACCTCGCGGTGGTCACCAACGAGGCGGCGGCGACGCGCCGTGCGGAGATCTTCCTGCAGGATCTGTGGGCCGGCCGCGAGACGGCGAGCTTCGCGCTCGGGCCGCAGCATCTGCGGCTGGCGCCGGGTGATGTGGTGGGAGTGACGCTCAACGGCCGCCGGCGGCTGTTCGAGATCGGCGAGATCGTCGACGCCGAGGCGCGGCAGCTCAGGGCGCGCAGCATCGATCCGGAGGTGTTCGCGCTGCCGCAGCGGGCGCCGCGGCGGATCGCGCCGCAGCTGCCGGCGGCGCTCGGGCCGGCGCATGTCGTGGCGCTGGATCTGCCGGCGATCGACGCGCGGGCACCCGACGTGCTGACGCGGCTCGCGGTGTTCGCCAATCCGTGGCCCGGTGCCGAGCTGATCTACGCCTCGGCCGACGGCGCGAGCTATCAGCCGCTGGCGAGCGCGGCGGCGCGGGCAGTGGTCGGTGAGACGCTCGATCCGTTGCGGCGCGGACCGCTGGCGCGGTGGGACCGCGGCAATCGCCTGCGGGTGCGGCTGTACGGCGGCGCGCTGACGTCGCTGCCGGATGCGCGCGTGCTCGCCGGCGGCAACGCAGCGGCGGTGCAGAACGCCGACGGCGCGTGGGAGATCCTGCAATTTGCCAATGCGGAGCTGGTCGATGGACACACATACTTGCTGTCGCGCTTGCTGCGCGGCCAGGCGGGGAGCGAGCAGGCGATGCGCGATCCGCTGCCGGCCGGGGCGCCGTTCGTGCTGCTCGATGCCAATCTGGTGCCGCTGGCGCGTGGGCGCGATGCGGTGGGCCGGCCTCGGTTGTTGCGCGTGGTCGCGGCGGCGCGCAGCCATGACGATCCCAGCGCGGTGGCGCTGACAATGACGCCCGGCGCGACGGCGCTGCGACCGCTGGCGCCAGTACATCTGCGGGCCTCGCGCGACGCCGCCGGCGTGCATCTGAGCTGGATCCGCCGCAGCCGCATCGACGCGGACAGCTGGGACGGCGAGGTGCCGCTCGGGGAGGATAGCGAAGCCTACGTCGTCGACATCCTCACGCCCGGCGGCGCGGTGGTGCGATCGCTGAGCAGTGCGTCGCCGCAAGCGCTGTATCCGGCGGCGCTCGAGCTCGCCGATTTCGGCGCGCCGCAACCAAGCCTGCGCGTGCGCATCGCGCAGCTGTCCGCCACCGTCGGCGCCGGCTTGGCTGCCGACGCTGTGCTCGTACCTTGAGACAAGAGGATTGCCATGACTGCTACACCCAATCTCGCGCTGCCGTTCATTGAGGCCGCGCAGGCGCAGAAGCACGTCACCCACAACGAGGCGCTGCGCATCCTCGATGCCGCGATCCAGATCGCCGTGGCCGACCGCACCCGGACGGCGCCGCCGGCGAGCCCCACCGAGGGCGAGCGCCACATCGTGGCGCCCGGTGGCAGCGGCGCCTGGGCCGGACAGGGCCAGGCGATCGCCACCTGGCAGGACGGCGCCTGGGCGTTCCTGGTGCCGAAGCCGGGCTGGTGCGTGTGGTCGATCGCCGACGACATCCTGCTGGTGTTCGACGGCGCGACCTGGCGCGACCTGCGCGACCTGCCGGTGTCGCTGGACAACGCTCTGCATCTCGGCATCGGCACCACGGCGACGGCCCCCAATCTGCTGAGCGTCAAATCGAACGCGGCGCTGCTCGCGGCGATCGCGGCCGCCGCCGGCGGCAGCGGCGACATCCGGCTGCAGCTGTCGAAGGAGAGCGCCGCCAGGACCGCTTCGGTGGTGTTCTCCAACAATTACTCCGGCCGCGCCGAATTCGGCCTGGTCGGCTCGGATGCGTTCAAGCTCAAGGTCTCGCCGGACGGCGCCGCCTGGATCGAGGCCTTCATCATCGATCCGGCGAGCGGCAACCTGGCGCTGCCGCGCGGGCTGGCGTTGTCGGGCGTGGTCGCGCCGCCGCAGATCGCCGCCAACCAGAACGATTACGCCCCGACCGGGCTGGCGTCGGCGGCGGTGCTGCAACTGTCGTCGGACGCGGCGCGCAGCCTCAGCGGGCTCGCGGGCGGCAGCGAGGGCCGCGTTCTCGTCATCGTCAATGTCGGCAGCCAGCCGATCACGCTGCTCGACGACAGCGCCACTTCGGCCGCCGCCAACCGGTTCGCGCTCGGCGCGCCGGTTCCGGTGCTGCCGCGGCAGGCGGCGGTGCTGCGCTACGACGGCACCGCGATGCGCTGGCAGGCGCTGGCCGGCGGCGCGGCCTATGCGGTGTCGTATGGGGTCGCCCAGGCCCTCAGTCCGGCGCAGCAGGCGCAGGCACGCGCCAATGCCGGCGTGCCGGGCCGCAACTATCTGATCAACCCGAGCGGCGAAGTCGTGCAGGGCGCGATCGGCAGCCAGCCCGACGCCAGCTACGATTTCGACCAGTGGCTGACGCTGACGCAGGACGCCGCGGTGAGCGTCAGCAGCCTGCCCGACGCCGAGGCCGGCACGCCGACCATGATGCGGTCGCTGCAGTCCGCCGCGGCGCCGCAGCGGTTCGGCCGGATCCAGTGGCTGGAAAAACTGCTGTGCCGGGAGCTGCGCGGCCAGACGGTGGTGCTGTCGGCCAGGGTACGGTGCTCGTCGGCGATCACGCTGCGCTACGCCATCGTCGAATGGACCGGCACCGCCGACGCGATCACCAAGGACTTGATCGCGGATTGGGCGAGCGCCAGCCCGACCGCCGGCAATTTCTTCACCGCGGCCTCGACCGTGGTGGTCGGCACCGGCGCCACCACGCTTGCCGCCAATACGCTGACCGACCTTCTGCCGCTCAGCGGCACGGTGTCGCCCGTGATGAACAATCTCGCGGTCCTGTTCTGGACCGACGCGGCGCAGCCGCAGAACGTCACGCTCGACATCGGCAAGGTCAAGCTCGAGCGCGGCAGTGTGGCGACGCCATTCGTGGCGCCGCGCTGGCGCGACGTGCTCGCCGACTGCCAGCGCTACTTCGCCAAGACCTACGCCACCGCCGTTCCCCCCGGCACCCCATGGGCAGGCGGCGGGCTCCAGCATATTGTCGAAGCCCCCTGCAACTACGCATCGCTGCCGACCTGGCTGTTTCCGGTCGAGATGCGCACCGCGCCCTCGGTGATGCTGTATTCACAGGCGACCGGAGCGGCTGGGCAGATTTACAATCAGAGCAATTCTATAGACATTGCTGGAATAGCGAATGGCATAAATTCAAAGAGTTGTTCTCCAAATGTCAACAATATTGCTGTCTCGGCTTTGACAGCGCTGATGGTCCAGGTCGTCGCTAGTGCTCGGCTGTAGTTGTGTCGAATAGGACTTGAAAACTTAAGGGTGCAGTTAGTCGACCCGTTAGGTCGAGCTTCCAGTACACCCTGCATGACGGGTTGGTTGTCCCAGCCGGTGTTTGTCGGTCAGTCAAAGCCTGATCACGACCTCCAATATCAATCGCGGTCGGGAGACAGCGTTACGACAGCATTCACCGGAACTTCTATCGGACTAACAATGCGCACAATGGTCGGCGGAGGTAAGCTTGATCGCGCTATGGACGGAGGCGAAAGTTCAACGGTTCAACTTCGAGGGTGAAATATTACGCGTCTTCGGGTGACGATGCCCTTCAATCGTCGAGCCGGCGGCAACCACTCCGTATCGTGCAGCAGGGGGAGGGCCGTCGAGATCTGCCAAATTATTGTCAGTAAAGCCAACGACATTCAATTATGGGTCAGTTTAATTATATAGGGCTGTCTTCCTGGACTTGGAGTCTTGCAATCGCGGAGGGGCTCGAAGGAGGAACTGAAAGCCAAGTTATCCAATCTTCCGTGATACAAAGACCCAGCTATTGTAGATGGCAAAAACGCTTTCGTAGAATTTGTCCCCGTGCGCTGAGAGAATTTCGGACGGACCTATCAATGAGCAAAACCTCTCGACGATATCTCGTCCATAGGTCGTGAAGGCTAGTACGCCTTCAGGTCGGAATGGATCGCCATGATACTCGGGTTCAACCAAGTGAACAACGTCACCGTCTTTCAGTTTTGCTCGGGCAAAACTAACTTCTTGATCCCAAGAAACCGGAATAGTGCTGATATGATATCCGCCGGGTCTAAGAATGCGACGGATTTCGTTGAACGCGCGTTCCGGGGCTGGGACATGCTCAAGAACATCTTCTGTAATGATTAGGTCGAATGAATTGTCGTGAAAAGTTGTGCGCTGAATGTCCTGGCACAAGATGCCGTTCTTGAAGGTGCCCGGCTCGACACCATCCACATATTCACTGCTAACAACGTTCTTGCCAGTCTTGACCGCTTCGTAGACCGCTTCCTTTACACATGTGATATAGAGGGCTCCCTCAAAATTAAGGGCAAAGTCGGTCAACGATGCGGCACTTGTGCGTGTTTTGAAAATGTCGAGTACGGCTATGGCAACATGTCTATTGCGCCCCACTGAGGTGCAATGCTGGCAAATGAAGTCGTTCCGTTTGCAAGGAAACTCCTGCGGTGCGTATGATCTGAAGACGCCGTGGATTCCGCAAACCGGACAATATGCGAAACGAGTCTCCACTACGCCTTGCCAATGGCCCATCAGGTCATCATCATTTTTCATTGATCACTCTCGCGACAGGATCTCATTCTGAGTCTTGCTCGATCGGATTTAAGTAGACACCGCTCGACGGCTCAAAATGCCTTCTCGAGCCGAGAGAGTAGATAGACGCATAAACCCTACGAGCAGTGTGGGAATGTTGTTGTATTCATAGGTGGTGGGGAAAAGGAGTTGGCTGCCCAAGCTCGGGCACAAAGTGAATTGGATCTACGGTTTCGAGTGTTGCACCCCTCTCATGAGTGGTCTCCTTGCAGATAGAGATCCTCAATGGTCGGGTAGCGTGTGGTCACTGGTATTACCTTGCGTCCAAGAAAATTCATGGTGTCACTCCGCATATCAGTGCTAAAAAATCTGCGGAATTGGTCGATTAACAAATCGTCAAATTTGCAGTTGTCAAAGGGATAACTGTCAGAAGTAGTGAACGCTTCTCTTTGAAAGCCGCCGGCGGAAAACAACGCCTGCAAAGCCGGGGGTGTAAGTTCTCGATTGTGACGTTGGTAGATGCCCGCCAAGCTCATTGGAGTGCGGTAATGGGGTGAGAGGCTTTGAGCCTTAAATGCGAGGCACTTGACTGCATTTTGGAACGATGAAGCGTTGGGTGTGGAGACGAAAAATCGTCCACCGGGCCGCAGCACGCGGTTGGCTTCGGCGAAGACATTCATCGGGTCCATCGCGAGATGTTCCAGCATTTCGCAGCAAACAATGAGGTCGAAGTTCTGGTCCGGATAGGGCCAGGCGTCCGTCTCGGCGTTGAAGGTTGTTTCCTTAAAGCAATAGCCGTTCGCTCCAACTTTGAGGCTTACTGTACGGGTTTCGCCGCATTGTCCAAAATTGGCTACTTCAAGGTCGTCGAATAGGTGCCTCTTTAGTATGGCGGTCATCCCGTAAGGGCTCGCGGCCAATTCAAGAACTTTTAGATTGCGGGGAAGGTCGACAAGGCAGGCCAGCGTATTGGAATAGCGACGAATAAATACGCGATGATAGGCCATGTAGGCTGGGTTGCTGAGGCCGAAGGGCAGCTCAAGTGTTTCGAGGACTTCCAAGACCACGTTGTCGTCAATGATCACGATCAATTCTCACTTGTTGTGCTTTGAGCTGCGTTGAGCATCGCTCATGAAGAGCGTCCTGGAAAGATGAGTAAATAAAGTAGTACAGCAATGGTGTTCGCGCCAAGGACGATAGTCTGAGATGAAGTGTCTCGCGCAAATGCGGAGGATAGCTCAGACGGCAGCGATTTGCGTGCTGTCCATCGGGCTCGATGAAGTCGAGTGCGATTAATTTGCCTATCAATGCGTTTTGGCTGCAGCGGCGGTCGATCTTCTCGGTCACGTCTGGGCTGTCGCCTCTGCAATGTACCGCCGTGCGGCCCCTCCCGAGCGGCTGATGCCGTCGGTGATACTTCACCACATGGAGATCATCATGCAGCAATCGTCGTTCGGCGAGGTGTTGACGCGTCTGTGGCCGGATGTGGATCGGGTAGTGCCGGGGTTGCGCGCCGGGATCGTCGCGGCGGCGCCGGCGGTGTTCGCCAGATACCGGATCGATATACCGCTTCTGGTCGCGCATGTCATGGCGCAGCTCAGCCACGAGTGCGGGGCCGGGCGCGACGTGGTGGAGAATCTGAACTACACCGCGGCGCGGATGATGCAGGTCTGGCCGTCGCGGTTTCGCACGCTGGCCAGTGCGACGCCCTATGCGCACGACCCGCGGGCGCTCGCCAACAAGGTCTACAATGGCCGGATGGGCAACGCGTCCGGCTCCGACGACGGTTGGACCTATCGCGGCCGCGGGGCGGCGCAGACCACCGGGCGCGAGGGCTACGCGCGACTGGCGCAGGCGACCGGGCTCGACCTCGTCAACCACCCGGACCTGGTCAACGATCCGCGCCACTTCCTGCTGTGCGGCGTCGCTGATTTCGTCGCCTGCGGCTGTCTGCCGTTCGCGCGAGCCGACGACATCGTCGGTGTCACCCGGCGGCTGAACGGCGGCACGATCGGGCTGGCGCAGCGGCGGGCGTGGCTGGCGCGCTGGAAGGGCGCGCTCGGCGAGGTGCCGATCATTTGCTCGCCGCCGCTGGTGCCGGAAGCGCCGGCGCAGGCCGCTCCGCCGACGCCGCCAGCCGCATCGCCGGCTTCGTCGTCCGCACCGCCGCAGCCGTCGCGGCTCGGCAATCTCATCGCGGCGCTCGCCGCTGTTCTCAAGAGGAGCTGATCATGGATTGGAGCGATTTGGCCAAACAGGTGATCGGGCTCGGTGCGCCGATGCTCGGCAGCGCGCTCGGCGGTCCGCTCGGCGGCGCCGCCGGGCAGATCCTGTCCGAGGTACTGGGAGCGGGGACGGCGACGCCGTCAGCGGTTCAGGTCGCGCTGCCGGCGGCCGATCCGGACAAGATCGCCGAAGCCGAAGCGCGCTGGGCCGAACTGATCCGCGCCGAGGCGGAGACCCAGCGGATCGCAATCAGCGAAACGCAGGCGACAATCCGCGCCGAGATCGCGTCGAGCGACGTCATCCAGCGCTGGTGGCGGCCGGCCTATGCATGGGAGCTGACGATCGAATGCGCCGCGCTGTGGGCCGTGCTGGTGCACGAGTTCTGGACCGGCGACATCCAGACCATCAACGCGCTGATCGGCGCGACCGCGCTGCTGGCGACCTATTGGGCTTTCCGGTTCGGCGTGCTAGGCGTTTACGTCAGCGGCCGGACGCGCGAGAAGGTCTGCGCCGCCACCGGGCAGGAGAGCCCCGGCGTCCTCGACAGACTGGTGAAAGCCGTCGTTAAGAAAAAGTAATGCATGCGGAGGCGCCGTTCATCGCGTATTCACGCCGCCGCCGCTCATCTTCACGACGGTAATATCGCCAGTGACTCGGAAGAGCGGAGTTCAAAGTGCGGCTGCTCGTCGTCGAAGATGATCCCGATCTCAATCGCCAGCTGACCACCGCGTTGACGGATGCCGGCTACGTGGTGGACCGCGCCTTCGATGGCGAGGAGGGGCATTTCCTCGGCGACACCGAACCCTACGACGCCGTGGTGCTGGACATCGGGCTTCCCAAGATGGACGGCATCTCGGTGCTCGAAGCCTGGCGGCGCAATCAGCGGGCGATGCCGGTGCTGATCCTGACCGCGCGCGACCGCTGGAGCGACAAGGTGCAGGGTTTCGACGCCGGCGCCGACGACTACGTCGCCAAGCCGTTTCATCTCGAGGAAGTGCTGGCGCGGATCCGGGCGCTGCTGCGCCGAAGCGCCGGCCACGCCCAATCCGAGCTGAGCTGCGGCCCGGTGGCGCTCGACACCCGGACCGGCCGCGTCAGCGTCCGCGGCCATCCGGTCAAGCTGACCTCGCACGAGTACCGGCTGCTGGCCTATCTGATGCACCATGCCGGCCGCGTGGTGTCGCGCACCGAACTGGTCGAGCATCTCTACGACCAGGACTTCGACCGCGACAGCAACACCATCGAGGTGTTCGTCGGCCGCATCCGCAAGAAGCTCGACGTCGATATCATCCAGACCGTGCGCGGGCTCGGCTATCTGCTGTCGACGCCGCCCGTCGAATCCCACTAGGTCCCAGCCGTGACCATGGGGCAGGCGAGGGCGATGGTGCGGAAGCCGGGCTGCTGATGGCGAACCTCGCCGCTCCCGCCAAGCCGCTGCGCCGCCGCGCCAGTTCGCTCGCCACCCGCCTGTTCCTGTCCGCCACGGCATGGGTCGTGGTGATCCTGGCGATCACCGGCATCGTGCTGTCCTCGGTGTATCGGCAGGCCTCGGAACGCGCCTTCGATCGCCGGCTCAATCTCTATCTGCGCACCATCATCGCCGAGGTCGCGACGCCGGATGCTGCCCCGGACCAATTCCAGTCGATCGGCGAACCGCTGTTCGATCTGCCGCTGTCCGGCTGGTATTGGCAGATCGTCCGCACCGACACCGACAAGATCGATCCGCGCGCCTCGCGCTCGCTGTGGGATCGCAAGCTGCCGAAGCTGGAGGACCAGGGCGTCGAGCTCGGCTCGTCGGGCGTGCGGCAGGGCTATGTCGAAGGACCGGAAGGGCAGACGCTGCGCATGGTCGAGCGTCCGGTCGACCTCGGCGCCGACGGCAAATACGTCGTGACCGTCGCCGGCGACGCCACCGAGATTTTCGAAGAGACCCGGACCTTCGACTATTATCTGGCCGGGACCTTCGTGGCGCTGTCGATCGGCCTGGTACTGACCACGATCTTTCAGGTCCGGTTCGGCCTGGCGCCGCTGAAGCGGATCTCGGATTCCATCGCCGACATCCGGTCCGGCCACGCCGAGCGGCTGGAGGGCAAGTTTCCGGTCGAGATCGCGCCGCTGGCGCGCGAGACCAACGCGCTGATCGAGGCCAATCGCGAAATCGTCGAGCGCTCGCGCACCCATGTCGGCAACCTCGCGCATGCGATCAAGACGCCGCTGTCGGTGCTGGTCAACGAAGCCGCGGCGCGGCCGGGCGATCCGCTCGCCGCCAAGGTGCTGGAGCAGGCCGAGATCATGCGCAGCCAGGTGGCGCATCATCTGGAGCGGGCGCGGATCGCGGCGCGGCTGACGGTGGTCGGCACCATCACCGAGGTCGAGCCGGTGATCGAGGCGCTGCGCCGGACCATGGAAAAGATCCATCGTGATCGCGACATCCAGGTCCGCGCCGAGGTCGCCAGTGGGCTGAAGTTCCGCGGCGAGAAGCAGGACCTCGAGGAGATGGTCGGTAATCTGGTCGACAATGCCTGCAAATGGGCGACCAGCCGGGTGTTCATCGAAGCCACCGCGGAACGCGGACCGACCGGGGTGGTCCGCATCATCGTCGACGATGACGGCCGCGGGCTGTCCGCCGCCGAACAGGCCCAGGTCGCGCGGCGCGGCCAGCGGCTCGACGAGAGCAAGCCCGGCTCCGGTCTCGGCCTGGCGATTGTGGTCGATCTCGCAGCGCTTTACGGTGGGGAACTGACGCTCGGCCATGCGCCGATCGGCGGCCTGCGCGCCGAGCTCACCCTGCCTGCGGCATAACGAATCAGGGGCTGCCACAGCGTCGCCCGATTTCGCCGCTCCGTTGCTTGAGCGTTAGGAATTTCGGTGTAGAACCACCTGCGAGGGGACAAGTGGGGATTGCGATGACGATGCGTCGGCGTGCTGGTCTGGCGAAGCCTTCGGTGGGGCTGTTGGTGCTGTCTGCACTGGCGCTGGCCGGCTGCGATCGCACCACCGGGCTGTATGCACGGGTCGATTCCTTCACCAGCAATGTCGGCAACGATTTCGGGCGCTCCGGCGACGGCGCCGCGGCTGCGGTCGACAGCGCCGCGATGGGCGGGCTGATCGGTCCGAAGATCGGCGCGCTGTTGAATGCCGAGGACCGCCGCATCGCCTATGCGGCAGAGCTGGAAGCACTCGACCATGGCGAGTCCGGGGCGCCGGTGCCGTGGAAGAACCCGACCTCTGGGCGCTACGGCAACATCGTTCCGGGTCCCGCTTACGCCAAGCAGGGCGCGACCTGCCGCGGCTTCTCCCACAGCGTTACCGTCGGCGGCCAGCTCGAGATTTCCCGCGGCACCGCCTGCCGCACCAATGACGGCCCCTGGACGGCGGCCGGCTAGTCCAGGCTCCCCCGGGGCTGTCCCGATCAACGGGAATACGCTGATCCGTCAAAAGCTTGCGACCGTTGCTTGCGATTGATGCAGAGCCTGAATCCCGGATGCTATCCGGTTGCCGCAACTCCTTCTTAACACCGCACCTGCTATCTTGAGGGATAGCGTCCGGCGTGCATGTGCTGTGGCCGACGCCACCGCACGCACGCAGAATTCGGGCGCATGACCCAGACATCGACCGAACGGCTGAGGGAGTACCTCGCCCAGCTCCCGCCGCAGTCGCAGGCGCTGCTGATGCGCGAGTTCGAACGCGCGCTGGAGCGCGGCGACGACGTCGCGGTCGCGCGCTTCGTGCTCGAAGAACTGCGCAAGGTCGTCCGCGGTTCGGATGAGAACACGGCGCCGCGCACCGACGATCCGGCGCGGCTGATGTTTCGGGTGCTCGAACCGTTCCTGATCGACAACAGCCAGCAGCCGCGCCCCGGCCAGATCCGCCGCGGCTCGCTGACCTCGATCTGGCAATGGCTGGAGCGCGAAGCGATCCCGGCGCAGGTTCGCGAATTCGAAGGCGGGCTGATCGGCCTGCGCGGCGGCACCGCGGCGCAAATCGACGCGCTGGTCCGCAAGCTGCAGGCCGCCGCCGCCCAGGCGATCGACAACGTCATCAATCCGGAGCCGGGCGTCGACCGGCAGCGCGCGATGTCGCGGGTCGGGCCGCCGTCGACCGTGGAGGATCTGCCCGGGGTCGGCGCCGTGCTGGCCAATCGCGAGGCGCTCGAGACGTTCGACGGCAAGCTGTCGTCCAACCTGCGCAGCTTCGGCGAGTCACAGGTCAATTCGATGCTGGCGTCGCTCAACGCGCCGGCGCTGCAGACCCCGATCATGCTGCCGTTCGCGCTGACCTTGATCCTGCGCCATCTGACGCAGCCGTGGCAGATCGTGCGGCTGGCCATCAAAGTTGCCGGCTCCGACGACGAAATCAGGGTGGCGGGGGGGGGGGGGGGGGGGGGGGGGGGGGGGGGGGGGGGGGGGAGGGGGGCGGGGGGGCGGGGGGGGGGGGGGGGGGGGGGGGGGGGGGGGGGGCGGCCCCCCCCCCCGGGGGGGGGGGGGGGGGGGGGGGGGGCCCGGCGGGGGGGGGGGGGGCGGCGGGGGCGGGGGGGGG
>NZ_QYYD01000012.1 GCF_003591005.1 Rhodopseudomonas palustris
GGTGCTCGGCCCCCCCCCCTGGGGGGGGGTGGGGGCCGCTGCCCGGGGTCGCGGGGGTGGGGGGGGCCGCGGGCACAGTGCCTGGGGACCCCCACCCCCGACCCCTCCCCGCAAGGGGGAGGGGAGATTGGGCGCTTCGCCCCGCACGGTCATTCCGGGGCGCGCAGGAGCTGCGCGAATCCGGAATCCAGAGGTTGTGAGCAAAGGAGATTCCGGGTTCGCGCTACGCCCGCCACGGACTGACCGTCACAATTACTCCTGCTTCAACCTGAACGCGCCGTCGCGGATTTCGATCAGGAAGGCGGAGCGCTCGTCGTAGCCGTTGTGGTTGTCGGGGGTCATGTTCGACAGGCCGTTGTTGAGCGGCAGGTCTTTCGACTTTTCGATCTGGTCGCGGATCGCGGCGCGGAATTCCGGCGTGCCGGGCCTGGCGACCTTCAGCGCCGCAGGGATCGCATTTTCGACCAGCGTCATCGAATCCCACAGATGCGCGCCGAAGATCGAAGGCAACGCGCCGCCATTGGCCGCCTTGTAGGCGTCAACGAACCGCGCCTTGACCTTGCGGAACGGACTGTCCGCCGGCATATCTTCGGCGCCGCTATAGGCCTCACCGGTGAAGATCGCGCCTTCGACGTCCTTGCCGCCGAGCTTGATGAATTCCTCTGTCGCAACGCCGTGGGTCTGGTAGATCGCCCCCTTGAAGCCACGCTCGCGCAGCGCTTTCTGCGGCAGCACGGCGGGCGTCCCGGCCGCCGCGATGAACACCGCATCGGGCTTGGTGGCGATAATCTTCAGCACCTGGCCGGTGACGCTGGCGTCGCTGCGGGCATAGACCTCGTGAGTCGTCAGTTCGAAGCCGAGCTTCGGCGCTGCGGCCGCCAGCACCTTGTAGTAGCCTTCGCCATAAGCGTCCGAGAAGCCGATGTAGCCGACCTTCTTGGCGCCGGTCTTGGCGATGTACTTACCGATCGCCTCCGCCATGATGTCGTCGTTCGGCACGACTTTGTAGACCCATTTGCGCCGCTCTTCCATCGGCGCCACCAGGATGGCGGCGGCCGCCATCGTCATCAGCGGCGTCTTGGCTTCGGCCGCGATGTCGATCAGCGGCAGGCTGACCGGCGTCAGGGACGAGCCGATCAGCACGTCGACCTTTTCTTCCGACAGCAGCTTGCGAGCGTTCTGCGCCGCCTTGGTCGGATCGGACTCGTCGTCCAGCGCGAAGTAAGTGATCTTCTCGCCGCCGATCTCCTTGGGCAGCGCCGCCACCGTCTTGGACTGCGGCTGACCGAGCGCGGCGCCAGGGCCGGACGCGCTCATGGTGATGCCGATCTTGATGTCGGCCGACGCGGCGCCGACGCCGGCCAACATCGCCGCCACCGCGACGATCAGGGTCTTGCTCTGTTGCATGGACGTCCTCCTCCGTTTTGTTATCGTTGGTACGCTTCTGACTTGAGCATGATCTTTTCCGAAAACCGGTATCCACTGTTCGGGATCATGCTCTAGTACTCTTGCCCGCCGAGACCGAGATAACTTTCGACCAGCCGCGGGTCGGCGGCGATGTCCGCGGGCGATCCTTGCTTGGTAATCGATCCCAGCTCCATCACATAAGCATAGTCGGCAACTTCAAGCGCCGCACGGGCGTTCTGCTCGACCAGCAGGATCGACACGCCGGTCCTGCGCAGATCGGTTAGAATGTGGAACACGTCGCGCACGATCCGCGGTGCGAGGCCCAGGCTCGGCTCGTCGAGCATCAGCAAGGTCGGGCGCGCCATCAGCGCGCGGCCCATCGCCAGCATCTGGCGTTCGCCGCCCGACAGCGTGCCGGCGAGCTGAGTGCGCCGCTCCTTCAGCCTTGGTAGCCGCGCGTAGATCTCCTCCATCGTCTGGCTGCGCTCGGCGCGGCTTCGGCGAAAGCCGCCAAGCAGCAGATTGTCCTCAACCGCCATGTCGGCGAACAGTTCACGCCGTTCCGGCACCAGGCACAGTCCGGCCTTGACCCGCGACTCCAGCGCGACGCCGCTGATCTCGGCACCGCGAAAGACGAGTCGGCCGCGCGCCTTGAGCAATCCCATGACGGCATTGAGCAGCGTGGTCTTGCCGGCGCCGTTGGCGCCGATCACCGTCACCAGCGCGCCCTGTTCGACCTTCAACGAAACGTCATGCACCACCTCGGCGCGGCCATAGGCGACGCTGACGCTTTGCACCTCGAGCAGCGCGGTCACGACACGCCCCCGAGATAGGCTTCGAGCACGGCCGGGTCCTGCCGGATCGCGGTCGGCGCGCCCTCGGCGATCTTGGTGCCGAAGTCGAGCACCACGAGCCTGTCGGCGAGGCTCATGACGAAATCCATGTCGTGCTCGACCAGCAGCACGCTCATGCCCTCGGCCCGGACCTCACGCAGCAGCCTGGCGAGCGCCTTCTTCTCACCGACGCGCAGCCCGGCGGCCGGCTCATCGAGCAGCAGCAGTACCGGCTCGAGACACAGCGCGCGCGCCACTTCGACCAGCCGCAACTGACCGAGTGCCAGCGTGCCGGCCGGCTCGTCCGCCACCTCGGCAAGGCCGACACGGGCGAGTGCACGGCGGGCGCTGTCGAGCAACTGCGCCTCTTCGGCGCGATCGAGCCGGAAGATCGCGCGCAGCACGCCGGCGCGGCCGCGCAGATGCGCGCCGAGCGCAACGTTCTCGACCACGCTCATGTCGGCGACGATCTCGACGTGCTGGAAGGTGCGGCCGAGGCCGAGCCGGGCGGCGCGCTGCGGCGTCTGCGCGGCGAGCGGATGACCTTCGAATGCGATCCTGCCCGACGTCAGCGGCAGCACGCCGGTGATCAGGTTGAACGTCGTGCTCTTGCCGGCGCCGTTCGGGCCGATCAGACCGATGATGCGCCCGCTCTCGACCTCGAAGCCGACGTCGTTGACGGCCACCAGCCCGCCAAAACTCTTGCGCGCCTGTTCGGCCTGCAGCAGCGGCGTGCCGGGCGGCGGCAGCGGCCGCGCCGGCAGCCGATCGGTCTCCGCAGGCGGCGGCACGTTCGGCGGCGGCGGCGGGCCGAACAGGATCGGCCACAGCCCGCCGGGCGCCGTCTGCAGCAGCAGCACCAGCACGGCACCGAACGCGATGATCTCGAAATTGCCGGTGTGGCCGAGCAGCCAGGGCAGCAGATCCTGCAGCTGATCGCGCAGGAAGGTGATGCCGGCCGCGCCGAGGATCGCGCCATAGACCCGGCCGGCGCCGCCGAGCACGGCCATCAGCAGATATTCGGTGCCGGCCGTGATGCCGAACGGCCCCGGCGACACCGAGCGCTGGAAATGCGCGTAGAGCCAGCCGGCGAGCCCGGCCAGCATCGCCGCATAGACGAACACCATCAGCTTGGCGCCGGCGGTGTTGACGCCGAACGCCTCGGCGGCGCGCGTCGAGCGCCGCAACGCCCGCACCGCGCGGCCGACCCGCCCGCCGAGCAAATTCTGGGTGGCAATGACCGCCAGCACCACCGCGACCCACACCACCACGAAATAATCGCGTGGCGCGATCAGCGCGTAGTCGCCGATCCTCAGCGCCGGAATGCCGGGCAGCCCGTCATGGGCGCCGAGCCAGTTCAGATTGCCGAACAGATAGTAGAACGCGATGCCCCAGGCGATGGTGCCGAGCGGCAGATAGTGACCGCTGAGCCGCACCGTGATGGCGCCCACGAGCAGCGCCGCGATCATCGTGACCAGCAGCGCGACCGGCAACGTCAGCCAGGGCGAGATGCCGTAGTACACCGTCAGCACCCCGGTGGTGTAGGCGCCGAAGCCGACGAACGCCGCCTGCCCGAACGACGTCATGCCGCCGACGCCGGTCAGCAGCACCAGCCCGATCGCAACGAGACTCGAGATGCCGATGTAATTGAACAGCGTGATCCAGTAGTCCGGCATCAGCCCGGTGAACGGCAGGATCAGCACCGCCGCGGCGATCGCCGCGGGGATCAGCTTGGGCGCAGCGGGCTTCATTCGGATTCCTCGGCGTGGGGCGCGACGATCGAGCGCCAGGCGAGCACCGGGATGATCAGCGTAAACACCAGCACTTCCTTGAAGTTGCTGGCCCAGAACGAAAACAGCGCCTCGGCGAATCCAACCGTCAGCGCCGCCAGCACCGTCAGCGGATAGCTCACCAGCCCGCCGAGAATGGCGGCGACGAAGGCCTTCAGGCCGATCAGGAAGCCGGAATCATAAGCCACCGTCATCAGCGGCCCGACCAGCGCGCCGGACACCGCACCGATCAGCGCCGCCAGCGCGAAGGCGATCTGCCCTGCGGCCGAGATCGGGATTCCGACCAGCCGTGCCCCGGTGCGGTTCGACGAGCAGGCTTTTAGCGCCTTGCCGAGCAGGGTGCGGCCGAAGAACAGCGCGAACAGCAACAGCAGCACAGCCGTCACCACAAGCACCGCGACGCTCTGCCCGGTTATCAGCAGTTCACCCAGGGAGAACGATTGCGACGACAGCGGCGTGGTGCCGGTGCCTTCCGGCCCGAAGAACAACAGACCGAGCCCCATCAGCGAGAAGTGCACGCCGAACGAGGCCATCAGCAGCACCAGCACGCTGGCGTGGGCGATCGGCTCGAACGCGATGCGGTACAGCATCGGGCCCATCGGAGTGATCAGCGCGATCGCCAGCAGGATGCTGCCGACCTGACCCATTTTCATGGGCGCCAGCGCGCGCGTCAGCAGCAGCAGCGCCACCGGCAGCGCCAGGTCGAACAGCACCACGAAGGCGACGCGGCGCAGCGTCAGATCGCGAAAATGCCGGATCAGTTCGGACGCTGCCGCGAGGCAGCCGAGCGCCAGCAGAAGCCACGGCGTTGCCGGCGCCACGCCGTTTTCCAGCGCCGCAATGGTCAGCGCCGTGAACGCGACGAACTCGCCCTGGGGCACCAGAATGACGCGCGTGACCGCGAACACCAGCACCAGCGCGATGGCGACGAGCGCATAGACTGCACCGTTGATGATGCCGTCCTGCAAAAGAAACAGGAATATCGTGGTGTCCACGCGTCCTCCCCCGGCGCGATCTGGACACTTTGGCGGTCCAGTTTCGTTGAGGCTGGTAAAATTCACCAACCGATCGTTCAATTCAAGGGAAATGACGCGACAGCGCCGGATCGGCCAACGAGCCTGCCCGGCCGCGCGATCCCCGACGCGCAGCACGGGAAGGCTAATGCAGGGACCGTTCGCGAGATATCCTACGATGGGACCAAGGCGGCCCGCCGCATCCAGCGCAGCAGCACGATGGTGCCGACCAGCGCGGCCGCCAGCAGCGCCAGCGCAACCAGCAGGGCGAAGCGGCCCGAGGATGTATCAGCCAGCGCGAAATACAGCGCGCCAAAGACCGCAATGCCGGCGGCGTTGGCGATCTGCGTGGTGGTGCCATACAGCCCGGAGGCCGAGCCGGCACTCTGCGCCTGCACGCTGGCGAGCACCGCGCCGGACAGCGGCGCCATCACCAACCCCTGGCCATAGCCGACCCCGATCAGCACCAGCGCCAGCAATACGGGCGAAGGCGCCGCCACCGTCGCGACAGTCAACGCGATCACCGCGAGGCCGGCTATCTGAAGCAGGCAGCCCTCGATCAGCACCAGCGTGCCGCGATGTCTGGCGCGCGCGCCGGAGTGCCGCGACGCAATCACGAAAGCCAATGCCAGCGGCAGGAACACCAGCCCGGCCTGCAGCGGTGGGATCTGCAGCGCCATCTGCATGTAAAGCGTGATTACCAGATAGAACGACTGATTGGCGACGAAGAAGCAGGCCACCGCGCCGAGCCCGCGCGTGAACGCCGGATCCTTGAGTAGCTCGAGATCGATCAACGGCATGCCGCCGCGCGCCGCCAGCGCCCGCTCGTAGCGTAGGAACAGCGCCACGATCACGCCGCCGGCCACCATCGGCAGCCAGATCCACGGCGCCCAGCCGAGTTCCTGGCCGAACAGGAGCGGCCCGATGATGCCGAGCAGCCCGACGAACAGGATGACCGCGCCCGGCAGATCGAGCCGCGTCCCCGGCCGTCGCGGCGCCTGCGGGACGATCAGCACGGCGGCCGCGATGATGATCAGCCCGACCGGACCGTTGACGAAGAAGATCGCTCGCCAGCCGAAGCCGCCGAGATGCAGCGTCACCAGCAGGCCGCCGATTGCAAAGCCGGCCGCACCGGCAAGCCCGAGCACGACGCCGTAGATAGCAAACGCTTTGGCCCGCGCCGCGTCGGGAAACAGCACGTGCAGCGTCGCCAGCACCTGCGGCACCATCAGCGCCGCGGTCGTGCCCTGCGCCAGCCGCGCCAGGATCAACTCGGTGCCGGACTGCGCCAGCCCGCACCACAGCGAGGTCAGCGTAAAGCCGGCGACGCCAATGAGAAACACCGTCTTGGTGCCGTAGATGTCGCCGAGCCGGCCGCCGGTCACGATCAGCGTCGCATAGCCGATTAGATAGATCGCGATCACCGCGCCGAGCTGCGACGACGACGCGTTCAGATCGATCGCGATCGTCGGCAGCGCGACGTTGACGATGAACGCATCGACCCCGAACATGAACTGCGCCGCCACCACGATCGCCAGCACCTGCCAGCGGCGCGAAGAGGCGGTGAACGGAGTGGTGGTCGAGGCTGATGGCATGGCGGCGAGTCCCGGTGGCAGAGCGACGAGCACAGCCTTGCAGTCAGTCTGCGTCGGGTCGATTACCAGAGAGGTAAGTAAATTCGGTCGCCTCCTGCCTCTCCGTCATTGCGAGGAGCGAAGCGACGAAGCAATCCAGCGCCGAGCACGGGGCTGGATTGCTTCGCGGAGCCTGTCATCGGGCGGCGCTATTGCGCCGACCCGTTGGCTCGCAATGACGGGGAGAGGCCGTGCTCAAACGAAAAGGCCCCGGCGAACCGGGGCCTTCGACGATCATCATCCAAAGACAGCCTTATCCCCACGGGCCGCGAGACGAGCCACCGCTCCACGGGCTGCGCGAGGTGCCGCTGCCGCGCGGCTGACCGCTTCGCGGGCCGGCTGCCGGACCGCGCGTGGCCGATGCGGTGGGACGCGCCGCACCACCGCCGCCGATTTCGCCGGCGAGGCGCTGCAGCGCGGCGACGCGGTTGTCGGTGGACGGATGGGTAGCAAACAGATTGTCCATGCCCTGGCCCGACAGCGGGTTGATGATGAACATATGCGCGGTCGCGGGCGCCCGCTCGGCGTCATAGTTCGGCACCTGATGCGCCGCGGCCTCGATCTTGCGCAACGCCGAGGCGAGCCACATCGGCTGGCCACAGATTCGCGCGCCCATCTCGTCGGCGGCGTATTCGCGGGTCCGGCTGATCGCCATCTGCACCAGCATGGCGCCGAGCGGCGCCAGGATCATCAGCGCCAGCGAACCGATGACACCGGGGCCGCTGTTGTTGCGGTTGCCGCCGAAGAACATGCCGAACTGCGCGATCATCGAGATCGCACCGGCGATCGTCGCCGTGACGGTCATCAGCAGCGTGTCATGATGCTTGATGTGCGCCAGCTCGTGCGCCACCACGCCGGCGAGCTCCTCGCGGCTGAGTTGGCCCATCAGCCCCGTGGTCACCGCCACGGCGGCGTTCTCCGGATTACGGCCGGTCGCGAACGCATTGGGCTGCGGGTTGTCCATGATGTACACCCGCGGCATCGGCAGTCCGGCGCGGGCGGCCAATTCCGCGACCATGCGGTGGAGGTCCGGTGCGGTGCGCGCGTCGACCTCCTGGGCGCCGTACATCGACAGCACCATCCGGTCGGAATTCCAGTACGTAAAGATGTTCATGCCGGCCGCGACGACCAGCGCGATCAGGGCGCCGCTGGCGCCGCCGATCAGGTAGCCGACGCCCATGAACAGCGCGGTCATGCCGGCCAGCAGCATCGCAGTCTTGAAGTAACTCATGATCCTTCTCCTGCGTGCCGCTTCCCGAGAGCAGCGGGTCACGCTCCCGTGAGATGGTAACTCTTTGGGTTCGAACAAGATCGATCTGTGCGGCTGCGCGTCGCGGCTTGCGGCACTGCCCCCGAAGGGGCAGATTGTCGCAGTGACCGAGCTTGACCCCCATCCTGTCGAGACCGACCCGACTGCGCCGCGCGACGCCGTCCGCGTCTATCCGCCTGGTGTCACCATCGTGCGGCGCAGCCAGCGCGGCCGTAGCTGCGCGCCCGACATTTTGACCATCGAAGAGTTGCAGCGCTGGTTGCTGCTCGAGGCGTCCCGTGAACGCGAACTGCTGCTGACCTTCGAGGCGCTGCTGTGGCGGATGAACGCGGCGGGGCTGCCGATCGATCGCGCCACGCTGCATATCGGCACGCTGCACCCGCAGTTGCTCGGCTTCGCCTGGAACTGGCGCTCGTCGGATGGGCTGTGCGACGAAGTGCAGGTGCAGCAGTCAACCGCCGACACCGACGCATTCAAGCTCAACCCGCTGCGGCGGATTTTTGAGGAAGGGGCGGCGCTGCGTCGTAATCCGCAGGACGCTGCCGCGCAGGCCGAATTTCCGATTATGCGTGATTTGGCCGCCGGCGGTTATACCGAATACTTCGCGCTGCCGCTCGGCGGCGAAGGCTTCCGCCACGCCGTCACCCTGTCGACGACACGCCCGGGCGGCTTCAGCGACGAGCACCTGGCCGAGATCAAGCGCGTGCTGGTGCTGTTCACCTTGCATGTCGAGCGCCACATCGCGGTGCGCATCTCCACCAATGCGCTCGGCGCGTATTTGGGCCCAGTCGCCGCCGCCAAGGTGCTGAGCGGCGACATCAAGCGCGGCAGCGGCGAGCCGATCCGCGCCATCATCTGGGTATCTGACATGCGCGGCTTCACCGACCTGTCCGACCGGCTCAGCGGCTGGGACACCATCACGGTGCTCAACGCCTATTTCGAAGTGTTTGTCGACGCGGTGCTGGCCCAGGGCGGTGAAGTGCTCAAGTTCATCGGCGACGGATTGCTGGCGGTGTTTCCGCTCGGCGACGATGGCTGCGCCGCCGGCGACGCCGCGCTCGCTGCCGCCCAGGCCGCGCAGGCCGGACTTGCCCGGCTGAACAGAGAACCGCCGCCGGGCCTTGCTGCCATCGAGGGCTGGCGGCCGCTGCGGGCCGGGATCGCGCTGCACGAGGGCGAGGTGTTCTTCGGCAATATCGGCGCCCCCAACCGGCTCGACTTCACGGTGATCGGCCCGGCCGTCAATGAAGCCAGCCGGGTCGAAGCGCTGCAAAAGATCCTCGGGCGCAACATCCTGATTACGGCGGCAGCCGCTCGCCACATCAGCATGCCGCTGGAGCCGCTCGGCGCCTACCCGCTGCGCGGCGTTGCAACACCGATGACGATCCTGGCACCTCACGACGTCGTCGCTATTCACCCGCAGACGGCGGCGTCGTAACCGGCCCCGCGCCGAGTTAGCACTTGCCAAGCCGATCAGACGCCTCCTATTTTCAACTGCAACAAAGCCGCAAGACGGGGCACAACCCCCGCGCAGGCTGCAGGAAACGCGGAGGACACCATGTCGATCCAGCTCGCGGCCCCATCGCTCGTCGCCCGGCCGGCACCGCCGAAGCGCAGCGCGCTCGCCCACATTCCCGGTGACGAAGGCTGGCCGATCATCGGCCGCACCCTCGAAGTGTTGGCCGACCCAAAGGGGCAAGTCGAGATGATGGCCCGCACCTATGGGCCGGTATATCGCAGCCGGGTGCTCGGCGAGACCAGCATTACGCTACTCGGCCCCGAGGCCAACGAGTTCGTGCTGTTCGACAACAGCAAACTGTTTTCCTCGACCCACGGTTGGGGCTCGATCCTCGACCTGCTGTTTCCGCGCGGCCTGATGCTGCTGGATTTCGACGAGCACCGGCTGCACCGGCGCGCATTGTCGGTCGCGTTCAAGGCCGGGCCGATGCAATCCTATCTGGCCGAGCTCAACGACGGCATCGCCCGCCGCTTCGCGCAGTGGCGCGCCACGCCCGGCGAAATGCGATGCTATCCGGCGATGAAGCAGCTAACGCTCGACCTCGCCGCAACCTCGTTCCTCGGCACACGGATCGGTGCCGAAACCGAAGAGATCAACGCTGCCTTCGTCGATATGGTGGCGGCTTCGGTGGCGCCGATCCGCAAGCCGTGGCCCGGCACAGCGATGGCGCGCGGCGTGCGCGGCCGCAAGCGCATCGTCGCGTACTTCGCTGAGCAGATCCCGCTGCGCCGCGCCCAGGGCGGCGACGATCTGTTCTCGCAGCTGTGCCGCGCCACCCACGAGGACGGCGCGCTGCTGTCGACCCAGGACATCATCGACCATATGAGCTTCCTGATGATGGCGGCGCACGACACGCTGACCTCGTCGCTGACCTCGTTCGTCGCCGCGCTGGCCGCCGATCCGCCCTGGCAGCAAAGGCTGCGCGAGGAAGTCGCCGCACTGGGGCTGAAGCCCGGCGAGCCGATCGGCTTTGCGCAGCTCGACGCCCTGCCGCTGACCGAAATGGCGTTCAAGGAAGCGATGCGGCTGCGGCCGCCGGTGCCATCGCTGCCACGCCGCGCCACCCGCGAGTTCACTTTCCGAGGCTACACGATTCCCGCCGGCACGATGGTGGCGGTGAATCCGCTGTTCACCCACCACATGCCGGAGATCTGGCCCGATCCCGACCGGTTCGATCCGCTGCGGTTCTCCGACGAAGCGCAGCGCGGCCGTCACCGCTTCGCCTGGATCCCGTTCGGCGGCGGCGCCCATATGTGCCTCGGCCTGCACTTCGCCTACATGCAGGCGAAATGCTTCGCCGTGCACCTGCTGCAGAACGTCAGCGTCAGCCTGCCGCCGAACTATACGTCGAGCTGGCAGATGTGGCCGATCCCGAAGCCGAAGGACGGGCTGCGGGTGAATGTGGAGCCGGTGAGGTAAGCTACCGGCAGTTGTCGGTGCGTGTCTTGATGATGAGCCCGCCCCGTCATTGCGAGCGAAGCGAAGCAATCCAGCGCAGTGCTAGGCGCTGGATTGCTTCGTCGCTTCGCTCCTTGCAATGACGGGGCGAGGTCTTCACCCGAGTCTCACCCCTCGCTGTGATCGAACGCCTTGCGCAGCGCGACGTAGCCTTGCTGTTGCTGGGTCCAGTTGCGGCCGCCGGTGATGCCGCCGTCGATCACCAGATCATGGCCGTTGATGAAGCCCGACTCGTCGCTGGCGAGGAACACCGCGGCGTGCGCGATATCGTCCGGAATGCCGGCGCGCTGGATCGGCTGCGCGGTCTTGTAGATCTCGCGCATGGTCGCCGAGGTCTTCTCGGCCGCTTCGGTCGTCAACCCGAGCGCCTTGCCGAAGATGCCGGTGGCGATCGCGCCGGGCGAGATGCTGTTGACGCGAACGCCGGACTCTCCGAGTTCCATCGCCACGCATTTGGTGAAATGGATCACCGCTGCCTTCGCGGCGCCGTACACGAGCGACGACGAGAACCCGGCAAGCCTGCCAGCGATGCTGCCGTTGTTGATGATGCTGCCGGAGCCCTGCTTCTTCATATGCGGGGCGGCGTGCTTCATGCCCAGCATGACGCTGCGCACCAGCGTCGCCATCGCGGCGTCGAAGCGATCGACCTCGAGCCCCTCGATGCCGCCGGTCTGCGCCGGCCCGCCGGCATTGTTGAAAAGGCAGTCGATCCGCCCGAAGCTGTCGACCGCCGCGTCGATCAGCGCCTTCATCTGCTCTTCTTGCGTCACGTCGGTCTGGCGGAAGATGCAGGCAGTGCCGAGCTGAGCGGCCAGCGCGTCGCCCTCAGGCGCCCGCCGCCCGGCAATCACCACCTTGGCCCCCTCCGCGACGAACACTTCGGCCGTCCGCAAGCCGATGCCGCTGGTTGCCCCGGTGATCACCGCCACTTTGCCGCTCAGTCGTCCCATCGCCCTCTCCCCTGTTTGGATGCGGTCGCCGCCGCATCGGCCTGGTCGTTGATCCTCTGTTAATGACAAATCGCGCTGTCGCAATGCAAATCGAAAGCGTCGCAGGATCGAGGCGAGTTTTAGAGGTGTGACTTAACCAATATTACAACCAAGCTTGCCATTGTCCGCCGCGATGTGCAGCGCAGCGACTCCCCAACTTTCGTCCCCAGCGGCGGAATTGCCGGCCGGCGAGGACTTGGTCGCGACCGAGAATCGATTGCGCGCGGCATCTCGCGTTTTTGACCTTGAATTGCTGCACTCGATCCTTCACGCGCTGCCGTCCGCCGTCACCGTGCAGGACGAGCGCGGCGATTTCCTGATCGTTAACGATGCTGCCGCAGCCTGGATAGCATCGGACCAGTTCCATTCACCCCACGATCAGCACCGCGTCGAAGCGATGGCACTGCTGGCAGCGGGTCGGCCGGCCGTCATCGAGAAGCAGATCGGCGCCGCCACCACCGCCCGGACGTATCTGACGGCGCATCGACCGATCGAACTCGGCGGACACCGGCTGCTGCTGTCGAGCGCTTGCGACATCACCGAACAGAAGGCCATCGAAGACCGGCTGTTCCGCCGCGCTTACTTCGACGAACTCACCGGGCTGCCGAACCGCAGCGTGATCGAACGCCGCGCCGACGCGTTGCTGCGCGACGACGGGCCGGCAAGTCGCTTCGCGCTGGCCTTTCTCGACATCGACAATTTCAAGCACATCAACGATTACTACGGCCATGCGGTCGGCGACGCGCTGCTCGTCGGCGTCGCCAAGCGGCTCGGCCTCGAATTGCGTAGCACCGACACGCTGTCGCGGATCAGCGGCGACGAATTCCTGCTTTTGCTGAATCCGATTCAGAGCCGCGACGAGGTCGCCGACTACATCGAATTCCTGCTGCAGCGGCTGCGGGCGCCGTTCTATATCGATGGTTCCGAACTGTTCGCTTCCGCCTCGACGGGCGTCAGCCTGTATCCCGAGCACGGCCGCAGCTTCGATGCGCTGCGCCAGAACGCAGACATCGCGATGTACCGCGTCAAGAGCGCCATCAAAGGCGGCGTGGTGATGTTCGATGTCGCAATGGAGCACGAAGCGCTGGAGCGGATGGCGATCGAGCAATCGCTGCGCCAGGCGATCCTCGACAAGCGGTTCTGCTGCGCGTTTCAGCCCAAGGTCGATATCCGGACCCGCGACATCAAGGGCATCGAGGCACTGGTGCGACTGCGCGACGACAACGGCGTTATCCAGGCGCCCGGTACTTTCGTCGATCTCGCGGTCGAACTCGGGCTGATCGACGAGTTGACCCATCTGGTCCTTGCCGAGATCACGAAGTCGATCGACCTGATCAACGACACGTTCGGGGAAGGCGTCAGCATCAGTATCAACGTCGCCGCCAAGCAGGCCGGCAATTTCGATTTCATGCGATCGTTCTGCGCAGCGCTCGCCGCCACCGGATTTCCGTCACGCTTCATCGTCGAGGTGACGGAAGACGCATTCGTCGCCAAGAGTCACTTCCAGAGCGAGATTCTGCCGCTGCTGCGGCAGATCGGCGTCGGCATCTCGATCGACGATTTCGGCATCGGCTATTCGTCGCTGTCGGCACTCGCCGACATCACTGCCGACGAGATCAAGATCGACCGCTCGTTCATTACCGACATCCATAAGCGGCCGCGCAGCCAGGGCATCCTCAAGGCGATCGAGTCGCTGAGCGAAGCGCTCGGCATGACGGTGATCGCCGAAGGACTCGAGACTTTCGAGGAACTGGCCTACCTCCAGGCCGCTACCAAGATCCGCTATGCGCAGGGTTACTACTTCTCCAAGCCGATCTTCCTCGAAGAGTTGAAGCCGGCCGCGCAGGCCAGCGGCCGCGCCAGCGCCTATGGCCGGACCGCCGAACCGGCCCGCGCGGCGATGTCGCGCGCGAACGCCGGTCGCGCGTAGCTTGCCTTGATGGGCGGGCCGAGGCTCCGGAGAACTACGGTATTTTTGGCTTGATCTAACGCAATGTGACTGACCCGCTCATCGGCGATGGTCGCGCCACTCCAAGGACAGATCCGGAGGGCGTCATGCCTGCCCACTCCCGCCCCTACCCCTTCGTCGATCGCCTGATCGACACCTTCGCCACCTGGCTCAAGCAATCGCCGCGAAGTCACCGAGATGTGCCAGTTCGACGCGGCTGAATTCGGCCGCATCGCGCACGATCTCGGCGTCACCTCGACTGATCTCGACGAACTGGTTCGCCAGGGACCACATAAGATCGACGAACTGCCGCAACTGCTCAAGGCGTTGGGCATCGACGAAGACGCGATCGCCCGGACGCAGCCGCTGGTGCTGCGCGACCTCGAACGCGTCTGCGCGCTGTGCCGCCATAAGAGCGAGTGCGACCACGATCTCGCCGACGGCTCGGTGGCCGAGCACTACCAGGCCTACTGCGCCAACAAGGTGACGCTCGACGCGCTCGGCGACGACGTCCACACCTCGCCCTCGACCGCCCGGCACTGAGCGCCGATGCGCAAAGGCGCGGTCTGGTTTGCAACCACCGCTCTGATCGCCGCGGTGCTGCTGATGCCCCAGCCGCACCGCGCTCAAGCCTCGGCCTTGCCCGAGGCGATCGCCGCCGGCCATCGCATGGCGGTGAATTGGTGCGCCGACTGCCACGCGGTGGAACGCGGCGAGATAACGAGCGGCAGGGGCCCCGCCTTCCAACGCATCGCCGACATGCCCTCGGCAACCGAATTGTCGCTGAAGGTGTTCCTGCGGTCGAGCCATGCCAACATGCCGAACTTCATCATCGCGCCCGCGGATGCGGACGAGATCGTCCGCTACATCCTCAGCCTCAAGCGCGACTGATGCGGCCGGAGCAGCACGGCCCATCTCCATTTCGAGCACCGCGCCGCGGCTGCAATCGGTGAAGGGCGCATGGACTTCGACCACAGCGACAAGGTCCAGCGGCTGCGCGCGCAGCTCAACGACTTCATGCGGTTTCACGTCGAGCCGCAGAACGTCGCCTGGCACCACGAGGTAGCGGCCGGCCGCTATCCGCTGGCGCTGATCGAGCGGCTGAAGTCGCGGGCGTTCTCCGAAGACCTCTGGAACCTGTTTCTGCCCGGGCTCGGCGACGACGACCCGGGACAGCGGCTGACCAATCTCGAATACGCCCCGCTCGCCGAGATCATGGGACGCGTGCACTGGGCATCCGAAGTCTTCAATTGCAACGCGCCCGACACCGGCAACATGGAGCTGCTGCAGCTCGCAGCGACGCCCGAGCAGCGCTCCCGATGGCTCGAACCATTGTTGATCGGCGAGATCCGCTCCTGCTTCGCGATGAGCGAGCCGGACGCAGCGTCGTCGGATGCGCGCAACATCCGGACCAGCATGGTCCGGGATGGCGACGACTACGTGATCAACGGCCGCAAATGGTTTATCACCGGCGCCGCGCATCCGAACTGCAAGCTTGCGATCGTGATGGGGATGACGGGCGAGCATCTCGACGCGTCCTCGACCGAACGGCACTCGATGCTGCTGGTGCCAATGGACACACCGGGGCTGAGCGTGGTCCGAGACATCCCGATCATGCACCACCACGCGCCCGAAGGGCATTGCGAGCTGCTTTTCCGCAATGTCCGGGTGCCGGCCGCCAATCTGCTGGGCCAGGAGGGCAAGGGCTTCCGGCTGGCGCAGGACCGGCTCGGGCCGGGCCGCGTGCACCATTGCATGCGCACGATCGGTCAATGCGAGGTCGCGCTCGAGCTGATGTGCGAGCGCGCGCTGGAGCGCAAGGCGTTTGGCAGGCATCTGGCCGACTACGCCAACATCCAGGACTGGATCGCGGAATCGCGGTTGGAAATCGATCAGGCGCGGTTGCTGGTGCTGCGGGCGGCGCATCGCATGGACTGCGAGGGCAATGCGGCGGCCCGCGTCGACGTCTCGGCCATCAAGCTGGTGGCGGCGCGGCTGCAGACCCGGATCGTCGACCGCGCCATGCAGGTGTTCGGCGCGATGGGGCTGACGCCGGATACGCCGCTCGCCTATCTGTGGACCTGGGGGCGGGCGATGCGTTTTCTCGACGGACCGGACGAGGTCCACCTGCGGGTTGTGGCAAGGGCCGAATTGGCGGCGGCGCGGGCACAGGCCGGACGCAATGCCTGTCAGTTCGTCCCGCCGACGCAGCTGCTGCGTTAGGCCTTCGGTTTCTCGATCACCGTCACCAGCCAGCGCGGGGCGTTGCCGGACTTGTCTTCCTTGACGGCGCGGACGATGCCGGTAATGGACGAACCGCCGATCTTGATGGTCGCCGCACGACCGCTGAACTGCGCGATGCGCGAGCGGCGAGCCTCCTTCACGTCGGTGGTTTCAAGCGTCTGCGTCATCATGGGGCTGAACTCCGTCGGCGGCGACTATCCCGGCAACGTCGTTACGCAGTGATTAAAATGCCGGCTCGTAGGAATACCGATGCGGCGCGGCTGCGCGCGATCTCGAGCCGTGAGCCGCCGATCTGCGCTGTGATCCCCTGCCGCGTCCGTAAATGGCCTTCGTCCGGAGTCGACTGTCAGCAATTCGCCTGACTGGCGGCTGTTTTCGGTTCGTTTTATTTCAGCAAGGTTGGCATCGGCCCGTGCCGACGCCTCCACGAACCGTGTCGTGGAGGCAGTTTGCGTGATGGGTCGCGCGTGCGCCGTCCTTTCCCTCCGCCCGCGTGGCGCGAGCGTGGATGAACCTGAAAAGGCACCCGTGATGACGGGTGAACATAGGTATCTCACATGCAAATCTGGCTTGCTGCTTTTGCCGCCGCTTTGATTGTCGTGATCGGCTACGCGGGCGGCCCACCCGGGGCGCTTGTTGCGCTGCTCACTTTCCTGATAGCTCTGTTCCTGCTGTGGGCGCGCGACCTCGGCTTCAAGGGTGCGTGGGACCGGTTCGGACTGCAATCCTTGAACCCACCACTGTGGAAGCCCGAGAACCTGGAGCGGTTCAAGGCGCTGTTCATCGACGAACAGAAGCTGGTGAAGGCGACCACGATCACGGTTGCGCTGATTGCTGCGGCGATGCTGCTGCCCCGCAACCTTGTCGTCTTTATTTATGCGGCCGCGCTGGCGCTCGGCGTTTTCGAAGTTTACCGCAATACCAAAGCGGTGACGGCACAGCCCGGCACCCGCATCAACTGATCCCCGCGCCGCCGGCGCAGGAAAGTCCCGATAAATTCAAGGCCGGCGCTGCAAACGCCGGCCTTTTTGCTGTCCGGACGCCGACGCAAGTCGAGCACGAGCCCGCACGGCGGCGGCGAGCCATAGCCTGGGCAAACAACGTCTGCAGATTTCAGGGTTCCATTTTAAGGTTTGATTACCGTGAATCCTAACCCGGCTTCCATCACTAGTGGTTATTCGTCGCAACATGACGATCAGTACGCATACCGGCAATGGGGCCGCTTCCGATCCGTCCGGCTCGGCGGAGCGGGCCGCTATCGGCAACCTTTTGCATCAACGTCCGGTGGCGCTGCTGATGGGATGCGGGGCGCTGCTGATCATCCTGATTGCGGCGGTGACCACCGCCATGGTCGGCGACCTGCGCGGCAAGGCTCTGAAAAACAGTGAACGCGAACTCGCCAATACGGCGATGCTGCTGGCCCACCACTACGACCGGGAATTCGAGAATTTTCTCACTGTCCAGACCGAGGTCGCCGCCAATGCCCGGCAATCGCAGTTCCGCTCACCGGAGGCCTTCAGCGGCCAGATGGCGACGCTGGAAACCCATGAAATGCTGCGGGCCAAGACCCAGCCTGGGCCCGAAATCTCCAAGCTGGCAATCTTCAACCACCGCGGCCAGTTGATCAACAGTTCGGCTCAATGGCCGGTCCCCGACCTGTCGATCGCCGAACGGGAATATTTCCAGGCTCATGCATCGGGCCGAGCGTCGAACGTCACGGTCGAGCTGATTCAGGATGCCCTGGCCGGCGGCTGGGTCATCGTATTGGCGCAGCGTATGACCAGTGCCGACGGTGCCTTTCTGGGCGTTGTCAGCCGGTCGCTGACACCTGCCCACATCGAGCAATTCCTCGCCTCGGTCTCGCTCGGCGGCGACTCCGCCATCTCGATCCATCATCGCAACGGTGTACTGCTGGCGCGCTACCCGCACGCCGACGACCAGATCGGTCAGAATTTTCGCTCCGGATCGCCTCAACGAATCAAGCTGTTTCAGACCAACCTCAACACCCAGGTGAAGAGCCCGATCGACGGCCGCGACCGCCTGATCTCGTCGCACGCGCTACGCGGCCTGCCGATCGTCGTGGTCACCGCCACCACCGTGGACGAGGCGCTCGTCGCCTGGCGCAAGCAGACCCGGCTGCTGATCGTCGCTGCCGCGGTGTCGGCGTCGGTCGTCGCCGTGATCCTGCTACTGATCGTTCGCCAGATCAGCAGGCATCATCATGCCACCCAGGCCAAGCTGGCGGTCGACAAGCAGCGGCTCAACACCGCCATCAACAACATGTCGCAGGGCCTGCTGCTGTTCGACGCGGAGGCGCGGCTGGTCGTCTGCAACCAGCGCTATATCGAGATGTACGGAATGTCGCCGGACATCGTGAAGCCGGGCTGCAGCTTCCGCGACATCGTCGCACATCGCAAGGAAGTCGGCTCGTTCAAAGGCGACGTCGACGAGTATTGCAGCCGGATCATTCAGGCGGTGATCGTGGAGAAGACCGCCGACAAGCACGGCTCGGACGATCGTTCGATCCAGATCTCCAGCGTCCCGGTGCCGGGCGGCGGCTGGGTCTCGACCCACGAAGACATCACCGAGCGGATCCGCGACAGCGAACGAATCGCCTATCTGGCGCATTACGACAGCCTGACCGATCTGCCGAACCGCAGCCTGTTCCGCCAACGGCTGGAGTTGGAGCTGCAACGCTGCCGGCACGGTGGCAGCTTCGCGCTGATTTACATCGATATCGATGAGTTCAAGAGTATCAACGACACGCTCGGCCATCCGATCGGCGACGAACTGCTCAAGCAGGTCGCGGTGCGGCTGCGCGGCTGCGTCGGCCCGGGTGATTTCGTGGCGCGGCTCGGCGGCGACGAATTCGCCATCATCGCCGCCAGCGACGGCGACACTAAGCGCGCGACCTCGCTGGTCGAGCACATCCATCAGGCGATCCGCAGGCCGTATCAGTGCCTCGGCCACCATCTGTCGAGCGATGCCTCGCTCGGCGTGGCGATCGCGCCGCGCGACGGGGCCGACATCGATCAGCTCGTCAAGAATGCCGACCTCGCAATGTACGGCGCCAAGGCCGGCGGCAGGCGGACCTTCCGGTTCTTCGAGCCCGCCATGGACGCCGTCGCCCGCGCCCGGCGCGAGCTCGAATTCGACCTGCGCCACGCTATTGTCGGCGGCGGCTTCGAAATTCACTATCAGCCGCTGGTCGACCTGCGCACCAATACAATCACCGGCTGCGAAGCGCTGCTGCGCTGGCGGCATCCGACGCGCGGCCTGATCTCACCCGCCGAGTTCATTCCGATTGCCGAAGATACCGGTTTGATCAACGAGATCGGCGGCTGGACGCTGGCTGCGGCCTGCGCCGAAGCGGCCCTGTGGGATGACGACATTACGCTCGCGGTGAACATTTCGCCGGTACAATTCCGCCAGCAGACGCTGGCGCTGCTGGTCGCCTCGGTACTGGGATCGACGGGGCTGCCGGCGCGGCGGCTTGAACTCGAAGTCACCGAAGCGGTGCTGATCCACGACGACGACGCAGCGCTGGCGACGCTGAACCAATTGCGGGCGCTCGGCGTGCGAATCTCGCTGGATGATTTCGGCACCGGCTACTCGTCGCTGAGCTATCTGCAGCGCTTCCCGTTCGACAAGATCAAAATCGATCGCGCTTTCATCGACAGCGTTGACGGCACCAACACCTCGACGGCAATCATCGAAGCAATCGTCAATATCGCGGCGTCGCGCGACATGACGACGACCGCCGAAGGCGTGGAAACCGAGAGTCAACGTGATATCCTGCGCGCGCTCGGTTGCACCCAGATGCAGGGATGGCTGTTCAGCCCGGCGGTGCCCGCCCGCAAGTTCCGCTCGCTATTGGACGAGCATCGCGGCACACGAGCAGCCTGACGTCGCGCATCTAATCGCGCCTGCCTGAGCGCACCTACGCAGCACGGGTCTTTATGCCGGCTTTATGCCGGCGCGGTGATTTCCGCATCGCTTCCTTATGGGTGGGGGCCTAGCTGGATCGTTGCCATCATCTGGAGGCTTCGATGCTCGACTTTCTCATGCTCCTGTTTGGATTCAGCCTGTTCGCCGTCACGATCGGCTACGCCTACGCGTGCGAACGGATTTAAGGAGCGCACCCATGACGTTCGACTACGCATTCGCCGCGTCGGTTTGCGCGCTGCTGCTCATCTATCTGGTCTACGCGCTGCTGCGCCCAGAGCGGTTTTAGGAGCGCCGCCATGACCCTGATCGGTTGGACCCAGATCGTGCTGTTCGGCGCGATCATCGTGGCGCTGACGCCGCTGCTCGGCGCCTATCTCACCCGTGTCTTCAACGGCCAGACCACACCGCTGTCGTTCGCACTGCGGCCGGTCGAGGCCGGACTGTATCGGCTCGCCGGCGTCGATCCCGAACGCGAACAGCATTGGCTGACCTACACGGTGGCGATGCTGCTGTTTCACGCCGCCGGCTTCGTGCTGCTGTACGCGCTGCTGCGGCTGCAGAGCGTGCTGCCGCTCAACCCCGCGGACCAGTCTGCGGTGGCGCCGGATCTCACCTTCAACACCGTGGTGTCGTTCCTCACCAACACCAACTGGCAGAACTACGGCGGCGAAAGCACCATGTCGTATCTCAGCCAGATGCTCGGGCTGACGGTGCAGAACTTCCTGTCGGCAGCGACCGGCATCGTGTTGGCGGTGGCGCTGATCCGCGGCTTCGCCCGCGCCTCCGCCAACACCGTCGGAAACTTCTGGGTCGACGTCACCCGCTGCACCCTCTACGTGCTGCTGCCGCTCAGCGTAGTCTTCACGCTGTTCCTAGTCTGGCAGGGCATGCCGCAGACGCTCGGTGCCTATGTCGACGCCACGACGCTCGAAGGCGGCAAGCAGACGCTGGCGCTCGGCCCGGTGGCCTCGCAGGTCGCCATTAAGATGCTCGGCACCAACGGCGGCGGCTTTTTCAACGCCAACGCCGCGCATCCGTTCGAGAACCCGACGGCGCTGTCGAACTTCGTGCAGATGCTGTCGATCTTCGCGCTCGGCGCGGCGCTCACCAACGTGTTCGGCCGCATGGTCGGCGACCAGCGCCAGGGCTGGGCCATCCTCGCCGCGATGGGCGTGCTGTTCATCGCCGGTGTCGCCGTCTGTTATTGGGCCGAAGCCAACGGCACACAGATCCTGCAGTCGCTCGGGCTCACCGGCGGCAACATGGAAGGCAAAGAGGTCCGCTTCGGCATTGTCGCCTCGGCGTTGTTCGCGGTGATCACCACCGCGGCGTCCTGCGGCGCCGTCAACGCCATGCACGACAGCTTCACGGCGCTTGGCGGCATGATCCCGCTGATCAACATGGAGCTCGGCGAGATCGTGATCGGCGGCGTCGGCGCCGGGCTCTACGGCATGCTGCTGTTCGTCATCATCACCATCTTCCTGGCCGGCTTGATGGTCGGCCGCACGCCCGAATATGTCGGCAAGAAAATCGAGGCCCGCGAGGTCAAGATGGCGATGCTGGCGATCCTGGTGCTGCCGCTGTTCATGCTCGGCTTCACGGCGATCGCCGTGGTGTACCCACCGGCGGTGGCGTCGATGGCCAATTCCGGCCCGCACGGCTTCTCGGAAGTGCTGTACGCCTTCACGTCGCAAGCCGCCAATAACGGCTCGGCGTTCGGCGGCCTCACCGGCAATACGCCGTTCTACAACCTTGCCGGCGCGGCGACGATGTTCTTCGGCCGGTTCTGGATGATCGTGCCGGCGATGGCGATCGCCGGCTCGCTCGCCGGCAAGAAGAAGGTCGCCGCCACCAGCGGCACCTTCCCGACGGGCGGTCCGCTGTTCGTCGGCCTCTTGGTCGGCGTCATCCTGATCGTCGGCGGCCTCACCTTCTTCCCCGCACTCGCTGTCGGTCCGATCGTCGAGCATCTGGCGATGCTCCACGGCGCCGCTTACTGATCCGGAGTCCCATCCATGCAAGCCACCAAAACTAGCAAGCGGAGCAAGGCGGCGACCATGCTCGATCCGGCAATTCTGCTGCCGGCGGTCGGTCAGGCCTTCGTCAAGCTCGACCCGCGCACGCTGATCAAGAACCCGGTGATGTTCGTGCTCGAGATCGTCACCGCGCTCACCACCGTGCTGCTGATCCGCGACGTGATCACCGGCCAGGGCGACATCGGCTTCGAATTGCAGATCACCATCTGGCTGTGGTTCACGGTGCTGTTCGCCAACTTCGCCGAAGCCGTGGCGGAAGGCCGCGGCAAGGCGCAGGCCGACACGCTGCGCGCCACCCGCGCCTCCACGGTTGCCAAGCGGCTGCTGATGCCTGGCAACAACGAACTGTACGAAGGCGTCGCCGCCGAGCATCTTCAGGTCGGCGACGTTGTGCTGTGCGAAGCCGGCGACATCATCCCGGGCGATGGCGACATCATCGAGGGTATCGCCTCGGTCAATGAAGCGGCGGTGACCGGCGAGTCGGCCCCCGTCATCCGCGAATCCGGCGGCGACCGCTCGGCGGTGACTGGCGGCACCACCGTGATCTCGGACCGCATCATCGTGAAGATCACCGCGGCGGTCGGCTCGTCGTTTCTCGACCGCATGATCAAGCTGGTCGAAGGCGCCGAGCGGCAGAAGACCCCGAACGAAATCGCGCTGAACATCCTCTTGGTCGGGCTCACCATCATCTTCGTGTTTGCCACGGTGACGATCCCGAGTTTCGCCAGCTATGCCGGCGGCTCGATCTCGGTGATCGTGCTGGTGGCGCTGTTCGTGACGCTGATCCCGACCACGATCGGCGCGCTGCTGTCGGCGATCGGCATCGCCGGCATGGACCGGCTGGTACGCTTCAACGTGCTGGCGATGTCCGGCCGCGCGGTCGAAGCCGCCGGCGACATTGACACGCTGCTGCTCGACAAGACCGGCACCATCACGTTCGGCAACCGCCTCGCCTCCGAGATCATCGCGGTGCCCGGCGTCAGCGACGCCGAGGCCGCGCAGGCTGCGCTGCTGGCCAGCGAGGCGGACGAGACGGCGGAGGGCCGTTCGATCGTGGCGCTGGCGCAGGAGAAGTACGCGGTCTCCAGCGCGGCGGCGCCGGTCGGCGCGCAGTTCATCGCCTTCTCGGCCATGACGCGGCTGTCGGGCATCGATCTTCCGGGCCGCAAGCTGCGCAAGGGAGCGGTGGATTCGATCCTGAAGTTCGTGCGCGATGAATCCGGCGCCGATATCGCCGAACCGCCCGCGTTCCGCGCCGCGGTCGATCGCATCGCCCGCGCCGGCGGCACGCCACTCGGCCTCGCCGAAGGCGGCCGGCTGCTCGGCGTCATCCATCTCAAGGACGTGGTGAAGCCGGACGTCAAGGAGCGCTTCGCGGCGCTGCGGCGGATGGGCATCAAGACCGTGATGATCACCGGCGACAACCCGGTCACAGCGGCCTCGATCGCTTCGGAAGCCGGCGTTGACGATTTCATCGCCCAGGCTACCCCCGAGGACAAGCTGCGCTACATCCGCACCGAGCAGGCCAACGGCCGGCTGATCGCGATGTGCGGCGACGGCACCAACGACGCCCCGGCGCTCGCCCAGGCCGATGTCGGCGTCGCGATGCAGAGCGGCACCCAGGCGGCCCGCGAGGCCGGCAACATGGTCGATCTCGACTCGGATCCGACCAAGCTCATCGAGGTTGTCGGCATCGGCAAGCAACTGCTGATGACGCGCGGCGCGCTGACCACGTTCTCGATCGCCAACGACGTCGCCAAGTACTTCGCCATCATCCCGGCGATGTTCGTGGCGTTCTATCCGCAGCTCGGCGCGCTCAACGTGATGGGCCTGTCGACGCCGCAAAGCGCGATCCTGTCGGCGATCATCTTCAACGCGCTAATCATCATCGCGCTGATTCCCTTAGCGCTGAAGGGCGTGACCTATCGCCCGGTCGGCGCCGCCGCGCTGCTGCGCCGCAATCTCCTGATCTACGGCCTCGGCGGCCTGGTGCTGCCGTTCGTCGGCATCAAGGTCATCGATCTCGCGGTGACCGCTTTGCATCTCGCCTGAAAGGTGACGTCCATGTTGAAAGAAATCCGCCCGGCCCTGGTATCCTTCGCCGCCCTCGCCTGCCTCACCGGCCTGATCTATCCGTTGGCGATGACCGGCCTTGCTCAGGTGCTGTTGCCGGGCCAGGCCAATGGCAGCCTGATCGAGAAGGACGGTCAGGTGATCGGCTCCGCCTTGATCGGCCAGTCGTTCACCACGCCGACCTATTTCCATGGCCGCCCCTCGGCCACCACCGCGCCCGACCCGCAGGACGCCAGCAAGACCGTGCCGGCGCCATACAATGCAGCCAATTCGATGGGCTCCAATCTCGGTCCGACCAGCAAGACGCTGGCGGACCGGCTGAAGGACGACGTCGCGGCGCTACAGCAGGAAAACCCGACGCAGCCGGTGCCGGTCGATCTGGTCACCACCTCCGGCAGCGGCCTCGACCCGGACATCTCGCCGGAGGCGGCGCTATTCCAGGTCCCGCGAGTCGCCAGGACCCGCAATTTGCCGGAGGCCGCGCTGCGTGCTTTGGTGGAGCAGCAGACGAGTGGCCGCGACCTCGGCGTGCTCGGCGAACCGCGCGTCAACGTGCTGAAATTAAACCTGGCGCTGGATAGACTGCAGGCTCCGAAGCAACCGGCCTCCTGATGTCGACCTCCGCTACCACCGCTCGCGCATCGCCCGACGCCCTGCTGGCGCTCGCCAGCAAAGAGGGGCGCGGGCGGCTCAAGGTGTTCGTCGGCGCCGCCCCCGGCGTCGGCAAGACCTACGCGATGCTCGCCGCCGCGCGCAGCGAGCAGAGCGGCGGCCGCGACGTGGTGGCGGGACTGATCGAAACCCACGGCCGGCTCGAGACCGAGCAATTGCTGCAGGGCCTCGAGCAGCTGCCGCGCCGCCCGATCGTGTATCGCAACCGGGTGATCGGCGAATTCGACCTCGACGGCGCGCTGGCGCGGCGGCCCGGTCTGCTGCTGGTCGACGAATACGCCCACACCAACGTGCCCGGCAGCCGGCATCCGAAACGCTGGCAGGACATCGACGAACTGCTCGCCGCCGGCATCGATGTCTGGACCACGCTGAACATCCAGCACCTCGAAAGCCTGAACGACGTCGTGCTGAAGATCAGCAAGGTGCGGGTGCGCGAGACCGTGCCCGACACCGCGTTCGACCGCGCCGACGAGATCGTGCTGGTCGACCTGCCGCCCGACGAACTGCTGAAGCGGCTGGCTCAGGGCAAGGTCTATGTCCAGGACACCGCGGCGCGCGCGGTCGAGAGCTTCTTCAAGCCGCAGAACCTGACCGCACTGCGCGAACTCGCGCTGCGCCGCGCCGCCGAGCGGGTCGACGCCGCGTTGGTCGAGCGGATGCAGGCGCAGGCGATCGAAGGCCCGTGGGCGGCCGGCGAACGCATCCTCGCCTGCGTCGGACCGGACGCCGGTTCGCCCGGCGTGGTGCGCAACGCCAAGCGGCTCGCCGATCTAATGGATGCGCCGTGGATCGCCGTCACGGTCGAGCGCCCCGGCGTCAATCTGCCCACCGCCGCACGCCAGCAGATCGACGCCGCCCTGAAGCTGGCCGAAAGCCTCGGCGCCGAGATCCATACGCTGACCGGCGCCGACCTGCCGGACGAACTGCTGCGCTTCGCCCGGTTCGAAAACGTCACCCAGATCGTGATCGGCCGTCCCGGCAGTGCGTGGCGGCGGCTGCTGTCGCGCTCGTTGCCGCTGCAATTGCTGCAGCGCTCGACCGACATCGCCATCCACCTCGTGCCGACCCAGAGCGACGCTGCCGAGCGCCCGTCGCGCTCGCTGGCGGCACGGTTCGACGCTTCAACGCCGGCGCATTTCCTGTACGCGGCGGTTGCGGTGACCGGGGCAACTCTGGTCGGTAAGGCGATCGGGCAGATGATCCCCACCGCCAATCTGTCGGTGGTGTTCCTGATGGCGGTGCTGTTCAGCGCCGTCAAGTCGGGGGTGTGGCCGGCAATCTTCGCTTCGGTGCTGTCGTTCTTCGCCTACAATTTCTTCTTCATCGCCCCGCTCTACACCTTCACTATCGCCGAGCCGTACGAGCTGCTGGCGCTGCTGGTGTACCTGGTGGTCGCGTTCGTCGCCGCAACGCTCGCCGGGCGACTGCGCGAGCAGGCCCGGATTTCCGCCGGCCGCGTGCGGGCGATGCGGCGGCTGTACGAGTTCACACGGCGGCTGTCGGGGCTGGCGACCAGCGATCAGATCGCCGAAGGCGCCGCGAGCGAGATCCACGCCAGCCTCGGACGGCCAGTGATGGTGCTGCTGCCTCGCGGCGACGATCTGGTGCTCGCCGCGGCCTGGCCGCCGGAGGATACGCTCGACGAAGCCGCGATGACGGCGGCGCGCTGGGCCCTCACCCACAATGAGCCGGCCGGCTTCGAGACCGGCACCCTGCCGATCGTGCCGTGGCGCTTCGTACCGGCCCGCACCAGCTCCACCACCTACGGCGTGATCGGGGTGATGCAGCAGAAGGATAGCGCGGCGCTCGATGCTGAAGCGCAGGCACTGCTCGACACCCTGACCGAGCAGACCGCCGCGGCGCTGGAGCGCGCCGCGCTGACCCGCGACATGGTGAGCGCCCGCACCGCGACCGAAACCGAGCGCGTCCGCAATACGTTGCTGGCCTCGATCTCTCACGATTTCCGCACGCCGCTGTCCTCGATCCTCGGCTCGGCAACGAGTCTGTCGACCTATGGCGACAAGCTCGGCGAAGCCGCGACCCGCGACCTGCTCGCCAACATCCGCGAGGAGGCCGAAGGCCTCGACGAGATGGTGCGCAATCTGTTGTCGATCACCCGGATCGAATCCGGCGCGCTCGAACTGCGGCGCGACTGGGTCGATCTGCGCGAGATCGCCGCGCGGGTGATCGAGGCCGCACGCCGCCGCGGCGCGACGCAGCGGCTCGAGCTGGCCTGGCCGGCGGACATTCCGCTGGTGCAGGCCGACGCCGCGCTGGTCGAGCAGGCGCTCGGCAACATCGTCGCCAACGCGGTGACGTACACGCCGCCCACGGCGCACATCGTCGTCGATGCCGCGGCCGACGAGGCTGCGGTGCATCTGCGCGTCACCGACAACGGCCCGGGCATTGCGGCGGCCGACCTGCCGCATATCTTCGATCGCTTCGTGCGCGGCGCGCGCGACGCCGCGCCAACATCCGACCGCGGCCAGGGCGTCGGGCTCGGGCTCGCCATCACCAAGGGAATCATGGAAGCGCATGGCGGCACGGTGTCGGCCAGCCTGGTCGCCGACGGGCGCGGCACGCGCTTCGTGCTGAGTTTCATGCGCGACCCAACCCAGGAGACGCCGCAATCATGAGCATGAATTCGCGCGTGCTGGTGGTCGACGACGAACCGGCGATCCTGCGCTTTCTGAAGCCGGCGCTGGAAGCCAACAGCTATGACGTCGCGCACGCCGCGACCGTCGCCGAGGCGATCAAGCGAATCGCCGCCGATGCCCCGGACATCGTGCTGCTCGACCTCGGCCTCGCCGACGGCGACGGCAAGGACGTGATCCGACAGGTCCGCGCCTGGTCGGATCTGCCGATCCTGGTGCTGTCGGCGCGTGAACGCGAGGCTGAGAAGATCGAGTCGCTGGATCTCGGCGCCGACGACTACGTCAACAAGCCGTTCAACACCGGCGAGCTGATGGCCCGAATGCGCGCCGCGTTGCGCCATCGCATGCAGCGCAAATCCGAGCCGGCGACGTTGTCGGTCGGCGGCATCGAGATCGACGTGCTGCGCCACCGCGTCACCCGCGACGGCACCGATATCAAGCTGACGCCGAAAGAATTCGAACTGCTCGCCTTCCTGGTGCGTCACGCCGGCCGCGTCGTCACCCACCGCCAGATTCTCGCTGCGGTGTGGGGGCCCGCGCACACCTCCGACACGCAATATCTGCGCGTCTATATCGGCCAGCTGCGGCAGAAGATCGAAGCGCGCGCCGACGATCCGCAGATCATTTCGACCGAGCCCGGCATCGGCTATCGCATCGGCGAAGCCGGCTGACGCGGCGCGCAACGCCGCATGCGGTGCGCGAGGATTGTCGCGCCGTGATCGCATGTGGTTTGATGCCTCGCGCCGCGCGTTCGCGCGGTGTTTTTCCACGCAGCGAAAGCACAGCCCGATCATGGTCGATCAGTTCAGCAATCTGCAGCAGATCCGCAAACCCGCGGTCGCCTCCAAGGGCGGCATCGTTGCGGCGCAATCGCGCCGCGCAGCGGAAGTGGGCGCACAGGTGCTGGCCGCGGGCGGCGACTGCATCGACGCGGTGATTGCCACCACATTTGCGCTGGGCGTGCTGGAGCCATGGATGAGCGGGCTCGGCGGCGGCGGCGCGATGGTGCTGTACCGCGCGGCCGAGAACACATACCAAGTCATCGATTACGGCATGCGCGCACCCGGCAGCCTGCGCACGAGCGACTATCCGCTGACCGGCGCCGGCGCGGCGTCCGATCTGTTTCCATGGCCGCGCGTCAAAGACGATCGGAACCTGCACGGGCCGGGCTCGGTCGCGGTGCCCGGCGTCGTCGCCGGCATGGAGGAAGCGCATCGCCGCTACGCGCGGATGCCGTGGCAGGAACTGGTGTCTCCGAGCGTCGCGCTGGCCGGCGAAGGGCTCGCGGTCGATTGGTGGACGACGCTGATGATCGGCAGCGCCGCGGCGGATCTGCGCCGCTACGAAGCCAGCGCCGCATCGTATCTGATCGACGGGCTGCCGCCGCAATCGCCATGGGGCATCCGGGCGGAGACCCGGCTGCCGCAGACACGGCTGCGGGCGACGATGGCACAACTCGCCGCGCAAGGCCCGCGCGACTTCTACGCAGGCGATCTGGCCCGCAGCATCGCGGCCGATATCAGCGCCGCCGGCGGCTCGCTGACGGTCGAGGATCTGGCGTCGTTCCGCGCGCATCTGCGCGAGCCGCTCGCGATTCCGTATCGCGGCGGCACCGTCTATGCGACGCCCGAACTCACCGCCGGGCCGACGCTCGCGCATACGCTCCGCGTGCTGGCGCAACAGCTGCAGGCGCAGGGCGGCGAGCCGGACCTTGAGGCCTACGCGGCCTATGCGCGCGCGCTGCAATCCGCCTATGCGGAGCGGCTCGCCGACATGGGCGACGCCGACGGCCGCCGTGCGCTCGGCGCCGAACATCTGGCGCCCGCCTGCACGACGCACTTCTCCGTGGTGGATCGTGACGGCAACATGGCGGCGGTGACACAGACGCTGCTGTCGACGTTCGGCTCGAAATTCGAAACTCCGCGCAGCGGCATCATGTTGAACAACGGCATCATGTGGTTCGATCCCGAGCCCGGCCGCCCCAACTCACTGGCACCCGGCAAGCGCTGCCTCACCAACTACACGCCGGTGCTGGCGCAGGCCGCCGACGGCCGCCGCCTGGCGCTGGGTGCCTCGGGCGGTCGCCGCATTCTGCCGGCGGTGGCGCAGATCCTATCGTTCGTGATGGACTACGGCATGGATCTCGAGGCTGCTTTGCATCAGCCACGGATCGACGCCAGCGAAGGCGCGATCGTGATCGGCGACGTTCGGCTGCCGTATGCAACGCGGACCGCGCTGGCGCGGCGCTTCAGTTATGAGGAAGCGCGGGTGCAGACATTCCCGATGAAATTCGCCTGCCCAAGCGTCGTGCTGCGCGAGCGCGACACCAACTCCGGCGCAACCGAGATCGCACAGCCATGGGGCGACGCCGTCGCCGAAAGCTGACTGAGCTCCAAGGACTCTCAGCTCGCGCGATCCACCAGGTATGACTACGCGGAAACTTGCGCGGAACTGCCAGGAGAGGGCGGTCACATCTGAAGATCGGCGTGACCGCGCAAGAATTGAGGAGGATCGCGTCGCGGACGCTTTACATCCCGCTGCTACACATGCGCCGACCGGCCGCGACGCGGCCTCTGCTGCGAGCGGCCGTGATGTTCGATGCCAGTCCTGAAAGCAATCTGACGTGCCCGAACTGCGCACACGACATGCTGCTGATCGGCCGGCTGCCGATCGTACAGCTGAGGCGGCTCGTGCTGGTGTATCGTTGCGAACGCTGCAACAGAGTAGTGGCTCAGGAAGACGCCAGCGCCAGCTTCTTCCCGGCCTCGGCGCCGCGTGATTCCACCCGCCATGGCCCGTAGGAAATCCATGGCCCCTGCAGATCGCCGAGCTGCATCTTCGCTTCAGGTTCGAGCAGATCAGCGCCGAGCAAGGCCAGCGCCTGCGCGTCGCTCCATGCGTCCTGCGCCGGCAGCGTAGCGGCGAACGACTTCCACTTCTCCGGCTTGAACGCCGTGATGGCCTCGAGCTGCGCGACCGCATACTCGCTGCCATCGGGCCCCTCGATCAGAACGCGCCAACCTTCGCTTTCCCACACCCGTGCTTTGGCGAGCGCGATCAGTGCGCTGTTGCGCACGCTCTGCATCTTCTCATCGTCGCGGGTCGCCGTCACGGTGTAGGGCAAGCGGGATGTCTCCGGTGAAGCTGCGGTCGAATCTGGCCAAGCGCTTTGGCGGCAATTCGCCGCCGCGATGGCGATTTTGAGATTGCGGAGACCGCACGCGATCCGCGATTACGTCACCCCGGTCGGGCCATCCAGCAGATGCCGCACGCGCCGGATCAGATCCGTGCGGCGATACGGCTTGTTGATGATGTCGAACTCTTCGGACGCGGCGTCCTGTTGTGCGACCACGGCTTCGGAATAGCCGGTGGTGAGCAGCACCTTGAGCTTGGGTTGCCGCTTCAACGCTTCGCGCGCCAGCACGGCGCCGTTCATGCTGCCGGGCATCACCAGATCGGTGAACAACAGATCGAACCGCGTCTCGGCATCGAGCAGCTCGAGCGCTTCGCGGGCGTTGCTGGCCATCTCGGTCTGGTAGCCGAAATCCTCCAGGATCGACCGCGCCAGTTCGGCGACCTCGGGACGATCCTCGACCACCAGAATGCGCTCGCTGCCGGCGCGATCCATCGCCATCGGCGCGCGGATCGACGGCTTGGGCAGATCCTGCGTGGTGGCGGGGAACAGCAGCTGGACGGTCGTGCCGTGGCCGATTTCGCTGTAGATATGCGTGCTTCCGCCGGACTGCCGGGTGAAGCCATACACCATGGCGAGCCCAAGCCCGGTACCCTTGCCTTCTTCCTTGGTGGTGAAGAACGGCTCGGTGACGCGCTTGAGGATGTCGGGCCCGATGCCGTTGCCGGTGTCGGTCACCTTGAGCACGACGTATCGCCCGCCGCGCGGCACGCCGAACTGCAGCGTGTCCTCCTCGGCGATCTCCTTGTTCTCGGTGCGGATCGTCAGCGTGCCGCCGTTCGGCATCGCGTCGCGGGCGTTGACGAACAGATTGAGCAGCGCGACTTCAGCCTGGGTCTGGTCGATGCGGCTGTTCCACAGATCGCTCTGCGTCTTGACCTGCACGTCGACGTTTTCGCCCAGCGTGCGGCGCGCCAGCCGCACCAGCGTCTCGATCATGTTGTTGAGATTGATCGGCCGGCTGTCGAGCCGCTGCTTGCGGGCGAACGACAGCAATTGCTGCGTCAGCGTCGCGGCGCGCGCCGCGGCCGTCCGGATGTTGTCGACCGCGCGCTGATGCCGCGGCGCCAGGCTGTCGGTGGCGGACTGCAGGGTGTCCGCATAGCCGATGATCACCTGCAGCAGATTGTTGAAGTCGTGGGCGATGCCGCCGGTGAGCTGGCCGATCGCCTCCATCTTCTGCGCCTGCACCAGCGAGGTCTCGGCGTCGCGCCGGCGCGACACGTCGAGCTGCGAGGCAAAGAAGTACACCAGCTCGCCGTCGCGATTATAAACCGGGCTGATGAACAGCGCGTTCCAGAACGCCGCGCCGTTCTTGCGATAGTTAAGGATCTCGACCGCGACGTCGCGCCGGTGGGCGATCGCCTCGCGAACGATCGCCACGGTGTCGCGATCGGTGTCCGGCCCCTGCAGGAAGCGGCAATTGTTGCCGACGATCTCGCCGAGCGCGTAGCCGGTCATCTCCAGAAAAGCCCGGTTGGCGAAGATGATCGGGTTGTCCGGCTGGCGCGGGTCGGTCACGATCATCGGCATCCGCGTCGTTTCGACCGCAGCAAAGAAGATGTCGTGATTCGGATTTGTGAGATCGATCGCATCGCCGCGGTCGACAACCGCGCGCTCACGGGGATGCTGATCGTCCGACATTTTGACAAGGGCTCCAGGGTGGCAACGGGAACTGTAATGCGGCCAGGAGGGTTCCGTTCCGGCGAAGCGACTTGCTGCAGAGCAGCATCGCGCCAGCCAAGGTGCCATATGACCTTAAATTGAACGCTGCCCGGCCCACGGATGGCTTTTGCCCAGCTTTCCATCAGGGACCGTGGACGGTTCCACCCCGACTCAGCAACACTGCCCTAGCCCTCTCGGAGTTCGATCCATGTCGCCTGTCTCGCTGCTTCTGAACATCCTCTGGATCGCGCTCGGCGGCATCTGGATGGCCGCTGGCTGGGCGCTGGCCGCGGTGATCATGGCGATCACCATCATCGGCCTGCCCTGGGCCCGCGCCGCCTTCAGCATCGCCGCCTACACGCTCTTCCCGTTCGGCTATATGGCGGTACCGCGCGACATGGTCACCGGCCGCGACGACATCGGCACCGGCCCGCTCGGCGTCATCGGCAACATCATCTGGTTCGTATTCGCCGGCTGGTGGCTGGCGCTCGGCCACGTCGTCACCGCCGTCCTTCTCGCCGTCACCATCATCGGCATCCCATTCGCCTGGGCCCACCTCAAACTCGCCGGCATCGCGCTGTGGCCGATCGGAAAGATGATCGTGCCGGCGGAGTGAAGGAGACGGGGAGCGAGGGTCTTGGCGGGACGAGGCTTGCGGCAAAGCTGTTTTCTACAGAGCCAATCGCCCCGCTCTGCCCCGTTGCCGACCCGCCGCCAATCGGCTACAGGAACGGGGCACGCACCCGTAGCTCAGCTGGATAGAGCGTTGCCCTCCGAAGGCAAAGGTCACACGTTCGAATCGTGTCGGGTGCGCCAGCAATTTGAAATGGATATGGTAATCGGCGGAATCTTGCTTTCTCCGTCAGGAAGCACATAGAAGCAGTTGGGCTTGGCCTGTGTGAAAAGCGCGGGCGCGACCCGGCATGACATACGCGACAGTAGCCCTCTAAGATTTTTGCAGTATACATTCACGTTATTGGATTAGCATCTACGTGCACTCGCCATCGGGGCGCCCTTTCGGAGTGGCCCCGCGCGCAGATTACGTTACGGTGCCTTGCTTCCAGCATTCAGTGAAGTGAATTTCATGGCCACTCTTCCAGCCGCAACGGCAGCAACGACGATTGCGCTTCCAAACCCGACCGCCCTTACCGGGCAGATGCTAAACGACCTCACCCGGGCGCTCGGCGTTTCGCGGACGGTCCTTCCGAGCGATCAACAGATCGCCCATGCCTGGTCCAACCTACCGCGACTCCTCGAAAAGATTCCCGCGCAGCATCGGAATGAAACAGTCGTCCGCATGTGCGTGGCTGTTTCAGCAGGCTTATTCGACAGCGCTATTAACTACGCATGGAACGCTGCAGTAGTCGAGTTGCGCGAAAAAGTACGTAGATTTGGCTTAACAGTTGTCCATCACGTAACTGCCAAAACGTTTGACGAAGCCACTCTAGTTGACCTGAAGGATGCGGACCTTTTATCGTTATGCCTCAAACTAAATCTAGTTTCAGAGGACGGTTACTTTTTCCTAGACCAGTGCCGTGACACCCGAAATAACTTTTCGGCCGCTCATCCATCGATGGGCAGCCTCGATGAAGACGAATTTCTAGTCTTCCTGAGCCGCTGTTCGCGCCACGCGCTATCGATGGAGGATAACCCACGTGGTGTGGACATACATGCGTTCGTCGCCGCCATCAAAGCTTCTCGGTTTGCGCCGGAGCAACTTCACACGTGGGTTCAACGCCTCGAGCAAACGTTCGAAGCTCAAAGAGACGCACTTTTCGGCACGCTCCATGGCATTTATTGCGACCCCTCGTCCGGCGAAGAGGCTCGCGTTAATGCTTTAGACGTTTGTGGCCCGTTCAGGGAAACGCTTTCACCTCACTCCAAATCGGAACTTGTAGATCGACATCAGGGCTATCGAGCAAGCGGAGACGACGTAAAGAGTAAGGCGTCATCCCAGTTTTTTGAGAAGCTGGGACTACTCTCGCTGCTCGGCGAGAGTGAGATCCACCTTGTGATAACGACGGCGAGCGGAAACCTGCTATCGGTCCACAATGCAATGAACAATTTCTACAACGAGCCGCCATTTGCTCAGCGGCTCGAATATCTCGCGTCGCAAAATCGGGTACCCGCGACTGCGCAACAAGTATTCGTTGAATCGGTGATCACCTGTGCGATAGGAAACCCATATGGGGTGTCTCATGCGGCCATGCCTAGCTATGAAAAGATGGTCAAGTCGTTTTCACCTAACGAAGTCGCGATCATGCTCAACTTGACTGACAGCCCGACAGTCGCCGGCAAAAATATCCAGACGTATGGACGTTGCCGGAAGATGTTTGCGTACTTAGTGACGCTAATAGCCGCCACCAGCGTCCCTACCAATTGGAAGGCGCGATATGATTGGTGGCTTACCCAGCCGAAAAACTAGTCAAGCATCACTTGAAATCGCATAATGCAAAGTCGGACCTTTTTGAGATTATCGAACGCTAGAAGGCCCGTTTTGCAGAGGCTAATGACCTTTCTGAACGGTCGCTGCGCCACGAATCGGCGATGGCGACCGCAGTGGGGCGAGACCCATTTAGGATGTGGAACATCTTGACAAATATAGACTTTTGAATCCGTGACCCGCGAATCGGCGCGTGCTACAATGAATTGATATAGCACCACCGAGAAGTTCAAGATGACTGCCCAGACCCAGGCAACCGCAGACATTCATGACGTCGTCGACTACATCGTTGTAAAGATGGAGGACGCTGGCGAACGCCTAAATGTGCTCAAGCTACATAAGCTACTTTACTACGTGCAGGCGTGGAATTTAGCGTTCGGGAAAGGGCGCTTCTTCAACAATGAGTTTCAAGCCTGGGTTCATGGGCCAGTGTGCCGTATCATTTATGACAGATTCAAAGACACGAAATCCATGTACTCACCAGTTCGCCGACGCGACATGCGTGAGAACTTTGACGTTGATGCGCTCCCTAACCCTGTAAAGCGTCACATCGACAACATTCTTGAAGCCTACGCCGAATACACTGACGACCAGCTCGAAGAAATGACACACCAAGAGCGTCCATGGATCGAAACTCGTGAGGGTTATCATCCAAACGAGCGTTGCGAAAAAGCGATATCTGACAAGACGATGCAGGAATACTACTCCGCCAGGCTGCAGCGCAATACAGCAAGTTGAGGCCTAGTATATCTTGAAGCCCGTAGTCGGTAATGTTCCTGCCGCATCGCAAGCGGTCAAGCTCGGCGCAATCCCGCAGGTGCGCCAGTGGAATTTTTCATTCCGATATCTGAAGCAGATCGACCTTTTCGGCACCGGCGACAAAGATGGCGCATGGTTTGTTTCAGTGCTTGAGAAGATTTCCGATCTCAGTGCCAAGCAAGTTTCCGAAGTGCTCAGCACACCTGCTGAAAAGCTGCGTTGGCGGTTGCATGAAATTGACTGGAGCCACCGCAGCATTCCAATCAGGCGAAGCGACCTTAATTGGATAGACAAAAAGTACTTAGACAACGATGACGAATATCCGTTCTGGCAATTTTCAGTATCGAAGGCTTTAGGTCGAATCGTCGGATTCTGGGACGAGCGCGGCATCTTCAACATCGTTCTGCTAGACCCATCACACAATATCCAGCCCTCCGCGTACTCGGACTACAAAACGCGAGAAGCTCCGATAGGGAAAGGTGAATTCGAAATCGCAATCACGGAAATCGAAGCCAGGATTGGGGCGTGCGGGCAAGATTGTCGATGCCGTGGACTTTACGACCAAATACAATCGAGCCTCACCCATCGATTGCAATTCTCAACGATGCTGGTTGCTATGCCAGACGCGCTTTTCGTTCGAGTGTCAGGCGTCATACAGGAGGGGCTTGCGGACTGCGTGAGTGACCTTCTCGAGATTGCAATCGACGAGTTGGACAAACTGCTCCTGAAAGATGAAGCTACCAAGGCCGCTACGGACTCATATAGTTAGAGATTTTCTAACGTATCTTGTCTGCGGCTGCGACGAAGACAGCGTCAAGCTGATGAGGTATTTTTGGGATTTGCTGCATTCGAGAATGCCGGCCACTAACCGTAGGAATGCCGGAAGGTGTGCGCTGTCAGGTCGTTTCTCGCCGGGGCGACATCCGGTCAACACCAGCAACCATATGCCCTTGGGCCTGGCAGGGCGCTGGCATTACCTGACCGTAGCGCCTCGCCTAACGCTTTATCCGTCAACAATCAGTCGGCGCTCGCGTGACCGATCGGCCTACCCCATGGCGCGCCGGCTTGAAGGGAATTGCCCCTCCCTAACTGCGAAGCTCAGAATTCCGCCTGGCGGGGCCAGCCGTGCTGCGCGGCCATGCTAGCGCCGCCCTTCACGCCGTCTTGCCGCCTTTTTCGGCCCCAGATCTGAAGCCCGCGGACGTGCTGCATCTGATGTGTAACCAGCCCGCCCGCCCCTACGCCGCCCGGCTCTCCGCCTCGTCCCCGATCACATGCACGCAATTCCGCCCGGCCGCCTTCGCCTGATACAGCGCGGCGTCGGCTTCGGCGAACAGCTCGACGATGCGGCGGCGGTGGGGGCGGCCGATCAGGGCGGCGCCGATCGAGGCGCTGATGGCGATGCGGTGGCCGTTCCAGAACAGCGGGCGGCCTAGCATCGCGGTGGTGTGGCGCAGCACGTCGGCGATCCTTGCCGGCGTGCTCGGCGCCTGCAGGATGATGGCGAATTCGTCGCCGCCGAGCCGGCCGACCAGCCCGGCGCCACGGAAGGCGCGGCGCAGCCGCTGCGCGACTTCGCACAGGCAGGCGTCACCGGCGAGATGACCGAGCGTGTCGTTCAGCACCTTGAAGCCGTCAAGGTCGATCAGCACCAGCGCCGAGGCGTCGCCGTGATGCAGGCTGTCGTTGACGACCTCGAGATAGCGCGCCTGGAAGATCGCGCGGTTGGCAAGGCCGGTGAGCGGGTCGGTTTCGGCCTGCCGCCGCAGGCTGTGAATCGCCTGGCGATCGGCGGTGATGTCCTGCTTGGCGCCGAAGATCCGCAGTGGTCCGACGCCGTCCCGCTGCGCATGGATCGACAGCCGCATCCAGCGCGTCTCGCCTCGCCAGGTCCGGATCTCGGTATCGAGCGTGACCGGGCGGCCGCTGCGGATCACCTCGGCGCGGGCGAGCTCCATGTTGCGGCGCGACTCGTCGACATAGAGATCGACAATTGCGGCGCGGCGCAGCGGATTGCCGGGCGGATAGCCGAAGATCGCGTAGACACCGGGGGTCCAGTTCAGCCGCTCGGTGGCAAGCTCGCATTCCCAGGCGCCGATGCGCGCGGCTGGGAGAGCCTGGTCATACAGCCGAAGCCGAACCTCGTCCGACAAACCCGAAGCAGCGGGGTCTTCCCTCATCGGTGATCCGGCAGTCGTCCACGACGTTATCTGATTACCATAACCCTAAACCGACCCCGTTAATGTTCCCTATATGGGGAGTGCGACCGATGAGCCGCGTCCGCGCGCTCAACACACCGGCTGCACCGCGCAGAAGGCGCGGTTGAAGTGGACCAGCGGCTCGCCGTCCGGCTGCAGCCGCGAGCTTTTCACTTCGCAGAAGAACACCGAGTGCTGGCCGACTTCGGTTTCCTGAATGATCTCGCAGTCGAGCACCGCGAGCGCGTCGGCGAGCGCCGGTACGCCGCTGGCCATCGCGGTCCATTGCGCGCGGTCGAATCGCGCCGCGCCGCGCACCTGCGGCGAGGCGAACAGTTCGGCGAGGCCGGCGTGGTCGCGCGACAGGATGTTGATGCTGACCCGCTTGGTGACGCTGATGACGCCGCGCGTGCCGGCGCCGCGGTTGACGCAGACGATCAGCGACGGCGGCTCCATCGTCAGCGAGCACACCGCCGTCATGGTCAGGCCGTGCCACTCGCCATTGTGGCTGCTCGCCACGATGCAGACGCCGCCGGCGAGGAGGCGCATGCTCTGCTTGAACAGCTCCGATGAAATCGGCGTCTCGGAGATCATGTCACATCCTCGCGGAAGGTCGGGAGCCGTCGCGGCGTCGCCGGCTCAGGCGAACGGCGCGGCGCGCGGGTTTTCGCCGAGATCGCCGGTGAGCTTGAACTGGCCCATCATCCCCGACACCGTGTCGAAATCGATCACCGCGTGGTGACAGGCGGTGCTGATGTCGCGGAAGGCGCGATACACCGGACTGCCTTCGTAGATGCCGGCGGCGCCCGACGCGGCATACAGCCGGTCGATCGCGCGGCGGCACAGCTCGACCACATAGGCCGCATCCCAGCGCATCTGAATGCGGTCCTCGGTCGACATCGGCGCCTGGTCGACCGCCATCAGCACGTCGAAGCGCTCGCACATGTCGGTCAAGAGCCGCCGCGCCGCGGCGATCTCGGCGCTGGATTCGGCGACGCGCTTCTGCATCGAGGCATTGACGGCCTTGACCACGCCGGCCGGCGTCACGCGCTTGGCGGTGGCGTCGATGAAGGCCTTGAGGCCGCCCTCGGCCATGCCGAGCACCGAGCCCGACAGCATCGCCGGCAGGCCGGAATATACCGACAGCCGATAGGTCGGCGCCTTGGCGTGCGGGCTGAGGCCGAGGAAGGTCGGCTGCGTCGGCACCGCGCGATGCGCCGGAATGAACTTGTCGGTGACGACGAGGTCCTTCGAGCCGGTGCCGCGCATGCCGAGCGTGTGCCAGGTATCGACGATCTCGACGTCGGCAAGCGGCACCATGACGTGATGGATCAAATAATCGTCCGGGCCGGGATTGGCGCGGCGCGAGCCGAGGATGAACCACGGCGAATGATCGCTGCCGCTGCCGAACTGCCAGCGGCCGGTGAGCCGCCAGCCACCCTCGACCGGAGTCAGCACGCCCGCCGGCGCCAGCGAGCCGGCGACCAGATTGTCGGCGTCGCCCTCATAGACCTCGCGCTGACATTCCTCGGGAAACCGGCCGATGATGTAGTCGTGCGCCACGCACACCATCAACACCCAACTGGCCGCCGAACACACCTTGCCGATTTCGGCGCAGGCCCAGATATGCGCGCTCGGCGACATTTCGTAGCCGCCGAACTGGCGCGGCGTGATCATGCGGGAAAGGCCGGATTCGCGCAGCGCGTTGGCGGCGTCATCCGCCAGCCGGCGCTGCTTGTCGCTCTCATGCGTGGTCGCGGCGATGCGCGGCAGGATGGAACGCACCGCGGCCTTGTAATCGAACTCGGAACCGACCGCGTCGGCGTGAGACTTCTCCAGGGCGGCAGCGCTGTTCATTCCAGATCTCCTGAGCGGGTGATGGGTCTCGCGCCGCAGCGCGACGCAACTTTCGTCACTGTTAGTCTGCGCGTAGCAGCACGATGTCGGCCGCCTTGATGTAAGTCAAATTCATAGTCATAATCTTCTGCATGAGCCGAATTCATGACCACCTCGACCTCAACCTGCTACGCGTGTTCCTGGCGATCTGGGACCTGCGTAGTCTCACCGCGGCCGGCGATCGCCTCGGTCTGACGCAGCCGGCGATCAGTCACGCGCTGCGGCGATTGCGCGAGCGCTTCGGCGATCCGCTGTTCGTGCGGGTCGCAAACCGCATGCTGCCGACCGATGCCGCGGTGCGCCTGCACGAGCCGCTGGATCAGGCGTTCGAACTGCTCAATCGCACGCTGCAGAGCGGCGTGGTGTTCGACCCGCGCAGCACCGAGCGCACCTTCCGGGTGGCGATGTCGGACATCGCGGAGGTCTACATCCTGCCGCGGCTGATGAGCGAATTGTCGCGGATCTCGCCGTTCATTCGGGTTCACGTCGTGCCGTTGCTGCCGGACAGCGTGGTGAGTTCGATGCGGTCGGGCGAGATCGACCTGGCGATCGGAGCCATCAGCGCGCCCGACAAGGACCTGATCAGCATCGACACCTTCAACGATCGTTACATCTGCCTGGTGCGCGCCAACCATCCGGTCGCCAAATCGCGGCTGACGCGGTCCAATTTTTCGCGGATGCGGTTCTTCTTCGCGCGCACGACGTCGTCGGTGTATCAGCTCGCCGAGCAATGGCTCGCCGACGAGGACGCGCGGCCGCGCATCGCGGTGCGCGGCCACTTCACCACCGCGCCGGAGATCGTCCGGCATTCGGACCTCGCGGCGATCTTTCCGCGGCTGCTGGCGCTGGATCTGCATCGCGCGCGCGATTTCCGGTTGCTGGAGCTGCCGTTCGAGCTGCCGCCGATCGAGGTCCGGGTGCACAGTCATTCGCGGTTCGCGAACGACACCGGCATCAAGTGGCTGTGCCAGACCGCCGCCGCTTTGCTCAGTCAGGAAAGCGACGACGTGCGACGGCCTAAAGAGCGGCGTTGAGCAGCGCCGCGCTTTGCGCTGTTACTTGCGCGGATCGAATTTGGTCGAGAACGCCTCGGCCGGCACGGTGTCCAGATAGCCGCCGCCCATCACCTCGTTCGCCATGCTGGCAAAGCGCCGCAGCGTGGCGATCGTCGCGTCGTCCCACTTGGTGGTGTAGTCCGCCAGCACGCGCTCGCGCAGCAGCTTCACGGCGGCCTCGTCGAGCCCGTATTTCTTGCCGTAGGCCTCGAACACCTCGGGGTGCGTCTTGACGTAGTCGAGCGCTTCCAGCCACGCCTTGGTGAAGTTGGTCAGCGCTTCCGGATTCGACTTGATGAAATCGTCGTTGGTCGAGTAGCCGATCCACAGGAAGTCGTCTCCGGTGCCGGCCTTGTAGGCGTCGGCCAGATTGCCGATCGACCGATATTTGCCGGAGGCTTCGAGCTTGGCAGCGAGCGGATCGAACATCACGGCGGCGTCGATCTCGCCCTTGTCGAGCAGCGCCGGCAACAGGCCGGGACCGGCGAACTGCAGATCGCCGGTCTTGCCCGGATCGAAATTGTGGAACTTGGAGGCGATCACCCGGAACAGCACGGTGGCGGTGCCGGCCGCGCCGGCGAACGAGCCGACCTTCTTGCCCTTGAGGTCGGCGATGCTCTTGATCGGCGACGCCGTCGGCACGATGACGTCGACGGTGACGCCGCGGCCGACCGGGAAGATCATGGTGACCGGCATGCCCTTGCCGCGGAATTGCGCGATCGCGGTCCAGCCGCCGAAACCGACGTCGACATCCTTACCGCGGATCGCGGTGAACAGCCCGTCCAGCGTCGGATAGGCGCGATATTCGGCGGCGAGCCCGTATTTCTTGTCGATTCCCTGATCGATCATCGCGCGCGAGCCGATCTCGTTGAGCGATTGCGCAAGATCGCCGATCCGCACCTTGACCTGCGCGGTGGCGGCACTGGCCGTCGCCAGCATGACGGCGGCGATAACACCAAGTCGGACTAGCATACGGGCTCCATGGGTCGCGGTTGAAGGTGTCGACGGTTCAGAGATTCATGCGGGCGGCAGTAACACGGTCGAGATCGTCGACCAGCTTGGCTTGCGGCGCTGGCGCCGGCGGCGCGCTGGCGTCACGGCCAAAACCGTCGCCGAACGCCCGGATCACGTCGCGGCTGAGCTCGAACACCGCGGAATCGTCGTAGCTGCGCGGCCGCGGGATCGGCACGCGGATCTCCTGCTGGAACGCGCCGCCCGACATCACCAGGATGCGATCGGCCAGGAAACAGGCCTCGTAGGCGTTGTGAGTGACGAACACGATGGTCTTGCGGGTCTCTTCCCAGATCGTCAGCAGATCGGTGCGGATGCGCCGCGCGGTGATCTCGTCGAGGCCCGAGAACGGCTCGTCCATCAGCAGGATGCCGGGCTCGACGCAGAGCGCGCGGACCAGCGCCAATCGCTGCGCCATGCCGCCGGAAATCTGGTGCGGATAGTAGTCGCGAAAATCCGACAGCCCGGTCATCGCCAGATAGCGCGACTTCAGCTCCTGCCAGCGCCCGGGCGGCACCTTGCAGCTCGACAGCGCGAAATCGAGATTGCCTTCGGCGGTCAGCCACGGCAGCAGCCGCGGCTCCTGAAACAGATAGCCGACGCGGCCGCCGCTGACGCGGGCCTCGCCCTCGTACACCTTGTCGAGCCCGGCCAGCACGTTGAGCAGGGTCGACTTGCCGCAGCCGGACGGGCCGAGGATGCAGAGGAATTCGCCCGAGCCGACCTCGAGATCGAGATTCTTCAGCACGGTGCGCGAATTGCCGTCGCGATCCTTGAAGGTCTTGCGGAGCGAGGCGACCTTGATGGCTGGATTCATACTGCTACCTGCGGGCGCCATGCGAAGATGCGACGTTCGATCGGTTTCAGGATCAACAGCTCGATCATGAGCATGATGATGGTGAACAGCAGCGTCCAGGCGAGCACTTGTCGCATATCGGCAAGCTGGTACCAGTAGAACAGCTTGAACCCGACGCCGTTCGGCCGGCCGATCAGCTCGACCAGCACGGTGATCTTCCAGATGATGCCGAGGCCGAACCGCGCCGAGGCCATCACATAGGGAAAGATCTGCGGCAGCAGCACGCGGCGGACGATGTCGGGCCTCGAGGCTTCGAACACCCGCGCCATCGCCACCAGCTTGGTATCGACGTTCTTGACGCCCTCCCAGATGTTGATGGTGATCGACGGCGCTGCCGTCACGGCGATGGCGAGGATCGCGGCGCCCTCGTTGAGCCCGAACCACATGAACGCCATGATGGCATAGCACAGGCTGGGCACCGTCAGCCCGATCATCACCCAGACGTCGAGCACGGCCTCGGCGCGGCGGTTCAGCCCCATCAGCACGCCGATCGGCACGCCGAGCAGCAGCGCCAGAATCAGGCCGCCGACAACGCGCAGCATGGTCATCGCCACATCGGTCTCGACCCGGCCGCCGGCGATTTCGCCCCACAGCACCTGCGCGGTCTCGATCGGGCCGGGGAAGATCTCGGGCGGCAGCGTGAGCGACAGCAATCCCCAGACGATCCCCGCCGCCACGAAGGAAAACACCTTAAGCATGGTCGGACTCCCGAGTGATCCGCAGTTCAGGAAGAGCGATCCCGGCGCGGGCGGCGCAGCGGCGTGCGACCTGGTCGACTTCGGCGAGCAGCGCGTCCTCGTCGACGGTCAGCACCTTGCGATCCCGCATCACCAGCCGGCCATCGATCACGGCGTCGCGGACATCGGCGCCGCGCGCGCTATAGACAAGGGCCTTCTGCGGATCGAACAGCGGCGACAGATGCGGTTGCCGCGCCTCGATGGTGATCAGATCGGCACGCTTGCCGATCTCGATCGACCCGGTATCCGGTTGCCCGATCGCGCGTGCACCTTCCACCGTCGCCATCTGCAGCGCCCGCGCCGCAGTCAGCGCTTCCGGATCGTTGGCCGCGGTCTTGGCGGTAGCACAGGCGTATTTCATGCTCTCGAACACATCCTGCCCGCAATTCGCCGCGGCCCCGTTGGTGGCAAGTCCGCAGGTGATTCCGGCGGTGATGAATTCGCGGATCGGCGGAAATCCGGTGCCCCAGAACAGCCGCGTCGGCGGATCGAACAGGACGGCGGTGCCGCTCGCGGCCAGCAGCTCGATCTCGTGCGGCGAAACGTCCGAACACGCGATCGCCTGCACGTCCGGTCCAAGGCAGCCCACTTCCTCGAGCAATTCGACCTGGCGGATATCGCGACCGAAATGCTGCGCGATCATGCGGTTGAACTCCGGCGACTCGGCGACATGCATATGCAGCGCGAGACCATTGTCCCGGGCGATGCGGCGCGTGATGCGAAATCCCGCCTCATCCAGCACCCACGGCAGCAACGGCCCGATCGACAGCCGCAACCGGCCGCTCTCCGCGCCGTGCCAACGGCCGGCGAGCCGCGCCACGCGTGACGCCTGCTCGGCCGAGGTCTCGCAGAAGCGCGGAGCGAATGCGCGGGCTTCGGTGGCACGGGCCACGGTGCCGCGAATTCCGCTGTCGCGCAGCGCGCGAAACGCCGCATCCTCGATGTCCGAGCCGGCCTGCGGCGGCATGAAGATGTTTTCGACCAGGCTGGTATTGCCGTTTTTGATGTTCTCGACACAGCCGAGCAATTCTGCCGCGTACAGCGCGTCCTCGTCCATCGCCGCCATGATCGGCATGATGAGATCGAGCCATTCGAGCAGGCGCCGCTCCGGGCCGATGGTGCGGCCGAATGTCATGCACAGATGGGTGTGCGAATTGATCAGGCCCGGCAGCACAATCCGGCCGGTGGCGTCGATCACGGCGTCGCACGTCGCGGCAAGCGCGGCGTCAAACGGGCCGACCGCGACGATGTCACGGCCTTCGATCACCACCAGACCATCCTGGATGATGCGGCCGGCGCCGTCCATGGTAAGCACCAGACCGTGCTGGATGGCGGTGCGCGTCACTTGCTATCTCGCCGCAACTGCGACAAACGCAGCACCGTGCGCGCCCGCGTGGCTTCAACCAGCACCTCGGATAACCCGAGGCCGGATAGCATCACGTAGTTAATCGCGCACCGGCTCGAGTTTGCGTCGCTCATTGCGAAAAAATGGCCGGCTTGTTGATCTAAGTCAAATTCATGACAGTAATTCCTTCCATGAATCCTGTTCATGATTTCGTGCGCGATGCACAGTTGCTGATCGTATTGCTAACAATCAGTTCAGCGCCTGCCCAAAGCTCGTGCTGCACCGCAAGATCGCGCATGGACATGTCCGCGACCATGCAGCCTCCGCTCGCGCCGACTTGCGCGGGATAGCCTGCCGGCCGCCGCGCGGGACCGACAGATCAAGCTGCCAGCACGCCGGCGAGCATGACGTTCGCTTCAGGGGCCAGCTGGTAGAACCTTGGAGGGGATGCGGCTGGCGTCGGCTGCGCGCCGGCGCATCTGGTCGCCTTGCGCGGAGCTATCCGTCAGGTTCTTGGCTATCCAGGGGGAGCGAAATCACAACCGCCATCGGCCCCAAGCCCGGCAGATGCAGAAGGTTTCGGCGCACCGCGCGCTTTTGCAGCAACGGACGCTCGGCCGATGTCCATGCCGCCTGCCGAGTCACCGTCGACCGGGCCTGCGCCTTGGCTGCCGAGCCATTCTTTCAAGGCGACGAGAACAGGCGCATCCGGTAGATTTTCGATTGCTCGACGGGGCGAGATGCCGAGTGGATCCGCCTCGAGCGCGTCCCTGAAGAACAAGGCCGCGAGCAGATCGAGGCCGATTTTACTCAGGCAGACCCCCACCAGGTGGCGCCCCACTGCGGCTGCCGGGGGGCCGAGCATCGCCGCAACGGCAAAGGCCTCAGCCGCCTTCGGCCAACTCTTGCGACGACGGTGAAGCTGGCCGAGCTCCAACCAGGCCATGGAATCGCAAGGATCGAACTCGATGACTTGCAGCGCTCGGGTCAGTGCCAGATCGAGATCGCCGGCCCATGCGGCTTCCTTGGCGCGGCTTTGCATCAGCGCGTGCAGGTTCTCCTTGAACAACACCTGCTGGGCCGGCGTCACAGGCCGCATCCGGAACGCGTAGTCTTCAGCGAGGCCCATCGCCCGTGCGACGGCCGCGGCGTCGCCCGCCCGTTGAGGAAGAAAGCCCATCCCGCGGTAAAACCGGCTGATGTGAAGATTGGCCGAGAACTCGTCCATGTCGGCAACCGCCGGTCCAAGGCAGGCTTCGAACCGCGCTCCCCATCGGACGAGTTCAGACGTGTCTGCCCTCGTCTTTGCCTTGTGAACGAAGACCTTCGCGGTCGAATTGAACCGGGTACGGGGCTCAGCTCTCGAGTCACCCGCGATCCGCTCGAGTTTTGACAGGTCGGCGTCGTGGTAGTCGGAGATTTGTTTTGGAACGGCAGCAATGTAACGAGCCGACGCGCACAGGAGGTCCAGCTCGAGCGCAACCGGGTCGGCACCCAGTCCGTGGTCCTCTCGTCCGTCGACCAGATCGATCAGTTGCGAATAAAAGCAGAGCGAATGAAGCAGAAAGGCCAGTCGCACGCGTTTTTCGGGCAGAAGTGCATTCCAGCCGTCGATGGCTCCGCACAGCTTGCCCCAACGCTCCGATCTGAGCCTGGCGGGCAGGTCGTGCGGACGGATCACTGGAGACCGCTGTCCAGTCGTTCTCGCCAGCTGGACGCGAAAGCCAGGTGCCAGAGCCCGCTGAGGCGTGAACCTAGGCAGCTCCAGATCGTCGAAAGCGCGCCACCCGTGCTCGACGCATCTGGCGTGAAGCGGGCCGAACGGGGTCGGTTCGAGATCGAAATACGGATGCAGCAGCCAGGCGCTGAACAAACGCTCTCGATCCGATGTCATCTCGCCTATCCGAACATCGCATGCAAGCAACCATGGCAATCGCCGGTTTGGTACTCACCCTGCTCTTTCATCTTGCTGATCCAGTCCGCATGCTCTTTGCCGAGGCGCTCGAAGTGTCGAGCACATTGCGGATCTGACGACCGCAGAATGTAGATCGCGGGCGCCAGTTCGCCCCACATGTAGGAGACTGGAGCAAGCGCAAAATACTCGCTCGCGTCGCCGGCGCCCTGCAATAGCACCGCGATAGTCTCCCAGGTGCCGATCAGCAGCAGAATGGCACCGAGCGCCTCGGACGCTTCGCTGTCGGTTGCCGCAGCTGCCGAAGATTTCCCTCCGGCCTTGAGCCGTCTCCGGAGTGCCTCGGCAGACTGATAGGCGGGACTTGTTCGCATGCCATGCAGCGTAGCGAGAAGCCGACTGTCCATCGCGTATCCCTCCCTCGAAGGTGTCTCGTTGAACGTCCTTCTGGTAGGTGTGCGACCATCCGGCCGAGGTTCAACCGTCGCGACCCAACAACCGCATCTTCAAGGTATCGGCGGTTTGCGCAGCCGATCGCCGTTCTGCTGCCGCCTCGTCCCGGCGTCCGACCCGATCGTGAACATCGGCCAGCGCAAGACGACATTGGACCCGCAGGGCGCGCATCTCCAATCGCTCGGCCAGCCGGATCGCATCCTGCAGATGGATCGCCGCCTCGTCCGGGCGTCCCCTGGCAAGATCGGCCAACCCCACCACACGCAGACCGTGAGCCTCATTGGCCTGCTCGCCGTGGCGTCTCGCCAAATCGACGGCTCTCGTCGCCGCGGTCGCGCCGGCAGCGTGACGTCCCGCCAATAGGTATAATTCGCCCGCATAGGCGAGACGCAGGGCGTGCCGCGCGACAAAGCCATTCGCCTCGGCAACCTCAATGCTCCGCTCCAGCATCGCCGTCCCTTTTGTCAGATCGCGGCCGAGCCCCAGCGCGTAGCCCAGATGCAGCGCGACGAAGGCAAAGCCCACCGGGCTGTCGGCGAAAGCGCCGACCGCGAGTGCGCTCTCGAATGCCCCAATAGCACGGTCGAAAAATCCCTGGCGCAAAGCCACGACACCGAGCCCGAGATGGGCATAGCCACAGCTGAACGGATGCGCCGCCGCCTCAGCTATGCCGAGGGCACGCGACGCACTGTCGGACGCCTCATCGAAGCATCCGAGCTCGGCCTGCGCCCACCCGATAAACGAGCACGCGAACGACGCCGGGAGAACGAACATGCCAAACCGTTGCGCGGCACGTTCTCCGGCCAACTGCGCGACGTTCCATCCAAAGCACTCGATCGCACGCCTGTAGTCGCCGCGCGTGTGGTGCGCGAGCCCCAATGGCAGGTTGGTCACAATCTGCAGCGCCAGATCGTCAGCGCGCCGAGCCACGTCAAGGGCGCGCTCGCCTGCGGCAATGGACTGTCCATAATTGCCAAGCATCCAGAACTGCTCGGTCAGATAGGACTGAACCCAGCCAATTCGATGCTCGTCGCCAAGTCGCTCCGACAGCACTTCGGCCTCGCGAAGGTAGGTTGCGATTCGCTGGCGGTCGCCGAGCGGCTGAAGCGCATTGCGTATGTCGAAGCGGATATCGATTTCGGTCTCGAGCCTCGTTCTGCTTTCCGGCATCTGCGACGCCGCCGCCAGCGCCCGCTCGAATAGTGCCACGGCTTCCCGGTAGGCTTCCCGATCCGCCGCTTTCGTGCCGGCCCGCCTGAGCAGGTCGACCGCCTGGGACCACATTTGTCCGTGAAACGCATGGTCGGCCAGACGCTCGACTTTTCCGTCGAGGCGGTCGGCGTAAAGCGCCTGCATGATCACCAAAAGTTCGGCGTGGATCTCGCGGCGCCGGTCCAATCGCATCTCTTCGTACGCGACGTCGTGGGTGAGCGCGTGTTTGAAGGCAAACTCGGCACCCGTGGCGGCACCTGCCGGAAACAGGAACTCAGCCGTCTCCAACACGCGCAGCAGGCGGCGCAGCTCCTTTCCGGGCAAGCCCGAGATTGCTTGCAACAAGACAATCGGAACGTTCTGGCCGATGACCGCGGCCTGCTGCAATAGCAGCTTCGCATCGGGACTAAGCTCATCGATGCGCGCAGCGAGAACCGCTTGCACGGTGGGCGGCACGTCGGTGTAGTCGACCGCTCGGCCGAGCCGGTAGCGACCTTGAGGACCCTGAAGCGCGCCCGTTTCCACGAGGGATCTCACGATCTCCTCCGAAAACAAAGGATTGCCTCCTGAACGTTCGAGCAACGAGGCCTTAAGGGCAGCAATACTCGGGTCGGTGCCAAGCAAAGCATCGAGGAGTGCCTGCAAAGGTTCAGTCACGAGCGGCCGGAGCCGCAATCTTTGATGATCGTCGGCCAATTCCCGATCGTCGCGAAAATCCGGGCGATGGCTGACGACGATCAGGATCCGCGAGCTCGAGAATCGATCGGTGACCTCGTGGAGCAGGTCGAGTGTCAGAGAATCGGTCCAGTGCAAATCCTCAAACACCGCAACGACCGGCTGCCGTTCGCTTTCGAGGCGAAGGAGCTCGACGCACGCCTCGTAGGTACATCGACGACGTTGAAGCGGCTCGATTGACCGGAACGAATGCCGACGGTCAAGCACATCAAGAAGGTCGAGCAGTGCCGCCTCCGCATGTGTTGATGTCAGCCCGAGCCCTGCAATTCTGGCGGCGACCTTGTCTCGAACCGTCTTTTTCCGGTCACCGGAGCCGATTCTGAAGTAGCAATTGCGCAGCATCTCGATCAGCGGAAAGTACGGCGTCGCGCGCCCATAAGAAGTGGCGTTCGCTTCGAGAAGCAGGCAGTCCGACAGTTCTGGGGCGTGGATGAATTCGTGGACGAGGCGCGATTTTCCAATTCCAGGCTCGCCAACAACGGCACGGAGTTGACCGCTGCCGCTCTTGGCGTGCTTCAGCGCATCCTTCAGGTCCTCCATCTCGCGCTCGCGGCCAACGAACCGCGTCAACCCTCGGCCGATCGCGGCTTGCAGCCGGGTCCGGCCGGTTGTTTTGCTGACGATCTCAAATACCTCGATGGTTTGCCCGAGGCCTCTGACCGATCTCCAGCCAAGCGGCTTGGTTTCGATGTATCCTTCAGCCAGTCTGATGGTATCTATTGTAGCAAGTACACTTCCCGGCCGCGCCATCTGCTCCATGCGCGACGCGATATGAACGGTCTGGCCGACGAGGCCAATATCCGAATAGGCACCCAGCTGTTTCGGGACGACGATCTGCCCGGAATTTATCCCGATCCGGATTGAGAGACCCCGCCTTCCGCTTGATCTCGTCGACCTCGCGTATTTGCGGATCATTGCCTGCATTTCGAGGGCGGCGTGGCTGGCACGCATCGCGTGGTCTTCCTGCGCCACGGGTGCCCCGAACAGCGCCATGATTCCATCGCCCATTACACTGGCAACGAACCCATTATAGCTTCTCACCGCGGCCGTCATCAGTTCGACAATGGGATCCAGGATTCGCTGAGCATCTTCTGGATCGCGATTGGCGATCAATCCCATTGACCCTTTGATATCGGCGAACAAGACGGTGATCCACTTGCGCTCACCGCCGAGCAAGGAATTGTCCTTGATATCGGCCAAGGCGACCGCTTCGCCGTCTTGTCCTGAGTGCGAGCCGAGCGCCGCATGCGGCCCATTCTGGCGCCGAACCGGCGCTCCGCAAGCTGAGCAAAATTGGGCTCTGACTGTCAGCGACTTTCCACACGCCGCACAGGATCGTTGCGCTCCCCGCGGGACGGCCAGTTCGACATTCCGCCGCCGGGACTCGCGCTTCATGTTGTCGCCTCAGAAGACTCGCGAAGAGGAAACGAACAACTGGACAGTAGTCCAAGACAATAGCACCCGGTACAACAAGCTCGCTCACCATACATGAACAAGCATGCTCGAGACGAAGCCGCTATGCCGGTCGAATGACACGATCGGACGTCGATCCTGCCGAGACATTGGCAAGCATGGAGCTCTTCAGGGGATCACCCGCAGACACTGCTGCGCGAGGCGCGTCTGCTAACGATGGTTACATCGCCCCACTCCGCCATTATTTTGTTCGAGCAGCATGGCAACAAAGGGGCGGGTGACGGGGATAGCGGTAGGCTCTTGATTGCCAGGAGACGTCCGTTCGGAAAGGCCGCCAGAACAGTTGAGCGGCGTTTAAGGTGCTGATCTATCGGGCCCGCTCCGTCCTCGCGGACAGCGGCAGCGGCACGCCGCGGGGCTGCCCGTCTATCGCGCTACGCCGCGCCGCAAGCCGCGCGCGGCGTTTGCGGGCCCAGATCACCACACCGGTGACCGACAGCGCCGCGACCACGAGGCCCATCGCCGAGATCAGGATGCGGCCCGGCAGGCCGAGGATGCGGCCGGAATGCAGCGGCAGCTGCATCTGCACGAACACGTCCGCCGCGGTGCCGACCCAGGGCAGCCGTTCGCCGAGCGGGCGGCCATCCTCGCTGTCGTAATACAGTTGCGCCGGCCCGACGCCGGCCGCGCCATGCTCCTCGCCGGGCTTGAAGAACTGAGCGGCGAACACGCCGTGCGCCGGGCCGTAGAACAGCGAGCCAAGCGGCTCGGTGAAGCCGCGCGCCTTGGCGTCGGCGCTGGCGCGCTCGGCGATCTGCTCGAAGCTCATCTTCGGCTCGATCGGGTCGTCGAGGCTGCGGTACGGCCGCTGCTCGTAGGGCGTCGGCGTGTAGTTCGACACCGTCTTCATCAGCGGCGAGAACACCTCGAAGTACAGGTTGAGCGAGAACGCCGTGAAGGCGACCACGAACAGCACCGCCCAGGTCCACAGGCTGAAGGCACGGTGGATATCGAAATTGATCCGGTAGGCGCTGCCCGAGGTCTTGATCTTCCAGGCCGGCGCCCAGCGCGCCCAGAACCCCTTGCCGAGCTGCCGCTTCACCGCCGGCGCCTGCCCGGCGCGCAGCAGCTTGCGGGCCGGCAGCGTCAGATAGAAGCCGACGAAGCAATCGATGGTCCAGATGATGGCGATGATGCCGAGCAGCCGCGCACCCCACCGATCGCTGCCCCAGAACTCCGGGACGTGCATGGTGTAGTGCAGCTTGTACAGAAACGAGACGAAGTTCTCGCTGGTGACCGGCCACACCGCTCCCCAGTAGCGCCGGCCGAGCTCGGTGCCCGTGTTCGGATCGAGGAAGATCTGGTTGTAATCGAGCGCGTAGCGCTTGCCAGTTGCCGGATCGATCCGCGGCTGCACAAAGAACGCCAGCGAATGGCCCGGCTCCGGCGTCATCGGGAAGAAGATCACGCGCGCGCGGGGATCGCGCTGTTCGATCTGTTTGGCGAGATCGGTCGACGGGATTGCCGGCCCGGAGCTCGCCACGTCGAACAGCTTGGCATTCAGCGTTTCGTCGAGCTCGTGATCCCACGAGATCACCGCGCCGGTGACGCCCGAAAAGAACAGGAAGGCTGCCGTGAGCAGCCCGGCCCAGCGATGCAGCCTCCCGAACGCCGCCCTCATGCTGCGCTTCCCACAGCGGACCGCGCCTTGTGGGCGGGGGTGATCGACAGAAGGGCAGACTTTGTCATGGCACGCCGTCGCTGGTCAGACTTGATCCGACCGCTCTACCGCGTTGGAGCCGAGAGTACAGGCTCGCGCTCCTGGAATCGTTTCAAACTGATCAATTGCGGCCGCCATGCAGCGCTTTAACGAGAACGCGGGCAGCGATGCGACATCGTGCCTCGGCCTTCACGACACTCCCCAAACGATCACGCCGACCAGCGATCCTCTTCCTCGCGCTGGGCCTGCTCGTTCAGCCGTTGGGCGATCTCCTCGGCGAGCTTCTTGCTCTTCGCCTCGGCGATCTTTTCGCCGTCCTGGGTCTTGAGCTCGGTGCTCTCGGCGTGAACCGGAAAATCATCCGGTTCGAGGTCGGCTCCTTTGATGTCGTCGGGCATCGTTCGTCCTCCGCCTGCTTTGATTGACGGAACAACGCTCGTCGCGGCCGATGGTGCCATCGTTCCTGGTCCATGACAGCGTCCGCATGTTGGACGTCTTGAACGATGAAACTATAATAATTGGACAACTCTGCGATCGGCTCCATAATGGGTGCATGATCGAAGACGTTCCGTCCCGTCCACTCGCCCCGCCGATGCTCTCCGCCGCCGCCGTGCTGGCGGACAGCGCCGGGGACGCAGCGTTCGCCACGACGCTCGCCAAGGGGCTGATTGTGCTCGAGGCGTTCGATGCGGCGGCGCCGCTGCTCGGCAACATGCAGATCTCGGTGCGCACCGGCATTCCGCGCCCGACAGTGGCGCGGCTGACCCACACCCTCGCCGAGCTGGGCTACCTGCGTTACGACGCCGCGATCTCGAAATACGGCCTCGGCACCCGCGCGCTACGAATCGTCCGGCCGCTTCTGGCCGACATGCCGTTCCGCCAGCTCGCTCGGCCGCTGATGCAGGACCTCGCGGTCAGCGTTCGCGGCACAGTGTCGATCGGCCTCCTCGACGGGCCGTCGATCATCTATGTCGAGACCGCGCGCTCCGGCGATGTCGGCCCGCATAGTCCGGATATCGGCCTGCCGATCCCGGTGGTGCGTACCGCGATGGGCCGCGCTGCCGCGGCGTTGCTGCCGGAACGCGAAGCCACCGCCCTGGCGACACGGCTCGCCGCCGCCGACCCGGCGATGTGGGAGAGCTATGCCGAGCTGTATCGCTCCGGCCTGCAGCAATGCGCCGAGCGCGGCTTCTGCACCTGTTTCGGCGACTACATGCCGGCGATCCACGCGGTCGCAGCGCCGCTGTTCCGCGCCAGATCGCTGCAGCGCACCTTCGCGATCAATTGCGGCATCCCTGAATTCCGGCTGCAACCCGGCCAGCTCGAAGCCGAGATCGGCCCGCGGCTGCGCGCGCTCGCCGCCAGCATCCGCGCGCTGGTCGGCGAGGCCGAGCCGGTGATCCCCGCACGAACCGATGAACCCGCCGGCTGAACCCTGCGGCGACGACAACACCACGCCTTCAGGTCCGCCAGCCCAACGAGCGGACCGGAGCAACAAGGAGGACGACATGCCCCTGACCCGACGCACGCTGCTGGCCTCGGCGGCCGCGCTGGCCTCTGCGCCCACTTGGCCGGCATTCGCCGAGGTCGAATGGCCGACGCGGCTGGTGCGGATGATATCGCCGTATGGCGCCGGCGGCGCCAACGACATCTCGCTGCGAATCTTCAACGAGTTCTTCGAGCGCGAGCTGAAGCAGCAGTTCATCGTCGAGAACAAGCCCGGCGCCGGCACCCGCATCGCAAACGAGATGGTGGCCAAGGCCGCGCCCGACGGCTCCACCTTTCTTTACGTGGCTGCGCCCTACGCGACCGCGGAAGCGCTGTTCGGCAAGCTGAACTACGACCGCAAGGAGCTGACGCCGGTCGCGATGGCGGTGACGGCGCCGATCTTCCTGATCATCAACGCCAAGTCCGAGTACAAGACGCTGCCGGAGCTGATCGCCTACGGCAAGGCCAAGAAGGACGGCCTGACCTTCGCCTCGCCGGGCCCGGGCTCGCAGCCGCATCTCGCCGCCGAGCTGCTGTTCAGGACCGCCGGCGTCAAGGGCCTCAACATTCCGTTCCGCGGCGACTCCGCCTCCTACACCGAACTGCTCGCCGGCCGGGTCGACGCCACCTTCACGGCGATCAGTTCGGCGTTGCCGCACATCCAGGCCGGAAACTTCCGCGTACTCGGCGTCGCCTCCGCCCAGCGCAGCACGATCTATCCGGACGCGCCGACGCTGGTCGAGCTGGGCTTTCCGCAGATCGTCGCCGCCGGCTGGTACGGCTTCATGGCGCCCGCCGCGACGCCGGCGCCGATCGTCGCCAGGCTGCAGGACACCGTACTGCGTGCCCTGCAGGACCCCACCGTCAAGCAGAAGCTGCTCGACCAGGGCCTCGAGGCCAGCGGGCGCCCCGGCGCCGAGTTCGCCACGTTCATCGACGAAGAAACCAGCAAATGGAGCAAGGTCATCGAGGAGGCCGGCCTCAAGGGACAGCAATAGCCGCCCGGCCCGTGCGGACGCGACGCGACGACAACGACAACCCACAACGAGGAACGTCATGAGGACACTGATCGCCGGCCTCGCCGCCGCGATGGCCATCGCCTGCGCGGCCCCAGCTGCCCACGCCCAGAAGAAATACGATACCGGCGCCACCGACAGCGAGATCAAGGTCGGCCAGACGGCGCCGCTGTCCGGCCCGGCCTCGGCCTATTCGTCGATCGCCAAGACCCAGGCCGCCTTTATGCGGATGGTCAACGAGCAGGGCGGCGTCAACGGCCGCAAGGTCAACCTGATCCAGTACGACGACGCCTACTCGCCGCCCAAGACCGTCGAGCAGGTTCGCAAGCTGGTCGAGGGCGACGAGGTGCTGCTGACATTCCAGATCATCGGCACGGCACCGAACGCCGCGGTGCTGAAATATCTCAACGCCAAGAAGGTGCCGCAGCTGTTCGCCGCCACCGGCGCGGCGCGCTTCACCGACCCGAAGAACTTCCCGTGGACGATGGGCTTCAACCCGAGCTACTTCGTCGAGGGCCGGATCTACGGCCAGTTCATCCTCAAGCAGCATCCGAACGCCAAAGTCGGCGTGCTGTGGCAGAACGACGACCTCGGCAAGGATTATCTCGCCGGCATCAAGGCCGGGCTTGGCGACAAGGCCGCCAAGATGATCGTCGCCGAAGCGTCCTACGAACTATCCGAGCCGACCATCGACTCGCAGATCCTCAAGATCCGCGACTCCGGCGCCGATTTGTTGTTCAGCGCCGCGACGCCGAAACAGGCCGCACAGGCGATCAAGAAGCTGCACGAGATCGGCTGGAAACCGGTCCACATCATCGACATTAACGCTGGCTCGATCGGCGCGGTACTGAAGCCGGCCGGGCTCGAAGCCTCCAAGGGCGTGATCAGCGTCGGCTACGTCAAGGAGCCGGACGATCCGCAATGGGCCAACGACGAAGGCAACAAGCGCTATCTCGACTTCATGGCCAAGTACTATCCGGACGGCGACCGCAATTCGAGCTTCAACGTCTACGGCTACATCACCGCGCAGCTGCTGGTGCAGGTGCTGAAGCAATGCGGCGACGACCTGACGCGCGAGAACGTGATGCGCCAGGCCAGCAACCTCACCAACGTCCCGCTCGACATGCTGCTCCCCGGCATCACCGTCACCACCACGCCGACCGACTACCGCGTCAACAAGCAGTTCCAAATGGCCAAATTCGACGGCGAAAAATGGGAACGCTACGGCGACATCATCACCGACCAGGCGAAGGAGTAGTAAGCAAGGCGCGACCTTAGCTTCTACGCGCAGCCCCTCCCCGCATGCAGCGCGCCCCCTCTCCCGCTTGCGGGAGAGGGTTGGGGTGAGGGCGCCCCAGCCGATGACTCAGCGATTCGCGGAGAGGAGTGCCCTCACCCGCCGCGCTTCGCGCGTCGACCTCTCCCGCAAGCGGGAGAGGTGCGCCGTGCCGGATCGCTCCGCCGGCAACTACACAGCGCCCAGCCACGCACACACCGCCTCCGGCATCGCCCGCACCTCGCCCGGAAACGGCCCCGTCGCGAAACCAACGTGGCCGCCATCATCGGGCTGCACCAACGCGACGTGATCCCCGACCTGATGCGGCGCCGGCAGCGAGCCGCCCGGCACGAACGGATCGTTGCGGGCGTTCAGCACCAAGGCCGGCACGCGGATCCTGTGCAGATGCGGCTTCGCCGACGCCCGCGTCCAGTAATCGTCGACGTCGGCGAAGCCGTGCAGCGGCGCCGTGAAGGCGTCGTCGAAGGCGCGCAGCGTGGTCGCCGCGAGCATCCGGTCGCGATCGAACAGACCAGGATGCTGCCGCCATTTCGCCAGCGCACGCGGCTTCATGGTGCGCAGGAAGTTGCGGACATAGATCTGCCGGTTGAGACCGGCGTCGATAGCAGCACCGGCGGCGAGTAGATCGAGCGGTGCGGAGATCGATGCCACCGCGCGCACCGTCTGCGCCGCGCTATCGCCGGCCTCCTCGGTCCAGCGCAACAGCGCGTTGCCGCCGAGCGAGACGCCGGCGGCGAGCACCGGCGCACCGGCGCGGTCACGCAGCCGGCCGAGCATCCAGCCGATCTCCTCGAAGTCGCCGGAGTGATAGGAGCGCGGCGCCAGATTGGGCTCGCCCGAGCAGCCGCGGAAATGCGGAATGCTGAAGCGCCAGCCGCGCGCCTGTGCGGCGCGCGCGAAGGCGATCGCGTAGCGGCTGGACGACGAGCCTTCCAGCCCATGAAACAGCACCAGCCACGGCGCCGCTTCGGGGCCAGCGAGATGATCGACGTCGATGAAGTCGCCGTCCGGCGCGCGCCAGCGCTCGCGCGCGAGCCGCGGCGCTTCGGCCGGCCGCGGCTTCGCGAACAGCGCCGGCCAGATCGTTTGCAGATGGCCGCCGGGCAGCCACCACGGCGCGCGATAGGCGCACAAAGGCTCGTGCATCGCTCTACACCGCCGCCACCTCGCGCCGTAGCCAGCCGAGATACTTGCCGGCCCCGGCCGTCACTGGCAGCTGGATAATCTCCGGCGTATCGTAGGAATGCAGGGAACTAATCAAATCGCGCAGCGCTGCGAAATGCCCCGGCACTGTTTTGAAGAGCAGCAATTGTTCGGCGTCGCTGGTAATTCTACCGTCCCACCAATAATGGCTGCAGATGGCCTGGATCTGGACACAGGCGGCGAGCCGGGCTTCGAGCGTTGCGACTGCCAGACGCTCCGCCTCATCCTTGCTGGGCGCCGTGACCATCACCACGCAGGCGTCGGCCTGATCCATCCCCATGCTCCTTTTGGCTGAGGCCCGGTGGATTGCGCGTGGGCCTCGTCATTGCTAACGCACGCCGATCCGCCGTTCCGCCCCGGAGACCGCCATGCCGATTTACGGCTATGTCTGTAACAAATGCGGGCACCGCTTCGAAACGCTGCTCTACGCGAACGAGACCGCGAACTGCCCGTCGTGCCAGAGTACCGATCTTGACCAGCAGCTGTCGCTGATCGCGAGGCCCGCCAAGGCAGGCCCGGACGTGCCGATGTGTGATGGCGCGGGCGGCTGCGGCCGCTGCACGGACCTCTGCGCCTGATCCGCGACGCGGTGGCGCGTTGCCACAAGGAACGAACCCGCGCCCGTCGCCGTTTGGTCCGCTGACCTCTCATTCTTCAAAGGCAGCGACGCATGGCGCAGATCACCCGCGTATTCGACAGTTCTGGCCGCGCACAGGCCGCCCTCGACGAGCTGAAGGCCAAGGGCTTTGCAGACGCCGAGCTGACGCCGGCGGCGGACCAGAAAGGCCGGACTGTGCTGCGCGTCGAGGCGCCGTTTGGCACCGGCCTCAAGGTTGAGGCTATTTTGAACCGCCACGCCGAGGGCAGCGCGCCGGCCGCGCCCCAGCGTGCGACCGCCGCCTCAGGCGCTGCGGCGCCTCCTGCGGCCGAACCGCAAGCCGCGGCGCGAATTCAGACCGCGACGGCCCGCTCGGCTCCGGCCAAATCCGCTACGCCGGCTCGCAACGGTTCGCACGACGGCGTGCGCAGCGGACCCCGCACGCTGTCGCAATGGCTCGGTATTCCAGAGCTGATCGATTCGGATACATTCTTCTCCGGCTTCCCGCTGCTGATCCGGCCGACGCCGAAGCTGACGGGTGAGAGCACTCGCCTCCGCGATTAGCGAGGGCATTGCTCGGGGCGCCCTCACCCCAGCCCTCTCCCGCAAGCGGGAGGGGGGGGCGCGTTGTGGGCTCGGCGCGCTACTCGGCCTTCTCTGTCGTCCGTGTATTGCTGCGGCGGGCGGCTGAGGCGCTGCTGCCGGCTTCGCTACAGGGAATCGGGGTCCAGCTCCCGTCGGGCGCCTTCATGTACGAAGTGCAACCGGTCGACGTGGCTTCGCTGGCATTGCGCTGCTGACCTTGATTGTTTGCCAGTGCGGGCGCGGACAACAGTGCCGTTGCGGCGAGGGTGGCGATGCTGAAGATCTGGATGCGGGAAAGGGTCATGTCCGGTCCTCCGTTGACGGAACGGGGCGGACTATTCCGACAAATTGTGACAACTTCTTGCAAAAAGGAGCGCGCAGTGTCGCAGATGCGCCGCGAGGGCGGCGCCTTGCTTAACAACTGCTAAAAGCGTCCCAGGGCGGGGTACGTCCGCGTACTATCAGGTCCTGGCGGGATGGTGCTCAGCGGTACAATACGCCACGGCCGACCGACGTCCGATTCTGCCAGTTGAACCGCACCAGCTCAGGGTCGACATGCTCCTCGACCGGCCAGCCGACGCACAGGTAGGCGATGAACTTCCACTCCGCCGGCACCTCGAGCGCGGCGGTCGCCGCCTCTGGATCGAGGATCGACACCCAGCCGACACCGAGACCGAGCGCCCGCGCGGCCAGCCAGAACGTTTCGATCATCGCGACCACTGAATAATCCAGCGCCTCCGGCATAGTCTGGCGGCCAACGCCAAGGCCCTGCGGCGTGGCCCGATCGCAGAACAGCGCGAATTGCCGCGGCGCGACGTCCATGCCTTCGAGCTTGAGCTGCGCGTATTGCGCGGCGCGCTCGCCCTGATAGGCGCTCGCCGCGCTCTCGTTGCAGCGGATAAAATTTTCGCGGATCTTCACCCGCATCGCCGCGCTGTCGACGCTGACCCAGCGCCACGGCTGGCTGTTGCCGACCGACGGCGCGAGCTGCGCGAGATCGAGCAGATGCTCGATCAGCGCCGGGTCGACGGCATCGGGCCGAAAGCGGCGGACGTCGCGCCGCCACGCGATCAGCTCGGCGAATTTTTGCTGAAACGCCGCGTCGAACACCGGCGGCTCGGCGTTGAGGGGCGCGTTATTGCGGGGCTCGGTCATCGCATTCTCCCGAACGACCTACAGCTTGCCGGCCAGCACGTCGGACAGATCGGCAACGTCGGTGATCAGCCGCGCCGCGGCGCGCAGCAGCGGCACCGCCAGGATTGCGCCGGTGCCCTCGCCGAGCCGCAGATCGAGGTCGAGCAGCGGCCGCGCCTGCAGCGCCGCCAGCGCAAGGTCGTGGCCGCGCTCGGCGGAGCGGTGCGCGAACACGCAATAATCGCGCGCCGCGGGAGCCAGCCGCATCGCCAGCAGCGCCGCGGCGGTGGCGATGAAGCCGTCGATGATCACCGGCCGCCGCTGCGATGCCGCGCCGAGGATGGCGCCGGCCATCATGGCGATCTCGAGCCCGCCGAATTCGCACAGCACCTCGAATGGCTCGGCGGCGTTGCTGCGCGCTGCCGCCCTTTCGAGCGCGGCGCGCTTCTTCGCCATGCCGGGCGCGTCCTGCCCGGCGCCGACGCCGATGCAGGCGTCGAGCGGCGCCGGCGCCAGCCGATGCAGCAGCAGCGACGACGACGCGGTGTTGCCGATCCCCATTTCGCCGAGCGCGATCACGTCAGCCCCAGCCGTAATCTCGGCGATCGCGAGCTCGGCACCGCGGTTCAGCGCCAGCGCCGCCTCGTCCGCCGTCATCGCCGGCTCGCGCGCGGCGTTGCCGGTGCCGCGCCGCACCTTGGCGTCGATCAGATCGGGATGCTTGGGCAGCTCGGCGGCGACGCCGGCGTCGATCACCCGGACGTCGACATGACTGGCCGCCGCAAACGCGTTGGCGCAGGCCTTGCCGGCCAGGTAGGTCATCACCATCGCTACCGTGACGGCGGAGGGATATTGCGACACGCCTTCAGCGGTCAGGCCATGATCGCCGGCGAACACCATCAGCACGGCGTTGTCGCAGCGCGTCTGCGCCGGATGGCTCATGGCGCCGAGCGCGATCGCCAGTTCCTCGATGCGGCCGAGCGAGCCCGGCGGCTTGGCCTTGCCATCGATCCGGGCACGCAGCTCAGCCTCGCGTGTGCGGTCGACCGGGGCAATCGTCGGTGGCTGCCAGGCAACCAGCGTGTCTGTCGGCATCATCGGTCTCTATCGGCTGTGAACCTGCGCAAGTGACGGAAGTCGGCGATGCCGTCAACTCCACCTTCCGTGCGGTTGACCCGGCCGATGGCCGCAGATACCGTGCCGGATGATGGTCCTTCCGCCAGGAAGGTGAAAAGGGAATCCGGTGCGGGCGATCGATGCCCTATCCCGGTGCTGCCCCCGCAACTGTAAGCGACGAGCCCGCGCCTCTGCCACTGGGACAATCCTGACAACAGGACTCTGGGAAGGCGGCGACAGGGCAGCGACTCGCGAGCCAGGAGACCTGCCATCGGCAACAGTGCTTTGGACGGCGTCGGGGCGGGGTGCACCGGACGGAAAGCAGCCCGGTGACGCCCTGCTTGTCACCTCGCGCAATCCGACAAAGCTCGAAGCTGTTAGGCGCCAACGGCGCAGCCGAGAGCAAGGGCATGGATCGCAGCGCCAACGATCAATCGAATAGCACGCCCGTCGGCGGCGACGCCGACGAGACGCCGCGGCCGACCGGGCCGGTGGTGATCAGCGTCTGCGTCAGTTGCAAATCCGCCGACGGCCTCAATGCCGGCGCGCCGATGCTGGAGGCGATACGCGCCGCGCTCGGCGACACCGCCGACGTTGGGGTGCGGCCGGTGCAGTGCCTCAGCGTCTGCAAGCGGCCCACCACCGTCGCGGTGTCGAGCGCGGACGGTTACAGTTTTGTGTTCGGCGATCTGCTCCCGGAAACCGCCGTTGCGGCGGTGGCGGCGTTCGCCGAGGCTTATCGCCAAAGTCCCTACGGACTGGTGCCGTGGCGGCAGCGCGCCGAGGTGTTGCGCAAGGGCATGGTCACGCGGCTGCCGCCGCTCGGCTGGTCGCCCGACGACGGACGCGCCCCGACATGACCGCCCTCGTCTCCACGCTGGTGCTCGGCGGCGCCCGTTCCGGCAAATCGGTGTTCGGCGAAAAGCTGGTCGCCGGCAGCGGCCTCACCAAGATCTATCTCGCCACCGCGACACGCAGCGACGGCGAGATGACCGACCGCATCGCGCAGCACCGCAATCGCCGCGGCTTTTCCGGCTGGACCACCGTCGAGGAGCCGCTGGCGCTGGTCGACGCGCTGACCCGCGAGGCCGGCCGCGGCCGTGCCGTGCTGGTCGACTGCCTGACGCTCTGGCTGTTCAACCTGATGGAAGCCGGCCGTGATCCCGAGGTCGAGGCCAAGCGGCTGACGCGCTATCTCGGCGTCGCTACCGCGCCGATCGTGCTGGTGTCCAACGAAGTCGGCCTCGGCCTGGTGCCGGAGACGCCGCTCGGGCGCGCCTTCCGCGACGCGCAGGGCCGCCTCAACCAGATCGTCGCCGCCACCGTCCCCCAAGTCGTGTTCGTCGCCGCGGGCCTGCCGCTGTGGCTGAAGCGTCCGCAGCCGGAGTAAGTCATCGATGTCGACCCGCATTCCCGTCACCGTGCTGACCGGCTTTCTCGGCGCCGGCAAGACCACGCTGCTGCGTTCGCTCCTCACTCAATCGAACGGCCGCCGCATCGCGGTGATCGTCAATGAATTCGGCGACGCCGGCTTCGACGGCGGACTGATCGAGGATTGCGGCGACGCCGCCTGCACGCCGGACGATATCGTCGAGCTCACCAATGGCTGCATCTGCTGCACGGTGGCGGACGATTTCATTCCGACCATGGAGAAGCTGCTGAACCGCGACCGCCCGCTCGACGCGATCGTGATCGAAACCTCAGGGCTGGCGCTGCCGCAGCCGTTGCTGAAGGCGTTCGCGTGGCCGGCGGTGAAGACCCGCGCCACCGCCGACGGCGTCGTCACCGTGGTCGACGCGCTGGCGCTGAGCGAAGGCCGCATCCCGCTCGATGACGACGCCGCCAAGGCGAAGCGCGATGCGACCCATGATGATCCGATCGAGGAAGTGTTCGAGGATCAGCTCGCCTGCGCCGACCTCGTCGTGCTGTCGAAGAGCGATCTGGTTGCGCCTGATCAGCTGGACACGCTCGAAGCAAAGCTCGCCACGCGCCTGCGCCCCAACGTCCGCATCATCCGCTCGCACGGCGAACTGGCGCCATCGGTGCTGATCGGCCTCGACTCTGCTGCGGAGGACGACCTCGCGTCCCGCACGGGTCATCACCCCGAAGGCGAAGAGCACGATCACGACGATTTCGATTCGATCGTGGTGACGCCGCAGCCGGCCGACACGCTGGATGCGATGCGTAGCCGGATCGATGCGGCGCTCGGGCTCGACGGCGTGCTGCGCGTCAAAGGCCACGGCCGCATCGCCGGCAAGCCGGCGCCGGTGGTGGTACAGGCCGTCGGCACCCGCGTCGACCTCGCCTTCGCCCGCCCCGACGCCGCCCGTGCCGACCATCTCGTGGTGATCGGCCTGAAGGGTTTTGACACCGACGCCGCCCGCCGGGCGCTTACTGGTTAGTCCGATGCCTCTCCGCGTCATTGCGAGCGAAGCGAAGCAATCCAGAGGCTCCGCATCCGGAGCTGGATTGCTTCGTCGCTTCGCTCCTCGCAATGACGGGGAGAGCGCGGGGCGTCAGCAACTGAGGTGCATCCTATGCACCTGAAGCTCGACGCCAGCGCCAGTATCGACGACGGCGACGTCGCGCGCGATCTGGGGCAGGAGCCAGCCGAGATCGTCGTGCTATCCGCCGCCGACACCGACCTCGCGGCGTTCGCCGCCGCCCGCGCCGAACTTCCCGTTGACTTCCCCAGCCTGCGCCTGACCAATCTGCTGGCGCTCGGCCATCCGGCGTCGGTCGATCTCTATGTCGAGCGCACGCTCGCCAAAGCCAAGATCGTCATTCTGCGCATGCTCGGCGGCGAGGCGTATTGGCCGCACGGCGTCGAGAGCCTGCGCCGCGACGCGTTCGCGCGCGGCGCGCTGTTCGTCTGCATCCCGGGCGAACTCACCTGGAACGCCGATCTTGCGGCGCGCAGCAATGCCGATCTCGATGACGCGCATGCGCTGTGGCGCTACTGCACCGAAGGCGGTGTCGAGAATCTGCGGCTGGCGCTGCGCTACGCCGCCTGGATGATCCTGCGCGACGACGCGCCGCCGCCGCCGCGACCGATGCCGGCCGCCGGTTACTGGCCCGCGGAGCCGCAACCGGCGCGGCGCAGCCGGGCGCTGATCATCTTCTACCGGGCGCTGGTGGCCAGCGGCGACACCGCGGCGATCGCAGCGCTGCGCGCGGCGCTGGAGGCGCGAGGGCTCGATGCGGCGTGTCTCCACGTCACCAGCCTGAAGGACGCGCGCTCGATCGCGTTCCTGCGCAGCGCGCTCGCCGCCGATCCGCCCGACGTGATCCTCAACGCCACCGCCTTCGCCACGGCGACCGCTTCTGACGACTCCGGCATCCTCGCCACGGCGGATTGCCCGATCCTGCAGATCGCGCAGGCCGGCGTCAGCCGCGACAGCTGGGAGCAATCCAGCCGCGGCCTTAACCCGCGCGACCTGGCGATGCATGTCGTGCTGCCGGAAGTCGACGGCCGCATCTTCGCCGGCGCGGTCGCGTTCAAGCAGCGCGGCGGCGACGAGGGCGACTACGCGCCGACCGTGTATCAGCCGCTCGGCGATCGCATCGACGCCGCGACCGATCTCGCCAAGGCCTGGGTGCGGCTGCGCCGGCTGCCGCAGCGCAAACGGCGCGTCGGCATCGTACTCGCCAACTATCCGAACCGTGACGGTCGCCTCGGCAATGGCGTCGGTCTCGACGCGCCGCAATCGCTGCACGACCTGCTCTACGCGCTGCGCGAAGACGGCTACGACACCGGCGCGCTGCCGGCCGATGCGGCCGAGCTGATGCAGATCCTGCAGCGCGGCCCGACCAATGAGCTTTCAGCACGCGAGCAGCGGCCCGGCGGCGTGAGCTGGCCGGTCGCCGACTACAAGGCCGCATTCGCGATGTTGCCGGACGCGGTGCGCCGCGCGGTCGAAACGCGCTGGGGCCGGCCCGAAGCTGATCCGCACGTCGCGGACGGCAACTTCCGGCTCGCACTACATCGCTTCGGCAACATCCTGGTCGGCGTGCAGCCGGCGCGCGGCTACGCCATCGATCCGAAATCGAGCTTCCACGATCCGGACCTGCCGCCGCCGCATCATTATCTGGCCTTCTATCTGTGGCTGCGCGGCGCCTTCGACACCCATGCGGTGATCCATCTCGGCAAGCACGGCAATCTCGAATGGCTGCCGGGCAAGAGCGCCGGGCTGTCGCGCGACTGTTTTCCGAGTGCGCTGCTCGGCCCGCTGCCGCATCTCTATCCGTTCATCGTCAACGACCCCGGCGAAGGCATCCAGGCCAAGCGCCGCACCGCCGCGGTGATCGTCGATCATCTGACGCCGCCGCTGACCCGCGCCGAACTGCACGACGAGATGGCCCGGCTGGAAGGCCTGGTCGACGAATACGCCCTCGCCGCCGACCTCGACCCGACGCGCGCCGACGCGATCGCCGACGACATCCTGTCGCTGGCGCGCGCGACGCGGCTCGACGCGGATGTGGCGATCGGCCGTGACACGCCGACGCTCGATGCGCTGCGCGCCATCGACGCGCATCTGTGCGACCTGAAAGAGATGCAGATCCGCGACGGCCTGCACATCTTCGGCCGCACGCCGAAGTCGGCACAGCGCGACGAGCTGTTAGTCTCGATCGCGAGGCTGCCGCGCTCCGACCTGAAGCCACAAGACGCCTCGCTGCACCGCGCGCTGGCGCTGGATCTTGGGCTCACCGATGCGCAAGGAGGCCCGTTCGACCCGCTGACGCGCGATCTGGCTGCGGATTATAGCGGCCCGCGCCCTGAGATGCTCGCCGCCCTCAGCGATCGTCCTTGGCGCACCAATGGCGACACCGTCGAACGCGTCGAGCTCCTTGCATCTCGATTGGTCTCAGCCCTTCCCCGAGCACAGCCCACCCCTCTCCCCTTGTTGGAGAGAGGAGAGGGTGAAGAGCGCTGGCCGCACGCCCAGCCCGTGCTCGACTGGATCGGCGCCTCGCTCCTCCCCGCGATCGATGCCTCCGGCGATGCCGAACGATCCGCCCTGCTCCGAGGCCTCAGCGGCCGCTTCATCCGCCCCGGCCCGTCCGGCGCGCCGACGCGCGGGCGGCCGGACGTGCTGCCGACCGGACGCAATTTCTTCGCGGTCGATACCCGCGCGGTGCCGACGCCGTCGGCCTGGCGGATCGGCGCGCTGGCGGCCGAGCGACTGGTCGAATCCTATTGGCAGAGCGAAGGCGAGTGGCCGCGCTCGATCGCGCTGTCGGCGTGGGGCACCGCCAACATGCGCACCGGCGGCGACGATGTCGCGCAGGCCTTGGCGCTGATCGGCGCGCGGCCGAGCTGGGAGGACGCCACCGGCCGCGTCACCGGCTTCAGTATCGTGCCGCTGTCCGAACTGAAGCGGCCGCGCGTCGACGTGACCTTCCGGGTCTCCGGCCTGTTCCGCGATGCCTTCCCGACCCAGATGGACCTGATCGCCAGCGCGACAGCGGCGATTGCGGCGCTCGACGAGCCGGACGACGCCAATCCGATCGCCGCGCATGTCCGCGCCCGCGTCGACGAGTTGATCAAGGCCGGGCACGCCCCGGAGCGCGCGCGGCAGCAGGCAGCCGACCGCGTGTTCGGCGCCAAGCCCGGCGCTTACGGCGCGGGGCTGCAGGCGCTGATCGACGACGGCGGCTGGCAGACACGCGGCGAACTCGCCGACGCGTATCTCGCCTGGGGCGGCTATGCCTACGGCTCCGGCCGCGATGGCGACGAGGCGCGTGACGGCTTTGCGGCGCGGCTGCAGACCACCCAGCTTGTCGCGCAGGCGCAGGACAACCGCGAGCACGATATTCTCGACTCCGACGATTACTATCAGTTCATCGGCGGCCTCGCCGCGACGGTCGAGACGCTAAGCGGCGCGGCGCCGAAGATCGCCCATGTCGACACCTCGCGCCCCGAAGCGCCGCAGCCGCGGACGCTGGCGCACGAGATCAGCCGCGTGGTGCGCGGCCGCGCCGCCAATCCGAAATGGATCGCCGGCGTGATGCGCCATGGCTACAAGGGCGCGTCCGAGATCGCCGCCACGGTCGACTATCTGTTCGGCTTCGCCGCCTCGACCGACGCGGTCGCGCCGCATCATTTCGATCAGTTGTTCGCCGCCTATCTCGAAGACGAGACGGTGCGCGACTTCTTGCAGGGCGCCAATCCGGCGGCGCTGCGCGACATCGCCGAGCGCTTCGCCGAAGCCATCCGCCGCGGGTTGTGGATGCCGCGTTCCAACCGCGCGCCCGATCTGCTCGCCGAACTCACCACCAAGGAAATCGCATGACCGCCGCCCCCGAGCGCGACGACAACGCCCGCCACGCCGAGAAGGCGAAGAAGCGCAAGGCCGCGCACGACAAGAAGCTCGAGGGCATGTCGGACGACAAGGGCCTCTTGATCGTCCACACCGGCACCGGCAAGGGCAAGACCTCGGCCGCGCTCGGCATGGTGTTCCGCCATATCGGCCATGAGATGCCGGTCGCGGTGGTGCAGTTCACCAAGTCGGAAAAGTGGAACACCGGCGAGGCCAAGCTGCTGGCGAAATTTCCCGAACTGGTGACGCTGCACATCATGGGCGAAGGCTTCACCTGGGAAACCCAGGACCGCGAACGCGACATCGCCACCGCCCGCGCCGGCTGGGAGCGCGCGAAGGAGCTGATCCGCGACGACCACCACCGCATGGTGCTGCTCGACGAACTCAACATCGTGCTGCGCTACGATTACTTGCCGATGCCCGAAGTGATCGCCTTCCTGCTCGACGAGAAGCCGCCGGGCAAACACGTCGTCATCACCGGCCGCAACGCCAACCCGGCGCTGATCGAGATCGCCGATCTTGTGACCGAGATGACCTTGGTAAAACACCCGTTCCGCAGCGGCGTGAAGGCGCAGAAGGGCGTGGAGTTTTGAGTCCCGCCAACCTATCGTTCGTCATTCCGGGGCGCCCTCTTCACCCTCCCCTGGAGGGGCAGGGTCGGCGCGTAGCGCGCGAAGCGCGGTACACGCCGGGGTGGGGTGAGCCCCAGGCACGGCGTACGCAGCAGGGCGCGGCCTCCTCACCTCTCCCCGCTGGCGGGGAGAGGTCGGATGGCGAAGCGATCCGGGTGAGGGGGCTTCTCCACGAATCGCTGCGCTCGGTCTCGCGGACGAGCCCCCTCACCCCAGCCCTCTCCCCGCACGCGGGGAGAGGGAGCGCTCCGAGCATCTCGCTGCGGCGGTGCTCCGCATGAAGACGGTCACCCCCGCGCTCATGATCCAAGGCACCTGCTCCAACGCCGGCAAATCGACGCTGGTGGCGGGGCTGTGCCGAGCGCTGGTGCGGCGGGGACTACGCGTTGCGCCGTTCAAGCCGCAGAACATGTCGAACAACGCGGCCGTCACCGTGGACGGCGGCGAGATCGGGCGGGCGCAGGCGGTGCAGGCGCGCGCCGCGCGGCTGCCGCCGACCGTGCACATGAACCCGGTGCTGCTGAAGCCCGAGACCGACACCGGCGCGCAGGTGATCGTGCAGGGCCAGCGCTTCGGCCGGCTCGGCGCGCGCAACTTTCTGGACAAAAAGGCGGCGCTGCTGCCGCATGTGCTGGATAGTTTCGCGCGGCTGGCGCAGGACGCCGACATCGTGCTGATCGAAGGCGCCGGCTCGCCGGCCGAGATCAATCTGCGCGCCGGCGACATCGCCAATATGGGCTTCGCGCAGGCCGCAAATGTTCCCGTTGTCATTGCCGGCGACATCGAGCGCGGCGGCGTGATCGCGAGCCTCGCCGGCACGCATCTGGTGCTGAACGACGACGAACGCGCGCTGGTCAAAGGCTATCTGATCAACAAATTCCGCGGCGACGTCAGCCTGTTCGACAATGGCCTCGTCGCCATCACGGACCTCACCGGCTGGCCGTCGCTCGGCGTGGTGCCGTGGCTACCGAGCGCGGCGCTGCTGCCGGCCGAAGACGCCGTCGATCTCGATCGCGCCCGCGCGTCCGACGCCAAGCGCGTCATCGCCGTGCCGATGCTGGCGCGGATCGCAAACTTCGACGACCTCGACCCGCTAGGCCTCGAGTCGGGCGTAAAGTTGATCTTCGTGCCGCCCGGCTCGCCGATCCCGGCCGAGGCCGACGTGGTGATCATTCCGGGCAGCAAATCGACGCTCGGCGACCTCGCCTTCCTGCGCGCGCAGGGCTGGGACATCGATATCGCCGCGCATGTCCGCCGCGGCGGCCATCTGCTCGGGCTTTGCGGCGGCTATCAGATGCTCGGGCGCCGCATCGCCGATCCCGACGGCGTCGACGGTACGCCCGGCACGGTCGATGGCCTTGGCCTGCTCGATATCACCACGATCATGCAGGGCGACAAATCGACCACGCTGGTCAGCGGCACCCACAGCGCCACCGGCGCGCCGGTCGAGGGCTATGAGATCCATCTCGGCCGCAGCTCCGGCCCCGATTGCGCCCGCCCGGTCGTCACCATCGCCGGCCGTCCCGACGGCGCGATCTCGCGCGACGGCCGCGTGCAGGGCACGTATCTGCACGGCCTGTTCACCAACGACGCGTTTCGCAAGGCCTGGCTCGCCGGCCTCGGCATCGCGTCGCAACTCGCTTATGACTCACAAGTTGAAAACGCACTCGACGCGCTCGCCGATCACCTCGAGGCGCATCTCGATGTCGATGCGATGCTGGCGATCGCGCGGACGCGTCACAGCACCAACGCCAGCGCCGCATAGATCAGCCCCTGCAGCGCGCAGGCGGCAAGGAGCAGCCGCAGCGCGCGGCCGATATCGGCCGGCGTCGCGGCGACGCGGCCTTCGGCATTGAGCGGCGGATCGTCCACCACTTGACCGCCATAGACCCGCGGCCCCGCCAGCGCGACGCCAAGCGCGCCTGCCATCGCCGATTCCGGCCAGCCGGCATTCGGCGAGCGATGCTTGCTTGCGTCGCGGCGCATCACCGCGAACGCCTGCTTGGCCGAGCCGCCGACCACCGGCGCCACCGCGGCAATCAGTAGCCCTGCTAATCGCGCCGGGATCAGGTTCAGCACATCATCGAGCCGCGCCGCCGCCCAGCCGAACGAACGATGCGTCGGCGTCAGATGCCCGATCATCGAATCAGCGGTGTTGACGATCTTGTAGATCAAGAGCCCCGGCAGCCCGAACAGCGCCAGCCAGAACACCGGCGCCACCACGCCGTCGGAAAAATTCTCCGCGCAGGATTCGATCGCCGCGCGGCACACCCCGACTTCGTCCAGCACCTCGGGATCACGCCCGACGATCAGCGACACCTTCTCGCGCGCCGCCGTGAGCCCGCCCTCGGCGAATGCATCGCGGACCCGGGCGACATGTTGATACAGACTCCGCTGTGCGATCAGCGTGGAGGCCAGCAAGCCGAGCGCAATCCAGCCGCCCCAGGTTTGCCTCAAGGGTGCCTGAAGTAAGAAACCGATCGCGCCCGACAGCACGACAAGCAAAACCACCACCAGAATACCAGCCAGCTTCCGCCGCCCTTCGGACCAGGCGTCGCGATTGAGGGCGCGATCGAGCCGGCCGATCAGCGCGCCCATCAGCACCACGGGATGCGCCATCCGCTTCCACAGCCAGTCAGGATCGCCGATCAGCGCATCGATCAAGAGCGCGACGAGCACGATCAGCAAGGCGTCAGCATCGATCAGCATCTCAGCGCTCCACGCGTGCGAGTTCGTCGGTGAGCCGGTCGAGCGCGTCGGCCAGCATCGGGCCGCCGCACACCGTCAATTTCTCGGGAATCGCGATCCGCTTCGATGCAGGATAGACCTTTTCGAGCGCGGGATGCAGCACGAAGGCGCGGCCTTCGTCCTCGGCGAAGTCGCTGTCCTCGGAGATCAGCAGATAGTCCGGCTGCAGCGCCACCACCGCTTCGAGCGTGGCGAAGCCGCCATGCTTGATGCCGAGCGCACCGGCGGCGTTGACGAGGCCGACCGTGGTCAGCAGCGAGTTGATCAGGCTGTCGCTTCCCGACACCCAACCCCGCCGCTCCAGCGGCAGCACGCGAAACGGCCTGTCGGACGCGGCTTTCCGCGCCCGCGCCACCGCCGCATCAATCCGCGCATTCGCCGCGTCGGCGCGATCCGGATGGCCGACCAGCTCACCCATCTTGCGGATCTGCGCCTTGACCTCGTCGAGTGTGCGCGCCGCGTCGAACGCGACGACGCGCTGGCCTTGTTGCTGCAGCATCTCGCGGGTCGCGCGCTTGGTGAAGCGGCCCATCACGATGATATCCGGCTTCAGTATCAGGACGTCTTCGGCCTCGCCGGATAGCTTCGGAAACTGCGCCGCCTTGCCCGCCAAGAACGACCGCGCCTCGTCGCGCGCGTAGGGACTGAGACCGAGGATCTGCTCCGGATCGGCGAGCGTCATCAGCAGCTGATCGGTACAGACATTGATCGACGCAATGCGGGGCAGCGGCGCCGCCTGCGCGGCCAATGGCAGGCACGCGGCGAGCGCCGCGAAAACGAACCAGCGGCGCGCCCGCATCGTCAGACCCCGGCCCACGGCAGGATCACGCCGCTGTCCTGATAGTCCGCCCGATAGGCGCTGACGCGGAACACCTGCTGCAGCACCTCGTCCGACAGCGCGTCATGCGGCGTACCCTGCGCCGCCAGCCGCCCCGCCGCCATCACCAGCACCGTATCGGCAAAGCGCGCCGCAAGGCCGAGATCATGCGTCACCACGATCACCAGCGTGCCGGCATCGGCGGCCTTGCGCAGCGTCTGCATGACGTCGAGCTGATAGCGCGGATCGAGCGAGGCGGTCGGCTCGTCGGCCAGCACCACCGGCGCCTCGACCGCGAGCACGCGTGCCAAGGCAACGCGGCTACGCTCGCCGCCGGAGAGTTCGGTGACGACGCGATCCGCGAACGGCTCGACATCGGTCGCCGCCATCGCGCGCGCGACCGCGCCGGCATCCACGGGCGACAGCCGCGCCGGATCGGTGGCGCCGTGCGGGAAGCGGCCGAGCGCAACGACGTCGCGCACCGGCAGCGGCCAGTGCACCAGATGGCCCTGCGGCAGATAGCCGAACCGCCGCGCGCGCTCACGCAACGGCAGCGTGGAGAGAAGATCACCGGCGATGCTGACATCGCCGCGTGCCTCGATCAGCCCGGCCAGCGCGCGTAGCAGCGTCGTCTTGCCGGCGCCATTGGGGCCGACCAGCGCGACCAAATGGCCCTTGGTCAGGTTCACTGAGACGCCGTGCAGCACGGCGCGGCCAGACAGCGCGACGTGAAGATCGCGTGCGGTGAGAAAGCCGGTCATCCGAGCCCTCCGCCCAGCGAGCGGCGCTCGCGCACGATCAGATACAGGAAGAACGGCACGCCGATGATCGAGGTCAGCACGCCGACCTTGATATCAGTAGTGGCCGGAATGATCCGCACCGCGATATCGGCGGCGAGCAGCAGCGCCGCGCCGGCGAGCGCGCTCGGGATCAGCAGCCGCGCCGGATCATGCCCGATCAGCGGCCGCACCAGATGCGGCGCGACCAGGCCGATGAAGCCGATGGTGCCCGACACAGAGACCGCGCCGCCGACGCCGAGCGCGACGCCGATGATCACGATCAGTCGCAGCCGCGCGACATCGACGCCGAGACTCTGCGCGGTTTCTTCGCCGAGGCTGAGCGCGCGGAACGCGGCGCGCTGGCTGAGTAACAAAGCCCCACCGACCACGATAAACGGCAGTGCCAGCATGACGTGGCGGAAGCTGCGATCTTCCAGCGAGCCGAGCAGCCAGAATGCGATCTCGAGGCTGGCAAACGGATTGCGCGACAAGTTCATCACCAGCGCGGTGGCGGCGCCGGCGAGGCTGGAGATCGCAAGGCCCGCCAGGATCAGCAACAGCAGGCTGGCGCCGCGCCCAGCGACCGCCAGCAGCGCGAACACCGAGACGAACGCCATGCTGATCGCGGCGACCGGCAGTGCGTAGGAACGTACGTCCGCCCAGCCAAGTGCGATGATCAGAACCGCGCCGAATGCCGCCGATTGCGGCGCGCCGAACAGCGACGGCGACGCCAGCGGATTGCGCAGCAGCCCCTGCAGCGCGGCGCCGGACAGCCCCAGGATCGCGCCGATCGCCAGCGCCAGGATCGCGCGCGGCAGCCGGATCTGCTGCACGATGATCTGCTGCACGTCGCCGCCGCGGCCGATCAAACCATCGACCACCGCGAGCGGCGAAAGTTTCACCGGGCCGACGCCAAGCGAGCCGATCGCCAGCAGCGCGACGGCCAGCAGCAGCGCGGCGGTGACGACCGCCGCGCGCGAGACGTGATGAGACCCGGCTGCGCTCAACCGCTCAGTCCTGTGCGCCCGACGGGCGGACGTCGAGACGGTGATAGCCGTTGAGCCGATAGATGATGGTCGAGACGATCCAGCTCAAGACAAACAGCGCGACGATGCCGTAGCCGAGCGCGCCGAAATTTTCGTTGAGCTCGGTGATCCATTCCCAGAACGCGCCTTCGAGATGCAGCCGGCCGGCTACGAGACCGAGCGTCTCGATGCCGCCGATCACGATGGCGACCAGCACCGACACCGAGGTGATGGTCATGTTGTAGTACAGCTTGCGCACCGGGTTGCGATAGGCCCAGCCATAGGCGCCGAGCATCAGCACGCCGTCGAGCGTATCGACCAGCGTCATGCCGGCGGCGAACAGCGCCGGGAAGATCAGGATCGACCAATGCGAGATCGAGCCGGCATTGTTGGCGGCGAGGCCGAACAGGCTGATCTCGCTGGCGGTCTCGAAGCCGAGCGCGAACAACAGCCCGATCGGATAGAGCTGCCAACTCTTGGAAACGAATCGAAACAGCGGCCGGAACAGCCGCGCCAGCCAGCCGCGCTGCTGCAGCAGATGGTCGATATCGTCGTCGTGCACCGCCTCGCCGGCCCGCACCTTCTTGAATGCGCGATAGACGCCGCTCAGCACCGACAAATTGGCCAGCGCGATGGCGAACAGAAACAGCGCCGACGCCGAGGTGCCGATGATGCCGCCGATCTCGCGATAGCCGGCGAACCGCTCGGTGAGCGAATTGGCCGCCACCGCGATCGCCAGCGATGCCACCAGCACGACGGTGGAATGGCCGAGCGCGAAGAACAAGCCGACCGCGACCGGGCGCTTGCCGTCCTGCATCAGCTTGCGGGTGACATTGTCGATCGCCGCGATGTGATCGGCGTCGAGCGCGTGGCGCAGGCCGAGGCTATAGGCCAGCACAGCGGTGCCGATCAGCACCGGCTGGCCGGCGAAGGCGGTGAGCGCCCAGGCCCAGGCGGCGATATTGGCGACCACCAGGCCGCCGAGCACGGCAAACAGCCGGAGCCGGAAGCCATCCGGGCGAGCGACGGCGATGGCGGCAGGAGCGAGTGTGTCTGACATGAGAGTCCCCGAACGGTGAGCAGCTTCCTGTCACCCATGCGGCGGACCGCCCCAGCCGCGCGCACCGCACGCTGGAAGATGACGTGGCTCAGGCCGGTCTCCTGGCTTGCGGGTCGTCGCGCTCCCTCGCCTTCCCGGCCCGGTTGGGTCAGTGGCATGATGAAGGATCGCTCGCCGCCTACAGTTGCGGGCGCAGCGCCGGCTTAGGGCGCCATCGAAGCGCCCGCACCGGCTTCCCTGTACCGGATCGCTCCGGCACACCTGAACGTCGCGATCAAAGGCGGCGGAGGCTGTTTTGTCAATCGCCGCCTTGGTCGGAGCGCAGCGCCGTCACGCCGGCGTGCTGAGCTTGAGCCCGACCATGCCGGCGACGATCATCGACAGGCACAGCACGCGCAACGCATTGGCGGGCTCGCCATACAGCGCCATGCCGACCACGATGCTGCCGGCGGCGCCAATCCCGGTCCACACCGCATAGGCGGTGCCGAATGGCAGCGACTTCAACGCAATGCTCATCAGGCCGAAGCTGGCAGCGATCGCCACCAGCGTGCCGAGCGCGGGCCAGAGCTTGGTGAAGCCGTCCGAGTGCTTCAGCCCGAGCGCCCAGACGATCTCCATCAGGCCCGCGGCAAATAGCGCGAGCCAGCCGGTCATGTGGCGCGGGACGGCAGGGTCAGCACCGCGGCCTGGGCGTAGCCGCGATACGGCCGGTCGAAGGTCAGCCCAGCACCGATGCGCACCGCGATCTGGCTCAGCGTCGTTTCCAGCTGATCGCGCGGCGTGACGCCGAACAGCGCCAGCCAGCGGCGGAGCGCCCGACGGGCGAAACCCGGCAGCCCGGACTGATCGCCGAAATCGACGATGTGGAGCTGCCCGCCCGGCTTCAGGCTGGCGATCGCGTGCTCGATCACTGCGGTCCAGTCCGGAATCATCGACAGGCTGTAGGAGATCATCACCCGGTCGAACGCCACCGCCTGACCGAACACGCTTTGCGCGGTGAAATTGGTCGCGTCGCCATGCGCCACCTTGGTCCGGCCGCCGAGGCCGGCGCGAGCGATCGCGCCGATCGCCGAGGTCAGCATCTCGGTCGAGACGTCGAAGCCATAGAACCGGGCCTGCGGATAGCGCAGCGCCGCGGTCACCAGATTGCGCCCGGTGCCGCAGCCGATCTCGAGGACATGGCCGCCGGCCGGCGGCGCCAGGCCCGCAATCAGTTCGTTGCGACCAAGAAGATAGTACCGACGGGTGATATCGTAGATGTGTCGCTGATAGCGATACATCCGGTTCATGCGGGTCGTCGCATCGACCGGCCAGGACGGATCAACCGTGAATTCGGAGCGGATCATCGTCATGAAATGCACCCTTCGCGCAGGGAGAATCGTCCGCCTTCCATCCGATTTTGCCACGACACAGTGATGACAGATCGAGCTGCAGGCTGTCGCAAAACTGCATTGCTACATGGCTATTCTCGACCGATGAGCGAGTCGAGGACGGCATGAACACGCAGCAACTGATCGCGGACGCGGTCCGCAACAGCAAGGATCGCAGCGAGTCGACGATCTGGGACCGACTGTTTTCGATCTGGTTCCGCCGTCTGGTCTATACCCAGATCTGGGAAGATCCTGAGGCGGATCTTGCTGCACTGCAACTCCCGATCGGCTCGACCATCGTCACCATTTCGTCCGGCGGCTGCAACGCGCTGTCCTACCTCTCCGCCAAGCCGGCGCAAGTCTTTGCGGTCGACCTCAACGAAGCGCATCTGGCGCTGCTGAAGTTGAAACTTGCCGGGCTGCGGGCACTGCCGGACTACAAGCAGTTCTGGCGCTTCTTCGGCGAGGGCGAAGCGGACGACAATGCTGATCTTTATCGCCAGCGCTTGCGCCCGCAGCTCGATCGCGACGCCCGCAACTATTGGGACGAACGCGATTTCCGTGGCCGGGCGCGCTATCGCTATTTCACCGACGGCTTCTATCGGCACGGCGCACTTGGCAGCTTCATCGGCTTCGCGCATCTGTTGGCAAAATTCGCCAAGATCGATCTGAAGGCGCTGCTCGAAGCGACCCCGGACTCACCGGAGCGGCAGAATGCGCTGCGCCGGGTGGACCGGCTGTTCCATTCGGGGTTTGCGCGTCTGCTGACCCGGACGCCGGCATTGTTGTTCAGCCTCGGCATTCCGCCGCAGCAGCGCGACCTGCTCGGCGGCGATCAGCCGCTCAACGAGGTGCTACATCAGCGCTTGATGCGGTTGATCGATGCCTACCCGAACGAGACGAACTACTTCGCCTGGCAGGCGCTGAGCCGGCGCTATCCGGGACCCGGCGACACTTGCCTGCCGCTGTATCTGCAGAAGAGCCGCTACGCGCAGATGCGATCGGGCGCCGGACTGATCATTCCGGTGCATGAAAATCTGCGGGTGTTTCTCGGAAGCCTGCCGGCCCGGCAAATCGATGCCGTGGTTTTGCTCGACTCGCAGGACTGGATGGCGCCGGATGAAATCCGCGCGCTGTGGGACGCGATCGACCGCTCCGGCAAGGACTCCGTGCGGGTGATCTTCCGCACCGCCGGCGCCGAGTCGCCGCTCGAGACCGAAGCGCTGGCGCCGCTGCAACAAGCCTGGCAGCGCGACGCCGATCGCAGCGCGATCGGCTTCGACCGCGACCGCTCCGGCATCTACGGCGGTTTCCATTGCTACGCACGCCGATCCGTTGGTGCGGTGTGACCGGCGACGCTTGCCGCGTCATCGGACAGTCGTCCTTCCCAAACCTCTTAACGGCCGGACTTTTTTTAGAAGCACGCGGGATGCGCGCCGCAAGAGAATCGACGTCATAGCGAACAGCAGCCTGGTGAGCGCGTGCAGCGCAACTACGGCGCTGCACAAGATCACTAGCAGTTAGTTGATGAGACCTTCGCGGGCGGCCGGCCGAAAATCGATTTTCGATTTCGGTTGACGCTTAGCGGTATGATGTTCATTCTTCGTGCATGAACGGGATGGGACTGCGCGTTTCAGAGACCGTCGGCGGCGGGCCACGGAGCCTGACGTCGGCGTTGCACGAGCGGCTCCGCGGTGACATTCTCGCGACCCGGCTGCTGCCGGGGCAGAAGCTCAATATCGCCAGCCTTGCCAAGCAGTTCGGAGTCAGCCTCGCCGCCGTACGCGAGGCCCTGTCACGGCTGACCGCCGACGGCCTGGTACAAGCCTCGGATCAGCGCGGCTTCCGGGTCGCGCCGGTCTCACTTGGCGACCTCGCCGATATCACGCGCACGCGTATCGACATTGAAGGCCTTGCGTTGCGGCGCTCGATCGAGTTCGGCGACGCGCGCTGGCTGATCGCAGTGCAGCAGTCGTGGGAAGCGCTCAAGGCCGTCGAGTATCGCGACCCGGACGACGGCTCCGAGCATCATGACGAGTGGATGAGCCGTCACCGCGTCTTCCATCGCACGCTGGTGAGCGCCTGCGACTCGCCATGGCTGCTCGGCTTTCGCGACGTGCTGCACGAGCAGAGCGAACGCTACCGACGGCTGTCGATCCGGCGCGAGCTCGGCAAGATCCGCGATGTCGAGGCCGAGCACGCTACCATCGTGGCTGCGGTGCTGGATCGCGACGCCGAGGCGGCGGTGCGGGCGCTGGCGCTGCATTTCAGCGTCACCAAGGAATTCGTCGAGCTTGCGGCTTTTCGCATCGCGGAGGTGAGCGCGGCGCACTGATCGACCGGAGAAAACTCCGGCGTCCAACAACATTGGGAGGAAACACCATGAAGATGTCTCGCCGGCTGGCGCTGTCGTCACTCGCCGCTGCGGTTCTGTTCGCCGGACCTGCGACGGCTGCCGAAACCATCCGGGTTGGCCTTCCCACAAAGACGTTCTGGCCCACCACGGTGGCCGAAACCGCCGTGCGGCAGAAGCTGTTCGAGAAGGAAGGCCTCAAGGCCGAGCTGACGATCTATCGCAGCGGCGCCGAAACCTTCGAGGGCATGGCGGCCGGAGCTGCCGATATCATCCTTGACCCTCCGTCGCTGGTCTCGGCCGGCCGCAAGAAGGGCGTGATGTCGCGCGTCGTCGGCAACGCTACGATGGGCAATTACGGCTGGCAGCTGATGGTGCCGGCCAAGTCGACGCTGACCGTCAAGGATCTGCAGGGCAAGAAGGTCGGCATCACCGCAGCCGGATCGGGCTCCGACCTGCTGGCGCTGTGGACGATCCAGGACAAGAAGGTCGAGTTCAACCGCGTGCCGGTCGGTGGCGGCGGCCTGGTACCCAACCTGCTCGCCGGCAATGTCGACGCCGCCGTAGTGTACTCGCCACTCAGCTTCCAGATCGCGAAGGCCGGCGAGGCCAAGACCATCCTCGACTACGCCACCGCTGTGCCGCCGAACCTCACCGCCGGGTGGATCGTGCTCGACCGCTTCGCGGAGGCCAAGCCGGAGGTCGTGCAGAAGGCCCTCAACGCGCTGTACGGCGCGGTGCATTTCATGCGCGGCAACCGTGACGTCACCATCAAGCTGATCTCCGAACTGTACGAGATGCCGGCCGAGATCGCCGCGCTCGAATACGAGCAGACCATCATGAAACTCGAGACCGACGGCAGCATGAGCGCCGCCAACGTGCCGGCCGCGGTGCAACTGTCGCTGGATATGGCGCGAAGCGGCGGGCTGAAGGATCTGGTGCCGGTCGAGGACGTGATCTCGACCAAGTTCAAGCCGGTCCCGACCAAGCCGTGACATGGCAGGCACCCTCGCCATTCAGCTGACGCGGATCGCGATCGTCGTCGCGATCCTGGGGCTGTGGGAGACGCTGTCGCGCACCGGCCTCGTCAACCCGCGGCTGCTGCCGCCGGCGTCCGAGACGTTCGCGACGCTGCTCGATCTGTTGCAACGCGCCAGCGTGCAGAAGGACCTGCTGGTCACCGGCAGCGAAGTCATCACTGCGTTTGCGCTGGCCGTGCCGGCCGGCGCGCTGATCGGCCTGTTGATGGCGGAGAACCGTTACTTCGGCGAAGTGACGCGGCCGCTGCTGTTCTTTGCCTTCAGCATTCCGAAGTCGATCTTCCTGCCGATGTTCATTCTGGTGTTCGGCGTCGGCTTCGCCCAGAAGGTCGGGTTCGGATTTTTCTCGACGATCTTCATCGTCATCATGTCGACCGCCACGGCGGTAGAGTCGGTCAAGGTCGAGCACCTCACCGTGGCGCGCTCCTATGGGGCGACGCCGGTGCAGACCGCGCTCCGCGTGTATCTGCCCAGCATGCTGCCGGTGCTGCTCGAGGCGCTGCGGATCGCGATGATCTTCAACCTCACCGGCGTGATCCTCGCCGAGATGTACGCCTCACCGGACGGCATCGGCCATCAGATCGCGATCTGGGGCGAAAACTTCCAGATGAAGCAGCTGCTCGCCGGCGTGGTGATGGTCGCGGCGATCGCCATGACGTTCAACGAACTGATCAGATGGGTGGAAACACGATGCAGCCATTGGCGAACGTGACCCCGCTGCGACCGGCGCCACGCGCCGGCGCCATTGCCGTCCGCAATGTCGGGCAGGTGTTCAAGACGAGGTCGCAGGACATCGTCGCGCTCGACGACGTCTCGCTCGACATCAAGCCGGGGCGCTTCGTCGTGCTGGTCGGGCCGAGCGGCTGCGGCAAATCCACTCTGCTGATGATGATGGCCGGGCTGCGCCGGCCGACCACCGGCACGATCAATATCAACGGCGCGCCGATCACCCAACCGGACCCCAACCGCGTCGGTGTCGTGTTTCAGGAGGCCAGCCTGTTTCCCTGGCTGACTGCGGAAGAAAACGTCGAATTCCCGCTCAGCCTGCGCGGCGTCGCCAAGGCCGAGCGCCGCGTCAAGGCGCAGGACGCGTTGAAGCTGGTCGGGCTGGAGAATTTCGGCAAGCGCCACCCGCACGAGCTGTCCGGCGGCATGAAGCAGCGCGTCTCGATCGCGCGCGGCCTGGTGCAGGATCCGCCGGTGCTGCTGATGGACGAGCCATTCGCGGCGCTCGACGAGCAGACACGCATGACCATGGGCGACGAATTGCTGCGGATCTGGGCCGCGACCGGCAAGACCGTGGTGTTCGTCACCCACAGCCTGACCGAGGCGGTGTATCTCGCCGACGAAGTTATCGTGATGTCGGCGCGCCCCGGCCGCATCGTCGATCACCTGCAGGTGCAGCTGCCGCGGCCGCGGACTTACGAGATGCTGAGCGGCGATGCGTTCGGCAAACTGCGCGACCAGATTTGGCGCCACATCCGCAAGTCGGCCTGAGCCATGCGCGCCGCCACGCTTCGCCGTTTGATCGTACTCGCGCTGATCGTGATGTGGGAGCTGCTGCCGCGCAGCGGCCTGGTCGCCGAGCTGTTTTTGCCGCCGCTGTCAAAGACGCTGGTGGCGGGCTGGACCGACGCGGCCGAATATGGCCACGCGCTGGCGGTGACGCTGTACGAGGTGGCGATCGCGATGATCATCGCCTGCGGCGGCGGCATCCTGCTCGGCGCCATCATCGGCAGCCTGCGCACGCCGCGCATCCTGCTGATGCCGATGGTCTCCAGCCTCTACGCCGTGCCGCTGGTGATCCTGTATCCGGTGTTCACCGTGTGGCTCGGCATCGGCTCGGAATCCAAGATCGCATTCGCGGCGATCTACGGCCTGCTGCCGACCATGCTGTCGACCGCGGCCGGCATCCAGACCATCGACCCGCAACTGATCGTGGCAGCGCGCAGCATGGGCGCGACGCCGAGCCAGCGGCTGCTGCGCGTCATCATCCCGGCGGCGATCCCGACCGTGCTGTCCGGCCTTCGCGTCGGCGGCGCGCTGGTGATCGTCGGCGTCGTGGTGTCCGAAATGCTGATCTCGTCCGCCGGCATCGGCTTCCTGATCTCGCGCTATCGCACCGTGCTCGACAGCCCACATGTCTTCGCCGGCGTGCTGCTGGTGCTGGCTATCACCATCGCGTTCAGCGCCGGCGTGCGCTGGATCGAGCGCAAGGCCGCAATCTGGCAAACCGGCACCCGCGCCGGCCAGGCCGCCGAGGATGACCTTGGCAGCCGCGGCCTGCAGCCGGCGACAACGTAGGGGAGCAAATCCCGCCATGCAGCGAAATCCTCATCCCTCAGCCCCGTCATTGCGAGCGTAGCGAAGCAATCCAGACCCGCGCACTGAGCTCCTGGATTGCTTCGCTTGGCTCGCAATGACGAACTCGAAGGCACGTCTCTCAACATGTTCGACCTGACTCTCAGCTTCGACAACGGCCCCGAGCCCGACGTCACGCCACGCGTCCTCGACATCCTGCGCGAGCGCGGGCTGAAGACCACCTTCTTCGTGATTGGCGAAAAGCTCGCCGATCCGGCGCGGCGGGAGCTCGCCGAGCGCGCGCACCATGAGGGGCATTGGATCGGCAACCACACCTACACGCATGGCGTCCCGCTCGGCCAGCAGACCGATCCGCAGACCGCGCAAGCGGAAGTCGGCCGGACCCAGGCGGCGATCGGCGCGCTGGCGCATCCGCAGCGTTGGTTTCGGCCGTTCGGCGGCGGCGGCAATCTCGATGACCGGCTGCTGAAGCCCTCGGTGGTCGATTATCTGACGCAGCATCAGCACAGCTGCGTGCTGTGGAATGCGATCCCGCGCGATTGGGAGGACCCGGATGGCTGGGTCGAGCGCGCGCTCGCGCAATGCCGCGCGCAGCCATGGACGCTGATCGTGCTGCACGATCTGCCGACCGGCGCGATGGCTCAATTGCCGCGTTTTCTCGACGCAGCAGAGGCCGAGGGCGCGCGCTTCCATCAGGCGTTTCCGCCCGCTTGCGTGCCGATTCGCAGCGGCGCGATTGCGCTTCCCATTGACGCTTACGTCTCCTCAATCGAACAAGGCAGTTCCTCATGAAGATCGCGAGTTTCAAGGCCGCCGGCCGCGCCGGCTACGGCATCGTCACCGAGGCCGGCATCGTCGACGCCGGCAAGCGGCTGATGGACACTCCGACGCTGAAGGCGTTGCTGGCGGCCGGCGCGCTCGACCGGCTGCGCAAGCTGGCGGGCGAGCGCGCCGCCTACGCGCTGGCCGATGTCGAGCTGCTGCCGACGATCCCGGACCCGGACAAGATTTTCTGCATCGGCGTCAACTACGCCAGCCACCTCGCCGAAAGCGGCCATCCGACGCCGCCGCATCCGATGATCTTCACCCGCTTCGCCAACAGCCAGGTCGGCGCCGGTCAGCCGATGATCCGGCCGCTCGAGTCCGAGCGCTTCGACTACGAGGGCGAGATGGCGGTGGTGATCGGCCGCGGCGGCCGCCGCATCGCCCGCGAGGCTGCGCTCGGCCACGTCGCCGGCTATGCCTGCTACAACGACGGCAGCATCCGCGACTGGCAGCGCCACACCTCGCAATTCGCGCCCGGCAAGAATTTCGCCGGCACCGGCGGCTTCGGTCCGTGGATGGTCACGACCGACGAGCTGCCCGATATCAGCAGCCAGACGCTGATCACGCGGCTCAACGGCCAGGAGGTGCAGAAGGCGCCGATCTCGGACCTCGTGTTCGACGTGCCGGCGCTGATCGCCTATTGCTCGACCTTCACCGAGCTCGCCCCCGGCGACGTCATCGTCACCGGCACCACCGGCGGCGTCGGCGCCTATCGCAATCCGCCGCTGTGGATGAAGGGCGGCGATGTCGTCGAAGTCGAAATCACCGGCATCGGCACGCTGCGCAACCCGGTGATCGACGAGACCGCGGTGGCCGCCAGCCGCGCGGCCTGACCTTCAATATAATAACAACAACAAGGACCACCGCATGCCCATGCCGTCGCATCTGCTCCCCACCACCGTGGTCGGCAGCTATCCGCAGCCGGACTGGCTCGCCAATCGTGCGCTCTTGACCGGATCGGTGCCGCGCACCCGGCTGCACGAACTGTGGCGGCTGCCGGCCGAGCATCTGCCGGAGGCGCAGGACGACGCCACGGTGGTGGCGATCCGCGACATGGAGAGGGCCGGCATCGACATCGTCACTGACGGCGAGATCCGCCGCGAGAGTTACTCCAATCGCTTCGCCACCGCGCTCGACGGCGTCGACGGCGACAACCCGGCGATCATCGTGGCCCGCACCGGCAACACCAAGACGCCGGTGCCGCGCGTGGTCGGGCCGGTGAAGCGGACGCGGCCGGTCGAACTGCACGACATGCAGTTCCTGCGCGCCAACACCGACCGCGCCGCCAAGATCACGCTGCCGGGCCCGTTCACGATGAGCCAGCAGGCCAAGAATGAATACTACAACGACGAGGAAGAGCTGGCGATGGCGTTCGCCGAGGCGGTCAATGCCGAAGCGCTCGAGCTGCAGGCGGCCGGCGCCGACGTGATCCAGCTCGACGAGCCCTGGGTGCGCAACAATCCGGAGATCGCCAAGCGCTACGCCGTCAAGGCCATCAACCGCGCGCTGCAGGGCATTACGGTGCCGACCGTGGTGCATCTGTGCTTCGGCTACGCGGCGGTGGTGCCGGGCTCGAACAAGCCGGCCGGCTATTCGTTTCTGGCGGAACTCGACGACACCATCGCGGATCAGATCTCGATCGAAGCGGCGCAGCCGAAACTCGATCTCGGCGTGCTCAAGGATCTGTCGTCGAAAAAGATCATGCTCGGCGTGCTCGACCTCTCCGACCCGGAAGTGGAAAGCGTCGACACCGTCGCGGCCCGCATCCGCAACGGCCTCAAATACGTCGCCGCCGACCGGCTCGTCCCCGCCCCGGATTGCGGCATGAAGTACATGCCGCGCGCGACCGCCTTCGGCAAACTGAAGGCGATGAGCGACGCGGCCCGGCTGGTGCGCGACGAACTCGGCTGACGCCGACGCGGTAGGCAAGACCGTCCGGCGGACTCCTTGCCGTCAACGTGAGCAGCCGCGGAACCGGGTTGCTAACTAACTCCGTCATGGCCGGGCTTGTCAGGCAACCGATGTCGCATGCCCCGGAGACGGGACACTCACGACGAAACGGTGGTGGCCCGAACACCCATTGGCAGCCGTTGCCGAAGTGATCGCAGGCGTTGATGGAACCCATATTCCGCGAGCCCGAACCCGACCGACACGGCAAAAACAAGCGCAGAGACCGCAAAGAACGAGACCCAGCCAGGCGCGACGAAGAGAAAACAGACCGCGAGGAGTGGCGAGTGGATCAGGTAGAGCCCATACGACGCATCTCCGAGCAACGGAAATAGCGGACGATCGTCGAAGTAACTCGACCGGGCGGCGGTGGTGATCAGGACGGCGAATGCGACGCTCTGTATCAGATAGGCCGCGAGCCAGTGGTCAGAGACCAGATAGCGACCTGCGCAGAATAGACCGACCGACGCGGCCACTCCGGCCACACCACGAAAAGGCAGACGCGGCGCGAGCCACCACGTGAACATCCCAGCGATGAAAGCGAGATTCAGAAATGAAAGCGCGATCCCGGCAATGGTGAGATCGGTGGAGAATCCACCTCCGAAAAGCAGGACGATGACCGCCCATGCCAGCACCAGAAGCTTGCGAACCAATAACCTCGGGATCAAGATCAGCGCCGCAACAACGCAGTAGAAGAACGCCTCGAAGAACAGGGTCCATTCGACTCCCAGCGGGGCGATTCTTGAGCTGGTCGGGAACAGCGTCAGGTCGATCAGCAGACTCGGCGGGAAGGCTGTTCGCCAGATCGAATAGTGGATGAGGACAACGATGCCTGTTGCCACCCAAAGCCCTGGATAAACGCGCAGCGCCCGGTCAGCCAGGAAACGGAGCGGCGATCTCGCTTGATCCGAGATCTTCGCCATCAGGTAACCCGACAAGACGAAGAACATGATCACGCCTGATGACGTCCACCTTGACGATTCCAGGTAAGTGCCGGGAATGATTTTCGCGAAGCCAGCGTTGGCCAGCGCGTGATGCACGAAGACGCCGAACGCCGCCAAAAACCGAATCGCCTGAAGGCCGGTTGAGGTTTTGCGATCTAAACGTGCAGGATGTTCCGACCCCATCAAACTTTGCGAGCCTTCCGCTATATGTGCGGCACCGATACCTTCGCATCCGAAGGATGTCTAGCTTGGACGGGCCTTTTGACGGGGAAGCGCACGACTGAAGACGCGAGCGTCGGCTTGCGAGCTACAAAGTCGGTTCCATCCTCGGCAAAACTCCGCCGATTCCCACAATCGGAACTCACGTCCTACCCAATGCCTCTACGGCAGCGCGGTGAACGATCTCGCCGAAGACAGGCGATGGGAACTTCAGCTCTTGATTGCACTGAGCCCTCATCCGGAGAGTCGGAATCAACACTAAAGCTGACTTTTCAGCCAAATTTTGCGGTCGCCCAATTTGCCCACAAACGCCGTCATGGCCGGGCTTGTCCCGGCCATCCACGCCTTTGTTGCATTTGCTTCAGCAAGGCGTGGATGCCCGGCACAAGGCCGGGCATGACGCGTGGATAGGAAAGTGCCTAGCTTTAAAGGCCGCATTTTCGCGCCAGGCTCTGAGGAGTCCGGCGAAGCCGGGCGTCTCGAAGGATGGGACAACACCGGAAATTCGCGGCTCATGATTCGAGACGGCGCTTCGCGCCTCCTCACCATGAGGCTGTGCGTGTAGCGAGCAACGGCTTGCTCGCACCGATTCACTACAAGCCAAAGCGGACTACGCGCCCCGCTTCAGTTCCGCGTATTCCTGCTCATAGGCGGCGTAGGAATCCTTCAGCGTTGCCGAGTTCAGCAGCATGGTGGCGACGAGGCGGCCGCTGCTGTCGAACGCTTCGGTGCGCGCCCACAGGCTTTCGGTGCGCTTGCTGCCCGACAGCGCCACGACCTTACGTTGAATCCGGTAGCTTTCGCCGACGAACAGCGGACCGGTGATCAGCCGGATCTCCTGATCGGCAAACAGGCCGACGGCCGGGCCGCGCACCGGCAGGCCGTCCTGCTTGCTGACGTGCTGGAACAGCACGCTCAGCATCTCCATCGGAATGATCGGCCGACCCCATGGCGACGAAGCGTGATAATACGGCGATGGCTCGGTGATCACCTTGAGCTTGTCGGCCAGCGAAAACGGATACAGCTCGCCCATGTGCTGATCGGCATCCATCTTCACGGTCTGCGGCGCGGTGGCCATGCCGACCGTGATGTCGCGCAGGATCACCGCATCGGTGAGCGGCTTCAGCTCGGTGAGCCGCTGATCGAGCGCCGATGGCGGCGCGTCGGTGCCGACCGAGGCGCTGCCGCGCAGCACTTCGGTGCCGTCGCGCTTGACCATGCGGATCGAGATGTGACGCACGCCGTCGGCCGGCTTGTCGACGATCGCCTGCACCTCCTCGCCTTCATACGCGGCGCTGCGATAATGCGCCGAAAGGCAGCCGGTCTCGAACCACTGCTGGCCCCACAGCCGTTCGCACAGCGGCGCGAACTGGCTGAAATGCGTCGGGCCCTCAATGGTGCCGCCCTTGAAGCCGAGCTTCTGCGCGGTGGCGTCGTCGTGGATCGAGGCGTGCGAATCGTAGACCTGCGCGTGCAGCATCTGACGCGGCTGCCGCCACGGGCCGGCCAGCGCGGTGCCGGTGTCGTCGATCGGCGTGTCGAAAGCGGCTGTGCTCATCGTTTGCTCCATTACCAGGTATCGACGCAGGGCCGCTTGCGCTCGGTGCGCTGCGGCGGCGTCGGCACCGAACGCAGCCCGGCCATGATCCATCGCCGCGTCTCGGCCGGATCGATGACGTTGTCGATCTCGAACACCGAGGCGATCGAGGTCGCCTTGCCGTTGGCGTACATCTCGGCGACCTTGTTCTTGTAGTAGGTCTCGCGCTCGACCGGATCGGCGATCGCCTCCATCTCCTTGCGGAAACCGAGGCGGACGTAGCCTTCCAGCCCCATGCCGCCGAATTCCCCGGTCGGCCACGCCGCCGTGAAGAACGAGGCGTGGAAACCGCCGCCGATCATCGACTGCGCGCCGAGGCCGTAGCCCTTCCGCAGCACGATGCCGAACAGCGGCACCGTGAGGCTGGCGCCAGTGACGAACATGCGGGCGACGTGGCGCACGATCGCGGTCTTCTCCGCTTCCGGCCCGACCATGAAGCCGGGCGTATCGCACAGCGACACGATCGGAATGTCGAATGCGTCGCACAGCTGCAGGAAGCGCGCCGCCTTGTCGCCGGCCGGCGCATCGATGGCGCCGCCGAGATGTTTTGGATTGTTGGCGATCAGCCCGAACGGCTTGCCCTCGATCCGGATGAACGCGGTGATGATGCCGATGCCGAAATCACGGCGCAGCTCCAGCACCGAATCCTCGTCGGCGATCAGCTCGATGACATGGCGGATGTCGTAGACCCGCAGACGGTTTTCCGGGATCGCGCGGCGCAGCAGCCGCTGATCCGCCGCGCGCCACTCGGCGACCGGTCCCTGGAAGTAGGACAGATATTTCTGCGCGACCCGCGTCGCCTCTTCCTCGTCCTCGACCAGGATATCGACCACGCCGTTCGGCGACTGGAACGACACCGGGCCGACTTCGGCCGGATGATACACGCCGAGGCCGCCGCCCTCGATCATCGCCGGGCCGCCCATGCCGATCGAGGCATTTTGCGTCGCGATGATCACGTCGCAGCAGCCGAGCATCGCGGCATTGCCGGCGAAGCAATAGCCGGAGACGACGCCGATCACCGGGACCAGACCCGACAGCTTGGCGAACTGCACGAAGGACGGCCCGTCGAGGCCGGTGAGGCCGAGCCGGTCGGTGTCGCCCGGGCGGCCGCCGCCGCCTTCGGCGTAGAACACCAGCGGCATCTTCCATTGCTCGACTAGCGTCAGCATGCGGTCGATCTTCTTGTGGTTCATGTGGCCCTGGGTGCCGGCCAGAACCGTGTAGTCATAGGAGATCACCATGCAGCGCGCGTCGTGCTCGCCGAATTGCTTGGCGTTCACCGTAGCGACGCCGGCAACAAGGCCGTCGGCGGGCGTGTTCTTGATCAGATCGTCGAGCGCCCGGCGGCGGCGCTGGCCGGCGATCGCCAGGCTGCCGTATTCCATGAACGAACCTTCGTCGACCAGCTGCGCGATATTCTCGCGCGCGGTGCGCTGATTGGTCTTGCGCCGCCGCGCGACCGAGTCCGGCCTGTTCTCATCGAGCGTGTTGCCCTGCCGCGCCAGCACCTCGGCAAGGTCGGGGCGGATCACGTCGAGATCGATCTCGGTTTCCTCGGCGGCCTGATCGCCCTCGACGTCGAGCGGCTCGAGATACAGGATCGCCTCGCCCTGCATCAGCGTCACGCCGTCGGCGGTGGCGATGCAGCGGATGCGGCCGCCCTGCTCGGCCGTGACCAGATGCTCCATCTTCATCGATTCGAGCACCGCGAGCTGCTGCCCCGGGCTGACGACGTCGCCTTCCGCGACGGTGATCGCCACCACCGTGCCCTGCAGCGGCGCGACGATCGACACTGCGCCTTCCGGCACGGCTTCGGTCGCTGCCTTGGCGTGTTTCTGCTGCGCCTCGCCGCCCGGCAACGCGACCAGCGGCGCGCCGAGCTTGTCCGCGGCGGCGACCAAATCGGCGACGTTGCGATCGATGAACGCGGTGCTGACGCGGTTGGCCTTGAAGTCCGGATGCGCCAGGATCGCCTGCAGCAGGGCGCTATTCGTTTCGACGCCGGCAATGCGGAATTCGCGCAGCGTCCGCGCCGCCTTGGCGACGGCGTCGGGCCACTGCCCGGGCGCGTGCACGATCACCTTGGCGAGTAGCGAGTCGAACGCCGCGCTGGTTTTGTAGCCCGCGTAGCCGAACGTATCGACACGCACGCCCGGCCCCGCCGGCGGTTCGAACACGCCGAGGACGCCGCCGCTCGGATGCGTCGCGCCGCTCGCGTCCATCGTCTCCATGTTGACGCGGAGCTGGATCGCGAAGCCGCGCGGCCGCGGCACGTTCGGCTGATCGAGCCCAAGCGAATGAAGCGTCGCACTGCCCGCCACCGCGATCTGCGAGCGCACCAGGTCAACGCCGAGCACTTCCTCGGTGACGGTGTGTTCGACCTGCAGCCGCGGATTGGCCTCGATGAACGCGAACGCGCCCTCACCGTCGCCGCCGTCGCCATCGACCAGAAATTCGAATGTGCCGAGACTGTCGTAATTCGCTGCCTTGGCGAGCTTCACCGCCGACTCGAGGATACGGCTGCGTAGCTCATCACTCAGCGACGGGCTCGGCGCGATCTCGATCAGTTTCTGGTTGCGACGCTGGATGGTGCATTCGCGCTCCCATAGGTGGCTGATCGCGCCGTGCTGATCGCCGATGATCTGCACCTCGATATGCCGCGCATTGCGGATCAGCCGCTCGGCATAGACGCCCTCGAAACCGAACGCCGCCTTGGCTTCGGACTGACAGCGCGCGTAAGCTTCGCCGAGATCCTCGGCGCGCTCGACCACGCGCATGCCACGGCCGCCGCCACCCGCCATCGCCTTGATCATCACCGCGGCGTTCGCACCGAGCGAGGCGAAAAAGGCCTGAATGTCCTCCAGCGTCGACGGCCCCTGCGTGCCGGCAATGATTGGCACTCCCGACTTCTTTGCGAGCTGCCGTGCCGCAACTTTGTCACCGAATAGCCTCAAGGCTTCGGGCGACGGACCAATGAACCGAATACCTTCCTCGGCGCAGCGCCGCGCCAGGTCGGCGTTCTCGCTGAGGAAGCCGTAGCCGGGATGCAGCGCGTCGCAATGCGCCGACTTGGCAGCTTCGATCACCGCCTCGATGTCGAGATACGCCCGTGCGCCGCGTCCCGGAATTTCCCGCGCCTCGTCGGCGATGCGCAGATGCAGCGACGCCGCATCATCGGACGGATAGATCGCCACGCTGGCGATGCCGGCATCAGCCGCGGCCCGCGCGATACGGATCGCAATCTCGCCGCGGTTGGCGATCAGCAATTTACGAAACGACATCCAAACATCCTCATTCACAAATATCAGCCGCGCCGCGCGATCAGCGCGCGTTGGCGTCGAGTTCTTGCTTCTTCACTTTGCCGGTCGCGGTCATCGGCAAGGCGTCGATGATGCGGATCTCCGGCACCTTGTAGACCGCCATCCGCTCGGCGCACCAGGCCTGCAACTCGGCCGGCGTGATACTGCCTTCCGCCTCCGGCTTGAGCTGAATGAAGGCGACCGGCACCTGCCCCTTGCCGGGATCGTCACGGCCGACCACGCCCGAGCCGAGCACTGCGGGATGCTGGCCGAGCAGCGCCTCGATCTCTGGCGGAAACACGCTCATGCCCTTGACCTTGAGCATCTCCTTGCGCCGGCCGAGGAAGTGCAGAAAGCCTTGCGGATCGATGGTGCCGATGTCGCCGGTGCGCAACCAGCCATCGACCAGTGACTGCGCGGTCGCCTCCGGCTTGTTCCAGTAGCTCTTCAAGAGCGACGGCGTCCGCACCCGGATTTCGCCCTCGCCGCCGAGTGGCACCAGCTCGCCGGTCTCGAAATCGGTGATCTTGAACTCGGCGCCCGGCACTGGCAGACCGACGAAGATCGGCTGCGAATTCAGATCGAAGTCATCGCCCTGGAAGCCGACCGTGAAGGTGTTCGACGTGTGCGTCTCGGTCATGCCCCACGACGCTTCGGTGAGGATGGTGCCGGTGAGATCCTTCCAGCGCTTGCGATAACTGGGATTGAGCTTCTTGACGAACGAGACCACGCGGACCTGCTTCAGCGACGACAGATCGAAATCCTTGAAGCGCGGGTGATCCATCAGCTCGACAGCGCCGTCGACCGGCATCGCGGTGACGCCGACCTTGTAGCGATCGATCGCCGACAGCACGCCGAGTGCGTCCCAGCGCGCCAGCAGCACCAGCGTGGCGCCGGCGAACAGCGGGAAGATCAGGCCGAAATTCTCGCCGGCGATCCAGAACTCGGGAAAGAACGACAGAAACACGCTGCGCTCGTCGGCGACCACCGAGATGCCGTGATTGGCGGCGGCGGTGTACACCATGTCGCGCTGGGTGTGGACGCAGCCCTTCGGCATGCCGGTGGTGCCGCCGGTGTAGTTCAGCGCCGCGACGTCGTCGAGCGAGGCCGGCGGCAGCGGCTCCGGCGCCGGCATTGCCGCCAGCGCCGGCAGCAGATCGGTCGCGCCGGCCACCGCCACGCGCGGCCCACTCACCGAATCCGGCACCGGAATTGTCGGCGAAGCGGGGATCACGTCGGCAAAACTGGTGACGATCACCTCGCGCAGCTTGGTTTCGCCGCGTACCTGATTGACCACCGAGGCAAGCTGGTCGAGCGCCACGATCACTTCGGCGTCGGTGTCGTTGAGTTCGTAGGACAGTTCGAACGCGCGCGACAGCGGGCTGACCGGCACGTGGATCGCGCCGAGCTTGAGGATGCCGAAGAACACGATGTGGAATTGCGGGCAGTTCGGCAGGAACACCGCGACGCGGTCGCCCTTGCGCACGCCCTTCTGCATCAGCAGTGCGGCGAAGCGATCGCTGAGCTGATCGAGTTCACCGTAGGTGGTGACGTGGCCGTAGAAGATCACGGCCGGCCGCTCCGGCGCCCGCTTCGCCCAGGCGCGCAGATATTCGCTGAGCGCGATCTCGCCGTGCGGATAGCGCGGCTGGGTCGGCAGGCCCTTCGGCCAGGCCTTGGCCCAGAGATCGTGCAGTTTCGCGAGATAATCGGCTTCGGTGGCGCTGGCGCTCATGATGTCGTCCTTGTTGTTCTTGCTTGTCTCAGTTGCGCTTCATCGTCGGGTCGAGCGCAACGCGCAGCGATTCACCGAGCGTGTTGTAGGCGAGCGCGGTGAACAGGATCGCCAGCCCAGGCGGATACATCTGCTCCGGGGCGATCTCCATGTTCTGATACGCGCGCGCCAGCATCGCGCCCCAGCTCGGATCCGGCGGCTGAATGCCAAGCCCGAGGAAGCTGAGGCTGGCTTCGGCGAGCAGCGCGGCCGCGAGCAGCAGCGTCACCTGCACGATCACCGGCTGGATCGCATTCGGCAGCACGTGGCGCCACAGGATGCGCGTGGTCGAGCCGCCGAAGCAGCGCGCCGCGTCGACATAGAGTTCGTGCCGCACCACCAGCGTCCGCGCGCGGACCAGCCGCGCGAGCTGCGGCGAGAACACGATGCCGACCGAGATCATGCCGTTGGTGAGCCCGATGCCGAGCGCGCCGGTGACGGCGATCGCCAACACGATGGCCGGAAACGACAGGAAGCTGTCGATGACGCGGCTGATCACGGTGTCGACCCAGCCGCCGAGATAGCCGGCGAGCACGCCGACCGGCACGCCGATCAGCACCGCGATCGCCACCGCCAGGAAGCTCGCATACAGCGACGCCATGCCGCCATAGATCAGCCGGCTCAGTGTATCGCGGCCGAGATCGTCGGCGCCGAGCCAATGCTCGGCCGACATCGGCGCCAGCGACGCGTTGACGTCCTGCGCCAGCGGGTCATACGGCGCGAGCCACGGCGCCAGCACCGACACCACGAACAGCATGATCAAAAAGCCCAGGCTGATCGCGCCGCGAATGTCGGACACGAACCAGCGCACGAATTTGCGCAGCCGCCGCGGCCGGTGCGGCGCCGTCATCGCCAGATCGGTCATGAGGCGATCCTCGGATCGAGCACGCTGTACAGGATGTCGGTGAGCAGATTGAGCGACACCACGATCAGCACCATGGTGAACACCACGCCCTGCACCACCGGGAAGTCGCGGTGCATCGCGGCGTTGACGATCAGCCCGCCCATGCCGGGAATGGCGAACACCGCCTCGACCACCACGGTCGCGGCCAGCATCCGGTTGGCCAGCAGGCTGATCACCGTCAGCAGATTGACGCTGACGTTCTTCAGGCCATGGCGCCACAGGATCGACGACGGCGGCAGCCCCTTGGCGTGCAGGGTGCGCACCGCCTGCGACGACAGGATTTCGACCAGCGACGAACGCAGCTGCCGCGCCACTTCGGCGATGCCGCCCGAGGCGAGCGCCAGCGCCGGCAGGAGTGCGTGACTGAGCGACGCCCAGGGATCCTTGAAGAACGACACCGCGCCGGTCGCCGGCAGCCAGTTCAGCTGCAGCGAGAAGAACGCGACCAGCAGCATGCCGAGCCAGAAGTTCGGCACAGCGACGCCGAGCGACGCGATCGCCATCACGATGCTGTCGATCCACGAGCCCGGCTTGGTCGCCGCCGCGATGCCGAGCGGCACGCCGATGATCAGCGCGGTGAGCAGCGCCAGCACCACGATCAGCAGCGTATGCGGCAGGCAGCGCTGGATCGAGGCCAGCACCGATTCGTTCGACACCAGCGAGTTCGACAGATCGCCCTGCACGGCCTTGGCCAGCCACGACCCGTATTGCATCAGGAACGGCTGGTTCAGCCCGTAGAGTTCGCGGATCTCGGCGATGCGCTGCTCCGAGGCATTGTCGCCGGCGAGCGTCACGGCGACGTCGCCCGGCACCAGCTTGAGCAGGCCGAACACGATGAAGGTAGACAGCACCACCACCGGGATCGCCTGCAGCAGCCGGCGCCCGATGATGTGAAGTCGTGCGGCATTCAACATGGGCTGGATCCGGAACGAGCGCCGCGACGGTCGCGGCGGCGCCGTCTCATGCGAGGGAGATGTTTTCGAATTTCGGCTTGCCGAGCAGATTGGGCGTGAAGCCCTTTACCTTCGAGGACAGCGCGTCGAGCTCGAACTGGAATGCCAGCGGCGCCGACAGCGCCTGCTCGACGGTGATGCGCTGGATCTTGGCGAACACTTCGGCGCGCTTGGCGAGATCCTCACTGGCGCGGCTCTCCTGAATGAGCCTCGACAGCTCCGGATCGGCCGTGCGGCCAGCGTTGTAGTAGGCGCCTTTGTCGAAGCCGAGCCCATAGGTCATGCTCGGATCAGGACGCCCGGTCCAGGCAGACACCAACAGGTCGAACTTCTTCTCCTGCGCAAAGAACTGCGCGCTGATTTCCGCGATGGTGCCGCGGGTGAACTTCACCCGGATGCCGGCTTTGCCGAGCTGGTCCTGAATGACCTCGCCGCGGCGCACCGAATCCTGATCGGTGTAGCCGCCGATCGTCAGATCGATGCCATCCTTGTAGCCGGCCTCGGCCAGCAGCTGCTTGGCCTTGGCGATGTCGTGCGGATAGGTGTTGGCCACATCCTTGTTGTAGGCCCAGTGCGAGCTTGGCAGCGTCATCCGGGCCGGCTCGCCGAGGCCGCTGAGCGCCGCCTTGACGAAGGTGTCGCGGTCGAATGCGAAGTTGATCGCCTGCCGGACCTTGACGTTGTCGAGCGGTGCGCGCGCGTAGTTGAAATACACTTGGATGCAATACAGCGTCGGTGACGACACCAGGGTCAGATCCTTGGCGCGCTCGATCACCGGCTTGAGGCGCGCCGGGAGCTGGAACGCCATGTCGTTCTGGCCGGCCACCACCGAGCGCAGCGCGGTGGCGTTCTCGGTGATGATGTTGAACTCGATGCCGTCGAGATACGGCCGGCCCTTGCGCCAGTAGTTGTCGTGGCGCGTCACCACGATGATCTCGTTGTCGTTCCAGCGCACCAGCTTCCACGGCCCGGCGCCGACCGCCTTGCGATCGGTCTCGTTACCGAGCGCCTTGAGGTTGGTCGGCGACACCATCATGCCGGCGCGGTCCGACAGGATCGCCGGCAGCGCGGTGTCGGGATTCTTCAGCTTCAGCGTCACCTGCAGCGGTCCGGTGACCTCGACCTGATCGATGCTGGCGAGATCCGGCTTGATGTTGGAGCGCTGATCGCTGCGATTGCGGTCGAGGTTGAACTTGACGGCCTCGGCGTCCATTGCGGTGCCGTCGTGAAACTGGATACCCGGGGTGATGTCGAGCACCATCGTGTTGGGGTCGGGATACGACCACTTGGCCATGCCGGGCTTCGGCTTCAGCGTGTCGTAGTCCCACTCCACCAGCGTGTCGTACATCGTCCACAGGATGCTGTGGTCGGAGCCGGCACCGCCGGTCGCGGGATCGAGCGACGACGGGTTGGCGGGCGCCGCGACCTTGAGCACGCCGCCTTTCTTGGGCTCCTGCGCCAGCGCCGGCAGGCCGAGCGCGCTGGCCGCAACACTGCCGCCGATCAGCGCCAGAATGTCACGACGCCGCAGGGTTCGTCCGCCCAGATCGTACACGCGCATAATTGTCCTCCCGATGATGGTTATGACGCGGCTTGCGCCGGCTGATTGTTCGGCTGCGGCCCGTCGGCCGTGGCGAAATGACAGGCGACGCGATGGCAGGGGCGGACTTCGCGCCAGGCCGGCATCTCCTTGGCGCAGCGCGGCTGCACCGACGGGCAGCGGGTGCGGAAGCGGCAGCCCGACGGCGGCGCCACCGGGCTCGGAATCTCGCCTTCGAGAATGATGCGGCGATCGACCCGCAGATGCGACGGCAGCGGGATCGGCTCGGCCGACAGCAGCGCGCGCGTATAGGGATGCAGCGGCCGCTCGATGACGTCTTCGGCGGGGCCGAGCTCCATCAGCTTGCCCAGATAGGTCACCGCAATGCGGTCGGAGATATGCGACACCACCGAGATGTCGTGGGTGATGAACACGTAGGTCAGGCCGAACTCGCGCTGCAGATCGGCGAACAGATTGAGCACGTCGCCGCGGATCGAGACGTCGAGCGCCGCCACCACCTCGTCGCAGACGATCACCTTGGGCCGCAGCATCAGCACCCGCGCGATGTTGACGCGCTGCTTCTGTCCGCCGGACAATTGATGCGGATAGCGGTCCGCCGCCTCGGCGGACAGCCCGACACGCTCCAGCATCGCGATGCCGCGGCGGCGTCGCGAGTTCGCGTCGCCCTCGCGCAGAATCTCGAGCGGCTCGACCACGCTGTCGATGATCGTCATCCGCGGATTGAGCGCGGCGTTGGGGTCCTGGAAAATGATCTGATAGTCCCGGCGATGCTGGCGGAACGCGCGCGTGCCGAGCTGTTCCGGATCGGCGCCGTCGTGCAGGATCTGACCTTCGGTCGGCCGCAGCAGCGACACCAGCGCACGGCCGAGCGTCGTCTTGCCCGAGCCGGATTCGCCGATCACCCCGAAAGTCTCGCCGGCCTGTACGGCGAAATCCATGCCGTCGATCGCCTTGACGGTGTCGCGGCCGTCGCGCGACGGAAACAGGATGCGCAGATCGCGCACCGCCAGAATGCCGGCTTCAGAACCGTCGCGCCGCGGAGAAGTCATCAGTTCACCGCTCCCGGCAGCTCCAGTTCGGGTGCGCGCCAACAGCGCGCGGCGTGATCTTGCGCCAGCGCGATCATGCGCTGCTCCTGCTCGCATCCCGGCGCGGCGTGTGCACAGCGCGAGCGGAAGCGGCAGCCGCCCGGCATCGCCTGCGGCGACGGCACGCGGCCCGGGATCGACGACAGCACGCCGCGTCGCTTGCTCAAGCCGGGCAGCGAGCGCAGCAGCCCCGAGGTGTAGGGATGGCGCGGCCGGGTGAGTACGTCGTCGACGGGGGCGTCCTCGACCACTTCGCCGGCATACATGGTGATCATGCGGGTGCAGGTCTCGGCGACAACGCCCAGATCGTGGGTGATGAAGATCAGCGCCGTGCCGGTGCGCTCGCTCAGCGAGCGCAACAGATCGGTGATCTGCGCCTGCACGGTGACGTCGAGCGCGGTGGTCGGCTCGTCGGCGATCAGCAGCTTCGGCTTGCAGATCAGCGCCATCGCGATCATCACGCGCTGGCGCATGCCGCCCGAGAGCTGATGCGGATACTCATCACAGCGCCGCTCCGGCGCCGGGATGCCGACCTCGCGCAGCGCCGCGATGGCGCGCTCGCGGCCTTCGGCCTTGCTGGCCGGGAAATGAATTCGGTAGGCCTCGCTGATCTGATCGCCGACCGTGAACACCGGATCGAGCGCGCTCATCGGCTCCTGGAAGATCATCGCGATGTCGCGGCCGCGCACCGCGCGCATTCGGCGCGGCGACAGCTTCAACAGATCGGTGCCGTCGAACAGTACGTCACCTTGGATGCGGGCCGAGTGCGTCGGCAGCAGCCGCAGCAGCGACAGGCCGGTGACGGTCTTGCCGCAGCCGCTCTCGCCGACCAGGCCGACGCGCTCGCCTGGCGCGATCGAAAAACTGACATTGCGGGTGACCGGCAGCGCGCCCTGCGCCGTCGTGAACGACAGCGACAGATTGCGAACATCGAGCAGCGGCTGCGCGCCTGTTGCCGGGCGGGCGTGCGGCGGCGAAGAAGACCGCGGCGTGTAGGGTTCGACCAGCCCCGTCATTCGCCGCAACAATGCGCAGGATGGTGAGCCCGGCGCAGCATGTGCGCCGACGGACGCATGGCGTCGAAGCTTGCGATAGCGGCCTGTCGGCCTGACCGGACACGTGCCGGCGCTTCGGTGGTCGCCATGTTCATCCTCCCGTCCGCGGCTCCGGACCACGGTTCGTCGCGCTTTCGGCTTGGCGCCGATTTGGCCGCGCGACACCCGCAATCAAACGGCACGAATTGTCGATTGTCAACAATTGACCGGCGCGCTAGTTTGTCCCGCGCCACGGGAGCCGACGGAGAGCGCTTTGGGAACGATGGATCGCAGCTCGACGACTGCGAGGGACGGCCATAGCGAGCGCCGATTTGCGCCCCGCACGCTGCCCGACCAGGTCGCCGAAGAGCTCGGCGCCGACATCGTGTCCGGCCGTCGCAAAGCCGGCGCGCGACTGGTCGAACTCGATCTGGCGCAAGAATTCGGCGTCAGCCGCGGCCCGATCCGCGAGGCGATCCGGATTCTCGAACGGCGCCGCCTCGTCGAATTGCTGCCGCGGCGCGGCGCCTACATCAAGCCGGTGTCGCTGAAATCCGTCGCCGACCTGTTCAACGTCCGCACTGCGCTGTCGGCACTCGCAGTCCGCACCATGGCGACGTCACCGGTGGAGAGCTACATCGACACGCTGGCCCGGCGTTGTGACGAGCTGAAAGCACAGGTCGATCTCGACGACCCGATGGGATTTGCGCGGACGACGACGCGTGCAGTCAAGACGATCGCACGCGGCTCCGGCAACGAGTTGCTGGTCGAACTGCTCACCGACCTCGCCAATCAGACGGTGTGGACGATGATCTGGAAATCACCGCTCGATTACCAGACGCGTGACATCCGGCTGATGTCAGCCAACCTGATGACGTCGACCTTGAAGGCGATCCGGCAGCGCAAGCCTAACGCTGCCGAAACGCATTTCCGTCAGCTGCTCGAGGGCGACCGCGACCGCGCGCTGGCGACGCTGTCGGAGATTCGGGGCGAAGCCTTCGACTTCAGCGCGCTGGATCACGCCGACGCGGCCGGTGGCGCGTTGCAGCTGCGCACCGCCCGGCCCGCATAACCCTTATTCCGGCCGGCGACAAACCAGATCGATCTCGATCAGCGCGTCGTAAGCGAGCCCGGTGACGCCGACGCAGGTGCGCGCCGGCAGGCGGCCTTCCGGGAAGTAACTGCGATAGGTCTCGTTCATCTCGGCGTAGTCGCGCTTGAACTCGGTGAGATAGATCCGGCTCATCACGATGTGCTCGAGGCCGAGGTTCAGACCGGCCAGCACCACGCGCAGATTCTCCATCACGGCGCGGGTCTGCGCGACGATTCCTGCCGGCAGCACGCCGGGCGTCTGCGGCGTATCCGGCATCTGACCGGTGACGAACACGAAGCCATCGGTTTCGACCGCGTGGCTGAACGGCGCGACCGGCTTCGGTCCGCCAGGGATCATGTGAAACTGCAAGACTAGCCTTTCATGAGATGAAGCTCAGGCGCGCGGGTCGGCGAACACCTGTTTGCTGAGGATGGCGTGGACGCCCCAATTGCCGTCCACCACCTGGGTGACGCCGAAATCGACCGCGACCGACATCAGTGCAATCGCCTCGTCCTCGGTCAGTCCCTTGATGCTCATCAGGAAACGCCGCATTTTGCGGAACGCGTCCTTCATCGCGAGGTCGAGTGACGAGGTGGCGTAGACCTCGCTCTGGCCCTTGGCGCCGAATTCGGCCAGATAGTTCGGATGGCTGAACCCCATCAGCACCCAATCGGTCGCGGTTTCGATCAGCGGATAGCTGAGATCGGCGAACGGCTTGTCGGCGAACTCGCCCTTCTTGTGCAGGATCACCTCGAAGGTGCCGGTCATCGAACATTCGATTGCAGTGCCGCCTAGCTCGCCGTCGCCTTGCGCGGCGTGCGGGTCGCCGACTGATAACAACGCGCCTGGCACCGACACCGGCAGATAGATCGTCGAGCCCTTGCCGAGTCGCCAATTGTCGAGATTGCCGCCGAAGTAGGCGGGCGGCACCGAATCGACGAAGTCGGCTTCGCGCGGCGCCAGCGCGATTACGCCGAAATGCGGCCGCAGCGGAATGCGCACACCATCGAGCACGTCGTGCCGCCGTCGCACCGAGGCGGGCTGCACCGGCACGCCCGGATAATCGTAAGTGGTGTGCACCGTGCCGAACGGATCGACCTGCGGGGCCCAACGATAGGAATACGCGGCGCGCGCATAGGGCGCCGCATCGTCGGCGACGATCTCATAGATCGTGACTGCCTCGTGGGCGTGCTGCTCGGCCAAAAATTCCTTGTAGTGATAGCCCCACCACGCCGCGACGCTGCTGCCGAACACCCGGCCTTTGAAGTCCGGGTTGCGGCTGGCGCGCGGGACGATGTCGCGGATGCGGATCTCCAGCACGTCGCCCGGCTGCGCATCCTTCACCGCCACCGGCCCGGTGCAGATATGCACGCCAAAGCCTTCGCCGGCGCCGCGGCCGTAGATCGAGGCGTCGAGTGGGCCGGCGCCGCGGCGATCGACGTTCTTCTGATCGTGCGTCCAGTGAAACACGCTCTCGGCGCCGGCATCGCCCGAAATCATTCGTTCCGGATCGTCGGAAGCGTGCTGGGTCAGCGTCTCGATGGTGATGGTGTCGCCCGACGCGATCTCGATCTGCGGCGGCAGCGAGCGGCTAAAGTACCCCCAATGCACGCGCGATGCGTCGGCGGCGAGGTGATGATGCTGCGGCGTGGTCTCGGCGGACGCATCTGCTGCAGCGACATCAACGGCAGGCCGGCGCGCCGCAGTCGCCGCCGGTTGATTGCGCAGCTGCACCAGCGCCTGCTGCGGCCAACCGCGCTGCGCGGCGGCGGCGGCCGTCGCGGCATGACGCTCGGCCTCGGCCTGGCGATATTCGCGCGGCGACACGCCGAAGCGATGGCGGAAGGCGCGGCTGAAATGCGCCGAGTCGTTGAAGCCGACGCGGAACGCGATCTCGGAAATCGAGTGATGCGCCTCGGCCGGATTGGAGAGGTCTGCGCAGGTGCGCTGCAGCCGACGTTCGCGCAAGTAGTGCGTAAAGCTGGAGCCGGTCCCGCCGAACAGCTTCTGCAGATAACGCTCCGAGATGCCTTCGGCCGCGGCGACTTTCGCCGGAGTCAGATCCGGGTCGTCGAGCCGGCGCTCGATCGCCTGACACAGTCGCTGCAGCGTCGCCGCCTTGCTGGCGGTGCCGGCGCTCAGATCCGTCGTCGCGGGCGCCTGGCGCATCAAGGCCGGCAGCAGATCGGCGAGGCTTTGCGCCGTCACCGGCCATTCGGTCTCGGACAGCGTCTCGAGATTGCGTGCGGCGCTTTCGAGCATGCGAATGAAGATCTCGCCAAAGCCGCTCGGCGCGATGTGCTGAACCTCGGTCAGCGGCGGCGTTCGGCTACGCGCAGCCTCGCACGACACCGACAACACGACGGCACGCAGATCACGCGCGAACGAAAGGCTCCAGCCGCTCGCCCGTGGCAACATCAGCAAATGTCCGATCGCGATGATCTGATGTCCTGCCGCGGTCTTCAGCGACACGCCGTCTTCGAGCGGAAACAGCACCAGCGGATGCTTGCCATGCGCGTCGGCGTGCGCCGTCACCGCCTGCGGCCCGGCCGAAAGTGTCGCGAGCGTCACGCCCTCGGAACTGCGGCGGACTGCGGTGGCGTGGCCGGCATGGCTGGTTGCAGCTGCCGAGGGCTGCAAGCCGAGCGAGGCGAGGACGTCCCGCCAGGCTTCCGGGCGCTCGCTTTCGGAATAGGACTCGCTGGAATAGGGACGCAGACTCATGGCTCGGCCTTCCTGGCCAAAACCTTGCAACCCGCGTGCCATCCCGAAGCAGACCGCACATTGCCCCAGCATCAGAGCGCTCATCGGCACGGCTAATCGCAGGGGAACACGTTCTTGCGGATGGTGCCGTGCACGCCCCAATTGGCGTCGACCACCTGGGTGACGCCGAAATCGGCGCCGACCGACATCAGCGAGATCGCCTCGTCCTCGCTGAGCTTGTGCACCGTCATCAGGAAGCGGCGCATCTTGCGGAAGGCGTCGCGCATCGCGCGGTCGAGGCTGGAGTGGTTGGCGATCTCAAGCTGCGCGTTGGCGCCGAGCTCGGCGAGATAATTGGGATAGGTGAAGCCGTAGACCGACCAGGCGTCCGGCGTTTCCAACATCGGATGCGTCAGGCCTTCGAGCGGCGTGCCGCCGAGGTCGTTCTTCTTGTGCAGGATAAATTCGAAATCGCCGGTCAGCGAGGTCTCGATCGCGGTGCCGCCGAGCTCGCTGTCGCCCTGCGCGGCGTGCGGGTCGCCGACCGAGAAGAACGCGCCCGGCACGGCGACCGGATAGTACATCTTGGCGCCCTTGCCGACGCGCCAGTCGTCGATATTGCCGCCGGTGTAGCTCGGCGGAATCGAGGACACGAAATCCTCCTCGGACGGCGCCAGCCCCATCGTGCCGAAATGCAGCCGCGCCGGCAGCTTGACGTTGCTGAGGATGTTTTCGCGCTTGATGATGGTGCGGTGATCGACCGGCACGCCCGGATAGTCGATGGTCGGATGCACGATGCCGTCGGGATCGGTCTGCGGCGTCCAGACGTAGTTGTAGACCGCTTCGGCGAACGGCTCGCCCGAGGTGTCGAGCTCGAAGATGGTGATCACCTCGCGCGGCTTCGGCTCCTCAATCAGGTCGTGATAGTGGAAGCCCCAATTCGCCGCGACGTTGGAGCCGAAGCACTTGCCGGCATGACAGGCCTTGCAGGCCGGTCGCGGCTTGATGTCGAGGATGCGCACTTCCAGCACGTCGCCGGGCTCGGCGCCTTCGATCGCCACCGGCCCTGTGAGCAGATGCACGCCGACGCCTTCGCCGGAGCCGCGAATGAACGGGCCTTCGGTCGGACCGGCGCCGCGACGCGCCACTGCCTTGTGCTCGCGGGTCCACTTGAACACGCTCTCGGCGCCGGGATCGCCCTCGATCATGCGCTCGTAATCATCGCCAGCGTGATGCGTCAGCGTCTCGATGGTGGCGCGGTCGCCGGACTTCAGCGTCAGCGACGGCGCCACCACTTTGCTGAAATAGCCCCAATGGACGGTCTTGGGCGACACCGGGAGCAGATGATGCTTCATGCTGAGATCCTCGACGGGAAGAAAGTGAGAGAGCGGAGCGAATTCACGAGACTTCGGCCTCCATCGCGTTGAGGAAGCGCTGCGCGACCGGATTCTTCGGATGATTGAGCACCTGATCCGCCGGACCTTCCTCGATGATCGAACCGCCGGCGAGCAGCACGACGCGATCCGCGACCTCGCTGGCGAAGCGCAGCTGATGCGTCGAGATGATCATGGTCAGCCCATCCTCGATCGCGAGGCGGCGGATCACTTCCAGCACCTCGTTGACGAGTTCGGGATCGAGCGCGGAGGTCGGCTCATCCAGCAGCAGCACGCTCGGGTTCGGCGCGATAGCGCGGGCGATGGCGACGCGCTGCTGCTGGCCGCCGGACAGATGCCGCGGCAGCGCGTCGGCGCGATGCGACAGGCCGACCCGTTCCAGCAGTTCGAGCGCCCGGCGCTCGGCTTCTTCAGGCGACACGCCGTGTACCCAGCGCAGCGGGCCGGCGATATTCTCCTTGGCAGTGAGATGACCGAACAGATTGAACTGCTGAAACACCATGCCGACGCCGACTTCGGCGCGCGCCTGCGCGGCCATCCGCGGCGACAGCGGCTTGCCCAGATGATTGAAGCCGAGCCGCCGGCCGCCGACCTCGATGGTGCCGTCGCTCCAAAATTCGAGATTGTTGATACAGCGCAGCAGCGTGCTCTTGCCGGAGCCGGACGGTCCGAGCAGCGCGATCACCTCACCATTGCGCACGGCGAGATCGACGCCGTCGAGCACGACATGGGCGTCGTAATTCTTGCGCAGCGCCTTCACCGCGACCGCGACGTCGTTATGCACCAGCGTCTTGGCGCGCTCGGCCCGCTCGACGCGATTGGCCGACACGCGCGGCGGTGGCAGCTCGGCAACGCCACCATCGGGCAGGATTTCCGGCGGCGCTTCCCCAGCCTGCAGCGGATCATCGATCCCCTGGGCCCGGTACCACGGCAGGAAGCGCATCAGCTTGACCTGCTTGGAGGTGCGGTCGAGATCGAACAGCCACTCCAGGAAAATCTGGATCGCCGAGATCGCTGTGGTCAGCAGCAGATAGATCAAGCCGGAGGCGAAGAAGATCGAGAAGAAATCGAATGTCGAGGACGCGAGCTGCGTCGAGCGCAGCGTCAGCTCCTGCACGGCGATCACCGAGGCCAGCGACGAGTTCTTCAGCGCGCTGACGGCTTCGTTGCCGAATGCCGGGATCATGGTGCGGATCGCCTGCGGGGCGATGATCCGGCGCATCAGCACGCCGGGCGTCATGCCCAGTGCCTGGCCAGCGAGGATCTGGCCCTTCTCGACGCCGAGCACGCCGGCGCGCAGCATCTCGGCGATGAACGGAGCTTCGTTACAGGCCAGCGCGAGACCGGCGGCGAGGATCGCCGGAAGCTTGATGCCGATATGCGGCAACGCGTCGTAGGCGAACACCATCTGCAGAATCAGCGGTGTGCCACGAAAGATGACGGTGTAGATCCGGGCGGCGGACGACAGCAGCCGAAACCGGCTGAGTTGCATCCCCGCCAGGATCGTTCCGAGGATCAGTCCGCCCCCGAGACCCAGAGCAGTGACCTGCAGGGTCACCTCGATGCCCTGGATCATATAGGGCATGGTCAAGTAATGGAGAAACAGCTCCATGGCGGCGGCGGTCCTTGGTGAGTTGTCTTCTGTAGGGTGGGCAAAGCGAAGCGTGCCCACCGCCTTCCGCGAGACCGAGGGGTGGGCACGGCGCTTACGCGCCTTTGCCCACCCTACGTCGGGGCGATTACTTGACGACCAGCAGACCCGGCTCGATCAGGTTTTCGGGGTCGAGCTTCCACTTCTTCAAGAGCGCGAGCTGATCACCGGATTTGTAGATCTCGGTGAGGGCTTCCTTCACGGCGTCGCGGAACTTCGGCTTGTCCTTCGGCACGCCGATGCCGACCTGATAGGGGATCGTCACCGCGATCGCCTTTTCGAGCTTGTCCGGATAGGCCTTCACGGCGTTGTCGACGGTGTTGACGTCGTTGATGTAGGTGTCGGCGCGGCCGGCGAGGATCGCCTGGATGCAGTTGGCGTTGTTGTCGTAGAGCTGGATGGTCGGCTCCGGCTTGCCGAGCTTCTTGCACTCCGGCGCCAGCGCCTGGATCAGCGGCACTTCGACATAGCCGGTGTTTTCGGCCGCGGCGGTGCCGCACAGCGAGGTGTCGATGCCGGTGATCTTCTTCGGATTGCCCTTGGCGACCAGCACGCCGTCGAACACCTTGGAATAGGTGATGAAGTCGGCGGCCTTGGCGCGCTCTTCGGTGGCGTAGATGTCGGAGATGACGATGTCGGCCTGGCCGCTCGCCAGCGTGGTCAAGAGCGCCGCAAAGGTCACCGCCTTGTAGGTCAGCTTGAAGCCGAGACAGTCACCGATCGCCTCGCCGAGGTCGATGTCGTAGCCGATATATTTGGTCGGATCCTTCGGATCGATCGACTCGTAGCCTGGGGTGTGCGGGTTGATGGCGTTGACGAGGGTCTTGCCCTTCCAATCGGGATACTTCTCCTGCAGCGCCGCACAGGCGGCGGGCGTGGCGGCATGCGCGGGCTTCGCCGCCGCAAAGCCGACCAGCACCAGCGCGCCGATCAGCGCGGCGCCCGTCAGGCTCCGAAACTCAGGAAGTGGCAACTTGACCATTCGATCGCTCCTTCGATGGTGCCATGGCGGAGGCCATGTTCCGAACCGACTGGAGCTAAGACCGTGCGCCGCAGAAAAACTTGTCTCCGGGCGCACAACCTCTTGTTCGAAGGCTGCTGCTATTTAGGCAGAGGATGCGTGATTTTTGGGCGGACGGTGACCGCAGAACGCTCCACATCGGAGAGCGACGGCGCGAGTACGACCTCATCCCCCGTCATGCCCGGACTTGTTCCGGGCATCCACGCCTTACTGCGTTGCTACGCTCAAGGCGTGGATGGCCGGGACAAGCCCGGCCATGACGGATGTAGTGAGCGCCGCGACTACTGAGCCTTCGGCGCGGTCTGGTTATCGGCGCGCTTGCCCAGATAGGCGATCGCGGCGTTGAGCTGGGCATCCTCGGGCTTGCCGATCAGGTCGGCCTTGATCGGCGGCGACGACGCCGCCGGCTTGTCGGTCGCAGCCGCAGCCCCGGAGGCCTTCGGCTTGGCCGCGCCGGGCTTGCCGTCGCTGCCGAGCTGACCCGGATTTGCAATCGCGCCGCGCAGCGCGCCTTCGCGCAGCATCGCGCCGCCGGCGATCTGCTGATCCTTCGGCGCTTCCTGAACGATGTCCGGCGTGATGCCTTCGTCCTGAATCGAGCGGCCGGACGGTGTGTAGTACAGCGCCGTCGTCATGCGGACCGCTCCGCGCCCCTTGATCGGGATCACCGTCTGCACCGAGCCCTTGCCGAAACTCTGCGTGCCCATGACGATGCCGCGTTTGCGATCCTGCAGCGCGCCAGCGACGATTTCGGACGCCGAAGCCGAGGCGCCATTGATCAGCACCACTACCGGCACGCCGGGCAGCATGTCGCCCTTTGACGGCGCGCTGAACACGCGCTGATCGTCCGGCTGGCGACCGCGAATCGACACCACAGTGCCCCCGTCGAGCAAATTGCCGGCGACGTCGACCGCGGCGGTGAGCAGGCCGCCTGGATCCTGACGCACATCGATGACCAGACCCTTCAGCCCGTCCTTGGCGTCGGTCTTGAGCTTGGTCAACGCATTCTTGAAGCCGTCCGAGGTGTCATCACCGAACTGACTGATCCGCACATAGCCGATGCCCTCGGGCTTGAGCTCCGACTTCACCGACGCGACCTTGATGATCTCGCGGGTCAGCGTGACGTCGAACGGCGGCTCCTTGCCGCGCAGGATGGTGATCGTCACCTTGGAGCCAGGCTTGCCACGCAGCATGTCGACGACTTCCCGCAGGCCCATGCCTTGGGTCGAACTGTCGCCGACCTTGATGATGTCGTCGCCGGGCTCGAGCTTGGCGCGGGCCGCCGGCGTGCCGTCGATCGGGGCGACGATCTTGGGCACACCGCCCTGTCCCGAGATCTGCATGCCGAGGCCGCCGAACTGGCCCGCCATGTCGGTCTGCATGTCCTTGAATTCTTTTTCGTCCATGTAATCCGAATGCGGGTCGAGCCGGTTCAGCATGCCCTTGAGCGCATCCTTGGTCAGCTCGTCGGTGCCGACCGGGTGCACATAGGCCCGCTCGACGAGGCCAATGACGCCGCCGATCAGGTCGAGATCGGGCTGCGCCGTCGACGTTCGCTGCAGCGCCAGCGCCGACAGCATGGGAATGGTGATGATGCCGGCCGCGGCGGCGACGCTGATAACAAACTTGCGGGATTTGAACATTGAAGGACACCGGAATGAGCTGGCGCGGCGTGCGCATTTGAGAGCCACCGCGCCTGATCGCGGTCGGTCCTGTCTGGAGGACGATGGTCCCACCGGAACGGGTGGCCTATAAATACGCCGGTAAAGCGGCGACTCAAGGGTTGATAGGCTACACGGGAAGCCAGACCGCAATGCACCATAGCGACTCAACGTGCCAAGGCCGCGCCGCGATCACGATCCGGCTTCATCGGTGCGGCAGCCGTCGATGGCGATTTGGAAAAGGCAGCGGCAGACGGACGGCCGGTGAGTGACGAAGTCCCGGTCATCTTCGCCCGGCACGATCAGCGGACCTGCCGCTTCTCCAGCTTGCGGGCTAGCGTGCGGCGGTGCATGCCGAGGCGGCGGGCGGCTTCGGAGATGTTGAACTCGCTGTCGATCAGCGTCTGGTGGATGCGTTCCCACTCCAGCGTCTTGATCGAGGTCGGCTGACTCGCCAGCGCGATGTCGGCATTGCCTTCGGCCTTGCGGAACGCGGCCTCGATGTCGTCGGTGTTGGACGGCTTGGCCAGGTAATGACAGGCGCCGAGCTTGATCGCCTCGACAGCGGTGGCGATGCTGGCGAAACCGGTGAGAACCACGATCAGCATCTCCGGATCCTGCGCGTGCAGCAGCTCGACGCAGGCCAGACCCGACGCAACGCCGAGCTTGAGATCGACCACCGCATAGCCGAACGACCGCTCTTCGAGCGCCTCTCGCACCTCTTCGATGGTGAAGGCATGCACCACCGTATAGCCGCGGCGCTCGAACGAGCGTTTCAGCGTTTTGGCGAAGCCGGAATCGTCCTCGACGATCAGTAGCGAGCGATCTTCGGCATCGAAGCGTTGGTCGGCGTGCTGTTCGGTATCAGTCAAAATTCTGTCCGATCGCGAGAGTCGAAAGTGGCAGGATCAATTTAACCTTGGCGCCGCGGTTGCGGAGGTTCTCGGCGGTCATCGAGCCGCCGAGCTTACGCACCACGTTCATCACCAGGAACAGGCCGAGCCCGCCGCCGGCCCGCCCCTTGCTCGACTGATACGGCTTGCCGAGCTGTGCCAGCATCTCCTTGGAGAAGCCGGGACCGCGGTCGCTGATCGACAGCACGAGATTATCGCCGTCGCGCTCGGCCAACAGTTCGATCCAGTAGCGCGACACTTCGAACGCGTTGTCGAGGACGTTGAACACCGCCTGCTTCAGCGTCACGTCGGAGACGATCGGCAGATCCTCGCCGAAGGCGTTGACCACATGCAATGTGGTGCGACTGCGGGCGTTGCGCCACTCCTCGGCCAGCGCTTCGAGGAATTCCGCCACGGTGGTCGGCGACGAGCCTTCACCGCGCGCCTCGCCCGCCGACACCAGAATGCCGGTCACGATCGACTGGCACCGCTTCAGAGCCGTCTCCATCTCGGCGAGATCTTCAGCCAGCTCGCGATTACTGGTCAGCGCCGGCATCCGGCGCCAGTCGCTGAGGATCACCGAGACCGACGCCAGCGGCGTGCCGAGTTCATGCGCGGCGCCTGACGCCAAGAGGCCCATGCGGACGATGTGGTCCTGCTCGGCGGCGTGCTGGCGCAGCGAGGCGAGATGCGCGTCGCGGTCGCGTAGGTTGCGATGAATGCGGGTGACGAGCACCACCAGCAGCACCGCGTTCAGCGCGAATCCGAGCAGCATGCCGCCGACCCGCAGGTTCACCGGGTCGCCGGCCCATTCCGGCAGCGCCAGCGGCCGCGACGCTTCGGTCAGCCAGATGATCGCGGTGAACACCACGGCGACCAGAGACCAGCTCGAGCGGCTGTCGAGCAGCACGGCGCCGAGCGTCACCTGCAGCAGATACAGCGAGGTAAATGGATTGGTGACGCCGCCGCTGAGATACAGCTGCGCGGTCAGCGCGATCACGTCGAGGATCAGCGCGATCAGCAGGTCGTGGTTGCTGATCGCGAAACGGTAGCGCATCCACATCAGGCTGGCGATGTTGAGCGCGATCAGCCCGAGGATGACGAGCCCCATCGGCGCCACCGGCAGCGGCGCACCCAGCCACAGATGCACCGCCGCAATGGTGACGATCTGACCGACCACCGCGGTCCAGCGCAGCTGGATCAGCAGCGACATGTTCTTGCGGTCGGTTTCGTCGTCGGGTGTCGAGGTGCCGAGCGGGGCCAGGGCTTCGTCGCTGGACCGTGCTGTGATCGACGCGGACGGATCGTCGGCCCGGGTCCGCCAACCTGTCTTGTCGTCAGCGATGCTCGGCGATCGGTCCAGCATTTGATCCTGTCGAAAGGGCGGATCGCGCCCCGACGCCGGATTGGCGCCTGGCGCGTGCCCCTCGCAGATATTCGCCCGCAAAGCCCACAACAAGCCAGCCGGCCAGCATAAAGGCCAGGCAAAACCACGTGAGCGCATAGGTCAGATGGTTGTTGGGGAACTGCACCACCGTCAGGCCGCCGATTGGCTGACCGGCTACATTGAGCGAGGCATCGGCATCGACAAAGAAGGGCGCGGCATCACCGAGGCCGCGCGCAGCCGCAATCGCCTGCACGTCCCGCGAGTACCAGCGATCCTCGGCTGGATCATTGTGTCGCAGGAAGCCGCCGCGCGGTTCGCTGATGCGCAGCAGGCCGGTCACCGTCACCGGCTCATCCGGCTCGCCGGCCCGGCGCGATGCGCGGTCGCGCCGCTCGGGCGGGATGAAGCCGCGGTTGACCAAGACTGTGCGGCCATCCGCGAGCAGGAGCGGCGTGATGACCCAGAAGCCGCCGCCGGCTTCAGTGACGGCCGTCGTCAGCGTTTCGCGATCGAGCTGGAACTGGCCGGTCGCGGTGACGCGGCGATATTCGTCGTTGGCGGCCGTGAGCGTCGGCCAAGCCGCTTCGGCCGGCAGCGGCGCGGGCGCGGCGTGGATGCGGGCGTCGACGCGGTCGATCAGCGCCAGCTTCCAGGCCCGCCGCTCGATCTGCCAGACGCCGAGGGCGATCAGCAGGACGACGCCGAGCAGCGCCGGGATCGTCAGCCATAGCGACGGGCGGCGCGCAGGATCATTGCCCCGCGCGGGCGCATCGCCGGGGCTTGCGATCCCCGGCTCCGTCACTTCGGCGGCACCATGTTGTGCACCGGCATCATGTTGGTGACGAGGTGGTGCATCACCCACAGCGATCCGGCGAGCGCGATCACCACCATGACGATGGTGAAGATCAGCGCCATCATGGTCCAGCCCTGCTCGGACGAGGTGTTCATGTGCAGGAAGTAGATCATGTGCACGACGATCTGCACCGCCGCGAATGCCATGATGATGAGGCCGGTGATCGACTTGTCGGCGATCGCGCCGCTCATCACCAGCCAAAATGGAATCGCGGTCAGCACCACCGACAGGCCGAAGCCGATCAGATAGCTCTTCAGCGAGCCGTGCGCATGCGCGTCGGGATGGCCGTGGTGGTCCTCGCCGTGGGCGTCGACGGGCGGATTGTTGATGCTCATCGCAGCACTCCCAAGAGATACACGAAGGTGAAGACGCCGATCCAGACCACGTCGAGGAAGTGCCAGAACATGCTGAGGCACATCAGGCGGCGGCGATTGGCCTCGATCAGCCCCTTGCGGGCGACCTGGGTCATCAACGTCACCAGCCAGATGATGCCGAAGGTGACGTGCAGACCGTGGGTGCCGACCAGCGTGAAGAATGACGACAGGAAGGCGCTGCGCTGCGGCGTCGCGCCTTCATGGATCATGTGATGGAACTCGTAGAGTTCGATGCTGAGGAAGGCGAGGCCGAACAGGCCGGTGATCGCCAGCCACATCTGGGTGGCGCCGACCTGGCGCTTCTCCATGGTCAGCATGGCGAAGCCGTAGGTGATCGACGACAGCAGCAGCATCGCGGTGTTGAGCGCGACCAGCTTGAGGTCGAACAGATCCTTCGGCGCCGGGCCGGCCGCGTAGTTGCTGCCGAGCACGCCATAGGTGGCGAACAGGATCGCGAAGATCAGGCAGTCGCTCATCAGGTACAGCCAGAACCCGAGCATGGTGCTCGAGCCTTCCGGATGGGCGTGTTCGTCGACGACGTGGAAGACCAGATCGGCGTCCTTTGGATTGGCGACGGCGACACTCATCACTTGGCTCCCGCAGCGAGCAGACGGGTCCGCTCTTCTTCGACCCGCACCACGTCCTCAACCGGGATGTGGTAGTCGCGGTGATAGTTGAAGGTGTGGCCGATCGCGACCGCCAGCAGCGCGATGAACGCCAGCGCCGCCAGCCACCAGATGTACCAGATCAGGCCGAACCCGACGACGGTGGCAAGACCCGCGAGGATGATGCCGGTGCCGGTGTTGCTCGGCATATGGATCGGCTTGAAGCCGCTGAGCGGGCGCTTGTAGCCGGCGCGCTTCATCTCCCACCACGCGTCGGTGTTGTGCACCATCGGGGTGAAGGCGAAGTTGTAGTCCGGCGGCGGCGACGACGTCGCCCACTCCAGGGTGCGGGCGTTCCACGGATCGCCGGTGACGTCCCGCAGTTGCTCGCGGCGCAGCACGCTGACGGCGATCTGGATCAGGAAGGCCGCGATGCCGATCGCGATCAGGCCGGCGCCGATCGCGGCCAGGACGAACCAGATCTGCAGGCTCTGATCGTCGAACACGCGCAGCCGGCGGGTCACGCCCATCAGGCCGAGCACGTAGAGCGGCATGAAGGCGAGATAGAAGCCGACCACCCAGCTCCAGAACGAGATCTTGCCCCAGAATGGATCGAGCTTGAAGCCGAACGCCTTGGGGAACCAGTAGACGATGCCGGCGAACGCGCCGAACACCACGCCGCCGATGATCACGTTGTGGAAGTGCGCGACCAGAAACAGGCTGTTGTGCAGCACGAAGTCGGCCGGCGGCACCGCCAGTAGCACGCCGGTCATGCCGCCGATCACGAAGGTCAGCATGAAGGCGATGGTCCACATCATCGGCAGTTCGAACCGGATGCGGCCGCGATACATCGTGAACAGCCAGTTGAACATCTTCGCGCCCGTCGGGATCGAGATGATCATCGTGGTGATGCCGAAGAACGAGTTGACGCTGGCGCCCGAGCCCATCGTGAAGAAGTGGTGCAGCCACACCAGATACGACAGGATGGTGATGACGACCGTGGCGTAGACCATCGAGGTGTAGCCGAACAGCCGCTTGCCCGAGAACGTCGCGGTGACTTCCGAGAAGATGCCGAACGCCGGCAGGATCAGGATGTAGACTTCAGGATGGCCCCAGATCCAGATCAGGTTCACGTACATCATCGGGTTGCCGCCGAAGTCGTTCGTGAAGAAGTTGGTGCCGACATAGCGGTCGAGCGACAGCAGCGCCAGCACCACGGTCAGCACCGGGAAGGACGCGACGATCAGCACGTTGGTGCACAGCGATGTCCAGGTGAAGATCGGCATGCGCATCATCGTCATGCCGGGCGCCCGCATCTTGACGATGGTGCAGATCAGGTTGACGCCCGATAACGTCGTGCCGACGCCGGCGACCTGCAGGGCCCATATGTAGTAATCGACCCCGACATCTGGGCTGTACCCGATATTCGACAGCGGCGGATAGGCCAGCCAGCCGGTGCGGGCGAACTCGCCGACAAACAGCGAGATCATCACCAGCACGGCGCCGCCGACCGTCATCCAGAAGCTGAAATTGTTGAGGAACGGGAACGACACGTCGCGGGCGCCGATCTGCAGCGGCACGACGTAGTTCATCAGGCCGGTGACCAGCGGCATCGCCACGAAGAAGATCATGATCACGCCGTGGGCGGTGAACACCTGATCGTAGTGATGCGCGTTGAGATAGCCCTCGGAGCCGCCGAACGCCATCGCTTGCTGCAGCCGCATCATGATGGCGTCGGCGAAGCCGCGCAGCAGCATGACGATGCCGAGGATCATGTACATGATGCCGATGCGCTTGTGGTCCACGGTGGTGAACCACTCGCGCCACAGATAGCCCCACAGCTTGAAATAGGTGAGGCCGGCAACCAGCGCGGCGCCGCCGCAGGCGACGGCCACGAAGGTGAGCACGACGATCGGTTCGTGGAGAGGCAGCGAATCCAGCGACAGCCGGCCAAAGATCGCTTTGACGATATCGAAATTGGAGAACATGCGATCCCTCAGGATTGGGACTTCGACGTGGAGCCGAACAGGAGCGAGGTAGAGGAGCCGAGCGGCGCCAGCGACGGCCGCTTCAGTCCGGCGCCGAGCAGCGGCGTGGATTCACGGACCTGAGCAGTGGCGCGGCCTTGCGGTTCTTCCGGGGTGCAGATGCCGGCCACGAAGGACGGCTGCGGCCCGAGCGTCGTGCCGCGGCGGGCGTATTTGTCGTAAGCCAGCGGCAGGGTGTTGTTGAGGCCGGCCATGCCGGAGCCGCCGCGGGCGTCGATCGCCATCATCTCGCTCATGCACATCTTGCCGGTGTCGACGCACATATTGAGGATGGCGCGGAACAGGTCGCCGTCGACGGTGCCGAACATCCGCGGCTTCTCGTTGCTGCTCGGACGCTCGAGCTGCAGATATTCCGGGCGGCCAAGCTTGTCCGGGCTGGCCTTGGCGCGGGCGATCCACTGGTCGAAGCCGGCGTCATCGAGGCCATGGAAGGCGAAGTGCATGCCGGAGAAGCCGGCGCCGCTGTAGTTCGCCGACAGGCCGCGATAGTTGCCGGCGTGGTTGATCACCGCGTGCAGCTTGGTCTCCATGCCGGGCATGGCGTAGATCATGCCGGCGAGCGCCGGGACGTAGAACGAGTTCATCACCGAGGACGAGGTGATGCGGAAATTGATCGGCCGATCGACCGGCGCGGCCATCTCGTTGAGCGAGGCGATGCCGTATTCCGGATAGATGAACAGCCACTTCCAATCGAGCGCCACGACGTTGACCTCGAGCGGCGCCTTGTCGCGATCGATCGGGCGGTTGGCGGCGATCCGGTCGAGCGACCGATAGGGATCGAGCAGATGGGTGCCCATCCAGGTGATCGCGCCGAGGCAGATGATGATCAGCAGCGGTGCCGACCAGATCACCAGCTCGAGGCCGGTCGAATGATCCCAGTCCGGATCGTATTTGGCGGCGTCGTTGTTATGTCGATAGCGCCAGGCAAACCACACCGTCAGCGCCATCACCGGCAGCACGATCAGCAGCATCAGGACGGTCGACACGATGATCAGATCGCGCTGCTGGGCCGCCACATCGCCGGCCGGCGCCATCACCACAAAGTTGCAGCCGCTCAAGAGTACGGCCAGGGGTAGAAGCAGCAGGAACTTTAGTCGTGACACGCGATCCGCCCTTTGAGAATGAGAATATCTCGCAGGGACACGAGCTAGCTGCGGCGCAACAATCCGGACATTGGACAATTTGTCCAATGTTGCGGTGCGGGATCAGCAATCAAACAAGGCTGCGATCGCTTTTAAAAGTGAGAAGCGCTAGCAACATTTTCCTTCGACATTTCAATGGCAGAGGCGATGACGGACACCACCACAGCGGGAACCACGACGGCGGGGCTTGGCTCGGATCCGGCACACAAGCATGCCAACCCGAACGATATCGCCATCGGCGTCATCATCGGCCGGACGGCCGAGTTCTTCGACTTCTTCGTGTATGCCATCGCGTCGGTGATCGTGTTCCCGCGTCTGGTATTCCCGTTCGCTAGCGAGCTGAACGGCACCCTGTATTCGTTCGCGATCTTCGCGATCGCCTTCATCGCCCGGCCGTTCGGCTCGGTGATCTTCATGGCAATCGACCGCACCTACGGCAAAAGCGCCAAGCTGATCAGCGCGATGCTGCTGCTCGGCACCGCCACCGTGGCGATCGCGTTCCTGCCCGGCTATTACGAGATCGGCGCGGCTTCGATCTGGCTGCTGGCGCTGGCCCGCGCCGCGCAGGGTCTGGCCTGGGGCGGCGCCTGGGACGGCCTCGCCTCGCTGCTGGCGCTGAATGCCCCAAAAGAGCAGCGCGGCTGGTACGCCATGATCCCGCAGCTCGGCGCGCCGCTCGGCCTGATCGTCGCTTCGGCGCTGTTCGCCTATTTCGCCGGGCACCTGTCGTCCGAGGACTTCTTCGGCTGGGGCTGGCGCTACCCGTTCTTCGTCGCCTTCGCCATCAACGTGGTGGCGCTGTTCGCCCGGCTGCGCATGGTGGTGACGCCGGAATATTCCTCGCTGTTCGAAAGCCGCGAGTTGCAGCCCGGCCGCGTCAGCAACACGATCCGTCACGAAGGCCGCAATATCGTGATCGGCGCCTTCGCGCCGCTGGCCAGCTTCGCACTGTTCCACATGGTGACGGTGTTCCCGCTGTCCTGGGTGTTCCTGTTCACCCGCGAAAGCCCGGTGCGCTTCCTGATCATCGAAGCGATCGGCGCCGCGGTCTGCGTGCTGGCGATCATCGCGTCGGGCTATCTGGCGGACCGCATCGGCCGCAAGCCGCTGCTGATCGGCTCGGCGGTGGCGATCGCAGTGTTCAGCGGCTTCGCGCCGCAACTGCTCGACGCCGGCGCGGTCGGCGAGTCGGTCTACATGATGCTCGGCTTCGTGCTGCTCGGCCTGTCGTTCGGCCAATCGTCCGGCGCGATCGCCTCGAGCTTCCGCATGGCCTATCGCTACACCGCCTCGGCGCTGACCGCCGACTTGGCGTGGCTGTTCGGCGCCGGCTTCGCGCCGCTCGCCGCGCTGCTGCTCGCCACCGATTTCGGCCTGCTCGCCTCGGGTGCCTATCTGCTGTCGGGCGCCGTGGTCACCGTGCTGGCGCTGTGGATCAGCGGCCTGCGCGAATCGGAAGAGTATCGCTAGGCGCAACGCTCCGTCGCGAGTTCATGATCAAAGCGGTCCGCGGCAGCGCGGGCCGCTTTTTTCATGCCACATCTTTAGAGTTCGATCAGGTCGACCTGATGGTCCGGCAGCGCCGCGGCGAGTTCGGCGACGTGGCGGTGATGGGTGAACAGGATCATCTGGCGCTGCCGGCCGGCTTCGGCCAGCAGGCGCAGCGTCGCCAGGGTGCGGCGCTCGTCGAAGCTGGCGAGCAGATCGTCACCGATGAACGGCAACGTTTCCGACGCGCGGCGTTCAAGCAGCGCAAGCCGCAGCGCCAAGAACAGCTGATCGCGCGTGCCCTCGCTCAGTCCTGACAGCGGTACGCGTTCGCCCGACGCGCGGCGCGCCACCAGCGTCGGCTCGTCCTCATCGCCGTAATCGATCCCCAACCCGGCGAATGCCTCCGCCGTCGCCAGCGCGAACAGCTCACCGGCGCGCGCCACCATCGGGTCCTGCACCTTGGCGCGGTGCAGTTCGACAACGCGGCGGGCCAGCATCGCCGCCGCCGACTTGAGCAGCCAGTCTTCAGCAACCGACAGCAGCTCGGCGCCCGCCTCGCGGCGCCGGCTCGCCGCGCCGGCAGCGTCGCGTCCCTTGGTCAGCGCGTCGACTTCACGCTGGCGCTGATGATGGGCCACGGTGGCGTCGCCGATATCCTTGACCAGCTGCGATTGGAGTTCGGTCGCGCTGGCGATGTCGGCCTGCAGCCGGTCGAGATCGATGCCCTCGCGCTCCTGGCGCAGCGCGGTCTCGTCCTGACCATCGGCGATTTCCAACAGATGCCGACGCAGCTCGGCTTGCTCGGACTGCAACTGCAGCCGGTCGGCGAACCGCGACAGCAACTCCGGCACCGCCGTGAGTTCGGCGCTGAGGATGTCGCTGGCACGCTGCAGCGCGTCGGTGCTTGCTGAAAGCTGCGCGACCAGGGCACCGCGGCGGATCGCGCGCTTCGCGGCGTTGTCATGTAGACGCCGGCACGCCTCGCTGCCGCGGCGGGCCTCGTCGAGCCGCTCGGCGAGGCGCGGCACCGCCTCCTGCGCCGCAAGGCTGCTCAGATCCGGCGCGACACGCGCCGCCAGGTCGGCAACATCGCTGTCGAACTCTTGCAGATCCGCCGTGATGGTATCGACGCTGCGGCTCTCACGATCGAGATTGGCGCGCGGCACCCCGACCGAACTCCACACCGCGAGCGCAGCCTCGGCTTGCGCCGGCGATGCCTCGCCTGGAAGCCCGATCGCCTGCATCGTCTGCGGCCAATGCTGCCGCAGATCCCCAAGGGTGCGCTCGCAGCTCTCGCGCGCTGCATCGGCTTCGGCGAGATCGCGATCGAGCCGCTCCCTGGCGACCTGACGCGCCTTCGCGTCGCTCCACGCCGTGACCAGCTGGTCGAACCGTCCCTTGGCTTCGCGATACAGCACGCCTGCGGGCGCCTTCGGATCGGCCGGGCGGCCGACGCTGTCGAGAAAGCCGATGATCGCCGCTTTGCCGTCGCTCAGCGCCATCGTCTGGGCGTCAATCGCCGCCCGCTGCAGATCGCATTTGTCCAGTCGGCCGATGATGTCGTCGAGCCGGTCGCGCCAGCGCAGCATGTCGGGCGCGGCCACCGGTTGCAGCCCCGATGCGGTCCAGACTTTCGCCCAGCGTTGCGCGATGTCCGCCAGTCCCTGCTGCAGGCTCGCCCGCTTCGTGGTGATGCGCTCGCGTTCGCTGCGGGTCTCTGCGATCCGCCGCTGCGCGTCCTGGTGCCGGGTGGCGCGTTCGGTGTCGGTCAGCAGTGAATCGGTAATGCCGTCGATCGCTCGCGAGGCCTCGGCGACGCCGTCGAACCGCTGCCGGCGTTCGTCGCGATCGCCGTCGAGACCATCGTAGAGCGCCCCCAGGCGATCGTCGCGCAGCCGTCGGGCTGCGATCAAATCGTCCTTGGTCGGCACCGCGCCGGCGCTCGACAGCCGCGCCAGCTCGGCGTCGGAGGCGGCGATCGCATCGTCGAGTTTCGCTATCTCCGCATCAAGCCGCTTCAGCTCGGTTTCGCTGAGCTCGAAAGCGGCGGCGAATTTGGTGATTGTCGCGCGGTCGGGCACCGGCAGCGCGCGTACTCGCTCCAGCGCGCCTGGCGCTGGATCGAGCGCAGCGACCGCATAACCGATCGCCTCCAGCTCCACCGCCAGCGCGGCGCGGTCGCGGCGCAGCCGCTCCTCCTGCGCCGGGATGTCGCCGAGCGCCTCGAAGCGCTGGCGTAGTGGTTCGAGATCGACGAGATGCGGATCGTCGCCGGTCGCAGCTTGGGCGTCGCGTTCGCGCTTTGCCCGCTCGCGCCGGCCTTCGATCTCGGCCAACTCCTTCGTGGCGCTTCGCATCCTCTCGAGCCGGTCGCGTGCCTCGGCGAGCGCCGGATCGGTCGGCAGCGCGGTGAGCAGCTCGACATGCGACGGAAGGCCGAGCTTGCGGGCGCAGTCGTCCAGCGTGGCCTCGGCGCTGGCGCGGTCGTGGCGCCGCCGCGGCAGGTCGGACGCCGCCTTGCGCACCGCGCCGAGCCGCTCGCGCAACGCCTCGATCGTGCCGGCTTCGGCGAGCAGCGCCTCGTCGACATGGATCGTCGCGATCTCGGCCGCATCCGCAGCCGCGGCGGCGTCGAGCGCCGCGATCTCGGCCTCGCGCGCGGTCTTGCTGTCGAGCGCCGTGCGCCATTCCGTGAGGTTTTCTTCGGTCACCTGCGGCAGATCTGCGAGCTCTGCCAGCTCGGCCTCAATCCGGTCGAGGCGAGCCAGCGGCGACCGAACGCGTAGCGTGCGCTGCCAGCGCGCCAGTGTGCTGCCGCAGGCGGCGTGCTCCGCCTTCAGCTTTTCCAGCTCGGCGGCGGCCTGCTCGACCGCGCCCTGCAATTGCCGCAGCATGTCTTTGGTGACGATGGCGTCGCGTAGCTCCTTGTCGGCCGCGTCACGGCGCTCGGCCGCCAGGTAGAACGGCTTGCTGGCGGATTTGCGCGGCGTGAACAGGTCGTCGGCCTGCTGCTGCAGCCGGTCCTTGATGCGCGACAGCTCGGCCATGCCGGCCGAACTCGCCGCCAATGTCTCGGCCAAACGCCCGCCGGCGCCGAGCAATTCGTCGCCGCCGGCGCGCAGCGCCTGCGCGGTCATGCCGAATTCGCGGTTGAAACTGCTGCGCGTGACGTCGCCGAGCAGCGCCGCCAGATGATCGTCCGGCAGCGGCTGATCGGCGGCATCGAGCAGCGTGTTCTTGTTGCCCTTGCGCCGGCGCGCGGTGATCAAGCGGCCATCGGAATGGCGAAAGCTGCCGCCGAGCCGCAGCAGCTTGCTGTCGTGCTTGAAGTCGTAGTCGGTGCGCGGGGCGAAGCCGAACAGCAGATCGCCGATCGCCGTCAGCGCCGAGGTCTTGCCGGCCTCGTTGGCGCCGAGCACGATGTGCAGTGACGCCTGCGGGGCGAACGGCACGATCCGGTCGGTGAAGATGCCGTAGCGCTCCAGCGCCAGCTGTTCGATTCTCACGACAGCTCTCCGGCCAGCAACGTCCGGGCATCGTCGGACAGCGTGCCGAGCAGTTCGGACGCGGCGAATTCGTCCTGCACGTCGCGTGGCAATTTGGCCTTGATGGTCTCGGCTAACTCTGCCAGCGCGGCCGCAAAGCCGGGATCCTGAGCGCCTTCGGCGAGCAAGGCGGCAACGTCGATGTCGTCCCCTTCAGGCCGCACGACAGTCTGCGCCGGCAGCGTCGTCTTGAGCTTGAGCTGCTCGATCCAGCAATCGGCGGCGAGATGCAGCGCGGCGGCGCGCAGATCGTCCTGCAGCGCCTCGCGGCGGACCAGCAGCCTGTTGTGCAGCGGCGTCGCGCCGGTCAGCGTGACGCGCACCGCGAGCGCACGGCCGTCACTCTGCGCATGCAGTTCGGCAAGCCGCTCGTTCACCACGGACGACACTTGCGTCTCGTCCGCGACGCCGGTGATATCGATCGTCAGATGCGCCCAACGCGCGCTATCCAGCGCCAGCGGCGTGACGTCGACGATGCGGCCGTCCTCGACGGTGACGCGCATCGCGCCTTTAGCGCCGGTCTCGCGAACGCTGCGGCCTTGAAGATTGCCCGGAAACACGATCCACGGGTCGCGGTGAATGATCTCGGCGGCGTGGACATGGCCGAGCGCCCAGTAATCGTAGCCGAAGCGCTTGAGGTCATCGACGCTGCACGGCGCGTAGCCCTCGTGGCCGCGCGTGCCGTCGAGCGAGGTATGCAGCACACCGATATTCAGCCAGCCGTCGCGGCGCGCCGGATAGCTCGCGACGAAATCCGCGTTGACGCGATCCGCAAAGCTGCGGCCGTGCAGCGCCACGCGGAAGCGGTCGAGTTCGACCGTCGTGGCTTTGGTCGGAAACACCTTGACGCTCTCGGGATAAGGCAGATCGCGTGACATCAGGCTATCGGCGTCGTGATTTCCCCTGGTGATGAACACCGGAATCCCGGCGCGATGCAGCGCCCCGATGGCGCCGACGAAGAACAGCCCGGTGGTGACGTCCTTCCAGTCGCCGTCGAAAATGTCGCCGGCGATGATCAGGAAGGCGGCGTTGCTGGCAATCGCTTCGTCGACCAGCGCCTGCACGGCCTTGCGTCCCGCTTCGGCAAAGCGCTGCGCCACATCCTCGTTCTTGGCGCGCAGCCCTGCCAGCGGACTGTCGATGTGCAGATCAGCAGCATGAATGAAGGTGAAGCGCATGGCGAGATCATCTGAGGATTGGGGGCCGACCGGGACGCACAGCAACCAGCTGGCGATCGATTCCCGGCACGCCCGACATCCTTAGAATTCAATCTGCGCTTGCGATCAAGCCTGCGATCTCGCGTCGATCGGTGCCTGCCCGGCCCCCGCTTGCAACGGCTGCGGATCGGGCCCGATGGGAGCGCCCGATCCGCCTATGCGCTTGTCGAGACGCAGCCGCTCAGCGCGGCGCCATCCGGATGGCGCCGTCGAGGCGGACGTCTTCGCCGTTGAAGTAGCCGTTGGTGATCATCAGAAGCGCCAGCTGGGCATACTCGTCCGGCATGCCGAGCCGCTTCGGGAACGGCACCGAGGCGCTCAGCGCCGCCTTGACGTTCTCCGGCGCGCCCTGCAGCAGCGGCGTGTTGAAGATGCCGGGCAGGATGGTGTTGACGCGGATGCCTTCGCTCATCAGATCGCGCGCGATCGGCAGCGTCATGCCGACGACGCCGGCCTTCGAAGCCGAATAGGCCGCCTGCCCCATCTGGCCGTCTTCGGCCGCCACCGACGCGGTGTTGACGATCGCGCCGCGCTCGCCGTCGTCCAGCGCCGGCAGCGACAGCATGCCCTTGGCCGACTTGGCGATGCAGCGGAACGTGCCGACCAGATTGATCTGGATGATGCGGTTGAACGCGTCGATCGGGAAATGCGTCGGCTCGCCGGTCTTCTTGTCGCGGCCGGCGGTCTTCACCGCATTGCCGGTGCCGGCGCAATTGACCAGGATGCGCTCCTGCTGATGCGCCGCGCGCGCCTTGGCGAAAGCCGCATCGACCTGCTCGTCGGAGGTGACGTCGACCTTGCAGAATACGCCGCCGATCTCCTTGGCGACCGCTTCGCCCTTCTCGTCGTTGAAGTCGAAGATCGCGACCTTGACGCCTTGCGCCGCCAGTGCCCGCGCTGTCGCCGCGCCAAGGCCGGACGCGCCGCCGGTGACGACCGCCGCAACGGAGGAATCGAGTTTCATCAGTGTTTCTCCCTTGTTGATTTTCTTATCAGAGGCAGACGAAGGCACAGCGCTTCGTCTGCGGACGAGGTCGCTCGGACTACGCTGATAGGCCGTGCTGCTTCAGCCGCCCGATAGCCTGATCGGCGAGATCGAGTTGCTCGCCGATGCGGCGCCGCAGATTATCCAGATCGACGCCCTCGGCGCTCTTCTGCCCCGCCATGTAGCGCGCATAGACGCCGTGAACGATCGCGGCGCTCTTCCAGCGGTTGAAGCCGACGTAGTAATCGAGCTTCGACAAATCCCGCCCGGTGCGCGACGCATAGCGATCTGCCAGCATGGTGCGGGTCGGAAAGCCCGGTACCGCAGTCGGCGCTTCGCCCCATTCTCGATCGCGGTCGCTGGGATCGGGAAACTGGTTCAGCGCGTAAGCGAGGTCGGCGAGGGGATCGCCCAGTGTGGAGATCTCCCAGTCGACCACCGCGACGATGCTGTGGTCCGGCCCGGTCAGCGTGTTGTGCAGGCCGTAGTCGCCGTGCACGATCCGCGCCGGACCTTGATCCGGTAGCTGCGCGAGCAGGAATTCGCGCAGACTGTGGGCGCGCGGATCGTCGAATTTCGCCGGCTCGATCGACGCCGTCCAGGACTGATACCAGGTCTTGAGCTGGCGGCCGACGTAGCTGTCCTTCTTGCCGAGATCGCCGAGACCGACCGTGTCCGGGTCGACCTCATGCAGATCGGCCAGCACGTCGATGAACGAATGCGCCAGCTTTTCGCGCTGCGATTCCGGCACCAGGCGGCGCGTATCGTCGGCGCTGTAGAGCGGCCGGCCGTCGACGTGGCCCATGATGTAGAACCGCGCACCGGTCACTTCTGTATCGTCGCAGAAGCCGAGCGCGGCCGGGACCGGCACCGCGGTTGGACCGAGCGCGCTGATCAGCGCCCATTCGCGCTGCATGTCGTGCGCCTTGGGCAGCAGCTCGCCGAGCGGCGGCCGGCGGATCACTGCCTTGCGGCCACCGGCGTCTTCAATCAGATAGGTCAGATTGGAGTGACCGCCTTGCAGCCGCGTCCACTGCAGCGGCGGCTCCAGCACCGGGACGTTGGTGCGGATCCAGGCCTCCACGGCCGGGATGTCGTAGCCTGCAATCGGTTCGGTGGTCTTCATGCCGCCTTGCTCCTCGATTGATCGCGAAGGCGCAGTTTGACTGGAGTCGACGCATTCGTCCGAGCCAGTCGGCGCTACCCGCTGCCTGCGTCTTGCGGCTCGCCAGGTGGCTTGTCAACTGACGAGCCGCCTGAACGCATCGGCTGCTCGGCCGGGCGGCGCTGCGAGTCGGCACTACGCAATCGTGGATTTCCGCAAGACGGGATCAGGGCATACCGACGCCGCCAAGACGTGGCGAGAGGACGCGTGATGCAACGCACACACCTGCGATCGGCAGCGACAGATCACACGTCCGGAAGGCCCGGGAGGATCTTGTCCGGCGTCATCGGAAAGCTGCGCACGCGAACGCCGCAGGCGTGATAGATCGCGTTGCAGATCGCGCCCGCCGCACCGCAGATTCCCAGCTCGCCGACACCCTTGGCCTGCAGCGGACTCGCCGCCGGATCGCGCTCGTCGAGTAGTTCGACATCGAGATGCGGCACGTCGAGATTGACCGGGATGTGATACTCGCCGAAGTCCGGATTGACGATGTGGCCGAAGCGCTTGTCGAACACTAAGTCCTCGCCGAGCGCGCTGCCGATGCCCCAGACCATGCCGCCCATGCATTGCGAGGTGGCCGTCTTGGCGTTGAGCACACGGCCGCACCCGAAGGTGCCGCCGAAACGGCGAAGGCGGGTTTCGCCCGTATAGGCATTGACGGCGACTTCGACGAAGAACGCCCCATACATCGCGGTGGCGAAGGATTCGCTCACCTTGCCGCTCTTGAAGTGGCCGACCTGCTCCAAGGCTTCGCCGGCGAGCAACTCCGTGAAGGCGATGCGCCGGTTTCCGGTTTCGGCGAATCCGTCTTTAAGCTTGAGCTGATCCTCGGCGCAGCCGAGCCGCTCGGCGATCTGCATGCGGATCGCTTCGCAAGCCTCGAACACGGCCGACCCGGTCGACGGCGCGCCCCAGCTGCCGCCCGAACCCGAGCCCGGCGGAAACTGCGTATCACCGAGCCGCACCTCGACGTCGCGCGGATCGAGCCCGAGCATCTCGCCGGCGATCTGGCCGAGCACCGTATAGGTGCCGGTGCCGATGTCGGTCATGTCGGAGGCAACTTCGGCGGTGCCGTCCGGGCGCAGCGTCACCCGCGCCTGCGCTTCATTGAGATTGTGGACACGTGCGGCGCTCGCCATGCCGGTCCCGATCCACCACTCCCCCTCGCGCCGCATGCACGGCCGACGATCGGCGCCGTTCCAGCCGAAGCGCTTCGCGCCGGCTTTCAGGCACTCCGTGAGCTTGCGCGAACTATACGGAATATCCTCGCTCGGATGGCGATCCGGGATGTTGCGCAGCCGCAGCTCGACCGGATCGATGCCGATGGCGTTGGCGAGTTCATCCATCGCGGATTCAAGCGCCTGCATGCCGACCGCCTCGCCGGGCGCACGCACCGAGCCCGCCGTCATCAGATTGATCCGCGTCAGATCGACGCGAAGGCTGCGATCCTTGCCGGGATAGAGAAATTCGCTGGCCTGGGTCACCGGCTCGGCGAACTCCTCCTCCGGCAGATTGGACACGCGCGCCTCGTGGCCGAAGCCCATCAGCCGGCCATCGGCATCGGCGGCAAGCCGCAGCCGCTGCGTCGTCTCTGAGCGGCGCATCACGCATTGGAAGACCTGCTGGCGCAGCATCACGACGCGCACCGGCCGCTTCAGCGTCATCGCCGCCACCGCCGCCGCGACGCCCTCGGGGCTGATACCAAGCTTCGAGCCGAATCCGCCGCCCACATAAGGCGACAGCAGCCGAACCTTGTCGGGCGACAGCCCGATCGCGTCGGCGAGCTCCTTGATGTTGTAGCGCAGCATCTGCAGGCTGGAATGCAGCGTCAGGGTCGCGCCGTCCCACTGCGCGATGCTGGCGTGCGGCTCCATCGGCGCGCTGTTGTGGCCCTCTGTGGTGTAGGTGACATCAACCGCGTGCGCGGCGGTGCTCATCGCGTGCTCGAGATCGCCCTGTCGCACCGGCTCGCCGAATACCTCGACCGGCGCGTCGCTGTCGTGCGGATCGAGCAGGCCGTCATCGTCCTCGCGATACGCGACCCGCAGATGCTTGGCTGCATGGCGGGCCTGTTCGAACGTCTCAGCCACGACCAATGCGATCGGCTGACCGCGATAAGCTACCTGACGCACATTGCGGATCGGCGACTTGCCGGCGCCGCCCTGCGCGGGCCGGGCGATCATGCGGTCGTCGCTGATCACCGCGATGACACCCGGCAGCGACAGCACCGAGCCCTCGTCGATCGCCGTGACCTCGCCCTTGGCGATGGCCGCGGTGACCAGCACGCCCTCGACGCAGCCATCGATCGTGTATTCGGCCGCGTATTTGGCGGTGCCGGTGGTCTTGGCCGGGCCGTCCGGGCGATCCAGCGGCTTGCCGATCACGCCCTGCACCATCGCATCGAGCCGGTTGCGATCGTCCGGCTTGTCCATCGTCAGCATGCGAGTCATGCGGCAGCTCCCGTGGCTTCGCGCAGCACCGCCTTGAGGGTTCGCCGGGCAAGCGGAATTTTGAAATCATTGGCGCCGTAACCGGTGGCGCCTTCGAGCAGCAAATCGGCGGCTTGATCGATCAGCGCGTCGGACGGCAGCTTGCCGCGCACCAGATCGTCGATCCGCGGATCGTGCCACGGCTTGTGCGCCAGGCTGCCGAACGCCAGCGAGGCGTCCGCGATCTTGTCGCCCTCCATCCGGACCACCGCGGCGATGGACACCAGCGCGAAGGCATAAGACGAGCGGTCACGCACCTTGCGATAGATCTGGCGGCCGCCCCGCGGCGGCGGCAGCAGCACCGCGGTGATCACTTCGCCCGGCTCGAGCACATTGTCTTTATCGGGTGTGTCGCCCGGCAGCCGATGGAAGCCGCGGACCGGCACGCTGCGCTTGCGGCCGTCCGGCTTGGCGATTTCGACGACCGCGTTCAGCGCCGCCAGCGCCACCGCCATGTCGCCCGGATAGGTGGCGATGCATTGATCGCTGGCGCCGAGAACCGCGTGGATCCGGTTGAACCCGCCGATCGCCGAACAGCCGCTCCCCGGCTGGCGTTTGTTGCACGGCGTCTCGATATTGTAGAAGTAGTTGCAGCGCGTGCGCTGACACAGATTGCCGCCGGTGGTCGCCTTGTTGCGCAGCTGAAACGTCGCGCCTGCCAGGATCGCGCGCGACAGCACCGGGTAGTCGCGGCGCACGCGCTCGTCCGCGGCGCAGACGCTGTTGCTGACCAGCGCGCCGATCCGCAAGCCATCGCCCTCGGCCTCGATGCCGCCGAGCGGTAGCCGATTGATATCGACCAGTTCGCTCGGGGTTTCGATCTCGAGCTTCATCAAATCGAGCAGATTGGTGCCGCCGGCAATCGCGCGCCCGCCATCGCGCAGCAGCAGCGCGGCGCGTTCGAGCCCGTGAGCCTGGGTGTATTCGAACGGCCTCATCGTCCCGCCTCCTTCACCTCGGTGATGGCGTCGACAATGTTCGAATAGGCGCCGCAGCGACACAGATTGCCGCTCATGCGTTCGCGGATCTCGTCCGCGGTCAGGCTGACCTCAGCCGACAGATCGTCGGTGACGAAGCTCGGCCATCCCATCGCGGCTTCCTGCAACATGCCGGCGGCCGAACAAATTTGGCCGGGGGTGCAGTAGCCGCATTGATAACCGTCATGTCGCACGAACGCCGATTGCAGCGGATGCATGTCGTCCGGCGTGCCCAGCCCCTCGATGGTGGTGACGCTGTCTCCATCGTGCATCACCGCGAGCGTCAGACACGAATTGATCCGCTGCCCGTTGATCAGCACCGTGCAGGCGCCGCACTGCCCGTGATCGCAGCCCTTCTTGGTGCCGGTGAGTCCGCAGTCACGGCGAAGGAAATCGAGCAGCGTGGTGCGCGGATCACCTGAGAAACTGTGCTCGGTTCCGTTGATCGTCAGCGGCATGGTGGAACTCCATAGGACCCCCGCTCAACGCCGCGCCGGCATAATGGTTCTAAAGTGATTGCGTGTAGCGCGCAAACGAATGGCGGCGCGCGCAAGATCAGATGGCATCAATTTCCGTCGCAAGCCGAAGTGAATCGTCCAACCTCCGAAGAGGCTCGGTCACCCCCGAGCCATCATTGCGCGAAGGAAAATTCATGAGCAAGTCGAACGCTGGCGGTAACAGCTGCCGCCCCGGTAACCTGTCCCACAGGTTAGTGGGCGACAGTGCCAAGCCTTTGGTAAGGAGTGCGGTGCCGCTCACGGCATCACCGCCGAAGGGAGGGGCATCAGCGAAGCCGGCCACATCCAGCGGAAACGGCGGGTCAACCGCCACCCCGCCGAAGCCGACACGCTGATCACCCTTTCTCCCAGGCAATCTCGATCCTCTCGATATTCGAGCGAGGGAAATAGTTGATCGAAGAGCCATATTCATCAGTGGTGTGGACGACATCAACCTCGGTGCCGTCCTCCCGATGAACTTTGGTCACGTACATCGCGATCCCATCATCGTTCAGGCAGATATGGGCTAATGGCCTCTCCGAAAGCTGGTGGAAATCAGATTCGTAGATCCGTCCATCGTCGAAATGGACCAGCACGCTGGGCCAAACCGCCTTTTCTTGGACAATTGAAGATAAAACGGAGCCTTGATGATCGTCGCGGTAAAGATGGATCATCTGCATGAAGCCGATCCATTTAGACTGCAGACCGCCGCGCCAAGCCAATGCCACGAGCATCGTGACTACGAGGGCGATCACCGCAATGATAACCAGCTGGATGTTCTCGGGCAATGGTACCGGAGTGTCACGACAGTAGGCGATCAACTGGATGAACCCAGCAGCCGCAATCCGACCTATCGACCCGAACGCTAGAACCTGGAGAAGAAAGTCTTCGGTTCGGTGTGATACGTTTCGTCCGATAGTGGTGACCTTGTAGCCGAAATACCCTGCCAATAGGACAATCTGCACTTCGTACGGCAATGCTAAAAGTGGCTGCATCGGCTCACTCTCCAGCTACCTTTTCTCTGGAATAAAGAATCAAAGCTTCTTCCAACCTGCCACAGGCGATGTCGAAATAAGTGGCGTCGACCTCAATCCCCACATAAGGCATCCCCCGCTACATGCAGGCGACGCCCACCGTGCCTGAACCCATGAACGGGTCGAGGATCAGGCCTTCCATGACGCCCATCAGGCCGAGCATCAGATCCACCGGCTTGCCGGCGACGTGGTGCTTAATCCTGGGCACCGACATCCGGAAGACGCCGGGCGCGACCGGCCCGACCGGCGGCCGAGCGCCGTTGGTCCCCCAAAGCGCGTACTCGGCCTGCACCCTGTAGCGGCCTTTCTGCGGCCGTGAGCCCTCCGTCTTGTCCCAGGGCACAATCCCCCTGCCAGACCCAGCGGGCGCACTGCAGGGCGTCGCTGGTGACCGGGAGTTGCCTCCAATCGGAGAAGCACACCAGTAGCGCCCCTTGGCGCGTCAGCGCCCGCGCGCGCCCCATCCAGAGCGTCGACCAGGCCAGGAAGGAGCGCTGGTCGCGGGTGTCTCCCTGAAACTCGGGATAGGCCGGATGCCCCGTGCTCAGATATTTCGCGGTGCTGGCCATGGCCCGATCGCGGACGTTGCCGCCGCTCGAATATGGCGGGTCGGTCAGGACGTCGCCGACCGGCCCTAGGGTCGGAAGGATTTCGAGGGCGTCTCCGAGATAGACGGTTGCCGGACCGATCCGGCGTCGCTTGACGAACAAGGGGCTGAACGAGGAGCTTTTCGGGCGGGTGGTCGATGCAATCCAGCGTCTTTACAAGGAGGAGCGTGTCGGATTGTCGATGATCGACCTTGGTCGTATGGCTGCGCGCAAATACGATGAGATCACCGCGGCGACGGCCGATCCTGTGGAGCGCGGTGCTATGATCAAGTTGATCGTTACGCAGTTGCGTGCAGAAATCCGAAGCGCGCGAGCCGAGCCGGGCACTGATAAAGCCTCGGCTTGATGTTGGTCCGCGGACTGCCCCTCATGGACTCGTTTCTCGCGGCGGAGGCAAACTGATGCAATCACCACTTCGGACAAGATCGGACAAGATAAGGCCATGAGGATCGTCACTGGGCCCTGTCGGCGCAGGGCTCTAGTCATTTCTGCTTCGTTTGGTCTGCTGGCGGGCTGTGGACCTGCGAACGAGGCTGGTCATCTCAAGGCGACCGTTTCCGTAAATCGTGAGGTCTTGATTGTTCGAAATAATACGGGAGGGCCGCTGACCAACTGCAATATTCTCGTCAACAGCCGGTTCAAGGTGAATCGCGTCGACATCCCAGGATCAGGACGCGAATTCCGTTGGCCCGAATTTATGACGGCGAATGACGTCCGCTTCGACCCCAGCCTCGATCGCGCAACGCGGATACACATCCTCTGCCGCGAAGGCGATGTAGCCCTGGCAGAGTGAGATTAATGGTGGCGGCAATGATTTTAAAGGCATCCCGATGTTGCTGCGCGGCCGTCAGTGCGGCCTTATCTCTCATACCCATCTCAGTCGCTTGCGCCGGAGGTTGGGAGCAATCCAGAGACTGGTACATCGAGCTTAAAAGAGCCGCGAAGTACGCGAGGATCGCGATCACGGGGATAGCTGATCTGAACCGCATCGACACAGAGCAGGCGACGGCCGGGAAACAGCTCCAGGCGGCGTTGCAATTGCCGCTTCCGGATAAAGATAAGGCCGTGTGCAGCGCCGCGGCTAAGGCGGTGGTCGACTTCATCGCAGCCGGCAAAGCTGGCAATATGACGGGTGGCCCCGCGAGCTACGAACGCCAATACGCCCGATGGGATGCGCTCTCAGTAGATTGCCTCAAGGGTATTCAACGGCTCGGCACCGGTGGCTAGGCCGCGTTGCCAGTTCCGATTTCAAGGCGCCGCTCAGTCGCGCGGCTAACCCTTTGTTCGCCACCAATTTAAGAGTTCGAACCGGGAAGCCATTTCCCAGTTCGCCGCTGGCCTCATTGATTTATCTGGGTTTTCCGGAATGGCGCCCGACGACGTCGGTGGCACAACTGCCATTTGATCTTTCGCACCGATTACCAGCGCCGCCACCCGCCAGATCGTCTCTAAGCTATTGCAACTTCGAACGAAATCCCGCGTCGTCCCGGCTTGTCCCGCCTCATAGCCCCGGTGCCATCTGATCTTGCGGGTTACATTCCGCGTGCGAACCTGCGCGGCCCACCGATAGCGCGTCAAACCACGTCAAGATTGAAAGCCGGAAGCACCGGAAAACGTGGCGGAGAGGGGGGGATTCGAACCCCCGATAGGCTTGCACCTATGCCGCATTTCGAGTGCGGTACAATCAACCACTCTGCCACCTCTCCGCGGCGCCGGGACCGGGCCTTGCGGCCCGTTGTGGTCGGCGCTGTTCTTAAGGGAGCCGCGCCGGATTCACAAGCGGGGCAATCGGGCTTCGCCATAAAACTGTCGGCCTGGGCCGGCGGTTGCCGCGTTGGCCGCCAGCCGAGGAGGTGGCGCCTTGCCGCCCCCGTGCCAACGATCATAAGCCGAGCCCGTCGTCAGTCGTCCTTGTCCTTGCGGTCCTTTTCCTTGTCCTTATCCTTGGACTTGTCCTTCTTGGCCTTGTCTTTCGGCTTGCGGTTGGTGAACCGGGCGTTGCCTAGGCCGGTGCCGATGGTCAGGACACCCCAGCGGGTGAATTCCTGCATGAACGGCACTTCGCTGAGGCCCTGCGCGACGCCGTCATTGTGCATCAGGATCGCGGTATCATGATCTCCGATGGTCGGGATGCCCTCGACCAGGCTGCGCGGCAGGTGGAATTTGCTGCTCTCCCAGTTGCCCGGCAGGTTCTGGGCGCCCTTCTCGATGGTGCCGTCGTCGTTGATCACGCCGGGACACGAGATGCCGATGAACGGTGCCAGCTTGAAGCCTTCCTTCTCGGCATCGGCGAGCAGGTCTTTCAGCATCTTGGTCAGGCGCTTGACGGCGCCCTCGCGGGTCGGCTCGTCATCGGCGTGGCGCCACAGATCGGACTTCCAGACAGACGCCTTGGACAGGTCCTTGGCCTTCTTCCATCCGGTCTCGACCACGCCGCAGCGAATGTTGGAGCCGCCGATATCGACCGCCAGGATGCTGTCGTGGCCTTCGAAGATCCAGGACGGCGCCAGATGCAGGCAGCCGATCAGGCCGGCTTCGTCCGGATGGTGCCGGATCGGCACCAGATCGATGTTGAAACCTTCGGACTTGAGCAAGAGGTCGCAGCGGGCAATCGCCAGTTCGCCGACCCGGCTCTGGCGGAAACCGCCCCCCACCACGATGCACTCGGTGCCGGCCCATGACTTGGTCTTCAGGAAGCGCCGCGTCACATAGGCCAGCTCCTGAGCAAATTCCTCGATCGCGCCGTGCACCAGCGCGGCGGCCGCGACATCGTCGCCGACCAGCAACTCGTCGAGCGTGCTCTTGCTGATTTCCTTGGTGTCTTTCTTGCCGAGCGGATCGTCGCCGTTCTTCTTCAGCGGTTTGCGCGAAGCGTCCAGGATGCGCTGGAATGCGCCCTTGGAGGCGCGGTCGCCGAGGAAACCTTCATCGTCCTTGAGCTCGATGTTGTAGGTGTCGATGTCCACCGACGGCAGCCGGGGAGAGCCATGCGCAGCAATGCCGGCGGTTGTGGTGGTCAGCGTGTCCTCAGCCATTCGTATTTCCCCGTGTGAAGCCGCCTGACAACGGCGACGGAACCGGTTGGTTGCACCGCGCTCGGGATATCGCGGCTTCGGCTTGTGTCTGACGGGATTCGAGTTTTTGCCGTTTTCGGCTTGACGGGCGAGGACCCGCCGCTATAAGTCGAGCACCCGGCGTGGGCAGGTCCTGCGCCGAATTGCTTTGTGCGCCCGTGCCGAAGCCCCCTAAGAGGGCGTGGCCTTTCGCATCAAAATGGCGGCTCTCGCGGTCGCTACCCACAACGACTGACCAAAAAGCCGGCCCGGCTCGACCGAGGCTGGGATCGAACACGAAGGATGAAAACGATGTTCGCAGTCATCAAAACCGGCGGCCGGCAGTACCGCGTCGTTCCGGAAGATGTGCTCGAAGTAGGCAAGATCGAAGGCGAAGTCGGCAGCATCGTGCAGCTCGGCGAAGTGCTGGTGCTGGGCGGTGACACGCCGATGCTCGGGGCTCCCACCGTGGCCGGCGCCACCGTCGCGGCCGAGGTGCTGGACCACAAGCGCGGCCCGAAGGTGATCTCCTTCAAGAAGCGCCGCCGCAAGAATTCGAAGCGCAAGCGCGGCTACCGCGACGAGATCACGGTGCTCCGCATCACCGAGATCCTCGCGGACAACGCCAAGCCCACGGTCGGTCCGCGGCCGAAGCGCGCCAAGGCCGAAGCGGCTCCCGCAGCCGACGCCGCCGAATAAGCGGCGACGCGCGGCAGACGTGTCAAATCAGTGGATGATTCCGTCGCGGAAATCGTCTAGGTAGAATTCGGATTTTGGAGACGAGCCATGGCTCACAAAAAAGCAGGCGGTTCATCGCGCAACGGTCGTGATTCTGCGGGCAAGCGCCTCGGGATCAAGGCCTATGGTGGCGAGCACGTGATTCCCGGCAACATCATCGCGCGTCAGCGCGGCACCACCTGGCACCCCGGCCTCAACGTCGGCATGGGCACGGACCACACCTTGTTCGCCAAGGTGGAAGGCCGCGTCGAATTCCGCGCCAAAGCCAACGGCCGCACCTTCGTATCGGTTCTCCCGATTGCGCAGGCGGCCGAATAGACGGTGGACAAACAAGTGTCCGCCGGGTCCTGACAAACCGGCGGAGCACAAAAGGGCTCCAGGGGAGGCGGGACAACCGACCTCCCCTTTCGTTTGCGTCCAATTTGTTTGATGCATCAGGAGCCCGCGATGTTGCAGGAAATCCCGACACCCACACCCTTGTTGCGCGAGGCAAGACCTTGCGTCCTCGAGACCGAGCGGCTGACGCTGCGCAAGCCGGCTCTCGCGGACGTCAAGGCCATCGCTTGCCTCGCCAATGATCGCCGGGTCGCCGAGATGACCCGCCGGCTGCCGCATCCCTATACGCGCGACGACGCTGCACGCTTCGTCACCTCGCTGGGCCAGGACCACGAGACGGTTTTCCTGATCGAAGCCGATTTCGAGCCGGTCGGCATGGTTGGCGTCGATTGGCGCAACCGCGAGGCGCCGGAGCTCGGCTACTGGCTCGGCATCGAGCACTGGGGCAACGGCTACGCCACCGAGGCGGCGCGGGCGGTGATCGACTTCACCTTCGAGGAATACGCGGTCAAGCAGATGATCTCCGCCGCGCGGGTGATCAATCCGGCGTCGCGCAACGTGCTGGAGAAGTGCGGCTTCCAGTGGACCGGCGTCGAACTGCACCGGATGGAAGCGATCGGCTCGTCGACGCCGGTCGACTGCTTTCGCCTGACGCGCGGCGTGTGGTCGTCGCTGAAGAGCTGGGGCAAGACCCGGCGGAGCCGCTGACGCCGGACGGCTTGCACGATCTTTCGACACGGCCGGATGTCCCGGCCGTTTGGTCGTCTGACGCTGCTCGGCCGCCGCGCTTCTCGGCGCTGGCTTCGTTCGTTCAGACCTCCGCCTCTGCAGACTTGGCGATGCCGGCGGCACGATCGCGCAGCGCCAGATACAAGCCGGCGCCAATGATCACCACGCTGCCGATCACCGTCGGCAGCGTCGGCACGTCGCCGAACACCAGCCAGCCGAACGAGGCGGCGAAAATGATCATCGTGTACTGATACGGCACCACCACGCTCGCCGGCGCGAGGCTGAGCGAGCGGTTGACGCAGAGCAGCGCCATCGCCGAGACGATGCCGGCGAGGCCGAACCACAGCCAATCGACCGGCGCCGGCGTCATCCAGCCGGACGGCGCCATCAGCAGCGCGCCAAGCAGCGCGGTGCCGACGAATTGCTGTGACGCCAGCACCATCGCGGGCGTGCGATGCAAAAATCGCGTGATCAGCAGCAGCGCCGCGAACAGCATGCTGGCCAGGATCGCGATTAGTGCCGGCCAGGTGATGGTCTGCGGCGACGGCTGCAGCGCGATCAGCACGCCGCCGAAGCCGATCACGATCACCACCGCCCGCGCCCGGTCGATCCGCTCGCCGAGAAACAGCGCGGCGCCGACCGAAACGAACAGTGCCGACGCCAGATAGAAGGTGATGACGTCGACCAGCGGCAGATAAATTGTGGCGATGAAGAACGCCGCGACTTCGCAGGCCGCGATCAGCGTCCGCAGCAGTTGCAGGCCCGGCCGCTCCAGTTGCCGGAACGCCGCGCGCTGCCGCCAGATCAGCGGCGCCAGCACGATCAGGCCGGCGATCGCGCGCAGCAGCAGCAGCTCGCCGACCGGATAGGTCGCCACCACCTTCTTGCCGAGCGCATCGCCGAACGAGAACGCCAGCATCGCCAGCAGCATCAACACGATGCCGGCGCCGTGCGCGCCGTGATCATCGGGGCCGGTGGACAATTTGCGGAGCAGCCCCATATCGATCATGCACCCTTCGCGCCCGGCAGCGGCCGGCGCCCGCGCTTATCGCCCGGCGCTTTGTGTGGGCGCAAGGCCGGCGGCGGGCGGTTCGGCGGACAGCGAATAGCGATCGAACAGTTGCCCCGCACCCTCCCCCTGGGATACGGATAGCGCCATGAAATTCCTCGATGAAGCCAAGGTTTACATCCGCTCCGGCGACGGCGGGAACGGCTGCGTGGCGTTCCGCCGCGAGAAGTTCATCGAGTTCGGTGGCCCCAACGGCGGCAATGGCGGCCGCGGCGGCGACGTCATCGTCGAGGCGGCCGACGGCCTCAACACGCTGATCGACTATCGCTATCAGCAGCACTTCAAGGCCCAGAAGGGCGTCAACGGCATGGGCAGCGACCGCCACGGCGCCAACGGCAAGAACGTGGTGCTGAAAGTCCCGGTCGGCACCCAGATCTTCGACGAAGACAAAGAGACGCTGATCCACGACTTCACCAAGGTCGGCGAGCGCTTCGTGCTGGCCGAAGGCGGCAATGGCGGCTTCGGCAACGCGCATTTCAAGTCGTCGACCAACCGCGCACCGCGTCACGCCAATCCCGGGCTGCCGGGCGAAGAGCGCTGGATCTGGCTGCGCCTGAAGCTGATCGCCGATGCCGGGCTGGTCGGACTGCCGAACGCCGGCAAGTCGACGTTCCTGTCCAAGGTCAGCGCCGCCAAACCGAAAATCGCCGACTACCCGTTCACCACGCTGCATCCGCAACTCGGCGTGGTGAATGCCGACGGCCGCGAATTCGTACTCGCTGACATTCCTGGCCTGATCGAAGGCGCCCACGAAGGCGCTGGGCTCGGCGATCGTTTCCTCGGCCATGTCGAGCGCTGCCGCGTGCTGCTGCATCTGATCGACGCCACCTGCGAGCACGCCGGCAAGGCCTACAAGACGGTGCGGGCCGAGCTCGAAGCCTACGCGGAAACGCTGGCCGACAAGATCGAGATCGTGGCGCTCAACAAGATCGACGCGGTCGAGCCGGACGAGCTAAAGAAGCAGAAGGACCGGCTGAAGCGCGCCGCCAAGAAGACGCCGCTGCTGCTCTCCGGCATCACCGGTCAGGGCGTACCGGAAGCACTGCGCGCACTCGCCGTCGTGATCGGCGAAGCCCCGGTCTCCGACAAGGCAATCGGCAGCGCCGCGGACAATCCGGCGGATGCCAAACCCTGGGCGCCGCAGGACGCCTGAGTAGCTGCGCTGCTCGGCTGGGCGGTACAGACGTTTGCACGCGTCACGCCGGTCTTGTGCCGGGCCAGGCGAACTTAAGACGCGCAGGTCAATCAATCGCCGCCTATTTGCGCGGCGGAACCGAATCCCGAACTACCACTTTTCTCCAGGATCAATGTAGATCGACGGCCTTGAAACACAGGTCGGAGACAAGAAGGTATTCGTAGGTGGGGCGATGAAGGCCGACCGCAATCTCAGTGCCGGCCGTGCGATTGTCGCCATTCCCGCACATAACGAGTCACAGCGCATCCGCCGCTGCCTGGCCGCACTGGCCACGCAGCGCGACGAAGCCGGCGCTCCGGTCCGCGCCGGCGCATTCGAAATCCTGGTCTTCGCCAATAATTCCACCGACGCCACCGCGGACGTCGCGCGCGAGTTCGCCGCTCTGGTGCCGCATCCGGTCGTGGTGATCGAGGCACAGCTGCCGCCGGATCAGCTCTCCGCCGGCCGCGCCCGCAAGCAGGCGATGGATCTTGCCGCGGCACGCCTCGTCGAGCACGGCGACGGCGACGGCTTGATCCTCACCACCGACGCCGACAGCTGCGTGTCGCCGACCTGGTTTGCCGCGACGATGCGGGAGATGCAGCGCGGCGTCGATTGCGTCGCCGGCTATATTGATGCCGAGCCGCTCGAAATCGTTGGACTCGGCAGCGCATTCCTGGCCCGCGGCCGGCTGGAAGATACGTATTTGCGTCTGCTCGCCGAGATTGACGCGCGCTGCGATCCGCGCCCGCACGATCCGTGGCCGAACCACCGGGTATCATCCGGCGCGAGCCTGGCGCTGACGCTGGCTTCCTATCAGGCGATCGGCGGTCTGCCGCCGCGTCGGGTCGGGGAAGACTCTGCGCTGACCGCTGCGCTGGAGCGCGCCGGCTTCAAAGTCCGCCACTCGATGGCAGTCTCGGTGCTGACCTCGTGCCGGCTCGACGGCCGCGCCCAGGGCGGCGCGGCGGATACGATGCGGCTGCGGCATCAGCAGACCGACGCGCCGTGCGACGACGATCTCGAGCCTGCGCTGCAGGCGACGCGGCGATCGATCTATCGCGGCCACCTGCGCCGCCTGCTGGCAGCAGAGCCGGCGCACCGCGAATTGCCGCGTGGCTGGCAAGGGTCGAGGGACATCGTGCGGCTGCTGTCGCAGCCCGGGCTCGTGTTCGAGGAAGCCTGGCAGCGAATCTGTCGTGACAGCCCCGCCCTGCAGCGCGGCGCCCCGCTGCGACCGTCCGATCTGCCGCGCCAGATCGCAATTGCTCAGATGATTCTGCGCCAGCTTCGGCTTCGGGTCAGTGCGCCGACAGCCGCTCCAACCGGTACACGTCGTCCTTCAAAATGGCTCGAACCGGCAGCCTAGCTGCCACCGCCTCGAAGAACTGATTGCTCGCCTCGAGCCCGGTGAGCGGATAGTCAGTTTCGCCGAGCCAGTGGCACAAAATGATCTCGCCATCCGGCCGCAGCGCTTCATTGCACTGCTGCGCCACGCGCGCCAGATCCGGCGCCGCGAAGTAGTACAACACTTCCGACAGCACGATCAGATCGAACCGCCCGACTGGAAACTGCTGCGGCAAAGTTGCGACTTCAAACGTCACGTTGTCGGGCACCGCTTGCTGGCGCGCAGCCTCGATTGCGGTCGGTGACGCATCGATCGCGAGCAGCTGGTCACAGCGCGGCGCGAGCTGGGCCGTCAACACACCGATCGAGCAACCGACTTCCAGGGCCGATGCGAACCGCGAGCGGCCGAGTGCCGCAATGGTCGACTGATATTTCTCGCGTTCGTAGTCGCTGCTGCGAAACCGCCACGGATCGATGTCCGCACGATATTTCTGCTCGAAGTAATCCGCCGCGATCGTCTCGGTCCGGCGGCTCATCGCGGGACCCTCAGATAGTGCTCATAACGGCCGACGAAGGGCGCCAGCGTCTGTTCGGTGAAGCGAAAGCCATCCGGATCGTCACCGATCAGATCGGTCATCTGCGAGGCGTGGGCGTCGATCGCCGCGCGCTTGCGGGCCTGCTGTGCCGAAATGTCGAGCCGCAGTCCCTCAGGCGCCGGCCGGTGCAGCGGCTCGGCGGGATCGAGATGCCAGCCCCAGATCGGAAACGCCCACAGCGTGATCTCCGGGTGCCGGCGGCACACCGCCTCGGCGATGCGCGCTGTCGCCTGGTGGTCGCAATGCGGATCGCCGTCCCAGGTGACCAGCAGCGATTTCGCCGCGGCACGCGCGCAGACCGCCGCGATCGCATTGACGGCGGCATCGAACGGCGGGCCCTCTGTCGGCGCCTGGGTGTCGGGCAAGCCGAGGCGGTGGACGTGATCAGGCGGCAGCCCGAGCAGTGCGGCGGCTTGTTCGAGTTCGGCGCGACGCAGTTCGATCAGGCGTTGCCGCGGATAGCTGGGCGAATTCGGATGCGAAGCGCCGCCGTCGGTGATCAAGACGACCTCGACGCGCTGGCCGGCGTCGCAAGCCGCTGCAATCAAACCGCCGGCGCCGAGCGATTCATCATCGGGATGCGGCGACAGCACCACGCAGGGCTCGCCCGCGGTGATGTCGCTCAGCGCGCCGATCGGCAATCGGCGGATCGCGTCGAAATAGTCCGCGGCGCGCAATCAGAATTCTCCTACAGGCAGCGACGAATTCAGCCACGCGCGTGCGGCATTGCTCATCGCCAGATCCGGCACGGGCTGGCGCAAGTAAGTCGCCAGGTCGCGGCAGATTCGTTCGATCGGGTCGGGCCGGATGAACGCCAGCAGACCGACGCCGCGCTGCACGTTCTCCATGATGTCGAGCGCGGAGCGCTCGGTGACCATCCGGGTCATATTGGCGAAGGCCACGATGGTTTCTGCATCGGCCTCGCTGCCGAACCGGCGCGCCGCCTCCTCGACCCAGAACCGCGCGGTACGCGCCGCGGCGACGCAGGCGGCGATACGCTGCAACTGATACGGATCCTCGCCGCGGCCGCGCGCCACCAAATGATGCCGAAACAGGTCGACCAACCGCTCCATCGCACCCAGATGCGCTGCGCAGAAACGCCACGCGCCGCCGGAGAGATACGGCTGACGCATGAAGTCTCCGGCGGCTCCGACTTGCTCATCGGGCCCGACGCGCATGCCGGTGAGGTCGATCGCGCCTGTCGCGGTCGAACGCATGCCTTGCGCGGTCCAGCCGCTGAGGTCGACAGGATGATCCGGGGCGATCCGTAGAAGAAACATGTACTGATCGTCGCCCGACTTGGCGGTGACGATCGGCTGCGTCACGAAGCCGGCGCCCGAGGCGAGGATCTTGCGGCCGCGCAGCTCGTCATGGTTGCCCTGCCTTACGATTTTCAAGCCGGCCGCATCTTCGGCGCCCCACACCGCCGCCAAGGCGCCGCTTCGCACGTCGGCCGCGAGCGACGCCTGCTGCGCCGCGGTGCCGTAGCGGCAGACCAACGCGATCGCGTTGATGTGGCCCTCGATCAGCCGCGCGGTCGAGAGGTCGCCAGCGCCGAGCAGTCGCAGGACCGTGCACAAGTCGCTCTGGCTATTGGACTCGATCAGCCCAAGGCCGCCGAGCGACGTTGGAAAAGCCGCCATCGCCAGTCCGGAGCGGTGAAATTCGGCCCACAGGGTCTCGTCGATCGCCGCATCGGCGTCCGCCGCCGAAGCGCATTCGAACGCCTGCGCGGCAAACGACTCGGTGCGGGCGAGCAGAAGCTGAATGTCGGTCGGTGCTAAAATCGCGGTTACTCACAACTGGATCAGACACTTCGTCGAAATGGGAACACCAGCACGCGCACGAAGTTCCGCGAGCCGCCTGCGCCGGCTTGCGCCGGCCGGTGACGTGCTGCAAAACGACGCGTCGCATCCCTCGGCGCGGTCACGCGCCAATCCCAGATCCGTGTTCGATGGCCAGCCCGAAGCTTCATGATTTCCGCCGCATCGTCGTCAAGGTCGGCTCGTCGCTGCTGATCGACTCGAACGCCGGAGAGGTTCGGGCGGGCTGGCTGACGGCACTTGCGGCCGATATCGCCGACCTGCATCGCGGCGGCCGCGACGTCATGATCGTGTCCTCCGGCTCCATCGCGCTGGGCCGCAGCCGGCTCAAGCTGCCGCGTGGGCCGCTCAAGCTGGAAGAGAGCCAGGCGGCTGCCGCGGTCGGCCAAATCGCATTGGCGCGCACCTGGTCCGAAGTGCTCGGCGCCCACGACATCGGCGCCGGCCAGATCCTCGTCACCTTTCAGGACACCGAAGAACGACGCCGCTATCTCAACGCCCGCTCGACCATCGGCAAGCTGCTGGAATGGCGCGCGGTCCCAGTGATCAACGAGAACGACACCGTCGCCACCAACGAGATTCGTTATGGCGACAACGATCGCCTCGCCGCGCGCGTCGCCACCATGGCCAGCGCCGACCTGCTGATCCTGCTGTCCGACATCGACGGGCTCTACACCGCGCCGCCCGGCAGCAATCCGGACGCGAAGCTGATTCCCGTGGTCGAGTCGATCACCGCGGAGATCGAAGGCATGGCCGGCGCGGCCGGCTCGGAGCTGTCGCGCGGCGGCATGCGGACCAAGATCGAGGCCGGCAAGATCGCGACGTCAGCCGGCACACACATGCTGATCGCCTCGGGCAAAATCGACCACCCGCTGAAGGCGATCGCCGACGGCGGGCCATGCACCTGGTTTCTGACGCCGGCCAATCCCGTCACCGCGCGAAAACGCTGGATCGCCGGCTCGCTGGAGCCGAAGGGCACGTTGACGATCGACGCCGGCGCGGTGGTGGCGCTGCGCGCTGGCAGGAGCCTGCTGCCGGCCGGCGTGATCCGGGTCGACGGCCAATTCGCGCGCGGCGACGCGGTGATCGTGCGCGGGCCGGACACACACGAAATCGGCCGCGGCCTCGTTGCTTACGATGCCGACGACGCCGACAAGATCAAGGGCCGGTCGTCATCCGACGTGATGCAGATCCTCGGCATCACCGGCCGCGCCGAGATGATCCACCGCGATGATCTGGTGGTCGGCACGGCGCCAGGTTAGTGGTCTTTGAAATCGTCTGGCTCGATATTTTGACGTCCATGCATGATTCGTAGGACGTCGATCGAATTGCCGCCTCCGGGCGTATAGAAGATCGAATAGCCCCTTACTGCAAAGCTTCGCAAGCCAGCGCCCAATTCCGGCCGGGCCCGGCCGGCCATCGGTGTTTCGGCCAGCCAATCGAGCGTATCGGTGATACGGTTCAGTACGGCATTTGCGGCTGTGACATCATCGACGGCGATGTACTCCCAGATCGCATCGAGATCAGCGTCGGCCTCTTCGCGTAGTTTAAACTTTTGACTCATTTTTGGCAGTCGCAAGCTTTTTGGCAGCGGCGAGCCTGGCTCGTCCGCGCGCTTTGACTTCTTCCGCCAAAGTCTTGCCATCGACCTCGCGGCCCGGCCCGCTGTCCAGCCCCTTCTGGATCTCCGCCCGCAGCGCCTCGAGCTTGGCTTCGCGCGCCTGCATCTGGCGCAGGCTGTCGCGCACCACGTCATCGGCGGTCTCATAGCGGCCGCTTTCGACCAGACTCTCGACGAAAGCCGCGGAGTGCTCGTCCAGCTTGAACGTGTCGGCCATCTGCACCTCCTGACAACACCCAAAGGATAGTCAGCGCCCGGTTTGCCCGCAACCAGCTTGGCGTACCGGCGATTTCCGCCTATTTACATGACGCACAACAGATTTCTCAGGTTTCTGTCATGACCGCCTCGCTCAAAGCCATCAACGGCAGCGCCGAATTGTCGACGCTGATGACCGATCTCGGACGCCGCGCCCGCGCCGCCGCCCGGGTGCTGGCGCTGGCGCCGCCGGAGCAGAAGAACCGCGCGCTAGAAGCGATGGAGCGGGCGATCCGCGCCGAAGCCGACAAGATCCTCGCCGCCAATGCCGAGGATGTCGCCGACGCCAAGGCGTCTGGCGCCAATTCGGCCTTCCTCGACCGGCTGACGCTGACACCCGCACGCGTCGAGGCGATGGCCGAAGGCATCGCGGTGGTGCGCGGCATCGCCGATCCGATCGGGACCGTGACCGAGAGCTGGCAGCGGCCCAACGGCATGACCATCGAGCGCGTGCGCGTGCCGCTCGGCGTCGTCGCGGTGATCTACGAGAGCCGCCCCAACGTCACTGCCGACGCCGGCGTGCTGTGCCTGAAGTCCGGCAATGCCGTGATCCTGCGCGGTGGTTCGGAGAGTTTCCGCTCCGGCCGCGCCATTCATGACTGCCTGGTGCAGGGGCTGCGCGAAGCCGGGCTCCCCGAGGCCGCGATCACGCTGGTGCCCACCCGAGACCGTGCCGCCGTGGGCCTGCTGCTGTCCGGACTCGACGGCAGCGTCGACGTCATCGTGCCGCGCGGCGGCAAAAGCCTGGTGGCGCGCGTCGAGAGCGAGGCGCGCGTGCCGGTGTTCGCGCATCTGGAAGGCGTCAACCACGTTTATGTCGATCGCAGCGCGGATCTCGACATGGCTAAGTCGATCGTGCTCAACGCCAAGATGCGCCGCACCGGCGTCTGCGGTGCCGCCGAGACGCTGCTGATCGACCGCGCCGCGGCTGCGACGCATCTCGCCCCGCTGATCACCATGCTGATCGACTCCGGCTGCGAAGTGCGCGGCGATGACGCCGTGCAGCGCGTCGATGCCCGCGTCACACCAGCCGCCGAACAGGATTGGGATACCGAATATCTCGACGCCGTGATTGCCGCCAAGCTGGTCGACGGCGTCGATGCCGCGATCGGGCATATTCATCAGCATGGCTCGCACCATACCGATGCGATCGTCGCGGGCGACCCGCAGGCGGCGGCGAAGTTTCTCGACGAGGTCGATTCCGCCATTGTGCTGCACAACGCCTCGACCCAGTTCGCCGATGGCGGCGAGTTCGGCTTCGGCGCCGAGATCGGCATCGCGACGGGCAAATTCCACGCCCGCGGGCCGGTCGGCGCCGAGCAGCTCACCACGTTCAAATATCGGGTGCACGGCACCGGGCAAACGCGGCCGTGAGACATTCCCTCATCCTGCGTGGACGTGTGATTTGACGCCAGATCCCGTCGCGGCCCGTCGTGCTGTTCCGGCCTACAGCCGGGGCATGCGGATCGGCCTGCTCGGCGGTTCCTTCAATCCGCCGCACGAAGCCCACCGGGCGATCAGCCGGTTTGCGCTGACTCGGCTGAAGCTGGATCGGATCTGGTGGCTGGTGTCGCCGGGCAATCCCCTGAAGGATGTGTCGGCGCTGTGCGAACTCGACTCCCGGCTGGCGGCAGCCCACGCGGTAGCCGACGATCCGCGTATCCAGATCAGCGGCCTGGAGGCGGCGATCGGTACCCGCTTTACCGCGGATACCGTCGCCTATTTGCATCAGCATTGCCCGGGCGCGCGGTTCGTCTGGATCATGGGCGCCGACAATCTGGCGCAGTTCCATCGCTGGCAGCGCTGGCGTTCGATCGCCGAGTCGTTGCCGATTGCGGTGGTAGACCGGCCGCCGGCGACGTTTCGGGCGCTGGCCGCTCCAGCCGCCCAGGCGCTGCGTCAATATCGCTTGCCGAGCAGCGCGGCCGCGACCCTGGCCGATCAGCGCCCGCCGTCGTGGGTCTTCCTGACAGGGCTGAAGTCGCCACTGTCCTCGACGGCGCTGCGGAACCCCGACGGAAGTTGGAAGAAATGAAGTGACTGTGTCGTCTGGATTGTTGAAACCATCATCCCCACATGCCTAGTATAGTGTTCAGACGCCGGGATTCGGCGCCTGCGATACAGTGAAAGGAAAGGTCCCTGACCACATCTGTATTGTCCCAGTCGTCACTGCCGAAGGCAGTTGCGACGAAAGCAGTGAAGGCGAAGGCCACGTCGAAGGCTGTTACTTCGCGAGTCACTGCTGCGACGGCCGAAGTGCCGGCGCAGAACGCGCTCTCCAGGACGCAGCTGTCGGCCGAGGAGACGCTCAAGCTGATCCTCTCCCGCCTCGACGACATGAAGGCGGAAGAAACGATCGCTATCGACATTCGCGGCAAATCGGCGATGTTCGACTACATGGTCGTCACCAGCGGACGAGCCAACCGTCATGTCGGTGCGATCGCCGAGAACGTCGCCAAAGCACTGAAAGAAGCCGGCATCGCCAAAATCCATGTTGAGGGCCTAACCAACTGCGATTGGGTGCTGATGGATTGCGGCGACGTGGTGGTACACGTGTTTCGGCCGGAAGTCCGCGAGTTCTATAATCTCGAGCGATTGTGGACCCAGGGCCCGCAGCCGGCAAAGACGCTGTAGCGTCTGGCGGACGCGCACTCGCTGTGTCCGCGTCCTTGTATTTGGCTGTTGCCGGCCGGGTGCCGCCATAGGTCGGCGCGGTGCGGAAGGTGAGAGAGTCTGCGTCCGCCACCATGCGCCTCACCGTGATTGCCGTCGGCAAACTCAAACAAGGTCCCGAACGCGACCTTGCCGACCGCTACAAAACCCGCTTCGACGATATCGGCCGCAAGCTCGGCTTTCGCGGGCTCGACGTCCATGAGCTCGGCGAAAGCCGCGCGCGTGATGCGGCGTCCCGGATGGCCGAGGAGGCCGCCGCCATCTCGGCGTTGATAGCCGAAGGCAGCGTGCTGGTGGCGCTCGACGAACGAGGCCAAAGCCTCGACAGCGCCAGCTTCGCAGCGCAGCTCGGGCGCTGGCGCGACGCCTCGGTGCCCGGTACTATTTTTGTGATCGGCGGTGCGGACGGACTTTCGCCCGAATTGCGGCGCAAGGCAAAGCTGTGCCTGTCGTTTGGCGCCGCGACGTGGCCGCACCAAATGGTCCGTGTGATGCTGCTAGAGCAGATCTACCGGGCAGCGACGATATTGGCGGGACATCCTTACCATCGTGCCTAGCGAGCGCCGCAGCGACCAGATGCATCACGACTTTGCGCACCAGAGGTTGGCGACGGCCGCGAGGAGCTCCTCCGGCATCGTGTGGCCGTCGGTTGCGCTGGTGTCGGCCAGCCTGATCTCCGGCATCTGGATCGATCGCGCCGAAGCGCAGACACCGCCCGCGGCCAAGCCAGCGCCGGCGGCTGCGGCGACCGCGGACCTGATCCGCCAGCGCGCGCAGGAGCTGGAGGCCGCGCGCGCCGAGCAGAAGCGGGCTGCCGAGCTGCAGGACAAGCTCAAAGCCGACCTCGCGGCGATCGGTGAAGACCGGACCAAGCTCAACCAGCAGCTGATCGACATCGCCGCCAAGGTTCGCGCCGTCGAAGCCAAGATCAACGACGCCGAAGCCCGGCTGGTGCCGCTGGACGCTCGCGAGGGCCAGATCCGCAGCTCGCTCGAGCAGCGCCGCGGCGAGATCGGTGAAGTGCTCGCCGCGCTGCAGCGCGCCGGGCGGCGCGCGCCGCCGGCACTTTTGGTTCGGCCCGAGGACGCGCTGCAATCGCTGCGCACCGCCATTCTGCTTGGCGCCGTGGTGCCCGATCTGCGCGACCGCGCCGAACGGCTCGCCACCGACCTCGGCGAACTGGTCACGTTGCGCAGGACCATCGCGGCCGAGCGCGACCAGCTCGCCGCCGACCGCGGCGCCATGACGGCCGACCAGACCCGGCTGGCGGCGCTGGTCGACGAACGGCAGCGCAAGCAAAGCAACGTCGAAAAGGACATCGAGACCGAACGCTCCCGGGCGCTGACGCTGTCGCGCCAGGTCGATAGCCTCACCGGGCTGATCGCCAAGATGGAGCAGGATCTCAAGAGCGCCGCCAAGGCGGCCGCTGCGGCCAGCCAGAAGGGCACCCCGATGGCGAACCTGGCGGCGCTGAAGGACCCTGGCCGGCTGAGCCCGGCGATCGCGTTCGCCTCAGCCAAAGGCATGCTGGGCCTGCCGGTCAACGGTACCAAGATCCGGGAGTTTGGCCGCCCTGACGGGGTCGGCGGCGTCGAGCGCGGGATTTCACTGTCGACGCGGGCGGGCGCTCAGGTCACAACCCCGTGTGACGGCTGGGTTGTGTATGCCGGACCGTTTCGCTCTTATGGACAACTCTTGATCCTCAATGCCGGTGGCGGATATCATGTTCTGATCGCCGGGATGGAGCGGATTTCGGTCAACATCGGCCAATTCGTGCTCACGGGAGAGCCGGTGGCGACCATGGGGACGACGTCGCAGGTCGCTTCGATCCTGGCGGCGAATGTCAGTCAGCCCGTGCTCTATATCGAGTTCCGTAAGGACGGCACTCCCATTGATCCAGGCCCATGGTGGGCCGCAAACGAAGGCGAAAAGGTTCGCGGATGATGCGCAAGACTTCGGTAATCCTCCTCAGCGCGGTCACGGGCGCTGCGCTGACGCTTTTCGTCACCCAGCCGCGGTCGATGCTGATGGGCTCGACGGCGCGTGCCGCGACGTCCGATACGTATCGTCAGCTCAATCTGTTCGGTGACGTGTTCGAGCGCGTGCGCAGCGACTACGTCGAAAAGCCGGACGACGGCAAGCTGATCGAATCCGCGATCAGCGGCATGCTCACCGGCCTCGATCCGCATTCGAGCTACATGGACGCCAAGAGCTTCCGTGACATGCAGGTGCAGACCCGCGGTGAGTTCGGCGGTCTCGGCATCGAAGTCACCATGGAAGACGGCCTGATCAAGGTGGTGTCGCCGATCGATGATACCCCGGCCTCGAAGGCCGGCATCATGGCCAACGACATCATCACCAATCTGGACGACGAAGCCGTGCAGGGCCTGACCCTGAACCAGGCGGTCGAGAAGATGCGCGGCCCGGTCAACACCAAGATCAGGCTCAAGATCATGCGCAAGGGCCAGGACAACCCGATCGAAGTCACGCTGGTGCGCGACAACATCCGGGTTCGCTCGGTGCGCGCCCGCGTCGAATCCGACGACATCGCCTACATCCGCATCACCACCTTCAACGAGCAGACCACCGAGGGGCTCAAGAAGGAGATCGCCAACCTGACCAACCAGATCGGCGCCGACAAGCTGAAGGGCTTCATCCTCGATCTGCGCAACAATCCGGGCGGCCTGCTGGAAGAGGCCGTGACGGTCTCCGACACCTTCCTGGATCGCGGCGAGATCGTCTCGACCCGTGGCCGCAATGCCGAAGAGACCCAGCGCCGCTCCGCCCATGCGGGCGATCTGACCAAAGGCAAACCTGTGATCGTGCTGGTCAATGGCGGTTCGGCCTCGGCGTCCGAAATCGTCGCCGGCGCGCTGCAGGACCACAAGCGCGCCACGCTGGTCGGTACCCGGTCGTTCGGCAAGGGTTCGGTGCAGACCATCATCCCGCTCGGCAGCGGCAATGGCGCACTGCGGCTGACCACGGCGCGCTACTACACGCCGTCGGGCAAGTCGATCCAGGCCAAGGGCATCACTCCGGACATCGAGGTGCTGCAGGACGTGCCGGAGGAGCTCAAGGCCCGCACCGATACCAAGGGCGAAGCTTCGCTGCGCGGCCACCTCAAGGGCCAGGACGGCGACGAGAAGACCGGCTCGCAGTCCTACGTGCCGCCGGAGGCCAAGGACGACAAGGCGCTGAAGACCGCCGCCGACTTGCTGCACGGCATCAAGGCCACCTCGAACGCTCCGACCGCACCGGCTCCGGGCGAGAAGGCGGCGATCGACAAGCCGGCGGGCAACAAAGCGGCGAACTGATCGCCGGCATTATCCAGGCTTCTCTAAAGGGCGGCTCTCGGGCCGCCCTTTTTGCTGCGCTCTGTTCGGGCAATCGGTTGCGGGGCGCAGTTGCCGCCCGCAGCACGCGACGTGGTAACGTGAAGGTGGGTGATTCGGGAGACGGTTGGCTGTGGCGGCGGACGAACTGAGCACACCGCTGGGACAGAAGCGCGGGCGGCTGCGCCGCTTCCGCCTGCCCTTCACCGCCACCCAGGCGATCGCGACCGTGCTGGGCCTGTTTCTGCTCACATTTTTGGGCTTCGCACTGTTCAACGACGATCCGCTCGGCGGCGAGCCGATCGCCCGGATCACGTTGAAAGCGCCGGCCTCGCCGACGGACGCCGCGGCGCCGGGCGAGAAGGCTCAGGTCGACAAGGGCGCCGCCGACAAAGCGGCCGCAGAATCAGCCGCCGCCAAATCGGGCGACAAGAAATCCGACCAGGCCGAGGCCAGGGACGCCGCGGGGCCAGGGCAGAAGACCATCACCATCATCGACGGCTCGAGCGGCAGCCGTCAGAACGTCGTGGTCTCGACCGACGACAAGGACGCTGCCGCCGGCGCGGCCCCGACCACCAGCAACGGCATCAATCCACGGCTACTCGAACAATCCCGCTACGGCATGATCCCGGTCGCGGCCGGCACGCTGAAGCCGTTCTCGGCCTATGCGATGGCGACCGATGCGGATCGCGCCAAGGCCGACAAGATGCCGACCGTCGCGATCGTCGTCACCGGCCTCGGTGTCGGCGCCGCGCGGACGAACGAGGCCGTGATGAAGCTGCCGCGCGCCGTGGCGCTGGCGTTCACGCCCTACGGCTCCGAACCCGGCAAGCTGGTCGAAGATGCGCGGGCCAAGCAGCACGAGGTGTTGCTGCAGCTGCCGATGGAGCCGTTCGACTATCCGGACAACGATCCAGGCCCGCAGACGCTGCTGAGTTCATCGGCGCCCGAGCAGAACATCGACCGCCTGAACTGGCACCTCAGCCGCTTCCAGGGCTATGTCGGCGTGACGAACTTCATGGGCGCCCGCTTCGTGGCGACCGAGGCGGCGATGCAGCCGATCATCCGCGACGCCGCCAGGCGCGGGCTCGGCTATCTGGACGACGGCACTGCGCCGCGCAGCGTCGCCGCCGGTCTCGCCAAATCGCTGGCGATGCCGTTCGGACGCGCCGACCTGACCGTCGACACGGTGCCGACGGCGGCCGAAATCGACAAGGCGCTGGCGCGGCTGGAAGTCCTCGCCAAGGAGCGCGGCAACGCCATCGGCACGGCCTCGGCGCTGCCTGTTTCGATTGAACGAATTGTTAGCTGGAGCAAGAGCTTGGAGAGCCGGGGCGTGGTTCTGGTGCCATTGACAACCGCGATGCTGAAATCAAAATCCACCTAGGGCATGATCCCGATAGCGAGAATGGCCGCCCGAACCGGCAGGCTCGGGCGATGTGGATCCGGGGACCGTTGACCAGCGGCGGCGTTGGTGATCCGAAGGGGCTGGTGAAGCATCGCCACGCCCGAAACGTTTGAGGTCCGCGACAAGCGGACGGAGGCACTGATCGAATGGCGCGCTACGAGGACCTGCCCTACCGAACATGCGTCGGCATGATGCTGATCAACCGAGCGGGGCTGGTTTTCATCGGACGCCGCGCCGGCGGCATCGAGCATGTCGACGACACCCATGTCTGGCAAATGCCGCAAGGCGGCGTCGATCCCGGCGAGGACACCTGGGAAGCCGCCAAGCGCGAGCTCTATGAAGAAACCAACGTGCGCTCGGTCGAGAAGATCGGCGAAGTGCCCGATTGGCTGATCTATGACATTCCCCGCACCGTCGCCGGCCGCGCCTGGAAAGGCCGCTACCGCGGCCAGCGCCAGAAATGGTTCGCGATCCGCTTCACCGGGCCGGACTCCGAAATCGACGTCGTCGCGCCGCCCGGCCACAAGTCGGAATTCACCAGCTGGCGCTGGGAGCCGATGCAGAACCTGCCCGACCTGATCGTGCCCTTCAAACGCCCGGTCTATGAGCGCGTGGTGAAGGAATTCTCGCAGCTCGCGGCGGCGGTGTAGAGCCCGCCAGTTCAGCGGCGGCCAGCGTTCGGCATCGCCATCTCAACCGTCATTGCGAGCGCAGCGAAGCAATCCAGAGCGCAGTGCATAGAGCTGGATTGCTTCGCTACGCTCGCAATGACGGGGATAGGTCGGGTTCCTGTCCCTGACACCTGACGCGCACGGATTGAACAACGCCGCCAGCAGCTACTCAGGCCCCCAGCGCCACCCGCAGGATGTGGTCGCAATGGGCCTTCACCGTGTGGTGCGCCAGCACGTGGTCGCGCGCAGCCAGCGCCATGCTGCGCAGTTTGTCCTTGTCGGCGAGCGCGGCCAGCACCGCTCGCTCCAGGCCGCCGGGCTCGATGTCGTAGTACACGCCATGCTGGCCCGCGAGCAGCGGTGCGTAGCGTTCGATCGTCGGATTGTTCATCACCGGCACCGCTTGAACCAGCGGGGCTTCGTAGTGGCGGTAGCAGTCCCAGCCCATGCCTTCCGGCGACCACGCCAGCCAGGAATGCGACATCCGCTCCATGAAGGCATCGTAGGGCAGCCGCTCGGTCGGCTGATCGATCGTCACGCCCAGCGCCCGCAGCCGCTCGAGCTCCGCGAGGCCGGCGGCCCGCACCGTCGAATTGCCCTCGACGGCGCCGGAGAAGAACAGATCGTGGGTCTTCTCGGGAAACGGCGCGTCTCGCCAGCGCGGTTCGAAGCGATATTGCGGCAATGAGATCGGCCGCAGCTTGCCGATGCGGCTCCGCCACTTCGCGCTGCGCCGATAGCGCAGCGTCGGCAGATGCGGATGCACAGTGCCGGCCAGCACCTGCCAGTTGTCGGCCGGCAGTTCGCGCTTGAAATAGGCCTTGGCCTTGTCGAGCAGGAACACGCTGCTCTTGGAAATCTGGAACGAGTCGTCCATCTCGACCGCGACCAGCGGCACCGGCACGTCGAGCCAGCGCAGCATGCTGGGGCCGAATTGCCGGGTCAGCGCCGCCCACGGATGGGTCGGCGTGTAGAAGATGCCGCGCGCCCAATAGCGCGGATGCCAGGGCGAATAGCGCAGGCTGTTGACCACGACGACGTCGTAGGCGCCATCGCGTGCGGCGCGCAGTTCGCGCCAGATCCGATCCGGCGTCGAGAAGCCGTCGAGCTTGCCGAAATCGTCGGTGAGCTTGGTCCAGGTCCACAGGCAGGTGGTCCGCTCGGGATATTGCAGCTTGAAATAGCCGCCGCCGATTTCGAGGATCCGCGCCTGCGAGACGTCCTTGGTGGTGGACCTGGCGGGATCGTGAGTCTCGGGCGTCGCGGGAAGATCGCTCATGAAGGTGGGATCGCCTGCAGGCACGCTCGCCCCAATTCGCGCGGATCGACGCGATCCGACAGTCGCGGCCGGCACGGGTGGGGTCGGCGGCCGGTTCGGCGCTTGCCTAGCATGGGGTTTCTTGTCATTCAATGCGGCGGAAAACGGCCGTCGCGACACGAGGGCTTTGGCATTTTCAGCCGATCCGGTCGCCGTCCGCGGGCGAAGGCGACCTGGGCACGGCTCCAGCCCAGGACTGCGCAATGCGATTGTCTCGTCGAATTCTCGTCAGCGGCGGCGCCGGCTTCATCGGCTCGCATTTGTGCGACAAGCTGCTCGCCGAAGGCCATGAGGTGCTCTGCGTCGACAATTACTTCACCGGCTGGCGGCGCAATATCGAGCATCTGGTCGGTGCGCCGCGCTTCGAGGTGATGCGCCACGACGTTACCTTCCCGCTCTATGTCGAGGTCGACGACATCTACAATCTGGCCTGCCCGGCCTCGCCGGTGCATTACCAGCACGATCCGGTGCAGACGCTGAAGACCAGCGTGCACGGCGCTATCAACATGCTGGGTCTGGCGAAGCGCACGCGGGCCAAAATCTTCCAGGCTTCGACCAGCGAAGTCTACGGTGATCCGACCGTGCATCCGCAGCCGGAAAGCTATTGGGGCCACGTCAACCCGATGGGCATCCGCGCCTGCTACGACGAAGGCAAGCGCGCTGCCGAGACGCTGTTCTTCGACTATCACCGACAGCACAAGGTGAAGATCAAGGTGGCGCGGATCTTCAACACCTACGGGCCGCGGATGCATCCCAATGACGGCCGCGTGGTGTCGAACTTCATCGTCCAGGCGCTGTCCGGCAACGACATCACTATCTATGGCGACGGCAGCCAGACCCGCTCGTTCTGCTACGTCACCGACCTGCTCGACGGCTTCGCGAAATTGATGGCGAGCGGCGATGAGTTCATCGGCCCGGTCAATCTCGGCAACCCGGTCGAGTTCAGCATCCGCCAGCTCGCCGAATTAGTGATCGAGATGACGGATTCGAAATCCAGGATCGTAGCGCTGCCGCTGCCGTCCGACGATCCGAAGCAGCGCCAGCCCGATATCACGCTGGCGCGCAGCGAGCTCGGCTGGGAGCCGAAGGTGCCGCTAGCCGACGGGTTGAAAGAGACGATCGGTTACTTCCGGTCGCTGCTGGCGTCGTGAGCGATCGGCCGCCCGCCGAGACGCTGCCGTATCGGCGCAATGTCGGGATCGCGTTGTTCAGCCCGGAGGGCCGCGTGCTGATCGGCCGGCGGTTTCGCGACGACGGCCCGGAGATCGTTCTGCCCGGCCTGGAATGGCAGATGCCACAGGGCGGCATCGACGAGGGCGAGGCGCCCGAGGTCGCTGTGCTGCGCGAGCTGTGGGAGGAGACCGGGGTGACCGACGCCGTGATGCTCGGTGAGACCGACTGGCTGACTTACGACTTCCCGCCTTATGACGGCCCGGCGCATCGCCTCGCGGTGTTTCGCGGCCAACGCCAGAAGTGGTTCGCGCTGCGCTTCACCGGCGACGAGCGCGACATCGATCCGCTCGCGGTGCGCAACGACATGCCGCCGGAATTCGACGCCTGGCGCTGGGAGCGGCTCGACCGGGTCGCCGATCTGGTGGTGCCGTTCCGGCGCAAAGTGTACCGCGAGGTGGCACGGAGCTTTGCGCGGTTTGCGTCTGGTTAGTAGACCGCTAGCGCAGCGGTCGGGGCGCCCTCACCCCAACCCTCTCCCGCAAGCGGGAGAGGGGGCGCGCTTTGCGCGGGGCAAGGCAACGGCCCACCTGACAACAGTCAGGCCAATCCTAATAGTTTAGTCTCAAGCTAATTGGATGCACTGTCTCGCCCCGAGCACGGCGAGCTCCCTCTCCCGCTTGCGGGAGAGGGTTGGGGTGAGGGTGCCCCAGGCAACGAGTTAGTTCAGCTCAGCAAGACTGGCACTAACCAGCCAGCCTGCCTCAGTGCATCGCGGTGGTGTTGAGCTGGTGCTGGATGCTCTTGTAGTGATCGAGCCGTGCGATCGCGCTGTCGAGTTCGTCGCCGACCTTACCGGGGAGCTGCTGCTCCATGGTGGTGATGGTTTCGGCGAAGCCCTGCAGGTCGATCTCGGTCGCCGCGGTGGCGACGTCGGCCAGCACGGTCAGGCCCTTCTCGGACACTTCGGCGATGCCGCCGAGCACCACGATCTTGCGCTGACTGCCGCCGGCCGTCACCGTCAGAATGCCGGGACGGATCACCGCCACCACCGGCGCATGGCCGGCGAGCACGCCGAAATCACCCTCGGCGCCCGGGATGTCGACCTGATCGACCTCGCCCGAGAAGGCGACTTGTTCGGGCGAAACCAGATCGAAGTGGAAGGTGGCCATTGGGAGCTACTCTCTCTGCGGTCACCCGCGGGCGCGACCCGCGGGTCCATCAGGCAATTGATCTTGGTTGATGGATGGCCGGGTCAAGCCCGGCCATGACGGGTCTTTTGCTTACGCCGCTTCCGCAGCCAGCTTCTTGCCCTTCTCGACGGCTTCTTCGATGGCGCCGACCATGTAGAACGCCGCTTCCGGCAGGTGGTCGTACTTGCCTTCGCAGATCGCGCGGAAGCCCTTGATGGTGTCGGCGAGCTCGACGAACTTGCCCGGCGAGCCGGTGAAGATTTCGGCGACGAAGAACGGCTGCGACAGGAAGCGCTCGATCTTGCGGGCGCGGGCGACCGCGAGCTTGTCCTCTTCCGACAGTTCGTCCATGCCCAGAATGGCGATGATGTCCTGCAGCGACTTGTACTTCTGCAGCACCTGCTGAACCATACGGGCGGTCTGGTAGTGCTCTTCGCCGACGATCAGCGGCGACAGCATGCGCGAGGTCGAGTCGAGCGGATCCACCGCCGGGTAGATGCCCTTTTCCGAGATCGCGCGGTTGAGCACGGTGGTCGCGTCCAAGTGGGCGAACGAGGTGGCGGGCGCCGGGTCGGTCAAGTCGTCGGCCGGCACGTAGATCGCCTGCACCGAGGTGATCGAGCCCTTGTTGGTGGTGGTGATGCGCTCCTGCAGCGCGCCCATGTCGGTCGCGAGCGTCGGCTGATAACCCACCGCCGACGGAATACGGCCGAGCAGCGCCGACACTTCCGAACCCGCCTGGGTGAAGCGGAAGATGTTGTCGACGAAGAACAGCACGTCCTGACCCTGATCGCGGAAGTGCTCGGCGACAGTCAGTCCCGACAGCGCGACGCGGGCGCGGGCGCCGGGCGGCTCGTTCATCTGGCCGTACACCAGGGCGCACTTGGAGCCTTCGCCGCCGCCCTTCTTGTTGACGCCGGATTCGATGAACTCGTGATAAAGGTCGTTGCCTTCGCGGGTGCGCTCGCCGACGCCGGCGAACACCGAGTAACCACCGTGCGCCTTGGCGACGTTGTTGATCAGTTCCTGAATCAGCACGGTCTTGCCGACGCCGGCGCCGCCGAACAGGCCGATCTTGCCGCCCTTGGCGTAGGGCGCCAAGAGGTCGACGACCTTGATGCCGGTGACGAGAATTTCAGCTTCGGTCGACTGGTCGGTGTAGGTCGGCGCCTCGGCGTGGATCGGACGCAGGCCCTCATTGGCGACCGGGCCCTGTTCGTCGACCGGCTCGCCGATGACGTTCATGATGCGGCCGAGCGTGCCGACGCCGACCGGAACGCGGATCGGAGCGCCGGTGTCGGTGACTTCCTGGCCGCGGACCAGACCCTCGGTGGTGTCCATCGCGATGGTGCGGACGGTGGATTCGCCGAGGTGCTGGGCGACTTCGAGCACCAGGCGGTTGTCGCCGTTCTTGGTCTCGAGCGCGTTCAGAATGGCCGGCAGGTGGCCTTCGAACTGCACGTCGACGACGGCGCCGATGACCTGGGTAATGCGTCCGGTCTGATTGGCGGGTGTAGCCATTAAACTCTCTCCCTGAAGTCCGAATTCGAAATCACGGTCGTCGACCGGATGATAGCTTGAAGATTAGATCGCCTCGGCGCCCGAGATGATCTCGATCAGTTCCTTGGTGATCATCGCCTGACGCGTGCGGTTGTAGATCAGGGTCTGCTTCCTGATCATGTCGCCGGCGTTGCGGGTGGCGTTGTCCATCGCGCTCATCTGCGCGCCGTAGAACGACGCGTTGTTTTCGAGCAGCGCCCGGAAGATCTGCACCGCGAGGTTGCGCGGCAGCAGGCTGGAGAGGATCTCGTCCTCCTCCGGCTCGTATTCGTAGTTGGTGGCGACCGCGCCGGCGGCCGGCGCCTCGACCACCAGCGGGATCAGCTGCTGAGCGGTCGGAATCTGCGAGATCACCGACTTGAAGCGCGAGTAGAACAGCGTGCAGACGTCGAACTCGCCGTTGTTGAAGCGGGCGATCACCTTGCGGGCGATGTCCTCGGCATTGACGAAGCCGAGCTGGCGAACCGAGCGCAGCTCGATGTTCTCGATGATCTGCTTGTCGAAGGTGCGGCGCAGCTGCTCGTAGCCCTTGCGGCCGACGCAGAAGAATTTGACTTCCTTGCCCTGATTCATCAGCGCCAGCGCGCGCTCGCGCGCCAGGCGGACGATCGAGGAGTTGAAGGCGCCCGACAGGCCGCGCTCGCCGGTGCACACCAGCAGCAGATGGACCTGATCCTTGCCGGTGCCGGCGAGCAGCACCGGTGCGCCGGGCGAGCCCGCGGCGGCGCCGGCGATGTTCGAGATCACCGCATCCATCTTCTCGGCGTAGGGCCGCGCGGCTTCGGCCGCGGTCTGGGCGCGGCGCAGCTTCGAGGCCGCGACCATCTGCATGGCCTTGGTAATCTTCTGCGTCGCCTTGGTCGAGGCGATGCGGACGCGCATGTCCTTAAGTGAAGCCATTCTCAGTCCACCCCGACGATCAGATCGACAATCCGACCGCAAACCTCACATTGGTCATGCCCGGGCTCGTCCCGGGCACCCACGATTCCGAAATCTCACCGCACAGGCGAATGGCCGGCGCGAGGCCGGCCATCACGCACTTAGGCGAAGGTCTTGGCGTAGTTCTCGACCACCGCCTTGAGCTTGGCAGCGGTGTCGTCCGACAGGTCGCGGCTGGTGCGGATCGATTCCAGGATCGCCGACTCCTTGCCGCGCAGCAGCGACAGCAGGCCGTCTTCGAACGACCGCACCTTGTTCAGCGGCAGCGCGTCGAGATAGCCGTTGGTGCCGGCCCAGATCACCACCACCTGCTCTTCCATCTTGAGCGGCGAGAACTGCGGCTGCTTCAGGAGCTCGGTGAGGCGCGAGCCGCGATTCAGGAGGCGCTGGGTCGAGGCGTCGAGGTCGGAGCCGAACTGCGCGAACGCCGCCATTTCGCGGTACTGCGCCAGCTCGCCCTTGATCTTGCCGGCGACCTTCTTCATCGCCTTGGTCTGCGCCGAGGAACCGACGCGCGATACCGACAGACCGACGTTCACGGCCGGACGGATGCCCTGGAAGAACAGGTCGGTTTCCAGGAAGATCTGGCCGTCGGTGATCGAAATCACGTTGGTCGGGATGTAGGCCGACACGTCGTTGGCCTGGGTTTCGATGACCGGCAGAGCGGTCAGCGAACCGGCGCCGTGGTCGTCGTTGAGCTTGGCGGCGCGCTCGAGCAAGCGGGAGTGCAGGTAGAACACGTCGCCCGGATAGGCTTCGCGGCCCGGCGGGCGGCGAAGCAGCAGCGACATCTGGCGATAGGCGACGGCCTGCTTCGACAGATCGTCATAGATGATCACGGCGTGCATGCCGTTGTCGCGGAAGTATTCGCCCATCGTGCAGCCGGTGAACGGCGCGATGTACTGCATCGGCGCCGGGTCCGACGCGGTGGCGGCGACGACGATCGAGTATTCCAGCGCGCCCTGCTCTTCGAGGACCTTGACGAACTGGGCGACAGTGGAGCGCTTCTGGCCGACCGCGACGTAGACGCAGTACAGCTTCTGGCTTTCCGGCGCGCCTTCGACGTTCAGCGGCTTCTGGTTCAGGATGGTGTCGAGCGCGATCGCGGTCTTGCCGGTCTGGCGGTCACCGATGATCAGCTCGCGCTGGCCACGGCCGACCGGGATCAGGGCGTCGATCGCCTTGAGGCCGGTCGCCATCGGCTCGTTCACCGACTTGCGCGGAATGATGCCGGGAGCTTTGACGTCGACGCGCTTGCGCTCGGTCGCCTGGATCGGGCCCTTGCCGTCGATCGGGTTGCCCAGCGCGTCGACGACGCGGCCGAGCAGGCCCTTGCCGACCGGCGCGTCCACGATCGAACGGGTACGCTTGACGGTCTGGCCTTCCTTGATCTCGCGGTCGGCGCCGAAGATCACGATGCCGACGTTGTCGGTTTCGAGGTTCAGCGCCATGCCGCGCGTGCCGTTCTCGAACTCGACCATCTCGCCGGCGAGGACGTTGTCCAGACCATAGACACGGGCGATGCCGTCACCGACGGACAGCACCTGCCCGACTTCGGTGACTTCGGCTTCCTGTCCGAAATTCTTGATCTGGTCCTTGAGGATCGCGGAAATTTCCGCGGCGCGGATGTCCATCAGCCTGCCTCTTTCATCGCGTGCTTGATCGAATTGAGTTTGGTGCGGATCGAACTGTCGACCATGCGGCTGCCGAGCTTGACGACAAGCCCGCCGATGATCGCCGGATCGACGTTGATATTGAGGGTGACGTCTTTGCCGGTCACCGACTTGAGCGCGGTCTTCAGCGCGTCGAGATTCTTGTCGCTGAGGTTCTCGGCGACGGTAACGTCGGCCGTGGCCTCGCCCTTGAACTTCGCCACCAGCGCCCGATAGGCACGGATCACGTCCGCCACCGCGAACAGCCGGCGGTTGGCGGCGAGCAGCTTGAGGAAGTTGGCGCTGATGCCGGTGATGCCGGCCTTGTCGAGCACGGCGCCCAGCGCCTTGCCCTGAACGTCGGCGCCGAACACCGGGCTGCGCACCAGGCGCAGCAGGTCCGGGCTGTCCTTCAGCAGGGCGCTGAACTTGTCCAGATCGGCCTTGACCGCATCGACGACTTTCTCATCGCGGGCCAGTTCAAACAGGGCGGTCGCGTAACGACCAGAGACTCCGGAAACCGATGGATCTTCAGATGCCACAGACGCGCTCTTTTGTGCTGTCAAATTGCCAAGAGAAAAACCGTCGCCACGTCGCGGCGCCCCCGATTTAAGCCCTTGGAATTCAAGCTGGACTTGGATTTTGGACCGGCACGATGAGCCGGCGACCTTGAAAATCGCGGCTTTGCTAACATAGCGCGCGCACGCGCGCAACATGACGCACCGGGTCCGGACGGTCTGTCGCATTTCTTCTGCGCGGCCGCATCGCAAGACGGAATTTGAACCGCCGCGCCCACCCGGAGCCGAGCAGAGACCCCTCCGCAGGCCCGCCCCAGGGCGCCGCTCGAATTCTTGCGCTCGTCTTGGCGGTGCGCCGCGTAGCCCTAACAAAGACTTACGTCTTTAGTATTCCTATGTATCCAAAAGCCGTAGTAAGTTTTCCGCGCAACGCAAAGCCGGCTCTTTTGATCCGGCACATCGCTTCAAAGATTATTTCAGGCGAGAAACGATTCGAACGTTCGTCAACATCTTGCCTCATTACAAAGCGAACGCTCCACCATCGAAAACGGGACGGGGGTTCCACTTACCGCACTTGCGGTAATACTGAGGGCTTACATTTATGACTGATGCGAAGAAGTGTCCGCCGGGACTCGTAACCCGGCCGCGCACGGCGGTTGCCTTGATCGCTGCGACCGTCCTGATTAGCGGCGCAATTTCCACCGAGGCCTCGGCGCGCTCGAAGCGCCACCATCATCACCAAGGCCATCATCACCACCACCGCCATCACGCGCAGAACGACTGGCGTAACGCCAACGCGTCGCTGGCCTCGCCGAGCGGCGGCCGCAGCTTCTCCGGGATGGCGTCGTTTTACGGCAATGAGTCCGGCAGCCGCACCGCATCGGGCCAGCGCTTCAATGCCAGCGCTATGACTGCCGCGCATCGCAGCCTGCCGTTCGGCACCAAGCTGCGCGTTACTCATGGCGGCCGCAGCGTCGTCGTCACCATCAACGATCGCGGGCCGTTCATTCGCGGCCGGGTGCTCGATCTGTCGAGCGGCGCAGCGCGCGCGATCGGCCTGACCAGCCGCGGGGTCGGCCGGGTCGTTGCGGAAGTGATGTAACCGCCAAAGCGGTTCGCTTCTCTCTCAACAACAAACACATATCGAGTTCAAACGGCCGCGATCCGTCGCGCGCCAGATCTGCGGCCTGCCGTCGACCGACGGCGGGCCTTTCTTTTGGCCCGGAGCTTCTTTTGGCCCGGAGCTAACGGCGGCGCGGCGAAGCAGGCTGACGGCCAGGCCGGCTTCGCATGTAGTAACGCGGCGCCAGCCCGAAGGTTTCGAAATTCGCGCGTACCCGAAAGACTACAGGAAGCTTTGCGGATCGACGTCGACCTCGAGTTTGAGGTTTCCTTTCGTCTTCGGTCCCTCAGCCAGCCATGAGCGCAAGTAGTTCGACAGATCGAACGACCGCACCGATTTCACCAGCAGACGGAAGCGATAGCGCCCCTTGATCACGGCCAGCGGCGCCTCGGCCGGGCCGAGCACCTGGACGCGCTCGTCGACCGGCGCGCAGCCCGCGAGCTTGCGGGCAAAACCTTCGGCGGTCGGCCGGTCGCCCGCCGAGATGATCAGGCTGGCGAGCCGCCCGAACGGCGGATACAGCGTGCGCTCGCGCAGGTCGATCTCGCTGGCGTAGAAGGCCTCGCGATCGCACGCGACCAGCGCCTTCATCACCGGATGCTCCGGCTGATGCGTCTGCAGAAAGCCGACGCCGCGGCCCTGCTCGCGGCCGGCGCGGCCGATCACCTGATTCAGCAATTGAAAGGTGCGCTCGGCGGCGCGCGGGTCGCCGTTGCTGAGGCCGAGATCGGCGTCGACGACGCCGACCAGATTGAGCCGCGGAAAGTTGTGGCCCTTGGCGACCAGCTGCGTGCCGATGATGATGTCGACGCGGCCCTCGGCGATTTCATGGAGTTCGCTGCGCATGGTTTCGATCGATGTGATCAGGTCGCTCGACAGCACCAGGGTGCGCGCCTGCGGAAACAGGCTCGCGGCCTCCTCCTGCAGCCGCTCGACGCCGGGGCCGACCGCCACCAGCGTCTCCTCGGCTCCGCAATGCGGGCATTGATGCGGCCGCGGCATCGAGAAGCCGCAGTGATGGCACACCAGCCGCTGCCGGAAGCGATGATCGACCAGCCAGGCGTCACAGATCGTGCAGGCAAAGCGATGACCGCAGGCGCGGCACAGCGTCAGCGGCGCATAGCCGCGGCGGTTGAGAAACAGCAGCGCCTGTTCGCGCTTCTCGATCGCGTGGCCGATCTGTTCGGCCAGCACCGGCGAGATGAAGCGGCCACGCATCGGCGGCGCGCGGCGCAGGTCGATCGCCTCGATCTGCGGCATGTGCTGGCCACCGAACCGCGACGGCAGCGGGATGCGCTGATAGCGGCCCTTGCGGGCGTTGACCTCGGTTTCGACCGACGGCGTCGCCGAGGCTAAAACGATCGGGATCTTGGCGATCGACGCCCGCACCACCGCCATGTCGCGGGCGTGATAATGCGCGCCGTCTTCCTGCTTGTAGGCCTGATCGTGCTCCTCATCGACGATGATCAGGCCGAGATCGGCGTAGGGCAGAAACAGCGCCGAGCGCGCGCCGACCACGACCCGCGCTTCGCCGGCCGCGATCGCCGCCCAGTTGCGAGCGCGGGTGCGCGGCGTCAGCTCGGAATGCCACTCTGGCGGCCGGACGCCGAAGCGCCGCGCGAAGCGGTCGAGAAACTGCCCGGTCAGCGCGATCTCGGGCATTAGGATCAGCGTCTGCCGGCCCTGCCGGATGACCTCGGCCACGGCTTCGAAATACACCTCGGTCTTGCCGGAGCCGGTGACGCCATCGAGCAGCGCGGCGCGAAAACCGCCGCCGGCTTTGACCAATTCGCGCATCGCCTCGGCCGCCTGCGCCTGATCGGGCGAAAAGTCGGCCGGCGCAAAATCAGGATCAGGCATCGGCGCCGCCGACTCGCGCGGCATCGCCTCGACGCTCAGCGTGCCTTCGTCGACCAGCCCGTCGATCACGCCCGGGCTGACGCCGGCCTCCTTGGCGACGTCGGATTTGCCATGCAGCAGGCCGTCGGACAGAATCTCGATCAGCCGCCGCCGCGCCGGCGTCATGCGCTGCGGCGGCGGCCCGACCAGCCGTACGCCCATGCGCTGGCGTTCAGGACCAAGTTCGCCCATCCGCAACGTCATCCGCAGCACCTGGCCGCGCGGCGACAGCGTGTAATTGGCGACCCAGTCGACCATCCGCCGTAGCTCTTCGCGCAGCGGCGGGATGTCGAGTTTTTCGGAAACGTCCTTGAGGCGGTTGTGCAGGCGCGGGTCGGGATTCGGGTTTTCGGCCCAGACCACGCCCAGCACCTCGCGCGGCCCGAGCGGCACGCCGACGACGTCGCCTGGCTTCAGTTCAAGCCCGCGCGGCACCCGGTACGAATAGGCCTGATCGACCGCGACCGGCACCTGCACGTCGACGACGCGCATCGCCGATGGCAAAGCCGGGCTGGTTCGAGAGTCGTCCATCGCCCCGGTGTGCCGCCAAAGCCGGCTTTCATCAATGGGAAAGGAAATCAGTTATGCTGGCGACACCCTCTCCCGTCATTGCGAGGAGCGCAGCGACGAAGCAATCCAGCGCCATGCACTGGGCTTCTTGGATTGCTTCGCTGCGCTCGCAATGACGGAGAGAATCCCGTTCCGGTCAACAGAATCAGATGCCGAAGCCCCAACCAGCCCCACCCCCGCTCGAACTCGACTGCGCCGCCACCGATCTCACCGCCGAGATGGCGAAGTGGCTGGCGCATCTGCGCGCCGAACGGCGGTTGTCGGGCAAGACGCTGGAGGCCTATGCGCGCGACCTGCGGCAGTTCCTGATGTTTCTTGCCGGTCATTGGGGCGGCGAGGTTACGCTCGGCCGCTTTGCGCGGCTGGAGGCGACCGACGTCCGCGCCTTCATGGCGGCCCGGCGGGCCGATGCGATCGCCGGCCGCTCGCTGATGCGGGCGCTGGCGGGGCTGCGCTCGTTCGGCCGCTTTCTCGAACGCGAGGGCAAGGGCCGGGTCGGCGCGCTCGCCGCGGTCCGCGCGCCGAAGATCAAGAAAAGCCTGCCGAAGCCGATCCAGATCGCTGCCGCCAAGCGGCTGGCCGACGCCGACGAACGCGCCGGTGAAGATCGCGAGACCTGGGTACTGGTTCGCGACGCCGCCGTGATGGCGCTGCTGTACGGCTCCGGCCTGCGTATCTCCGAAGCACTCGGGCTGAAGCGCCGCGATGTGCCGGCACCCGGCAAGGGCGATACGCTGATCGTGCTCGGCAAGGGCAACAAAACCCGGATGGTGCCGGTGCTGCCGGGCGTGCTGGCACAGATCGCCGACTACGCGGCCGCCTGCCCGCACCCGCTGCCACCGGACGGCCCGATGTTTCTCGGCGCCCGCGGCGGGCCGCTCAGCCCGCGCATCATTCAGCTGGCGATGGAGCGGCTGCGCGGCGCCCTCGGTCTGCCCGACAGCGCCACGCCCCACGCGCTGCGCCATTCCTTTGCGACGCATCTGCTGACCCGCGGCGGCGACTTGCGCGCCATCCAGGAACTGCTCGGCCATGCCTCGCTGTCGACCACGCAAGTCTATACCGGCATCGATACCGAGCGGCTGCTCGACGTCTATGCCAGCGCCCACCCGCGCGCGTAGAGCACACTGGCAGAAAATACTTAGGCGAAGTTGTTAGCAGCCGATCGACGGGCTTGACCCGGTTTGCCTTCCCACTGACAAGTTCCTGACCTGATGATCACCAGCCCCGCGTCGGGGCATGACGAATCGATGACAGGAGACGAGTATGGGCGCGCATGAGAGTATGGAGCATGCCGAACACGCCGAGCATGCATCCGGCTCGAACAAGAAGATCGCGCTGCTGATCTCGGTGATCGCGCTGTTTCTCGCCTTCTCGGAAACGCTCGGCAAAGCTGCACAAACCGAATCGCTCGCCAAGAACGTCGAGGCCTCCAACCTGTGGGCGTTCTTCCAAGCCAAGAGCATTCGCCGCACCGTGGTCCAGACGGTGTCCGAGGAAGCGCGGCTCAGCATGAGCACGGTCGGCGACGAAGCCGCCAAAGCCGCGCTGCAGAAGCAGATCGAGGAGTGGCAGAAGACCGCGCAGCGCTACCGCTCCGAGCCGGAGACCGGCGAAGGCTCGGAGCAGCTCGCCGCCCGCGCCAAACACGCCGAACATGACCGCGACCTCGCGCAGGCGCGCTATCATCACTACGAACTGGCGTCGGCCGCCTTCCAGATCGGCATCGTGCTGGCCTCGGCGACGATCATCACCGGCATGGTGGCGCTCGCATGGTTGTCGGGCTTGCTGGCGCTCGGCGGCCTCGCCTTCACGGCGATCGGCCTGTTCGCGCCGCACGCGGTGCATCTGTTCTGACGGCGCCGCTCAGGTCAGCACGCCGGCCAGCGCGTAGGTGATCGCAACGATCACCACGGCCGAGATGGCATTCATCCAGATGCCGACCCGCGCCATGTCGCCGATCGTGATCTGTCCCGATGAAAACACGATCGCGTTCGGCGGCGTCGCCACCGGCAGCATGAAGGCGCATGACGCCGCCAGCGCCAGCGGCAGCGCCAGCATGGCGGGATCGAGGCCGATGCCGATGGCGATAGCGCCGCCAATCGGAATGAAGGTCGCTGCGCTGGCAGTGTTGCTGGTCAGTTCGGTGAGAAACAGCATCGCCACCGTGACCACGGCGATCAGCAGCAGCACCGGCCACGCCGACAGGCCGCCCAGCGTCTGGCCGATCCACTCGGCAAGGCCGGAGCTACTGATCGCGGCCGCGAGACTGAGCCCGCCGCCGAACAGGATCAGCACGTCGAACGGCAGGTTCTTCAAGCCGCTCCAGTCGAGCAGGCGGCTGCCATGACCGTCGCCGGAGGGGAGCAGAAACAGCAATAGTGCTCCGATCAGCGCAATCATCGTGTCGTCGACGCCTGGCACCAGGCCGGCAAACAGCGGCCGGGTGATCCAGGCTGCGGCAGTGAGGCCGAACACCAGCGCGACCCGGAATTCCGGTGTCTGCATCGGTCCGAGACGTTTCAGCTCGCCATCGATCGGATCCGCGGCCTCTCCGGCGAGCGTCGCCGGCATCGGAAACATCCGGACCAATACCAGCCAGGCGACCAGCAGAAGCACGACCGCGACCGGCAGACCGATGATCATCCACCCGGCGAACCCGACGACGATCTGATGCTCGCGCGCCAGATAGGCGGCCAGTAGAGCATTCGGCGGTGTGCCGATCAGTGTGGCAAGGCCGCCGATGCTGGCGCCGTAGGCGACCGACAACATCAGGCACAGTCCGAGCCGGCGGCGGATTTCCGGCTCGATCGATCCCTTGCGGTCGAGTAGCGCCAACACCGACATCGCGACCGGCAACATGATGATCGCGGTCGCCGAATTGCTGATCCACATGCTGAGAAACGCTGTGGCGAGCAGGAAGCCGCCGCACAGCCGCGCCGGCGAGACACCCGCATGGCCGCCGACGCGCGCCACGACGCCGAGGCCGATCCGCTCGTGCAGCTTCCAGCGCTGCATACCGGCACCGATGATGAAGCCGCCGAGAAACAGGAAGATGATCGGGTCCGCATAGGGCGCCGCGGCATTGCGGATCGGGACGACCCCGAGCAGCGGAAACAGCACCAGCGGCAGCAGCGCCGTCGCCGGGATCGGCAATGCCTCGGTGATCCACCACGTCGCCATCATCAACGCGACGCCTGCGACCAGCCAAGCTTCCGGCTTCAATCCGGCCGGCGGCGGCACCACGATCGTGACCGCGAGCAGCGCGACGCCGACCGCCATCGCGACGTAGTTCCGCGACTCGACCGCCCCATCATGGCTCATGGCGTACTCCACCTGGCGCTGCAGAAAGCATGTCCGCTCCACATGCAGGGGCCAGCATCATCATCGAAGCACAACCGCATCGGTCGGACAGGGTTGCAGGTCCGAAAACCGGCGAGCGACCGAAACCGCTCCAGGGGCTGCGCCCGATCGTCTCAGGTCAACTCAGCGCGCGGCGCGGATCCGCTTGCGGACCTGCAATGCCTTGCGCAGCAGGCGCTTGAACGGCCCGTTACCCTCACCGACGAAGGCGCGCAGCTGCGCGCGGATGCGCGCCATCACCGGCGCCACCACCTCGTGCGCCTTGGCCTTGACCCGAAGTACGAGCTCATAGACCCGCACGAACCACGGCATCTGCATCAGCTTCGGCTTGGTAATGTCGAAGATGAAGGCGATCAGGCCGAGGCCGACGAACTGCGCCAGTGCGAACGCCAGAATGCCGGCGACGAAATGCTGGGTGGCGATCAGCCACAGCGCGAACAGCTTGAACGGGTAGAGCGGGATCAACGGCACCGCGAACACGATCAGCGCCAGTGGCGGCGACAGATGCGCGACACGCTCGGCCGTCCACGCCTTGATGGCGCGCAGCGGGATTGCGGCGACGATCCGCGCCACCCACGGCTCGAGATGCTCCCACAGCCATGCCTCGACCAGAAACAAAACGGCGAGGATGAACCAGAGCGGCTGCAGCAGACGGCGTTTCATGTCCCTCACGCTCCCTGCCCGACTTGGCGCCGGGCAGGTGACAGGCGAGACTCACATATGGATGGCGCGTTTTCCGACCGCAAGCGCGGCTTCCTTGACGGCTTCGGAGCGCGTCGGGTGGGCGTGGCAGGTGCGCGCCAGATCCTCGGCCGAGCCGCCGAACTCCATCAGCACCGCCGCCTCGTGGATCATCTCGCCGGCCTCGCGGCCGACGATGTGGACGCCGAGCACGCGGTCGGTCTTGGCGTCGGCAAGGATCTTCACAAAGCCGTCGGTGGTCTGGTTGACCTTGGATCGGCCATTGGCGGTGAACGGGAATTTGCCGACGCTGTAAGCGACGCCGGCCTGCTTGAGGTCTTCCTCGGTCTTGCCGACGGATGACACTTCGGGAGTGGTGTAGACCACGCCCGGAATGACGTCGTAATTCACGTGGCCGGCCTTGCCGGCGATGATCTCGGCGACCGCGACGCCTTCGTCCTCGGCCTTGTGGGCCAGCATTGGTCCCTTCACCACGTCGCCGATGGCGTAGACGCCCTTGACGGTGGTGGCGAAGTGATCGTCGATCTGCACCCGGCCGCGCTCGTCCAGCGCGACGCCGGCTTCCTTCAGCCCGAGGCCTTCGGTGTAGGGCACGCGGCCGATCGCGACCAGCACGACGTCGGCTTCCAGCGTTTCCGGATTGCCGCCGGCCGAAGCTTCGACGCTGACCTTGAGCTGATTGCCGGAGCTGTCGACGCCGGTGACCTTGGCGGCGAGCTTGAAGGCAAAGCCCTGCTTCTCGAGGATGCGCTGAAACTGCTTGCAGACCTCGCCGTCCATGCCGGGCAGGATGCGGTCCAGGAATTCCACCACGGTGACCTGCGCGCCGAGCCGGCGCCACACCGAGCCGAGTTCAAGGCCGATCACGCCGGCCCCGACCACGATCAGCTTGCCCGGCACCTTGTCGAGCGCCAGCGCGCCGGTCGACGACACAATGCGTTTCTCATCGATCTCGATGCCCTTGAGCTGGGCCACCGCCGAGCCGGTGGCGATCACGATCGACTTGGCCTCGACCGTTTGCGCCTTGTCGTCGGCGCCGGTGACTTCGAGCTTGCCGCTGCCGAGGATCTTGCCCTTGCCGGCCAAGACGTCGATCTTGTTCTTCTTCATCAGGTACTCGACGCCCTTGACGTTGCCGTCGATGCCCTGCTGCTTGAAATCCATCATGGCCGGCAGATCGAGTTTCGGCGCCGGCACCGAGATGCCCATCTTGGCGAAGGAATGTCCGGCCTCCTCGAACAGCTCGGACGCATGCAGCAGCGCTTTCGACGGCATGCAGCCGACGTTGAGGCAGGTGCCGCCGAGCGTGGCGTTCTTCTCGACCACCGCGACCTTGAGGCCGAGCTGAGCGGCGCGGATTGCGCATACGTAACCGCCGGGGCCGGTGCCGATGACGACGAGATCGTAGGAAGCCATTGCGTAATCCTGTAGTTGGCGCCGGGACGGCTAGCGTCCGCCCGAGACATCGAAGATGGCGCTGGTGACGTAGGAGGCCTCGTCCGACAGCAGCCAGACGACGGCGTTGGCGATTTCGTCGGCACGGCCGACGCGTTGCATCGGAACGTTGCCGCTGAGCCGATGCGCGCGGTCCGGATCGCCGCCGGACGCGTGGATCTCGGTGTCGATCAGCCCTGGCCGGATCGCTGCAACGCGAATGCCTTCGCTGGCGACCTCATGGCCGAGCCCGACCGTGAAGGAATCGACGGCGCCTTTCGACGCGGCATAGTCGACATAAGTATTCGGCGAGCCGAGCTTGGCGGCAACAGACGACAGATTGACGATGACGCCGCCCTGCCCGCCGTGGCGGGTCGACATCCGCTTCACCGCCTCGCGGGCGCACAGGATGCTGCCGGTGACGTTCACTGCCATGATGCGCTGGATGCGCTCGGCCGACATCTCGTCGACGCGTGCGGTCGGACCGACGATACCGGCATTGTTGACCAGCGCGCCGAGTGGGCCGAATTTGTCCGCGGCGGCGAACAGCGCGAGAATGTCGGCCTCGTGGCCGACGTCGCATTTCACCGCCATCGCCTTGCCGTTGCTGGCCTCGATTTCGGCCACCACCTCGTCAGCAGCGGCCGTGTTGCTGGCGTAGCCGACCACGACCTTGAAGCCGCGTCTGGCGCAGCCGAGCGCGGTGGCCCGGCCGATGCCGCGGCTGCCGCCGGTGATGATGACGACGCGATCGGTCATGCGCACCTCAACTCAGCAGACGGATCAGCATGGCGATCAGCGCCAGCAGCGCTACGAACCACACGATGCTGCGGGCGAACGGAATCTCGACGAGGTACAGCGGCGCGTACAAGGCACGGGCAACCAGCCAGACCACCGAAGCGGTCGCCGCGTAGCCACCGGTCTTGCCGGTGATCGCCAGCGCCAAAGCGACACCCACAAAAGCCGGATAGGTTTCGAGCAGATTGCGGAAGGCGCGCGACGCGCGGCCGGCGAACCGCCCTTTTGGGGTCCGGGGCTCGTCGCGCGGGCCGGCCTGGTAGTCGCCGCCGAGCTCCATCGTGGTCGGGATAGAGGCGAGGAACATCTGCACGATCAGCAGCACCACGCTCCAGCCCAGCACCATGATCTCGGTCGGCATCGGCTGCATCGTTTCCCCCAAACTCATCGGCGGCGCGTCGAAAGCGCACCGCCCGGATGCGCGGCGATGTTAAAGATCCAGCACCAGCCGCGCCGGATCTTCCAGGCTCTCCTTGACGCGGACCAGGAAGGTCACCGCTTCCTTGCCGTCGATGACGCGGTGATCGTAGCTCAGCGCCAGATACATCATCGGGCGGATCTCGATCTTGCCGCCGACCACCACCGGCCGCTCCTGGATCTTGTGCATGCCGAGGATGCCGGACTGCGGCGCGTTCAGGATCGGGGTCGACATCAACGAGCCGTAGATGCCGCCATTGGTGATGGTGAAGGTACCGCCCTGCATCTCGTCGATCTTGAGCTGGCCGTCACGGGCGCGCTTGCCGTAGTCGACGATGCTCTTCTCGATTTCGGCGATCGACTTGGTATCGCAGTCGCGCACCACCGGCACGACCAGGCCCTTGTCGGTGCCGACGGCGACGCCGATGTGATAGTAGTTCTTGTAGATCAGGTCGGTGCCGTCGATCTCGGCGTTGACGGCCGGGATGTCCTTCAGCGCCTGCACGCAGGCCTTGGTGAAGAAGCCCATGAAGCCGAGCTTGGCGCCGTGCTTCTTCTCGAACACGTCCTTGTACTGCGCGCGGAGCGCCATGACGTTGGTCATGTCGACCTCGTTGAAGGTCGTCAGCATCGCGGCGGTGTTCTGAACTTCCTTGAGCCGGCGCGCGATCGTCTGGCGCAGACGGGTCATCTTGACGCGCTCTTCGCGCGCGGCGTCGTCGGCCGGCGACGGCGCACGGACCTGCACGGCGGCGGCCGGCTGGCTGACCGGGGTCGGCGCCGATGCCGCCTTTTCGATCGCTGCCAGCATGTCGCCCTTGGTGACGCGTCCGTCCTTGCCGGAGCCCGGAACGGTCGAGGCATCGACCCCGCTCTCGGCGGACAGCCGGCGCACCGACGGCGCTTGCGGCGCATCGGACGGCGGAGCCTTGGCAGTTTCTTTGGCAGTTTCCTTGGCGGGAGCGGGAGCCGGAGCAGCCGCCGGAGCTGAAGCAGCCGCCGGGGCCGCAGCCTTGGCGGGCGCCGCAGCGGCCGGCTTGGCGCCGCCGCCACCTTCGGTGATCTGGCCGAGCAGCGCACCGACCGCGACGGTTTCGCCGTCCTTGGCGACGATCTCGCCCAGCGTACCCGCCGACGGCGCCGGTACTTCGATCGTGACCTTGTCGGTTTCGAGTTCGACCAACGGTTCGTCGACCGCTACCGAGTCGCCCGGCTTCTTGAACCAGCGGCCGATCGTCGCTTCGGTCACCGATTCGCCGAGTGTCGGAACGCGAATTTCAGTCATCGTGTGTTTTCCTTTTGCGGCGCGGCGGTTCGTGCCGGCGCCAGCCCATGAAATCATAATCGGGAGTTATGAAGGCCGCCTCACAGGCGGCCTTCGCGCCGCTCAGCGCAGCGCCTCGTCGAGAAACGCCTTGAGCTGGGCGACATGCTTCGACATCAGGCCGGTCGCGGTGGCGGCCGAAGCCGCACGGCCGACATAGCGCGGACGGCGGTTGGTGGCGCCGGCCTGGTTCTGCACCCACTCCAGATACGGCTCGATGAAGTGCCACCCGCCCATGTTGCGCGGCTCTTCCTGACACCACACCAGTTCGGCGTCCTTGAACCGCGACATTTCATGCACCAGCGTCTTCAGCGGCACCGGATAGAGCTGCTCGATCCGCAGCAGATAGATGTCGTCGATGCCCCGCTTCTCGCGCTCTTCGTACAGGTCGTAATAAACCTTGCCCGAACAGATCACGACACGGCGGATCTTGGCGTCCGGCACGAGTTTGGTCTTCTCGTCCGGCGTGGTCTGGGCATCGTCGAGCAGCACGCGGTGGAAGCTGGTGCCCGGGCCGAGTTCGTCGAGCCGCGACACCGCGCGCTTGTGGCGGAGCAGCGACTTCGGCGTCATCACGATCAGCGGCTTGCGGATCTCGCGCTTGAGCTGGCGGCGCAGCGCGTGGAAGTAGTTGGCCGGGGTGGTCGGATACACCACCTGCATGTTGTCTTCGGCGCACATCTGCAGGAAGCGTTCGAGCCGGGCCGAGGAGTGCTCGGGACCCTGGCCTTCGTAGCCGTGCGGCAACAGGCAGACCAGGCCGGACATGCGCAGCCATTTGCGCTCGCCCGACGAGATGAACTGGTCGAACAGCACCTGCGCGCCGTTGGCGAAGTCGCCGAACTGGGCTTCCCACAGCGTCAGCGTGTTCGGCTCGGCCAGCGAGTAGCCGTATTCGAAGCCGAGCACCGCCTCTTCGGACAGCAGCGAGTTGATCACCTCGTAGTGGCCCTGCTCCGGGCCGAGGTGATTGAACGGCGTGTAGCGGGTCTCGTCTTCCTGATCGATCAGCACCGAATGGCGCTGCGAGAAGGTGCCGCGTTCGCTGTCCTGCCCGGACAGTCGAACCCGCTGACCATCCTGCAGCAAGGAGCAGAACGCCAGCGCCTCGCCGGTCGCCCAGTCGATGCCGGTGCCGGAATCGATCGCCTTGGCGCGGTTCTCCAAAAACCGCATCACGGTGCGGTGCAGCCGGAAGCCTTCCGGAACCTTGGTGATCTTGGCGCCGATCTCCTTCAGCGTCTTCAGATCGACACCGGTGATGCCGCGGCGCGGATCCTCTTCCTGATCGGCGGACTTGAAGCCGGCCCACTTGCCGTCGAGCCAGTCGGCCTTGTTGGGCCGATAGGACGAGCCGGCTTCCAGCTCGGCGTCGAGCCGGGCGCGCCAGTCGGCCTTAGCCTTCTCGACCTCGCCATCGGTGATCACGCCGTCGGCGATCAGGCGCTTCGAGTACAGCTCGAGCGTGGTCGGATGGCCGGCGATCTTGCGATACATCGACGGCTGGGTGAACGACGGCTCGTCGCCCTCGTTGTGGCCGTGCCGCCGATAGCAGAACATGTCGATCACGACCGGCTTGTGGAACTTCTGCCGGTACTCGACCGCGATCTTGGCGGCGAACACCACCGCTTCCGGATCGTCGCCGTTCACGTGGAAGATCGGCGCGTCGATCATCTTCGCCACATCCGACGGATAGGGCGACGACCGCGAGTAGCGCGGATAGGTGGTGAAGCCGATCTGGTTGTTGACGATGAAGTGGATCGAACCGCCGGTGCGGTAGCCCTTCAGGTCGGACAGCGCAAAGCATTCGGCCACCACGCCCTGGCCCGCGAAGGCGGCGTCACCGTGCATCAGCAGCGGCAGCACCGAAACCCGCTCCTCCGGCAGGTCGCCGTGCTGGTCCTGCTTGGCGCGGACCTTGCCGAGCACCACCGGATCAACGATCTCGAGATGCGACGGGTTGGCGGTCAGCGACAGATGCACCTTGTTGTGGTCGAACTCGCGGTCCGACGAGGCGCCGAGGTGATACTTGACGTCGCCCGAGCCTTCGACCTCATCGGGATTGGCCGAGCCGCCCTTGAACTCATGGAACAGCGCGCGGTGCGGCTTGCCCATCACCTGGGTCAGCACGTTGAGACGGCCGCGATGCGGCATGCCGAGCACGATCTCGCGCACGCCGAGATTGCCGCCGCGCTTGATGATCTGCTCTAGCGCCGGGATCAGCGCTTCGCCGCCGTCGAGACCGAACCGCTTGGTGCCGGTGAATTTCAGATCGCAGAACTTCTCGAAGCCTTCGGCCTCGATCAGCTTCATCAGGATCGCGCGGCGGCCCTCGCGGGTGAAGCTGATCTCCTTGTCCGGACCTTCGATCCGCTCCTGCAGCCAGGCCTTCTGGGCGCCGTTCGAGATATGCAGAAACTCGATACCCATGGTCTGGCAGTAAGTCCGCTCGCAGATCGCGACGATCTCGCGCAACGACCCGTATTCGAGGCCGAGCACGTGATCGAGGAAGATCTTGCGGTCGAGATCGGCCTCGGTGAAGCCGTAGCTGCGGATATCGAGTTCTTCGTGATCCTTGGCCGGCTCCAGCCCGAGCGGATCGAGCTTGGCGTGGAAGTGACCACGCATGCGGTAGGCGCGGATCAGCATCAGGGCGCGCACGGAATCGCGCGTCGCCTGATTGACGTCGGCGGTGGACAGTTCGACGCCCTTGGCCTGCGCCTTCGACTGGATCTTCTGGCCGACGGTCTTTTCGACCTGGGCCCAATTGCCGTCGAGCGCCGAGGTCAGATCGTCGCGCGGCGTCAGCGGCCAGTTCGCCTTCGCCCAGGACGGACCCTCGGCATTCTTCTGGACGTCCGTGGGATTGTCTTTCAGACTCTGAAAGAATGCCTGCCAGTCGGCATCGACGGAAGACGGGTCGTTTTCGTAGCGGGAGTAGAGATCGTCGATATAGGTGGCATTAGCGCCCTGCAAAAACGAAGAGAGGGCGAAAGCGGCATTCGCGTCCTGGCGAGACATGATTGCTTCCTGATTACAATTATCGCGTCGGACACGCGATAAGCTGATCCGGTTACCGGATCAGCAACATAATGCACCTTTTACCGAATTTCATGGAAATGTAAGCTCGGAACTACACAAGGGTTGAATTAGGACTTCAACTTTTCGGCAAGCGTTTTTCCGAGCCGCGCCGGCGACGGCGATACGGTGATGCCAGCAGCTTCCATCGCGGCGGTTTTCGACGCGGCGTCGCCCTTGCCACCCGAAATGATCGCACCCGCATGACCCATACGCCGGCCGGGAGGAGCGGTCACGCCGGCGATGAAGCCGACCGTCGGCTTCTTGCGGCCGCGCTTGGCCTCGTCGATCAGGAACTGGGCCGCCTCTTCCTCGGCCGAACCGCCGATTTCGCCGATCATGATGATCGACTCGGTCTTGTCGTCGGCCAGGAACATCTCGAGGACGTCGATGAACTCGGTGCCCTTGACCGGGTCGCCGCCGATGCCGACCGCGGTGGTCTGGCCGAGACCCTCGCTGGTGGTCTGGAACACCGCCTCATAGGTCAGCGTGCCGGAGCGCGACACAATGCCCACCGAGCCCGGCTTGAAGATGTTGGCCGGCATGATGCCGATTTTGCAGGCGCCGGCGGTCATGACGCCCGGGCAGTTCGGCCCGATCAGCCGCGACTTCGAGCCGACCAGCGAGCGCTTGACCCGCACCATGTCGAGCACCGGGATGCCCTCGGTGATGCAGACGATCAGCGGGATCTCGGCATCGATCGCCTCGCAGATCGCGTCCGCGGCGCCCGGCGGCGGAACGTAGATCACCGAGGCATCGGCGCCGGTCTGCTGCTTGGCTTCGGCCACGGTGTCGAACACCGGCAGGCCCAAATGGGTCGAGCCGCCTTTGCCGGGCGAGGTGCCGCCGACCATCTTGGTGCCGTAGGCAATCGCCGCCTCGGAATGGAAGGTGCCGTTCTTGCCGGTGAAGCCCTGGCAGATGACGCGGGTGTTGTTGTCGATCAGGATGGACATGGGAGCTCGCTTTTCCGCATTCGTCATGGCCGGGCTTGTCCCGGCCATCCACGCCTGTTGCGTGGCTTAGAAGGAAGACGTGGATGCCCGCGACGAGCGCGGGCATGACGGAGAAATCCGAATCGTCGGCAACATCAAGCCGCCTTCACGGCGTTGACGATCTTCTGCGCAGCGTCGTCGAGATTGTCGGCGGGCAGCACGTTGAGGCCGGAGTGCTTGATGATCTTCTTGCCCTCTTCGACATTGGTGCCTTCGAGGCGGACCACCAGCGGCACCGACAGGCCGACTTCCTTGACGGCCGCGACCACGCCCTCGGCAATCACGTCGCACTTCATGATGCCGCCGAAGATGTTGATCAGGATGCCCTTCACGTTGGGATCGGCGGTGATGATCTTGAACGCCGCCGTCACCTTCTCCTTGTTGGCGCCGCCGCCGACGTCGAGGAAGTTGGCGGGCGACATGCCGTACAGCTTGATGATGTCCATCGTGGCCATCGCCAGGCCAGCGCCGTTGACCATGCAGCCGATAGTGCCGTCGAGCGTGACGTAGTTGAGGTCGTATTTCGACGCTTCGATTTCCTTGGCGTCTTCCTCGCTCTCGTCACGCAGCGCCTGGATGTCGGGGTGGCGGTACAGCGAATTGCCGTCGAACGACATCTTGGCGTCGAGGCACTTCAGATCGCCCTGGTTGGTCAGCACCAGCGGGTTGATCTCGAGCATATCCATGTCCTTGGCGACGAACGCGGTGTACAGCTTGGTCACCAGCGCTTCGGCCTGCTTGGCCTGCTCGCCCTTGAGGTTCAGCGCCTTGGCGACGGCGCGGCCGTGATGGCCCATGATGCCGGTCGCCGGATCGACCGTGAACGAGACGATCTTCTCGGGGGTGTCGTGGGCGACGTCCTCGATCGACATGCCGCCTTCGGTCGACACCACGAAGGAGATCCGCGAGGTGGCGCGGTCGACCAGCAGCGACAGATAGAACTCCTTGTCGATCTCGGAGCCCTCCTCGATGTACAGCCGGTTGACCTGCTTGCCATCGGGACCGGTCTGCACCGTCACCAGCGTCGCGTGCAGCATCTGCTGGGCGAATTCCTTGACCTCGTCGACCGACTTGGCGAGCCGCACGCCGCCCTTGTCGCCGGCGGAGGCTTCCTTGAACTTGCCCTTGCCGCGACCGCCGGCATGGATCTGGCTCTTCACCACCCAGACCGGGCCACCAAGCTGCTTGGCGGCAGCTTCAACTTCGGACACCTTGAAGATCGGGTAGCCGTGCGACACCGGAACGCCGAATTCGCGCAGCACCGCTTTGGCCTGGTATTCGTGGATATTCATCGATTGCCCCTCGCCAGATCGCATCCAGCCGGTTGAGTTGTGGGGGGGGGGGGGGGGGGGGGGGGGGGCGGGGCGCGGCGGGGGGGGGGGGGGGCCCCCCCCCGCCGCGGGGGGGGGGGGGGGTGGGCGGGGCGGCGCCGCGCCCCCCCCCCCCCCAGCAG
>NZ_QYYD01000013.1 GCF_003591005.1 Rhodopseudomonas palustris
CAGCCCTCTCCCGCTTGCGGGAGAGGTCGGCGCGAAGCGCGGCGGGTGAGGGCACTCCGCTCCGCGAGTCGTGAGTTGAATGCCTGCGTGGGGCGGCCCCCCCCCCCCCCCCCCCCCCCCGGGCGGGGGGGGGGGGGGGGGGGGGGCCCCCCCTCCCCGGGCACTGTGCCTGCGTCGCCCTCACCCCAGCCCTCTCCCCCACGCGGGAGAGGGAGCGCGCAGTGCCTGGGTTAGGCTTTGCGCTTCAATACGCTGACGAAAAATCCGTCCGTGCCGGTCCGCAGCGGCGTCATCAGCAGCCCTTCCGGCGAGGTGTGGACGGTGGACAGGAAGGCATCGGCCTTGTCCCACAGCGCGGCGGCGAGTTCGGCGGGCGGGGTCGGGGTGAAGTCTGGGTGCGCGGCGATGAACACCCTCACCTGATCGATGTTTTCGGCCGGCAGCACCGAGCAGGTCACATAGGCGATGCGGCCGCCGGGCTTTACCAGCCTGGCGGCGCGGGCCAGCACCTCGGCCTGGTCCTTCCGCCGGATCTCCAGCGCGCCGGGGCGCATCCGCCATTTGGCGTCGGGATTGCGGCGCCAGGTGCCGGTGCCGGTGCATGGCGCGTCGACCAGCACCAGATCGGCGCTGCCCTTGATGTCGGCGAGCGGATCGGCGTCGCCCTTGGGCGCGCGCACCTCGGCATTGTGCACGCCGGCGCGCGACAGCCGCTCGTGGATCGGGGCGAGCTGGCGCTTGTCCGAATCGGTCGCGATCAGCCGGCCCTTGCCCTGCATCATCGCCGCCAGCGCCAGCGTCTTGCCGCCGGCGCCGGCGCACAGATCGATCACCTGCTCGCCGGGTTTGGCGCCGGACAGCAGCGCCGCGAGTTGCGAGCCCTCGTCCTGCACCTCGACGGCGCCCTTGATGAAATCCTGCTCGGCCTGGATGCCGGGGTTACGGGCGTCGGCGCCAAGCGCGATGCGCAGCCCCAGCGGCGACCACGGCGTCTCCGTTGCGCCGAGATGCTTCAGCGACGCCAGCGCCTTGTCGCGCTTGCTCTTCAGCGTGTTGACGCGCAGATCGAGCGGCGCGCGGCTGGCCATCGCGGCGGCCTCGGCGACGCGCTGGTCGCCGAACAGGCTAGCGAGCTGCTCATCGAGCCAGTCCGGATAGTCGCCGGCGATCGGCGGCGGCGCGCCATCGAGAGACCGCGTCGTCAGCGCGGCGCGCTCGGCCTCGGTCAGCGGCTCGGGCGCGAACCGACCGCCGTCGCACAGCGCCGCGATTGCCTCGACATCCAGCCCACGCTCCAGCTTCAGCATGCCGAGCACGCGGGCGCGCGGCGTGTCGGCGTCCATCAGATACGCGCTGGAGGCGCGGCGGCGCAGCACGTCCCACACCAGCCCGGCAATCGCTGCACGGTCACCGGAGCCGGCGTAGCGATGCGCGGTGCCCCATTCCTTGAGGGCCTTGGCGGCCGGGATCCGCTGCGCCTCGACGGCGGCGATCAGGTCGATGGCTGCGGACAGCCGGGCAGCGGGGGTCATAGCAGACTTTCAGTCACAACAAATCAGATCAGCAGCAGGATACGCAGCGCGAAGTACAGCCACATCGCCAGCAGCACCAGTGCACCGGCCAGCCACACCGTGCCGCTGCGGCGATCGTCGCCAGCCGTCATGAACACGCCGGCATGCGCGAAGCGCGCCACCACGAACACCCAGGAGAGCAGCACCAGCACCAGGTCCATCTTGCGCAGCGGCAGCGCGATCGCCACCAGCGCATAGAACAGCACCGGCAGGTCGAACGGCTCACGCGGGCCGTCGGCCGTCGGCCGGTCCGCACCAGTGGACCGCATCCGCAACAGCATCAGCGCGAACGCCAGCCCGACCAGCGCGAATACCGGCAGCAGCACCATCTGGACCGACATCGAAAGCTCCCTCGATCGTTCGGGCCCTCATAGCCGCGCCGCTGGACTATGACAAATTGGTCCCCCGGCTGGAACCGGCGCGGACGCAGCCCGGCCCCTCGCCTGGCGAGGTCCAGGACGGCCGGGCCCGTGGTCCCGGCCCGGTGTTTTGGGCGAGCGCGAGATGTCACGGGCAGGACCGAACCTACCCGGACACCACGCCCTCCGCGATGCTGTGACGAAACGCTAAGCCTTGTCGGCGCCGATGCGGACCAGCTGCTTGCCGAAATTGGCGCCCTTCAAGAGGCCGATGAATGCCTCCGGCGCGCTCTCGACGCCCTCGGTAACGAACTCCTTGTACTTCACCTTGCCGTCGCGCACCCATTGCGACATGTCGCGAAGAAACTCCTGCCGGCGGCCGGCGAAGTCGCTGACGATGAAGCCGCGGATGGTGAGCCGCTTGGTCAGCACATGGCGCATCAGCGCCGTCGCCCATTTCGGCGTCGGCGGCGTTTCGAACGCATTGTACTGCGCGATCAGGCCGCACACCGGGATGCGGGCGAAAGCGTTGAGCAGCGGAAACACCGCCTCGAACACTTCGCCGCCGACATTCTCGAAGTACACGTCGATGCCGTTCGGGCATGCCGCCTTCAGCTTGGCGGCGAGGTCCGGATCGCGGTGATCGAGGCAGTCGTCGAAGCCGAGCTCGTTCTTGACGTAGTCGCACTTCTCCTTGCCGCCGGCGATGCCGACCGCGCGGGCGCCCTTGATCTTGGCGATCTGCCCGACCGCCGAGCCGACCGCGCCGGAGGCGGCGGCGACCACCACGGTCTCGCCTTCCTTCGGCTGGCCGATGTCTAGCAGGCCGGTGTAGGCCGTCATGCCGGGCATACCGAGCACGCCGATTGCGGTCGAGATCGGCCCCAGCGAGGTGTCGATCTTGCGCAGCGGCTTGGCGTCGGCCACTGCATGAGTCGCCCAGCCGCTATGCGCCAGCACGATGTCGCCCTTGGCAAAGCCCGGACTCTTGCTGTCGATCACTTCGCAAACCGTGCCGCCTTCCATCACGCCGCCGACCGGCACCGGCTGCGCGTAGGACGGCCCGTCGCTCATGCGGCCACGCATATACGGATCGAGCGACAGCCAGATCGTCCGCAGCAGCACCTGCCCCTCGCCCGGCGTCGGCATGTCGACTTCCTCGAGACGGAAATTCGCCGCGGTCGGCTCACCGACCGGACGCGAGGCAAGAACGATACGCTTGGCCTTGGACATTGCGTTTCCTTTTTGATGCTTGTTGGAAGCGGACTTGGAGGCCGGATTGTATGCGATTGCATCCAATTCGCCAACCGTGGCGGGCAGCATCAAAATTCTCTCTTTTGTCATTCCGGGTCGCGCCTCTTGGCGCGAGCCCGGAATCCATAGTCTCTGAACTCTCGACAAGACACGGAGCCGCACCACCGTGCGTCACAACGCAGCTCGGTGGTTATGGATTCCGGGCTCGCGAGCTGCGCTCGCGCCCCGGAATGACGAACGTGAGGTGGTGAGCAGAACTAACGTTTCGGCAATCAGCCGTATGACGACCGCCGATCGACGGCCTGCCATATGCCGCAGCGCCGTCATTCCGGGGCGCTCGCGCAAGCGAGCGAACCCGGAATCTGCGACGGGCACGGATGTGCCCCAGTTCGTCGGGATTTCGGGTTCGCGCGCAAAAGGGCGCGCGCCCCGGAATGACGAACGTGGTGTAGTTAGCGCGGCCTCACACCCCGCCCGGGTAGTTCGGGCTTTCGCGGGTGATGGTGACGTCGTGGACGTGGCTTTCGCGCAGGCCGGCGCCGGTGATGCGGACGAACTGCGCCTTGTCGTGGAATTCACCGAGCGTCTTGGCGCCGACATAGCCCATCGCGGCGCGCAGGCCGCCGGCGAGCTGATGCACCACGTTGCCGACCGGGCCCTTGTACGGCACCTGGCCTTCGACGCCTTCCGGCACCAGCTTGAGCGTATCCTTGATGTCCTGCTGGAAGTAACGATCCGCCGAGCCGCGCGCCATCGCGCCGACCGAACCCATGCCACGATACGCCTTGTAGGAGCGGCCCTGCCACAGGAATACTTCGCCCGGCGTCTCGTCGGTGCCGGCGAGCAGCGAGCCGACCATCGCGATGTCGGCGCCGGCCGCCAGCGCCTTGGCGAGATCGCCGGAGTACTTGATGCCGCCATCGGCGATCACCGGCACGTCGGCCACCTTGCACGCCTCGACCGCATCCATGATCGCAGTTAGCTGCGGCACGCCGACGCCAGCAACCATACGGGTGGTGCAGATCGAGCCCGGGCCGATGCCGACCTTGATGGCGTCGGCGCCGGAATCGATCAGTGCCTGCGCGCCTTCGCGGGTGGCGATGTTGCCGGCGATCACCTGCACGGCATTGGAGATGCGCTTGATCCGCGTCACCGCTTCGAGCACGCGCTGCGAATGGCCATGCGCGGTGTCGACCACGACGAGATCGACGCCGGCCTCGATCAGCCGCTCGGTGCGCTCGAAGCCGCCCTCGCCGACCGTTGTGGCGGCGGCGACGCGAAGACGTCCCTGGGCATCCTTCGACGCCAGCGGATGCGCGACCGCCTTCTCCATGTCCTTGACGGTGATCAGGCCGACGCAGCGATACTGATCGTCGACCACCAGCAGCTTCTCGATGCGGTGCTGATGCAGCAGCTTCTTGGCTTCGTCCTGGCTGACGCCCTCGCGCACGGTGACGAGGTTCTGATGCGTCATCAGCTCCGACACCTTCTGCGACGGATCGGTGGCAAAGCGGACGTCGCGGTTCGTCAGAATGCCGACCAGCTTGCCAGGGCCGTGGCCCTGCGCGCCGGTCACCACCGGAATGCCGGAGAAGCCGTACTGGTTCATCAGCGCCAGCGCGTCGGCCAGCTTGGCATCGGGGCTGATGGTCAGCGGATTGACCACCATGCCGGATTCGAACTTCTTGACCTGGCGGACCTGGGCGGCCTGCCCTTCCGGATCGAAATTGCGGTGGATCACGCCGATGCCGCCGGCCTGCGCCATCGCGATCGCCATCCGCGCCTCGGTCACCGTGTCCATCGCCGAGGCGATGATCGGCACGTTAAGCGAAACCGAACGGGTGATGCGCGAGCGGATATCGACTTCGGACGGCAGCACATCCGACAGGCCAGGCTTCAGCAGCACGTCGTCGAACGTGTAGGCTTCCTGAAAATGCGGGGATCCGTTCACTGACGCCATGGCCAACTCCGTTCGGCGGCAACGACGGCCGCGCTCGATCTTGCGGGGACGGGAGACACATTCGGCGCCGCGAGAGGCGGCGCCGTCGAATCGAGCCCGTCGGTAGGGTTGGCGGTGGTCGATATCATGGCGATATGACGAATCATAGGGGGAAGCGTCCTCGGCCGCACCCGCCTCCGCCGCGGCGGCTTCACGGTGCCGCGAGCGACCCCGAAAGCACTGCCAGATCAGGGATTTCGGTCACCGCATCCCGCGCTGTCTGGAGCACGTTTCGGTCCCTATCAGGCAACGTCTGGAGATCCCCATCCTTGAAATAACCGAGCGCGCGCAAGGGCAAAGCAGGATCGCGGCCAAAGATCTGCGAAAAGCCGGCTAGCCCCCTTCCGAGCGACACACCGGCTTCCAGCAGCGCTGCGATGTCGCGATAGTCCTTGGCTTCAGCGCGATCCAAGACGGCCTTCAACTTGGTCGCGAGCAGGTCTTCTCGAGAAGCAACGAGCGAGACGCGGTCGATCGTCAACAGCGGTGGATTGATCCTGGGAAAGCCCAGGCCGCCGAAGAAAGAAATTTTCACAGCCCCGGCGGGCGAATGCGCGCGGATGACCAGCGTATTCTTTTCGTCCTGAACAGCCTCGTAGTCGGTAAGACCGCTCAAAGCCGTGTCGAGCTGAGGTTTGTCCAAGGGCTCCGAGCGGAAAAAGTCGAAATCCACCGACACGCGGTGGCCAAGATGCAGCGCGACAGCCGTTCCGCCGTAGAGAACGAAATCAAGCGCCGGGGTGAACCCCAGCAGGGGCCAGACTTGCCGCTGCGCTTCGGGCAGGATGTCCAAGCGAGGCTCAAAGGTCGTCCGCATCGAACGTCCTTTGCGGCGGCTCCTCCGGGATCGGCCGGCCGGTCGCGCGTTGCAGGCGGCCGCGCCACAGCTCCCAGGATCGCGGGTCGATCCAGCCCGGCTGCGCCGCCAGCATCACGTCGGTCAGTGCTTCCGGGCCGAGCACGGTCTCCAGCTGGCGGATCTCGGCGAAATTCGCAAAGCTCATGGCCTGAGCCACGATCCGGCTCGCGGACCGCGGCGCGTCACCGATCGGCTCCCACCAGAAATGCTTCCGCTCGAGCTCGGCTAGGAAATCGGCAGGTAGCGAAGGCGCGAGGTTCATGGTGGCAGACTATCACAAATCCCCCAGCGCGGCGACGCCGGCCGCCGCGCGGAGCGTCAGCGCCGATAGCCCTGCGGCGGGCCGTATTGCCGGATCGCCTCGACCACTTCGCGGTGCATCCTCTTCTCGCGCTGCATCCGCACCGCAATCAGCGCGTGCAGCGAGGGGATCACCAGCAACGGGTGGAAGATCAGTCCGAGCAGCAGGCAGACCACCAGCAGCGCCAGGTTGAACACCGCCGATAGCGGCTGGCCGTTGAACAAGAGACCGAGCGGCGGCAGGAAGGCAGCAAGCAGATAGATCATCGGCGAAACTCCCAGCCCAACGAGCCCCGGCAGATGCGCAAGGGAACGCGCCGGTCACGCAGGATTTAGGTAGCGAGCCCGCTTCCGCAATAGCGACCGCTCGGCGCAGGTGCTACACGCCGCCCACCCCTCCTCCGACCCCATCCGGCATGCAAAAAGAACGACTGATCCCGCTGATCGTGGCTTCCGCGCTGTTCATGGAAAACATGGACGCCACTGTGATCGCGACCTCGCTGCCGGCGATCGCGGCTGATATCGGCACTTCGCCGCTGACGCTGAAGCTGGCGATCACCTCGTATCTGCTGTCGCTGGCCGTCTTCATCCCGGCGTCGGGCTGGGCCGCCGACCGGTTCGGCGCCCGCACCGTCTTTTCCGCGGCAATCGCGGTGTTCATGGTCGGCTCGATCGGCTGCGCGCTGGCGCATTCGATCAACGACTTCGTCGCCGCCCGCATCCTGCAGGGCCTCGGCGGGGCGATGATGACGCCGGTCGGGCGGCTGGTGCTGCTGCGCTCGATCGACAAGGCGGCGCTGGTCGGCGCGATGGCGTGGATGACGGTGCCGGCGCTGATCGGCCCAGTGATCGGGCCGCCGCTCGGCGGCTTTATCACCACCTATTTCTCGTGGCACTGGATCTTCCTGATCAACATTCCGATCGGGCTCGCCGGCATCTTCTTCGCGCAGCGCTACATCGACCCGATCCGCAGCGAAAATCCCGAGCCTCTCGACGTCACCGGCTTGGTGCTGGCCGGCATCGGCGTCGCCGGCATCGCGTTCGGCCTGTCGGTCGCCGGGCTCGGCCTGCTGCCATGGCCGGTCGTCACCGGGCTGATCGTGGTCGGCTGCGGCTCGATGCTGCTGTATCTGCGCCACGCCCGCCGTACCGCCTCGCCGGTGCTCGATTTTTCGCTGATGCGGCTGACGACGCTGCGCGTATCTCTGACCGGAGGCTTTCTGTTCCGGCTCGGCATCGGCGCGCTGCCGTTTTTGCTGCCGCTGTTGATGCAGATCGGCTTCGGCCTGTCGCCGTTTCAGTCCGGCCTCGTCACCTTCGCTTCCTCCGCCGGCGCGATGGGCATGAAGGTGCTGGCGGCGCGGATCATCCGCGCCTTCGGCTTCCGCCGCATCATGACCATCAACGCGCTGGTCAGCGCGGCCTTCCTGGCCGCCTGCGCGCTGTTCACGCCGGGCACGCCGCTGCTGCTGATCATGATCATCCTGCTGGTCGGCGGTTTCTTCCGTTCGCTGCAATTCACCGCGATGAATACCGTGGCCTATGCGGAGGTGGAGACGCCGCAGATGAGCCGCGCCACGACGCTGGTCAGCGTCGGTCAGCAGCTGGCAATCTCGGCGGGCGTTGCGGTCGGCGCATTCTCGGTCGAAGCCACCATGGCGCTGCGCCATTCGACAACGCTCACCGCCGACGATTTCGCCCCGGCCTTCCTGGTTGTCGCGGTGCTGTCGGCGCTGTCGGCATTTTCGTTCTGGCGGATGCCGGACGACGCCGGCAGCGAGATCTCCGGCCGCAAGGCCATCGACATCTCCAGCCGCAAGGGCGAAGTCAGCGCGGTCACAAAGACTGCGACCAAAAAGGCCGTGGAAGAGACCCAGGATGCGCGCGATCAGCGGCTGGGTTGAGCGCTATCTCAGCGCCTCTTGCTCGCCCTCGCCGCCTTCGTCGTGCCGAACCGCCAGGCGCAGGACGTCGGCGCAGATCGGGCAGCGATAATGCGGCACGTCGAAACTTGCATTGGCGTGTTCGACCTCGACGAGTTCGCGGTCGACGCCGCATGCCCGACACATCGGGGTTAGAATATCCATCGCCCGCCCCTTGCTTGATTTCAGCCCCGTGGACAAGCGTAGGAGAAACTGCGGATTCGCCTTTGTAAATTCATACCTAATGTAATAAATCGCGCGTTATTCGGCCGAAATTTATGCAAGTAGCTCGCAGCTGGGCTCCTGAGAGCCCGCATCAAAACTGAGGCGGAGTTGCAGCCATGTTTGCAGTCGGTCGGTTTGCTCAAATGTTCCGTCATGGCCGGGCTTGTCCCGCCTGCGCGGCCGAAGCCGCTTCGGCGCGGCGAAGGCCCGGCCATCCACGCCTTTTGTGCTTTTCCGTGACGCGTGGAGAGTAAAGTGTCTGATCTGAGAGGACGCGTTTCTAGTTAGGCTGGTCTGGAAGCAAACGCCGCGCAGTTAGTCCGCCGTGACAGCGGGCGTGCCACGAAACCCCATTGCCAGCACGTAGCGCTCCGACGAGTCCTTGCGGCTCGCGGCCGGTTTGACGTGCTTGACGGTGGCGAAATCCTGCTTGAGCTGGGCCATCAGCGTCGCGTCGGCGCCGCTCTGAAACACCTTGGCGACGAACGTGCCGCCGGGCTTCAGCACCTCGCTGGCGAACTGCGCGGCGCTTTCGACCAGTCCGACGATGCGGAGCTGATCGGTCTTGCGATGGCCGGTGGTGTTGGCCGCCATGTCGCTCATCACCACGTCGGCGCCGCCGCCGAGCATCTCGCGGAGCTTGTCCGGTGCGTCATTGTCGAGAAAATCGAGCTGCGCGAATGTCACGCCCGGGATCTCGCCCATCTCCAGCAAGTCGATCGCCACCACCTTGCCGCGGCCTTCGGACGCGCGGGTCCGCCTGGCGGCGATCTGGCTCCAGCCGCCCGGCGCCGCGCCGAGATCGACCACCGCGAGGCCCGGCTTGAGCAGATGATACTTGTCGTCGATCTCCAGCAGCTTGTAGGCGGCGCGCGAGCGATAGCCGTCGCGCTTGGCCTGCGCCACATACGGATCATTGAGCTGGCGCTCGAGCCAGAGCTTCGACGACAGCTTCATCCTGCCGGCGCTCTTGACGGTGACGCGCATCCGTCCGGTGGTGTCTTTGGCCATGGCCCTGTCTGTGCGTGGTGAACCCGCGTTGCTTAGCAGATGAGCGGGGAAAAGACAGCGCGGAACCGCTGTCTGCTGAGATTGCGGCCCGATTGACCACCTCTCCCCGTCATTGCGAGGAGCACCCGGATCGGCGCTTTGCGCCGTCCGAGTACAGGCTCCGCGACGAAGCAATCCAGCCCCGTGCACCGCGCTCTGGATTGCTTCGCTTCGCTCGCAATGACGAGGAGAGGCTGTACCCCAATTACGGCTCAGCCCAGCGCGCCGTCCGCCTGCATCATCTCGACCAGCATGCCCTCGCGCAGGCCGCGGTCGGCGACGCGCAGGCGGGGCAGCGGGAATGCGGCGCGGACGGCGTCGAGGATGGCGCAGCCGGCCAGCACCAGATCGGCGCGCTCGCTACCGATGCAATGGTTCTGGGCGCGGTCGTGATAGGTCATGCCGCGCAGCCGGTCGATCGTCGTGGTCAGCTCCGCGTCATCCATCCAAATGCCGTCGACCCGGCGGCGGTCATAGCGGATCAGATCGAGATGCAGCCCGGCCAGCGTCGTCACCGTGCCGGAGGTGCCGAGCAGATGCAGGCCGTCCAGATCATCGCCATGCGCCGCGGCGAACGGCGCGACGTGTTTGGCCACTTCCGCCACCATCGCCGTATAGCTGCCGGGCGTCACCACTTTGCCGCCGAAATGCTCGGCAAGCGTGACGACGCCGAGCGGGATCGACATCCAGGCGCGGATTTCCGGCGGCTGGTCCGGCCGTGCCGGATCGCGCGCCAGCCGCACCAGTTCGCTGGAGCCGCCGCCGATGTCAAACAGGATCGCGCCGCGGCCGGCAGTGTCGACCAGCGGCGAGCAGCCGGTGGCAGCCAAGCGCGCCTCGGTTTCCCGGTCGATGATTTCGAGCTGGATTCCGGTCGCCCGCGCCACCTTGTCACAAAACTCGTCGGCGTTGACCGCAGCCCGGCACGCCTCGGTCGCGATCAGCCGCTGCCGGTTGACGTGACGCTGTTTGAGCTTGTCACGGCACACCGCCAGTGCCGAAACCGCCCGGGTGATCGCAGCGTCGCTGATCCGTCCGGACGCGGAGACGCCCTCGCCCAGCCGGATGATCCGGGAGAACGAGTCGACGACTCGGAAGCTGTCGCCGGCCGGCCGCGCGATCAGCAGGCGACAATTGTTCGTGCCGAGATCGAGCGCCGCATAGACGGCGCCGTGTGCCGCCATCGTGTCATGCTCATCCTCGGCCGCCGCGAAATGCGCCTGCGGGGCATGGCCCAGCGCAGGAGCGGCGCGGAGCGGCGTCTGCTCGTCCATCAATTCGGTCTTTCGTGGCCGTCCGGCCGACGTCGTGTTCAGGTTTTCACGGAAAGTTTAGCAGCGCCGCGCTGCGGCGCAACCCACCGCACGGCCAGCATTCCGGATCGTGCGTTGTCGCGCCGGGCGCGCCGTCCTATTTGGAGATGATTGCCCTCCCCGCCAAGCCCTTGCGGACCCTGCGCGCCAGCGGCGGTCTGCGCCTCTCACGTGCTGGAAAAGAACCGGATGCAGGACCACACCTCGAACGCGTCGCTCGACACCGCCATCGCGCTGCAAAAATACGGCGTCGGCCAGCCGGTGCGGCGCAAGGAGGACGACACGCTGCTGCGCGGCAAAGGCCGCTACACCGACGATTGCAGCCTGCCCGGGCAGCTCTATGCCGTAATGGTCCGCAGCCCGCATGCCCACGGCGTCATCCGCGGCATCGGGACCGATGCGGCGCGCGGCATGCCCGGCGTCCGCGGCGTCTACATCGGCGCGGACCTCGCCGCCGCCAACTATGCCCCGTTCGCCTCCGGCCTGCCGCTGAAGAACCGCGACGGCACGCCGCTGCTGCAGACCAACCGCCTACCGCTCGCCACCGACAAGGTTCGCTTCGTCGGCGATCCGGTGGCGTTCGTGGTCGCCGACACGCTGGCGCAGGCGCGCGACGCCGCCGAGGCCGTCGAACTCGACATCGAGCCGCTCGACGCCGTCACCGACGCGGAGGCCGCGATGCAGCCGGGCGCGCCGCAGCTCTACGACCACATCCCGAACAACATCGCGCTCGATTATCACTTCGGCGACACCGACGCCGTGAACGCCGCGTTTGCGTCGGCCGCGCACGTCACCACGCTCGACATCGAGAACACCCGCGTCGCCGCCGTGCCGATGGAGCCGCGCGTCGGCCTTGCCTCTTACGATGCCAAGACCGAGCGCTACACCATCCAGCTGCCGACCCAGGGCGTCACCGGCAACCGCAACACGCTGGCGAAGCTGCTAGGCGTGCCGAACGACAAGGTCCGCGTGCTGACCTATCAGGTCGGCGGCTCGTTCGGCATGAAGAACAGTTCGTATCCGGAGTACATCTGCATCCTGCACGCCGCGAAGGCACTCGGACGGCCGGTGAAATGGACCGACGATCGCTCCAGCGCATTCCTGAGCGACAGCCACGGCCGCGGCCAGCAGATCCGCGCCGAGCTGGCGCTCGATGCCGCTGGCCATTTCCTCGCCATCCGGCTCAGCGGCACCGGCAATCTCGGCGCCTACATCACCGGCGTGGCGCCGCTGCCGCTGTCGCTCAACACCGGCAAGAACATCGGCAGCGTCTATCGCACGCCGTTGCTCGGCGTCGACATCAAATGCGTCGTCACCAACGTGACGCTGATGGGTGCCTATCGCGGCGCCGGGCGGCCGGAAGGCAATTACTTCCTCGAGCGGCTGATCGACCGCGCCGCCGACGAAATGGGAATCGACCGGCTGACGCTGCGCAAGCGCAACTTCATCAAGCCGGCGCAGCTGCCGTTCACCGCCTGCTCGGGCGTCACTTACGACTCCGGCGACTTCGGCGGCGTGTTCGCCGACGCTTTGGAGCGCGCCGACTATGCCGGCTTCGCCCAGCGCAAGAAGGACAGCCGCAAGCGCGGCAAGCTGCGCGGCATCGCGGTCGGCTCCTATCTGGAAGTCACCGCGCCGCCGAGCGCCGAACTCGGCAAGATCGTGTTTGAAGACGGTGGCACGGTGCGGCTGATCACCGGCACGCTCGATTACGGCCAGGGCCACGCCACGCCGTTCGCGCAGGTGCTGAGCGCGCAGCTCGGCGTGCCGTTCGAAGCCGTGCGGCTTGAACAGAGCGACAGCGACATCGTCCACGCCGGCAACGGCACCGGCGGCTCGCGCTCGATCACCGCCAGCGGCCAGGCGATCGTCGAAGCCTCGCAGCAGGTGATCGCCAAGGGCAAGGTCGCGGCGTCGCATCTGCTCGAGACCGCCGAAGCCGATATCGAATTCGAAGCCGGCCGTTTCACCGTCGCCGGCACCGACCGCAGCATCGGCATCATGGAGCTGGCGCAGCGGCTGCGCGGCGCCAAGCTGCCGGACGGCGTGCCGGCGTCGCTCGACGTCGACCACACCACGCAGGGGCCGCCATCCGCTTTCCCTAACGGCTGCCACGTCGCCGAAGTCGAGATCGATCCCGACACCGGCGTCACGCAGGTGGTGCGCTACACTGCGGTCAATGATTTCGGCACGGTGATCAACCCGATGATCGTCGCCGGCCAGCTGCATGGCGGGGTCGCCCAGGGCATTGGCCAGGCGATGATGGAGAAGATGAGCTACGACGCCAGCGGCCAGCCGCTGACCGGCTCGCTGCAGGACTACGCGCTGCCGCGCGCCGAAGACATCCCGGTGATGAGCGTCGCCGACCACCCGGTGCCGACCCTCACCAATCCGCTCGGTACCAAAGGCTGCGGTGAAGCCGGCTGCGCCGGCTCGCTCGCCAGCGTCGTCAACGCCGTGCTCGACGCGCTGAAAGACGTCGGCGTCAAGTCGCTCGACATGCCGCTGACCTCGGAGAAGGTCTGGCGGGCGATCAAGGAGGCGAAGGGAAGCGCGGCGGCGTGACCGCCGGCTTTTGTTTATTGACGCTTGCGTGCGCCAACTTATGCGCACCGCGCATCCTCGATTAAAATGGTCATGCGCGGGCTTGACCCGCGCATCCATCGCGCGCGGAGCGCGCCAACTTGACACTTTACGAAGAGCGATGGATCGCCGGGTCAAGCCCGGCGATGACGTTTGTTGTTGACGCGACGCGTCGGTTCACGACGCGCGCAGCGATCGCTACTGCGCCTTCACTAGCGGGCAGCCACCGTCTTTCAGCGGGCGAAACGCCTGATCGCCGGGCACCTCCGCCAGAACCTTGTAGTAATCCCACGGCGCCTTCGATTCTTCCGGCTTCTTCACCTCGAACAGGAACATCGAATGCACCATGCGGCCGTCCTCGCGCAGGAAGCCGTTGTCGGTGAAGGCGTCGCGCACCGGCATTTCGCGCATCTTCGCCAGCACCGTCTTGGTGTCCTTGCTGTTCGCTGCCTTGACGGCCTTTAGATAATGCAGCGTCGCGCTGTAGGTCGCAGCCTGGTTCATCGTCGGCATTCGCTTCATACGTTCGAAGTATTTCTTGCCGAACGCGCGGGTGCGGTCGTTGAGGTCCCAGTAATACGCCTCGGTGATGATCAGCCCGTTGGCCATCTTCAGCCCGAGGCTGTGGATGTCCGAGATGAACATCACGATGCCGGCGAGCTTCTGGCCGCCGGCGACGATGCCGAATTCGGCAGCCTGCTTGATCGTGTTGATGGTGTCGCCGCCGCCATTGGCCATACCGATGATCTTGGCCTTGGACGACTGCGCCTGCAGCAGGAACGACGAGAAGTCTGCATTGTTCAGCGGATGCCGCGCGCTGCCGACGATCTTGCCGCCATTGGCCTTCACCACCTCGCCGGTGTCGCGCTCGATCGAATGACCGAACAGATAATCCGCGGTGATGAAGAACCAGGTGTCGCCGCCGTTCTTGACGATTGCCGAGCCGACGGTGTGGGCGTTGGAGTACGTGTCGTAGGTCCAGTGCGCCGTGTAGGGCGAGCACGATTTGCCGGTGATGTCCGACGACGCCGCGTCGGTGACGATCATGATCTTCTCGAAACGCTTACTCATCTCCATCGCGGCGAGCGCGGTGGCCGAGGTCGGCAGGTCGACGATCATGTCGACGCCCTCGTTCTCGTACCATTTACGTGCCAGCGACGCGGCAATGTCGGGCTTGTTCTGGACGTCGGCCGAGATGAATTCGATCGGCTGGCCGAACATCGTGCCGCCCATCTCCTCGATTGCCATCTTGGCCGCTTCGACGTTGCCTGCGCCGCCGATGTCCGAATACACCGACTGGAAGTCGCCGAGCAGACCGATCTTCAGCGGACCCGGTTGCTGCGCGAACGCAGATCCTCCGAGTAGCAGCGGCGCGGCCAGCGTCACCGCTGCCGCCGCACGTTGAATGAAGTGCATGTTTCCTCCGGAAGTCTTTTTTGATGTGTTTGTGTCGGCCTTGTCGCCGGCCTCGCGCATGCGTGCTGTGCTTTTCCCCCGTGTGCCGCTTGTTTCCAGACGCCATTCTGCGCGCTTGCGCACGACGCGCGAGTGGCAGAACGTCGCAGGCCGCGATCCTCCTATCCGCGCCGCGGAATAAGCGCGAACTACGCGGCGGCCTGCTGCCGCGGCAGGAAGATCGCGACGTGGTGACAATGCGCCACCGGCGTCGTGCCGTTGGCGACGATCAGCGCGTCGAACTCGGCGAAGCGGTGGCCCTTTTTGTCGTAGTTCGCCGTCACCTTGGCGCGGGCGGTCAGCACGTCGTCGCCGCTGGCGGCGGCCAGCAGTTGCATCTTTGAGCCGACATGGATCCACGGCTGCAGCACGACATTGTCGACACAGACCCGGTTCATGATCCGCTGCAGCGTGCCGGGATGCACCAGATTGTGCTCACGATAGATCGGGTCGGTCTCGCGGATCTCGCCCAGATACTCGCGCAGTCTGTCGCCGCCCCAGCTCACCGGCGCGGTGCCGAACCAGTGACCTTCCGGAAACGCCTCGGGGCTGACCGGAGGCCGCGTCGCCACCACCGGCGTGTCCGGATAGGCGGCGAGATCGACCGCTGGCGCCCGCTCAGGCAGCGACGCCTGGCCGGTGGCGCATAGCTGATTTTGGCTTTCGACCTGCAGCGCGACGCCGTCGCCCTGCTTCTCGCCGGTCACCGTGGCGATTTCGCCGTCATACACCGGCTTGACGAACCGCGCCTCGATCAGCCCGCGCTCCAGGAAATCACGGCCCCAGCGCGTCACCGGCAGGTGCATCATGTAGGCCATCACCTCGACGCCGGGGACGAGACCGCCGGTGAAGCCGTAGCGCCGGGCCACGGTGTCGTCGTGCATCTTGTTTTCCGACTGGGTGGCGGTGTTGAAGGCGCGGACGCGCCAGGGCTCGAACGGAGCGGCCATGGATTCTCCCGGTTTGTTCGATCTTGTTGGCGATCGTGTCCGGCGATGCTACGCCAGCGCCGCGGCGGGCGTAAAGCGCCTCGCCACCCCTTGCACCGAGAGCGAATGACCGAACCCGCGCCCACCCGCATCTATGTCGACGCCGACGCCTGCCCGGTGAAGGATGAGATCTACAAGGTCGCGGAGCGCCACGGCCTGCCGGTCAGCGTCGTTGCCGGAGGCTTCATCCGCGTGCCGCAGCATCCTCTGATCGAGCGGATCGCGGCGGGTTCCGGCATGGATGCGGCCGACGACTGGATCGCGGAGCGGGTCCAGCCGGGCGATATCGTGATCACCGCCGATATTCCGCTGGCCAGCCGCTGTGTCAAAGCCGGCGCCGCGGTGATCGCCCCGAATGGCAAGCCGTTCACCGAGGAATCGATCGGCATGACGCTGGCGGTGCGCAATCTGATGACCGATCTGCGCTCGTCCGGCGAAATCACCGGCGGCCCGCGCGGCTTCACCCCGCGCGACCGCTCGACCTTTCTTTCGGCGCTCGACAGCGCGATCCGCCGGATCGCGCGTCGCCGCGCTTCGACTTGATGGACCCGATATGGCGCCGCCGCTGATCCAACTCAAAGACATCGCGCTAACCTTCGGCGGCGCGCCGCTGTTCGACGGCGTCGAACTCAGCGTCTCGGCCGGCGATCGGCTGTGCCTGATCGGCCGCAACGGCTCCGGCAAATCGACGCTCTTGAAGATCGTCGCCGGACTGATCGAGCCCGACCGCGGCAGCCGCTTCGTGCAGCCCGGCGCCACCATCCGCTATCTGCCGCAGGAGCCGGACTTCGACGGCTTCAAGACCACGCTGGCCTATGTCGAAGCCGGCCTCGCGCCCGGCGACGAGCACTATCAGGCCGCGTATCTGCTTGAACAGCTCGGCCTGCACGGCGACGAGGATCCGCAAAATCTCTCCGGCGGTGAAGCCCGCCGCGCCGCGCTGGCGCGCATCCTGGCGCCCGATCCGGACATCCTGCTGATCGACGAGCCGACCAACCATCTCGACCTCACCACCATCGAATGGCTGGAAAGCGATCTCGCGCAGCGCAAGAGCGCAATCGTGATGATCAGCCACGACCGCCGCTTCCTCGGCAATCTGTCGCGCGGCACCGCCTGGCTCGACCGCGGCGTGATCCGCCAGATCGACCGCGGCTTCTCGCAATTCGAAGCCTGGCGCGACGAGGTGCTGGCCGAGGAAGAGCGCGACCAGCACAAGCTCGACCGCAAGATCGTGATGGAAGAGCACTGGCTGCGCTACGGCGTCTCCGGCCGCCGCAAGCGCAACGTCAAGCGCCTCGCCGGCCTGCACGATCTGCGCGCGCAGCGCCGCGATTATCGCGGCCCCACCGGCAGCGCCAACCTCGCCGCCGCCGAAGCCGACAAATCCGGCAAGCTGGTGATCGAAGCCAAGGGCATCAGCAAGGCCTGGGGCGAGCGCACCATCGTCGACAATTTCTCGATCCGCATCAATCGCGGCGACCGCATCGGCATCGTCGGCCCCAACGGCGCCGGCAAGACCACGCTGATCAGCCTGCTGACCGGCGCCGAGCCGCCCGACTCCGGCAGCATCCGGCTCGGCACCCATCTCGAAGTCGCCACGCTCGATCAGCATCGCGACAGCCTCGACGCCAAAACCTCGCTGGCCGAAGCGCTGACCGGTGGCCGCGGCGATCAGGTGATGGTCGGCGGCAAGCCGCGCCACGTCATCGGCTACATGAAGGACTTTCTGTTCAAACAGGAGCAGGCCCGCACCCCGCTCGAGGCACTGTCCGGCGGCGAGCGCGGCCGGCTGATGCTGGCCCGCGCGCTGGCCAAGCCGTCGAACCTGCTGGTGCTCGACGAGCCGACCAACGATCTCGACCTCGAAACCCTCGACGTGCTCGAGGAGATGCTCGGCGACTATGAGGGCACGGTGATCCTGATCAGCCACGACCGCGACTTCCTAGACCGCGTCGTCACCTCGGTGATCGCGCCTGAGGGCGACGGCAAGTGGATCGAATATGCCGGCGGCTATTCCGACATGCTGGCGCAACGCGGCGCCGATCTCAGCCGCGCGCCGGCCGCCAAGGCCGCGAGCGAGCCGGGCACGGCAAAGCCCGCCGCCCCGCCGTCAGCGTCGAAGCGCAAGATGAGCTTCAACGACAAGCACGCGCTGGAGACCTTGCCCAAGACCATCGCCAAGCTCGAAGCCGAGATCGCCAAGCTGCAGGCCGAACTCGACGACCCGCAGCTCTACGCCAAGGACCGCGCCAAATTCGACAAACTCTCCGCCGCCCTCGCCAAAGCCCACGACGAGCATCAAGCAGCCGAACATCGCTGGCTCGAACTCGAAATGCTGCGCGAAGAGATCGAGAGCGCGTAAGTCTGCCTCGAACAATGCACCAGCAAAATAATCAAAGCCTCTCCCCGTCATTGCGAGCGAAGCGAAGCAATCCAGAAGCTCCGTGCACGGTGCGCTGGATTGCTTCGTCGCGGAGCCTGTACTCGGACGGCGCGAAGCGCCGATCCGGGTGCTCCTCGCAATGACGCAGCTCACGGAGCCCCCGATGACCACATCCCTCGCCGCCAAGATCGCGCGTGAGGTCGGCACACCGGCGCTGGTGATCGACATGGAGCGGGTCGAGCGCAACATCGCGCGGGTGCAGGCGATGTGTGACGCGGTGGGCGTCGCCAACCGGCCGCATATCAAGACCCACAAGTCGCCGCTGCTGGCGAAGATGCAGATCGACGCCGGCGCGCGCGGCATCACCTGCCAGAAGCTCGGCGAGGCCGAAGTCATGGCCGAGGCCGGCATCGACGATATCCTGATCAGCTACAATTTGCTCGGCGACGAGAAGATGGCCCGGCTCGGCGCGCTGCATGAACACGCGACGATGACGGTGGCCGCCGACAACGAGGTGGTGATCGCCGGCCTGCCCGCGGCCGCCGCGCGCGCCGGACGCCCGCTCGGCGTCGTGGTCGAATGCGACACCGGCCGCCAGCGCGCCGGCGTCGAAACGCCGGCCGAAGCGATCGCACTGGCGCGGATGATTGCCGCGTCCGACGGCCTCATCTTCAAGGGCTTCATGCTATACCCGACCGAAGACGGCTGGCCGCGCGCGCAGCGCTTCTTCGACGAGGCGCTCGCCGGCATCCGCGCCCACGGCCTCGACGCCGCGATGGTCTCGACCGGCGGCTCACCGAACCTTAAGAATCTCGGCCAGCTCAGCGGCGCGACCGAACATCGCCCCGGCACCTACATCTACAACGACCGCATGCAGGTCGCCGCCGGCGTCGCGGGCTGGGACGACTGCGCACTGACCGTGTACTCCACCGTCGTCAGCCGCGCCGGCCCGGAACGCGGCATCCTCGACGCCGGCTCCAAGACGCTGACCTCCGACCCCGGCGGCGGCCTCGACGGCTACGGCCTGATCCTCGACCACCCCGAAGCCCGCATCGCCAGATTCGCCGAAGAACACGGCTTCCTCGACCTCTCCCGCAGCAACTCCCGCCCCGCCATCGGCGACGTCGTGCGGATCGTGCCGAACCACGTCTGCGTGGTCGTCAATATGGTCGACGACGTGGTGATGGTGCGCGGCGAGGAGATTTTGGGGCTCTTGCCGGTCGCGGCGCGGGGCAAGCTGAAGTAATCACGAGGTACACGCGCGTGTAGTTCTTGCGCGGCGTATATGCAATCGCCCATGACACCCTCTCGTTCGTCATTCCGGGGCGCTCGCGCAGCGAGCGAACCCGGAATCCATATCCCCTAGACTCGCGGCGGACAAAGATGGCCCGAAGCCTGGGCGACGCCGCAAACACAGGGGGTATGGATTCCGGGCTCGCGCTTCGCGCGCCCCGGAATGACTCGTGGAGAGGATCCCGGCCCATCGTCCGTCATTGCGAGCGAAGCGAAGCAATCCAGCGCAGCGCACGACGCTGGATTGCTTCGTCGCTTCGCTCCTCGCAATGACGAAACGAACTACTCGACTTCGAGCAACCGCACCGCTGGTGGCATCATCGCCCCAGATACTTCGCCGCTCCCCGTCCCGCCGCGACACCTGTAGCGAAACATGCGGTCAGCAGATAGCCGCCAGTCGGCGCTTCCCAATCCAGCATCTCGCCCGCGGCGAATACGCTGGGCAGCTTGTGCAGCATGTAGCTGTCGTCGATCTCGTCAAGCACGATGCCGCCCGCTGTCGAGATCGCCCGCGCGATCGGTGCGACGCCGGTGAGGCGTAGCGGCACGGCGTTGATCAGGGCGGCGAGTTCGGGCGCGGACAGCGTCGCCAGCGCGCGGCCGGACGCCTGCGCGGCTTCGTGCAACAGCCCGATGCCCACCGGCGTCAGTCCCACCGCTTTACGCAAATACGTCGACAGCGATTGCTTTCCCTTCGGCTTGGCCAGCCGCGCCGCGAGCTGATCCGGGCCGAGGTCAGGCCGCAATGCGATCAGCAGCCGCGCCTCGCCGCGCGCCAGCACCGCATCGCGCAGCGGCGCCGACAGCGCGTAGATCGTGCCGCCTTCGATGCCGTCCCGCGTGATCACCGCCTCGCCGCGCAGGGTGCGGTCGCCGAACGACAGCGCGACATTCTTCAGTGGCGCGCCCTGATACTTGCCCGCGAATGGCGCCGACCACGCGGTGATGAAGCCGCAATTCGCCGGCCGTAGCGTCGCGATCGCGACGCCCTTGCCGGCGAGCAGCGGCACCCAGCCGCCGTCCGAGCCGAGCCGCGGCCAGCTGGCGCCGCCGAGCGCCAGCACGGTCGTGCGCGCCGCGACGGTCGCGGCGCCGGTCGCGGTGTCGAAACGCAGCCGGCCCTGCTCGTCCCAGCCGGTCCAGCGATGCCGCAGCCGCAGCTGCACGCCTTGCGCATCGAGCCGGCGCAGCCAGGCGCGCAGCAGCGGCGAAGCCTTCATCGCGGTCGGAAACAGCCGGCCGCTTGAGCCTACGAAGGTCGGCTGGCCAAGCTCGTCCGCCCAGCGCCGCAGCGCGTCCGGCGAGAACGCCTCGATCGCCGGCGCGAGCCGCGATTGCGCGGCGCCGTAGCGCGCGAGAAAGTCCGACAGCGCCTCGCTATGCGTCAGATTGAGCCCGCCGCGTCCGGCGAGAAGAAACTTGCGCGCCGGCGCCGCCATGCCGTCGAACACGACGACCCGCGCGCCCGCGCGCGCCAGCTGCTCAGCCGCCATCAGGCCGGCCGGCCCGGCCCCGATCACGGCGGCGTCGATGTCGAGGATGTCAGCCACGATGGCCTGCGCTGCAAATCATCCGGCGCTTATACACCACGCGGGGCCAGCGCAGAGATTCCGGGTTCGCCCTACGGGCGCCCCGGAATGACTCGGGGAGAGGCTTCGCCCCAAGCACGTCGTTCCGGGGCGCTCGCACTCGCGAGCGAACCCGGAACTTCGAGGAGTTCTGCGACTCAGAGATTCCGGGTTCGCCCGCAAGTGCGGGCGCCCCGGAATGACCCAAGCTTACAGCTTGATCCCAAGCCGCGCCGCCGCCTGCGCGACGTATTTCTGCGTCTGCTGGAAGGCGCCTTCGAGTGCCTGGGCCTTGGAGTCGTCGGTGATCTCGGCGAAATGCGCCGCGACGCCGTCGGGGGTCCACTCGTTTTCCGGCAGGTTGACGCCTTCGGTCTCGATGATCTTGATCTGCGCGAACGAGCCGGCGCCGGCGCCGAGCGTGGTGCGGGTGGGGGCGTTGTCGCTGAGCAGGAACAGCACCGCGGGCGTGATCGCCTCCGGCTTCATCAGCTGCAGCGCCTGCGGCGGCAGCAGCTCTTCGGTCATGCGGGTCGCGGCGGTCGGCGAGATGGTGTTGACGCGGATGTCGGTCTTGCGGCCTTCCTGCGCCAGCACGTTCATCAGCCCGACGATGCCGGCTTTCGCCGCGCCGTAATTGGCCTGACCGAAATTGCCGAACATGCCGGACGACGACGTTGTCAGCACGATGCGGCCGTAGTTGCGCTCCTTCATGCCGTCCCACACCGCCTTGCAGCAGTAGAACGTGCCGGCCAGATGCACGTCGATCACCTTCTGGAAATCGCTGAGCTCCATCTTGCCGAACGACTTGTCGCGCAGGATGCCGGCATTGGCGACCAAGAGATCGACGCTGCCCCACTCCTTCGTCGCCTTGGCGACCATCGCCTGGACCTGCTCGTAGTTCGAGACGTCGGCGCCGTCCGCCATCGCAGTGCCGCCGGCCTTCTTGATTTCCTCGACCACTGTCTCGGCCGCGGTCATCGAGCCGCCGGTGCCGTCGCGCGCGCCGCCGAAATCATTGACCACCACCTTGGCGCCGAGCGCCGCAAGGCCGAGCGCATGCGCGCGTCCGAGACCATTGCCCGCGCCGGTGACGATAGCGACGCGTCCGTCGAACCTGATAGCCATGTGTGTACTTCCCCGATTTATTGTTCGAAGTAGATCAGGCCGAGCCAGTCGGCGACCAGCGCCGAGCGCTTCTCGCCTTCGATCTCGACATTGACGCTGGTGCGCGACAGCAATTCGCCCGGTTTGCGCCAGCTGGCTTCCGCCAGCATGAACCGGCCGCGCACGCGCATGCCGGCCTTCACCGGCGAGATGAAGCGCAGCCGGTCGAAGCCGTAATTGACGCCCATGGTGACGCCCTTGATCTTCGGCATCGCCTCGTAGCTGAACACGCTGAGCATCGACAGCGTCAGGAAGCCGTGGGCGATGGTCGAGCCGAACGGCGTCTCGCGCGCGGCGCGCTCCGGATCGACATGGATGAACTGCCAGTCTTCGGTGCAGTCGGCGAAAGTGTCGATCCGCTTCTGATCCAGCACGTGCCATTCCGACACGCCGATTTCACTGCCGACCATCTTGAGATACGCGTCGCGTTCGACTTCAGCGCCCATTCGATCCTCGTTGTTTGCGCCGCACATTCCACATTTGACGAACCCGCGCCAAGCGAAATCTTCGCCGGCGCGGGCCGCAAAGTTCCGTGTTACGGGATGAGCGCGACCCGGCCGATCGCCTTGCGGTCGATCAACAGCCGCATGCCGCGCGCCCATTCGGTGAGCGGCACGCGGTGCGAGATATGCGGCCGCAGCACGCCCTGTTCGGCGAGTTCGAGCAGCTTGGCGATGCGCTGCTCACCGAGCGCGGGATCGCGCCGCACCGCTTCGCCGGCACGCACGCCGACCACGCTGGCGCCCTTCATCAGGATCAGATTGGTACGCGCCAGCCCGATGCCGCCGGTGAAGCCGACCACGAGCAGCCGCGCGCCCCAGTTGATACAGCGCACGCTGTCCTCGAAGATCTCGCCGCCGACCGGATCGAACACCACGTCGGCGCCGCGGCCACCGGTGATGCGCTTCACCGCGTCGCGGAACGGCTCGGCGCCATACAGCACGCCGTGATCGGCGCCGCGCGCTCGCGCGATCACCAGCTTCTCCTCGCTCGACGCCGCCGCGATCACCGTGGCGCCGAGATATTTGCCGACCTCGACCGCCGCGAGCCCGACGCCGCCGCCGGCGCCATGCACCAGCAGCACCTCGCCCTTTTTCAGGTGGCCGCGCTCGACCAGGCCGTGCCACGCCGTGCCGTGGCCGGCGAGATACGTTGCGGCCTCCGCGTAGTCGAAGGTCGACGGCGCCGGCGTCAGCTGCGACGCGGCCGCGACGACTTCCTCCGCATAGGCGCCGAACCGCAGCTTGACGATGACGCGGTCGCCGAGCTTGACGGCACTCACGGCGCTTCCGAGCTCGATCACGTCGCCGGCGGCTTCCATGCCGGGAATGAACGGCAGCTCCGGCTTGAGCTGGTACTCGCCGGCGCACATCAGGATGTCGGGGAAGTTGATGCCGGCGGCGCGGATCGCGATCCGCACCTCGCCGGGCTGTAACGCCTTGCGCTCACTGTCTTCCAGCCGCAACGCCTCGGGAGGCCCGAGTTCGCGGCAGATCACAATTTTCGGCATCAGGCGGCGCTCGCCTTGCGCCGCGCCAGCGCTTCACGAACCAGCGGCAAGCGATCGTTGCCGAAATACATGTCGGTCTTGTCCACGAAGATCGTCGGCGAGCCAAAGCCACCGCGCGCGATCACTTCGTCGGTGTTCTCTTTCAGCTGCTCCTTGATCGCCGGCTCGGCGATCGCGGCGAAGAACGCGTCCGGATCGAGCCCGACGCTCTGGCAGATCTCGTGCAGCACCGCGTCCATCGAGATGTCGAGGTCGCGGCCCCAATAGGCTTCAAACACCGCGGTCGCGAACGGCACCATCTTGTCGGCATCGTCGCGCAGCAGCCACAGGCAGCCGCGCATCGCCTTGACGCTGTTCACCGGAAACACCCGCGGCGGCATCTTGATCTCGAGCCCCGACGAGCGCGCCCAGTCCGCCAGGTCCTTCTTCATGTAGCGCGCCTTCAGCGGCACCGGCGTCTTGCGCGATTCATACACGCTCGGATTGACCGAATTGAAGATGCCCCCGACCAGGATCGGCTTCCAGACAATCTCCTCTCCCATCTCCTTCGCCAGCGGCTGGATGTTGTGAAAGGCGAGGTACGTCCACGGACTGGAGCAATCGAAAAACACTTCAAGCATCGGCGTTTCCTTTTCTTGGTTGTTGTTGGTTGTTGGTTGTTCGTTTTCATCAAACTCTCGTTCGTCATTCCGGGGCGCGCGCAGCGCGAACCCGGAATCCATAACCCCTATGCTCTCGGCTAAGCACAGCGCAGCGCCCGCCGTGCTCCACCACCCACACTGCGGCGTATGGATTCCGGGTTCGCGCAGCTTCGCTGCGCGCCCCGGAATGACGAAACGCAAATGTGGGCGTCCGCATCCCTCACTGCTGCTGCGCGCTTTGCGCATCCGCATGCGCCGGTTTGTCGACGCCGAACAGCAGTTTGCGGGCCTGTTCGTCCATCGGTTTGCGGTCTTCCTTGCCGAGCGCGAGGCCGGCCTGCAGCTTGGGGCGTTCGCGCAGGCGTGCGTACCAGCGTTGCACATTGGGGAATTCGTCTAGCGAAATGCCCTGCGCCTTGTGGGTCATGATCCAGGGAAAGCACGCCATGTCGGCGATCGAGTAGTCGGCGGCGATGTAGTCGCGGCCATCCAATTGCGTATTGAGCACGCCGTACAGCCGCTTCGCCTCGCGGGTGTAGCGATCAATCGCATATGGGATCTTCTCCGGCGCGTAGAGCAGGAAATGGCCGTTCTGGCCGAGCATCGGCCCGAGCCCAGCCATCTGCCACATCACCCACTGCATCACCTCGAACCGCGGCCGGGTGGCGGCCGGCATGAACTTGCCGGTCTTCTCCGCCAGATAAATCAGGATGGCGCCGCTCTCGAACACGCTGAGCGGCGCGCCGCCATCGGCCGGGGCGTGGTCGACGATCGCCGGCATCCGGCCGTTCGGCGACAGCTTGAGATAGTCCGGCTTGTGCTGGTCGCCGCGGCCGAGCTGCATCGGCACCAGCTTGTACGGCAGGCCGCATTCTTCCAGCATGATCGAAATCTTCCAGCCGTTCGGGGTCGGCGCGTAAAACAGCTCGATCATGCGGGCTCCCTGCTTCTTGTCGACGGGCTTGGGCCGATCCTAGCCCGGCTGCCGCGGACTTGTCACCTTCGTCGCGGCCGGCTGTACGACGGGGCCGAGACATGGCAGAGAGATCGCCCCCAACCTGCGGAGTGACCGATGCTGTTTCCGACCACGATCGCCGGCTCGTTGCCGAAGCCCGAATGGCTCGCCGAGCCCAACAAGCTGTGGGCGCCGTGGCAATCCAGCGGCGAGGAACTCGCCCGCGCCAAGCGCGACGCCACCATCCTGGCGCTGAAGCTGCAGGAAGATTACGGCGTCGACATCGTCACCGAGGGCGAGCAGGCGCGACAGCATTTCGTCCACGGCTTTCTCGAGGCGGTCGAAGGCATCGACTTCGCCCACAAGGTCGAGATGGGCATCCGAAATGATCGTTACAAAGCAATGGTGCCGCAGGTCGTTGCGCCGCTGCGGCTGAAGGGCCGCGTGCATGGCTTCGAGGGCCAGATCGCGCGGGCGCATACCACGCACAAGATCAAGTTCACCCTGCCCGGCCCGATGACGATCATCGACACCATCGCGGATCGCTTCTACGGCGACCGCGTCAAGATGGCGTTCGCCTTCGCCGAGCTCTTGAACGAGGAAGCCAAGGCGCTGGAAGCCGACGGCATCGACATGATCCAGTTCGACGAGCCGGCGTTCAACGTCTACATGAGCGACGCCGCCGACTGGGGCGTCAAGGCGCTGGAGCGCGCCGCGCAGGGCCTCAGTTGCGCCACCGCCGTGCACATCTGCTACGGCTACGGCATCAAGGCCAACACCGACTGGAAAGAGACGCTGGGCGATCAGTGGCGGCAATACGAGGACATCTTCCCGGCGATCGATGCCAGCTCGATCCAGCAGGTCGCGGTCGAGTGCCGCAACTCCAAGGTGCCGCTCGAGCTGTTGTCGCTGCTGAAGGGCAAGATCGTCCAGGCCGGCGTCATCGACGTCGCCAGCGACGAGGTCGAGACCGCCGAAGACGTCTGCGCCACCATCGAGGCGGTGATGCGCTACGTGCCGAAAAGCAACATCGTCGCCACCACCAATTGCGGCATGGCCCCGATGCGCCGCGATATCGCCGAAGCCAAGCTGGCGGCGCTGGGCGCCGGCGCGGAGCTGGCGCGGGAGCGGTTCAAGTAAGCGGGGCAGTGCTGGCGAGCGGACGGTTCAAGTAATTGGACGCCAGCGCCGTTGCATCGCCGGCCTCGCGTTCGCCACCGCCCTCTCCCCGTCATTCCGGGGCGCCGCGTAGCGGCGAGCCCGGAATCCATAGCCCCTGACCTTAATTGTTAGAGCGAGTCCTAGCCCCGGTGCTCATCGCACGCACGGGGGCTATGGATTCCGGGCTCGCGCCAAGAGGCGCGCCCCGGAATGACGGGGTTAGGTGGTGCCTGCGCTCGGATGCAGCGCTGGCTGATAGCCTGCACGAAGCGTCCGCAACGTCGATGGCGGTGTGAGTAAGACTGGCGTCGGTTGGCGATTTAGCGTGCTGCGGTCGATTGGATAATAGCCGTCGAAGGACCAGCGCAGCGGCGTCCCTTGCGCGATCAGATAACATTCGTCGTCCGCTGCCACCATCGCCCCATCCGGCAACGCGCTGATCGCGCACGGCAGCGGATGCAGCCGCTTGGCCTTGCCGTCGAGCCGCTCGCGATGCAGCACCGCATCGATCTCCTTCGCGCTCACCCGTGCAAGGCCGTTGCCTTGCGCCCAGGCCGCGGCGAAGCGGCTCGCGTCGTCGCGGCGGCAGAAGTAACAGGGGCGATGCCCCGCCGCGAGCGCGGTGGCCTCGTCGAGGAAGAACAGCTCGGTCCAGCTCCGCGTCGCCATCACGGCGCGGCGGCGGCCGCGGAAGTCGCAGACGCAAATGAGCCACGCCGGGTTCGACCAGCGCCGGCTCAGCAGCGTCCGCGTCGCCGGATCATGGATGATGCCGCGATTGCCGGTGAATAGTCCGCGCGCCGCCACCGCCAGGATGTCCCCGAACGGCGTCACGCGGTTTTGCAGCGGCATGAGAACTCCTGATCTCGCGCACGGCTTCTCCCCGCGCACGGCGCGCTCCTTCTCCCCGCGCGCGGGGAGAAGGCTGGGATGAGGGGGCGTTCCCGCGCGGCCGAGCGCCTGCGATGTATTCATCCGCACTCACACGAGCCGCCCGAAAAGCTCAGGCCCGCGGAGGCGCCCCCTCACCCGGATTGCTGCGCAATCCGACCTCTCCCCGCGCGCGGGGAGAGGTTAGGCTGCGACGCGCTCTCCGCGTCATTGCGAGGAGCGAAGCGACGAAGCAATCCAGCTTCGTGCTCGGGGCTGGATTGCTTCGCTTCGCTCGCAATGACGGATGCTACGCCGCCCCATCCTTCAGCGGCGGCTGGAAGCTGAGGCCGGTGTCCCACGGGAAGAAGATCCAGGTGTCCTGCGAGACTTCGGTGATGAAGGTGTCGACCAGCGGCTTGCCTTGCGGCTTGGCGTAGACGGTGGCGAAATGCGCGTCGGGCAACAGGTCGCGGACCATGCGGCCGGTTTTGCCGGTGTCGACCAGATCGTCGACAATCAACAGGCCCTTGCCGGTGCCGCCTCCGAGCGCGGCGGTCTGCTCGGAGACGCCTTTCAGCACCTGCAATTCGCCCTGCTTGTCGTGCGCGTAGCTGGCGATGCAGATGGTGTCGATCACCCGCAGCCCGAGTTCGCGCGCCACGATCGCGGCCGGCACCAGCCCGCCGCGGGTGATGGCGATCACCGCGTGAAACGGGCCGACCTCGTTGAGCCGCCAGGTCAGCGCCCGGCAGTCGCGGTGAAACTGATCCCACGACACCGGAAACGGCCGGCCGGCGCGCTGCTCGTTTTCCATTCACAACTCCAGTTTCTCCGTCATTGCGAGGAGCGAAGCGACGAAGCAATCCAGCACCGTGCACGGAGCTGGATTGCTTCGCTTCGCTCGCAATGACGGAAGCGAGGTGCCTCAACCAGTCCGCGCGCCCTGCAGCTCCGCCAGCATCTGCTTCACCGCGGTCATCGCCGCCTGCAGCTTCTCCGGGTCGCGCGAGCGCACCACGAGGTTGGTGTTCGGCTTGCGCTCCTCGTCGAGGAACGGGTAGCTGCCGATCATCGTATCCGGATGCGCCGCGGCGATTGCCCGCAGCGGTCCGCCGATGTCGCCCTCGCGGGCGTCGGCCTTGACGGTCTCCGACAGCATCTTCACGCCGGACTTCAGCTTCGGCGCGACGATGTCCATCATCGCCTGCATGATCGACGGCACGCCGGCCATCACGATGACATTGCCGATCTTGAAGCCGGGCGCGATGATGGTGGCGCTCTGGATCAACTCGGCGCCCTCCGGGATCCGCGCCATCCGCAGCCGCGCCTCGTTGAGTTCGGCCTCGGAAAACCGCTCGCGGAACCGCGCCACCACCTCGGGGTGATAGCCGATCGCCACGCCGAACGCCTTGGCGACACAATCGGCGGTGATGTCGTCGTGGGTCGGGCCGATGCCGCCGGTGGTGAAGACGTAGGTGTAGCGATGGCGCAGCGCGTCGAGCGCCTCGATGATCGCGTCCTCGTCGTCGGCAACGACGCGCACCTCGCGCAGATCGATAGCGATGTTTGTGAGGTATTCGGCGATGAAGCCGATGTTCTTGTCCTTGGTGCGGCCGGACAGGATCTCGTCGCCGATCACCAGAATACCCGCCGTGACGATGTCGCTCATGACGTCCCTTGTCCCTCCCGGCTGGGGTCCAGCCGTCTCAACTTGCACTTTGGCACTTATTTGAGCGGGCCGTCGCCCGTTTTTCGGGCAACCTTGCGCCGCGCTCGCAGAAATCGCTCGGGTCCATCCATATCTTGCTGGCCCGGCGCTTGCTACCACCGTGTTCCGTGCTGCACTCTGGTGCAAACAGCTTTGGAATCAATTTGGCGACATGGCAGTTGCGTTTGATGAGATGAACGGCCCCGGCGGCGAGCCCCGCCAGGCCTACCAGGAATTGTCCCGCTGGCTTGCCGACACCCCGTCCGAGGCGCTCGCCCACCGGCGCGAGGAAGCGGAGATGCTGTTCCGGCGGATCGGCATCACCTTTGCGGTCTACGGCGACGCCGAAGCCCAGGAGCGGCTGATCCCGTTCGACGTCATCCCGCGCATCCTGTCCGGCCGCGAATGGGCCCGGATGGAACTCGGGCTGAAGCAGCGGGTGCGCGCGCTCAATCTGTTTCTGCGCGACATCTATCACGGCCGCGACATCCTGCGCGCCAATATCATCCCGCACGATCTGATCTTTCAGAACCCGGTGTTCCGCCCGGAGATGAACGGCCAGGCCGTGCCGCACGACGTCTACGTCCACATCGCCGGGATCGATCTCGTCCGGGTCGACGACGAGGATTTCTACGTCTTGGAGGACAACGCGCGGACGCCGTCCGGCGTGTCCTACATGCTGGAAAACCGCGAAGTGATGATGCGGCTGTTTCCGGACCTGTTCGCCCGCCACCGCATTGCGCCGGTCGAGCGCTATCCGGACGAACTCCTGACCGCGCTGCGCTCGGTGGCGCCGGCGCATTCGTCCTCGGAGCCGACCGTCGCGCTGATGACGCCCGGCGTCTACAACTCCGCGTATTACGAGCACTCGTTCCTCGCCGACAAGCTCGGCATCGAGCTGGTCGAGGGCCGCGACCTCATCGTCAAGAACGACGAGGTGTTCATGCGCACCACCGAGGGGCTGAAGCGCGTCGACGTGATCTATCGCCGGGTCGACGACGATTTCATCGATCCGCTCACCTTCCGTCCGGATTCGGCGCTCGGCGTGCCCGGCCTGATGTCGGCGTACCGCGCCGGCAATGTCACGCTCGCGAATGCGGTCGGCACCGGCATCGCCGACGACAAGGCGGTTTACAGCTACATGCCGGAGATCGTGAAGTTCTACCTCGGCGAGGAGCCGATCCTGAAGAACGTCCCGACCTGGCGCTGCCGTGAGCCGGCGGACCTCGCTTACGTGCTCGATCACTTGGGCGAACTCGTCGTCAAGGAGGTGCACGGCTCCGGCGGCTACGGCATGCTGATCGGCCCCGCCGCCACCAAGGCGACGATCGAGGCGTTCCGCGACAAGCTCAAGCGCGAGCCGGAAGGCTTCATCGCCCAACCGACGCTGGCGCTGTCGACCTGCCCGACCTGCACCGATGCCGGCCTCGCCCCGCGCCACGTCGACCTGCGTCCGTTCGTGCTCACCGGCCGCGACCACGTCACCATCGTCCCCGGCGGCCTGACCCGCGTCGCGCTGAAAGAAGGCTCGCTGGTCGTCAACTCCAGCCAGGGCGGCGGGACCAAGGACACGTGGATTTTGGATGAGTAGCTTCGCCCAGAACGGTCAGCGCCGTCGCAACCGCTGCCTGCTCCCCTCCCCCTTGCGGGGAGGGGTCGGGGGTGGGGGTCCACAACGGGAGCCTCACCTCGCGTCACCCCCCACCCCGCCCCTCCCCCGCAAGGGGGGAGCGAGAACGCTGTCGCCGAGTTCGCTCCATGCTCTCCCGCACCGCTGAAAATCTGTTCTGGCTCGCCCGCTATGTCGAACGCGCAGAGTATCTGGCGCGGACGATCGAGGCGACGCTGCGCGTCACCGCTTTGCCCAACACCTATTCGGGCCAGGGCAACGAGTGGGACTCGGCGCTGCTGACGGCCGGCGTCGCCGCGAGCTTCTACACGCACTATGAGGAAGCCAACGAGCCCAACGTCGTCGAATTCCTGGCGTTCGCTTCGACCAACCCGTCGTCGATCCGCAATTGCATCGAGGCGGCGCGGCTCAACGCGCGCTCGGTGCGCACCGCGCTGACCGGCGAGATGTGGGCGACCATCAACAGCACCTGGATCGAATTGCAGGAGCGATGGAGCAAGGGCGCCAAGACCCGCGAACAGCTCGACGGCTTCCTGCGTTTCGTCCAGGAAGCTTCGCTGCGGTTCGACGGCTCGGCCTATCGCACCATGCTGCGCAACGACGCTTACTGGTTCTCGCGGCTCGGCGTGCATCTGGAGCGCGCCGACAACACCGCGCGCATCCTCGACGTCAAATATCATCTGCTGCTGCCCGAGGAAGAGCACGTCGGCGGCCCGCTCGATTACTATCAGTGGTCGTCGATCCTGCGCTCGGTGTCGGCGCAGACCGCCTATCATTGGGTGTATCGGCAGACGCTGAAGCCGTGGCTGATCGCCGACCTGTTGATCCTCAACGACAGCCTGCCGCGCTCGCTGGCCTCGTGCTACGGCGACCTCGTCCGCAATCTCGACCAGATCGGCGTCGCCTATGGCCGGCAGGGCCCGGCGCAGCGCCACGCCCGCGGCATGCGCAACCGGCTCGAACATTCCGACATGGAAGACATCTTCCAGCGCGGGCTGCACGAATTCATCCAGGAGTTCCTGGCCGACAACAGCCGGCTCGGCGAGATCATCGCCAAGCAATATCTGATCTGACGCAATTTCCCGGGCGCGTGTCGCGCCGCCGGGATCACGCGCCTTCGAAAAATGCGGGCACGCCGGCGATTCCAGCAAAGCCCCCGCTCTTATAGCTGATATAGTCCGCGCGCCCCGCGCCGCGACGATCCGGAATGCCGACATGCGCCTGCGAATTTCCCACACCACCACCTATCGCTACGAGCCCGCCGCCACCGGTCTGATCCAGGTGCTGCGGATGACGCCCGGCAGCCATGACGGCCAATACGTTGCCGACTGGCAGATCGATATCTCGTCCGATGCCAAGCTCGACATGCACTACGACGCCTTCGGCAATATCACCCACGTGCTGACGCTCGGCGCCACCGAGGATCTCACCATCACGGCCGAAGGCCTGATCGAGACCAACGACACCGGCGGCGTGATGCGCGGCACCGACGAGCGGTTTCCGCCGCAGCTGTTCCTGCGCTCCACCGATCTCACCGAGCCGACTCCGGCGATCGCCGCCTTCACCCGCGAGATCGGCGGCGCCGAGGGCGACGCGATCAGCTTCCTGCATGCGCTGATGTTGCGGCTCAACGAGCACATGACGTTCGACGACGATCCGACGCATTCCGGCACGACCGCGGCCGAGGCGTTCACGCTGCGCCGCGGCGTCTGCCAGGACTACGCGCATGTGTTCATCGCCTGCGCCCGCTCCGGCGGCGTGCCGGCGCGCTTCGTGTCGGGGCACTTCCTGCGCGCCGACGGCCAGGTGCATCAGCAGGCCGGCCACGCCTGGGCCGAGGCCTATGTGCCGGCGCTGGGTTGGGTCGGGTTCGATCCGGCCAACGGCATCTGCTCCACCGACGCCCATGCCCGGGTCGCCATCGGGCTCGACTATCTCGGCGCCGCGCCGGTGCGCGGCACGCGCTATGGCGGCGGGCTCGAGACCCTGACGGTCGCCGTCAAGGTCGACCAGGCCGGCGGCCGGCAGTCGCCATCGCAGTCGCAGTCCCAATCCCAGTCGCAATAGGGACATCGCGCCGACAGCGCGGCCGCGCTTGCGCTGCAAGTTGCGCACAATTGCCGAGTGCCGGGCGGTTTCCCCTGCGCGGCGAAATGCTCTAGTCTGCGCGTCGCCGAGCGCACAGCCGCGCCGGTTTCCCCTGATCGACGGACGTGCCGAGGACGAGATGACTTATTGCTGCGGAGTGCTGGTCCAGGACGGCCTCGTGATGATCGCCGACACGCGGACCAATGCCGGGCTCGACAACATCTCGACCTTCCGCAAGCTGCACGTCTTCAACAAGCCGGGCGACCGCATCATGGCGATCGCCAGCGCCGGCAATCTGTCGATCAGCCAATCGGTGCTGTCGACGCTGACCGAAGGCCTCGAAGACCCCGAGACCGGCACGCGCGAGACGCTGATCGAGGCGCCGACGATGTTCCAGGCGGCGCAGCTGATCGGCCGCGCCATCCGCCACGTCAACGCCACCGAGGCGCAGGCGCTCAAAGCCGAAGACATCAACTACGAAGTGTCGTTCCTGTTCGGCGGCCAGATCAAGGGCGAGCGCATGCGCCTGTTCATGATCTATCCGGCCGGCAATTTCATCGAATGCACCATCGATACGCCGTACCTGCAGATCGGCGAGCACAAATACGGCAAGCCGGTGCTCGACCGCGCGATTACTTACGACGTCGAACTGTACGAGGCGCTGAAGACCAGCCTGATCTCCATGGATTCGACGATGCGCTCCAATCTCGGCGTCGGCCTGCCGATCGACGTTCTCGTCGTCCGCACCGACGTCTGCGACGCCGACCTCAACCACCGCATCGAAGCCGGCGAGCCGTATTTCCACGACCTGCGCTCGCGCTGGTCCGCCGCGCTCCGCGCCGCCCACAAAAACATCCCAAGGCCGCCGTACAAGGACGCGAAGTAGTTCGCCGCAATGGCGCCTATCGTTCCGCTCCCACCTCTCCCCGTCATTCCGGGGCGCGCGCAGCGCGAACCCGGAATCCATAGCCCCTGGCCTCTCAACAGGCCGACGGCCTCTCCCGCCGTGCACACCCACGCCCGTCCGTGGTTATGGATTCCGGGCCTGCGCCCTGCGGGCGCATCCCGGAATGACGAACGTCAAGGCACTGCATCTCCATGAGGGGGCAACGCCAGCGCTGGCGTACGATGACCACCGTTGACCTCCCCGCGGTCAGCGCCATCGCCGCTGCGGTGCATGTCGACTATCCCGAAGACGCCGCGGTGTTTGCCGAGCGTCTCGCGCTGTATCCGCAGGGCTGCTACGTGCTGGCTGAGGAGGATGGCGCCGGCGCGCGCATCGCCGGCTATCTCATCAGCCATCCCTGGACCTTCGCCCAGCCGCCCGCGCTCAACACGATGCTCGGCGCGCTGCCCTCGCCGGCCACCACCTATTACATCCACGACATCGCGCTGCTGCCGGCCGCGCGCAGGAGCGGTGCGGCAGCTGCCATTGTGGCGCTGCTGATCCGGCACGCCGCGACCATCGCCGACAACATCTCGCTGGTCGCCGTGGGCGGAACGTCGCCGTTCTGGGCCGCGCAGGGATTTGCGCGTCGTGCCCATCCGGCGCTGGACGCCAAACTCGCCAGCTATGGCGGCGACGCCTGCTACATGTCGCGCGCCCTCGCCGGCGCACCGTTAGCAGCGCCGCGCTAAAGCGTCGCAGGCGGGGAGCATCTCAACCCAATGCCATCCGCATGCCGGCGCTCGCGTTCTGCCGCAACACCAGCCGATTAACTCTGTTTGCTGTTCCCCCGGCTGCGACGGTCAAAACGTCGGAGCCTCAATGCTAGATTGTCGGTTGTGGTGTACGGCTCGCGGCGCTTGCGAAAACGCCGGAGAGGAAGGACTTGGACGATGACGAGCATGCCCGGCGCAGCGCGAGCGGACGACATACGTTTCGACATCGTGCGCACCGCCGACCGCCTGCAACAGATCGGCGACGCCTGGGAAAGCCTGTGGCAGCGCGCCGATGCTTTGGTGTTTCAAAGCCACGCCTGGGTGTCGGCGTGGTGGGGTGCGCTGCCCGACCCCGAGCGGCGCGAGCTGTTCATCGTGCTGGCCTGGCGCGGCGACGAACTGATCGCCGTGCTGCCGCTGGCGATCAGCCGGCTGCACGGCGTCCGCGTGCTGGAATGGGCCGCCAAGGACTACACCGATTATTGCGATGTGCTGCTGCAGCCCGGCGCCGATCCGGCGCTGGTGCAGCGGCTGTGGGCCCATGCCACCGCCGAGCGCGGCTTCGATGCCGCCTATCTGGGGCATCTGTTGCCGACCGCCGCGGCGATGTCGCTGACCCGCCAGACCGGCAGCAAGCTTGCGCTGCGTCCGCACCACCGCCAGGCCACCAGCCTGCGCGTCGTCGGCCCCTGGGATAGCGGCCAGGCCTGGTTCGGCCAGCAATCCGGCAACGCAAGGCGCAACTATCGGCGCTCGCTGAAGCTGCTCAACGAGGGCGCCGAGGTCAGATTTCGCAGGCTGCCGGAGGGCGAGCCGCTCGGCCCGGCGCTACAGCGCTGCGCCGAACTGAAGCGCGCCTGGTGCGCACGCAACGGCCTGGTCGCGCCGCTGTTCGACGAAGGCTCGTCAATGCTGCCGGCGCTGGCACAGGTGATGGCCGACAAGGGCGTGCTACGCATCTTCACGCTGGAGCGCGACGGCGTGATCGTCGCCATGACCATCAACTTCGTGCAGCACGACACGATGATGGCCTATGTCACCACCTACGACGCCACCTTCGAGCGCAGCTCGCCCGGCTACATCCTGCTGTTCGACTACATCAAATGGGCAGTCGACCACGGTGCCACCACGATCGATTTCCTGTGCGGCGACGAGGACTACAAATATCGCTTCGCCAATGAGCAGGTGACGCTGCCCTCCTTCGTCGGCGGCCGCACGCTGCTCGGCAAGGCGGCGCTGCAATCCGACCGCGTCTGGCACGCCGTCCAGCAATATCGCGCGCGGTCCCAGCAAGCCCCCGCGAAGACCCCCGCCCCGACCGAAGACAAACGCGCGTCCGCCTGAGCGGCTGATCGGCCGACGGCGTGACAACGCACGGCTCCGCTTGTTGCGCGGCCATGCAGCCTCTACGATCGGCACCGGATCATAACGACACAGAAACATCGGGGAGAAACCATGTCCGCAACCAAGATCGCACTCGTCACCGGTGCCGGCACCGGCGTCGGCCGCGCCGCTTCGCTGGCGCTGATGCAGGCCGGCTTCACCGTGGTGCTGGCGGGTCGAAGGTTGGCGCTGCTTGAGGAGACGCAGAAGCTCGGCGAAGGCATCGGGCAAAGCCTGCCGGTGCAGGCCGACATGGCCGATCCCGCCGCGATCGCCGCGCTATTCGACAAGACCGTGGCCACCTATGGCCGGCTCGACCTTCTCTTCAACAACGCCGGCATGGGCGCGCCACCAGTGCCGTTCGAGGATCTGTCACTGCAGCAGTGGCAGACCGTGGTCGACACCAACCTCACCGCGCCATTCCTGTGCACCCAGCACGCCTTCCGCATCATGAAGCAGCAGACCCCGCGCGGCGGCCGCATCATCAATAACGGCTCGATCTCGGCGCACGCGCCGCGGCCGTTCTCGTCCGCCTACACCACGACCAAGCACGCCATCACCGGGCTCACCAAATCGTCGAATCTCGACGGTCGCGCCTATGACATCGCGGTTGGCCAGATCGACATCGGCAACGCCGCCACGCCGATGACCGACCGCATGGTCGACGGCCCCGGCGTGCTGCAGCCCGACGGCTCGACCCGCCACGAGCCGCGCATGGACGCCAAGGCTGTCGGCGACGCCGTCGCCTACATGGCCGGCCTGCCGCTCGACGCCAACGTGCTGTTCATGACCGTGATGGCCACCAAGATGCCGTTTGTCGGGCGGGGGTGAAGCGTCCGCGGACTCTTATCACTTGATTTGCGCAACACCTCCTTCATGGCCGGGCTTGTCCCGGGCATGAAGGGAGAGATCTGAGGACCTAACTCAGCTATGCGAACTTCCGGGCCTACCCCCGGATAAACTCCGCCACCGCCGAATTGCGGCGCAGTTCGGCGAGATCATCGCCACCTGGTAATTGCGGCCTATCACGCGCGGCGTTGACGACGCAGAGGAAGCCGAGGCAGTCGTTGCGATTGGCGCGGAACTGATGCCAGGTCAGCGGCGGAATGAAGACGAGATCGCCGGCCGCGACGTCGCTGATCACGCTACCGACCAGGCACTGCCCCTGGCCGCGATGGATCATCACCGCATGGACATGCGCGTGGCGCTCCAGCGTCGACCAGCCGCCTTCCTCGACTTCGAAGTAACGCCATTCGCAGGCCAGCTTCGGGTCGGCGAACAGCAATTGCCGCGTCACGTCGCGAAACGGCGCCTCAGCAGATTGCTTGTAGGGCATGACGGCGACGCCGTCCCAGCGCCCGGGTGCCGTCTGGGCGCGAACCCCGGGCCTCTCGCCCGCAGGCGTTTCAGCTGGTGACGATGTCGTGCTGTGATTGGCCATGCCGCGCCACCTCCGATGTGAACGACGCCGCCTGCTCGGCCAGCCGCTCGCCGGCGGCGAGCAGGCTGCCGCCGATCAGCAGCATCACGTCTTCACCATAGAACGATAACAGGTCTGCGACGCGGTCGATCGCGATGCCGCCGGCCGGCACCGGCAGGCACGGCCGCATCCCCTCGCAATCGCCGCGCGCCGCCTCTGCCAGCGCGCGGCAGCCCTCGGCGGTCGAGGCGAACCGGCCGCCGGCGTGCGGAAACACCGTGGCGTCGGCGCCGAGCAATCGGAACAGCTTGCCGAGCAGCAGCGGCGGCGCGATCCGCGCGGCGCCGGACATCGCCGGATGCGCCAGCACCACCAGGCCCTCCGCTTCGCACACCAGCGCATGGAAGTTGGACAGTCCGACGATCATCGGGATCAGCATCAGCGCCTCGATGCCTTCGGCACGGATCAGATCGAGTTGCCGCCGCATGGTTTCGAGCGAACCGGAGACATGCGGCGCGTACAACGTCCGCCTGCCGGACTGATCATTGGCGTCGCGCACCGCGCGGCCGACGACGCGAACGCGCTCGGCGAACGGGCTGTAGCTCTGATCAGCGATGCCGTGATCGTCCTTGATCAGATCGACGCCGCCGCGCGCCAGCCGGCCAGCGATGCCCGCCAGCGCCTTCGGCGACAGCCCCTGCGGCTTCAGCGCCGACGCGGTCAGGGCGCGGCCCTGCGCGCCGGTGCGGGCGCGGATTCCCTCGATGCCCTGGCGCGGCCCGCCGAACGCGTCGGCATAAGCGCGCGGCAGCTCGACATCGACCAGCTCGACATCCGGCTGCATCGAAGCGTTGCCGAACAGCATGTTGAGCAGCTGCCCCGGCTCGGGCGGCGCGGTGACGGCGGCAAGCGCGATGCGCACCGCGTAGCGCCCCTCGGCGATCTGTTCGATCCGCGTCACCCGGCCGAGAATCGCATCGCGCACCCACGGATCACCGATCGCCTCGAGCGGACACTCGACGCTCTGCTCGATCGCAAGATACATCGCGCGTTCGGAGATCCGCGCCGCGTCGCTGCTGAGATGATAGGTCGCGATGATGTGCTGGTCGGTCATCAGCGAAGCTCCAGCTTTGGCGTCATCGACCTTAAAGCGCGCCTCGAACTGCAAGCAAGCGCCTCAGCCTCTCCCCGTCATTGCGAGCCAACGGGTCGGCGCGAATCGCCGCCCGATGACAGGCTCCGCGAAGCAATCCAGGGCCCCGTGCACGGCGCTGGATTGCTTCGTCGCTACGCTCCTCGCAATGACGGCGTCTGCGGGGATGGCCTCTATTCCAGCCGCTCGATCTTCCGCAGCGTCGGGAACAGCTTCATCCACAACAGTGCAATCGCCACGGTACCGACGCCGCCCAGCACCGCGGCCGGCATCGCGCCGAATAGCGCCGCGGTGACGCCGCTCTCGAATTGGCCGAGCTGGTTGGAGGCGTTGATAAACAAAAAGTTCACCGCGCCGACGCGGCCGCGCATGTTGTCCGGGGTGGCGAGTTGCACCAGTGAGAACCGGATCACCACGCTGACGGTGTCGGCCGCGCCCATCACCACCAGCGCCAGCACCGACAGCCACAGCCACCACGACAGCGCGAACACGATGGTGGCGACGCCGAACACGATGACGGCCTGAAACATCCGCAGCCCGACCCGGCTGGTGATCGAATATCGGGCGAGCACGATGGTCATCGCCAGCGCGCCGATCGCCGGCGCGGCGCGCAGCACGCCGAGGCCCCACGGCCCGGTGTGCAGGATGTCGCGCGCATAGATCGGCAAGAGCGCCGTGGCGCCGCCGAGCAGCACCGCGAACAGATCGAGCGAGATCGTGCCGAGGATCGCCGGATTGGAGCGGACGAAGCGCAGCCCGGAATAGAGATCGTCGACTTCCGTCGAGACTTCCGTCGGTGCGGCGCGCGTCACCGCGACCAGCGGGATCAGCAGGCTGCCGACGATCCAGAACGCCGCCATGATGGCGTAAGGCAGCGTCGGCGACACCGCATAAGCGAAGCCGCCGATCGCCGGGCCGGTGATCATCGCCAGCTGCGCGACGCCGGTCGATGTCGCGGTCGCGCGCTGCAGCGTCCCGTCCGGCACCACCGAGGGCAGCAGCGCTGCCACCGCCGGGCTCTCGAACGAGGTGGCAATGCCGACCACCGTCATCGCCACGAAAATCTGCGTCACGCTCAGCCAGCCGCCGAACGTACCGAGCGCCAGAAACAGCGCCGTCAGCCCCTGCGCGATCTGGCAGATCTGCACCACGCGCTTGCGGTCGTAATGATCGACCGCATGGCCGGCGACGAACACCAGCACCGCCGTCGGGATGAACTGCACCAGACCGATCATGCCGAGCGCGAACGCGCTCGAGGTCATGTCGTAGATCTGCCAGCCGACCGCGACAGCGGCGATCTGGCTGGCGAAGCGCGAGAACGTGCGCGCGCCGAGATACAGCATCAGCGGGCGATGCCGCAGCAGCGAATCCGAAGCGGTGAGCGTCGTCATGGAATCGCGCGACCGGCTGCGCGGGGCCGAGAATGGGTCATTTCCCATGCCATGCAGCGCCCCGCCCGCAGCGTCAAGCGGCGCTCCGGCACGCCTGCCCCGCACCGGTTGCGGATCGCGACGGCTGCTGCCACCTGCGCACAAAGTCGGTGCGCGGTGCGCCGCATCGAGGCTGGCCTCGCCGCGCCGCATCGGCATAATGGCGCGGGGGACTGATGCTGCAACTGCAATCCGGATTTGGAATTTTCGCACTGCTGATGCTCGCCTGGGCGTTCGGCGAACATCGCGACCGCGTCTCGCTGCGCCAGACCGCCATCGGTCTCGCCGTGACGCTGGCCACCGCCGCGCTGATGCTGAAGCTGCCCGGCGCCGCGCACGCCTTCGGCGCGATCAACGAGGCGGTCGGGGTGATCGGCGCGGCGACGCGCGCCGGCACTTCCTTCGCCTTCGGCTATCTCGGCGGCGCGCAGGCGCCGTTCGACATCAAGGCGCCCGGCGCCGATTTCATCCTGGCGTTCCAAGCGCTGCCGGTGGTGCTGGTGATGAGCGTGCTGACCACGCTATTGTTCTACTGGAAAATCCTGCCGCCGGTCGTGCGCGGCATGGCGTGGCTCCTGGAACGCACGCTCGGCGTCGGCGGCGCGGTCGGGCTGTCGACCGCCGCCAATGTATTTCTCGGCATGGTGGAGGCGCCGCTGTTCATCCGGCCGTATCTGGCGCAGCTCACCCGCAGCGAATTGTTCCTGGTGATGACCGGCGGCATGGCCGGCATCGCCGGCACCGTGCTGGTGCTGTACGCCACGCTGCTGGCGCCGATCCTGCCCGACGCCGCGGCGCATTTCGTCATCGCCTCGGTGCTCGGCGCGCCGGCCGCGATCCTGGTCAGCCTGATCATGCTGCCGGAGACCGAGCCGCGACGGACGGGTGGCGCCCTCGGCGATCCGCAAGGCATCGCGGTCAGCACAATGGACGCCATCGTCAAGGGCACTGCCGCCGGCCTCGAACTGCTGCTCAACATCGTCGCCATGCTGATTGTGCTGGTGGCGCTGGTGTATCTCGCCAATGCGCTGCTTGGCGTGCTGCCGCAGCTCGGCGGCGAAGCGATTTCGCTACAACGGCTGCTCGGCTTGGTGATGGCGCCGGTGTGCTGGCTGCTCGGCCTGCCCTGGCAACAGGCCGTGACTGCCGGTTCGCTGATGGGCATCAAGACCGTGCTCAACGAACTGATCGCCTATGTCGAACTCTCCAAAATGCCGGCAGATGCGCTCGACGCACGATCGCGGTTGATCATGCTGTACGCGATGTGCGGCTTCGCCAATTTCGGCAGCCTTGGCATTATGCTCGGCGGCCTCACCGCGATGGCCCCGGAGCGCCGCGAAGAAATCGCCTCGCTGGGGCTGCGCTCGATCGTGTCGGGGACGCTGACGACGTGTCTGATGGGGGCGGTGGTGGGGGTGATGACGTAGTGGGCGCGTGAAATCAGACGCGCAGCGGCCCGATCACCCTGAGCGAACCGTTTGCTTCGCGGGCCAAATCGGCGAGTGGCGACAACAGGTACGTGCTCATCCAATCCGGGGTTACAGATGTCAGGGTCACGTCGTAGCTGTTTCCGGAGCGTCTCACTTCGCCGACCGGGCTGAGGCCGGACCGCTTGATCGACGTTTTCGTCGAGGTCGTGGAAGTTTTAGCGACCTCGAACAAGGCGCTGTTGTCGAACAGCACAGTGCGTGCGGCGATCGAAGCGGCTCTTGCCAAAAGACTCAATGTGCGGGTGTAGCGTGCCACGATGCGGTCGACGGGCACGTCATGCCCTCCCTTGGCGACTCGATTAGCCACGCGCGCGACATTGATCTCCGGGCGCGACGTGCAAACGAAATACAAAATCACCTCATAGCCGGCGGCGACGGCGCGTGCCATCAACTCGACTTTGCTGGGATGCGACATCACAGTTTCGAAACTGAAATCAATCCGGCTCGCAAGACGCCGCTCCCGCTCGCGATCCGCCATCGCTTGCGCCTGAGCGGATCGCTCCGGCTCACCGAGAGATAGCGTCGTCGCGATCGCATCAGCGTTGATGTAGATGCCGAGATCGATACCCGCCTCGATCAAAGCGTCAGTCAACGTGCTCTTGCCGGACCCATTCGGTCCAGCGATCACGACCATGAATGGCGCGACCCTCAATCACCCGATTCCGCGAACCTTGCCTTTCGCGCGCTCCGGGCGGGGTGGATCCAGCAGCACGATCTCCCCGGAGGGGTGAAGCTCCGCCAGCTTGGGGAGAGTGCGACCGCCCTCAGAGACATCGACCATTCCGGTCACCGTCAGGCCCGCCGCCAACGTTTCCGATACCGCTTGGCGCGCGGCGGCAGCGCCGAGTTCGGAAAGTTCTTGCAGCGACAAATCACCGGCACGCTTGCGCATCGCCGCGCCTCCTGTATCCAAAGCGTTCAGGCCATCTCAAGATAAGACACTTCACCCTGGAAAGCGAGGTCAGCGCCACCGCCTCAATGCAGCCTGAACACGCCGTCGACGGCGCGCAGTTCGGCCGGTTTGATCAGCTTGGAGTGCGCGACCGTTACCGAGAACAACGGGCCTTCGAGCTCCTTTTCCCAGAACGCCAGGAAGTCTTTCAGAGCGGGAAAGTGCGGGAACAGGTCGTAGTCCTGCCAGGTGTAGCTCTGCAGCAGCCAGTGCCGATCGGGCCGGCGATAAAGAATCTCCGCCGTGGTCAGACCGTAGCCGAGCACCTGTTTCCTGAAGTCTTCAGAAACTGCACCTTTTCCGTCCATGCCAACCTCCTGGGTAGAGCGCATTCAGCAAAAGTGGGTCCGGTTGCGTGTCGATGTGCCCTACAGCTGTCCTTCCGGCCTGACCGGGTCCGGGGGTCCACTTCCCGGCCGGGCCGCGTTTAAATCTGCCGCGACGATGCTCATCATCACAAGCTCAAAAAATTAACGTTATGTTGAAAACGCAAGCGTTAGCAGCGACTTAGTTCAAGTGCTAACACGCCGCGCGAAGCCTGACCGGGACCGGGCGAGCCCCGGCCGTTAATCCTGGTTCGTGGAACTGGCAGAAGTTTCACCCGAGTGCCAATTTTTCTGCTAGCCACCCTTGTCACTCCGAAAGCTCTGGATTATCTCCTCTGTGTCGCGCTGGCACTCGTCGGGTGCGACTGCTAATTCCAGAAATTCTGAAATCTTTTCAGAAACTTAGGAGGATCTGCATGAATTTCCGTCCGCTTCACGACCGCGTCGTGGTCAAGCGCATCGACGCCGAAGAGAAGACCGCTGGCGGTATCATCATTCCTGACTCGGCCAAGGAAAAGCCCTCGCAGGGCGAGATCGTCGCCGTCGGCCCTGGTGGCCGCGATGAAGCCGGCAAGCTGATCCCGATCGACCTCAAGGTCGGCGACCGGGTGCTGTTCGGCAAATGGTCGGGCACCGAAGTCAAGATCGACGGCAAAGAGCTGCTGATCATGAAGGAAAGCGACATTATGGGCGTCATCACTGACGTCGGCGCCAAGAAGAAGGCGGCCTAAGGCTTCGCCTCGCCCTCACCCTGAGGCGCCGGCGCAGCCGGCATCTCGAAGGGTGAGCATCGTCCACGTTCATCGCCTCGCCCTTCGAGATGCCGCCCTCACCCCTCGGGTCCGGTCGGCTCCTCGGGATGAGGACACAACGATCCAACCCAAGGGAAACCTCTTATGTCCGCTAAAGAAGTCAAATTCGGCGTCGACGCCCGCGACCGCATGCTGCGCGGCGTGGACATTCTCGCCAATGCCGTGAAGGTCACGCTCGGCCCGAAGGGCCGCAACGTCGTGCTCGACAAGTCGTTCGGCGCGCCGCGCATCACCAAGGACGGCGTCACCGTCGCCAAGGACATCGAGCTCGACGACAAGTTCGAGAACATGGGCGCCCAGATGGTGCGCGAAGTCGCCTCGAAGTCGGCCGACGCCGCGGGTGACGGCACCACCACCGCGACCGTGCTGGCCCAGGCGATCGTGCGCGAAGGCGCCAAGGCCGTCGCCGCCGGCATGAACCCGATGGATCTGAAGCGTGGCATCGACCTGGCGGTGGAAGCCGTCGTCGCTGACCTCGTCAAGAACTCCAAGAAGGTCACCTCGAACGACGAGATAGCCCAGGTCGGCACCATCTCGGCCAATGGCGACGCGGAGATCGGCAAGTTCCTCGCCGACGCGATGAAGAAGGTCGGCAACGAGGGTGTCATCACCGTCGAGGAAGCCAAGTCGCTCGAGACCGAACTCGACGTTGTCGAGGGCATGCAGTTCGACCGCGGCTACATCTCGCCCTACTTCGTCACCAACGCCGACAAGATGCGCGTTGAAATGGATGACGCCTACATCCTGATCAACGAGAAGAAGCTGTCGAGCCTGAACGAGCTTCTGCCGCTGCTCGAAGCCGTCGTGCAGACCGGCAAGCCGCTGCTGATCGTCGCCGAAGACGTCGAAGGCGAAGCGCTGGCCACCCTCGTCGTCAACCGTCTGCGCGGCGGCCTCAAGGTCGCGGCCGTCAAGGCTCCGGGCTTCGGCGATCGCCGCAAGGCCATGCTGCAGGACATCGCGATCCTGACCGGCGGGCAGGCGATCTCGGAAGACCTCGGCATCAAGCTCGAAAACGTCACCCTGCAGATGCTGGGTCGCGCCAAGAAGGTGATGATCGACAAGGAAAACACCACGATCGTCAACGGCGCCGGCAAGAAGCCGGACATCGAAGCCCGCGTGGCCCAGATCAAGGCGCAGATCGAAGAGACCACTTCGGACTACGACCGTGAGAAGCTGCAGGAGCGTCTGGCCAAGCTCGCCGGCGGCGTCGCGGTCATCCGCGTCGGCGGCGCGACCGAGGTCGAGGTCAAGGAGCGCAAGGATCGCGTTGATGACGCGATGCACGCCACCCGCGCCGCGGTCGAAGAAGGCATCGTCCCGGGCGGCGGCGTCGCGCTGCTGCGCGCTTCCGAGCAGCTCAAGGGTCTGCGCACCAAGAACGACGACCAGAAAACCGGCGTCGAGATCGTGCGCCGCGCCCTCTCCGCGCCGGCCCGCCAGATCGCCATCAACGCCGGCGAAGACGGCTCGGTGATCGTCGGCAAGGTGCTCGAGAAGGAGCAGTACACTTGGGGCTTCGACTCGCAGAGCGGCGAGTACGGAGACCTGGTGAAGAAGGGCATCATCGACCCGACCAAGGTGGTCCGCACCGCGATCCAGAACGCCGCGTCGGTCGCAGCCCTCTTGATCACAACCGAAGCGATGATCGCCGAACTGCCGAAGAAGAACGCCGGCGGCCCCGCGATGCCCCCGGGCGGCGGCATGGGCGGCATGGACTTCTGATCCGGCCGAACAGTCGCAGAGACAACGAAGCCCGGCGGAAACGCCGGGCTTTTTGTTGTAGCCAGCAAGCACACTCTCTCGTTCGTCATTCCGGGGCGCGCCACCGGGTCCGGCCTCCGGCCGGCCCGCTGACAGGCTCCGCGCGAGCCCGAAATGACGGGGAGAGGCATGCTATAACCTCGCTCAGTCATCGTAGGATGGGTTGAGCTCTTCGCGAAACCCGTCATCGACCATGCCAGCGGCCGCATGGGTATCGCTGCGCTCAACCCATCCTACGATCGGCTATCGAGAGCAAATTTCGGAGGTCGCCCTCCGCAAGACCGGACAAGCCCATGACCGACCTCCCGCCCCACCTCGCCCAACTCGAAACCGAACTCGCCGACATCGGCGCCGAGGCGCTGCAGCTCGAAGAGCTCGACGGCTTCATCGCCGCGCTGCTGGTGTGCCCGGAGATGATCGCGCCCGGCGACTGGCTGCCGGCGCTGTGGGGCGGCGATGCGGACGAGCCGGCGCCGTTCACCGATCTCGATCACGCCAACGCAGTGTTCGCGCTGATCATGCGGCACTACAACGACGTCGCCACGACGCTGGCCGACCATCCCGAGCGCTACCAACCGCTGATGCTCGGCATCGGCACAGGAGACGTCGTCTGGGAGACCTGGATCGACGGCTTCGGAGCGGCCTTGGACATGTGGCCGGAGCATTGGGAGCGTCTGCAGGACGCCGACGAGGCGACTCGCGCGGCGTTCCACGGTCTGTCGCGATTGGTCGACATTTCCGCCATGATGGCGGACATCGACGACGCAGAACGCGAAGCCCTGAACAAGACGGCCGATGCCAAAGTCGCCGGCTGGGTTGTCACACTGAACGCATGGCGGACCGCCCACGATCCCGCGTCCCGCACCATCGAATGGGGCCCCCCACCGCCGCAGCCGCTGCCAGCTGCAGCGAAGCGCACCAAGATCGGCCGCAACGAACCCTGCCCGTGCGGATCGGGGAAGAAGTACAAGCGGTGTTGCGGGATGGAGTGAAAGGCTTCTTGCTCGGCTGTAGCCCGACTAATCACCCCCGCATCGCAGCGCGCTCCCTCTCCCGCTTGCGGGAGAGGGTTGGGGTGAGGGCGACGCAGGCATTGAGCTGATTTTTCGCGGAGCGGAGGGCCCTCACCCGCCGCACTACGCGCGTCGACCTCTCCCGCAAGCGGGAGAGGTGCGCTCGGCCGCGCGGCGAGCGTTCCCCTACTCCCCGGCGTGCTTCAAAATCGCCTTGAGCAGCCCCGGAAACCGCGCGTTGATATCCGCCTCGCGCACCACGTTGCGATGCTCGACGCCCTTTTTGGTGGTGTGGATCAGGCCGGCTTCGCGCAGCACGCGGAAATGGTTGGAGAGCGTCGATTTGGGGATGTCGCACGGCGACGCCGCCGTGCACGACATGCAGGCGGGTTCGGTCAGCAGGCCCTGGATGATCTGCAGCCGCACCGGATCGGCCAGCGCGGCGAGCACGCCGGCGAGCGTGATGTCCTGACGGGCCGGATGCACGAACTGAACCATGCAAAAGATATAGGCGCCCCCTTGCGCTGGTTCAATAGTCCCATATTTCCGAACTACCGATCCAGCGAACGATCGCGGATCGACATCAGGGGATTTTGACCATGACCAAGACTCTGCAAGGCAAGGTGGCGCTGGTGACCGGCGCGTCGAAGGGCATCGGCGCGGCGATCGCGCTGAAGCTGGCGGCCGAAGGCGCCGCGGTGGCGGTGAATTACGCCTCCGGCAAGGACGGCGCCGACGCCGTGGTGGCGAAGATCACCGCCGCCGGCGGCAAGGCGGTCGCCGTGCACGGCAACCTCGCCGAGCCCGGCGATGCGACGAAACTCGTCGACGAAACCGTGAAGGCGCTCGGCAACATCGACGTGCTGGTCAACAATGCCGGCGTCTACGAGATGCGGCCGCTCGACGCGATCACGCCGGAGCACTTCCATCGCCAGTTCAACGTCAACGTGCTCGGCCTGCTGCTGGTGACCCAGGCGGCGGCGCGGTCGTTCAACGACGGCGGCAGCGTCGTCAACATCTCGTCCGGCGCCTCGACGCTGGCGATGCCCACCTCCGCGGTGTACGGCGCCACCAAGGCGGCGGTCGACCTGATCACCGGCGTGCTCGCCAAGGAACTGGCGCCGCGCAAGATCCGCGTCAATTCCGTCAATCCCGGCATGGTCGTCACCGAAGGCGTCAAGGCCGCCGGCTACGACAGCGGCGAGATGCGCGGCCAGATCGAAGCCATCACCCCACTCGGCCGCGTCGGCGAAGCGAGTGAGATCGCCGACGTCGTCGCCTTTCTGGCGTCCGACGGCACCTCCTACGTCACCGGTGAAACGCTGCATGTGACGGGCGGGCTGAAGTAGGCGGATTGCTCGAAGTCTGCAAAGCGACAACCCGCGCTGCAGCGTGCTTCCCTCTGCCACTTGCGAGAGAGGACTGAGGTGAGGAACTCCAGGCGCTGAGTCAGCATGCGCGGAGCGGAGTGCCCTCACCCGCCGCGCTGCGCGCGTCGACCTCTCCCGCAAGCGGGAGAGGTCGCGCTCGGCATCGCGGCGCTGCCGTTCATTCGTTCGCTGACGCCGCGGACAGTGCGGCTCGATTCATCACCCCGCATCGCAGTGCGCTCCCTCTCCCGCTTGCGGGAGAGGGTTGGGGTGAGGGAGCCCCAGGCACTGACTCAGCACGCGCGGAGCGGAATGCCCTCACCTGGATCACCAGATAATCCACCGCGTACAGCGTCCGGCTCAGGGGATCGCGGAGAGCTGGCGATACGATTAGCAGCGCCGTCGGCAGCGCGCGTCCGCGAGCGTACCCAATATATCGTCACGCGAGGCCATTGCCGCTTTCCCGCCATGGTTCCTTCACCAGCAATTCATTCCTCGCTGGCCAAGGTCGAGAAGGTCGTTCGACCATGATCAGCATCAGTTTGAGGAGAACGCTTGTGAAGAAGATTGCTTTGGGAGTGGCCGCCGCCCTTGTGCTCGGCCTCGGCGCGTTCAGCGGCGCGGCGTCGGCGGCGCCTGCTTCGCCGGCGAAGAGCAGCATCGCGCAGCCGCTGACCGACGTTTCGGCGCAGCGTTACGTCGAGCGTCGTCGCGTCATCCGCCGTGGCCCGCACTGCACGGTGCGCAAGGTCGTGACCCGCGGCCCTTACGGCAAGCGCATCGTTCGCACGTCGCGGGTCTGCCGCTGATCGTTCGACCGTTCCGCGCTCCGATCTGCGGCGCGGCGATGACTTCGGAGCGGATCCCACGGGGTCCGCTCTTTTGCGTTCTAAACGAAGATACGCAGCGATCGTCTACCAACGTTCGAAGCTGCGGCGCCCCCAACCTTCGTCATCAACTTCGGACTGGGCAGCCGCAGGCTGCTGTTGCTGCGGAGACTGCCCCTGGCGCCGCGCAGTTCGCTGCGATGGCTGCACCCTCTCCTGCGGCGGATTGAAGACGACATAGCACGCCGGACTAAGCCGCGGCCCCGCGGCGCGCAGACAACTCTCGATTCGACCCGAGTCCGGAATGAACTGCCCGCACAGCCGGAACGCGTCGGGCATGCAAGCTTCGCGCTGCGCTTGAGTGCCGCGCTCCTGAGCGAACGCGACGCCGCCGCCGAGCAGCGTGGTGCAGGTGATGATGCCGACGAGAACTCGTGACGCCATGGTCGATCCTCCAATGAGATCGACCAATCGCTGGAATCCGGGAATGGTTCCGGCTTCAAACGTCACACATCGTAACAACGAAACGCGCGAGCCGTCGCGCGCCGCGTAGCAGACACGGCTGCAGCCGCGTCAGGTCATGCTGGCGACGACCACCAGGCGCTTGACCTCGCCGCGTTTGAACGCCTGCAGGAAGGCGTTGTAGTCCTTGAACGACACGCAGCCGTTGGAATCGCCACGGGGTCCGAGCATGTAGGTGTGGGCGAGCAGGCCGGTGCGGCCGTGGATCATGTCCTCGCCGCCGACCGGCGTGAGGCGGATCGCGGCGACGCCGTGGAACAGCGCTTCGCGCATCTTCATGTCGTAGATGTGCGGCGGGGTGGCGCCGTGCATCCGGACGTTGACGTGGCGCGGATCGTCCATCTTGGGACCGAGCCCGGAATGCGCCTCGAGCTTGGTACCGTCCGGCATGTACACGGTCTTGGCGGTGATGTCGTAGACCGCGGTGTAGCGATCGTCGTCGGACGGGCTGAAGGCTGGGTCCTTGGCTTCGCCGGTCGAGGTGACGCCGGCTTCGGCCGAGGCATAGGCCAGCGCCGGGGCGTCGGGCTTGCCGAACAGCTTGTCGAAGAAGCTCGACTTGCTCTCCGACTTCTGCGCCATCAGCACCGCCTTGGCGCGGGCGACGAGGGCTTCCTGGCTGAACGGATTGCGGGTGGGTCCGGGGGCGACGCGGCCGTTGGCCTTGCGCTCCGGCGGCGTCGGCACCGCCATTGCCAGCTTCACTGGCGGCGGCGCCGGGACGAGACCAACGGCGCGCCTGCCGGCGTCGGGCTTGATCGCCTCGGCAATCGCCGCTTCGGCATCGGCGGGAGCCGCCGAATTATTTTGGGTGGGCTTGAACCTGTCCGGCTCGAAACCGAACGAATAATTGGCATCGAGCAGCGCGTAATAGCGATGGCCCGATTTGCTCTGCGGCGGTGCGGCGTTGGCGGCCTGCACGCTCGAGGTGACTGGGACGTCGCCGGGATCGGCGGAAGCGACCTGAACGCCGGCGCCCTGCTTGGCGACCGCGTTCTTGTAGGCCAGATGCGCCATCAGGCTCGGCGCAGCGGCGGCCGCGGCGGCGAGCGGCTCGAAACGTGAAGCGAAGTCCGACCGCGCGGTGCGGGTGACGGGCTCGTCCCCCCATGCGCCAATCGACGGATAGACGCTGGCGCCGACCGTGTTGGCATACACGGTCCAGACACAGCCGATCACCGGCAGCGCGACAGCGATCGCGCCGAGCGATTTACGAAAACCCATCAAGCGGGCCCCACGTTGGTTGGGCAGCGAACGCGCCCTTGAACCGACAGTCATACGCCAAGCACCCAGACATCCCCACAGGCTCTGCGATGCTTCGGAACGATCTTACCGCACGCAGATGTGGCAGAACAGAGGAACGCGATTAAGGCGTGTTTTAGTTAAATGCCGCTTAAGCGCGGACCGGGCGGACCATGCGCCGCAGTGGTTAACGGCTTGTAAAGCCTCAGCACCCCGTCAGTCTTTTCGTGAAAACAAAGGCTTAACGTTCAAACTGAGCCGCACGGGAGGGTCTCGACGGCACCAGGGCACCGCCGCGAGCCTGGTCAAGCCCACTCGGCGGACGGGCGGGCTGCCTACCGGAGGATGAAAATATTTTCAGCTTCGCTCCCGAAAGTGCCCTGCCTAGCCGTAGCGAAGCTTCGGATACCAATCCTGACCCCGTCCCTCCGGGGTGCAGTCGAGAATCGTCCACAGCGGCATCAGGTCGGGGGCGCCACCCGGGTCCTGGTCGGGGTCGGCGCTGGTCGCGAACATCTCGCCGGCCCAGAAATGCCGGATCGTGCCATCGCGGCGGCTGAACACGTTGAATGCCGCGTCGTCGCCGCCGTCCGGCAAGACGCCGCCATAGTCGCGGCTGTAGGCTCCGGTGAGATCGGCGAACAGAGGCAGATGCTGCCAGCCTCGTTGCCGCTTGAAGGCGAGCAACCGCGGCAGCGGCGAACGGGCGACGATCGCCAGTGCGACTCGTTGCGTGAGGTCCGGCACCTCACCATCCCAGGCGCTGAGCAGCGAGGTGCACATCGGGCACGGCTCGGCACGCTGTGGGCCGTACATGTAGCTGTAGACCACCAATGTCGGCTTGTCGCCAAACAGACCCGCGAAGCCGGTCCGGCCGCCCTCCCCTTCGAAAGCGTAGGTGCCGGTGACTTCGCCACCCGGCGGCAATCGCCGGCGCTGCTCGGCGACGCGCTCGATATGACGGCGCAATTCGATCTCCTCTGCGAGCAGATCGATGCGTGCGCGGCGATACTCCGCGCTTTCATTGGGAAAGCGGGCTTCGGCGAGGCGAGCGAGTTCAGTGGCGGGCTTCAGCGTCATGACGATCCTCCGGCACGGGTGAACATTTGCCGAGGACGAACGAGACGGCGGCGATCCGACAGATGTCGGAGTCCCCGCACATGCCACCCGATGGCATGTCGCTTGCTTTGCGGCGGCGATATCGCTGTTTGGGGTTAGGAATGTCGGATTCGTTCGATCGCTATGTCAGCTTCAAGAACTGCAACTGGGAGGTTCGATCGGAGCGCGTGATGGCGCGATTGCAGACTCACATCGACGCCGCGGAGAATCCCTTCTGGGCTTACTTCGCGCAAAAGCGCGTCGAACTGCGCGACAAGCAGGGGCTCGACGATCTGCGCGTGCTCCACAACTATCTGCCGACTCTGCGTGAACTGCTCGAGGACAACGGCGACCTCGAGACGCTGGCGATGCTGGAAGAACTCGAGATGCACCTGATGTAGCGCCTTGCAGAGCCTGGGCCGCTCAGCGCGCGCTGCGCCCGGACGCGGTGAGAAAATCGAAGTCGCAACCCTCATCCGCTTGCAGGATCGTATCGTGGAACAGCTGCGCATAGCCACGCTGCGGCCGCACCGAGGCTGACGGCGGCAGAGCGGCGCGGCGGCGTGCGAGTTCGCCCTCTTCCACCAGCAGATCGATCCGGCGCGCCGCGACGTCAAGCTTGATACGGTCGCCGGATCGGACCAGCGCCAGCGGCCCGCCGTCGGCGCTCTCCGGGGTGATGTGCAGCACGATGGTGCCGAATGCCGTGCCGCTCATCCGCGCGTCCGAGATCCGCACCATGTCCTTGACCCCTGCCCGCGCCAGCTTCAGCGGGATCGGCAGATAGCCGGCCTCCGGCATCCCCGGCGCGCCCTTCGGCCCGGCATTGCGCAGCACCAGCACGTCGTCGGCGGTGACGTCGAGCTCGGGATCGTCGATCCGCCGCGTCATGTCCTCGACCGAGTCGAACACCACGGCGCGGCCGGTGTGCTGCATCAGCGTGGGCGATGCGGCGGCGTGCTTGATCACCGCGCCGCGCGGCGCGAGATTGCCGGTGAGACAGGCGATGCCGCCTTCGCGGCGGATCGGATTGTCGCGCGAGCGGATCACGTCCTGCCCCGGCACGTGCTCGGCCTTCGCCACGACGTCGCGCAGCGCCGCGCCGGTGATCGTCCTGGCGTCGAGATCGATCAGCTCGCCGAGCTGCGCCATCAGCTTCGGCACGCCGCCGGCGTGATGGAAATGCTCCATGTAGTGCGCGCCGGACGGCTTGAGATCGACCAGCACCGGAACGTCGCGGCCGAGTGCGTCGAAGCCGTCGAGATCGATGGCGAGCGGCACGCGGCCGGCGATCGCAGTGAGATGGATCAGCCCGTTGGTCGAGCCGCCGATCGCCTGCAGCACGATTTGCGCGTTGCGAAAAGCCGCTGGTGTCAGCAATTCGCTCGGCTTCGGCCCTTTTGCCTTGGCCATCGCCGCGGCGACGCGGCCGCTCGCCTCGGCCGAGCAAAACCGCTCGGCATGCGGTGCCGGGATCGTCGCACTCATCGGCAGCGACAGCCCCATCGCCTCGGTGATACACGCCATCGTCGAGGCGGTGCCCATCACCATGCAGGTGCCGACCGACGGCGCCAGCCGGCCGTTGACGGCTTCGATCTCGGCTTCATCCATCTCGCCGGCGCGATGCTTGCCCCACAGCCGCCGGCAGTCGGTGCAGGCTCCCAGCACTTCACCCTTGTGATGGCCGACCACCATCGGCCCGACCGGGATCACCACCGTCGGCAGATCGGCCGACACCGCCGCCATGATCTGCGCCGGCAGCGTCTTGTCGCAGCCGCCGATCACCACCACCGCATCCATCGGCTGGGCCCGGATCATCTCCTCGGTGTCCATCGCCATCAGATTGCGCAAATACATCGAGGTCGGATGCGCAAAGCTCTCGCCGATCGAGATGGTCGGAAACACCATCGGCAGCGCGCCCGCCAGCATCACGCCGCGCTTCACCGCCTCGATGATCTGCGGCGCATTGCCGTGGCAAGGATTGTAGTCGCTATGCGTATTGGTGATGCCGACGATCGGCCGGTCCAGCGCGTCGTCCGAATAGCCCATCGCCTTGATGAACGCCTTGCGCAGGAACAGCGAGAAGCCGGCGTCGCCGTAAGACGTCAGTCCCTTGCGCAAGCCGTCGGTCATCGTTGCCGTCCTGTGGACGTTTGCGCATCAGTTAGGAGGCGCTAACACATAAAACCAGCGTCACGCCCGAGCGATCTCGCGCCGCGACGAGAACCCCCGTCATTGCGAGCGAAGCGAAGCAATCCAGAAGCTCCGTATGCGGAGCTGGATTGCTTCGTCGCTTCGCTCCTCGCAATGACGGCAAGGGCGTGTCCGACGCGAGCTACGCCGCGTTGAAGCCGGCGATCGCCTTGACCTCGAGATATTCTTCGACGCCGAACTTGCCCCACTCGCGGCCGTTGCCGGACTGCTTGTAGCCGCCGAACGGCGCGGTGCGTTCATTGGGCACGCCCTGCAGGTTGACGTTGCCGGCGCGGATCTGCCGGCCGACCTTGCGGGCGCGCTCGACCGAACCGGCCGAGACGTAGCCGGCGAGGCCATACGGCGTGTCGTTGGCGAGCCGCACCGCTTCGTCCTCGTCCTTGGCGCCCATGATCACCAGCACCGGGCCGAAGATTTCTTCGCGCGCGATGGTCATGTTCTCGGTGACGTCGGCGAACACGGTCGGACGGACGTAGAACCCCTTGTTGACGCCTTCCGGCAGACCGGGGCCGCCGGCGACCAGCGTCGCGCCTTCCTCGATGCCCTTGTTGATCAGCGCCTGGATCTTGTCCCACTGGCCGCGATTGACCACCGGACCGATCGTGGTGCCGTCGCCGCGCGGATCGCCAGCCTTGGTCTTCTCGGCGACGCCCTTGGCGATCGCGGCGACCTCGGCCATCTTCGACAGCGGCACGATCATCCGGCTCGGCGCGTTGCACGACTGGCCGGAGTTGTTGAACATATGCATCACGCCGCCGGTCACCGCCTTGGTGAGGTCGGCGTCTTCCAGGATCACGTTCGGCGACTTGCCGCCGAGTTCCTGGCTGACGCGTTTCACCGTCGGCGCCGCGCGCTTGGCGACGTCGATGCCGGCGCGGGTCGACCCGGTGAACGAGATCATGTCGATATCCGGATGCTCGCTCATCGCCGCACCAACCTCCGGGCCGAGGCCGTTGATGAGGTTGAACACGCCCTTCGGCACGCCGGCTTCATGCAGGATCTCGGCGAAGATCAGCGCCGAGGTCGGGGTGAATTCGCTCGGCTTGAGGATCATGGTGCAGCCTGCGGCGAGCGCAGGCGCGACCTTGCAGGCGATCTGGTTGAGCGGCCAGTTCCACGGCGTGATCATGCCGACGACGCCGATCGGCTCGCGCACGATCATCGCCGAGCCCATCGGCTCCTCGAAGTGATAATTCTTCAGCACGTCGAGGGTCGACATGATGTGGCCGAGGCCGGCGCCGGCCTGCATCTTCTCGGCCATCGGCAGCGGCGCGCCCATCTCGTCGGAGACGGCGCCGCCGATCTCCTTCATGCGGCCCTTGTAGATCGCGACGATCTTCTCGAGCAGCGCGATGCGCTCTTCACGGCTGGTCTGCGAGAAAGTCTCGAACGCCCGCTTGGCTGCCGCCACCGCCTTGTCGACATCGGCCTTGGAGCCGAGCGCAACTTCGTACATCGCCTCCTCGGTGGCCGGGTTGACCACCGGGGTCGACTTCGGCGTGACCGGATCGACCCAGGCGCCGTCGATGTAAAATTGCATGCGGTTGACCATCGTGAACCTCTTATGTTGGTCGCGGGACGCGGTGTGCGTGAAAACAGGGTGCGGGCGGCGTGGCGAGCATCCTCGCCTGCACCGCGGGCCGAAGATCGATCCGCCATTTGCGGGAGCGGCATATAAAAACACACACGGGTGCTGAGCAAGGCTCACGCGCACAATTGCGCGTGTGAACGCCGGCTTCTTCGACCCGCATTCCGCGACGTGGAAGCTGTCACACCGCCATTTTGCGGTGCAGCACGGGTGCACCGCCGACCAGACTCTCCGCCGCATCGATGATCGCGTTGGTATCGATGCCGTAGTGCCGGTACAGATCGGCGATGCTGCCGGTCTGGCCGAAATGTTCTACGCCGAGCGCTTCCATGCGATGGCCGCAGACCGCGCCAATCCAATCCAGCGTGGCCGGATGGCCGTCGAGCACGGTGACGATACCGCAGCTGCGCGGCAGCAGCGCCAGAAGGTTCTCGATGTGGCTGGTGTGGCGCGAGCCGCGATGCGCGCGGCGCAGCCGGCGCGCCGCGGTCCAGCCGGCGTGCAGGCGATCGGCCGAGGTGATCGCAAGGAGCCCGACGTCGCGGCGGCTGTCGCCGAGCAGGCCGACCGCAGCGATCGCTTCCGGCGCCACCGCGCCGGTGGTGGCGATCACCAGCTCGCAATTCGGCCCGGGTTCGCGCAGCCAATAGGCGCCGTCGACGATCGCCTTCTGCAACGCCGGCGTCATCATGCGCTGCGGCTGCTCGATGGTCCGCGTCGACAGTCGCAGATACACCGACCCGCCGGAGCGCATGCCATCCTCAGCGCCGCCGTCGACATCGTCGCGCTGCATATGCGCAAAGCCCCAGCGCATCATCACCGCGAGTTCATCGACGAACGCCGGCTCGAACGACGCCAGCCCATCCTGCGCGATCCCGATCAGCGGCGTCGCGATCGACTGATGCGCGCCGCCTTCCGGCGCCAGCGTGATGCCGGACGGCGTCGCCACCACCATGAAGCGCGCGTCCTGATAGCAGGCGTAGTTCAGTGCATCGAGGCCGCGCTGGATGAAGGGGTCGTATAGCGTCGCGATCGGCAGCAGCCGCTCGCCGTTGATGCTGTGCGACAGGCCGAGCGCCGACATCAGAATGAACAGATTCATCTCGGCGATGCCGAGCTCGATATGCTGGCCCTTCGGCGAGAACTCCCAATTGAAGGTGGTCGGGATCTTCTCGCTGCGGAACAGATCGGCCTTCTCGGCGCGCGCGAACAGGCCGCGGCGATTGACGAAGGCGCCAAGATTGGTCGACACCGTGACGTCCGGCGACGCCGTGACGATACGCGACGCCAGCTCGCTGTCGCCGCGCGCCAATTCGTTGAGGATCAGGCCGAACCCCTGCTGCGTCGACATCTCGGCTGCCGGCTTGAGCGCCAGACGCTCGGGCACTTCGATCACCGGCGCGCGCAGCCGGCGCTCGCCACCGCTGTTGATCGGCGCACTGCGTAGCACCGCCTCCAGCGCAGCTGCATCCTGCGTCAGTCCCTCGAAGCGATCCCATTCGTGGCCGGGGCGAATCTTCTGAGCGGCACGATAGGCTTCGATCTGCGCCGGCGTCATCAACCCGGCGTGATTGTCCTTATGGCCCTGAAACGGCAGGCCGACGCCCTTGATGGTGTAGGCGATGAAGCACACCGGCCGGTCGTGATCGATCGACTCGAACGCCTCCAGCAGGCTCGCCATGTCGTGACCGCCAAGATTTGACATCAGCGCCAGCAGTTCGTCGTCGCTGCGCGCATCGATTAGTCGCGACACCTCGCCCTGATCGCCGATTTCGTCCTCGAGCCGCTTGCGGAACGCCGCGCCGCCCTGGAAGCACAGCGCCGCGTACATCTGGTTCGGGCAATTGTCGATCCAGCGCCGTAGCGCTTCGCCGCCAGGCTCGGCAAACGCCTGCTGCATCAGGCGGCCGTATTTGACGATGACGACGTCCCAGCCGAAGTTGCGGAACATCGACTCGAACTTCTCCCACAATCCCTCGCGCACCACCGCATCGAGGCTCTGGCGGTTGTAGTCGACCACCCACCAGGTGTTGCGGAGGCCGTGCTTCCAGCCTTCGAGCAGCGCCTCGAAGATGTTGCCCTCGTCCATCTCGGCGTCGCCGACCAGCGCGATCATCCGGCCTTCGCGGCGGTTCTTCATCCAGCCATGCGCGGTGACGTAGTCCTGCACCAGCGACGAGAACAGCGTCTGCGCGACGCCGAGCCCGACCGAGCCGGTCGAGAAATCGACGTCGTCGGCGTCCTTGGTGCGGGACGGATAGGATTGCGCGCCCTTGAAGCCGCGGAAATTTTCCAGACGCTCGCGGCTCTGCCGGCCGAACAGATATTGGATGGCATGGAAGATCGGGCTGGCATGCGGCTTGACCGCGACGCGGTCCTCCGGCCGCAGCACCGAGAAATACAACGCCGACATGATGGTAGCGAGCGACGCCGACGAGGCCTGATGGCCGCCGACTTTGAGGCCGTCGGCGTTCGGGCGGATGTGATTAGCGTGGTGGATCATCCAGGTCGACAGCCACAGCGCCTTGCGCGTCAGCGCATTCAGCAGGTCGAGACGGTCGGGGGACTGTGGCATGGCGATCACCTGTGCTGCGATCGTGCCATTTTACGACGAACGCGGCCTCAGGACTTCTCAATTTTGGGCGACAGTGACCTCAAAGGTGGGATAAATTTGCCGTTCCTGAAGTTCAACAAGCGGTTTATTCCAATGGCTGACCTCGACGCGATCGACCGCAAGATTTTGGCCGCGCTGCAGGCCGATGGCCGGATCACGATGCAGGAGCTCGCCGACCAGGTCGGCCTGTCGGTGTCGCCGTGCCATCGGCGCGTCAAGCTGCTGGAGAGCCGCGGCGTGATCAGCCGCTACACCGCCCAGGTCGATCAGAAGGCGATCGGCTTGCACGTCAGCGTCTTCATCTCGATCAAGCTGACGCGGCAGAAGGAGGAAGACCTCGCGCGCTTCGCCAAGGCGATCTCGAAATGGAACGAAGTTCTGGAGTGCTATCTGATGACCGGGAACCGCGACTATCTGCTGCGCGTGGTCGCCGCCGACCTCGCCGCCTACGAAACCTTCCTGAAGACCAAGCTGACCCGGCTCGACGGCATCGCCTCGATCGAATCGAGTTTCGCGCTCAGCCAGGTGAAATATTCGATTGCGCTGCCGGTGTGAGGCCCCTGTCATTGCGAGGAGCGGAGCGACGAAGCAATCCAGCGCCGAGCACTGGTCCTGGATTGCTTCGCTGCGCCCGCAATGACGGAGATCGCGGCTTACGGACTCGGATAAGGCTCCGCCGCCACCGGCTGTTTGCGGCGGAGGCGCTCGCGGTGAGCGGTGTAAAGGCCGCTGGCGATGATCACCGCGGCGCCGACGAAGGTCCAGACATCCGGGACTTCGCCGAACAGACCGAAGCCAAGGAACGTCACCCAGACGAGCTGGCTGTAGGTGAACGGCGCCAGCACCGAGGCGTCGGCGTAGCGATAGGCCAGCACCACGATCCATTGCCCCATGGTCGATGCGAGCCCGACCAGCACGCCGAGCATGATGCCTTCCCAACTCGGCGTCACCCACACGAACGGCACGATGACACTCAGCGCGACGAAGCCGACCAGTGCCGAGAACGTCATGGTGACGATGGCACGGTCGGCGCCGCTGATCATCCGCGTCAGTATCAGCGTCACAGCCCAGGTCAGCGCCGACAGAATGGGAAAGATCACCGCCGGATTGAATGCCGCCGATCCCGGCCGGATCACGATCAGCACGCCGATCAGGCCGACCACGCTGGCAGCCCAACGGCGGATCCCGATGCTCTCGCCGAGCATGACGATCGACAGCGCGGTGACGAACAGCGGCGCGACGAACGAAGTCGCCGAGGCCTCCGCGATCGGCAGGAACTGCAGGCCGCTGATGAACAGCGTCGACGAGGCAACCAGCGCCAGCCCGCGCAGCACCTGCAGTTTCGGCCGCGCCGAACGTAGCGAAGACGCCGACGACATCAGCGCGACAGGCATCATGATCAGCACGAACACCAAGAACCGGATCCAGCCGATCTCGATCGGCGGCACGGTTCGGCCGAGATATTTCGCCAGCGTGTCGGAGCAGGCGAGAAACACGGTCGACAGCACGATCAGCGCGATGCCGCGCAGCGGCTGATCGGCGTGGCGATGCGTCAGGCGGCGGCCCGCATCGGGCGCGTTGGGCGAGGTGGCGGTCACGTATCCGGCAGTGCAATGAAAACAGATGGGACGGGCCAAGCCGCGAGCGGCGCCCTTCAACTCAGACGGCGACAGAACGATGTTCGCAGCCCTCGCACAAGCCCGGATAGCGGGATTGCGCTATGCGCCGCGGCGGCCGGCGGTCACAGCATAGGCAAACTGGCCGGCTCCGGCCCGCGCGGGAACGCCTGATCGATCGCCTCCAGATCATCAGCCGAGAGGCGCAAAGAGCCGGCCGCCGCATTTTCCGCCGCATGGACCGGATCAGCCGCCTTGGGAATTGCGAAAACCGACGGCCGCCGCGTCAAGAACGCCAGTGCGACCTGACGCGGCGTCGCGCCGTGACGGTCGGCGATGCTTTGCAACACCCGCCCCTCCGCACTCCGCGGCGCGGGAAATTCGTCGTGGCCGAATGGTGAATAGGCAGTGACGGCGACGCCATGCGCCTCACACCACGGAATCACAGCATGTTCGATCGCGCGTTCGCGCAGATGATACAGCACCTGATTGCAGGCGATCTTGCCCGGGCCGGCGACCTTGAGCAGCTCGCGCAGGTCACCCGCGTCGAAATTGCTGACGCCCCAGGACAGAATCTTGCCGGCGGCGACCAGCTGTTCGAACGCTGCGACGGTGTCGGCCAGCCGGTATTGGCCGCGCCAGTGCAACAGATAGCAATCCAGCCGGTCGGTCTTGAGCCGCTGCAGCGAACGGTCGCACGCCACGATTGTGCCGCTCCTCGACGCGTTGCTCGGCAACACCTTGGAGACCAGGAACACCTCGTCGCGTCGGCCCGCGATCGCCTCCGCGACCAGCGGTTCGGCGTCGCCGTACATCTCCGCCGTGTCGATGTGGGTCATGCCGAGGTCGAGGCCGCGGCGCAGCGCGGCGATCGCCGCTGCGCGGTTGCTGCGGTCGATGTACCAGGTGCCTTGGCCGATCGGCGCCAATTGCACGCCAGTGGGGCCGAATGGGCGCAGGTTCCCGTGCACGCTGAACTCCGTTGTTACTCCGCGGCGGCCGCCATCATTGGCCGCGGCGCGGCGCCTCTGCCCGGCTTCAGCCGGAATTCGTAGGACATCAAATGCCACGCCCCCGGCGCCGCGCGACCATCGGGCATCACGGCGTCGTTACGCAGCTCGATGCTGGATATCAGGTCGTCCTTGACGCCGAAGACGACGTCGCTTTCGAGATATTTGTCGCCTTCGATGAAGACGTGGGTGATCAACGGCTCGTAGCCGGGAGCGTTCACCAGAAAATGCACGTGCGCCGGCCGCATCGGATGCCGCTGCGCCGCGAGGATCAGTTCACCCACCGGACCATCGATCGGGATCGGGTAACTGCACGGCAAGATCGTGCGGAATGCGAACCGGCCCTCCGCATCGGTGACGAACTGCGCGCGCAGCGAGGGGCCGGCTTCGGCGTAGGACGGCTTCTGCGAATCGTAGAAGCCGTCGTCGTCGGCATGCCACACGTCGACGGGCACGCCGGCGAGCGGCTGGCCGCCGAGATCGACGACGCGGCACTGCACATACATCCGCTCGCCTTCGACGCCTTCGGAAATGTCGGTGCCGTTCGGCATCGGCTTGTGCTCGCCGACATAAAACGGGCCGAGCACCGTCGTCTGCGTGGCGCCGTCGCGCTCACGGTGATTGACTGCATCGACCAGCATCGAGACGCCGAGCACGTCCGACAACAGGATGAACTCCTGGCGGCTCGGCGTGCATTTCTGCCCGGTGCGGGTGAGGAAATCGATCGCCTTCTGCCATTCCTCGAAGGTCAGCCCGGTGCGGCGGACGTAGTCGTGAAGCGATCGGACGAGTTCGCGCATCAAATGCTTCAATCTCGGATCCGGCGTCTCGTCGAAGCTTGCGACGACCGCCTCGGTCAGCTCGGTCTCGTCGAATTGCGGCATCTTCCATTCCCGGTTTGGCAATGGGCGGACGCTACACCAAGCCTCGCTGTGTGATAAGCGCGTGACTTGCAGGCCGGTCTGCGCGCGGGCTGCTTGCGGGCCACGCCGTCCATGTGCTCAAAATCGTACAGATCCAATGTTGCGCCATGACAGATAACAGGAGAATGGCGCGTTTCGACTTATCCAGAGTTGTGGAACCGGCGAATAACATCCACCGTCGAGAGTCCCCTCGCCTGTCGTCAGCACGGAGTGCCCCATGCCGGTCCAACCCCAGTTTTCCCGCCCTGCCGCCGCCGGGCCAGCCGCCGACACCGGCTTCTCCGAAACCGCGCTTCGGCGGATCGACGATCACCTGCAGCGGGCCTATCTCGGTCCGGGCAAACTCGCTGGGACACAGACGCTGGTCTATCGCCGCGGCCGGATCGCGTATCGCTCCTCGCTCGGCCATGCAGACCGCGAACGCAACGTCCCGATCAAGGACGACACCATCTTCCGCATCTATTCGATGACCAAGCCGATCACCTCGGTGGCGCTGATGATGCTGTTCGAGGAAGGCCGCGTTCAGCTCGACGACCCGGTGGCCAAGTACATTCCGGAGTGGGCCAATCTCGGCGTGTTTCAGGCCGGCATCGCGCCGCTGTTCCTGACCAGGCCGCCGACGCGGCCGATGCAGGTGGTCGACCTGCTGCGGCACACCTCGGGGCTGACATACGGCTTCCAGAATCGCACCAATGTCGACGCCGCCTACCGCGACAAGGGCATCGGCGCTTTCGAGAAGGCCGGCACGCTGGAGTCCTGGATCGCCGACCTTGCCCGCATTCCGCTTGAGTTCTCGCCCGGCGAAGCCTGGAATTACTCGGTCTCCACCGACGTGGTCGGCTACCTGGTGCAGAAGATCAGCGGCATGCCGTTCGAGCAGTTCGTCAAGCAGCGCATCCTCGATCCGCTCGGCATGGTCGACACCGACTTCCATGTCCCGCCCGCAAAGGCGCATCGCCTCGCCGCCTGCTACTCGGCCGACGGCAAAGGCGGCATGCAGCTGTCGGACGATCCGGCGACCTCGAGCTTCCTGGCGCCGCCTGATCTGATCTCCGGCGGCGGCGGCCTGGTGTCGACCACCGACGATTACCTCACCTTCTGCCGGGCGCTGCTCAATGGCGGCGAGCTGAACGGCGTCCGCCTGCTCGGCCCGAAGACGCTGAAGTTGATGACCACCAATCATCTGCCCGGCAATCGCGACCTCACCGAGCTGTCGCGTTCGATGTTCAGCGAAGCCACCAACGCCGGCATCGGCTTCGGCCTTGGCTTCGCGGTCAACATGAACCCGGCCCAGACGCTATTGCCCGGCAGCGTCGGCGAATATTACTGGGGCGGCGCTGCCTCGACGGCGTTCTGGATCGACCCGGCCGAAGAGCTGATCACCATCTTCATGACCCAGCTCCTGCCCTCCAGCGCCTACCCGATCCGCCGCGAACTGCGCACGCTGGTGTACGGCGCGATGACGGAGAGCAATGTCTGATGAGACGGCGGCCCAACGTTCGTCATTCCGGGGCGCGCGCAGCGCGAGCCCGGAATCCATAACCACCGTGATCGTGTGAAGCACGGCCGCAGCGAACGCAACCGTGATCGTGTGAAGCACGGCCGCAGCGAACGCAGTGCCTCACAGCTGGACACAGCGAGTATGGATTCCGGGTTCGCGCAAGAGCGCGCCCCGGAATGACAAAAGAGAGGCTGAACGAGGCCCGCTGGTCTCGTCAAATCTTCCGCTCGCGCCCCTGCCAGAACGGATCGCGCACCGCGCGGCGGAGCAGTTTGCCGACCGGGCTCTTCGGCACCTCGTCGATGAACCGCACCTGCTTGGGCACCTTGTAGCTCGCCACCCGTTCGCGCGCGAAGGCGATCAGTTCGGCCTCCTCGGCCGACGTATCCTTGCGCAGCGCCACGAAGGCCGCGACGCTTTCGCCCCATTTGTCGTCCGGCAAGCCGACCACCACGACCTCGCGCACCGCCGGATGCGCGGCCAGCGCGTCTTCGACCTCGCGCGGATAAACGTTGTAGCCACCCGACACGATCATGTCGGAGGTACGGTCGACCAGATACAAATAGCCATCGTTGTCGAACCGACCGACGTCACGCGTGCGCAGCCAGCCGTCCGGCAGGAACATCTGCGCATTGAGCTCGGGCGCGTTGTAGTAGCCCTTCATCGCGAACGGCGTGCGCAGCGCGATCTCGCCGGCCTCGCCGGGCGCGACCTCGTCGCCGTCTTCGTTCACCAGCTTGATCTCGCAATCGATCGACGGCCGGCCGCAGGACGCCAGCCGCTGCTCGGCATGCGGCCCGACGTGATCGGCCTGCGTCAGATGGGTGATGAAGATCGGCGCCTCCGACTGGCCGTAGTACTGCGCGAAACGCGGCCCCCACACTTGCAGCGCGCGCAGCATCACCGGGCGCGGCATCGGCGAAGCGCCGTAGATGATGCTTTTCACCGAGGAAAAATCCGCCTGCGCGATGCCGGGATGATCCAGCAACATGCCGATCATGGTCGGCACCAGATTAAGCGCGGTCGGCTTCCAGCGCTCCACCGCGTCGAGATAGCTCGCCGGCGTGAATCCCGGCAGCACCGCGGCGACGCCGCCGCGCAGCCAATACGGCACGATGAAGCAGCCCGAGGCGTGGATCATCGACGCGGCGTGCAGCATCACGTCGCCCTCGCCGACCTCCATGTTGATCAGCACGTTGGTGGCCATCGCGCCCCAGCTCGCCTGGGTGTGCTCGACCGCCTTGAGCTTGCCTGTGGTGCCCGAGGTGAAGATAGTGATCACGACGTCGTCCGGCTCGGGCCGCCGCGACGGCGGCGCATCCGAGCCAGCCTGCGCGAGCTGTAAGAGATCGTTCGGATCGGCCGCGTTGCCGATGCTGATCAGTTTGAGGCCCTGCATCGCGCTTGCGAGCTCGCGGGCGCGGTCGGTCAGATCTGTGCCGTGGATCAGCGTATCGACGCCGGCGCCGTCGAGCATCTGCTGCTGCTCGACCAGCGACAGCCGCGAGTTCAGCGGCACACGCGACAGCCGCGATTTGACGAATCCGAAATCGAGCGGAAGCGTGTGAATCGAATTGTTCAGGAGCATCCCGACGCGGCGACCGACCTCGAGCTTGAACGTCTCGATGAAGACGTTGGCGATGCGGTTCGACAACAGGTCGACCTCGGTGAAGGTCATGCGCTGCTCACCGAACATCACCGCCGTCTTCGGCCCGTGATACACCGCCCCGCGCCTGATCATCTCGGATGCCAGCATCACCGTTCCTCCCTTTCGTCTTCCGCCCGCCGCTTGAGCGGCATGGCTGTTATGCGACAATCTCTCCACGAGTCATTCCGGGGCGCGCGCAGCGCGAACCCGGAATCCCGATGTTCAGGGCACGGCCGGGATTCCGGGTTCGTCCGCCTGCGGCGGCCGCCCCGGAATGACTCGGGAAGAGGCCGTGTCTCTCAGGGAGAGGCCGTGCGCTCTCACTTCCCCGGCCACACCGGCTTGCGTTTCTCGGCGAACGCCTTGAGGCCTTCCTTGGCGTCTTCGGTCATCGCGAGCAGCGCGATCTGGCTTTCGGTGTAGGCGATGCTCTCGTCGAACGACATCGCGGCGATCGCCCGCATTGCGTATTTGCCGCGGCGGATCGCGGTCGGCGATTTGTCGGTCAGGCGCTTCACCAGCCAGTCGACCTTGGCGTCGAGCTCGGCGGCCGGCACCGCGTAGTTCAGCAGGCCAGCCTCGCGCGCCGTCTGCGCATCGAACGGCTCGCCGGTCAGCGCCCATTCGGCGATCAGCCGACGCGGCGCGATGTCCTGCAGCAGGCTCATCACCTGCATTGGGAACACGCCGACCTTCACTTCCGGCAGACCGAACACGACGTTGTCGGCGGCGACCGCCATGTCGGTCATGCACAACAGGCCCATGCCGCCGGCCATGCAGGTGCCGTTGACGCGGGCGATCGACGGCTTGGTGGCATTCTGCGCCAGCCGCAGCAGATCGGCGTAGTCGACATTGGGCTTGGAGAAGTCGAACGCGAACGCCGCGCCGGTCGACTGCAGATCGGCCCCGGCGCAGAACGCCTTGTCGCCGGCACCGGTCAGCACGATCACGCGCACCGACGGATCGTCATGCGCCTGCTTCCAGCCGCGCGTGATGCCCTCGACCACGCCGGCATTGATGGCGTTGCGCTTGTCGGGACGGTTGATGGTGATCCACAGCGCCTGCTCGCGCTGTTCGATGATCACGGCGCCGTTGGTCATGTCAATCCTCCTCCCTCTCCGTCATTGCGAGGAGCGAAGCGACGAAGCAATCCAGTTCAGTGCACGGGGCTCTGGATTGCTTCGCTTCGCTCGCAATGACGGGAATAGTCAGTGCTCCACACCTCTAAGCCGCCGCTTCGATCTGCGCGACGATGCGGCCGGTGGTGACTTGTTCGCCTTCGGCGACGTCGATCGCCACGATGCCCGCGGTTGGGGCGAGATGCACGTGCTCCATCTTCATCGCCTCCAGGGTCAACACCGGCTGACCAACTTCGACGCGGTCGCCGGCTTTCACCAGCAGCGCGACGACGCGGCCGTTGAGCGCCGCGCGCAGCTTGCCGTCGCCGCCGCCTGCCGCGGCGCGCTGCGGCGCTGCGCGGGTCAGATCGACGATGGTGCTGGCGACGCCGAGCCGCTGCACAAACAGCCGATCGCCGTCCCGGTGATACACCGCGGACTCGCTGAAATTCTCGGCCTGGAAGCGAACGCTGCTCGCGCTCAGCGCCTCGATCGTGAAGCCGATCCGCCTGCCATCGTGAACCGCGACGTAAACGCCATCACGCTCGCGCACCACTTCGCTGCTATACGTGATGCCGTCGAGTTCGAACCGCAGCAGTGTCGGGAACGTCGCCGCCAATGATCGACCGGCGCGGTGGGGTTGGGCGTGCGGGTCGCTGACATAGAGCAGCAGCGACGCCACCGCCCATGCCGGCACCGCGTCCTCCGGCATCGCGCGCGTCAGCGCCTCGCGGTTCTGCGCGATGAACGCCGTCGTCGCCTCGCCGCGCGCGAATACCTCGTGGCGCAAGCACGCCGCCAGGAAGCCGCGGTTGATGGTGACGCCGAACGCGAACGTGTTGTCGAGGCCGTGGATCAGCTTGCGCCGCGCCTCCTCCCGGCTGGCGCCGACCGCGATGATCTTGGCGATCATCGAGTCGTAATAGGGGGAGATTTCCGAGCCGGACTGCAGCGCGTGTTCGACGCGGAGCTCAGCAGGCATCCACCACACCGCCATCCGGCCGGATTGCGGCATGAAGTCCTTGTCGGGATCTTCCGAACAGAGCCGCACTTCGATGGCGTGGCCGTTGAAGCTGACGTCATCCTGGCGCAGCGGCAGTGGCTCACCGGCTGCGATACGGAGCTGCAATTCGACCAGATCGAGCTCGGTAATCGCCTCGGTGACCGGATGCTCGACCTGCAGCCGCGTGTTCATCTCCATGAAGTAGAACTGGCCCTGCGCGTCGAGCAGAAACTCCAGCGTGCCGGCGCCCTCGTAGCCGATCGCCTTCACCGCATTGACCGCGACTACGCCCATCTCTTCGCGCAGCGCTTCAGAGACCGCCGGCGACGGCGCTTCCTCGATCAGCTTCTGATGTCGGCGCTGCACCGAACAGTCGCGCTCGCCGAGATGGATGGCGTGGCCATAGCGATCGCCAAACACCTGAATTTCGATATGCCGCGGCTCGATGATCGCGCGCTCGAGGATCACCGTCGGATCACCGAACGCGCTCTGCGCCTCGGACCGCGCGCTGCGCAGCGCGTCCGGCAGCGTCGCGGCGTCCTGCACCAGCCGCATGCCGCGGCCACCGCCGCCGGCCACCGCCTTGATCATCACCGGGAAGCCTATCTTGCCGGCCTCGGCGATCATCGCCGTGTCGCTCTGGTCGGCGCCCTGATAGCCGGGCACGCAGGGCACGCCTGCCTTCAGCATGATCTCCTTGGCGCCGGCCTTGTTGCCCATCGCGGCGATCTGTTCCGCCGACGGCCCGATGAACACCAGCCCGGCGTCGCGACACGCCGCGGCAAAGTCCTCATTCTCGGCGAGAAAGCCGTAGCCGGGATGCACCGCGTCGACGCCGGCGATCTTTGCGGCTTCGATCAAGGCCGGAATGTTGAGATAGGACTCGGACGGCTGCGCGCCGCCGATCGCCACCGCCTCGTCAGCCTCGCGGACATGCGCGGAGTCGGCGTCGGCCGTCGAATACACGGCGACGACGCCATAGCCCATGCGGCGCGCGGTGCGCATGACGCGCAGCGCGATCTCGCCACGGTTAGCGATCAGGATCTTGGTGAAAGGCGTGAGTTTCAGCATCTGTGCCATCGTCATGCTCGCGACACCGCGAATTGCATCTGTTGCGGGCTTCGGGTCTCGCTCTCGCGGCAGATCGCCAAAACCTCGGCGAGCACCGCGCGGGTATCGCGCGGATCGATTACACCGTCGTCGAGCATCCGCGCCGACGTCGCGAACACGTCCATCTGGCCGTTGAACACCGCGGTGATCCCCGCCTTCATCTGATCGAGCTTGTCGCGGTCGACCGGCACGCCTTTGCGCGCCGCGCCCGCTTCGGCGACGATCGCCATGGTCTCGGCGGCCTGCTCACCGCCCATCACCGCGGTCCTGGCGTTCGGCCAGGAGAAGCAGAACCGCGGATGGAAGCCGCGGCCGCACATGCCGTAATTTCCGGCGCCGAACGAGGCGCCGCAATAGATCGTGATCTGCGGCACTGAGGCCGAGGTCACCGCCTGGATCATCTTCGAGCCGTGCTTGATCATGCCGGCCTCTTCGTAGGCCTTGCCGACGATGTAGCCGGTGGTGTTGTTGAGATACAGGATCGGCGTGCGCGACTGGCAGCACGCCTGGATGAAATGCGTCGCCTTGTTGGCGCCCGCGGGATCAAGCGGGCCGTTATTGGTGATGATGCCGATCGGCTGGCCGACGATCTTGGCATGGCCACACACCGTGGCGGAGCCGTAGTTCGGCGCCATCTCGGTGAAGTCGGAGCCATCGACGATGCGGGCGATCACCTGGCGCATGTCGACCGGCCGCTTGTGGTCGCTCGGCATGATGCCGAGCAGTTCTTCGGCGTCGTACAGCGGCGGGTGATAGTCCGCAGGGTCCGGCCCCGGCCCCGAGCGATCCCACGGCAGTCCGGCCATGATGTCGCGCGCGATCCGCAGCGCGTCGCGGTCGTCTTCGGCCAAGTAATCGCCGAGCCCGGAAATCGAAGTGTGCATCTCGGCACCGCCGAGTTCTTCCTCGGTGGCGATTTCCCCCGTCGCCGCCTTCAGCAGCGGCGGCCCGGCGAGAAACGCCCGCGTCCGGCCGCGCACCATCACGATGTAGTCCGACAGCCCGGTCTGATACGCGCCGCCGGCGGTCGACGAGCCGTGCGTTACGGTGACGACCGGCAGCCCCGCCGCCGACATCCGGGCCAGATTCCGAAAGATGTTGCCGCCGCGGACAAAGTCCTCGACCCGGTAGCGCAGCAGATTGGCGCCGGCGCTTTCGACCAGTTGCACGAATGGCAACTTGTTCTCCAGCGCCAGCTCCTGGATACGCAGCGTCTTGTCGAGCCCGAAAGGCTGCAGCGCACCGGCGTCGATGCCGGAATCATTGGCGCTGATCATGCAGCGAATCCCGGCGACATAGCCGATGCCGCCGATCACGCCGCCGCCCGGCGTGCTCTTGTCGGCGTTGTTGGTGTCGAACATGTAGCCGGCGAGCGTCGACAATTCGAGAAACGGCGTGCCCGGATCCAGCACCAGCGCGACCCGCTCGCGCGGCAGCAGCTGGCCGCGCTTGTGGAAGCGCTCGGCGGAGGCCGCCGAGGCGGTGCGCGCCCGCGCTTCCAGCATCCGCATCCGCTCGATCAGCGCCAGCATGCCGTCGCGATTGGCGCGAAACCCTTCACTGCCCGGCGCGACGGTGGATTCGATAATTGCCATTCAGCTTGTCCTTGTTATTCCGAACGCCTCGAAACGTAGACCTCTCCGGAATCTCTCCGCTCTCTTTTGTCATTCCGGGGCGCGCGAAGCGCGAGCCCGGAATCCATAATCACTGCAGGGTATGGATTCCGGGCCTGCGCCGCTGCGCGGCGCATCCCGGAATGACACACTCCATTGTTTTGCCTTACGCTGTCTGCCCCAGCATGAAGTAATCGGCGTGCTGGTTGCGCAGTTCGACCTTGCGCAGCTTGCCGGTCGCGGTCATCGGCATGTCGTCGACGATCTGTACCAGCTTTGGCACCTGGAAGCCGCCGAGCGTCTTGCGGCAATGCTCGATCAACTCCGCGTCCGTCGCGGCCGCGCCCGGCTTGAGCTTGACGAAGCCCGACACCGCTTCGCCCCATTGCGGATGCGGCAGGCCGACCACCGCAGCGTTCATCACCGCCGGATGCGCCAGCAGCGTCTCCTCGATCTTGACCGAGGCGACGTTCTCGCCGCCGGACTTGATCATGTCTTTCTTGCGGTCGAGGAACAGCACCTCGCCGTGCTCGTCGATCAGCGCCAGATCGCCGGTGTGATGCCAGCCGAATTTTCGGGCCGCTTCGGTGGCCTCGGGGTCCTTGTAGTAGCCGAGCATCACGTTGGGCCCGCGGTGCACGATCTCACCGACCTCGCCGACCGGCAGCAGATTGCCGTTGTCGTCCATGATCGCGGTCTCGTTGACCATGGTCGACTCGCCCCAGTAATTGCCGAAGCGGGCGAGCTGGCGGTCCGGCTGCGACATCGTCGTCGCCGGATACATCTCGGTCTGGCCCGACGGCTGCACGAAGGTCGGGCACAGCTCGGCAATGGCGCGCTCCAGCAGCGGCCGCGGCATCGGCGCCATGGTGGTGATGCAGCAGCGCAGCGTTGACAGGTCGAATTCGCCGCGCCGCGGATGGTCGAGGATCACCTGGTACATCAACGGCAGGCCAATGAACACGGTGAGCTTGTCGCGCTGGATCGCCTCCATGCAAGCGACCGGATCGAAGCCGCGCATCAACGCCATCTTGCCGCCGACCGCGAGATAGGACAGCAGCACGACATGCGCGGCGCAGTGGAACAGCGGAAACTGTCCGGTGATGCCGTCGCTCCGCGACAGCTGCATTTCGATCGCGTTGCTCATCACCGCCATCACCACCGCGAGATGGCAGTGCATCGCGCCCTTCGGCCGCGACGTGGTGCCGGAGGTGTAGATGATCATCGCCAGATCGCGATCGTCGAATGCGATCTCCGGCTCGATGTCGGACTGGCCTTCGATCAGGTCGCCAAAGCTCTGCAGCCCGGCGTCTGCGGCCTTGCCGGTGAGATCGACCGCGATCAGCGCGATGCCGCGCTGCTCGAGCGCGGTGCGGCGCTCGGGCTGGGCATGCAGATTGTCGTCAATCAGCGCGAATTTCACTTCAGCATGGTCGAGGATGTAACTCATGTCGCCGGGGCCGAGCATGGTGTTGATCGGCACCCAGACCAGGCCGGCGCGGTGAATGCCGAACAGCGCTTTAACGAACTCGACCGAGTTGTTGCAGATCGTCGAGATCTTGTCGCCTGGCTTCAGACCACGGGCGACCAGATAGTTGGCGAAGCGGTTGGCGTCACGTTCGAGCTCCTTGTAGCTGACCTGGCGCGCGCCATCGGTCAGCGCGATCCGATTGGCGAAGCGGATCGCCGATTTGCGCAAGATGTCGCCGATCGCCACCCGGCCGATCCGCCCCGGCCCCGGCACGCCGCCGGTCGCTTCGAGATTGGTCATGATACTCCCTCGGATGTGAGGCAGCTCTTGCGGCTGCTTGGGTTGGTGATGCTTTTTTGTTTGTCGTTCCGGGGCGCGCGTAGCGCGAACCCGGAACCTCGGACGAGCAGAACATCTCGGGATTCCGGGTTCACGCCGCTGCGCGGCGCGCCCCGGAATGACGCCGCCTCAGTGCAGGATGCCGTAAATCTTCCGCGCCTCGTCCGGGCTGGCGATCTCGCGGCCGGCGCGGCGGGCGCAGCCGGCGATTTCTTCGATCAGTTGGCCATTCGACGTCACTTTCTCGCCGTTGGCGAGATAGAACGTATCCTCGAGCCCGGTGCGCAGATGGCCGCCGTGGTCGGCGCAGGCCTGATGCAGCGGCCAGATCTCGGCGCGGCCGATCGCGGTGACCTGCCAATGCGCGTCGGGGCGCTTCAGCTTCAGGATGATCGGCAGCAGATCGGGATCGGCCGGCATGCCGGAGGCGACGCCCATCACGAAGTTGTATTCGAGCGGCCCGTCATACATGCCGTTCTGCACATACATGCCGACGCAGCGGACGATGCCGACGTCGAAGCATTCGAATTCCGGAATCGTGCCGGCGTCCTTCATGGCGCCAAGGAAATCCTGGATCTTCTCGACCGAGTTGTCGAACATCATCGGCGGCCAGGCCCAGCTGTTATCGGCCTTGACCTTGAGATAGTTCAGCGAGCCGGCGTTGCAGGCGGCGATCTCGGGCCTCGTCTCGCGAATGCAGGCGAGCGGCCCTTCGTAGTGCGGGCCCGACGTGCCGGAGGTGTGATTGATGATAACGCCGGGACAGGCTTCACGGATCGCCTGCTGGATCTCGCGCGACACCGCGATATCCCAAGTCGGCAGATGGCCCTTGTCGGGGCGCTGATCGCGCAGATGGATGTGCATGATCGAGGCGCCGGCGTTGAACGCTGCCTTGGCCTCGCGCGCCATCTCCTCCGGCGTCACCGGCACGTGGTGCTGTTTCGGATCAGTCAGCACGCCGTTCAGCGAGCAGGTGATTACGGCCTTGTCGCTCATTCCTCATCGACCCTTTCGGTGATGCTGCGCGCGCGAACACGCGGGCGCAAACCAGTCGACGAGGATGATGCGGAAGCCGCGGTTGTGCATCTTGCGTGCACGCGCTGCTACGCGCCGGGGGCCTCGCTCACGGGCGTCCCTGGCGAAATTCCGCAATGCCGGCGCCGTGCGGATCGCTGCGCCAGATCGCCAGATCGCGCGAGCCGGAAAAGATCGCACGCGGCTGCAGCCCGTAGAAGCGCCGGATCGAATGGCTGAAGTGGGTCGAATCCGGGTAGCCGATATCCTGCGCCAGATGCGCGAGGTTGATCTCGGCATTGACGAAGTGCAGCAGATGCCGCGCCCGCTTCCAGGCGCGCAGCGCGCGAAACGAGACGCCAGTCTCATCCTTGAACAGATGCAAGAAGCGCGACTGCGACAGACTCGCCGCGACCGCGCAATCTTCCGCTGTCACCGCCGCACCTGAGATATCATTGAGCCGGGCAAGCGCGCCCGCGATGCGGCGATCGATCCGGCGCGTCGGCAACGCTTCGCCGAAGAAGAGTCGGTCAAATTCCGACGTGGTGAAGCCTTCGCGCCGTCCGGTTGCCACCAGCGAGCGATACGCCTGCCGCACCCGCTCAGCCAGCGCGCCGTCGCTAGCGCCGACGATCCGCGCGCCAAGCGCGGCCATCGGCGCAGGCAGCACCGTCTCTGGCTCGATCACCAGACAGATCACGCTGCGGCTATCGGATTCGACATTATGGGGGACATAGGGCGGGACGAAAGCCGTGGCACCGGTTTGCGCCTGCCCGTCCTCGATCGTCACCCGCAACTCGCCGTGCAGCGAAACGTAAATCGAGAAGGCGCCGCTGGTGCGGCGGCGCGGTCGGCCGAGCAGACCGGCGTAGAACACCCGTTCAGGGCTGATCAGCATCAGGCGTCCGGACGCTGGACATGCCTCGTCACTCATGGGTCCTCCCGGGATCTGCACCCGTTTCCGCACAAGGTGCGGCGCCCTCTTGCGGGGCGGGCGCAGAATACAGCATCGCGGGGCGTTGTCACCGGGCGTGATTGCCGCGGAAATCGAGCCCCCGGCTCAACTCAGGCGCGACGCGGCACCTTATGCTCGTCGCCGGCCCGGGTTTCCGCCTCGACTGCCCGGCGATAGCCGTCGCGCTGCTGCACGCGCTGCCAATAGGCAGCAACGTTCGGCCCGAACTGCTTGGACAGGCCGAGATTGTCCGCCAGCCGCAACGCGTAGCCGATCACCACGTCGGCGGCGGTGAAGCGGTTCTGCGACAGCCATTCGGTCTGCCCCGTGGCGGCCTCGACGGCCCGCAGCCGGCCGAGAAACCATTTGGCGTAGTCCTCGACCACCTGTGGCTGCCGCCGTTCGTTCGGCTCCAGTGTGCCGTAGCGCAGCACGAGCGTCTGCGGAAACGTCAGCGTCGCGTCGCTGAAGAACATCCAGTTCAGATAGCCGCCGTAGTCACTCTCGCTGACGTCGACCACCAGCGGCGTCGGCCCGTGCTTGGTGCCGAGATAGTGGCAGATGCCGGACGACTCCGTCATCTTGGTGTCGCCGTCGATCATGAACGGAATGGTGCCGAGCGGATTGATCGCCAGATACTCCTTGGCAAGCGCCCGCGGCGGAAACGGCAACATCTTGAGCTCGTAGTCGAGCCCCATCTCCTCGAGCATCCACAACGGCCGAAACGACCGTGCGCCGTGGCAGTGATACAGAGTGATCATCGATTTCCCTCCCTCTCGGCATCAATTTTCTTATGAGCAAGTCGCCTGCCGCAGACGAAGTGCGCTCCCTCGCCCCGCCGTTGCGGGGAGAGGGTTGGGGTGAGGGGCGACGCGAGCACTGACTCTCGGCCGTGCGGAGACGCCCCCTCACCCGGATTGCTGCGCAATCCGACCTCTCCCCGCGCGCGGGGAGAGGTGAATCCGCGGCGCGACCTTACTGCCGAGCGGGCAGCGTGCCCATCGCCTTGCAGAGGATGCCGAGCATCACCTCGTCGGCGCCGCCGCCAATCGAGGTCAGGCGGCTGTCGCGATAGGAGCGCGTCACCAGCGTCTCGTTCATGAAGCCCATGCCGCCCCAGAACTGCAGGCAGGCGTCCGGCAGTTCGCGGCCGAGCCGCCCCGCCTTCAGCTTGGCCATGGTGGCGAGCTGGGTGACGTCCTCGCCCGCCACCAGCTGTTCGGCAGCGCGGTAGATCAGCGAGCGCAGCAGCTCGACCTCGGTCTGCAGCTCGGCAAGACGGAAGTGAATCACCTGATTGTCCAGCAGCGGTTTGCCGAATGCCTTGCGGCTGCGGGTGTAGTCGATAGTGTCCTGAATGGTCTTTTCGTGCGACTTGATGCAGGCGGCCGCGCCCCACAGCCGCTCCTCCTGGAACTGCACCATCTGGTAGACGAAGCCCTTGCCCTCTTCGCCGATGCGGTTGCGCTTCGGCACGCGGACCTCGTCGAAATGGATCTGCGCGGTGTCGGACGAGCGCATCCCCATCTTGTCGAGCTTACGCGCGATGGTCACGCCCTTGGTCTTCATCGGCACGCAGATCAGCGATTTGTTACGATGGATCGGGCCGTCGCCGGTGTTGCACAAGAGGCAAATCCAGTCGGCCTGCGTGCCGTTGGTGATCCACATCTTGCCGCCGGAGATGACGTAGTCGTCACCATCCGAGCGCGCCGTGGTCTTGATCGCGGCGACGTCGGAGCCGGCGCTGGGTTCGGACACGCCGATGCAGGCGACGTAGTCGCCGGCGATGGAGGGAGCGAGGAATTCCTTGCGCAGTTCGTCGGAGCCGAACTTCGCCAAGGCCGGTGTCGCCATGTCGGTCTGCACGCCGATCGCCATCGGCACGCCGCCGCAATTGATGGCGCCGAGCTCCTCGGCCATCATCAGCGCGTAGGAGTAGTCGAGCCCCTGCCCGCCGTATTCGACCGGCTTGTTGAGCCCGAGAAAGCCGAGGTCGCCGAGCTTCTTGAACAGCTCGTGCGCCGGAAAGATGCCGTCCCGCTCCCACTCCTCGACATGCGGATTGATGTCGCTGGCGATGAACTTCTGCAGGACGCGGCGCGGTTCTTCGTGTTCTTGGCTGAATAGCATTGGTCTCTTCCCTCGTCATTCCGGGGCGCCCGCCGCAGGCGGACGAACCCGGAATCTCGTTTGTTATTATCGGTCGTCATTCCGGGGCGCGCGTAGCGCGAGCCCGGAATCCATAATCACCGACGGTGGTTATGGATTCCGGACTTGCTCCCTTCGGTCGCAATCCGGAATGACGAACTTGGAAATCACGTTCACAATCCCATCTGCCGGCTGGCGAGGTCCTTCATGATCTCCTCGGTGCCGCCGCCGATGGCGTTGACCTTGACGTCGCGGTAGATGCGCTCCACCTTCACGCCGCGCATGTAGCCGGCGCCGCCGAAGATCTGCACCGCTTCCGAGGCGCAGAACGCCATGGTCTGGGTCGCCTGGTTCTTCAGCATGCAGATTTCCGCGATCGGGCTTTCGCCCTGCTGGACGCGCCAGGCGAGCAGCTCCAGCATCGCCTGCGACGCGGCGATCTTCTGCGCCATGTCGACCAGCTTGTGGCGGATCACCTGGTGCTTGGACAGCGGCTTGCCGAAGGTGACGCGCTCCTTGGCGTAGGCGACCGCCTCGTCCAGGCAGACTCGCGACGCCGCGATGCAGCCGGCCGCCATCGTCAGGCGCTCGCTGTTGAAGTTCTGCATGATGATCATGAAGCCGGCGCCTTCCTGCCCCAGCAGGTTGCCGGCCGGCACGCGGCAATTGTCGAAATGCAGCGTTGCGGTATCGGACGCCCACCAGCCCATCTTTTTCAGCGGCGTCCGCGTCAGGCCCGGCGTGTCGCCCGGGATCAGTAGCAGGCTGACACCGCCCGGCCCGTCGCCGCCGGTGCGCACCGCGGTGGTGATGTGGTCGGCCCGCATACCGGAGGTGATGAACGTCTTCTCGCCAGTCACCAGGTAGTGGTCGCCCTCGCGTACCGCGCGGGTACGCAGATTGGCGACGTCCGAACCGCCGGACGGTTCGGTGATCGCGAGCGCCGAGATCTTCTTGCCGGACAAAATTTCCGGCAGCACACGCGCCTTGAGCTCGGGCGACCCGGCCCGCGCGATCGGCGGTGCGCCGATCGAATGACTGTTGAGGCTGGCACTGACGCCGCCGGCGCCGGCCCGGGCCAGTTCCTGCGTCGCCACGATCCACATGAATTGGTCAGTCGGCGTGCCGCCGTACTCCTCGGGAAAACCGAGCCCAAGCAGCCCGATTGCAGCCGCCTTCTCATACAGTTCGCGAGGGAAGCCGCCCGCCTCGTCCCATTCGGTGGCGAAAGGCTCGATTTCCTTCTGGACGAAGCGACGCACCACGTCGCGAAAGGCCATGTGATCGGCGGTGTAGAACAGGGAATCGGTCAAAACGGCACCCGGGCAGCTCGCGTGGGGCGAGGATGCCGGGAAAGCGTCGGCCTCACTTGCGTCGAGACGCTGACGGTGCCGCAGCTCGGCCGGGGTGAATTACCGCCGCCTCTGCTCGGCGATGTATGCCGCAATATTTCGAGCCTCGATTCGGCTGAGTGCCATCGTCTCCATCTTCGGATGCGGGTCGAGCAGGAACGTTGCGATCTTGTCCTCGTCGAAGCCCGGCCGCGCCGCAATCGACGCAAACGACGGCACCAGGTCGGTGCCCTTCCGTTGATCCTCCGAGACCAGACGGCAGCTCGAGCACCAACGCTTCGCCAGCGTCTCGCCGTTGACCGCGTCGGCTGCCAAAGATGGACCGTGGGCGCCGGCGAGCAGCGTCAAAGTCAGGAACAGTGCGCGCATCTCGATCCTCTCGTGCAGGGCGGCTCGTTTTTGCCCGCCCCGTCGCTGTTTAGCGCACCGGTTCCACAAACGATAGCTGGCCAATTGTTCAGGATACCGCTCGCTGCCCACAGCGCTCAAAATGTTTCCCGCGAAGAGAAAAGATGCTTAATTGCTACTCGATGGCGACTACCTCTGACCTTTCACGCCGATGCTGACGGCCCAGCGCGACTCGCTCCGACTGCTGCGCGCGATCCTGCTTGCCTCGGTGATCCTGCCTGCAGCCCTGTTCAGCTACGCGGCCTGGCTCGCTTATCGGTCCAACGAGGACAGTGCCGAGCGGCAGATCGACAAGACCCGCGACATCGTCACCGAGCATGCGCTGAAAATCTTCGAATCGGTTGAACGGTCGATCGCAGAGACGGCGGAAATCATCCGCGGCATGTCGGACGACCAGATCCGCGCCGAGCAGTCGGTGCTGCACGACCGCCTGAAGCGGCTGTCCGACGGGTCCGAGCAGATCAAGTCGATGTGGATTTTCGACAAGGACGGGCAGGCCCTGGTCAACAGCATTCTGTACCCGTCGCCGCCGGGAAGTTTCGCCGACCGCGACTACTTCAAGGGGCCGATGGAGCACGACGTCGGTGTATTCGTCGGTCGCACGCTGCAGCCGCGGCCGCCGTTCGGCGGCGCACCGTTTTTCAGCGTCAGCATGCGGCGCCCGGCCCCGGACGGCAGCTTCGTCGGCGTCATCAATGCCTCGGTGCTGCCAGATTACTTCGAGGGCTTCTACGCCAAGGTCGGCCGTGACAGCGGCAGCTACGCAGCGCTGGTCCGCGAAGACGGCGCTATTCTGGCGCGGTATCCAGCAATCGATAGCAACGACCTCACCGTGAAGACCGATGGCCTGATTGGCCGGGCGATGACCGCTGGCAGCGTAGAAGGCACCGTCACCGTCGTGTCGGCGCTGGACGGCATCGAGCGACGCGTCGCCTACCGAAAACTGCCGAAGCTCCCGGTGTACGTCTATGCAGGCCTGGAGACACGCGCAATTCGCAACATGTGGCTGTCGCAGCTCGGCGCCTATCTGCTGGTCGGCCTGCCCGCCACCGCCGCGCTGATCGCGATCGTGGTGCTGGCACTCGCAAGGACCCGCCGGCTCTACGAGGAAGCTGGCCGCCGTGCCGTCGCCGAGAAGGCGCTGAAGCAATCGCAACGGCTCGAATCGCTCGGACGCCTAACCGGCGGCGTCGCGCACGACTTCAACAATCTGCTGATGGTGGTCGGCGGCTCGGTGCAAAAGCTGCGGCGACGTCACACCGATCTGCAGGATCGACGTACGTTCGACATGATCGATTCGGCAGTTGCGAAAGGCGCCGGGTTGACCCGTCAACTGCTGTCCTTCTCGCGGCGCCACAACGTTGCGGCCAAGCTCGTCGACCTCGGCGACGCCGTGTCGAAGTTTGCCGACGTGCTTCGCCAGTCGGTGCGCAGCGACACCACGATCGTGATCGAGCCGCCACCTGAGCCGGTCGTGGTGCAGATCGACCCGAACGAATTCGAGATCGCGCTGCTCAACCTCGCGCTCAATGCACGCGACGCGATGCCGGAGGGCGGCCGGATCACCGTCTCGATCCGCACCGAGACGTTGAAGAATTTCGGCCCGCGGCGGCTCACCGGGGAGTACGCGATCCTAGGATTCGCCGACACCGGCGTTGGCATCCCGATGGAGATCCGCGATCGGATCTTCGAGCCTTTCTTTACCACCAAGCCGGTCGACCGGGGCACTGGGCTGGGGCTGAGCCAGATTTACGGCTTCGTCCAGCAATCCAACGGCGCAATCACGCTCGAGAGCGAGATCGGGCGCGGCACCCGGTTCGATCTGTTCTTCCCCCGCTCGACCGACGTCGCGGTGGAAGAGGCCGAGGACGCCGATGCAATGCCTGCGCTGACCGGCAAGCACACGCTGTTGCTGGTCGAAGACCATCCCGACGTCGCCGCGGTGGCAGCCGACTACGCCGAGCAATGCGGTTTCACCGTGGTGAAGGCCGCGTCTGCGGAAATTGCGCTCGACCTTTTGAATCGCCGGAAGGACATCGACATGGTGTTCAGCGATATCGTGATGCCGGGGATGAGTGGCATCGAGCTGGCCCGGCTGATCCGCGATCATCATCCGGAAATGCCGGTTGTCCTGGCTTCGGGCTATAGCGATCGCAGCGCCTCCGCGCTGGCCGAAGGCTTCACCTTGCTGCAGAAGCCGTACACGCTGAATACGTTGCGCAAAGCGCTGGCGCAGGCGATCCAAACAGCTCGGTCATCGGCAGCAGAATAGCGCGGCTACGCGCCCTAAGCGAAAGGCGGCAACGCTGAGCGCTGCCGCCTTGCCGTTGGAGCCCGTTGAGTGGACCGTGAAGGCGTCGCCTTACCAGTGGCGGTGGTGGCGATAGCCGTAGCGCGGCCCGCCGATATAGCCGGCGCGGATCACAGGACCGCGGCCATAATAGCCGTAGGAGGACCGATAGCCGCCATACGGCCGATAGCCCCCGCCGTAGTACACCGCGCGCGGGCGGGCGTAGTAGCGCGGGCCGCCGTAGCCCCAGCCGCCGCCATAATAAGCGGGGCCACCGTAGTACCCGACGTAGCTCGGACCGTAGCCGTAGTACGGGCCACCGCCATAATAGCCGCCGTACCCGTAACCCGGGCCCCAACCGTAGCCACCGGAAGCAGCGCCCGCAATCAGCGCGCCTGCCGCGATACCGCCGATGAGAGCCGGAGCAAAGCCGCGCTGTGCCTGCGCCGGAGCTGCCGCGGTGACCACCGCAAGGGTCGCGGCTGCACCGAGAACCAGAGCTGTCTTCTTCATGTCGAATTCCTTTGCAACGTTGCAGTTTGTCCATAACCGCGTTTGATTTGAAAAGTTGCCGGAACCGCTCGTTCACACTTCAGAAAGCCTCGGTTTTTCGCGTACGGCGCCGCGCGAAGCCGGAGGCTGAGAGCACAGCGGCATCGAGTTGGAGGCGTGGCTCAGGTTTTCGAGCTGGCCGGAGGTTGAGCGGTCACAATATTGAGCTTGGTCAACTCGTCCGGCTTGAACACGAACAGCCGATCCTTCGGAGTTTCCATCGCGTGGATCCACACCTGCAGATCGATGCCCATATCGGCCAGATACCGCTGGCAGCGCGCGGAGATGCGCTGCGCATCGCTCATCTGGTCGCGCGGAACAGGGGTAACCTCCGCCGATTTGGCCGCGAACACCTGATGCACGCCAATCGCTGCTTTATCGCCGGCGCGGCGTTCCAACCCGCCGAAGAACACCAGCGGACATGATGACGCACAGTATTTGCCGGCCTCCACCGACGTTGCGAGTTTCCGCTCCCGGATCAGACGGCCCATCGTCAACGCATCGCTGACTGACCCACCCGGCGAGTTCAGCACCACTGTCTTGATGTATTCGCCGTGGCGTTCGATCGCAGCCGCGAAGGTTTGCGCGGTCCCGGGCGTGATGGTGCCGACTGCCATCAGCCGGTTGCCGCTCACCAGATCGAAGGTCATCGGCTTGCCGAGCGCACCGTCCGATTGCGGCACCGGGGCGAGCCGATCGCGTCCCGGCAGCCAAGGCGACAGGATGTCCGGCAGCGAAGGCAGGCCGCCGGGGACTGTTTCGCGCTGCACAGCGGGAGAAGCAGCCCCCTCTTCCGGCGGGATCCAGCCATTGGAGCTGGCGAGGTCAAAGGCAAGCGCTCCGATCGACGCCGCCACCAGCCCACGAAACACCAAGCGGAGCACGGCGTCGTCAGGATTTCCCGCCAGCCAGCGATGGAAGCGCTGTATCAGGTTGCTCATGACCGTGCTTACTTGACGTGCCGCGCCGAGGACAGGGCGGTGACGTTCTCGTCTGTCGCAGCGCCCCCAGGCTCATTCACCGGCTCGGCCACTTCGCGCTGCGGTTCTGACGTCTCGTGCACGGCACGGCTGGCTTGCTCGACCTCGCGCGCCATCTTCAACGCGGCCATCATCTCGGCCGCCGTCATGGAAGAAGCGCTCGCCACCGGCAAACCTTCCCGGCGGATCGCGGCGTGGACCACGCACAGGATCAGCACCAGCACCGCTGGCATCAGGTCGATCGAGATCGCGCCCGCCCAACTTGGAATGAAATCACCGGCGTAACGCAGCACGGCCTCGGCGGGCGACATCGCCTGGAACCGGGCCGGTTCGATCCGCGGCATGTCGAGAATCTTGTCAGCCGCGCCGGCGAGCGACGCCGCCTGCGCGGCAATCGCGCTTTCGACCTTGCCGACCACCGCCGTCTGGCGTTCGGCGAGATCGACGCTGCGACCTCCGGCCGAGGGTGCGATGAAGGTCGAAGACAATGAGGCCGCGGCACGCTTCACTGCGGGCGCGACGGAGGTCTGCTGCAGATTGGCGATCACGCCCATCAGCGCCAGCGATTCGGTGGCAAAGCCGTCGCTGCGCTCGCTGATCGGGCCGCGATCCGACACCAGTTCGCGCATCTTGGCGAGGTGCTTGCCGCCCTCCTCAAACAGCGTGGCGACGCGTTTGCCGGAGGCTTCGACTTCCTTGCCGAGGCTGTCGAGCTGACCGGACATCTGCGTGAGAAGCTGCACCACCGTACCGGATCCCGAGGTACCGGTCAGCGAACCGGCGCGTTCGGCGTCTGCGAGCTTGGCGAAGCGCGACGCCGCGATCTGAATGTCCGGCAACAGGCCCTGTGCGGCGATCGCGTTGCTGTTCGCCGCGTCGAGGTCGCGCGTGTAGTCCTGCACCGTGATGGCGAGATGCTGCCGGATCGCGGCAGCGCCGGCCAGCGCCGACGCGTTCAACCAGGACGACATCGCGACGATCATCAACGAGCCGAAAATCATGCAGCCGAACATCAACACGCGGCCGGTGCGATCGACCACGTGCGGCATGAACTGCATCAGGAAGACCCAGAATGCGTAGATGCCGACCGACACCGCGACGGAATAGATCAGCGCCGCGAAGAACACCGTGGTCGGGCTGCCGTTGAGCAGTTCGCGCACGCCGAGATAGGTGTAGACGCCGGCGCCCAACGCAAGGATGGCGGTGGTGAGCTTCAGCATCACCTCGAGCTTGTCGACGCCGCGGGACAGCAGCAATGCAACCGGAATCGTGGTGGTGGGGAGATTGGGGACGGACGAAGCGGCGGCCGGCTCGACGGCAGGGGGCATGGCAAATCCGAGTGATGCGACAACTAACGCACGACCGACGCCCCCGCAGGCTCGTGCGTTGCAACGATTAGTTGAGGATTCGGACCAGAATATGTCGGTGCCACATCCCTGACATCCGCTCCGCTAAAAGTGAGCGTTGATCCGCAGCATCGCTTGCTGGCGCTCGTGATTGTCGAGATCGAGCCGGCGGCCGTCACCAACGGCATGGCCTGCGACCTGAAATTGCCAGGTGCCGGAGATGCCGAGTGTGCTGGTGAGGCTGTAGGAGAACGTCGGTCCGACATACACCGCCTCGCCCGATAGGCGATCGAGGCCGCCGCCATCATAGCTACGCAGATAGCGCGTGCCGACGCCGATCAGCAGCCCCGGCTTCACCTGATAGGTCAGTGCGCCGTGCAGGGCGAACTCGGAATCGTGTGCTGTAAGCCCAGTCGCATGCGCGCGAGTCATGCCGGTGCCGTACCAGATATTGAAAGCGGCGAACCAGCGATCCTTGACCAACTCACGATCGAACAACGCCGCGAACTCGGCGCCGTATTGCTCGACGCGCAGGCCGCTGCCGTCGTCCACGCGGTTCCACCCCGGCTGCGCGTGCAACGTCAGTCCGAATGGCGCCGACGCGCGATCGATCAGCTTGGCGCGGAACTCCAGCGTCGCGCCGTTAAAGCTGACGTGGTGACGATCGTCGAAACCCGCGACCCCATCGATCCGCTGCGCTCCGAGCGCGAAGCCGGGCGCGATCCTGAAACGATCGGACAGGGTGTATTTGACCTGATTGAGCGTCGCCAAGGTGTTGTACCGGCCGTCGCGTTTGCCGAAGGCGGCGACGTTCTCCATTTCCAGTTCGATCTCGCCTGCCTGACCGATGTCCGAGCCCATCGTGAAGCCGAAGATGTGCTCGGTGTCGGCGCCTTCTGCGTGATGACTGCCCCCGGGGCCCGGCGCCGCAGTGCGCTCCGCTGGCCCGCTCTGCGGCTTTCCGCCCAACTTACGCTCGTCACCGGCAAAGGCCGGCGCAAGGTCGCCCAGCAGGCCAAGGGACAGAAGCGCTGCCGATACCAGGGGCCTTACGGTTTGACTGAGGCAGAACGCCGCAGCCTGCGCCGATAGACCTCTTTGACCGGCAATCCCGCCCCCAGCTCGTTCCACGCTCGTCCTCCCCGCTCGCTAAACCCACACCCGAGCACCGGCTAGATGCACATGCGAATTATTAGCATTAAAAGGCGCTGTGTGGCAATCGCTCTCCCGTCGGCACGGTTTAAGCAAAGCGATCAAGGGTCGATGACGCTGGCTTTTGACCGAATTATCGTCCAACGAGCGACGACCATGCCACCACAGTAGCGCCCATGAGCCGAACACCCGCTTTCATCCCGCGCCTCGAATCCATGCGCGGCATTGCCGCCCTGATTGTTGCGGCGTCGCACATCGTGCAGTCCCCGACCGGCCCGGACACCGGGCTGCTGACGCACCCGGGCGCTGGGCTCAATGACGGCGTCCGGCTGCTGTACGCCGCAGTGGTACACATGGTGGACGGCTTGCAGGCGGTGATCTTCTTCTTCGTCCTCAGCGGCTTCGTGCTGACCCGGTCGCTGCTCGCGGACCCGCGCCCCTCGGCGATGCAAGCGACGGATTTCGTGATCGCCCGGCTGTTTCGCCTCTATCCTGCCGTCATCTTCGCGGTCGCCGTTTTTGCGCTCGCCAGAACCATGTTTGGCGCGCCGCCTGTGCCCCGGACCATGCTCGAAAACATGGCGCTGATCGACACGTCCATGAACGGCGTAATGTGGTCGCTACAGCTTGAACTGATGGCGATTCCGCTAATCTACATCATGTATCTATTGCTACTTCGCCGGACCGCCGCGACCACCGCGGCGGCTATCGTGATCTGCCTGGCGCTGGTGGTGATGTCGTTCGATCCATCGATCCACAAGATCCTGGGCGGCCATCCTTCGCTGCAGCTCTACTACGCTTTCACCTTCGGTTGTTTCTGCGCAGCTGCGTCGGGGCGCTGGGCATCCCGGCTGTCGCCGACCCAGGTCAATATCGTCGCCGCGATCGCGATCCTGCTGTTCTTTACCGCGCGTCCACTGCTCGGCCCGGCATCACCGTGGCGCTTCGTGGTCAACGGACTGAGCGCGTGGCTGCTGATCTATCTCTTATCTTACGGGCCGCGTGCGACGCTGCTCAACGTGCTCGACCATCCGGCCGCACACTGGCTCGGCAAACTGTCGTTCAGTTTCTACCTGTTTCACTTTCTGACGATCCTTCCGGTATGGAGCCATCCGGAGGTGGTGGTCTGGCTGGTCGACACCGCCGGGGTGCCGCGTCTGCTGATCGCGGCCGTGATCCTGGTGGCCAGCACCGCGGCGACGCTGGTGCTAGCTTACGTGTCCTATACTTGGGTGGAACTCCCCGGCATCCGGCTCGGCCGGCAGGTCCGCGCCCTGTTCGCGCCACGAATCCGCAGCGCCGAGGCAGGTTGACCGGCGGTCGTCAAACGGTCGCGGAAAATTCCGATCAGGCTGTGGGCCGCCCGCCCGGAGGCGTCCCCCTCCCTGGCGGGATGTCGTAGGTTGCCCTCGATTCGCCTCGCCTTGCGGCGAAGCATCAACGTCCTTGCCATCGTTACGAGAGACCCCAGTGCCGAAAATCGCGTCCGTCATCGCCACCGAACTCGCCGTCCGTGAAGAGCAGGTCCAGGCTGCCATCGACCTGCTCGACGGCGGCTCGACCGTCCCCTTCATCGCGCGCTATCGCAAGGAAGCGACGGGGATGCTCGACGACGCACAGCTGCGCACGCTGGAAGAACGTCTGACTTATCTGCGCGAGATGGACGCGCGGCGCATCGCCATCATCGACAGCATCAAGGAACAGGGCAAGCTGACGCCCGAAATCGAGAAGGCGCTGCTCGCCGCCGACACCAAGGCACGGCTCGAAGACATCTATCTGCCGTTCAAGGAAAAGCGCCGCACCAAGGCGCAGATCGCCCGGGAGTCAGGCCTGGAGCCGCTCGCCGATTTGTTGCTGCAGAACCCAGACAAGGACCCGCAGGCCGAAGCCGCGGCCTATGTGAAGACCGAGGGCGATCATCCGGTCGCCGACGTAAAGGCCGCGCTGGAAGGCGCACGCGCAATCCTGGTCGAACGCTTTTCGGAGCACGCCGACCTCACCGGCAGCCTGCGCGAGGCCATGTGGAGCCGCGGCCAGATCAAGGCCAGCGTGCGCGACGGCAAGAAGACCGAGGGAGCCAAGTTCGCCGATTACTTCGATTTCTCGGAGCCCTACGAGAAGCTGCCGTCGCATCGCATTCTGGCGCTGCTGCGCGGCGAGAAGGAAGAGATTCTGTCGCTCGAATTCGGCGACGGCGAAGATTCCGCGTCCAAGGAGCCGACCCAGTACGAGAACCGCATCGCCGCGACTTTCGGCATCTCCCGCAAAGGCCGACCGGCGGACGGCTTCCTGTCCGACTGCGTGCGCTGGGCGTGGCGCACTCGGATCAAGACCGGGCTTGCGCTCGATGTGCGGATGCGGCTGTGGCAGCAGGCCGAGAAGGAAGCGGTGCGGGTGTTTGCCGCCAATCTGCGCGACTTACTACTCGCCGCCCCCGCCGGCGGCCGCGCCACGCTCGGGCTCGACCCCGGCTTCCGCACCGGCGTCAAGGTCGCGGTGATCGACCGCACCGGCAAGTTCGTCGACCACACCACGATCTATCCGCACGAGCCGGCGCGGAAGTGGAACGAGAGCATGCTCGAACTGGCGCAGCTCTGCGTCAAACACAAGATCGAGCTGGTGGCGATCGGCAACGGCACTGCGTCGCGCGAGACCGAGAAGCTGGTCGCGGACCTGATGAAGGCCAAGCCCGATCTCAAGCTCACCAAGGCGATCGTCTCCGAGGCCGGCGCGTCGGTGTACTCCGCCTCCGAGTTCGCCTCGAAGGAGTTCCCCGCTCTCGACGTCTCGATCCGCGGCGCGGTGTCGATCGCGCGGCGGCTGCAGGATCCGCTCGGCGAACTGGTGAAGGTGCCGCCGCAGTCGATCGGCGTCGGCCAGTACCAGCACGACCTGAATCAGTACACGTTGTCGCGGGCGCTCGATGCCACCGTCGAAGACTGCGTGAACGCGGTCGGCGTCGATCTCAACACCGCTTCGGCGCCGCTGCTGGCGCGCGTGTCGGGCATCGGCGAAACGCTGGCGCAGAACATCGTCGCGCATCGCGACGCCAACGGCCCGTTCCCCAGCCGCGCCAAGCTCAAGGAAGTGCCGCGGCTCGGCCCGAAGGCGTTCGAGCAATGCGCCGGCTTCCTGCGTATCCGCGACGGTGAGAACCCGCTCGACGCCTCCGGCGTGCATCCGGAAGCCTATCCGATCGTCAAGAAGATCCTGGCGGCGACCAAGAGCGACATCAAGGCGCTGATCGGCCAGACCAAGACGCTGCAGACGCTGCGGCCGGCAGAATTCGCCGACGACAAGTTCGGCATCCCGACCGTCACCGACATCATCAAGGAGCTCGACAAGCCTGGCCGCGATCCCCGTCCAGAGTTCAAGACCGCGACCTTCCAGGAGGGCGTCGAGAAGATCACCGACCTCAAGCCCGGCATGATCCTCGAAGCGACCATCACCAACGTCGCGGCGTTCGGCGCCTTCGCCGACATCGGCGTGCACCAGGACGGCCTGATTCACATCTCGGCGATGTCGGAGCGGCGGATCAACGATCCGCGCGAAGTCGTGAAGCCGGGTCAGGTCGTCAAGGTCAAGGTGCTCGAAGTCGACGTGCCGCGCAATCGCATCGGCCTGACGCTACGGATGTCGGATCCCATCCCGAAACCGGGCGAGCGACGCCAGTCGGGCGGTGCTGGCGCGAGCGCCAAGCTGATCGACCGCCACCGGCCGCGTGCTGAAACCAGCGGCGGCGGTGGGGCTTTTGCCGCGGCGCTGGCAAAGGCGGCCGAGAACAGCAAGCACAAGTCGAAATAGCCCGTGCAGGACAACGGCCGGTCTCGAAAAGTGAGGCCGGCCCGACCAGTCCCCTCAGGTCACGCTGCCTGATAAGTGTTGCAATTGCCGAATGGGCCGCGCCGGCGGCGCGATACGACGCGAACTGGCGCTGCGCCGCGACTTTCGCTACAGTCCGGGCGAAATTCGATTAGCAGCGGGATTCATGTCTTCAGCGCTGGGCCCCCTCGTCGTCATTGTCGATGACGATGCCGACATCAGAGAAGCTCTGGCCGGCTTATTCCTGTCTTTGGGGATCCGCGTTGCGCTGTTCGCCTCCGCTCAGCAGTTGCTGACCAGCGGCGTGCCCGCCGACGCCAACTGCATGGTCCTCGACGTGCGCCTGCCGGGCACCAGCGGGCTCGACCTTCAGGATATTCTGTCCCGCCTCAACGTCCGGATTCCGATCATCTTCATGACCGGCTATGGGGACGTGCCGATGACAGTGCGCGGCATGAAGGCCGGAGCAGTCGATTTCCTGACCAAGCCCTTTCGGGATCAGGAGATGCTCGACGCCGTCGCTGCGGCGATCGAACTGGACCACAAGCGCCGCGAGGCCGATGGCCGGCGTGACGAAATCCTGCAGCGTCACCGCGCACTGACTCCGCGCGAAAAGCAGATCTTCGAAATGGTCGCGTCTGGTGCGATGAACAAGAACGTCGCCGCCGACCTCGGCCTCAGTGAGATCACCGTCAAGATCCACCGTGGCCGCGTGATGAGGAAGATGGAGGCACGCTCGTTGGCGGATCTGGTGCGCATGGCCGAACTGATCGGCCCGGGCGCAGGCGGAACGGACGTAAAACCATCGTATGACTTATAAGGCCGCCAGCGCTGCCTCAGGATTCCGGATTGTCGGATCGTACTGGATCGCCCCTTGAGGATGGCAGCCTTGACCATCGGCAAGATCATAGCAGCGATCGATGACGCCGCGAACGGCCGGATGCCCGTCGGGACATGCGGCGATGCGTGGGGCGCCCGATCCGCGACCGATCCGCGACCCACGCAGACACCCGCAACCGGCCTCGATCGGACCCTCGCGGCATTTCGTGGGGAGGATTGATGCATCCGCCCTTCGGCACGGACGGATCGGCGCCACGGCACTTCCTGTTCAGAAGCGGCGACTACTCGGTCTATCGCGTACAGGACTCCGCAAACCCGGCCGCGCTGCTGCTGATGGCCGAACCGGACAGCCCATCAGTCGCGCGAAGCGCCGAGCTGGAATTTGCCGCGACTCGCGACCTCGACCCGGAGTTGGTCGTGCGGCCGCGCGAGCTGGTCTCCGTGCAGGGACGTGCCGCACTCCTCGCGGACGACCTCGGTGCGCGGCCGCTATCCGAATTGCTGGACGAGCCCGTCGATGTCGTCCGCCTTCTGCGCCGCGCGATCGGTATCGCGCACGCTCTCAGCTACGTCCATGTCCACGGACTAATCCATCGCAATTTGCGCCCGGACACCATCTGGATCGACAATGCCGACCATGCCCGGCTGACCGGGCTCGCCGGCGCGTCGCGATTTTATCGCGAGCACCCGGATCTCGGGGGTCACGACTCCCTGCTCGGTTCGCCGATCTATATGTCGCCGGAACAGACCGGCCGCGTTAACCGCTCGGTCGATGCGCGGAGCGATCTCTACGTCCTCGGCATTATCCTGTATCAGATGATCGCCTCGGGAGCCCTGCCGTTCCTCGCGACCAGCCCGACGCAATGGATCCACTATCACATCGCCCGCACGCCCAATCCGCTGCCCTGGACGCGGCCCGAGACGGCGGGAATTGAACAACTGATCTTTAGGCTGCTGTCGAAATCGGCGGACGATCGTTATTCCACCGCGGCCAGCGTGGAGCGTGACCTGCGCTCGTGCCTGGAGGCCTGGGAAACGCACGGCAGCACCGCCGGGGTCCGGATCACCGCGCGGGATGCTTGCGGCGTGATCCGGATGAGCGAGAAGCTGTACGGCCGCGATTCCGAAATCAATCAGCTGCTCTCGGCCTATCACCGGGTGGCGTCGACCGCGACGGCCGAGTGGGTTTTCATCTCCGGCTATTCGGGCGCGGGAAAGTCGTCCGTCGTCAACGAGCTGCGCAGGACGCTGACGCCGACCAACGGCTGGTTCATCTCCGGCAAGTTCGATCAGTACAACCGCGACATTCCATTCGCGACGCTGGCCCAGGCGTTTCAATCGCTGGTGCGGCAGATCCTCGGACAGACCGATGCCGAGTTGGCGCGGTGGCGGGAGAGACTGTGCGACGCGCTCGGCCCGCATGGCGAATTGGTGGTCAATCTGGTCCCCGAGCTCAAGCTGCTGATCGGACCTCAGCCGCCGGTTTCGGATCTGCCGCCGCAGCAAAGCCGCGGCCGATTTCAAGCGGTGCTCAGCCGCTTCCTGGCAGCAGTTGCGCAGGCGGATCACCCGCTCGTGCTGTTTCTCGACGACCTGCAATGGTTCGACACCGCCACGTCTGAATTTCTGCTTCGGCTCGCCCGCGAAGCCGACATCGGCTGTCTGCTGATGATCTGCGCCTATCGCGACAACGAGGTCGACGGATCGCATCCGCTGACGCAGGTGCTCGCCGAGATCCGCAATTCGGCGCTTCACCTCGAAGAAATTCGGCTGCAACCGCTCTCGCTCGACGACGTCACGAGCCTGGTCGCCAATGTGCTGCGCAGTCCCTTCGAGCGCATTGCGCCGCTGGCCGCTCTGATTCATCACAAGACCGGCGGCAACCCGTTCTTCGCCATTCAGTTCTTTTCATCTTTGGTGCACGAACAGTTGCTGGCTTTCGACGCCTCGCAGCATCAATGGACTTGGGACGTCGAACTGATCGAGGCCAAAGGCTTCACCGACAACGTCGTCGACCTGATGGCCCGGCGGCTGGACCAGTTGCCCAAGATCACGCTGAAGATCGTCAAGGTGTTCTCGTGTCTTGGCATGTACGCCAGCGCGGCGACGCTCAGTGGGCTGAGCGAGCTGTCCGAGGCCGATGTACACGCCGGCCTGCAGGACCTGGTGTCTTCCGAACTGTTGCTTCGCACCGGCTCGGATTATCGCTTCGTGCACGACCGGGTCCGTGAGGCCGCGTACCGTCTGATCCCGGCAGCCGAGTTGGCGTCTCAGCATCTGTTCATCGCCCGCCACCTCGCAGCCTCCGGCGGCCCTGCGCCGCCGTCGGATGTCCTGTTCCAGATCGTCAATCACTACAACTCCGGCGCGGGACTGGTTTCCTCGCTCGCCGAACGACTGACGATGGCGAAATACAACTTCGAAGCCGGCCGCGCGGCGCGCAAGGCCGTCGCTCACCAGTCCGCCTTGATCTACCTGACTGCAGCGCGTTCCCGCTTGACCACGCCGGAATGGCGGAGCCACCGCGACCTCGCCTTCCAGATCGAATATCAACTCTCAGAATGCGAATTCTTGACCGGTCATCTGCCCGCGGCCGAGGCGCGGCTGATGCAGCTGCGGGCCGATGTAGCGAACGAGGTCGACAAGGCCGCGGTGGTGGCGTTGCAGATCACGCTCTACACCGCGATGGATCGCAGCTGCGATGCCGTTCAGAGCTGCCTCGATTATCTGGCCGAGGTCGGTATCGTGTGGCCAATCAAGCCGACCGAGGACGACGCGCGCACCGAATATCGGCGATTGGCGCGGCGGCTCGACGGCATATCGCTCGGAGCGCTCCTGAACTTTCCGCACGCCGACGATCCCAGACATTGCGCCGCGCTCGGCGTGATGACGGCGTCGCTGGCGCCCGCCTTCTTCACCGACCTCAACCTCGTCTGCCTGATCCTGTGTCGGATGGCGAATTTGAGCCTGCAACACGGCAACAGCGACGCCTCCGCGCTGGCTTACGCTTATCTCGGCATGGTGGCCGGACCGACGTTCGGCGACTATCGCGCCGCCCTCAGCTTCGGCGATCTCGGGCTTCAGCTCGTCGAAACGCACGGGCTCGACAAATATGAGGCCCGCGTGCACTTGACCTATGGCGCGCACGTGCTGCCGTGGGCGCGGCCACTGGCCGAGGCGCAAACCTATCTGCGCCGCGCCTTCGATGAAGCGAGCGAGACTGGCGACCTCACCTATCAGGGCTTTTCGTCCTGCACGCTGATCACCAATCGGCTGGACACCGGCGACCCGCTCGACGAGATCGAGCCCGAGGCCGACGCTCGCCTGCAACTGATGCAGCGCGCCCAGTTCGGTCTGATCGTCCACATCATCACCACCCAGCGCCAGCTCGTCCGCATGCTGCAGGGGCGGACCGTGGGGATCGGCTCCTTGAACGATAGCGGCTTTGATGAGGCCGCCTTCGAACAGCAACTCGCGTCCAATCGCAGCCTCGACATCGCGGCCTGTTGGTTTCAGATCCGAAAAATGCAGGCCCGCTTCTTTGCCGGCTGCTATGCCGACGCCTATCGGGCACTGGAAGCGGCAACGCCGATGCTGTGGACGACATTCGGCCATTACGAATTGGTCGTCTACAATTTCTACGGCGGTCTCGTTCAGGCTGCCTATTACGACTCGGCGCCGAGCGAGCTGCGCGAGACATTGATGAAGGGGTTGATCGACGCGCACCGGCAAATGTCGATCTGGGAGGCGCATTGCCACGAGAACTACCAGTGCCGCGCGGCGTTGCTGGCCGCTGAGATCGCCCGGCTCCAAAATCGGCCGTTTGAGGCGTTGCAGCAATACGAACAGGCGATCAGCTCCGCACGCCGGCACCGTTTCGTCCATGTCGAAGCGATCGCGCACGAGACTGCCGCGCGCCTGTATCAACAGCAGGGCCTGCAAACCGCATACGAGACACATCTGGCCGGGGCGCGGAATTGCTATCACCGCTGGGGAGCCGTCGGAAAGGTGAACCAGATCGAACGATTGCACCCCGGTCTCGGACTGGGCATGCTGGCCGCGCCGCATGTGCCGCCGGAGCTCGCCGACAGTTTCGATCTCGCCACCGTGGTCAGAAGTTACGAAGCGGTCGCCAACGAGCCCGGCGTGTCCCGGCTGATGGAAAGGCTGATGACGCTGGTGATCGAACACGCCGGCGCGCAGCGCGGCCTGTTGATCATCCCGGACGGCGACGAATTGACGGTGCGGGCGGAGGCCCGCACCGGTCAGGAAGGCGTTCACGTCGCGCTGCGGAACGACGGCGTTTCGCCGCTGGAACTGCCGGTGACGATCATCGACGTCGTGGCCGGGAGCGGTGACGCCGTCGTGCTCGACGATGCGCGGGTCGAAGGTCCGTTCGTGGCCGACGCCTACGTCGCCGCCGCACAATGCCGATCGATCCTGTGTCTGCCACTGGTGAAGCGCACCAAGCTTGTCGGCATCATCTTTCTCGAGAACAATCTGGCCGCCGGCATCTTCACTCCGGCGAAGCTGTCGATCCTCAAACTACTCGCCTCCCAGGCGGCGATGTCGTTGAAGAACGCGCTGCTCGAGGAGAAGGACGCGCTGGTCGAAGCACTGCAGAAGTCGCAGTCGGAGCTGATGCACATGTCGCGGCTGACCGCGATCGGCGAGCTGGTGGTGTCGATCGCGCACGAGATCAACCAACCACTGACCGCCATCATCACCAACGCCGAAGTTTGCGTGCGCTGGCTCAACACCGAGAAACCCTCGACCGATGAGGCCAGGAGCGCGGCTCGTCGTGTGATCGAAAACGGCCGGCGCGCAGCGGACGTTGTTCAGACGATCCGCGGCTTGGCGGTCAAGTCTCCGCCGAAGATGTCTCCGGTCGACGTCAACGGCGTCGCGACGGAGATGCTGTCGATCATTCAGAGCGAGCTACGCCAGCACGCCGTCCACCTCGAAACCCACTTCACGGACCAGCCCAGCGTGATTCTGGGCAACAAGGTGCAGCTGCAGCAGGTTCTGCTCAATCTGACGATGAATGCGATCGAGTCCGTCGCCGCCATCGAAGGCCGCCGGATGTTGCACGTCGCCACCGACATCGCGGCCAATGATACGCTTGTGGTCAGCGTCACCGACAACGGGCTCGGCTTCGACGAGGACCGCATCGACCAGCTCTTCGATGCTCTGGTAACGACCAAGCCACACGGCATGGGCATGGGGCTGTCGATCAGCAAGTCGATCGTCGAGGCGCATGGCGGCCGGCTGTGGGCGACCTCGGTCAAACCGCGCGGCGCGGCGTTTCATTTCTCGCTGCCACTGCTGCATTCGTGACCGGCCGCGAAAGCGCGAATCTTCAAGGCGCCATGCGAACAGACAAGAGGCCGCGACACGTTCGGCCTAGATACGGTGGGATCGAAAAGCCCAACAGGAGTCAGTCCGCATGGCCACCCCCTCACCGACCTTGCCCACAGTCGTGCTGGTTCACGGCGCCTGGGCCGACGGATCGAGCTGGCGGCTCGTCGTTCCCTATCTGATGCAGCAGGGAATCGCCGTCGTCGCAGTGCAGAACCCGACGACATCGCTCGCCGCCGACGTCGAGGCTACCAAGCTCGTGCTCGACGCCATCGAAGGTCCCATCGTGCTGGTCGGGCACAGCTGGGGCGGCGCGGTGATCGCGCAGGCCGGCAACGATCCCAAGGTCAAGGCGCTGGTGTTCGTCGCGGCGTTGCCGCCGAAGGCCGGCGAGTCGGTCGGCGACTTGATCGGTTCGCACCCGCCGCCGCCCGGCCTCGGCCAGATTGTCAAGGCCGGCCCTGGCCTGCTGAAGCTCAGCCCCGAGGGCTGGATCAACGACGTCGCACAGGATCTGCCGGAAGCGGATGCACGCGTGCTGGCCGTGGTCCAACCGCCGTTGCCGGAATCGACCTTCGGCGACAAGATCACCGAGGCGGCCTGGGCGACGCGGCCGAACTGGTACATCGTTTCGGTCGACGACCGTGTCGTCAGCGTCGACCTGCAGCGGGAGCTGGCGTCACGCCTGAAAGCGACCACCAGCGAGCTGAAAGCGAGCCATCTCTCCATTCTGTCACAGCCGCAGGCGGTTGCCGATGTTATCATCTCGGCCGTCACTGCTGCGAAGTCGGCACAGTAGGCCGGCTCCCGCCCATCCGTTCACCCAATTCAGGAGACCACCCGATGACCAGCGGCTATGTCAAGACCAAGGACGGCGTCGACATCTACTACAAGGATTGGGGCCCCAAATCGGCGCAGCCGATCATGTTTCATCATGGCTGGCCGCTGTCGTCCGACGATTGGGACGCGCAGATGCTGTTCTTCCTGGCCCATGGCAACCGCGTCGTCGCCCATGATCGCCGCGGCCACGGCCGCTCGTCGCAGGTCGGCACCGGCCACGACATGGACCACTACGCGGCCGATGCCTTCGCGGTCGCCGAGCATCTCGATCTGAAGAATGCCGTGCATATCGGTCACTCGACCGGCGGTGGCGAGGTCGCGCGTTACGTCGCGAAGTTTGGCGAGCCGGCGGGCCGCGTCGCCAAGGCCGTGCTGGTCTCCGCAGTGCCGCCGCTGATGCTCAAGACCGCTAACAACCCTGGCGGTCTGCCGATCGAGGTGTTCGATGGCCTCCGCAAGGCGCTCGCGGATAACCGCGCGCAGTTTTTTGTCGATTTGCCGGCCGGCCCGTTCTACGGCTTCAACCGCCCCGACGCGAAGACCCTGCCCGGCGTCGTCGACAACTGGTGGCGACAGGGCATGATGGGCGCGGCGAACGCGCACTACGACGGCATCAAGGCATTCTCCGAGACCGACCAGACCGACGACCTCAAGGCGATCAGCGTGCCGACGCTGGTGCTGCACGGCGAGGACGATCAGATCGTGCCGATCGACAATGCCGGCCGCCTTTCGGTCAAGCTGCTGAAGAACGGCAAGCTCAAGACCTACCCGGGCTACCCCCACGGCATGCTGACCACCCACGCCGACGTCCTCAACGCCGACCTGCTGGCGTTCGTCAAAGAATAAGCAACTCAGCGCCGGAGCAGGAGCGCCCACTCCGGCTTGTCCTTCTTTCGCCCATCGCTCACCGCTTCGTCATGGCCGGGCTCGTCCCGGCCATCCACGCCTTTGCTGCATCTCCTTCAGCACGGCGTCATGCCCGGCACAAGGCCGGGCATGACGCGTGGTGAGGTCTGGACACGCAATTCGCGCGTCCGCGACGTCACCATCCATACTGCAGCTGCGCACCGAGATAGCTGCTGCTGCGGCCGCCGGCGTTGCGCAGGGTGTCGCCGATCTCGAAATGCACGGCCTCGATCGCGCCGGTGAGGTGCGCGTCGAACGCGTAGTCGACGCGGAGCTGGCCGTAGGCGCCGGTCCACGTGCTGCCGGTGCCGGCCGTGCCCGGCACCGGATTGCTCGGCTGGACGTAGACCGCATCGGCCGTCGTCGCTCGCCACTGCAAGCCGGCCGCGGCCATCAGCTTGAGCCTCGCCGCCGGGCTGACCGTGATCGACGGCTTGAGGTGCACCAGGTTGGCATAGCCGGTGTAACCGGCCAGCGTGAAGTAGTAGCCGTTCGGGAACAGCGGATTGAACGTGCCGAGCACGCCGTCGCCCGGCCGGTCGTCGCCGGATGCCGCGTCGAACTGGATGCCGAGCCGCGGCTGCCAGGTCGCGTTCAGCGTGTAGCCGGCGCGGGCGCCGACCGCCCAGGCCCGCGCGGTGCTGGCGCCGACCTCGCCGAGCTGCCCCATCGCCTCGAGGTCCCAGTCGATCTGCTGCGCCTTGCCGGCAAAGCGGATGTCGAACACGTGGCGCCGCTCGTCGCCGAAGGCGGTGAGATATTTGGCGTCCGCCCGCTCATACAGCGAGTAGTAGCCCGACAGCTCATTGTCGCCGAGCACCTTGCGCTCGATGCGAACCGTGCTGAAACGGAAGCGATCGTCAGAGCGGTCGTCGAACGGCCGCACGTCGAAATATTGCACCGGCCGGCTGACGAAGCCGATGAAACGCCAGACGCCGGTTTCCCAATTCGCCCAGATCGCATCGAACGATTGCCGCACGTTGGGGCCGTCGCGCGAGGAGACGAAGCGCTGCAGATCGAACAAAAAGTCCTGGCGGCCGACCCGTGCCTTCAAGGTGCCATCGGCGAACGTCCGCGTGTATTCCAGGAAGGCGAGCCGGAGGTCGGCGCGATCCTGATCGGCCGAGGTAACGACCAGCTTGTCGAAGGCGCGGTCGTCCTCGAGTTGCACGAAGGCGCGCCAGTTCGCGTCGAAATGCACGTCGGCGTGGACCTGCAGACGCTGGATGAAGTAGCTGTCCGAGCGCGTCCCCGCCGTGCCGAAGCCGGCCGCGTCATTGGTCTCGAAGCGCTGCCGGAAAGTCGCGCCGAGCGAGACGTAGCTCTTCGGATCGCTGGCCCACAGCGGGATGTATTTCAGCGCGTCGAGCGGCTCGGTGCGCAGCTTGGGATCGGCCAGCACCGACCAGTCCTCGGCCCAGCGATTGGACTGGATCGCGGGCCGCTTGGCCGGCGCGGCGTCCGCGTCGTCAGCGCGCGCCGGCGCGGCCACCGCCAGCGCGGCAAGCAGCGGCAACGCGGTCGCAGCCTTGAGCTGGGGCCATCCCCTCACCGCGGCCTCGTGTTGAGCATTTGCTGTGTCGTCACTTGTTGGCGGCGTGCTTTGCCGTCACCGCATGGATCTCTGCCACATAGCCGCCGGGAAACTGCACGATCGCGGCGGTGCGGTCCTCGAACTTAGTCGGTTCGACCAGAACAGTCACGCCGGCCGCCTTGGCTTTGCTCAGCGTCGCGTCGAGGTCGGCGACTTCGTAGCCGGTGGTCTCGTGGCCATAGGGATACGGCAGATAACCGTCGGTAACGAGCACCGCCATCTTGCCGAATGCGGATTCGATCCGCACACGCTTGATCGTCGCGCCCGGCTTGCCGACCTCGGCGCCCGCCGCCTTGTCGGTCTCCGAAACGATCCTGCCGTGCGAGAAGCTCACAAAGCTGCGCACGAAGGCGTCCGCTCGATCAGCCGGCACATAGACGCGGTTTTCCGGAACGGTTTCGAACGCCGCGTAGTTCGGTTTGGTCGTGTGCCAGTAGAGTTGCATGTTGACGCCGCCGGGCCACTGCACCACGACGTCGCGCCCGATCGGATCCGGGAAGGTCGAGACCAGCACCGAGGCGCCGGCCGCGCGCGCCTGCTTGACCGCGACGTCGATGTCGCTGACCAGATAGCCGTTGCGCTCGGCGCCGAACGGATACGGGATCGGCGTCTTGAAGCCGAACAGCGACACCGTGCCGACCGGGGTCTGCAACAGTTGCGACGTGGTGCTGCTCGGGGTCGGCGTTACGGTCGCGACGACCTGCTTGGTGCTCTTGCCGCCGAAGGTGGCGAGAAAGCTCGCGGCGAACTTGTCGACGTCATCGGGCGCCACATAGACATGCGTGGTGTCGTATTGCGGCGCGACGGCGACGGCCGGCCTGGCTGGCTTTGCCGCCACCGGCGAACTCAGCGCTGTGGCGATTGCCAGCAGCAAAATCGGTTTCGAGAGCCGGCTCATTGAAGTCTCCTCATCGCAATCATGAAGTCAGGCGCATTCGGGGCGACAGGATCGCCACCAATACGAGGCCGGCGATCAGTCCGAGATGCTCGAAGAAGGCGTTGGTCAGCATCCAGCGGCTGGCAGCCGGCGCTGCCCAGAACGCATTCGCGGTCAGCATCGCCACGAAGGTCAACACGCCAAGCGCGCCGGCGCCGAGCCAGACCAGCCGATCGGCGATCACCAGCGCCGAGCCGCCGAGCTCGACGGCGATCGCAAGCGTCGCCCACAGCCAGCCGGGATGCAGCCCGAACGCCTCCTGCTCGGCAACGGCGCCGGCGAAATCGGCGAGCTTGACGACGCCGCCGAGCAGATAGGCCGACACCAATGCCAGCCTAGCGGCGTGCCACAGCAGCGGCGACGACAGCATCGTCGCCACCCATCGCGGCTCGCCCGCCGGTCTCATCTCACACCGCCCAGCAGGCGCAACCCAGCGCGCCCCAGAAGCTCTTGAGGTCGGCTATCGGCAGCTTGCTCGACCACGCCGTGGCGTGATCGTGGCCGTGAACGCCGCAGGAGCAGGCGCAGCCGCAGGACGCGATCGCCTGCCGCGCCACCACATCGGCAGCTTGGGGCTCATCCGCCCAGGCCGCGTAGCCGCCGAACCGCCGCACCGGCGACCAGTCGGGCATCGCCGGCGGCGGCGCCGCGTCATCCAACTTGGCGAAGTCACCGACGCCGTACACCACCTTGCCGCCGACCATGGTCAGAAGCGATGTAGTTTCGGCGATCTCTGCCTCGCTGCAGGAAAAGTAATCGCGGTCCGGCACCACGACATCGGCAAGCTGTCCGACAGCGATACGGCCTTTGTTGCCCTCCTCGTTGGAGAACCAGGTGACGTTCTCGGTCCACATCCGCAGCGCGGTCTCGCGATCGAGGCAGTTGCGCTGCGGCGTGATGCGCAGGCCGCCGACGGTGCGGCCGGTCACCAGCCACGACAGCGACACCCACGGATTGTACGACGCCACCCGGGTCGCGTCGGTGCCGGCCGAGACCTTGACGCCCTTATCGAGAATCTTCTTCACCGGCGGCGTCGCCTCCGCCGCGCCGAGGCCGTAGCGCTCGACAAAATACTCGCCCTGATACGCCATACGATGCTGCACGGCGATGCCGCCGCCGAGCGCGGCGATGCGGTCGATCGACTGATCCGAGATCGTCTCGGCGTGATCGAAGAACCAGTGCAGCCCGTCCAGCGGCATCTCCTGATTGACCTTCTCGAACACGTCGAGCGCGCGCGAGATGGTCTCGTCATAGGTCGCGTGCAGCCGCCACGGCCATTTGTTCTGCACCAGGACGCGCACTACCTCCTCGAGCTCGCCCTCCATCTCCGGCGGCATGTCCGGGCGCGGCACGCGGAAATCCTCGAAATCGGCCGCCGAGAACACCAGCATCTCGCCGGCGCCGTTGTGGCGGAAGTAGTCGTTGCCCTGCTTGTATTTCGACGTCTTGGTCCAGTTCAGGAAGTCGTCTTTCTCGCCCTTCGGCTTCTGCGTGAACAGATTGTAGGCAAGCCGGATCGTCAGTTGGCCATCCTCGTCGAGCTTCTGGATCACCGCATAGTCGTCGGGATAATTCTGGAAGCCTCCGCCGGCGTCGATCGCACCGGTAACGCCGAGCCGGTTGAGCTCGCGCATGAAATGCCGGGTCGAGTTGACCTGGTAGTCGAACGGCAGCTTCGGCCCCTTGGCCAGCGTCGCGTAGAGGATGGCGGCGTTCGGCTTGGCGAGTAGCAGCCCGGTCGGATTGCCGTTGGCGTCGCGCATGATCTCGCCGCCGGGCGGCTCGGGTGTATCCTTGGTGTAGCCGACGGCGCGCAGCGCGGCGCCGTTGAGCAGCGCGCGGTCGTAGAGATGCAGCAGGAACACCGGCGTGTCCGGCGCCACCGCGTTGAGTTCGTCGATCGTCGGCAGGCGTTTCTCGGCGAACTGATGCTCGGTGAAGCCGCCGACCACGCGCACCCATTGCGGCGGCGGCGTGATCGCGACCTGGCGCTTCAGCATGTTCATCGCGTCGGCCAGCGAACGCACGCCGTCCCAGCGCAGTTCCATGTTGAAGTTCAGCCCGCCGCGGATGATGTGGAGGTGATTGTCGATCAGCCCCGGCAGTACCCGCCGGCCCTTGAGGTCGATCACTTTGGTCGACGGCCCGGCCAGCGGCAGCACCTCGCGATCGTGCCCGACCGCGACGAAGCGGCCGCCGCTGATCGCCACCGCGCTGGCGGTCGGGTTCGAGCGGTCGAGCGTCGTAAACAGCCCGCGATGCAGGATGAGATCGGGCGCGTCGGTCATGAAGTTGTCTCCGGTGGATGGGGATGCGCGGCCTGGTCGGGCGCCGGCGCAGTTCGGCCGGGCAACATGCCGAACATGTGCGGCGCGCATTTCGCCTGCCGCCACGCCGCCGCGAGGCTGTGGCCATCGATCAGATGGCGGGCGACCGGGACGATCTGCTCGCCGAGCAGGATGCCGAGCAGCCCGACCAGCGCCACCAGCGGCGGCGCCGGCGAGCGCACGTTGATCAGGCTGTAGATGACGCCGACCAACAGGCCGGCGCCGAGGGACAGCAGGTACACTTTCATCGCGCGCTCCCGCCGTCGTGGGCGTCAGGCCGCCTTGGTGCCGCCTTCGGAGGCGTGCTCGCCGAGCGCCCATTTCGAGAAGCGAACCTGGATGCCGTAGGGCGAATGCGCGCGCAGGATGTCCATCATGCCGTCGTAGGTTTCCGACCGCGCCCAGTCCTGCTGCAGCTCGAAGGCGTATTGGCACGAGGTGATCGGCACGGCGCCGGCCTGGATCGCCCGCTCCATCGCGCGGTTGTGCGCTTCGATCGACAGGTCGCCGCAGGCGTCGGCCGGGATGTAGATCTCGTAGCCTTCCTTCAGCATGTCGAGCGTCGGAAACATCACGCAGGCCTCGGTCCACAGGCCGGTGATGACGAACTTCTTGCGGCCGGTCGCGGCCACCGCCTTGCGGAAATTGGGGTCGAGCCACGAATTCATCGAGGTGCGATCGATGATGTCGTGGTTCGGAAACAGGTCGGTGACCTCCGGCATGAACGGGCCCGAGAACGAATCCTTCGCCACCGTGCTGATCACGGTCGGGATCTTGAACAGCTTGGCCGCCTTGGCGAGGATCTGGATGTTGTTGAACACGCCCAGACGATCATGGGACTGCACGCCCTGATACATCGCCGGCTGATAATCGATCAGCGCGATCGCGCTGTTGTCGGGCGTCAGCATTTCCAGTTTCGACATTGCGGGTCTCCGAGTGGGATGAGCGACGCGGCTGCGTCAGGTTCGTGCACCAGCTTGCGCGAGATCGCCGGCAAGGGCTTGGACGAACCCGTCACCGATTGCACGAACGCGCGATGGGGCGTGGATCACCCAAACGTTCAAACCGCAGCACAAGCCTGCAAGTCCGCGCTGGGCGCCGCGGCTACGCTGCTGGACAATGTGGCTGACCCGGCCGCAAACCGCGGCTTTGGCCGAGCGAGGACGACATGCAGCATGCCGGCGAACGCCCCGCCTCCGTGGAAGCGAGTAGCTCGGCGTGGGTGGCATTTCGCCACACCGCGTTCACCGTGGTATGGACTGCGACCGTCGTCGCCAATGTCGGCACCTGGATGTACAACGCCGCGTCCGGATGGTTGATGACCAGCCTCGAGGCCGATCCCCTCACCGTCTCGCTGGTACAGGTCGCCTCCAGCCTGCCGATGTTTCTATTCGCGATCCCGGCCGGCGCGCTGTCGGACATCATCGACAAGCGGCGCTTCCTGATCCTGATCGAAATCGTGCTCACCGTCTTCGCCGTCGCCAGCGCGCTGCTGGTGTGGTTCGGGCTGATGAACCCGACGCTGCTGCTACTGTTCACCTTCCTGCTCGGCGCCGGCGCGGCGTTCGCCGCACCGGCCTGGCAGGCGATCGTGCCGGACCTGGTGCCGAAACCGGCGCTCGCGTCGGCGGTCGCCAGCAACGGCGTCGGCATCAATATCAGCCGCGCCATCGGTCCCGCGCTCGGCGGCGTGGTCATTGGTGTGATGGGCATGGCGGCGCCGTTCTGGATCAACGCGCTGAGCAATTTCGCGGTGATCGGCGCGCTGATGTGGTGGCGTCCGGTGTCGACCCGCACCGCCAATCTGCCGGCCGAGCGGCTGATGAGCGCGATCGTGATCGGCTTTCGTCACGCGCGCTACAATCCGGATCTGCGCGCGACGCTGGTCCGCGCCGTGGCGTTCTTTTTCTTCGCCAGCGCCTATTGGGCGCTGCTGCCGCTGGTAGCGCGCAAACAGATCGCTGGCGGCCCGGCGCTGTACGGCATCCTGCTCGGCGCGATCGGGCTCGGCGCCATCTTCGGCGCCTTCCTGCTGCCCTCGCTGAAGCAGCGTCTCGGCCCGGACCGGATGGTTGCCGCCGGCACCATCGGCACCGCGATCAGCCTGGTGCTGCTCGGCAGTGTCACCCGCGTCGAGCCCGGCTTCGTCGCCTGTATGCTGGCCGGCGTCTCGTGGATCGCGGTGCTGGCCAATCTCAACGTCTCGGTGCAGGTGTCGCTGCCCGACTGGGTGCGCGGCCGCGGCCTCGCCATGTTCGTCACCGTGTTCTTCGGCGCGATGACCGCCGGCAGCGCGCTGTGGGGCCAGGTCGCATCGTCCTACGGCCTGCCAATCGCGCATTTTCTGGCGGCGGCCGGCGCGGTGCTCGGCGTGGTGCTGACATGGCGCTGGAAGCTGCGCGGCGGCGCCACGCGCGACCTCGCACCGTCGATGCACTGGCCGGCCCCGGTGCTGGCGATAGACGCCGAGCCGGATCAGGGCCCGGTGCTGATCACCATCGAGTATCGGATCACGGCGGAGGAGCGCGACGACTTCCTGCGCGCGCTACACACGCTCAGCCACCAGCGCCGGCGCGACGGCGCCTATGCCTGGGACGTGTTCGAGGATGTCGCCGACAAGGGCCGCTTCCTCGAAGTATTTCAGGTCGCGTCCTGGCTCGAACATCTGCGTCAGCATCAACGCGTCACCAATGCCGACCGCATCGTGCAGGAGTCGGTACGGCGCTTTCACGCCGCGGCCGAGCCCAAGGTCACGCATCTGATCGCGGCATCGTTTCCAGGCAACGCCAAGCCGCGTTCCTGACCGGAGGCGCCCTCAGAACAGCCCGTGGGCTCCGCCCACGGCACCGGCGACGGTGATCAGCGCCAGCGCGCTCAGCACGCGGTGGCCGCGCAGCGCGATGCGAAACGCGCAATCGGGGTCTTGGCGCGCCCGGCTTTCGAACCAGGCGTGCAGAAACAGCGGCTCGGCGACAAACAGCATCACCACAAAGATCGTCCACAACGCAATCATGGCGTGCAGCCACCAGAAGCCCGGATCGGCGATGCGCTCCCAGTGGCCCAACACGTCGAACAAATAGAGGCCGGATATTCCCGCCAGCAACACCGAGATCCGCGCCTGCCAGGCGAAGCGCCGCTCCAGCGCATCGAACACCGCAAGCCGCCGCTCGGCCTCGAATTCGCGCAGGCTCGGCAGGATCACGAAGGTCACGAACGCAAGGCCGCCGATCCAGTGAACGACCGACAGGACGTGAACTGCGCGGGCAAGTGCGGGCCAATCGATCATTTGCTCCGACGTCGACGTCGCTGCAGCCTCCGCAGACGATCGTCATCGTTCCTGTTGCTGGAGAGATCCGCGGCCTTGCTGCGCCGTGCGGTCGGGGTAGCCCGCTCAATCAGGCGGGTACGTCGACGCACCAACTATAGACACGGAACCTGCGAAGAGTTTGCGCGGGCGCAAACTCGCGGCGGCCAGCGCCGCTACAGCTGTTCGGGCAATGCGCCACCACTCGCACCACCCGCAACAATGCGCGTCAGCCCAGAGCGGCCGACGCGGCAGCCTGCCGCAAGCTCGCCAGGCGCGTGATCGATTGCGCCGCTTGCTGCTGCGCGAATTCCAGGCTGACCTGATCCGTCGCGCGGTCTGCATCGTCAAGATAGAGTTCCGACAGCTGCTCGGCGCGCCGCAAGGCCCTGCGCTTGACAGTGTCGAGCGGCGCCGGCTCAAGCATTGCTTCGCCGGGCGCAACGTCCGGCACTCTCCCCCCGACCCGCAGCAACAATTCTCGGTCACGCGGCGCGAGCTGCGACCACAGCATCACGTCCTGCTGCAGCAGGCTCTCCAGCAAGGCGGCAGATTGCGGCTCGGCGGGCGCACTGGATTGCGGTCGCCCCGCGTCGCGCAGCGCACGCCACGCCAGCCGGCGCTCCTGCCGCAGCAGATTGCCGTCGCGCAACGCATCATGCGCGAAGCCTTCGGCCGCAGCTTGCACGGCAGCGTCGGTTGCCACCGCGATCACGTAGCTCCAGAACACGAAGGCGCGCCGCCGATGCTCCACCGCCATCGCCCACGCGGTGAAAGGCGTCGCCAGCTCCGAATGCCGAACCTCAGCAACTTCCCGATCGGGTACCAGCTCCGGCAACGGCCAAGGCACGTCGGCGGCGACTGGCTGGCGGCCGAACGACTGCAAACAGGCAGCCGCGAGCTGATCGAGGCGGCGCGCCTCGATGGCCGACAACGTCTCGAACACGCAGCGCAGCGGCCACGCATCATCGCCCAGCTGCGCCGCGGCGGCTTGGTAACGCTGACGAGCGTGGCGTGCGACGCCGAATGCCACCGCATACAGCGCGATCAGCGACGTCACCGGAGCGGGTGGAACCATTGTGAGAATCGGATGACGGGTCACATCGGGATTCCTACGGAGATTGACTTACTACCTACGCCATTCGAGACATTCAGCACGCGCGACAACGCCGTCCGCCCGCTACGAGACCTCGATGTCTCGATCTTGGATGGACCTCCGTCCTTCCCTGAACCTCAGACGGAACGTTGAACGATCTTGCGCACAATTCAAGTCACTTCTGTCTTCCTATGCGTCGTCGTCGCCGCGTTGCTGCTGCTGGGCGGCATGCAACGCAGCGTCGCCGCGACGCTTGCAGACTACATCGGCAAAGCAGCCCCGAGCGAGTTGATACCAGGTGCGACGCGGTTCGGCCCGCTGCAGGGCACACCCGCGATCGCACCGGTTTATCAGAACGAAACGCTGCAGGGCTTTGCCTATCTCACCTCGGAATTCGCCAACGCCACCGGCTATTCGGGCAAGCCCATTCAGATGCTGGTCGGAATCGATCAGGCGGGCGTCATCAAAGGCCTCAAACTTGTCGACCATAAGGAGCCGATCGTTCTGGTCGGCATTCCGGTCCAGCGCATTCTCGACGCGGTCAACAAGCTGATCGGCACCGACATGGCGAACGTTGTGCGAGGCGGCGCAGCATCGCCGCAGGTCGACATCGTCAGCGGCGCCACCGTCACTGTGCTGGTGATCGGCGACAGCATCGTGCGTTCCGCCACCAAGCTGATCCGCAGCGGTCGGCTCGGCGGCGCCGCGATCGCGGCCACGACATCAGCGCCGGTCAGCAAGATCGTCGACATGGACAACAGCGAAGTCCGCGACTGGCAGGGCCTGCTCGCCGACGGCGCCGTGCGACGCCTGTTGGTGACGGTCGAGGAGATCAATCAGGCGTTCGCCAAATCCGGCAACGCCGCCGCGGCCGAGCATCCGGAGGACGGCGAGCCCGACGCCGCCTTCATCGATCTGTATGCCGCCGACGTCGCGGTGCCGACCATCGGCCGCAGCCTGCTTGGCGACGACGGCTATCAGCGTCTCGCGGCACGTCTGAAGCCGGGCCAACACGCGCTGCTCGTCGCCGGCGCGGGGCGCTACTCGTTCAAGGGCTCCGGCTATGTCCGCGGCGGCATCTTCGATCGGATCGAGCTGATCCAGGACGGCAACAGCATGCGCTTCCGCGACCGCGATCATACGCGGCTCGGCGGCGTGGTGGCCTCAGGTGCTCCGGAGCTGCCGGAAATTGCTCTGTTCTCTATCCCGATCGACTTCGGCTTCGATCCGGTCGAACCATGGACGTTGCAGCTGCTGGTGCAACGCGTCATCGACGTCCGGGAGAAGGCCGCGCTCACGTTCGACCTAGGCTATCGGCTGCCCGATGCGCTGACAAAGCAGCAGCCGCTGCCAGCGCAGACGCCCAAAGTTGCGACGACGTCTGGTCCAGCAACCGCAGCGCCTTCCCCGATCCCTGCAGTCGAACCGAACGAGCAGCCGTTGTGGATGCGGATCTGGCAGGGTGACCTGATCAAAATCGGCATCACAGTCGCCGCGCTCGGCACGTTGGTCGTGATCTTCTTTTTCCAGAACGCGCTGGTGCGTCGGCCGCGGTTCTACAACTGGGTCCGCCGCGCATGCTTGCTGTTCATTCTGGTGTGGCTGGGCTGGTACGCCAACGCGCAGCTGTCCGTCGTCAATGTCCTCACCTTCGCCAACTCGCTGATCTCCGGCTTCAGCTGGGAGTACTTCCTGTCGGCGCCGTTGATCTTCCTGCTGTGGGCATCGGTCGCCGCCGGGCTGCTGTTCTGGGGCCGCGGCCCGTTCTGCGGCTGGCTGTGCCCATTCGGCGCGCTGCAGGAGCTGACCAACGGCATCGCGCAAGCGCTGAAAGTGCCGCAACTCCGCCTGCCCTGGGGCCTGCACGAGCGGCTGTGGCCGGTAAAATACATCATCTTCCTCGTGCTGTTTGGCACCTCGCTTTATTCGACCGCGCTGGCCGAACACCTCGCTGAACTTGAGCCGTTCAAGACCGCGATCATCCTGAAATTCGTCCGCGAATGGCCCTACGTGCTGTACGCCGCGACGCTGCTCGTCGCCGGCCTGTTCGTCGAGCGCTTCTTCTGCCGCTATCTCTGCCCGCTCGGCGCTGCGCTGGCGATTCCCGGGCGCCTCCGCATGTTCGAATGGCTGCGTCGCTGGAAGGAATGCGGCTCGCCGTGCCAGCGCTGCGCCAAGGAATGCCCGGTGCAGGCGATCCATCCCGAAGGGCACATCAACGTCAACGAGTGCATCTACTGCATGCACTGCCAGGAACTGTACTTCGACGACCAGCGCTGCCCGCACATGATTCAGGTGCGGCTAAAGCGCGAGAAGCGCGATGCGCTGTCGTCTCCCGCAATGCGTGGCGGCAAGCGGCCCGACACGCTGATCACCGCCGGCGGGCGTCCGATCCCCAGCCTCAACCCGACTTCCCCAACCTCACAAGCCTAGGAGACGACGATGACCGACACCACCAAGGACAAAGGCGTCAGCCGGCGAGCATTGCTCGGCACCACAGCGGCGGCGGCCGGCGTCGGCCTCGCCGGCGGCGTTTCGCTGGGCAGCGACGGGCTGCACCTGATCGCCGCAGCCGAAGCACAAACCAAGGCTGCGCCCTCCGTGCCCGCGCGCCCCGCGATCCAGAAGGCCGAGGTCGCGCCCGGCGAGCTCGACGAGTACTACGTGTTCTTCTCGAGCGGCCAGACCGGCGAGCTGCGTATCGTCGGCCTGCCCTCGATGCGCGAGCTGATGCGCGTGCCGGTGTTCAACCGCTGCAGCGCCACCGGCTGGGGCCAGACCAACGAAAGCCTCAAGGTGCTGACCGAAGGTTTGCTCCCTGAAACGCGCGAGTTCCTGAAGAATCGCGGCGGCACCTACATGAACGGCGACCTTCACCATCCGCATCTGTCGTTCACCGACGGCACCTATGACGGCCGCTACGTCTTCATGAACGACAAGGCCAACACCCGCGTCGCCCGCGTCCGGCTCGACGTGATGAAGTGCGACAAGATCATCCAGCTGCCGAACCAGCACACCGTGCACGGCCTGCGCGTGCAGAAATATCCCCGCACCGGCTACGTGTTCTGCAACGGCGAAGACCGCGTGCCGCTGGTCAACGACGGCAAGAACCTGACCAACACCAAGGACTACCACGCGATCTTCACCGCGGTGGACGGCGACGCTATGAAGGTGGCCTGGCAGGTGATGGTCGACGGCAACCTCGACAACGTCGATGCCGACTACCAGGGCAAGTACGCGTTCGCGACCTGCTACAATTCGGAAGAAGGGGTCACCGCCGCCGAGATGACCGCCAACGATCAGGACTGGCTGGTGATCTTCAACCTGAAGCGCATCGAAGAGGCGGTGAAGAAGGGCGACTTCAAGGAGACGAACGGTGTGCCGGTGATCGACGGCCGCAAGGGCTCGCCCTACACCCGTTATGTGCCGGTCGCCAACAGCCCGCACGGCATCAACACGGCCCCGGATGGCATCCACATCGTCGCCAACGGCAAGTTGTCGCCGACCGTGACGGTGATGGACGTTCGGCTGTTCGATCAGCTGTTCGACGACAAGATCAAGCCGCGTGATGTGATCGTTGCCGAGCCGGAGCTGGGTCTCGGGCCACTGCACACCGCCTATGACGGCAAGGGCAACGCCTACACCACGCTGTTCATCGACAGCCAGGTCTGCAAGTGGAACATCGATCTGGCGCGTCGCGCCTACAGGGGCGACAAGGTCAATCCCATCCTCGACAAGGTCGACGTTCAGTATCAGCCCGGCCACAACCACACCTCGATGGGCCAGACCAAAGAGGCAGACGGAAAATGGCTGATCTCGCTCAACAAGTTTTCCAAGGACCGCTTCCTGAACGTCGGACCGCTCAAGCCGGAGAACGATCAGCTGATCGACATCTCCAGCGACAAAATGAAGGTGGTGCACGACGGTCCGAGCTTTGCCGAGCCACACGACGCCACCATCGTGCATCGGTCGAAGATCAACCCAGTGTCGATCTGGGATCGCGCCGATCCGATGTTCGCGGACGCGGTGAAGCAGGCCAAGGCCGACGGCATCGACCTCGAAGCCGACTCCAAGGTGGTGCGTGATGGCGACAAGGTCCGCGTCTACATCACCTCGAGCGCGCCCAATTTCAGCCTGAGCGAATTTCAGGTGAAACAAGGCGATCACGTCACCGTCTACGTCACCAACATCGACTCGATCGAAGACCTCACCCACGGCTTCTCGATCGTGAACTACGGCATCCAGATGGAGGTCGCGCCGCAGGCCACCGCCTCGGTGTCGTTCTCAGCCGACAAGGCCGGCGTCTATTGGTACTACTGCTCGTGGTTCTGTCACGCCATGCATATGGAGATGAAGGGCCGCATGCTGGTCGAGCCGAAGAGCGTCTGACGGTGACGATGACGGCATACGTTGCGCGACTGGTGGCGGCCCTGCTCGGGGCCGCCGGCTGCGGCGCGGCATTCGCCGCGCAGCTCGAAGTTGTGCCGTCTTCGGACCTGCAATCGGTGCTGAACGGCGCGAGCGACGGCGACATCGTCGCGCTCGCGCCGGGCACCTACAACGGCCCGATCAGGATCGAGCGCAAGCTTGAGCTGATTGGTCGCCCCGGCGTCATCGTGCTCGGCCGTGGCGAGGGCAGCGTGATCACGGTCTCGGCCCCTGACGTCGCGGTGCGCGGCCTCACAATTCGTGGCTCGGGCCGCAATCCGCAGGCGATGGACTCCGGAGTCTTTCTCACCCAGAAGGCCGAGCGAGCCCTGATCGAAGGCAATTTGATCGATGACAATCTGTACGGCGTGAACGTCTACAGCGCGCGCGGCGCGCGCGTCGCCGGCAACACCATCGAGGGGCTGCGCGGCATCCGGCTGAACGAAGCCGGCAACGGCGTGCGGGTGTGGAACGCGCCGGATGTGGTGATCGACGGCAACACCATTCGCTACGGACGCGACGGCATCTTCTCGATCGCCAGCACCAAGGACCGCTTCATCAATAATCGCTTCGAGAAGGTTCGCTTCGCCGTGCACTATATGTACACCGACGACAGCGAAATCAGCGGCAACACCTCCACCGGCAATCATGGCGGCTACGCCATCATGTATTCCAAGCGCCTGATCATCCGCAGCAACGTCTCTGACCGTGACCGCGATTTCGGGCTGCTGTTCAACTACGCCAACTATGCGACGATCGAGGGCAACCTGGTTGCCGGCGGCAAGCTGGCGGACATCAGCGCCGACTTCGACGGCGCCGACGACGAGAAATCCATGCTGCCGAAGACGGAGGCCCCCGCGACTCGCGCCGCCACCGGCCCGGAGAAGTGCGTCTTCATCTACAACAGCAACAAGGGCTTCTTCCGCGACAACTGGTTCGAGCATTGCGGCATCGGCGTGCACTTCACGGCCGGCTCCGAAGGCAATGAAATCACCGGCAACGCCTTCATCGGAAACCGCAATCAGGTCAAGTATGTCGGCACGCGCAATCTCGACTGGTCGAAGAGCGGCCGCGGCAATTACTGGAGCGACAACCCGGCGTTCGACCTCGACGGCGACGGCGTTGCCGACACCGCCTATCGGCCGAACGACCTGGTCGATCGCGTGCTGTGGACCGCGCCGTCCGCCAAGGTGCTGATCAACAGCCCCGCCGTACAGGTGCTGCGCTGGGCGCAGAACCAGTTTCCGGCGCTGTATCCCGGCGGCGTCATCGACAGCCGGCCGCTGATCGCGCCGCCGCCGCGGCCCCAATCCACGAGCGTGCAATGACCGCAACCATCTCCGTCACCGACGTCGAAAAGCATTACCGCGCCGTCCGCGCGTTGCGCGGCGTCTCGTTCGATCTCCAGCCGGGCCGGCTCAGCGCACTGGTCGGCCACAACGGCGCCGGCAAGACGACGTTGATCAAGCTGATGCTCGGCCTGATCCGCGCCACCAGCGGCGCCATCCGGGTGCTCGGCGAAGATCCCGCCGCCGGCGAATTCGCAGGCCGGCGGCTGCTCGGCTATCTGCCCGAGAACGTGGCCTTCAACACCGGCCTCACCGGCCGCGAGACGCTGGCGTTCTACGCCCGTCTTAAGCACATCGCGCCGGCCGCCGCATGGCCATTGCTCGACCGCGTCGGCCTCGCCCACGCGGCCGATCGCAAGGTCGGCACCTACTCCAAGGGGATGCGGCAGCGGCTCGGACTGGCGCAGGCGCTGCTCGGTCGCCCGCGCGTGCTGCTGCTCGACGAGCCGACCACAGGGCTGGACCCGGCACTGCGGCAGACCTTCTACGACATCTGCGACGAACTTCGCCGCGACGGCGCCACCGTGCTGATTTCCTCGCACGCACTGACCGAACTCGAAGACCGCGCCGAGCACGTGCTGATCATGAACCGCGGCCTGCTGGTCGTGCAAGGCACGATGGACGAGCTGCGTCACATCTCGCGCCTGCCGATCCGCGTCACGATCGACATGGCATCGAACGCCGACGCGCTGCCGCCATGGCTCGGCGACGCGGCGCGGACGACGCGCGGCGTTGTGATGCTGGCCCGCAACGACGCGGACAAGATGATGCTGCTGCGTGAGGCCGCTGCCGATCCGCGCGTGCGCAACATCGAGATCGCTGCGCCGACACTGGACGATCTCTACGCACACTTCCTGCAAAGCCAGGAGGCCGCAGCATGAGAACGATCGCCATTATCGCCGCCAAGGAGATCCAAGAAGGCCTGCGCAATCGCTGGGTATTGGCGACCACGCTGCTGCTCGCCGCGCTGGCGCTGTCGCTGACCTTTCTTGGCAGCGCGCCGACCGGAAATGTCGGCGCCGGCGCGCTCGACGTCGTCGTCGTCAGCCTGTCGAGCCTGTCGATCTTTCTGCTGCCGCTGATCGCGCTGCTGATCTCACATGACGCCGTGGTGGGCGAGATGGAGCGCGGCACGATGATCCTGCTGCTGAGCTATCCGGTCGGCCGCGGTCAGGTCATCCTCGGCAAGTTCGTCGGCCACGTGCTGATCCTCGCCTTCGCCACGCTGATCGGCTACGGCGCCGCCGGCGTTGCGCTGAGTCTGACCGGCGCCGCAACTCTCACAGCGAGCTGGCTCGCATTCGGCGCGATGCTCGGCACCTCGATCATGCTCGGCGCGGTGTTCGTGGCGATCGGCTATCTGATCTCCAGTCTGGTAAGAGACCGCGGCACTGCGGCAGGTCTGTCGATCGGCGTCTGGCTGATCATGGTGCTGGTGTTCGACATGGCGCTGCTCGGCCTGCTGGTGGTCGATCAGGGCCGCACCATTTCGGGCGCAACGTTGAACGCGCTATTGTTCTTGAACCCGACTGATCTGTACCGGCTGACCAATCTCAGCGGCTTCAACGTCAGCCAGTTTTCCGGCATGGCCGGCCTCGCCGGCAGCACGCACCCCGGCCTCGTCGCCTTGCTCCTCGGCCTCGGCGCGTGGATCGTGGTGCCGCTCGCCCTGTCGATGCTCTCATTCGCGCGGAGGGAATTATGATGCTGCGCCTGCTGGCGGCCTGTGCCGCCCTCCTTCTGCTCGCCGGGTGCAAGCCGAACTCGGCGACGGCCGAGCCGCCGCCGGCGGTCGCGCTCAACGCCGATGCTATGGGCGTGTTCTGCGGCATGAATCTGATGGAGCATCCCGGACCGAAGGGCCAGATCATCACCGCAAGCCGGCTCGATCCGTTCTGGTTCTCGTCGGTGCGCGACACCGTGGCGTTCACGCGGATGCCCGAGCAGCCGCGCGATATCCGCGCGATCTACGTGTCAGACATGGCGCGCGCGCCGAGCTGGGACGCGCCGGGCGAGACCAACTGGATCGAGGCGCGCAAGGCTGTGTTCGTGATCGGCAGCCGCAGGCAAGGCGGCATGGGCGCAGCGGAGGCTGTGCCGTTCGGCGACCGCGCCGTTGCCGATCAGTTCGTCGCCAGCCACGGCGGCCGCATCGTCAGCTTCGACGAGATTCCGTCCGACTACGTACTTGGCGGTGAACCGCCGGCCGCGGCCGACGAGCACGACGCTGCCAGCGTGCGGACGAACTGAGAGGTCACCATGCACAGCCACCGCCTCACCCGCCGCCGCATGATCACGATCGCGGCGGCCGCAGCCGGATCGCTGCTTGCCGGACGACTGCACGCCGGACCCGCATCCGAGTCGGTGCGTTGGCGCGGCTCGGCGCTCGGCGCGCAGGTGTCGATCGAGATGTTTCATCCCGACCGCGCCGAGGCCGAGCTGCTGATCGAGCGCGCGATCACCGAGGTTAGGCGGCTGGAAGGTCTGTTCAGCCTGTATCAGCCGTCTTCCGCCATTTGCGAACTCAACCTGGCGGGCCTGCTGGTCGCGCCCGATCCCGACATGGTGGCGCTGCTGCGCGCGTCGCTGCGGTTCGCCGAACTCACCGGCGGCGCGTTCGATCCGACCGTGCAGCCGCTGTGGCGACTCTATCAGGAGCACTTCGCGGCCGACCGCGCCGATCCCGCCGGCCCCTCCGCCGAGCGGCTCGCCGAGGCGCTGACGAAGGTCGGGCACGCCCGTTTGCGTGTCAGCGCCGATCGTATTGTGTTGCGTCGACGCGGCGCCGCGATCACGCTGAACGGTATTGCTCAGGGCTATGCGACCGACCATGTGGTCGAGCTGTTCCGCCGCGCCGGCGTGACGACGACACTGGTCGACATGGGCGAGATCCGCGCTCTCGGTGCGGGCCCGCATGGCACACCCTGGCAGGTCGGCATTGCACACCCCGAGCTACCCGGACAGCTCAGCGAGACCATCCCGCTGGTCGATCGCGCGGTGGCAACCAGCGCGGCGACCGGCTTCCGCTTCGATCCCGACGGTCGCTTCACGCATCTGTTCGATCCACTTAGCGGACGCAGCCCCTTGCTATATCGCAGCGTCAGCGTCGTCGCTCCCACTGCAACTGAAGCCGATGCGCTGTCGACGGCGTTCAGCCTGATGCCGGCCGCCGCGATCCGCGATGTCGTGGACAGCAGGACCGGCGTCGACGTTCATCTCGTCGATCGCAACGGAATCACGTCACGTTTGTAGATGGATTGACGGACGCCCACCACGACGCGACGTCGCCCATGCGGACGCTTGGCCGGCAGCCCGAGGTCGCGCTGCAGGACGGCCTCGAAGCCAACATCGGGCGCGCTGCGCTGCGGATCGCCACGTGCGAGCAGACGGTAGCCGCAGCTCTCGAGCAGGCCGCGACGCGCGAGATGAAAATGATGAGGCCGCTTACGCGCGTTTCACCGGCCGTTTGCGGTCGATGACCAGCACGACCTCGCCGACTTCTTCGTCGGCGCGCTGCGACCACTTGTGAGCTTCCGCGAGCCAGTAGTTGCGGCGTGCCGGCTCGGTGGCCGAACGCTGCTTGCAGAGCGCCGCCTGGTGCAGGCATGCGCTGCGTCGATCAATCGCCATTGTCACCTCAGTCCCCACCGGCGCCGGTCGGCGCGTTTCAACTATCGCTGAGCCGACGGACAACCACATTAACCTGCGATGACGGAACCGCCGATCGCCGCCTCAATTTCGCAAGTCGGCCTCCGGTCCGTGCGGCGTGCGGATGTCCGAGCCTGCGAACCGGCTGCTCATTCCAGGCAAGGGATCAGCCAGAGTGGCAGTCTGCAGATAGCCGGGGTCGAATTCCGCGATCGCATAAAACTCGCGGCTGCGAATCGTGAGCCGCCCCTGCACCAGCTCGATCAGCTTGGTGCTGCGTAAATGCTGCAGTACCCGATTGACGTGAACGTAAGACAGTCCCAATGCATCGGCGAGTTCGCGCTGAGTGAACGGAAACGCCACGGTCTCCTGCGACGATCCGCTCCAGTGCTGCATCCGGTACGAGACCTCGCAAAGGAAGTGCGCGAGCCTCGCCTGCGCCGAGCGCCGCCCGAGCCAGATCAGCCACTCGCGCTGGATCGCGGCGTGCAGCGCAGTCTCGCACCATAAGGCACGGATGATCGCGGGCCGGGTCGCGAGCAGCGGCAGCAGCTCGGCATGCGGCACTTCGAGCACCACCGCGGACGCTGATACGTAGATCGAAGCTCGTGCGCTGCGCAGCACAAGGTCGCCCGGGTTGAGCAGATCGCCCGGAAGAAACACCGCGACGATTTGCTGACTGCCGTCCTCCAGCGTTCGTGCCGCATAGGCTGTGCCCGAGCAGAGAAACACCAAGGCAGTCGTCATGCTGCCCTCGTGGGTGATGAACTCCCCCTTCGCGAACTGCCGCGGCGCACGCGCGATCGCGAGCAGCTCAGCCTGATCGGTCCCGGCAAGGCCGAGCCGCGTGGCCACTTTGGCCATGAAGGGAGCAAAGCGATGCGGCGGAGGACCGCGGTGATCCTGTGTGGCGTGGACTGGGGCACCAAACGCACCGGTCGATCTGAAGCCGGCCGACGAATGCTGCGGCGCCGAGGATTTCGCGGCGCCGTCCCGATGATGTCCCATCTGTCTCTCGCCACGTGCGGCGCGTCTCGGCTCACCGGCGTGGTCGTTCATGGCGGGGCCTGCAACATGGTGAAAGCCTCCCAATGCTCGACAAACGTCAAACCAGCGTGCCGGTTCCCGAGAAGCTTCGGTCGATCCTCTATCTCATTCGCCGCCGCCGCGGCCTCAGATAAACGGTCGGCCGCCGGTGACCGCCACCGTCGTGCCCGACGTGTAGCTCGACAGCGGATCCGCCAGCATGACATAGGCCGTCGCCAGTTCGGCGGGCTGGCCGGCGCGTTGCATCGGCGTGTTCTTGCCGAAGTTCGACACTGTGTCCTCCTTCATGGTGGACGGGATCAGCGGCGTCCAGATCGGTCCCGGCGCGACGGCGTTGGCGCGGATGCCCTTCTCGGCCAACATCTGCGCGAGCCCCGCGGTGAAGTTCTGGATCGCACCCTTGGTGGTCGCATAGGCGAGCAGCGACGGGTTAGGCATATCGGAATTCACAGAGGCGGTGTTGACGATGGCGCTGCCCGGCTTCATGTGCGGCACCGCGGCCTTGGTCAGATAGAACATCGCGTGGATGTTGACGCGGAACGTCAGTTCCCACTCCTCGTCGCTGATGTCGCCGATATCGCTGAAGGTTGCCTGATGAGCGGCATTATTGACCAGGATGTCGATCCCGCCAAATTCCTCGACCGCCTTCTGCACCACCGCCCTGCAATGATCGGCGCGTTGCAGATCGCCGGGGACCAGCACGGCCTTTCGGCCCTCCTGCTCGATCAGCGCTTTGACCTCGGCGGCATCGTCGTGCTCGTCGAGATAGGAGATCAGCAGGTCCGCTCCCTCGCGCGCATAGGCGATCGCGACAGCGCGGCCGATGCCGCTGTCACCGCCGGTGATCAAGGCGCTCAGGCCCTTCAGGCGTCCGGCCCCTTTGTAGCTCGACTCACCATGGTCCGGCCGCGGCTGCATCGCGGCGGTCACGCCCGGCATCGGCTGTTGTTGCTTCGGAAATGGCGGCTTGGGATAGAATGGTGGCATATCGGTCTCCAATGATCGCTGCACCAATCGATCACGGCGCGGGTCGTTCCGTCCGCGGCGAACGGCGCGGTTCAATCCATCAATCGCTGCAAGCGCAACGCATCCAGCGGCGCGGCGCTCTTCTGGTCGTTGTCGAAATAGACGTAAACGTCGTGGCCGCGGCGGCGCCACGCTGCGATCGTGTTGGCCCAGCTCTGCAATGCGGCGCGGCTGTAGTGACCGTGATAGCGGCCGCCTGGACCATGGCCGCGGACATAGACAAAATCGGCTGTCCGCTTCCAGGGTGCCGGGGCATCGTGGTGATCGGACAGACACAGCGAGGCGTTGGCCCGCCGCAAGACGCGGAGAATATTCGGCGCGTACCAGCTCGGGTGACGAAATTCGAATGCGTAGCGCCGTCGCGGCGACAGCATCTCGACGAACGCGGCCAGACGCTGTTCGTCCGCGCTGAACTGCGGCGGCAACTGAAACAGGATCGGCCCGGCTTTGTCGCCGAGCAGGCTGATGCGGTCCTCAAGCAGCTCAAGGCTGTTGAGGCTGGCCGCCGACAACCTCTTCCAATGCGTGATGAACTTGGAGGCCTTCCAGGCGAACACGAAATCCTCGCCCGTGGTATCACGCCAGCCCTTCACCGCTTCCGGCGTCGGCGTGCGATAGAATACACCGTTGAGTTCAGCCGAGCCGAACTGGCTGGCGTAGTATTGCAGCTGCCGGTTCAACGGCAGCCCGTCGGGAAAGAATGGACCTCGCCAGGATGGGTACGACCATCCCGACGTGCCGATCCGGACGCGCGCCATCGAGAGGCCGCACTCAGGGCTTCATGACCACCTTGATGCAGCCGTCCTTCTTGTCGCGGAACGTCTTGTACAGCTCCGGGCCCTCTTCCAGCGTGGCACGGTGGGTGATCACGAAGCTCGGATCGATTTCGCCCCTCTCCACGCGGCCGAGCAATTGCGGCAGATAACGCTGCACCGGCGTCTGCGCCATGCGGAAAGTCAGCCCGCGGTTGATAGCCGAGCCCATCGGGATCTTGTCGAGCAAACCGCCATACACACCGACGATCGACACAGTGCCGAAGTTGCGGCAGCAATGGATTGCCTGCCGTAGCACATGCGGCCGATCAGTGCCCATGAAGGTCGCCATCTTGACGCGGTCGACCACGGCGTCGAAGCCGGACGCGGTGTCGGGCTCGGTGCCGACAGCGTCGATGCAGGCGTCAGCGCCGCGGCCGTTGGTGAGATCCTGAATACGGTCGTAGACATCCTCATCGCGGAAATCGATCGTGATCGCGCCCGAAGCACGCGCCATTTCCATCCGCTCCGGCACCGTGTCGATAGCGATTACCCGCTCTGCGCCGAGCATGAAGGCGCTCTTGATCGCAAACTGCCCGACCGGCCCGCAGCCCCAGATCGCGACGGTTTCTCCGCCCTTCAGATCGCAGAAGTCCGCTGCCATGAAGCCGGTCGGGAAGATGTCGGACAGAAACAGCACCTGCTCGTCGCTCAGCCCGTCCGGAACCTTGATCGGCCCGACGTCCGCATAGGGCACCCGCATATACTCGGCCTGCCCGCCGGCGTAGCCGCCGAGTAGATGCGAGTAGCCGAACAGGCCGGCGGGCGAGTGGCCCCACATGGTTTCAGCCTTCTTCTTGTCGGGATTCGAGCGCTCGCAGCCGCTGTAGAAGCCGCGCTGGCAGAAGAAGCACTCACCGCAGGAGATCGTGAACGGCACGACGACGCGGTCGCCGACCTTCAGCTTCTTGTTGTCGGCACCGACCTCGACGACTTCACCCATCGTCTCGTGCCCGAGGACGTCGCCGCTGCGCATCTCGGGCATCACCCCATCGAACAGATGCAGATCCGAGCCGCAGATCGCGCAGGCGGTCACCTTGATGATGGCGTCACGGCCGTGCTCAATCTTCGGATCCGGTACGCTCTCGCACCGGATGTCGCTCTTGCCGTGCCAGGTCAGCGCCTTCATGGTGATCTCCGCTCGTGTGTTGCGCCTGACAAACATCACAGCTGTTAGTGGTTCCTAACGAAGCGCAGCGGCGACATTGGCCCGCTGCGCTGCGATGCAGCTCTGCACGATGGTTGCGCTTTCAAGAATGCAGGCAGCGGCGGGCTCCGCGTCGTTCAGTCCGCCGCACGATCCGTTCGGATTGGAACTCGGCCATTGGCTCTCCGTTGAGCCCCAAACCGGGTGGGTTGCAAGCCGGCTGAGTTCAGCTTCGGCAAGGCATCAGCACCGTTGTCAGTGACAGGCAAGACAAGGATTCTCAATGAAGACGACCACGGCTCTTGTTCTCAGCTGCTTCATGATCGCAGCTCCTCCTTTGGTGCAGACGGCCGCGGCTCAATCCAGCGCCGCGCAGGCGCCCGCCATCAGCCCCGCAACGCAGCAATTCATTACCCAGGTGGCGATCTCCGATCTCTTCGAGGTCGCCTCGTCGCGGCTGGCACTGGCGCGCGGCACCGAGGGGCAGAAAGCTTTCGCCAACCAAATGATAGAAGACCACGGCAAGACTTCGTCAGAGCTGCGCCAGCTGATCGTCGTTCGCGGGTTGAAGGTCGATATCCCGAGTCAGCTCGACAGCGCCCATCAGGACAAATACGACCAGCTGAACAACGCCCGTGGTAACGATTTCCAGGCGCTCTATGCCAGCCAGCAGGTCGCGGCGCACAAAGATGCGATCGCGTTGTTCCAGCGTTATGCGCAAAACGGGGATTTGCCGGAGTTGAAGGATTGGGCCGGCAAGACTCTCCCGGCGCTGAAGCATCATCTGGAGATGGCTCAGAAGCTAGGCGCTGCCGCACCAGCAGCGCCAGCCGCCAAATAACGACCCGGCCACCCCGTCTAAAAGGATCGGGTGGCCGGCGGTCGGCCGGGCACCCTCATGCTCGAGGACTACGCGATGTCATACGACCCCACTAAGTCGATCGATCTGATCCATCATCTGCGCGAAGCGCTGGAGCTCGCCCGCGAGCTGAAATTTTCCCATCTCGAGTATCTGCTGTCGATGGCCGAACTCGAAAGCCGCGATCGTCTCGGTAAGACGGTGACCGACGGCAGTGCATGACGTCGGGCACTGCTCCGCCGTGTTCCCTATCCCCCCCTGACAAGCAGCGACTCGCAGCAGCGCTCCGCCGATCCGGGATGCCGGTCGCTTATGCCGTGCCGTGCGGCTGACTAAGCAGCGCAAGAGCGGGCCCGGATCGGCGGAGCATCACGCCGCGAGCGGTGTTATGCTCCTTGTCCTGGGCACTATGAGACTACACGCGGACTCAGTGGCTGCGAGCCGCAGCCGCAGCTTGCGCTGGCAGGTGTTCCAGCTTCAAGCCAGGCGGAACGGGATGTCGCGCCCCGGCTCCCACAGGCCGAATAGATCACTGACCGACACAAGGTCGATCTGCTCGTGAAAGCGGGTGCGATACATCGTCATCAGCGCGTCATGGCCCGGGTCCGACGAACTACACAACGCATCTTCGACCAGCGCCACCCGATAACCAAGATCGACCGCGTCCAGCACGGTGGCCAGAACACAGACGTCGGTTTCCGCGCCGGTGAACACCACGGTGCCGACGCCGAGCTGGTTCAGCATCGCCGCCAGACTGGATTGCTTGAAAGCGGAATACACCGGCTTGTCGATCACCAGCGCCGGCGGCGTTAGCCGAGCGAGTTCGGGCACGAGATCGAGCTGCTCCGGCGGAAGGTGTTGCTGCGTTGCGGCCTCCCAGCGGTGATAATAGCGCCGCCAGCGGCCGTTGCAGTCCTCGGCGCGGTGCGGTGGAATGAACCGCGTGAAGATCGTGCGGTCGCGATAACGCGATGCGACCTCAGTGATCGCGGGGCCGACGCGCGATATCCACGGCGTCTCCCACACTCCGCCGGTGCAAAAGATTCGCTGCATATCGATGCACAGATGGGCCGCCTGGCTGATCGGCTCCACAGTCTCGATCGATTTTGTCATGGCATGTCGGGACGGATAGGATGAGGAGACGCGTTCGGCCGGCGCTCGGTAATCAGTACCAGCAGCAATGCCAGCGCCCCGACGACCGCCGACGCCCAAGCGAAGGCGCCGAGTTCAAGCGTGGCGGCGAGCACCAACATTGCGGCGCCGAACACAGCGTCCAGCGTCAGATGGATCGGCATCGGCAGCAGGCCCACTGCGCCCCATTCGTAATCAGTAACCAGGCTGTAGCCGATGCCGAGAAAGCCCAGCGTGACAAAGCACCAGCGCGCTCCGCCCTGCCACCCCGCCAGAAACGGCAGCGCGATCACCAGCGCCGACACCAGGTAGTCCAACAGGCCGTGCCATTTGGTAGGCAGACGCCGCAAACCTCTGTCTCCTTCTCAGCAAGCGACATCCAACCCGTGGCCCCTGGCGGTGTTCCAAAGGCGATCCGGACCGACGTTTGGAACATGGCCACGGCGGCGCCGTTGGCAGGCGAAACAAGGAGATCGCAATGACCAAAGCTTCGCTGCAGATGACATCCTCCGAAGCGCGAGGGCTGGCTCGTGCGCTCGGCTGGTTCTCGCTGGCGCTTGGCGCTGCCGAACTGATTGCACCGCGCCGGATCACGCAGGCGCTGGGCATGCAGGGCAGCGAAGGCATGGTCCAGCTCTACGGGCTGCGCGAAATCGCCAGCGGCGTCGCGATCCTCTCGACCGAGTCCGCGACCTCGGTCTGGAGCCGGGTAGCCGGCGACGCGCTCGACCTCGGCACTCTCGGCATGCACCTCAGCAACGACAACAATAAGCAGGCCAACGTCGCGGCAGCCGTGGCCATGGTGGGCGGCGTTACCCTGATCGACGCCGCTTGCGCGGCCAGTCTGTCCTCGATCGAGGCGCGCGAACAAACCGAAGCTCCGCGAGCGCTCAATTGATCGGCGGCTTGCCGCGTGAATTCTCGGCACCCGCGGATGGCGGCTCCGCGGATATGACGACAGCTCTGGTGTTCGGCGGCGGACTCAGCCTTGCCGCCTATCACGGTGGCGCGTATCAGGCTTTTGCCGAGCGGCAGTTGCCGCTGCATTGGACCGCCGGCTCCTCCGCTGGTGCGGTCACTGCCGCACTGATCGCCGGCACCGCGCCGGACGAGCGCGTATTTCGCCTGCGCACTTTCTGGGGGATTGGGACAGAAGCGCCGAGCGCCGGCCCGTTCGCACATCTCGAAGGCTGGATGAGCGCTGTCCGTGCGCATGTGATCGGAGATCCGTCGCGTTTCTATCCGCGATTTCCGTCGCCGCGCTTTCACAGCCTGTATGATCTGACGCCGATGCGCCGGCGGCTCGCCCAACTGATCGACTTCGGCCGGCTCAACGGCGGCGAGGTTCGGCTGTGCATCGTGGCGACAGACGTCGTCAGCGGTGATCCCGTAGTATTCGACACCAGCACCACCCGCATCGAACTCGACCATGTGCTCGCCAGCTGCGGCTTCTTGCCCGAGTTCGCGCCCGTCACCATCGGCCAGCAGACGTTGGTCGACGGCGGCTTGTCGCTGAACGCGCCGTTCGATCCAATCCTGCAGGCATCCACCGCCCCGCTGCGGCTGTTCGTACTCGATCTCTACGCCCGCGACGACGCGCCGCCGACCAGCCTCGAGGCCGCGCTCGAGCGTAAGAACGACCTCATCTTCGGCAACCAGACCTATCTTCGCCTCAAGGACAAGATCGCGATCAGGCGCCTTCAGCGCGAACTCGCCGGCAGCTCGAATGCAGACGACGAGATCTCGCTGCTCAGCTATCGGGCCGGATCCGACGAGCCAGGCCCCGAAAAGAGCTTCAACTTCTCCCGCCCCGCCCTCACGCGCCGCTGGTGCGCAGGCCGCATGGACATGGAGGCAGCGTTGCACAGCGACATCCGCGGGATCGATGGCCTGCGCGTCATCCGCCGCGATCCGTCGGCGGCACGGCCGGGCGCTCAGGCGGAAGCGCGTTGACATTGTCGGCAAACAGGTTGTGGACCGCATAACGACCGCCGCGGTGCCGCAACTGCCTGCCATCGGGGCGATCAAGCCGGCACGGCAGAGAAGATGTCGTCCGCGGCTTTACGCCCCGATGGCCGTCGTCGCCGCGTTCACGCTCAGCTCTTGGCCGTGCCTGGCTCCGCCATCTTGCGGTGCTGACTGGCCAGCGTCCCGGACGGCACCACATTGGCGGCCGCCGACATCACCTTGTTCTTCCAGCCGGTGACGACGTCGCCCTCGCCGCACATCATCGCGTCGAAGCCGAGCTGCGCAACCTCACCGGCGTCGTCCTTCTCGGCGGCTCCGACTGCGGTGTCGAGCATATCGGCACGGCGGAAAAAATCCGTCTCGGTCGCGCCGGGCATCAGGCAGGTCACCGTCACCGCGCTGTCCCTCAGCTCTTCGCGCAGCGCGAAGGAAAACGAATTCAGGAACGCCTTCGACGCATTGTAGACCGCCTGGAAGCTGCCCGGCGTGAAGCCGGCGATCGAACCCGTGATCAGGATACGGCCACTGTTGCGTCGGCTCATCTCGTTGCCGATACGATGGACCAGATATAGCGTCCCGACAACGTTGGTATCGACGACCTTGCGTGCCTCGGCAAAATTCTGATCGAGAAAGGAATGACCAAGTCCGCGGCCGGCGTTTGCTAACAGCGCATCGACCGGCCGGCCCTTCGCGGCCTCGCAGAGACGGTTGACGCCCTCCTCGGTAGCAAGATCGGTTTGCACCGTCTCGACAGAGACGCCGCTTGCGCGCAGATCGATCGCGGCTGTTTCGATCGCCGGCTCATCAGCCGCGATCAGCAAATCGAACCCCGCCTTCGCGCAGCACCGGGCCAGCTCGAGGCCGATTCCGGTCGACGCTCCGGTGACGATGGCGAAGGATCGTTGATCTGTCATGTTGGGCTCCATGGTCGTAATGCCGCAAGCCAACCAGGCCCGACGCGACGCGTTCCTCGCATAGGAGCGCAGTGGTGATTCCGGTTCTGCTTCCACATCGCGGATGATGATCGCGGTCATTCAACGCGCACGATTCCCCACTGATTCACGGCCGAAGTGACATCCGGACGCGACAGCGAATAGGAACTCGTGATGGGTGCGATGGTTGGTCGGCGTCACTCATCGGAGATCACCATGCGCATTCTTAACATCGTCACGCTTCTTCTCGTCATCGTCGGCGGCGTCAACTGGGGCTTGGTCGGCCTGTTTGATTTCGATCTCGTCACCGCGATCCTCGGTAACGGCGCGGCCGAAACCGCGACGTCGTCGGCCGCTGCCCGTATCGTCTACATTCTCGTAGCGCTGTCGGCCCTGTATCAGATTACGACGTTGACGCGCCTGTTGTCGACGCGCTCGGCCGCTTACGGCAGCAACACGTACTAAGCGCAGACGCTGCAGCTAATGGATCGCGCCGATCAATTTCGCCGCATCGCCGGCAACGACCCGAGCGGCGCGATCTACTTTTTGCCGTGGCGCACCAGCTTCGCGGTGGCGCTCCGGTTCGGCCTGATCGGCCTGCAGCGCTGGCGGCTGTGCTACGAAATCCCGACCAGCGTGGTCTCGCCGGATCCGGAGCAGTGTGCCGCTTCGGCAGCGCGGCGGTGCCGCCCATCTTTTCGATCACCGCCAGCCATTGCTGCTGATGCATGGTGTCTCGCGCGATAATGAAGCGCAGCATGTCGCGCATGCCGGGGTCGGAGGTCACCGGCGCCAAGGTCAAGTAGTGATTAACATCAAATGAGACAGGGTGCCGCGGCGCCCGCCTGTCGATTATAGAAGGGTCAGTGACTGCGCTGGGCTTCGTGGCGCAACCTATTGCGGATCGCCGCCGCCTGTCCTGCAGCTTCGAACTCGTGCAAGGTGCGCCCGCCCGCGCGAGCACACTCCGCAATCTGCGCCGCCACCCGCGCTCGCACCGCATGCTCCTGCCCGTTCGGCAGAGTTCCACACACCCGCTCCAGAGCAACTTCCATATTGGCCCGCGTCCGCGGATCGAGATCGTCCGTCATCTGACTTACTCCAGCAAGACACGCCGGCCCGCTCGGATGCGGGCCGCTCGCGGAAGAATAGCGCGAGGCAGATATCCGCTCTCTAACCTATGGCAAAATGGTGTCGAAATCCGCCTCGGGTTTGCCATTGGTTTTTCACGCCAGGCACGCTCCAAAGGAACACGGCTAACCACTCGGGGTTGTGACAGCAAACGTCGAGACACCGATCGGAGGAGCACTGCGGCGCGTAGCTGCGGGCTCGACCGGCGAGCAGCTCCGACGTCGGCAGGAGCACTCGTGAACCCAACTCAAATCAAACGCCTTGCATCACGCTATGGCATCGCCCTCAGCTTCGAAGACGCCCGCGGCAACACCGTCGATACCGACCCCGAGGTGGCCCGCAAGCTGCTGATCAGCATGGGCGTGCTCGACCATGCTGGAACCACATTGCAGCCTGAGCAGCAGGCAATTCTGCCACCTGCCATCGTCGTACGCCCTGACCGCGCCGGCCGCATCGCGATCGACCTCGGCTGCGCGATCTCGGCGAGGCAGATCGAGTGGCAGCTCACCTTGGAAGACGGCAGCTCCCGCAGCGGCACTGCGGCGGTGGCGGCCGCCAACGCAGATGCAACAGCTCACCTGACGCTGCCGCAACTTCCGCATGGCTATCACCGGCTCGTGCTCGGTCATGCAGACGCCGCGACGATGTTGATCGTGACACCGGGCGAATGCTGGCTGCCGGAGAGCTTTCGCCGGGACGAGCGGCGATACGGCCTGTCGCTCCAGCTGTATCTGCTGCGCTCTGCGAGCAATTGGGGAATCGGTGATTTCACCGATCTTCAGCACCTTGCCCGGCTCGCTGCCGCGCAAGGTTGCGACGTGCTCGGTTTGAATCCGCTGCATCAAATGTTTCCGGACAACCCGGAGCATGCCAGTCCCTATTCGCCCGCGAGCCGGCAATTCCTCAATGTGCTGTACATCGACGTCACCGCGATCGCGGAATATCAACGATCCGCCGCCGCCCAGAAGCTTGTGCAATCCGCTCGCTTCCAGCAGCGGCTCGAGCAATGCCGGAAGACCTCGCAGGTCGACTACAGCAGCGTCGCCGATCTGAAGCTGCAAGCATTGCGACTGGTCCATGCCGACTTCCGCACCGCTGCCGACGCACAGCGCATCACCGACTATCAACGATTCGTCTCGACAGCCGGCGACGGCCTGCACAACGCCTCGTTGTTTCAAGCGCTGCGCGACCATTTCGCCGACACCGATCCATCGCAGGCCGATTGGCACCTCTGGCCGGAGGCGTACCACGCGGCGGATTCCGAGGGATCGCTGGCATTCGCGCGCGAGCACGCGGAGCAGATCGACTTCTACAACTGGACACAATGGGTCGCCGAGCAGCAGCTTGCCGCCGCTAAGGATGCCGCAACGGCAGCGGGCATGCAGGTCGGGCTCTATCTCGATCTCGCAGTTGGATGTGATCGCAGCGGGTCCGAGACCTGGGCGAACCCGGGCGATTACATGAACGCGGCCGAAGTCGGCGCGCCGCCCGACATCTTCAATCCAGCCGGGCAGAATTGGGGATTGCCGCCGCTCAATCCGGTCTCGCTAATCGCCGAGGGCTATCGTCCCTTCATCGATCTGCTCCGCGCGAACATGCGACATGGCGGGGGGCTGCGGATTGATCACGCCATGGGTCTCCAGCGGCTGTACTGCATCCCCGAAGGATCGCCGCCCTCCGCTGGCGCTTATGTGCACTATCCGGTGGCCGATCTGATCGGCATTCTGGCGCTTGAAAGCCAACGTCACCACTGCCTGGTCGTTGGCGAGGACCTCGGCACGGTGCCAACCGGCTTCCGGGAGCGCATGGAAGAAGCCAATATCCTGTCCTATCGCGTGTTGTTCTTCGAGGCCGACGGCGATGGTGAGTTCAAGCCGGCGACGAGCTATCCGCGTCTCGCCGTTGCGGTAGCAGGAAGTCACGATCTGCCGACGCTGCCGAGCTGGCTTTCGGGCAGCGACATCGACCTGAAAGATCAATTGGGCCTGTACCCGTCGGCCGAAGAAACCGAAAAGCAGCGGCAGTCGCGCCAGCGGGAGCGTCGTGCCGTTATGCGCGTCCTCGGTCTGGACGGATCGTCGCAGCAGATCACGCCCGATGTATTCTCGAACGCCGTGCATGGTTTTCTCGGCCGGACGCGCTCGCTGTTGGCGATGACGCAGCTCGATGATCTTCTGGGCGAGCATGATCCTGTAAACGTGCCAGCGACTTCGACCGAACATCCGAACTGGCGTCGCAAATACGCGTTACCCCTTGAACAGATCGAGCGTTCACGCGGATGGAGGCTTTTGGAAACATTGGCTGCGGGCCGTGCGGAGCCGGCGAACAACGGGCCGGACCGCGCCCGTTCGTCACTGCCTCCAGCTTCGGCCCTGCAGGGGGCCCGTTAGCAGCGCACCCAGCCCTTTGCGGCCCTACGGCAAGAGCCGCCGATCAAATGGCTGACGTCCGGCTGCGAACTGATTTGGAGCACCAGCAAGATGGCCCATCCGTTTTTGCGTAAGCTACGCTTCGGCGCGCGCCTCACGCCGGAGGACGAAGCAGTGCTGACGAGTATCATCGAGCCGGCGCGACCGGTCCGTCAGCGCGAAGACGTCGCCGAAGAAGGTGTGCAGCCGAATGCTCTGCCGCTCATCGTTGACGGCTGGGCATGCCGCTACTCGACGCTGGCCAATGGTCAGCGCCAGATCATCTCGTTGTTCATTCCGGGCGATTTGTGCGAACCTTTCGGCATGCTGCCTCGCTTCATGGATCATTCGGTAGCCACGCTTACGCCGGTGCTGATGTCGCCGGTGCGTGTCGAGCGACTGAAATCCGCGGTGATCAGCAGTCCGCGCATCGACGAGGCGTTGTGGTGGGATCTCCTGGTTTCGACCGCGATCGATCGCGAACACCTCGTCAGCCTCGGCCGACGCACCGCCACCGAGCGACTCGGCCACCTGTTCTGCGAGCTGCATCTGCGCCTCGATATGGTCGGCCTCGTCGAGGGGATGAGTTACGAAATGCCCATAACTCAGGCTGATCTCGGCGATTTGCTCGGCCTTTCGATGGTCCACGTCAACAGATCGCTGCAGGAGCTGCGTCGCACCGGCCTGATGTCGTTGCGCGGTCGCCGCCTGACGATCAACAATCTCGATGGGCTGCGCGAGCTATCGTATTTCGACGAGGGCTACCTTCATCCGGAAGGCGCCAACGGATGAGCATGATCAGCAACCACCGCGGAGGCCGTGAATGGCAGACGATGCTTTGGTGACCCGGATCGCGCAGCTGGAAGCCGACAACCACCGACTGCGCCGGCTGCTCGATCAGCAAGACGCACCCGGCGAGTTGCGCCATCGGCTGCGCAGCACGGTCGCCCTGCTCCGCATGATCATCCGCAAATCCGCCGAGAGCCGGACCGATCTCGACGCCTATATGGGATTGCTCGAAGATCGACTCGACGCGATCGCGCGGGTGCAGGCGATCGCCGACGAAGAGGGCGTTATCGAGTTGCAGAAGCTGTTGACCGACGAGTTGCTGCACTATCGTCCACTCGACGACGTACGCGTCCGGCTATCCGGCCCCGAGCTCGCCTTGCAGCCGCGGATGGGCCGCCTGTTCGCACTGGCAATCCACGAGCTCACCGTCAATGCCATCGAGCATGGCAGTCTCGGGAGTAGCACCGGCCGCGTCGAAATCGCCTGGCGCGTCGACGAAACCGGAGCGACGCCCACTCTGATCTTCGTCTGGAAGGAGCATGACGCGACGCCCATCAACCAGCCGCAACGCGACGGTTTCGGCACCGAAGTTCTGACGCGGATGCTGGCATACGAAATTCGTGCCACGACTCGGCTGGATTTCGAGAGCGACGGGCTACGCTGTTCGATCCAGTTTCCGATGGGCTAGAGCAGGAGCACTCAAACCGGCGGGGTGCGGCCCCTTCTGCCGGCTTGCGGCCAACTTTTAAGGATTCCGCCAAAGCCAATGGCCGCGTTACGGGTCCCTCAGTCTCGAAATATAAACAGCTTGACGCCCTTGGCCGGCGCGGTGCGAAGGGCGGTTTGCTTCCGGGACATCCATTAGCATAGGTGAATGCCGCCGAGGACGTACGCCGATAGCCTGTCCGAAATTACGGAAAGGGTCAGCGTGAAAAAACGTCGCAACAGAACCAAGCAGCAGTTGTCGCTCGAAGAGCGGCTGTCGTTGTGCTCCGAACGCTGGAAGCGCGAAGCCGAGCAGAGCGGCAGCAGCGAAATCCAGGGCGTCTGGCAGGAGCGCGCCCGATCGGCCGAGGCCGCCCGAGGAATGATTGCGTGGCTGCAAGAGCGCGAAGGCTCCCACTGACGCGCATCGACAACATCGGCGGCGCGGGGGAAACTCGCGATGACGACTAACAAACCGCTGTCCGGCCTGCGTGTCCTGGTCGTCGAGGACGAATACTTCGTGGCCCAGGACGTCGCGATTGCGCTCGCGCAATGCGGTGCGCAGATTGTCGGGCCAGTCGCGACGCTTCCCGAGGCCATGGAATTGGCGCGCGAACCGCTCGACGCTGCGGTCTTGGACATCAACCTTCGTGGCATGCTGGTTTATCCGCTGGCGGACCTCCTCGCCTCCCGCGGGGTCGCCCTGGTGTTCGCCACCGGCTATGGCGCGGCAGCCATTCCGGCCCGCTTCGAGCACATTCGGCGCTGCGAGAAGCCCGTGGAGATCGGTGAGATCTCTGCGGCCCTCTTTCCCGGCGGGCTATTTTGCTCCTCTGCCTTACGGTCTTAGGCAATTGGCGGACGCTCACGATTTTTTTCCGATCCTTCGGAACAAAAGCTGCCCCAACGTGTTTTGTCGGTTTCGGAGCGACTGAATGACCGATGGGATGATGCCGGAACGCGAGCTTCATGAAAGCGAGCGAGCTTTCCGGATTCTCATCCAGGGGGTGACTGACTACGCGATCTATATGCTCGACCCGGCCGGCATCGTGTCGAGCTGGAATACGGGCGCGGCGCGGATCAAGGGGTATCAGTCCGCTGAGATCATCGGCCAGCATTTTTCAGTCTTCTACCCTCCCGAGGACAGGAGCGCGGGTCTGCCGAACCACGCGCTGGCGATCGCGCGTCGACACGGCAGGTTCGAAGCCGAGGGATGGCGGATCCGAAAGGACGGCTCGCGCTTCTTCGCGTCGGTGGTGATCGACGCAATCGTCGAGAACGGCGAACTTATCGGCTACGCAAAGATCACCAGAGACATCACCGAACGTCTGAAAGCACGATCTGCGCTGGCCGCGAGCGAGAATCACTTCCGCCTGCTGGTTCGCAATGTCACCGACTATGCGTTGTACATGCTGGATCCGGACGGCTTCGTCACCAGCTGGAATTTGGGTGGTCAGCGGATCAAGGGCTATGTACCCGACGAGATCGTCGGCGAACACTTCAGCCGCTTCTACACACCGGCCGATCGAAAGGCCGGAAAGCCGGCGCGCGCGTTGCAGACCGCTCGTGAGATGGGCCGCTACGAAGAAGAAGGCTTTCGCGTCCGAAAGGATGGCAGCTTCTTCTGGGCCAGCGTGATCATCGATCCGGTCCGCGACGACGCTGGCGAACTGATCGGCTTCGCCAAGATCACGCGCGACATCACCGAGCGCCGCGAAGCTCAGCAGAAGCTCGAACGCGTGCAGGCCGAACTTGCCGAGTCGCGCAAGATGGACGCGCTCGGTCAGCTGACCGGCGGCGTCGCCCACGATTTCAACAATTTGCTGATGGGCCTCACCGGTGGCTTGCGACGCATCAAGCGTTCAACCAGCGATGCCGAGATTCTGAAAGCGATCGAGGCAATGGAGACCAGCATCCGGCGCGGCGCGGGGCTGACCCGCCAGCTCCTCACCTTCGCCCGCCGCCAGCAGGTCAGCCCGGTCCAGCTCGACCTGGCGCAGACGATCGGATCGATGCAGGAGGTGTTGCGCGCCGGGCTTCGCAGCAACGTGGCGCTGGTGGTCGATATTACGCCAGAGGTCTGGCCTGTGTACGCGGATCCGGGAGAGCTCGAAACCGCGCTGGTCAATCTGGTCGTCAACGCACGCGACGCTCTGCTCGAGGGCGGCGAAGTCCGGATCAGCGCCGCCAATCACCGCGCGCCGGACAGCACGCAGGAATTTGTGCGGATCTCTGTTCGAGACAACGGCGTCGGCATTCCGCCCGATGTGCTGGCCAGAGTATTCGATCCGTTTTTCACCACCAAGCCGGTCGGCCAGGGCACAGGCCTCGGGCTGTCGCAAGTGCACGGCTTTGCCAACCAGGCGGGTGGCCGGGTCGAGGTGGAGAGCCGGGTCGGCGCAGGCACGGAAGTGGCAATCTGGCTGCCACGGGCCGAAGGTGAAAGCGCCGAGGCGAGTTCCATTGGCGGGAAAGCCGCCAGCACAGTGCTCCTCGTCGAAGATAATCCCGAGGTCGCCTGCGCCGGCGCGATGCTTCTGGAGGAGCTCGGCTATCGCGTGAAATGGGCTTCCAATGCAGAATCGGCTCTCGCCGAAATCGCGAAGGACGGCATCGATTTCGTGTTCAGCGATATCGTAATGCCCGGCCGGATGGACGGGCTCGGTCTGGCCCGCCAATTGAAGCGCGACTACCCGTCACTGCCGATCATCCTGACGACGGGTTACAGCGACACAGCGCTGAGATCTGATCTGGAATTTCCGATGGTTCGGAAGCCCTACGAGCTTCACGAATTGAGCCGGGCTTTCGACTCGGTTTCAAGCCGCTGAGCCGCAGGACGGCTGGCGCCTCGGCGTCACGAATATCTTGCTGATGGATATCGCGCTTCAACTCACGTCAGGCAGGCGCTGCCCTGCCCGCAGGGAGCCGGTCGTCCGAATGCAAACAGTCATTCGGACACGCCAAGCTTGAGATGTCATTGAAGGGATGGTGGGCGCACCAGGGCTCGAACCTGGGACCCGCTGATTAAGAGTCAGCTGCTCTACCAACTGAGCTATGCGCCCGGAGCCGATCCGGAGTTTCCCGTTCGGGACGGCTGCGTTTAGCAAAGCCGATCGGAGATGTCCAGCAAGCTGCGCGACATTTTTATGGCTGGGCGCATTTATTGTGGAGCAGGGAAAACCGCCGGGCTTCCGGCGGCCTCCAAGGCTTATGGCGAACGGAAATCCAACGCTCGGATCAAAGCGGACGGGAGCCCGGTCCGTCGTCGTCATCGTGATCCTCGCGCATGCCGGGACGCGGCCCTGGGCCATGATCACCACGCTCCCAACGCGGGCCGCGGTCGTCATCGTCGCGATGCATGCGCGGATGGTGGCGATGCCAGCGCCCCTCGCCGCCCCAGCCATGGCCGCCTTCGAACCGCGTCAGCACGCGCAGGCGGCGCTTCTGGCTTTCGTCCAGCGACTTGTAGAGCGGATCCGCAGCATCGGCGATCTTCTTCAAGGCCGCCGCGGTGGTAGCCATCGTGTCCGCGCGGTCGCGCAGCCGAGTCACAGGATCAGCCGGCATGCTGTCACGATCATCATCGCGCGCTTTCATCCGCGCCTCGGCGCGGTCGATGCGCAGCTTGGCGAAATCCTTCACCGCGGCCTCGAGCGGCGGCCACAGCTTTTCCTGATCCGGGGTCAGCTTGAGGCCGGCATGGACTGCGGCGATCCGTGCATCCGCAAAGGCGGTGCGGTCTTCCGCACTCGCCCAGGGCCGGTGATCGCGATGATGGTCGAACCAACCGCGCTGCTGGGCATAGGCAGCGCTGGAGCCGGCGAGAACCAGCGCGGTCGCGCCGGCGAGCAGTAGCTTGTTCATGGAAACCTCCGTGCAAAGGTTTCCCGAGGATGAGCGCGCCGCCCTGCCCGATCAACTTACGCTTTGGACAGAAAGCCGAAGATGACCAAGATGTCATGTTCGGCTGGTGTTACTACGCGTCTGCAGCACTCATGGCTGCCACGCCGATCTGTTCAGCACACCTTCATGCCGGCGTCACAGCATGCCGAGCGTACGCGGCAGCCACAGCGAGATCTCCGGCACGTAGGTGACGACGCCGAGGAAGGCGATCATCGTCAGCAGCCACGGCATCACCGCAACGGTGAGTTCGGTGATGCCCATCTTGGCGATTCCGGATGCCACGTAGAGATTGAGGCCCACAGGGGGGTGGCACATGCCGACCTCCATGTTCACCACCATCAGGATGCCGAGATGCACCGGATGGATACCGAGCTTCACCGCCACGGGGAACAGGATCGGCGCCATGATCAGCACGATCGAGGTCGCTTCCATCACGTTGCCGGCGAGCAGCAGCAGCAGGTTCACCACCAGCAGGAACACGATCCAGTTGACGCCCGCGGTCGACATCCAGTTGGCGATCTGCTGCGGGATGTTCTCGTTGGCCATCAGGAACGAGAACAGCACCGCGTTGGTGATGATGTAGAGGATCATCGCGCTCATATTGGCGGAGCCGAGCAGCACCTTCGGCACGTCCCTGAGCGACAGGTCGCGATACACGAACACCGCGATCACGAACGCATACACCGCGCTGATCGCCGCCGCTTCGGTCGGCGTGAACCAGCCCGCATAGATGCCGCCGAGCACGATCGCGATCAGCAGCAGCCCCCAGATGCACTTGCGGAATGCGACGAAGCTTTCGCCCCAGGTGGCGCGCGGCAACCGCGGATAGTCGTTCTTCCAGGCGCGATAGAACGTCGTGAAGCCGAGCAGCGTCGCCAGCATGATGCCGGGGATCACGCCGGCCATGAACAATTGTCCGACCGAGGCCGACGACACCCGGTTGCCGGCCGGGTCGAGCGCGATCGAGCCGCCGGTCGCCACAGAATACACCACCATCACGATCGACGGCGGGATCAGGATGCCGAGCGCGCCCGAGGTGGTGATGACGCCGGCGCCGAATCGCTTCGGGAAACCCTGCTTCACCATCGCCGGCAGCATGATCGAGCCGATCGCGATCACGGTGGCCGGCGACGAGCCGGACACGGCGGCGAACAGCGCGCAGGCCATGACGCCGGCAAGGCCGAGCCCGCCGTGCCAGTGTCCGACCATGGTGGTGGCGAAGTTGATCATGCGGCGCGCGACGCCGCCGTGGGTCAGAAAGTTGCCGGCCAGGATGAAGAACGGGATCGCCATGATCTCGAAGTTCTCGATCCCGGTGAACAGCTTCAGCGAAACCGCCTCGACCGGCACGTTGGTGAACAGGAACACGAACGACAGCACGGTGAGGCCGAGCGCGATCGAGATCGGCATGCCGGTCAACATCAGCACGATCAGCAGCGAGAAGATCAGGGCGGTGTTCATCGCACCGCCTCCGCAGCTGCCGCCGCCGTTCCCGGCATGTGGGGCTCGTCGATGCCTTCGACATGGCTATGGTCGTGATGCGGCAGATGATCGTGACGCACGTAGTGATACGCCACCTGCAGAAAACGGAAGCACATCGGATACGAGCCCAGCGGGATACACAGATAGACGATCCAGCTCGGGATCTCGAGATCCGGCGAGGTCTGGTTGGTGTCGATCAGGCCGTAGACGAATTTGGCGCCCATCGTGCCGATGATAAAGGTGAACAGCGCGCCGCAGAACAGGCCGAAAAGGATCGTCACCTTGCGCAAGCGCGGCTGCATCACGTTGACCAGCACGTCGACGCCGACATGGATGCCGGTGCGCACGCCGTAAGCAGCGCCGAACTTGGCCATCCACACGAACATGTAGATGCACAGCTCCTGTGCCCAGGACAGGTCGATCGGAAACAGGATCGGATAGAACAGCGGGATCCCGACCAGATAGCGGTGCATCACCGCAACGAAGATCAGCAGCGTGGCGCCGCCGATCATGGTCGCGATCAGGATCTCCTCAAGCCTGTCGAGGATGCGCATGAACATTCTCTCTCCCCCAAATCGATCGGCCGCCCGGCGGATCCGCCAGCGGCCGTTATTGGTGCCGGGCGCGCTGCGTCCGGAAATACAACGGGCGCCCGCGCTTGTCGACGCGAGCGCCCGGATCCAGGCTTAGTTGGTCGGGCCGCCGCCGCTCTCTTTCAGGAATTCGGCGATCAGCGCCTTGCCGACGCGGCCGCCGACATCGTCATAGACCGGCGCCATCGCCTTGCGCATCGCGGCGTTCTGCTCGGGCGACAGCGTGATGATCTCGGTCTTGCCGGACTTCTTCATCTCGGCGAGCGCGTCTTCGTTCTCTTTCTGCGACTGGTTGTTGCCGAATTCCGTCGCTTCCGCCATCGCCTTGTCGAGCTGAGCGCGAACGTCCGCCGGAATGCCGTCCCAGAACTTCTTGTTCACGATCACCGCGTAGCCGATGTAACCGTGGTTGGTCACGGTGGTGTACTTCTGCACTTCGTGCATCTTCTGGGTGTACATGTTCGACGGCGTGTTCTCCTGGCCGTCGACGACGCCGGTCTGCAGCGCCTGATACACTTCCGAGAACGCCATCACCTGCGGGATCGCGCCGAGCGAGCGGAATTGCGCGTCCAGCACCTTGGACGACTGGATGCGGAATTTCAGGCCCTTGTAGTCGGCCGGCTCGATCAGCTTCTTGTTGGCGCTCATGATCTTGAAGCCGTTGTCCCAATACGCCAGGCCGGTGATGCCCTTGGCGTCGAGCAGCTTGAACAGCTTGGCGCCGACCGGGCCGTTGGTCACCTTGCGCAGCGCGGCGATGTCCGGAAGGATGTACGGCAGATCGAACACCTCGAATTCCTTGACGCCGGCCGGGCCGAACTTCGAAATCGAGGGGGCGAGCATCTGCACCGCGCCGAGCTGCAGCGCGTCGAGCTCTTCCTTGTCCTTGTAGAGCTGCGAGTTCGGGTAGACTTCGACCTTGACCTTGCCGTCGGTGTACTTCTCGGCAAGTTCCTTGAACTTGTCGGCGGCAAGCCCCTTCGGCGTGTTCGGCGCCACGACGTGGCTGAACTTGATCACGATCGGCGACTGCGCCGCGGCGGGGCCGATCAGGGCCAGCATTGCGACCGAGGCCGCGGATAGAATCAGTTTACGCATGGGATTTCCCCTCGATTTTCTGGGTGCGCGGAAACGCACAGGCTCGTTTCCCCCTTACAGAGACTCGGAGCGAAAAGCCATTGTCGTTTCGGAGGGGCCGGAGAGCCTGACTCAGAAACACGGCCGAAGTCTCGGCGACATCCTGCAGCCGGTGAATTCGCGCACAAGCTCCGTCATGGCCGGGCTTGTCCTTGGCTTGTCCCGGCCATCCACGCCTTTTCTGGATTTCCGTCAGCAAGGCGTGGATGCCCGGCACAAGAGCCTGTGCTCGGGCCGGCGAAGCCGGACCCGAGTGCCGGCCATGACGGGTGGATGGGAAAGTGCCTCATTTTAAGGGGCGTGTTTCCGGCCAGGCTTTGAAGCTGGCGCACTTTGCTGTGCTGCAAAAAACAAAAACGCAGCGCCGAGGCGCTGCGTCTGATGGCGTACCAAGTGGGTTCGCGGAGCGGTATCAGCCCGCGACGGCGACCGACGGCGCGTCGGTGCGAACGTCGCGCTTGCGCTTGGCGACGATCTTGTTGAGCGCGCCCAGATAGGCCTTGGCCGAGGCGACCAGCGTATCCGGATCGGCGGCGCGCGCGGTCATCGAACGCCCTTCATGCGAGAGCCGGACGGAGACTTCCGCCTGCGCGTCGGTGCCTTCGGTGACGGCGTGGACCTGATACAGCTCCAGCCTGGCGTCGTGCGGCACCAGCGCCTTGATGCAGTTGAACACCGCGTCGACCGGGCCGTTGCCCTCGGCTTCCTCGATCCGCACCTGGCCGTCGACGTCGAGCTTCATCGTCGCGCGCTGCGGGCCGTGGGTGCCGGCGATCACGGTCAGCGAGGTCAGCTTGATCTGGTCCTGGCCGTGCGTCATTTGCTCGTCGACCAGCGCCTCGATGTCCTCGTCGTAGACGTCCTTCTTGCGGTCGGCCAAGGCCTTGAACCGCACGAACACGTCCTCGATCTGGTTGCGCGACAGCTTGTAGCCCAGCTCTTCCAGCTTGTGGATCAAGCCGGCGCGGCCGGAGTGCTTGCCCATCACCAGCGAGGTGCCCTTCACGCCGACCGTCTCGGGTGTCATGATCTCGTAGGTCTGGGCGTTCTTGATCATGCCGTCCTGATGGATGCCGCTCTCGTGCGCGAACGCGTTCCGGCCGACGATCGCCTTGTTGTACTGCACCGGGAACGAGGTCGCGGCCGACACCGTCTTGGAGGCGTGGGTCAGCATCGTGCTTTCGATGTTGTTCCAATAGGGCAGCTTGTCCTGACGGACGCGCATCGCCATCACTACTTCTTCCAGCGCGGCATTGCCGGCGCGTTCGCCGATGCCATTGATGGTGCACTCGATCTGCCGCGCGCCGCCGGCGACGCCGGCCATCGAATTGGCGACCGCCATGCCGAGGTCGTTATGGCAATGCACCGAAAACCGCGCCTTGTCGGAGTTCGGCACGGTCTCGCGCACCTTGCGGAACATCTCGCGATACTCTTCGGGCACCGAGTAGCCGACGGTGTCCGGCAAATTGATCGTGGTGGCGCCGGCCTTGATGGCCGCCTCGATACAGCGGCACAGGAAGTCGAACTCGGTGCGTGTGGCGTCCTCGGCCGACCACTCGACGTCGTCGGTGTGGTTGCGCGCACGCGTGACCGACGAGATCACCATCTCGTAGACCTGGGCTGCCTCCATCTGCAGCTTGTACTTCATGTGCACCGGCGAGGTGGACAGGAAGGTATGGATGCGGCCGCGCTCTGCCGGCTTGATCGCCTCGGCGCAGCGGTCGATGTCCTTGTGGGCTGCGCGCGACAGGCCGCAGATCACCGAGTTCTTCGAGCGCTTGGCGATCTCATGCACCGCCTCGAAGTCACCGTCGGAGGCGAACGGGTAGCCGGCCTCGATCACGTCGACCCCCATGTCGTCGAGCATCTTGGCGACGTTCAGCTTCTCCTCGAACGTCATGGTGGCGCCGGGGCACTGCTCGCCGTCGCGCAAGGTGGTGTCGAAAATGATGACGCGGTCCTGCTCGGACTTCGAAGTCGTGGTCATGAAAGATTTCCTTGGTTCAGGGCGCCGTCTCTGCGGAGATCTCGGCGCAATTGGGTCTGGCATTCTTGCGATCCCCTGAGTGCCCAGGCGCACGCGCCCAGACGGCCCTCAGGGGCGAATAAGCAGAAGCAGCCCGCCAAGCGCGAGGGTGATCAGCGCGAGGGTGTGAAGAGCGGCCTGACCGATCGGCGCAGCCGGAATCGCGGACGCGGCGATTGCCGCCGTCCTCTTCATCCCAGCCCTGTCGCCGCGAATCGCCATATCCGACACCTTGAAGTCCATATCGTGCGCGCCAACCCACAAAGGAAGGGTATCGAGGAGAGTCGACGCAAGTGGCCGATGGACCGAATGGCTATCCTTCTAGACGACCTCGCCAAGGGTCCGCAACGGCAAATGATGGGCAAAAATCGTCAAAAAACGTCAGAATTCCTGACCTAAACCATCGTCGGTCCGGCCTTGCGCCGGGGCGGGTTTCCTCTGTCGGCGAAACCGCCTATGGCTTGGGTCGAGCTGACACCACAGCATGGAGCGACCGCGTTGAACTCGATCGATCTGGCCTCGCTGGCCGCCGCCACCCCGACTTTGCGCCACGACTGGAGCCGCGAGGAAGCCGCCGCGATCTACAATTCGCCGTTCGCCGACCTGATCTTCCGGGCCCAGACCATTCACCGCCAGAGCTTCGACGCCAACGCGGTGCAGTGCAATCAGTTGCTCAACGTCAAAACCGGCGGCTGCGCCGAGGATTGCGGCTATTGCAGCCAATCGGCACATCACGACACCGCCCTGCCCGCCTCCAAGCTGATGGACCCGGTCAAGGTCATCGAAGGCGCCAAGGCGGCACGCGATGCCGGCGCGACTCGCTACTGCATGGGCGCGGCCTGGCGTTCGCCGAAGGATCGCGACATGGCGCCGATCATCGAGATGGTGAAGGGCGTCAAGGCGCTCGGCATGGAAGCCTGCATGACGCTCGGCATGCTGAGCGACGACCAGGCCAAGCAGCTCGCCGACGCCGGCCTCGACTACTACAACCACAACGTCGACACCTCCGAGGAGTTCTACTCTTCCGTGGTGAAGACGCGTAGCTACTCGGATCGTCTCGACACGCTGGAGAAGGTGCACGACGCCGGCATCAAGGTGTGCTGCGGGGGCATCCTCGGCCTTGGCGAGAAGCCGACCGACCGCGTCGAGATGCTGCGCACGCTCGCCAACCTGCCGCAGCATCCGGAGAGCGTGCCGATCAACATGCTGATCCCGATCGAGGGCACCCCGATCGCCAAGACCGCGACGCCGGTCGATCCATTCGAATTCGTCCGCACCATTGCCCTGGCACGCATCATGATGCCGAAGTCCGATGTCCGCCTTGCCGCCGGCCGCACCGCGATGAGCGACGAAATGCAGGCGCTGTGCTTCCTGGCCGGCGCCAATTCGATCTTCATCGGCGACACTTTGCTGACCACGCCGAACCCCGGCGACAGCAAGGACCGCGCGCTATTCGCCCGCCTCGGCATCACCCCGCGCGACGACATCGGCGTCCACGCGCACGGCTGAGGCGCGGCGACGCCCCGCACCCACCGCCGCCATGGCCGGGCTTCGACCCGGCCATGACGAAGTTAAGTGCTCTTTCGCCTTGAAGCGACACGTGCCCTCACCCCGTCATTGCGAGGAGCGTAGCGACGAAGCAATCCAAACTACTGCACGGCGCTGGATTGCTTCGCGGAGCCTGTGCCCGGACGGCGCGTAGCGCCGATCCGGGTGCTCGCAATGACGCCGAGAGGCCGAACTAATCATCCCCGTGCAGCAGCATCGTCAGATACGCAGTCACGAAGCGCGGCATCGTTGGCAGGAAATCGGCTTTCGACCGTACCAGATGCACGCCGCTCAACTCCGGGTGGGCCTCACGGGCCAGGAAGGTTTCGATCCGCGCCTTCAGCGCATCGCCCGGCTGATCGACGTCGAGCACGCGCAGCATCGCCACCAGCGAGCCGGCTTCGACGCAGTGCCAGTGATCGGCCGCGTGATAATCGAGCCGCGATAGACCCGTCTCTTCCTTGACCTCGCGGGCGACGCTGGACGCGATTTCGAGGCGCCGGTTGCGGACGTCGGACGGGTCCGGCGTGCCGCCGGCGAAATACACCTTGCCGGCATTGGCGGTGTGTGGCCCCATCACGCCGAGCACGATCGCGCCGTCGCTGGCGCGGATCACCCCCATGCCGAAGCCATTGAACACGGATACGTCAGGGAACCCCCAATCGCGCCAGGCCATGAAGCTGGCAAAGTCCGTCTCGAAGTACTCGGCGCTGAAGTACACCCCGTCGAACCGCGGCTGCCGCCCCAGCAGTACGCGTCCGTTCCACAGCTTGGGTTGCTCCGCCTGACGTTGCGCGAAATGCGCATCGATCTCCTCGCGTCGCTTGTCCGCGAACGGCCAGACATGGTCGCCGACCCAGAGGTCGAGATTGGTGACACGATGGATGGTGACTGGTACGGGGACGTCCACTGCCGACATGGTTATTTCACAGCGCCCGATGTTTTTGCCGCCTGTTCGACGAAAGCGTTCGTATAGGTCTTGGTGACATCGATATTGGCCTTCGCCACGTCGGGCGAACTTGTGCTGAACACTGTCAGCACCGCCTCGGCGCCCTTCGGGTCCATCAGCCCCGTGGTCGAGTACATCGGGATTGTGTTCTTCAATGCGGCGACATATTGCGCCTTGTCCTTGCCGACGATATTCGGCGGCATCTTGTCGGCGATCTCCTCGGCCGAATGCGCATGGATCCAGGCGAGCGTCCCGAGGATCGCATTGGTCAGGCTCTGCGCTTCCTTGGGATGTGCCTTGATCCAGGCCGTGGTCGCATACAGCGCGCCGCCCGGATAGTCGCCGCCGAACACTTCGCGGGTGTCGTGCTCGGTACGGGTATCGCTGAGGATACGCAGATCACTGTGCGCGGCCTGCAGGATTGTCACCGCCGGATCGAGCATCACCGCGGCCTCGATCTGGCCCTGCTGCATCGCCGCCACCGCGGTGGCGCCGAGCCCGACGCCGATCACCGAGACGTTGTTCGGATCGACGCCGTTCTTTTTCAACAGATACTTCAGGAAGAAATCGGTCGACGACCCCGGCGCGCTGACGCCGACCTTTTTGCCGGCCAGATCCTTGATGGACTTGATACTCGCCGTATGGTTCGGCGACACCGCCAGCACCAGACCCGGATAGCGGTCGTACACCACGAAGCTCTGCATCTCCTGCTTCTTGGCGGCGAGATTGACGGTGTGATCGAAATAGCCGGAGACGACGTAGGCGCTGCCGCCGAGCACGGCCTTGAGCGCATCCGAGCCGCCCTTGAGATCGACCAGTTCGACGCTGAGCCCGGCCTTGTCGTATTCGCCGAGCTGCTTGGCCAGCACGGTCGGCAGATAGCACAGGCAGGCGCCGCCACCGATCGCGATCGTCACCTTGCTCTGCGCCGATGCGGCGCCCGCGCTGAGCAGGACCGCGGCCAGCGCCGCAATGATGGATTTGAAACCGGCCTTCATGGCGTTTGTTCTCCCCGGACGAAGCGATCAGGACAATAGGTCAAAGCCGCGGCGGGCTCTAGTCCGCCGGCTGGCCGCTCGGCTGCGGCCGCCATACCAGCAGCCGCCGCTCGACCAGGCTGACGGCAAGATCGATGACGATGACAAAGACCGACAGCACGAACATCCCGGCAAACACCCCCGCCACGTCGAACGCGCCTTCGGCCTGCTGGATCAGATAGCCGAGCCCGGCGGCGGCGCCGAGATATTCGCCGACGACGGCACCGACCACCGCGAAACCGATGGCGGTGTGCAGCGACGAGAACATCCAGGACAGCGCCGAGGGCCAGAACACGTGGCGCATCATCTGCCGCTCGCTCATCCCCAGCATCCGCGCGTTGTCGACCAGCGTGGCGCTGGTTTCCTTGACGCCCTGATAGACGTTGAAGAACACCACGAAAAACACCAGCGTGACGCCGAGCGCGACCTTCGACCAAATGCCGAGCCCGAGCCACAGCGTGAAAATCGGCGCCAGCACCACCCGCGGCAGCGCGTTGATCATCTTCACATAGGGATCGAACACCGCGGCCACCCGCGGCTGCCGTGCGAACCAGAACCCGACCAGAACGCCCGCCACCGAGCCGATGGTAAAGGCGAGCAGCGATTCCAGCAGCGTGATCCACAGATGCTTCCAGATCACGCCCGATGAAAACCAGGCGAACACCTGCTGGGCGACATCGAGGGGCGTCGAAAAGAAAAACGGCGGCAGCAGCACCTTGCCGGCAATCGGCACCGTGCTGAACACCTGCCACATAACCAATGCCGTCACAGCGACGAGGAATTGCAACGCGAGAAGCTTCACGCGCGACATGGCGAGGCTCCTCTTTTGGCTTCACCCTCCCCTGGAGGGGGAGGGTCGGCGCGTAGCCCGCATAGCGGGCTGCGCGACGGGGTGGGGTGGGGCGGCGGGGCGGGGGGGGGAATAATCGCCGGGGGGCGCCCGCCCCGCGGCCCGCGCGGCCCCCCCCCCGCGGCCCCGCCCCCCCCCCCCCGCCCGGGGGGGGGGGGCCCCCCCCCCCCCCCCCGGGGGGGGGGGGGGGGGCGGGGGCGCCCCCGCCACACGGACAGGCTTCCGTCGTGGACCCCCACCCCCGACCCCTCCCCGCAAGGGGGAGGGGAGCCAAAACGCGACGTCGTCCCCCATCCGATAGACGAACTAACAGTTTTGTCTCCAATCGCGAAGTGACCGCATGACCCATCCCGGTGAGCAGTACTATCCGCCCGGCCTTCGCTGGGATGCGGAGATCGCGACAGGCACCTTGCCGGATCTGCTGGCGCAGGCGGCGAAGGACTACACCGATCGCCCGGCGCTGGAATTCCGCGATCGACAGATCAGCTATACGCAGCTGCAGAACCACGCCGACATCGCCGCGGCGGCCTTGCTGGCGGCCGGCTACGGCCCCGGCGCGTCGGTGGCGCTGTTTCTCGGCAACACGCCGGATCATCCGATCAACTTCTTCGGCACGCTGAAGGCCGGCGCGCGCGTCGTGCATCTGTCGCCGCTCGACGGCGAGCGCGCGCTGTCGCACAAGCTCAGCGACTCCGGCGCGCGCGTGCTGATCACCACCGAATCCGCCGCGTTGCTGCCGATGGCCGAGAGGTTTCTCGCCAAGGGCCTGCTCGACCGGCTGATCGTCTGCGCCGACGCGGCGTGGGGCTCGTCGACCGCGCCGCTGGCGCCGCTGCCGGACGATCCGCGCGTCGTCCGGTACGCCGACTTCGTCAAGGGCGCCAAGCCGCCCGCCGCCTGGCCGGTGATCGACAAGCACGACATCGCGCTGTTGCAATACACCGGCGGCACGACAGGTTTGCCAAAAGGCGCGATGCTGACGCACGCCAATCTCACAGCGGCGGTGTCGATCTTCGATCTTTGGCGCGTGGTCCGCGATGCGCCGAACGGTCAGTCGCGCGTGATCTGCGTGCTGCCGCTGTTCCATATCTACGCTCTGACGGTCATTCTGACGCGTGGCCTGAAGCGCGGCGAACTGCTGTCGCTGCATCAGCGCTTCGACGTCGCGGCGGTCTTCCGCGACATCGAAGAGAAGCGCGCCACCGCGTTCCCCGGCGTGCCGACGATGTGGATCGCGCTCGCCAACGATCCGTCGCTGGAGAGCCGCGATCTGTCGTCGCTGGTCACCGCCGGTTCCGGTGGCGCGCCGCTGCCGGTCGAAGTCGCGCGATTGTTCGAGCGCAAGACCGGCCTGCAGCTCAAGAGCGGCTGGGGCATGACCGAAACCTGCTCGCCCGGCACGGGCCATCCGCCAGTGGGGCCGGACAAGCCCGGCTCGATCGGCCTGATGCTGCCGGGCATCGAGATGGACGTGGTGTCGCTGGACGATCCCGCCAAGCTGCTGCCGCCGGGCGAAGTCGGCGAGATCCGCGTGCGCGGCCCGAATGTCACCAAGGGTTATTGGAACCGGCCCGAGGAAACCGCGCAATCCTTCGTCGGCGACCATTTTCTCACCGGCGATATCGGCTATATGGACCAGGACGGCTATTTCTTCCTGGTCGACCGCAAGAAGGACATGATCATCTCCGGCGGCTTCAACGTCTATCCGCAGATGATCGAACAGGCGATCTATGAGCATCCCGCCGTGCAGGAAGTCATCGTGATCGGCATCCCGGACGATTATCGCGGCGAAGCCGCGAAGGCGTTCGTGAAGCTGCGCGACGGCGCGGCGCCGTTCACGATCGAGGACCTGCGGGCGTTCCTCACCGGCAAGCTCGGCAAGCACGAACTGCCGGCCGCCGTCGAATTCGTCGATGAGTTGCCGCGGACCCCCGTCGGCAAACTGTCGCGCCACGAACTACGCAGTCAGATTTCTCCCCACCTCAAAGCCCAAGCTTAAACCAACAGGAGCCCGCTCATGACCGAGGCCGTTATCGTTTCCACCGCGCGCACGCCGATCGGCAAGGCGTATCGCGGCGCTCTCAACGCCACCGAGGGCGCGACCCTGCTCGGCCACGCCATCGAGCACGCCGTCAAGCGCGCCGGCATCGACCCGAAGGAGGTCGAAGACGTGGTGATGGGCGCGGCGCTGCAGCAGGGCGCCACCGGCGGCAACATCGCCCGCAAGGCGCTGCTCCGCGCCGGCCTGCCGATCACCACCGCCGGCACCACCATCGACCGGCAATGCGCCTCCGGCCTGCAGGCGATCGCGCTGGCGGCGCGCTCGGTGATCTTCGACGGCGTCGAGGTCGCGGTCGGCGGCGGCGGCGAGTCGATCTCGCTGGTGCAGAACGACAAGATGAACACTTTCCACGCCGTCGACCCGGCGCTCGAAGCTATCAAGGGCGACGTCTACATGGCGATGCTCGACACCGCCGAAACCGTGGCGAAGCGCTACAACATCTCGCGCGAGGCGCAGGACGAGTACGCGCTGGAAAGCCAGCGCCGCACCGCCGCCGCGCAGCAGGGCGGCAAGTTCAAGGACGAGATTGCGCCGATTTCGACCAAGATGGGTGTCGTCGACAAGGCGACCGGCAACGTGTCGTTCAAGGACATCACGTTGTCGCAGGACGAAGGCCCGCGGCCGGAAACCACCGCCGAAGGTCTCGCCGGCCTCAAGGCCGTGCGCGGCGAGGGCTTCACCATCACGGCCGGCAACGCCAGCCAGCTGTCGGACGGCGCTTCGGCCACGGTGATCATGAGCGACAAGACAGCGGCCGCGAAGGGCCTCAAGCCGCTCGGCATCTTCCGCGGCATGGTCTCCTACGGCTGCGAGCCGGACGAGATGGGCATCGGCCCGGTGTTCGCGGTGCCGCGCCTCTTGAAGCGTCACGGCCTCAGCGTCGACGACATCGGCCTGTGGGAGCTCAACGAAGCGTTCGCCGTGCAGGTGCTGTACTGCCGCGACAAGCTCGGCATCGATCCGGAGAAGCTCAACGTCAACGGCGGCGCGATCTCGGTCGGCCATCCCTACGGCATGTCGGGCGCTCGCCTCGCCGGCCACGCGCTGATCGAAGGCCGCCGCCGCAACGCCAAGTACGCGATGGTCACCATGTGCGTCGGCGGCGGCATGGGCTCCGCGGGCCTGTTCGAGATCGTGCAGTAACTAATCGCCGCGCAACGCGGCGCGACCTCTCCCCGCGCGCGGGGAGAGGTCGGATTGCGCAGCAATCCGGGTGAGGGGCGCCTCCGCGAAGTCGAGCGTTCGTGCTCGCGTCGCCCCTCACCCCAGCCCTCTCCCCGCAAGAGCAGGGCGAGGGAGCGGGCTGCCGGCGCGGCGACGACTGAGCTACAACTGAGCTGATTGACCCCAGGAGGATCCGATGGATCTGAATTTCACCAAGGAAGAGATCGCGTTTCGCGACGAGGTGCGGCAGTTCTTCAAGGACAACGTGCCGCCGAAGACCCGGCAGAAGCTGGTCGAGGGCCGGCATCCGTCGAAGGACGACATGGTGGAGTGGTATCGCATCCTCCACAAGAAGGGCTGGGGCGTCACGCACTGGCCGAAGGAATATGGCGGCACCGGCTGGAGCAGCGTGCAGCACTACATCTTCAACGAAGAGCTGCAGGCCGCGCCGGCGCCGCAGCCGCTCGCCTTCGGCGTGTCGATGGTCGGCCCGGTGATCTACACCTTCGGCAGCGAGGAGCAGAAGCAGCGCTTCCTGCCGCGCATTGCCAGCGTCGAGGATTGGTGGTGCCAGGGCTTCTCCGAGCCGGGCTCGGGATCGGACCTCGCCTCGCTCAAGACCAAGGCCGAGAAGAAGGGCGACAAGTGGATCATCAACGGCCAGAAGACCTGGACCACGCTGGCGCAATATGCCGACTGGATCTTCTGCCTGTGCCGCACTGACCCCACCGCCAAGAAGCAGTCCGGCATTTCCTTCATCCTGGTCGACATGAAGTCGAAGGGCATCACCGTGCGCCCGATCCAGACCATCGACGGCGGCAAGGAAGTCAACGAAGTGTTCTTCGACGACGTCGAAGTGCCGCTCGAGAATCTGGTCGGTGAAGAAAACAAGGGCTGGGACTACGCCAAATTCCTGCTCGGCAACGAGCGCACCGGTATCGCCCGCGTCGGCATGTCGAAGGAGCGTATCCGCCGTATCAAGGAGCTGGCCGCCTCGGTCGAGTCCGGTGGCAAGCCGGTGATCGAGGACAGCAAGTTCCGCGAGAAGCTCGCCGCGGTCGAGATCGAGCTGAAAGCGCTCGAGCTGACGCAGCTGCGCGTCGTCGCCGATGAAGGCAAGCACGGCAAGGGCAAGCCGAACCCGGCGTCGTCGGTGCTGAAGATCAAGGGCTCCGAGATCCAGCAGGCCACCACCGAGCTGCTCATGGAAGTGATCGGCCCGTTCGCCGCGCCCTACGACGTGCACGGCGACGACGACTCTAACGAGACGATGGATTGGACCGCGCAGATCGCGCCGAGCTATTTCAACAACCGCAAGGTGTCGATCTACGGCGGCTCCAACGAGATTCAGCGCAACATCATCACCAAGGCGGTGCTCGGGCTGTAGGCGGCGCGTGGTCGTAGGATGGGTTGAGCGCAGCGAAACCCATGCCGGCAGCGCCGCGATGGGTTTCACTTCGTTCAACCCATCCTACAGGTGTCCGTCATTGCGAGGTACCCGTCATTGCGAGCGAAGCGAAGCAATCCAGGGCCGCGAGGCAAAGTGTGGATTGCTTCATCGCGGAGCCTGCACTCGGACGGCGCGAAGCGCCGATCCGGGGGCTCCTCGCAATGACGAGGAAACAGAGTTCGAATTTCTCAAGGATGCATCACCATGGATTTTGATTTGTCGGAAGAGCAGCGGCTCCTCAAGGACAGCGTCGAGGGCCTCTTGAAGTCCTCGTACGATTTCGACAGCCGCAAGAAATACGCCAAGGAAAAGGACGGCTGGAGCCGCGACGTCTGGAGCAAGTTCGCCGAGCAGGGCCTGCTCGGCCTGCCGTTCGCCGAAGAGGACGGCGGCTTCGGCGCCGGCGCGGTCGAGACCATGATCGTCATGGAGGCGCTCGGCCATTCGCTGGTGCTCGAGCCATATCTACCGACCGTGATCGTCGCCGGCGGCTTCCTGCGCCGCGCCGGTTCGCCTGAGCAGAAGGCCGCGCATCTGCCCGGCATCATCGACGGCAGCAAGACGTTTGCGTTCGCACAGCTCGAGAAGAACTCGCGCTGGGATCTCGGTGACGTCACCACCACCGCCAAGAAGAAGGGCGACGGCTGGGTGATCGACGGCGAGAAGTTCGTGGTGCTGAACGGCGAGGCCGCCGACACGCTGGTGGTCACCGCGCGCACCGCGGGCGGCCAGCGCGACCGCAGCGGCGTCGGCGTGTTCCTGGTGCCGGCCGACGCCAAGGGCGTATCGCGCAAGGGCTACCCGACCCAGGACGGTTTTCGCGCCGCTGATATCACCTTCACCGGCGTCGAGGTCGGCGCCGATGCGGCGATCGGCGACCCGGCGAACGGCCTGCCGCTGATCGAAGCGGTGGTCGACGACGCCCGCACCGCGCTGTGCGCCGAGGCGGTCGGCGCGATGGACGAGTCGCTGACCACCACGGTCGAGTACATCAAGACCCGCAAGCAGTTCGGCGTGCCGATCGGCAGCTTCCAGGTGCTGCAGCATCGCGCCGCCGACATGTTCGTCGCTACCGAACAGGCCCGCTCGATGGCCATGCTCGCCACCATGGCGGCCGAATTCGACGACGCCAAGGACCGCGCCAACTCGATCTCGGCCGCCAAGGTGCAGATCGGCAAGTCCGCCAAGTTCGTCGGCCAGCAGTCCATCCAGCTGCACGGCGGCATCGGCATGACCATGGAAGCCAAGATCGGCCACTACTTCAAGCGGCTGACCATGATCGAGCAGACCTTCGGCGACACCGAGTATCACCTGACGCAGGTCAGCAACGGCGGCGGGCTGATCTGAGCCCATCCACGAGTCATTCCGGGCGCGCGCAGCGCGAGCCCGGAATGACGACAATACTCTCCGTCATTGCGAGCGAAGCGAAGCAATCCAGCGCAGTGCACGGAACTGGATTGCTCGTCGGCTGCGCCTCCTCGCAATGACGGGGAGAGCTAACGGCCAACACTGACAAATAACAAACAACAACCAGGGAGCGCCGCCATGACCAGCAATCCGTTCGATCTCACCGGCAAGGTCGCCGTCATCACCGGCTCGTCGCGCGGCATCGGGCGGGCGTCGGCGGAGTTGCTGGCGAAGCTCGGCGCCAAGGTGGTGGTGTCGAGCCGCAAGGCCGATGCGTGTGAAGAGGTCGCCGAGGGCATCCGCAAGGACGGCGGCGACGCCCACGTCATCGCCTGCAACATTTCGCGCAAGGCCGAGGTCGATGGGCTGATCGACGGCGCCACCGCGAAATACGGCAAGGTCGACATCCTGGTCTGCAACGCCGCGGTGAACCCGTATTACGGCCCGCTGCTCGACATCCCCGACGAAGCCTTCGACAAGATCATGAGCTCGAACGTCAAGAGCAACATCTGGCTGTGCGCCCGCGCGATGCCGCAGATGGCCGAGCGCGGCTCGGGCTCGGTCGTGATCATCTCGTCGATCGGCGGCCTGCGCGGCTCGACCGTGATCGGCGCCTACGGCATCTCCAAGGCCGCCGACTTCGCGCTGTGCCGCAGCCTCGCCGGCGAATACGGCCCGAAGGGCGTGCGCGTCAATGCCATCGCGCCCGGCCTGGTGAAGACCGACTTCGCCCGCGCGCTGTGGGAAGACGAAGCTAATCTGAAGCGCCGCACCGCGAGCACGCCGCTGCGCCGCATCGGCGAACCCCACGAAATCGCCGGCGCCGTGGCGTATCTCGGCTCCGACGCCTCGACCTTCATGACCGGCCAGACCATCGTCATCGACGGCGGCGTGACGACAGCGTCGGTGTAGTAGACCCGTCACCGCCCTCTCGGTTGTCATTCCGGGGCGCGCGTAGCGCGAGCCCGGAATCCATACGCCGCAGCCTCTGCTCTCAGGCGCGGTGTTCATCATCGAAAGCATAGGGGTTATGGATTCCGGGCTCGCGCCAAGAGGCGCGCCCCGGAATGACGAACGCTGAGTGTGTATTCGCAAGTGGCAAAGGCGAGGAGCGCCTGGCTGTGTGCGTAAGCCTCACGCCGTCTCCACCACCTTTGCCCCCGCCACGATCTTGCGCAGTTCCGGCAGGCACGAGCCGCAATTCGTGCCGGCGCGCAGGCTCTTCCCGATCGCCTCGACGCTGACCGCGGCGCCGCTTGTGATCGCGTCGCGGATGGTGTGGAGGCCGACGCCGAAGCAGGCGCAGACGGTCGGGCCGGGGTCGGCAAGGCCGTCTGTGGAGCGGCCGGACAGGACGGCGCGGCGCTGCGGGGCGGGCAGCGCTTCGGCTTCGAACAGCGCCTTCACCGCGTCCCATTGCGGCGCCGCTTCGGCCGGCCCGACGAACAGGCAGCCGACCAACTTGCCGTCCTCGAACGCGGCGGCACGATAGCTTTGCCGCGGTTCGTCGAGATATTCGGCGAGCTCGACGCCACTGCCGAACAGTGCCGCGGCCTGCGCGCGCCATTCGGCCACCGGCGCATTGCTGGCAAACAGAGCCGCCGCGCCGCCGCGCACTGCCATCCTGGCCCACCAACTCTCGGCCGGCAGCGCCAACGCGCCGCGCGCCAGCGCAAAGCCACGCAGCGCGTGACTCACCGGCGCGATCGCTGCCGGCGTCGCCTTGGCTTCCGGCTGACCGGAGAACGGATCGGTGATCGGCGCCACCAGCGCGCCGACCCGCGCGGCCGCCGCGGTCTCGCCGCTCCAATGGATCGGCGCGAACAGCGTGCCACGCTGCTGGCCGGCGCTGATCATCACCCTCAGCACGCAGGCGCCGTAGCGTGTCGAGATCCGCGCGAAGCCGCCGTCGCTGAGCCCATGCTGCGCGGCGTCGTCCGGATGCACCTCGACGAACGGCTCCGGCAAATGCGCGCCGAGTCGCGGACTGAGGCCGGTGCGCGTCATGGTGTGCCACTGGTCGCGGATACGGCCGGTGTTGAGCAGCAGCGGGAAGGCGGGCGAGGGCGCTTCGTGCAGCGCAGGGAGCGCCGGCGCGATCAGCCGCGCCTTGCGGTCCGGCGTGTAGTAAGCGCCATTCGCGAAGAATCGCGAGTCCGCCAGCGGCGCGCCGGCGCGGGCCGGCCATTGCACGGGATCGAGCGCGTTGAACGCATCGTCAGACAGCGCGGCGAGCGCGCCGATGTCGAAATCGCGCGTGCCGTCGTTCTCGAACGCCGACAGCGCCGCGTGCTCGCGAAAGATCGCGGCGGCTGACGCGTAGTTGAAGGCCTCCGCGAACCCCATCCGCTGCGCCACCTGCGTGACGATCCACCAGTCCGGCCTGGCTTCGCCCGGCAGCGGCAGGAACGCGCGCTGCCGCGAGATCCGCCGTTCCGAATTGGTGACGGTGCCGTCCTTCTCGCCCCACGCCGCCGCCGGCAGCAGCATATGCGCGCCGGCCGCGACGGTGTCGTTGCTGAGGACGTTCTCGGAGATCACCAGCAGGTCGAGCTGCTTCAGCGCCTGCTGCACGAAGTCAGCGCGCGGCAACGACACCGCGGGGTTGGTCGCCATGATCCACAGCGCCTTGATCTCGCCGCGGCCGATCGCGTCGAACAGTTGCACCGCCTTCAGCCCCTCGCGCTGCGCCATGGCGGGCGCGCGCCAGAACCGGCCGACGCGGTCGATTGCGTCGGCATCGAACCCCATATGGGCGGCGAGCTGATTGGCGAGGCCGCCGACCTCGCGGCCGCCCATCGCGTTGGGCTGGCCGGTGAGCGAGAACGGCCCCATGCCCGGCTTGCCGATCCGCCCGGTGGCGAGATGGCAGTTGATGATCGCGTTCACCTTGTCGGTGCCCTGCGCCGACTGGTTGACGCCCTGCGAATAGCAGGTGACGACCTTTTCGGTGCCGCGGAACAGGTCGAAGAATCGTGCGATGTCGGCTTCCGCGACGCCGGTCGCCGCCGCGATGGCGGTGAGATCCGGCGCGATCTCGCGGGCGCGCACAAGCGCTTCAGTGAAGCCGGTGGTGTGCGCCGCGAGGTAAGCGTGGTCGAGCGCGCCCGTGTCGGCGAGATGCACCAGCAGGCCGCTGAACAGCGCCGTGTCCATGCCGGGCGCGACCGGCAGATGCAGGTCGTCGTCCTCCACCGTCGCGGTGCGGCGCGGGTCGATCACGACGATCCTGGCGCCGCGCGCGCGCTTGTTGGCGAGCATGCGCTGATACAGCACCGGATGGCACCATGCCGTGTTGGAGCCGACCAGCACGATCAGATCGGCCTCGTCGAGATCGGCGTAGCTGCCCGGCACGGTGTCGCTGCCGAAGGCGCGGCGATGGCCGGCGACCGAGGACGCCATGCACAGCCGCGAATTGGTGTCGACATTGGCCGAGCCGACAAAACCTTTCATCAGCTTGTTGGCGACGTAGTAATCCTCGGTGAGCAATTGCCCGGAGAGATAGAACGCGACTGAGTCCGGTCCGTGCTTCGCGATGGTCTCGGCAAAGCCGCTCGCCACGCTCGCCAGCGCATCGTCCCACGACGTCCGCGCCATCGTGCCGTCAGCGCCGCGCCGCATCGGATGCAGCAGCCGCGTCTCCAGCGCCAGCGTCTCGCCGAGCGCGGAGCCCTTCGAGCACAGCCGGCCGAAATTCGCCGGATGCTCCGGATCGCCGCTGATCGCCGCGCCGCCGCGTCCGTCCGGCTTGGCGAGGATGCCGCAGCCGACGCCGCAATAGGCGCAGGTGGTGCGCACCGCGAGGGGATGCTGCGCGGAAGCGTTCATCAGTAAACGTCCTGCTGATAGCGGCCGTGTTTCTTCAGGTCGGAGACGAAGGCGGTCGCTTCCGCCGGCGTGCGCGCGCCGTGCTGCGCGACGATGTCGACCAGCGCCAGCTCGACATCCTTGGCCATCCGCTTGGCGTCGCCGCACACATAGATGGTAGCGCCTTCGGTGAGCCAGCTCCACAGATCGCGGCCGACCTCGCGCATGCGGTCCTGCACGTAGATCTTCTCGGTGCCGTCGCGCGACCACGCCAGCGACAGTCGCGTCAGGACGCCGCTGCGCTTCATCGCGTTCAGTTCGTCGTCGTAGAAGAAATCGCAAGCCGAGCGCTGATGGCCGAAGAACAGCCAGTTCTTGCCGGGCGCCTGCACGGCCTGGCGCTCATGCAGGAAGGCGCGGAACGGCGCCACGCCGGTGCCGGGGCCGATCATGATGATCGGCTGGTTGGGATCGGCCGGCAGCGCGAAATTGTGCGCCTTCTGCACATAGACGCGCACCGTCTCGCCCGGCGCGACGCGCTCGGCGAGGCCGGTCGAGCAGACGCCGAGCCGCTGCCGCTGGCCGACCGTATAGCGCACGCAATCGACCGTCAGCGACAGCCGGCCGGGGATCGGTTTCGGCGACGACGAGATCGAATACAGCCGCGGCTGCAGTGGATCGAGGGCCTCGACGAAGGCTTCCGGATCGGGGCGGATGCCGGGAAACTTCTCCAGCGCCGCGAGCACGTCGAGCGTCGCTGCGTCGCCGTCCGGGTCCTCGCCATTCGCCAGCGCGCGGGCTTTCTTCCGCTTGTCGCCGCCGGTGATGTAGCTGATCAGCTGAAACAGCATGTCCGGCGCCGGCGCCAGCGACACGGCGTCGGTCAGCACGGCGCGTAGCGTCCGGTCCGCAATCGGGAAGTCACCGGGCGCGCCGAGCGCCTGCAGCACCAGCTCGACCAGCTTGGGATCGTTGCTCGGAAACAGCCCGAAGGAATCGCCGACCTCGTAGGCGAGGCCGTCCTCCAGTTCGAACTCGATGTGCCAGGTCTCCTTCTCGGAGGCGCCCTTGTTGAGCCGCCGGCGCGACAGCACCTTTGCGGTCGCCGGATTGTCGCGCGAGGTGCCGCGCGGCGGCAGCGCCGCTGCGGGCGCAGCCTCGCTAGCAGCCGCCGGCGCGGCAGCTGCCGCCGGTGCGCTGCCGACCTGTTCGGCCAGCGCCTTGACCATGCGGGCGGTGTCCTTGCCGCCGGGGGCGCACAGGTTCAGCCGCGTCTCCTTGCCTTCGAAGATCGCGGCCGAGTAGTTGCGGCAGTCGTAGCCGCATTGGCCGCAATCCTGCTGCGCCATCGCGGCCATCAGCTTCCAGCGCAGCGGCTTGCTCTCGGCGAGTTGCATCCGCTCGCTGATTGGTAGCGTCTGATCGTGCCACGGCGCGCCGCCGTCGTCGTCATCGGCAGCGGGCGCGGGGCCGCCGGCGAGCAGCGCTGCGGCTTGGTCGGGCGACAGCGCGGTGACGGCGGCGCCGTCGAGCGAGACGAGGCCGGCGAAGAAGCCGTTGAGCCAGGCGCGCTGCTCGTCGGAGAACGGCGCGTTGTCCGGGATCAGCATCGGCAGCGGCGGCGGCATATTCTGGCTCATGCCGTGGTCTCCGGCGCGGTGGCGAAGAGTTGCTTCAAGGCGGCCTCGTCGTGACGGCGGGTGAAGTCGAGGAAGGTTTCGGCCGGCGATGCGCGCCGCGCCAAATACACGCCGAGCATGCGCTCGATCACGCGCGGCGCATCCTCCTGCTTGACGTCGCGCAGCACCTCGGTGCCGATCGCGGCGCGGTCGCCGAATGCGCCGCCGACGTGAATGTGGAAGCCGTTGACGCTGTCTTCGTCGGAGATCGGCACGCGGGCGCCGATCAGGCCGATGTCGCCGATGTAATGCTGCGCGCAGGTGTTGTGGCAGCCGGTGACGTGGATGTTGATCGGCGTGTCGAGCGCGACGCGCGGCTCGCAATGCTGCGCGATGGCTTCGGCGGTTTCCTTGGTCTGCGCCGCGCCGAACCGGCAGCCAGTGGCGCCGGTGCAGGCGATCAGTCCGGCGCGCAGCGGCGTCGCCTCGATCGCGAGGCCGAGCGCGGCGATCGCCGCGATGGCGTCCTCGATGCGCGTATCCGCGACGCCGGAGATCAGCAGGTTCTGCCAGACGGTGAGGCGGATATCGCCGTCGCCATAGCGGCGCGCGATGTCGGCGAGGCCGCGCATCTGATCCGACGACAACCGCCCGAGCGACAGCCGCACGCCGATCCAGCTCAGCTCGTCCTGCTTCTGCCTGTGCACGCCGATATGCGCGCTGCGATCCTGCACCGGCCGCGGCTGCGCGGCCTCCGCTGCCACGCGCAGCAGCTTGCGCGCCAGCTTCTCCTCGACGAGCTTCAGAAATCCGTCGAAGCCCATCCGGTCGAGCACATATTTCAGCCGCGACTTGTTGCGGTCGGTGCGATCGCCGTGTTCGATGAAGACGCGCACGATCGCGTCCGCCACCTCGGTCGCCTCATCGGGCCGCACGATCACGCCGGTGTCGCGCGCAAAGTCCTTGTGGCCGGTGATGCCGCCGAGCGCGAGCCGGAACCACACGCCGGGCTCCACGCCAAACCCATCCGCGATGGTCACCGCCTGGAACGCGATGTCGTTGGTGTCCTCCAGCGTCGGGATCAGCCCGCCGCCGTCAAACGCGACGTTGAACTTGCGCGGCAGACCGTACAATGCGCGCTCGTTGAGGATGTGGAAGTGCCACTCGCGCGCATACGGCCGGGTGTCGAGCAGTTCCTGCGGATCGATGCCGGCGGTGGCCGAGCCGGTGACGTTGCGGATGTTATCGGCGCCGGAGCCGCGCGCCCACAGGCCGAGGCTCTCGATGCCCTCGATCAGCTTCACCGCGTGCTTCGGCTCGATCTCGCGCATCTGCAGATTGGCGCGCGTGGTGACGTGCGAGTAGCCGCCGGCGCAGCTGTCGGCGATGTCGGCGAGGCCCGCCATCTGCCACGAACTCAGCACGCCGTTGGGAATGCGCAGCCGGCACATATAGGACGTTTGCGCCGGCGCGACGTAGAACAGGCCGTAATAGCGCCAGCGGAAATTGTCGGCCGGCTTCGGCGGCACATTGTCTTTGGCCTGCTGTTTCAGCCGGCGATAGGCGTCGAACGGATGCTCATCGCGCTTCCATTTCTCCTGCTCGGCGAGCTTCTTGCCGGCGGCGGTGAAGCGGTCCTGCGCGGCGAGGTGGATCGCATCGGGGCCGGACGGCTGCGCCGCGCCGCCGGCGGGCAGGGCGCCGCGCTGCGCCCGCGCCGCGGTGACGCCGGAGGCAAAGCCTTCGAGATAGCGCTTCTGGTCGATCGTGAATTCGCTGCCCATCAGTCCCTCATGCCACGACCGCCGTCTCGGCGCGTTCGGCGAGCACGCGGCCGAACATCATGTCGTTTCGGATCGCTTCGATTGAACGGCCGGAGCGGATCAGTTCGAGATACCAAAGCCCGTCGCTGGTATCGCCAAACAGCACGCAGCCGGTCAGTCTGCCGTCCTTGATCACCAGCTTGCGATAGGCGCCGAGTCCGGGGTCGGTCATGGTGATCGCTTCGGAGCCGGCGCCGCCGAGGAAGTCGCCGGCGGAGAACAGATCGACGCCGGATACTTTGAGATTGGTCGCCAGCACGCTGCCGCGATAGGCGCCGTCGCCGCCGGACAGATGCGACGCCAGCGCGCGCGCCTGCTCATACGCCGGCTCGACCAGGCCGTAGCAGGCGCCGCGATGCTCGGCGCATTCGCCGACCGCGTAGATGCCGGGCAGGCTGGTCTGCAGATGATCATCGACCAGAATGCCGCGGCCGATCTCGATCCCGGCGCCGCGCGCCAGCTCGACATTGGGCCGGATGCCGGCGGCGACCACGACGAGGTCGGCGGGCAGGCTGCGGCCATCGGCGAGCTGCACCGCCTCGACGCGGCGCTCGCCGCTGATCGCCGCGGTGTCGGCCGAGAGTTCGACGGCGATGCCTTTGCTCTCCACCGCGCGCTTCAGCATCGTCGCGGCGACCTGATCGAGCTGGCGCTCCATCAGCCGGTCCATCAGATGCACGACGGTGACCTGCGCACCGGCCTTGGCGAGGCCGTAGGCGGCCTCGAGGCCCAAGAGGCCGCCGCCGATCACCACGGCGCGGCGGCCGCCGGAGGCGGCGGCTTCGATCGCGGCGACGTCGCTGAGATCGCGAAAGGTCAGCACGCCGGGCAGCTCCATGCCCTTGACGGCGAGCCGGATCGGCCTCGAGCCGGTGGCAATTACCAGTTTGGAAAACGGCAGCGTCGCGCCGGTGGCGAGCCGGACGCGGCGAATGCCGGCGTCGATCGCGGTCGCGGCGGCGCTCTCGCCGTACAGCAGCGTCACGCCGCGATCGCGCCACCATTGCGGCGGTCGCAGCTCGATCTCGGCCTTGGCGATCTCGCGCGCCAGCACCGATGACAGCAGCACGCGGTTATACGCCAGCCGCGGCTCGTCGCCGATCACCGCGATCGCGTAGCGGCCGAGCGCGCGCTTGGCCAGCTCCTCCACCAGCCGCACCGCCGCCATGCCGTTGCCGATGATGACGAGAGGCTCGCTCATGGATGCGCTTGGCCTTGCAGGAAAGCGAAGGCGCCGCAGCGATCTTCACCCTCCCCTGGAGGGAGAGGGTCGGCATGCAGCCCGCAAAGCGGGGTGCGTGCCCGGGTGGGGTGAGCCGCGGGCACTGCGGATGAACTCTTCGCCACCCCACCCCGCTCGCTGCGCGAGCGACCCTCCCCCTCCAGGGGAGGGTGGGGGCGCCGTGCGTCGCGGCTAGAGTTCGAGCGCACGCGCGATGTCGCAAGCGTCATCATCACGCCGCCACACCATAAGCTTCGGCGATCATGTAGGTCGACAGCGTGGTGTAGGCGCCGGTCCAGGCCTCTTTCAGCTCCGGCGTCCAGGCGTCGCCGAGGCCTTGTTCGAGCGTCCACAGCAGCGCGGCGCCGACCGGCGCGTAGTACGCGGCGGTGACACCGTAGCCGACATGCGCCTTGGCGAGGCGGCTGGCGGCTGGCAGGATCGACGGCAGGTCGGTCAGGCCGCCGACCACGACGGCCAGCGTGCCCATCAGCTTCTTGCCCTGTTCGCGAATGTCGGCTTTCGCAAACAGCGGCTTCACCTCGGGCGCGATCTCGAACAGCCGGCCGTAGAACAGGCTCGCCGCCTGGTCGGAGATCGGCGCGACCTTGGCAAAACTCTGCTGCACGAGGGCGATCTGGTCGGGAGTCATCGTTGGTCCTCCGGTTCGGTCGTCATTGCGAGGAGCGAAGCGACGAAGCAATCCAGTCTGTGCTCGCGGTATGGATTGCTTCGCTGCGCTCGCAATGACGGGTGCCTCAGTCTCACGCTTGCCACTCATCACTCCGTCATTCCGGGATGCGCCCCTGTTGGGGCGCAGGCCCGGAATCCATACTCCCGGCGGTGGTTATGGATTCCGGGCT
>NZ_QYYD01000014.1 GCF_003591005.1 Rhodopseudomonas palustris
GGCTCCCTCGTTTGAAGTTTGCAACAACCTCAATCTGGCACAATGCGATGCCGTTGGGGGCCGTCCACCCCATCACCCCTGCGTTCGTGTTGAACATAGGAGTTACACCGGCTGTGCCGACACGCACGCACAGAGGTTATGGATTCCGGGCCTGCCCCTTCATCGGCTTCGCCGACGAAGGGGCATCCCGGAATGACGAACGTTGAGGTGGTCGCTGACCATCAATTCGTCAGCGGCAGGATTTCGTCGCCTTTGAAGTAGGTGAAGATGTAGTCTTCGGGCGACAGCGCGTCGTGGTTGTCCTTGGTGAAGGGCTTGCTGTAGCTCTTGATCAGGCCGTCGTAGCTGCCGATCTCGTAGAAGCCGTCGCGGATCTTGGTGCCGTCGGTCGAGCCGGCCTTGGCGATCGCCAGCGCGGTGAGATGCATGGCGTCGTAGGCGTTGGCAATGCCGACGGCGGGGGTGACGTCGGCGGCCGATTTGATCTGCGGATACTTCGCCTTCAGCGCATCGAGCACCGCCGCCGCCTTCGGGCTGGGGTTGCCGGAGAAGCTGAAGGTCTGGATGAAGTGCACCTTCTCGGCGCTCGGCCCGGCGAGTTCGGTGAAGCGGCCGCCGGCCGGCCCCCAATGCGACACCACCGGAACGTTCCAGCCCATGCGGTCGAGCGACTTCACCACCTGCGCCGACGGGGCGACGTTGGCGACCATGAACAGCGTATCCGCGCCGGCGTCCTTCAGCCGGGTGAGCTGCGGCACCAGATCGACGTCGCCGCCTTCGAATTTCTCGACGCCGGCGTTCGGCATGTTCTTCGCGGAGAGTGCCGCCTTCAGTCCGGCCTCGTTGGACTCGCCCCAGGGATTGTTGATCAGGATCATGCCCGGCTTCTTGGCCGCGTACTTCTTGACCGCGTAGTCGACCAGCGCGACATCGACCAGCGCATCGACGGCGGAGACGCGGAACACGTAGTTCTCGGCGGCGCCGTTGCGGGTGATCGGCGTGCCGGCGGCCCAGACGCCGACGAACGGAACCTTCGACTGGTTGGCGAACGGCACGATCGCCATCGACACCGGCGTATCGATGCCGCCGAAATACGCCACCACTTTCTCGCGCTGCACCAGCTCGCGCGCCGCGATCACGCCCTTGGCCGGGTTGCTTTCGTCGTCGCGGACCACCAGCTCGACCTTCTTGCCGAGCACGCCGCCCTTGGCGTTGATCTCGTCGATCGCCAGCGACAGGCCGCGGACGATCGCCTCGCCCGACTTGGCCGATTGGCCGGACATCGCCGCGACCAATCCGACCTTGACGGTCTCCTGCGCAAAGGCCGGCACCGCGGCCAGCGCCAACGACGTTGCGCCTGCGGCAATCAGCAAGCGGCGCGAAATTCTCGGCAATGCGAACATGCTCACGGCCCTCTCCAATGGATGCGAGCTGGAGCTAGCAAGCGGTGTGCCATGTGACGGCAGAGCGGATTCGCAGCGAACACGCCCAAAAGCCCGTGAGATCGCAGCTTCCACGCTGGAGGCTGCTCAACATGCAGACAGCGGCCGCCCAAATCGTATACAATCTAAGCTAGGAACGAATACGATTTCTGGCACCGGGCTTGCTTGACCGGGCGTCAGGCAAAACAAGGAGACCCGCTCATGCCCCAAGCCCAGACGATTCCGGCGCCCGCCCGGAGCGACGACACGGCCGCCGCGGCGGCGCTGGTCGAGCGCTTTCTGGTCGCGTCGATGGTTCCTGATCCGGAGACGGCGGCGACCTTCATGGCGTCAGACGTCGCCATCACCTTCACCGGCGGCCGCAAGTTCACGCATCCGCGTGACGCCACCGCGTTCAACGCCAAACGCTACAAATGGGTGAAGAAGAAGATGGAGCGCACTGACGTCGCCCCCGGCGACAGCGAGACGGTCGTGTACAACACCGGCACGCTGTACGGCGAATGGCCCGACGGCACGCCGTTCGAAGGCAACCGCTATGTGGACCGTTTCGTCGTCCGCGGCGGCAAGATCGTCAAGATGGACGTCTGGAACGACAGCGCGGAGCGGCTGCTGACGCAGCGGGGGATCGAGGCGTAGGAGACGTTGGACGCATGCGCTTGAGTGGGACGAGAAACTCTCCTCGTCATTGCGAGCGAAGCGAAGCAATCCAGAAACGCCGTGCACGGCGCTGGATTGCTTCGTCGGCTTCGCCTCCTCGCAATGACGAACTGAGAGGCACTACGTCCTTCTCGAAGAAGCCTTCTTGCCCTTCACCTGCGCGGCATCCTTCACGTACGGCTCCAGGATGTCCTGGATGTCGCGCTCCGGCAGGGGATGTTCGAAGATCATCGCGCGGTCGGCCACCGCGTCGAGATGATGATCCATCAGCGTCATGGCCGCGGGAACGTCGTTGGATGACAGCGCCGCGATCAGGGCGCGATGCTCGCTGACCGCGCAATCCGACGAATGCGGCCGGCTGAACCGGGCCAGGATCAGTCCGCAACGCGACGCAACTTCGCTGACGTAGCGTGCGAGCACCGGATTGCCCGTCATTCCCGCAAGCTTGATGTGAAAGTCCGTCGCGAGCCGAATCGACAGCGGCACATTGCTGCCGCGCGCCTCTTCCTCGGCATCGACGTGTTGCTTCAGCTGCTTGATCTGCTCGCGCGTCAGCCGGCCGGCGAGCCGCGCCACCACCAGACGCTCGAGGCCGATCCGCACGTCGAAGATATCACGCGCCTCGTTCCAGCTCGGCGTCGCCACCGCCGCGCCGCGATTGCGCCGCAGCTCGACCAGGCCTTCGGCCGCCAGCCGCGTCAGCGCCGCGCGTACGATGGTGCGGCTGGCGCCGAACTTCTCGCCGATCGCATCCTCGGGCAGCTTGGCGCCGGGCTGCAGCGCCTGCTCGATGATGGCGTGCCACAGCGCCTTGTAGATCACTGCGCCGCGATCGGGCGCTGCTTGCTTGTCGGCCATGATGTTCTATGCCGCTGGACTGTTCGGATGAATTGCCACAGCCGCGATCCGAACGCAATTTGCGACGCGTAGCAAGCCTGATGCGCGATGCGGCAGATGCCGCAAAAATGCGATCGACACGCACGGCGCTTTGCTGCCATGGTCGAGGGCAAAGACACCAACAAGGAATGATGCGCGATGACGAGTGCCCGCCCCGCCGACCCCCGCAACACCTGGGCGCAGCTGTCGCAGAGCGAGCGTGACGCGGCCTATGACAACAACAGCGCGGTCAAGAACAGCCCGGAACTGATCGCCGAGCGCAACGCGTCATCGGCCAGGACGCGTGCGAGTTTGAAGTCGGTGCTCGACCTGCCTTACGGCGATCGCCCGAACAACAAGATCGACCTCTATCCGGCAGCCGAACGCGACGCGCCGTGCCTGGTGTTCTGGCACGGCGGCTATTGGCAGAAGAATTCGCGCGAGCTGTTCGCCATGCTGGTCGAAGGCATCGCGGCGCACGGCTGGTCGGTGGCGATCCCGGGCTATTCGCTGGCGCCGGACGTGACGCTGACCACGATCGTCGACGAGAGCCGCGCGGCGCTCGACTGGCTCGCGGCGCATGGTCCGGAGCACGGCGTCGCCGGTCCGGTCGTCACGTCGGGCTGGTCGGCCGGCGGTCATCTTGTTGCGATGACGCTGGATCATCCGCTGGTCACCGCCGGACTGTCGATCTCCGGCGTGTTTGATCTCGGCCCGATCCGCGACACCGGGCTCAACAAAGCGCTGCAGCTCACCGACGACGAGATCGCCAAGCTGTCGCCGCTGCGCCTGCCGGTGATCGACAAGCGCCTCGACCTCGCCTACGGCGCTAACGAGCTTCCGGCGCTGGTGCTGGATTCGACGAACCTGCACGCGCAGCGCGACGCCGCCGGCGCACCGGGACGGCTGCTGCCGCTCGCCGGTCACGATCACTTCTCGATCCTCGCCGAACTGCGCAAATCCGACGGCGCGCTGGTGAAGGCGGCGCTTGAACTGGTTGACTAAGAGCCCAAACGCTCCATTGAAACGATGGCGCCGACGTCACCTGAAGCGCTGAATCGCCATCCTAAGCGTCTGACTCAAAACTAAAGCCGACTGATCAGCCACATTTTGCGGTCGGCTAATCAGCTCACAAACTCCGTCATGGCCGGGCTTGTCCCGGCCATCCACGCCTTTGCTGCGTTTCCTTCAGCAAAGGCGTGGATGCCCGGCACAAGGCCGGGCATGACGCGTGGATAGGAAAGTGCCTGATTGCAAAGGCCGCATTTTCGGCCAGGCTCTGAGGTGCGCGCGCCTCAGAGTGACGGCAGTGAATATATCGCCGGCAGGATAACTGTTGTCGCGTTACGGCTTCAGTGCCGCGGCGTTGATGAAAACTTCGCCGCGCTCGACACGCACCGGATAGAGCCGTAGCGGCCGGCTCGGCCAGCCGTCGGAGATGGCGCCGTCGACCAGGCTGAACGAGGCGTCGTGGAGCGGACAGGCGAGCCGGCCGTTGACGACGCGTCCGCACGCCAGGTCAGCTTGCTCGTGCGGACACGCCCGCTCGCAGGCGGACACCACTCCACCAACCGAAACCAAGGCGAGATCGACACCGGCAACACGCACCGCGACGATGCCGGCTTCTGCCAGCCGCGGAAGGCTGCATACCGGCAGCCACTGCTCCCGTGACCGCGAGAGATCGGCCGCCCAGTCGTCAGCCACCGAGATACGCCTTGCGCACATGCGGGTTGGCGATGAGTTCCGCGCCGCTGCCCGACAAAACGATGCGGCCGCCCTCGAGCAGATAAGCGTGGTCGCACATGTCGAGCGCCGCAAACGCATTCTGTTCGACCAGCAGGACGGTCGTGCCATTGTCGCGGATGCGGCGGATGATCGCGAAGGTGCGCTCCACGATGTTCGGCGCCAGCCCGAGCGACGGCTCGTCGAACATCACCAACCTCGGCCTGCTCATCAGTGCGCGTCCGATTGCCAGCATCTGCTGCTCGCCGCCGGACAGCGTGCCGGCCGCCTGCTTGCGGCGCTCGGCAAGCCGCGGAAACTCCCCATAGATCCGGTCGCGGTCGGCTGCGACCTCGGAGCGGTCGCTGCGCAAGTAAGCGCCCATGTCGAGATTCTCTTCGATGGTCATATGCGGGAAGACGCGACGGCCCTCCGGACAATGCGCGATGCCGGCTTTCAGAATCCGCGGCGGTCGCGCGCCGGTCAGCACCTCGTTGTCGAACCGCAGCGCGCCGGCGCGCAGCGGCACCAGGCCGGAGATGGCGCGCAGCGTCGTGCTCTTGCCGGCGCCGTTGGCGCCGATCAGCGCGACCAGCTGACCGGCCTTGACCTCGAAGGTGATGCCCTGCAGCGCGGTGACGCCGCCATAGCCGCACTCGGCGTTGATGAGCTCAAGCATGCTTCACCCCTTGGCCGAGATAGGCTTCGATCACGGCGGGATCGTTGCGGATCACGTCCGGCGTTCCTTCGGCGATGATCCGCCCGTAGTTCAGCACGACGATCCGATCGGACACACTCATCACCATCGGCATGTCGTGCTCGACCAGCAGAATGGTGATGCCGCGATCGCGGATCTTGCGGATAAGCTGCACGAAGGTGTGCGTCTCAGACGCGTTCATGCCGGACACCGGCTCGTCCAGCAGCAGCATCGACGGCTCGGCGGCGAGCGCGAGCGCGACGCCGACCAGCCGTTGCTCGCCATACGACATCGACCCCGCAAGATCGTTGGCCCGACGACCAAGGCCGACCCACTCGACCAGCTCGGCGGCCTTCTCCCTCAGCTCCGCCTCCACCCGCCGCACCCGCGGCAGGCCGAGCACCGATGGCAGCACGCCGACGCGGCCGCGGCGATGCAGCCCGATCAGCACGTTGTCGTAGACAGTGTCGTTCGGAAACACGCTGGTGCGCTGGAAGGTGCGGATCAGGCCGAGATCGGCGATCGCCTGCGGCTTCATCCCGCGCAGCGACTGGCCGCGATAGGTGACGTCGCCGTGGGTCGGCGTCAGGAAGCCGGTGACGACGTTGAACGCCGTGGTCTTGCCGGCGCCGTTGGGGCCGATCAGGCTGACGATCTCGCCCTCGCCGACCGAGAACGTCATGTCGGAGATCGCAACCAGACCGCCGAAATGCATCGCGACTTTTTCGACGCTGAGCGCGGTCTGCACCGCAGGTTGCTTCAAAGCTGCTGCAGCCCCCATCACGCGCTCTCCTCGACGCCGCGCTTGGCAAAGCTCGGCGCAGTCGCCGGCCTCATGCGCGGAAACCACTGCACCAGCGCCGGCACGATGCCGCGCGGCATGATGAACAGGATGACGATCAACGCGCCGCCATAGGCGATCCATTGCGCCTCGGGTGCCATCACCGGCCGCAGCGCCACCGGCATCAGCCCGAAGATCAGTCCGCCGACCACCGGCCCGGCCAGCGTGCCCTTGCCGCCGGCCACCACCATGATCACCATCGTCACCGTATTGATGAAGGTGAACACTTCGGGATCGATGATCTTCATGTAGTGCGCGTACAGGCTGCCGGCAGCACCGCAGATGCCGGCCGAGACCACGGCGGCGAGCGTCAGCGTCTTGGTGACGTCGATGCCGATCGACACCGCCAGCGTCTCGTTCTCCATCAGCCCGCGCATCGCCCGGCCGACATGCGAATGCACCAGCCGCGCAATCAGGAGATAGCAGGCGACGGCCACGCCGAGCACCAGATAGTAGTTGTGCAGCTTGGTGCGGAAAATGAACTCACCGAGGCCCGGAAAGCCGACCTGCATCGGCGGAATGCTGGTCAACGCCAGCGGTCCCTGGGTCAGTTCGACCCAGTTCAATGCCACCAGCCGGACCACTTCGGCGAACGAGATGGTGACGATGACGAAATATGCGCCGCGCACCCGGAACGACAACCGCCCGACCAGATAGCCGCACAGTCCCGACACCAGCACGGCGATCGCGAAGCCGGCCAGCGGCGGCCACGGCTCGTGCACGATTTGCAGCCCGAACGGCAGGCTGACGCTGAAGCCGAGCGAGGTCAGCGCGCTGACATAGGCGCCGATGCCGAAGAAGGCGATATGGCCAAGACTGAGCTGGCCGGTGAAGCCGAGCAGCAGATTGAGGCTCATTGCCCCGATCACAAAGATCCCGGTGGTGATCAACGCGTTGAGCAGATACGGATCGCTCAGCCACATCGGAACGGAAGCGAGTGCAGCGATGACGACGATCGACAGCAGCAGTCTCATCCGACGCGCTCCGCACGAGGAAACAGCCCGGTCGGGCGGAAGATCAACACGGCGATGATGATCAGGAAGCCCATCGCGTCGCGATAGCCGGACGAGATGTAGCCGGCGCCCAATTCCTCAGCGAGCGCCAGGATGAAGCCGCCGATCACGGCGCCGGTGATGTTGCCGAGTCCGCCGAGGATGACGATGGCGAATGCCTTGACGGCGGCGAGATCGCCCATCGACGGGTAGACCACATAGACCGGACCAAGCAGCGCGCCGGCCGCGGCGGCGAGGCTCGAGCCCATCGCGAAGGTCGAGGTGTAGATCAGATTGACGTTGACGCCCATCAGCGCCGCCGTGTCCTGATCCTGGAACGTCGCGCGCATCGCGCTGCCGAGCCGGGTGCGGTTGATCAGCACGTAAGTCAGCACGATCAGCGCGCCGGCGGCGAGCAGCACGAACAGCCGCAGCCACGACACCGAGACCGGGCCGATCTCGAGTGGAGCATCCGGAAACGGCGTCGGCACGGATTTGGCGACGCCGCCCCACACCCACAGCGTCGCCGACTGCATCGCGATCCATGCACCGATCATCACCAGCATGGTGGTGTCGATGTCGGAGCCGCGCAGCGGTCGCAGCAGGGTCAATTCGACCAGGGCGCCGAGCGCCCAGCCGCTGGCGATCGCCAAAGGCAACGCGACGAAGAAGTTCAGTTCAAACTTCTGCACCACGATGAACATCACATAGGCGCCGAAGGTGTAGAGAATGCCGTGCGTGAAATTGACGACATTCATGATGCCGAAGATCAGCGTGAGGCCGATGCCGAGCAGCGCGTAGGTGCCGCCGAGCACGAGCGTGTTAATGAGATGCTGGAGAAACTCGCCCAAGGTCGATCCTCACGGCTGCAGGGAAAGACGAGGCGCTGGTCGCGCCTCGCCGGGTTCTCGCGTCGCGATCAGAGGTCCTTCATGCCGACTTTGCCGTCAGCGATCTCGATCAGGTACACGTTGGGCTGGCTCTGGCCGCTCTCCTTGCCGGTGGGGCCGGACTTCTGGAACGCGATGTCGCCGTTGAGGCCCTTCAGCTTGATGTCCCACAGCGCCGCCTTGATCGCAGCCGGCTCGGCCTTGCCGGCCTTCTCGATCGCCGCCGCCGCGGTGCGGATGCCGTCATAGCCGCGGAAGCTCTCGGTGCAGCCGGCGAAGTCGAAGCCGCGCTTTTTCCATTCGGAGACGAAGTACGTGGTCGCTTCCGGGTTCGGCGTCTTGTCCGGGAACCACGGCAGGAAGGTCGTCAGATGCATCGTGCCGTTGGCGGCAGCGCCGGCCTGGGCGATGATCTGGTCCGGGTTCTGCGAGCCGCCGGTGGTGATGATGCGCTTTTTGAGCCCGAGCGCGGCGGCCTGCTTGAACAGCAGCGTCAACTGATCGACCGCAGCGGTGACGATGATCGTCTCGGAATCCGAGCCCTTCAGCTTGGAGAGCTGCGCGCTCATGTCCTGCGCACCCTGGTCCATGGTCTCGACCAGGCCGACCGCGATGCCCTTCTCCTTCATCATCTTGCCGAAGTCCTCGGCGGCGCCGCGGCCCCAATCATTGTTGATGACCAGAAAGTCGACCTTCTTCAGGCTGAGTTTGTCGACGATCTTGGCGAAAGCCGCGGCCTCGATCGCCGACGGCGGCGAGATGCGGAAGATGTAGGGATTGCCCGTCGTGGTGATCTTGCCGGACGACGAGGTCTCGACGATCATCGGCACTTCGTATTCCATCAGCTTCGGCATCACCGCCAGCGTCAGGCTGGAGCCCCAGGCGCCCATCATCACCGGCGTCTTGTCGCGGGTGATCAGCTTCTCGGCGACCGCCGCCGCTTCGGTCGGGTTGCTCTTGTTGTCCTCGATCACCAGTTCGATCTGCTTGCCGAGCACGCCGCCCTTGCCGTTGATCTCGTCGGCGGCGATCTTGGCGCCGTTGACGACGTAAGTGCCGGACGCGGCGAAGGCGCCGGTCAAGGGCTCGTTGACGCCAATCTTGATGGTCTCGGCCGAGGCTGTGCCCATCAGCACAGCCGTCGCCAGCGCGATCAGTGAAGCAGTCCGCAGGTGTCGCATCATTCTCGTTTCTCCGTGATCGGTGTTGTTTGAGGACGCCATTCGCGGCATCCGTCCTTGCAACTTGCGCGCCGCTAGTGGCGCGATGGTCCTCCCAGCCAGCGCGGCAAACGCGCGCGCAGCACGGCGAGTAGCAGCGTCAGCCCGTTGAGCTGGTGACTTGCGGCGACGGCAGAGATGCTCTGACCCGACAGCCTGCGTTCGAGATTGCCGGCGAATTGCTCGACTAGGCGCCGCGCCAGATCGCGCACCAGGCCGCTGCGCCCGACCTGCGCCAGCAGGCCGGTGAGCGTGTAGCCGATGCTCAGCTCGACGCGCGTCGCCTGGCCGCCCTGCAGCGGCGTCAGCCGGTAGCGGATTTCGCCTTGGGTCGATGACCGGCTGCGGCGATCATTGCCGGCGCCGATGATCCGGCCCGACAGGCCGTCGGCCGAACGCTCGACGCGCGCCACCCCGGCGAACTGCGCGGCGATCGGCCCGACCTGCACGCGGATCTCGCCTTCGATCCGCGCCGGATCGGCGGCGTTCGTCAGCGTCACCCCCGGCAGGCACGCCGCAACGACGGCCACGTCGATGAACAAAGCGGCGACCTGCGCCGGCGGATGCTGCACCTCGAACGCCTGCTCGATCGTCGCAGCCGGGGTGAAGTCGGCGATGGTGATGCCGGCCGCGGGCGCCGCAGCGGCCGGCACAGCCGTCGCGGCACGTCCCTCGGTCGGCGTCGCGCCGTGACCGGAGCCGACCGGACCCAGCGCGGTGTGGCCGCCGCCGAGTTCGGGCGCGATGCCGCGCGCGCGGCGATCGGCGATCACGGCGGTCACCGCGCGAATGATGCCGACATAGCCGGTGCAGCGACAGAGATTGCCGCTCATGCCGACTCGAATGGCGCGGTCGTCCGCCTCCGGCAGCCGCAGCACCAGATCGCGCGCCGACACCAGCATGCCGGGCGTGCAATAGCCGCACTGCAGCGCGTGCTCGCGCGTGAAGGCGGCGCGCAGCTCGGTGGCGATCTCGTCGTCGTCGAGGCCTTCGATGGTGGTGACGGCGGCGCCGTCGCAAGCCGCCGCGAAGGTGATGCAGGACCGCGCCGGCACGCCGTCGATCAGCACGGTGCAGGCACCGCAGACGCCGTGCTCGCAGCCGAGATGCGTGCCGGTGAGATCGAGATGATCGCGCACGACATCGGCGAGGCTGGTGCGCGGCTCGGCAGAAAGATCGACCGCGCGACGATTGACTGTGAGCGCCAGCGTGCTCATGCGGCCTCCTGCAGCGCGCGCTTCAGCACGGTGAGATGGATGTGGCGGTGAACGGCGTCGGCGATGCCGGCTGCGCTCAGCAGTTGATCGGCAACCCGCGCGTCAAATCGGGTCTTGTAGTCGGCGGCGATGCGGCCGCCGAACAGTTCGGCCGGCTGCGCGATCAGGATCGGCGCGGCGTCGATCGCGCCGATGACAATCCGCGCGGTGCCCGCGGCCGGGTCGATCAGCACCGCGCATTGGCCGTGCGCGAACTCGCCGGTCTTGCGGCAGGTCTTGACGTAACCCCACTGCGCCGTCGCGGCGCGCTTGGGCACGTGGATTGCCGTGAGCAGTTCGCCCGGCTTCAGGCAGCTCTGCAGCGCGCCGGTGATGAAGTCGGCCAGCGCGATCTGGCGCGTGCCCGCGGCGCTGCGCAGCGTCACGCGCGCGCCGAGCGCGGTCAGCGCCGATACCCAATCCGCCGCCGGATCGGCATGCGTCAGCGAGCCGCCGAGCGTGCCGCGATTGCGCACCGCGCGATAGGCGATGTTGGCGGCGACGCCGCGCATCGCGCCGCGCGTGACGTCGGGGACGCGGCCGTCCTCGATATCGGCGTGAGTGATGCAGGCGCCGAGCACCAACTCGTCGCCGCTGATCTCCGCCTGCTTCAGCTCGGCGATCGCGGTGATGTCGACGATCTGCTCGGGCTGCGCAAGCCGCAGATTGAGCATCGGCCCGAGCGACTGGCCGCCGGCCATCACCTTGGTGCCGTCATGGCCACCGAGCAGCGTCAACGCTGCTGTGAGGTCGCGCGGACGCGCATAGTCGAACGCAACGGGCTTCATGCGGCCGCCCTCCCCGCATCGCGCGCGGCGATCAGCGCTTCGACCACGCGGAACGGCGTGATCGGCGAGCGCATCAGCTCGGTGCCGAGCGGGCGCAGCGCGTCGTTGACGGCGTTGGCGATCGCGGCCGGCGGAGCGATCGCACCGCCCTCGCCGATGCCCTTGACGCCGAACTTGGTGTAGGGCGACGGCGTCTCCATGTGATCGAGCCGCGGCGCCGGCACTTCGGTCGGTCCTGGCAGCAGGTAGTCGGCGAACGTCGTCGCCAGCGGCTGGCCGGCGGCGTCGAACGGCATCTCCTCGTACAGCGCGGTGCCGATGCCTTGCGCGAGGCCGCCATAGATCTGGCCGTCGACCACCAGCGGGTTGAGCAGCACGCCGCCGTCCTCGACGATCACGTAGTCGAGGATCTCGACATTGCCGAGATCGGGATCGATCGCCACCACCGCGGCATGCGCCGCGTAACTGAAGGTGCCGCTGTCGCGCTGCGGCTTGAATCCCGAGGTGACGTCGAGGCCGCCCGGATCGACATCCGGCGGCAGATCCTGTGGGCGGCGATACCAGGTGTGCGCGATCTCGCGCAGCGTCACGCTGCCGGTGCTGCCGCGGACTTCGCCATCAACGAATTCGACCTCGGCGACGTCCTGTTGCAGCAGCTTGGCGCCGATCCGCTTGATACGATCGCCGAGATCGCCGCAGGCGGTCGCAACCGCGCCGCCGGCCATCACCGCGCAGCGCGAGCCCCAGGTGCCGGTCGAATACGGCGTCATCGCCGTATCGCCGAGGATGATCCGCACCTTGGCGACGTCGATGCCAAGCATCTCGTGCGCCACCTGCGCAAGCGTAGTTTCCATGCCCTGACCGTGCGAATGCACGCCGACGCGAAGTTCGAGGCCTCCGTCCGGCGTCAGCCGGGCCGTCGCCTGCTCATGGCCCGGCACCATCGGAATGCCCCAGCCGGCGTACACCGAGGTACCGTGGGCGGCCTGTTCGCAATAGATCGACAGGCCCAGGCCGATCCGGCGGCCGTCCGGCTCGCCGCGCTGCTGACGCGCGCGCACGGCATCGATGTCGATTGCGCTCAGCGCACGGTGCACCGCCTGTAGATAGTCGCCGCTGTCGAAATGCTTGTTGGTGATGTTGTTGAACGGCATCTGTTCGGGCGGCACCAGATTGCGCAGCCGCACCTCACTCGGCTCCAGCCCGGCTTCGGCGGCGACCAGATCGAGCATCAGTTCGAGCGCGAAGCAAACGCCGGTGCGCGCGACACCGCGATACGGCAGGATCGGGCATTTGTTGGTAGCGACGGAGTACGTGCGGCAGCGATAGGCCGGCATCACATAGGGCCCGGGCAGGATGCTGGCGACCTGCGCGGCCTCGAGGCAGGCGGAGAACGGATAGGACGAGTACGCGCCGGAATCGACGGTAGCCTCGCAATCGATGCCGCGCAGCTTGCCGTCGCGATCGGCATAGAGCGTGATCTTGTAATGATGCTCGCGGCAATTGGCGCTGGCGGTGAGATGCTCGCGGCGGTCCTCGATCCAGCGCACCGGATGGCCGAGCCGCATCGTCAGCCACGACAGACAGACTTCTTCCGGCAGCAGAATGCCCTTCTGGCCGAAGCCGCCGCCGACATCGGGCGAAATCACGCGGATGCGGCCCTGATCCAGGCCGAGACATTCGGCGAGGCCGGTGCGGTTGATATGCGGCATCTGCGCCGAGGTGGTGACGATCAGCTGATCGACGCGGTGATCGTAGGTCGCGACCGCGCCGCGGCCCTCCAGCGGCGCCATGCACTGCCGGGCCGTGGTGATCTCGCGCGACACCTTGATCGGCGCGTCCAGAGCGGCGCTGATATCGACTTCGAAATTGGTTTCGAGGAAGACGTTGTCGCCCCAATGCTCGTGCACCAGCGGCGCGCCCGGCGCGCGCGCCTGCAGCATGTCGGAGATGGCCGGCAACTCTTCGAGGTCGAGCACGACCGATGCCGCGATATCTTCGGCCTCGGCGCGGGTCGGCGCCACGCACATCGCGATCATCTCGCCGACCTGGCGGACCTTGCCGCTTGCCAGCACCGGTTGTTCGGAGATCTTGAAGCCCGGAAGTCCGGACACCGCGCGGATCGGGTTGACATCGACGAGATCGGCGGCAGTGAACACCCGATCGCGATACGCCTTCGGCACGTGAATGCCGCGGATACGCGCATGAGCGACCGGACTGCGCACGAAGGCGACGTCCTGCATGCCCGCGAGACGGACGTCGGCCACATACTGACCGCGCCCGCGCATCAGCCGGTCGTCCTCCTTGCGCGGCAGCCGTGCGCCGACGCCCTGCCCGCTGCCTTGATGCTTGTCGACGCGTCCGTGCAACTTATCTTCTCCGAGGCAAGACGAACTAATCAAGAGAGCGCCCTCTCCCCGTCATTGCGAGGAGCGAAGCGACGAAGCAATCCAGCTCCGAGCACTGGGCTCCTGGATTGCTTCGCTTCGCTCGCAATGACGGGGAGATGCAGCATCTACTCGCTCACGTTCGTTATTTACGCAGCCACCGCTTCCGGCAAAATCGACGCGTCGGCGTCGTAGCGGATGCCGGCGCGGAGGCAGAACACGGGCTGCAGCAGGCTGTCGGCAATCACTTCGGTGCTTTCATTGTCGCGCAGCACGTAGCGGCCCGGACGCTGCGTCAGCACCGAGACGTCGGCGTCCATGCCGACCTTGAGAGCACCGATCTCGTCCGAGCGCGCGATCATCTTGGCCGGATTGGCGGTGACCATCGGCACCACCTGTTCGAGCGACAGACCGAGCGCCATCATCGAACTCATCGCCTGCACCAGGCTGAACTTGGCCTGGCCGGCGAACGGATGGTTCTCTTCGTCCTCGTGCTGATCCGGCGTGCCGGCCGGCGCCGGAACGTGGGTGTTGTAGCCATGGATGTCGGCGCCGAGCGTGTTCGGCACGATGCCGCCAGCGATTGCCATCTTGGCGAGGCGATAGGAGAAGTGACTGCCGTGACCGACGTCGACCTTGAGGCCGCGATCGAGCGCCGCCTGAATCACCGGATGAACATCGCCTTCGCGATTGATGAAGCCGCCGGGATGCCGCGTGAACGGATGCGCCAGCACGTCGCCTTCCTTGAGCAGCGGAATGACGCGCGTGAGGATCGTATCGGCATCCTCGCCATTGGCGCCGCTTTCCGGCAGCCCCCAGAGCTGGCCGAAATGCACATAGACCGGCAGCTCGGCCTGTCGGCCGATCTCGGCCGCCATCTCGATAACGCGAATGCCCCAGCGCGCGAAGCCGCCGATTTCGGCGTGAGCCTTGATGCCGCGCACGATGTCCGGATTGGCGCGCGCCGCCTTCACGGTCGCGTCGATGTCGACACCATCCGGGCTGTACAGCTGCGGATAGAAATGGCCTTCCAGACCGCCCACCAGATAAGCGGACAGGAACGCATAGACGCGCGACTTCGCCGGCTCGGCGATAAAGTGGCGGAAGCCCGGCAGCGTCATGCAGGACGGGCCGCCCTGATCGATCAGCGCGGTGACGCCGGAGCGGACGCCGACCATATCCGGCTCCATGCCGAACCGGCCGGAGACGTACTGATAGATATGCGCGTGGGTGTCGATCATGCCGGGCAGCACCAGCTGCCCCGAGACGTCGACAACCTCCTTGGCGCTCGACGGCAGAATGTCTTTCTGGACGGCGGCGATCTTGCCGTTGCGCACCGCGACGTCGAACGCGCCATCAATGCCGGACGCGGGACAAATCACCCGCCCGCCGCGCAACAGAACATCAAAGCTGGCACTCACCGACATCGGACCGCTCTCCTTCGAAAATCCGGATCAAATTACGAAGCATGCTTCGCATTTGCATCTAGCAAGGCTTATGCCAAAGTCTAAGATACGGATGGCAGCGCAAATCGCGCTATTGCGTTCGCCACCTCAACGGGCTTCGCGGCCTTGAAAAGAGAGAGAGAGAGAAACGGTTGCGGCAGAAGCATTCCCGCGCAGTCAAAGCGACACTTGAACCATGGCCGCTCGCCGAGCGGCCTGGCTTCCTGATCCGGCGACTGCATCAGATCCACGCCTCGCTGTTTCAGCAGGCCTGTGGTCAATTCGATGTCACGCCGCTGCAATACAGCCTGCTCTCCGCGCTTGCCGCGCGGAAGACCGCGGATCAGACCACATTGGCCGCTGATATCGCGCTCGACCGGACGACGACGACCGGCGCGCTCAAGCGATTGGAGGCTCGGCAACTCGTTGAGCGCCCGATCAACGAAGCGGATCGGCGCGCGAGGCTGTGCCGTCTCACTCGCGCTGGCGCGGCACTCCTTGCCAAAATTGAAGGCGCCGCGCGGGCCGCGCACCAGAGCACGCTCGACGGCTTGTCGGAGCGCGAACGAAGTCAATTCGTCGCGATGATGCAGCGCATCGTCGCCGCCAACGGCAATCAGGATACCGCGGCGCCTTTGCTCGAATAGCTCGCCTGCTGATTTTCTGAACGGGACTTGCCTAGGAGTTAGGCGCCCGTCGCGAACGGGCGATCATCCTCAGGCGAGAAACGCATCCGACGTCGTCAGCACCACGCCCCGCGTCGCCATGTCGCGCAGGAACTGATCGGCCAGCGCTGGGAAGTCGGGAGACCCCGGCGTCGCCGGGACCGGCGACATGCAATCCGTCAGCAGATGGATTCTCGACCAATGTCGCTCGCCGATATGGTCGACCAACTGATTGACCGTGGTGGCGACACAATGTGACGACGCTTCGCCGGCGATCGCGATGACGTCCGCCTGCTGCAGCGCCGACATCAGCTCGCGATTGAGCTGCGTCGACGGATCGGTCGGATCGGGCACCTCGGCCAGCAGCGCGCCGTAATGCTCGGTGAAGGTGTTGATGCCCTTGGTGACGAACTCGGTGGTCACGCCGTTGTCGCGTTCCCAGCGCGACAGGGCATCGCGAAGGCCATCGACGATGTTGTGTCCCCAACTCCCGATCAGACAATGCTCCGGCCACACCATCAGCACGAACCGACCGGCATTCTCCAGCTCGGCCGTATAGTCCAGCATCCGGCTCTTCCAGTCCGGATTGCGCGGCGCCCAGGTCCCGGCGACGACGTCCGCATGACTGATCATCGTGAACGGCGGTGGGGCATGACCGTTGCCGTCGCGCCAAAACGCCGGATGAGCAACATCGATCACCCGATGCGTATCGAGCGTCACGTGGACCCGGCTCAGGCGCGGCCCGATCCGGCCGATTGTTGTCGCGAGCCGATCCATATCGGTGAGCGCACCGGGCACCGGCAGCGCTGAGCGGAAACGCGGACCGTTCGACTGTTCGAAAAGGATCGGATCGGCATCCGCCGGAATATCCATGAAATCGTTCTGCGGATCGATCACCAGGAGATGAGTCTCGAGCACAAGCGACCTCCTTCGCCGGTCAGCCGATCGCCGCCACGAACCGCGAATAGAGTCCAACTGATCCCTGCCTCAACTGTCGACGATCGCCGGGATCAGGTCAATCGCAACTGGCCGGGTTCGCGTACTCCTGCCGCGTTGACGGGGGTCAGGCCGCTTTGGCATAACAGATAGGCGCAACCGGTAATTGATCGGCGCGCGGGGGACACAATGAGAAACGGTTTGTATTCGGTCCACGCGGACCTGCTGGACGGCCGCTCGGGCAAGGGCAGCGGCGTCGCGTTATTTCGAAACGGCAAGATTTTGGGCGGCGATGCATATCTCTATTACACCGGCAGCTATGTCACGACTGGCAATGCATTCAAAGGCGAAGTCACGATCAGCCAGCACACGCCCAGCCCCGACGCCAATCCGCTGTTCGGCGGCCAAAAGGAGCCGGTCGGCATTGGCGTTTCCGGCACCTGGACCGACACCTCGGCTGTGATGCAGGGCACAGCTCTGGTCGGCAAGTCGAGCCAGTCGTTCAAGGCGACGCTGCGCTGGCTCGCTGAGGCCGATTGAACGACTGCTGTTCAGTTTGGCCGACGCCAATTGAGCGAGCTACCTTGAGGCTCGAGCAGCCTCAGGCGCGGGCGCCGGCGACCGCGCTTTGATCGACCTCCATCGGAGCGACCCGCGGCAGGATCATCTGGATTTGCGTGCCGCCGCCCGGCTCCGACCGCAGTTCGAGCCGTCCACCGAGGCGATTGGTGACGATGCTGTAGACGATGTGCAGGCCGAGCCCTGTGCCGCCCTGGTCCCGCCGCGTGGTGAAGAACGGGTCGAACGCGCGCCGCCGCACGTCCAGACTCATGCCGCAGCCGTCATCCGCATAGAGGATCTCGACCTGATCGGCGTTGGCAGCGCGAACCTTGATTTCGACCATCCCCGGACGGCCGTTTGGAAAGGCGTGCGCGACCGAGTTCAGGAATAGATTGGTCAGCACCTGCCCGTACGGACCCGGATACGAGTTCATCGTCAGGCCGGGCTCGCAGTCGACGTTGAGCGTCAGGTTCTGCTTGCGCAGCCCCGGCCGCAGGCTCATCACCACCTGCTCGGTGAGGTCGCCAAGATCGAACATGCGCTGGTCCGAGTAGTTGCGGTCGGCGGCGACCTGCTTGAACGATTGGATGAGCTCGGCGGCGCGATTGAGGTTGGCAACCAGCTGGGCCGACGCATCGCGCGTGCTGGTGAGGAATTCGTTGAGCCGCGAGCGCTTCAGTTCGCCGCGCTCGACCTCCCCGGCGAACACCGCCGCCTTGCGGTCGAGCGCGGAGGCTACCGTCAGGCTGATGCCGACCGGATTGTTCACTTCGTGCGCGACGCCGGCGACCAGCCGGCCGAGCGCTGCCAGTTTCTCGGCTTCGATCAAGGATTGCTGGGTCTCGCGCAGATTGCGGAGAGCAGCCTCTGCGGCGTCCTTGGCCTGCCGCATCTCGAGCTCGCCGCGCTTGCGTTCGCCGATATCGAGCGCCACCGTCGCAATTCGCTCGATCCGTCCGTCCGCGTCCTTCAGCGGCATCTTGTTGACCAGCCATTGCCGCATGGCGCCTGTGGCGTCGCGATACTCCTCCTCGTAGAATCCGAGCCCTTCTCCAGTCGCGATCACCCTCTTGTCGTTGGCGTCGGTCTTGTGCGAGCCATAGCGCGACATCAGCTCGGTGGTGGTCCGCCCGATCGCCTCCTTCGGATTGATGCCGAAGATCGTGGCCATGTAGCGATTCATCAGCACGTAGCGCAGTTCGGTGTCCTTGACGTTGATCACAGCCGGAACGGTGTCGATCACCTGCTGCAGCAGCCGCCGCCCCTCGGCGATCGCGGTCTCGGCGCGCTTCTGATCGGTGATGTCGCGAACGGTGCCCTCGTAGCGCACCACCGTCCCGGTCTCATCGCGGATCGCGCTGGCGCTGTCCGACAGCCAAAGCACGTCGCCATTCCGCTTGCGGGCCTGGTACTCAAATTCACGTACCATGCCGTCGCGCTCCATCAGGTCGCAATACTCGGCCCGCTTGCTCGGATCGACATAAATGTTGCCGGCGACGTCGGAGGCCGCGCGCATCAGCTCGGCCGGGGTTTCGTAGCCCATCATCCTGGCCAGCGCCGGGTTTGCGTTCAGCAGAGCCCCCTCCGGCGTGGTGACGTAGATGCCGTCGATCGAGCCCTCGAACAGCTTGCGATAGCTCTCTTCCGCCAGCCGCTGCTCCGCCAGCGCGCGTACCGCGGCCTCGCGCGCCGTGTCCGCCTCCACCAGCGTGCGCCGAAACACCTCGGCTGCACGGGCGATGTCGCCAATTTCGTTCTTGAGGTCGGTGGCCGGAATCGCCGTGTACTGCCGGCCGGCGGCAAGCGAGCGGATCGCTGTGGTGATGGCCGACAGCGGCCCGACGGTCCGCCGCACCACGAAGGCGGCCGCCAGCAGCCCGACCAGCACGCCGGCCGAGCCGAGCACGATACTCTGCCATTTGTCCTCGGTCAGGGTCCGGGCGAGATCGCGCGACAGCACCCGGCCGCGCCGGGCGCTGATGTCCCGCAACAGCTCGGTCACCCGTCCGATCAGCCGCCCCTCGGCACCGAGGACATTGCGATCCAGCGTCGCGATTTCCTCCTCCACCGCAGTCGTGGAGACGATCACGTCCGCGTAGTCGCGCACGGCCGTTGCAGCGGCGGGATCGGCCAGTGGAATGGTCCGCATCCGCTGGGCCGCTTCGCTGGCGCTGGCCAGATCGCGCGACAGCAACGCCGCCGCGATCTTGCTTTGCTCGCCCTGCAACGCTGCGGCCAGGCTGCGATCCTGCAGTCGGGCGGCAACCGCCTCAAACGCCTCCCGCAGCGGCGGCACGGTTGCGATCATCTCGGCACGGCGCGGCATCAACGCCGTGATGCGCTCGAGGCCATCGCGATAGTTGCTTAGGCGCGCGGTCACGCCGTCGATCATTTCCTGCTGATCTGGATCGATCTCCAGCCGGGTCTTCTTGAGGAGCTGGGTCAGCGCCGAGGCCGCCTCGAACACCCGGCCGGCGGGCTGCGCGCTAGGATCGCTGACCACCTCGCGCGCCGCGAACCGCAGTTCGCTCATCCGGCGTTCGATCTCCTCGGCGAGGTCGCCGACGCTCTGCAGCCGCTGCAATTCGGCGAAGGTGTTGTCGATGTGGCGGATCGCGATGACGCTGCCGACGCTGGTCATCGCAATGATCGCCAGCAGCAGCAGGAAGCTGCCAAACGTCATCTGCCGGATCGAGAGCGTGCGCGATCTCACGCTCTGGATGAACGCTGACATGGCGTTTGGCATATGGCGAAACCGCTGCTCCCGTCGCGGCGACTATCCCACAAAGTCTTCGCGAAGGGTAGAGAGGCCGCAACGGCCCGAAACGCCAAACGCCGGGTCCCTGATCGGGCCCGGCGCCGGTGGGCGTTTCGGATGCATTCCGCCCCCTCGCAGCGGCGGGAGGACGGGATCACAACCTTTATTTCGGCCGGATGGCGTCGGCCGTGCCCTGAATGAAGGCCTGGATCTTGACGACGTCGGCGTCGGTCAGCTTGCCGGTGAAGTCCGGCATGCCCTTGTCGCGGAACGGCCCCTTGAACACGATCTGCTTGAGGTTCTGGATCTTGTCCGGGGTGCTATAGCCGAGATTCTTGACGTTGCCGCCGCGGTCGACGCCGGGCACACCATGGCAGGTCGCGCAGGCCGCGACGTAGATCGCAGTGCCCTCCGGCACGTCCTTGGGGTCGTACTCGATGCCGGCGAGCAGATTGCCCATCTGGTACTTGCTGAAGGCCGGCATCGGCGCGTTACCGCCGACCGCGAAGGTGTACACCGTGCCCGGCGCCTCGGTCTCGGTCGCCCGGGCGCTGATGCCGAACACGCCGCCCCAGCCGACCGCGATCGAGACGTATTGCACGCCGTCGACCATATAGGTCGCCGGCGCCGCGACCGCGCCGGTGCCGAGCGGGCTTTCCCAGAGCTTCTCGCCGGTCTTGGCGTTGTAGGCGACCAGACGGCCGTCGGCCGTGCCCTGAAACACCAGATTGCCCGCGGTGGTCAGCGTGCCGCCGTTCCAGGGCGAGACGTATTCGGCGCGCCAGGCCTCCTTCTGCTGCACGGGATCCCACGCGACCAGCCGACCGAACGGCAGGTTCTTCGGTGGCGTGGCGTTCAGCGCGAAGCCGACGTTCCACCCGGTCGCGCTGCCGAATTTGAACGGCTCGGTCTTGTTCTGGTTCAGCGCCTTCTCACCGGTGAGGTTCACCGGTACGCCCTGCGCCGGCAGATACACCAGCCCGGTCTGCGGATTGAACGACATCGGGTGCCAGTTGTGCGCGCCATACGGCCCCGGAATGCTGTCGAACCCCTTGTCCGCCGATCGCGCTTCGGGATTCTCGATCGGCCTGCCGTCGGCGTCGTAGCCGGTCGCCCAGTTCACATCGACGAAGTTCTTCGCCGAGATGAACTTGCCGTTGGTGCGGTCCACCACGAAGAAGAAGCCGTTCTTCGGCGCGTGCAGGATCACCTTGCGCGGCTGACCCTCGATGGTGAGGTCGGCCAGAATCATCGGCTGGGTCGAGGTGTAGTCCCAATTGTCGCCGGGCGTTTCCTGATAGTGCCAGATGTACTTGCCGGTGTCGGCGTTGAGCGCGACCAGCGAAGCGAGATAGAGGTTGTCGCCGCCAGCCGGGCTTCGTAGATGCCGATTCCACGGCGACCCGTTGCCGGTGCCGATGTAGACCATGTTGAGGTCGGGATCGAACGTGATGGTGTCCCACGCGGTGCCGCCACCGCCATTGACCCACCATTTCCCGGCCGGATCCCAAGTCTTCGCCGCCTTCTCCATCGACTCGTCTTCGAACGGCTTCGACGGATCGCCCGGCACCGTGAACCAGCGCCAGGCCTGATTGCCGTTCTCGGCGTCATAAGCCGTAACATAGCCGCGCGCGCCATATTCGGCGCCGCCATTGCCGATCACCACCTTGCCGTTGAACACGCGCGGGGCGCCGGTGATCGTGTAGGAATGTTCGTGGTCGATCAGTGTGTCCTTCTCCCAGACCTTCTGACCGGTGGCGGCGTCGAGCGCGACCAGGCGTCCATCATAGGCGCCGACGAACACCTTGCCCTTGTACAGCGCGACGCCGCGGTTCACCGTATCGCAGCAGCCGCGATAGCCCTTCGAGCGATCGACACCCGGATCGAAGGTCCACAGCTTCTTGCCGGTGCGGGTGTCGATGGCGTGCACCACGCTCCACGACGCCGTGACGTACATGATGCCGTCGACCACCACCGGCGTCGCCTCGACGCCGCGCTCCGACTGCAGGTTGTAGCTCCACTTCAAACCGAGCTGCTTGACGTTGTCGGTGTTGATCTTGTCGAGCTTGCTGAATCGGGTCTCGGCGTAGTCGAGGCCGTAGCTCGGCCAGTCGTTGGTTGTCGTGGCATTGGCGATGATCGCCGCGCCGTCGATCGCGCCGGTGACGGCGCGGATATGCTCGGCGGAGCCCTTGGCGCCCTGAGCGAAGGCCGCGCCATGCAGCAGCAACGTGGCCGCGACCGCGGCGACGCCGAACTTGAAGTCCCTCTGAACGATTGACGCGGAAGCAGGCGTGCGGAGGAATCGGCGCGCTGTCCGCGCGCGACCGGCAAGATCTATCATCGTTCACTCCCTTTGGCCTCTGGCGGGCCTGCCCGAGAGTGTCGCGCGCGTTCCGGAACGCGTCAACTGATCAGTCGATCGCAATGTCTGATTTGATAGCAACACTGCAGCGCAGCAATATCCACGCTGCATCGCGGGGCGCGTCGCATTCATACGTCTTTCAGATTGCAATTAGTCCCGTCATGGCCGGGCTTGTCCCGCCTGCGCGGCCGTAGCCGCTTCGGCGCGGCGAAGGCCCGGCCATCCACGCCTTCTCGCCGCTCGCGCCGCAAGGCGTGGATGACCGGCACAAGGCCGGGCATGACAGGTTGAGATGAAAGCGCCCATATCCGACCACGATATGCGCGGCTGGGCTCTGTGAGCCCCGAGCTAATTGCCGGTGAACTCGAACACTTCGCCGTCGTAGCCGGCATCGGCCGGGATCGTCAGCGTGCGCTTGTCGCCGTCGCGGCGCATGATCGGCATCACGGTGGGGACCGGCTTGCCGCGGCTGTCGTCGAGCGCAGCCCGGACGTTCGGCTGTTTGCCGAGCCGGATCAGATTGCGCGTGGTCGGGAACGGCAGCGTGAAGCGGCCGCTGTCGCCGCCGTCGAGCGCCTCGCGCGGGGACAGCCAGATCGAGTCGGTCGACTCCTTGCCGTCGTGCATGCCGAGCTGCTCCGGCGGCGCTTCGGCGAGGAAAAACCAGGTGCCGAACCGCTTCGGCAGCTTCTCGGGCGTGATCCAGTGCGCATACGGCACCAGCAGATCGAGCGCGAGTACCAGCTGATTGGTCTTCAGGATCTCGGCGAACGAAATCTTATTCTCGCAGAGTGCGGTGCGATGCGCGGCCTCGATCTCGGCGGCACGCGCCGCCGCAACCAGTTGATTGCTGCCGCGCGGCCGCGCCAGAAGAATGCCGCTCTCCTCGAAGGTCTCGCGGATCGCGGCAATCTGGAATTCGAGCGAAGGCCCCTCGCCCGCCGCGGCGCTGGCGTAAAGTTCGGGCCGGCCGATGATGTCGCGGTCGCCGCCGTCAACGCTGCCGCCCGGAAACACCAGTGCGCCCGACGCGAACTCGATCTGATAGTGCCGCACCATCATGAAGACGTCGAAGCCGTCGGCGCGGTCGCGCAACAACAGGATGGTGGATGCGGGACGTGCCGGGGCTTCGTTCGTCATTCAGTTACTCCGCAGCTTTGACGCGTGGTTCGAAATCCGCGCGCTTGTCGGTGTGCGCCAAACGCGACAGCAGATAGTCCACTTCTTCGCGCGCTGTATCGGTGAGGACCGAGCCCGGCTTGCGCTGCGCCGACGAGGCAAGGATACCGCGCTTCTTCAGCACGTATTTGCGCACGGCGAGGCCGACGCCCTGCTGCTGCTCGTAACGGATCAGCGGCAGATGCGCGTCGAACAGATTGTGCGCCAGATCACGCTGGCCAGCCTTGGACAGCTTGACCACGTCTACCAGCATGTCGGGGAAGCAATAGCCGGTCATCGCACCGTCGGCGCCGCGCTCCATCTCGAAGTCGAGGAACAGTCCGCCATTGCCGGTGAGGATCGACAGCGGCCGCAGCGAGCCGTCTTTCTGGAAAGCGCGCAGCTTGGTGATCTTCTCCAACCCCGGCCAGTCCTCGTGCTTCAGCATTACGCAGGACCGATTGTCCATCACGATCTGCCGGATCACCTTCGGCGTCATCACCACCGACAAGGTCAGCGGATAGTCCTGCAGGCACCACGGAATGTCGTCGCCGATCGCTTCAGCGGCCTGGCGGAAGTAGCCGGTGATCTGCTCGTCGGTGCGCAGGCTCGGCGGCGGCGCGATCATCACGCCGGCCGCGCCCGCGTCCATCGACGCCCGCGCCAGCGCGCGCATCGTGGCAAAGCCCGGCGCCGAAACGCCGACGATCACCTGCAGCGACTTGGCGCGCTTGACGAACCGCGTCGCCACCGCCTGCGCCTCGGCGGCGTCGAGCTTCGGCGCCTCGCCCAGAATGCCGAGCACCGTCATGCCGTCGCAGCCGACTTCGGCATAGAAGTCGGTCAGCCGGTCGATCGAGGCCTCGTCGATCCGGCCGTCGTCGTGGAACGGAGTCGGGGCGATGGCGAACGTGCCGGCGGCGTCGGGGGTGAGTCTCATGGAGTCGGCCTTTCTTCAGGAAGTGCGAGCACCGATACCACCCTCGACCACGGAAGTCTGCCACCTTGCAAAAGCGAGCGTCAGCCCAGCACGGTCCGTCCGCTCTTGATCACCGTGACGTCACGGGCTTTCACCCGTGCCTCGAACGAGATGACGTCGCCGTCCTTCCACAGATCCATCGTCACGGTTTCGCCCGGATACACCGGCGACGAAAACCGCACCGCGTGCTGCCTGAACGCCGCCGCGTCGTAGTCCGCATAGGTCTGCAGCACGCCGCGGCAGGTGATGCCGTAGGTGCACATGCCGTGCAGGATCGGCCGCGGAAAGCCGGCCTTGGCGGCGAATTCGGGATCGGAATGCAACGGGTTGCGATCACCGCACAGCCGATAGATCAGAGCCTGGTCGGGCCGCGTCGAGATGTCGATGCTGCGATCCGGCGCGCGGCTCGGCATCTTGTGCGGCTCGGGCTGTTCCAGCGCAGGGCCGCCGAAACCGCCGTCGCCACGGGCGAACCGCGAGGCCAGCAGCGTGGCGAGCTCCGTGCCGCTCTCATCGCGCAGCACGGTCTGGTGACGGATCACCACACCCTTGTCCTTGCCCTTGTCGTAGACCTGCACGACGCTGGAATCGGCGGTGATGTTCGCCGCCACCGGCATCGGCCGATGGAAGGTGATGTCGCGCTCGCCATCGACCACCAGCAGGCGGTTGAGATTCATCTCGCCCGGCCCCGCGCCCCACGCCGCGACCGACGCGAAGGTCGGCACCACTTTCAGCGGCCGCTCGGTGTAGGTCGCCTCGTTGACGAAGGCGAGTTCCTGCTCGTTCATCGGGTCAGCGCCCATGCCGACGCCATAAGCGTACAGCATCACGTCGCGATCAGTGTAGGTGTAGTTCTGACCTTTGGCAGTCAGGGCCATCAGTTCGTCATAGCGGGCCGACATCGGCTTCTCCTTTGTTTATGTCTTTGACGAAGAACGCGGCCTCGCCGTCATTGCGAGCCACCGGGTCGGCGCTCTGCGCCGCCCGATGACAGGCTCCGCGAAGCAATCCAGAGCGCCGAACACCGTGGCTGGATTGCTTCGTCGCGGAGCCTGTGCTCGGACGGCGCGTTGCGCCGATCCGAGTGCTCCTCGCAATGACGAGCGCGGCTAGGCCACCGTGAAAAACGGCAGCGGCGCGCCGCCGTCGCTGGGTTTGAACACCACCTTCACCTTGCCGCCGATCTTCAGCGCCGAAAACTCGCAATCGACGAAATTGGTCAGCACCGACGGGCCTTCGCGCAGCGTGACGTAGCCGATCGCGTAAGGCCCGGTCGCCGACTTTCGCATCAGGCTGAAGCTGTAGATCTCGCCCTCGCCCTTGCTTTCTTCCCAGACCGTCTGGTCCGAGAAGCAGAACGGGCACAGCGCGCGCGGAAAGTAGTGCGCCTCGCCGCAGGCCATGCAGCGCTTGATCAGCAGCTTGCCTTCGCTCGCCGCATCCCAGAACGGCTTGGTTTCCGGATTGCCCTGCGGCGCCGGATATTTCACGGGGCTGTTCATCACACGCGCTCCAGAATGCAGGTCGAGGCGGCGTGGCGGATGCCGAGCATGCCGCCGGTGCCGTGAGCCAAAGCGAGATCGCAGTTCGGCACCTGCACCTTGGGGTGCGCCTCGCCGCGCAGCTGACGCACCGCTTCAAGCAGCTTCGTCATGCCGCCGCGATTGACCGGATGGTTGCTGCACAGGCCGCCGCCGTCGGTGTTGAACGGCAGCTTGCCGACGCCCGAGATCAGATTGCCGTCGGCGACGAACTTGCCGCCCTCGCCTTTCTTGCAAAAGCCGAGGTCTTCGAGCTGCATCAGCACCGTGATGGTGAAGCTGTCGTAGATCGACGCGTATTTGATATCCTTCGGCGTGACGCCGGCCATCTCGAACGCCGCCGGCCCGGACCAGACGCCGGCCGAATAGGTCAGATCGAGATCCTTGCCGCCGCGCGGTCCCTTGATCGCCTCGCCCGCCCCGATCATCCGCACCAGCGGCCGCTTCAGACTGCGCGCGATTTCCTCGGTGGTGACGATCAGCGCGCCGCCGCCATCGGTCACGACGCAGCAGTCGAGCCGATGCAGCGGGTCGGCGATCATCGGCGAATTCAGCACGTCCTCGACGGTGACGACATCGCGCAGCATCGCATGCTCATTGTACTGCGCGTGATGCGACGCCGCGACCTTGATCCAGGCGAGCTGTTCGGACGTCGTGCCGTGGTCGTGCATGTGGCGAGCCGCGCACATCGCATAGACGTTGTGCGTAGTGGCGCCGTAGGCGAGCTCGAAATCACCTTCCGCTCCGATCGGGCGCGGTGGCAGCGCGCCGGTGCGCGGTTTGCCGGCCAGCGTGATCAGCGCGACCGAGCAGCGGCCCGCGGCGATCGCTTCGGCGGCATGGCCGAGGTGAACCAGATAGGAGCAACCACCGGTGTCGGTGGAATCGAAATGGCGAACCTTGAGGCCGAGATAATCGACCATCGCCATCACCCCGCCCGGCGCATCGCCGGCGCAGAAGTAACCGTCGATGTCGGCCTTGGTCAGCCCGGCGTCTTCAATCGCGCCCTTGGCGACTTCGGCGTGCAGCTGGGCGATGGATTTGTCAGGCGCGTGGCGCGTCGGATGTTCGTAGATGCCGGCAATGTAGGCCTTGCCTCTTATGGTCAACGCAGTTCTCCGCTGGCGTTTGGTCGGTTGGTTTTTCTGACCGCTCCAGAGGACCTTGGCAAGCGTGTTCGCGGAGGCTTGGAATTTCCGCGAGATGGAATGCAGACTTCACCCCGTCATTGCGAGCGCAGCGAAGCAATCCAGCGCAGTGCACGGCGCTGGATTGCTTCGTCGCTGCGCTCCTCGCAATGACGTGGAGAGGTTCGAGCGGAACTACTCCGCCGCCATCTGCCTTGGCGGCGCTGGCTGCGGATCGCGGAGGTTCGAACGCAGCTCCTGGTAACGCGGCTTGGTGTCGTCGACCGACTTCTGCTTGATCGGGCCGTAGCCGCGGATCAGGTCAGGCATCGACAGCAGGTCGATCGCGGTCTGCAGCGTGGCCGGCGACAGAAGCTGCAGCACGCTGGCGACGTCAGCCTCGTAGTCGGCGATCAGCTGCCGTTCGAGCTTGCGCTCGGGGTGATAACCGAACACGTCGATCGGCGTTCCGCGGACGAAGCGCAGCGCCTTCAGCACCCTGAACACCGGGCGCATGCCCTCACCGAACTGCCGCTTCTTCGGCCGGCCGGTGACGTCGTTGCCGGGAAGGATCGGCGGCGCCAGATTGAAGCTGACCTTGTAGTCGCCCTCGAACTGATCCTTGATCTGCTGTTCGAACGACGGCAGCGTCAGCAGCCGCGCCACTTCGTACTCGTCCTTGTAGGCGAGCAGCTTGGCGTAGTTGATCGCCACCGCGCGCGGCAGCGCTTCGTCGTAGCCACCGGCATCGGCGGCGGCGCGGACCCTGGCGACCAGATCGGCGTAGCGCCGCGCCAGCCGCTTGCCCTGATAGTCGGTGAGCATCGCGCTGCGATGCGCGATGATCTCGTCGAGCGACATTTCGCCCTGGGTCTTCGGCGCGGCCGGGCTGCCGGCACCCTGCAGCAGCGTCGCGAGCCGCTCCGGATCTGCGGCGGCAAGACGGCCGAGCCGGAATGCCTGGGCGTTCATCTTGATCGACACGCCGTTGAGTTCGATCGCCTGCTCAATCGCCGTGGCGGAGAGCGGCAGCAGACCGCGCTGATAGGCAAAGCCCATCATCATCATGTTAGTCGCGATGGCGTCGCCCAGCAGCGTTTCGGCCGCCTTTGTGAAGTCGAGGAACGACGAGTCCTTGGTCAGCGCCGCGGTCAGCACGCTGTTGACCTTGCGGGTCTGGAAATCGAAATCGCGATTGCGGATGAAGTCCGCGATCGGGATCAGATGGGTGTTGACGACGCCGTGGGTGCGGCCGTTGTCGCACAGCGAAATCGTCTCCTTGGAGATCGCCATCACCTCGTCGGCGACGATCAGCACGTCGGCCGAGCCGGTGACGATGCGCGAACAAGTGACCTCTTCGGGCTTCTCCGACAGCCGCACATGGCTCAGCACCGCGCCGCCCTTTTGCGCCAGGCCGGACATGTCGAGGATCATCGAGGCTTTGCCCTCGATATGCGCTGCCATGCCGAGCAGCGCACCGATCGTCAGCACGCCGGTGCCGCCCACGCCGCCGACCGCGACGTTGTAGGGCTTGTCGAGCCCCGGACGCAACGCCGGCTCGGGCAGATCGCCGAGCGAGCCGAGATCGACCGGCACGCGCTTGCGCAGCTGGCCGCCGTCGATGGTGACGAAGGATGGGCAGAAGCCCTTGAGGCAGGAGTAATCCTTGTTGCAGCTCGACTGGTTGATGGTGCGCTTGCGGCCGAGTTCGGTCTCCAGCGGCTCGACCGAGATGCAGTTCGACTGCACCGAGCAATCGCCGCAGCCCTCGCACACGGCCGCGTTGATCATCACCCGGCGCGCCGGATCCTCCATTGTGCCGCGCTTGCGACGGCGGCGCTTCTCGGCCGCGCAGGTCTGCACGAACACGATCGCGGAGGCGCCCTTGATATCGCGGCATTCCTTCATCACCGCGTCGAGTTCGTCGCGATGCCGCGTCCGCGTGCCCGGCGCGATGCTATCCGCTGGATAAGCGTCGGGATTTTCCGACACCAGATAGATGTCGCGGATGCCTTCGGAATGCAGCTGATAGGTGATCTGCTGCGGCGACAGATCGCCGTCGTGGCGCTGACCGCCGGTCATCGCCACCGCGTCATTGTAAAGGATCTTGTAGGTGATGTTCGCCTTGGAGGCGATCGACTGGCGGATCGCCAGCGAGCCGGAATGGAAGTACGTGCCGTCGCCCAAATTGGCGAAGATGTGCTTCTCCTCCGTGAACGGCGCGATGCCGACCCACGGCACGCCCTCGCCGCCCATGTGGGTGAAGGTTTCGGTGTTTCGGTCCATCCACAGCGACATGAAGTGACAGCCGATGCCGGCCAGCGCGCGGCTGCCTTCGGGCACTTTCGTCGAAGTGTTGTGCGGGCAGCCCGAGCAGAAATACGGCGTGCGTATCAACGGCACGACGTTCTGAACCTGCGAGGCGTCGCGGCCGTGGAACCAGTCGGCCCTGGCGCGCAGCATCTCGGCAATGGTCGGATCGATTTCCATCGCCAGCAGCCGGTCGACTACCGAGGTTGCGACCTTGGCGACGCTGAGCTCCTGGGCGAACGGCAGCAGGCGATGATCGTGCTCGTCCATCTTGCCGATCACGCGCGGACGCTCGCGCAGGCCGAACAGATGCTGCTTGACCTGGTTCTCGACGATCTCGCGGCGCTCTTCGATGACGAAGATCTCCTCGAGCCCGCGGGCGAACTCGCGCACGCCTTCCGGCTCGAGCGGCCACGGCATGCCGACCTTGTACAGCCGCAAGCCGATGCGGGCCGCGACCTGCTCGTCGATGCCGAGTTCGCGCAGCGCCTGGCGCACGTCTTCGTAGCTCTTGCCCGAAGCCATGATGCCGAACCGCGCGTTCGGCGAATCCATGGTGATGCGATTGACCTTGTTGGCACGCGCGAAGGCGATCGCGGCGAAGCCCTTGTAGTCCTGCAACCGGCGGTCCTGATCGTAGCGATCGTCAGGCCAGCGCAGATTGAGGCCGCCCGGCGGCATCTCGAAATCGCTCGGAATGACGAACGGCGTCATCTCGTCGGCGAGGTTGATCTCCGCGGTGGTCTCCACCGTCTCGGTGATCACCTTCATGCCGACCCAGCAGCCGGAGTAGCGCGACATCGCGATGCCGAGCAGCCCCATCTCGATGATCTCATGGATCGACGACGGATAGAGATACGGCATCAACGCCGCCATGAAGGCATGGTCGGACTGATGCGGCACAGTCGACGACTTGGCGCCGTGATCGTCGCCGGCGAGGCACAGCACGCCGCCGTTTTTCGCCGAGCCGGCGGCATTGCCGTGACGGAAGACGTCACCGCAGCGATCCACGCCGGGGCCCTTGCCGTACCAGATCCCGGTGATGCCGTCGTATTGCGCGCCGGGCGAGAGATTGAGCTGCTGCGTGCCCCAGATCGCGGTGGCCGCAAGGTCCTCGTTCACGCCGGGCTGGAATTTGACGTTGTACTCTTCGAGGTGCCGCCGCGCCGCGATCAGCTGCTGATCATAGCCGCCGAGCGGCGAGCCGCGATAGCCGGTGACGAAGCCTGCGGTGTTGAGGCCCGCAGCGCGATCGCGCCGAACCTGCGCCATCGGCAGCCGCACCAGCGCCTGAATGCCGGTGAGGAAGATGTGGCCCGAATGCTGCGTGTATTTCTGGTCGAGACTGATCGGTCCCTGGTCGATTCCCATACGGCCCTCATAGAGCGTTTCGACCGCGCAACCGTTGCCGCTGCTGCGGTCTTTGGAATCAGTCTAGCGGTTTATATCGCTGGCGCATCACAAAAAGCCGCGACGCAGCTCCGCCCTGCTTATTTGCAGCTTTCGATCCGTTCTGCGCCCGGTGCTTACGATTTCGTGCGTGCAGGGCGTTCTACGAGAACGAAGATGTCTCTACTGGCGCGTCCGCGACCACGGCGGAACAGATGAGGCCGCTCGGGATTGACCCGAAACGGAAAGGAGGAACTGCATGGCGCAAGCAAACTTGCAAGACCCGAACGATCCCACCGGTGCCGAGCCGCGCAACGCGTCGCGCTTTGATTCCGATCTGCAGATTGATCCGGAGTTGCGCGAAGGACGGATCGGGACCGGCCGGATCGTCGCATTCGCGGCTGCGATCGCCTTACTGTTCGGCGCCGTATTTTACGGAATGAACTCGACCGCAGTGGATCCGAAGACAGCGCCGGTTGCGACCACCGTACCGGATACGCCGCTCAGCCCCGCGGCGCAGGAAGCGCAGGCCAAGCAGGGAACCCCCGCAGCAAGCGATCCAGGGCCGCGCGTCAACGGACAAGCGGGCGTCACCACGGGCTCTGCGCCCTCGCCGGCCACGACGGCATCGCCGCCCTCGAGCCAGCCCAGCGGCAGCGAAATTCATCGCGATAACGCTCCCAAGTAGTCCCGGCCAATCGATCAGCAAACGGCGGATGCACCAGAATCCGCCGTTTTGCGTTGCGGCAATGCGACCGCAGGCGAGGTTTGACCATGCTGCGCAGGGTCGAATCGGCTAAGCGGAACCTGGGGCGCACCGCTCGCCGACGATTTGGCGGCGGAAGTTTCACCAGCCGCTTCGCGGCCGAAAGAGGAAAATCCGATGAAGATGTTGATCGCAGCAGCCAGCTTTGCAGCCGCGCTCGGTGCAGCCAGCGCCGCGAGCGCCATGCCGGTGGCACCGCTCGGCGCCGGCAGCGGCGCTGATGTCATCCAGGTGGCGCAGGGCTGCGGCCCGGGTTGGGCGCGCGGACCGATGGGCCGGTGTCGTCCGATGGTTCGCCGCCCGCCGGTGGTCGTCGTCCCGCCGCGCGTTGTTGCGCCGCGCGTTTGTCCGCCCGGCTATTTTTGGCGCGGCGGTCGCTGCCTGCGCCGTTACTAATCGGCAGCATCCAACGAGCATTCGAGCCCCGCTTCGGCGGGGCTTTTTGCTGTCATCGGCCAAATGCCTGCCGCAGCCTGCGCAGCGTGTAGAGCGTCGTGATCGGAAACAGGATCGGCACGGTCCGCACGTACTCCTGATACGCAGGCAGCGCGCCGTAGCGATCGTCCTGCTTGCGCTCCAGCCCAGCAGCGGCAGCCGTCATCAGCCCGAGAATGTAGAGCAGCCCCAGCGTCGCCAGCAGCCATGCGGCGCCTGACGTGTAGGCCGATAGCCCCGCCACCCAGACGCCGAACCAGAACAGCATCTCACCGAAGTAATTCGGACAGCGCACCATCCGGTACAGGCCTGTGTCGCAATAATGCCCCGGGTCGGCCTGCTTGTACTGATATTTCTGCCAGTCGGCGACGCTTTCGATCACCAGCCCGGCGGTCATCAGCATCACGCCGAGCGGCGTCGACGCCGGCCAGACGCCTTCTGCCTGCAGCGAGGCGGCCAGCAGCGCTGGCAGGAAAAGCAGCGTGAACAGCAGGCTGACGCCGAGCCAGATCGCTCCCTTCTGCCACAGCTGAACATCCGCGGTGCGTCGCTCCGCGCGGGCGAGTTCGCTGGCGTAGACGGGATTGCGCTCACGCATTGCCAGGAAGCCGCCGAGACGGACACCGTAGGCGAGCAGAACCAGCATCATCAGCAGCACCCACCCCTCGATACTGGCGTAGAACACCACCATGAACACCAGTGCCTGCGCCGCAATCGCGCCGGCATAGCACAGGCTGACGAAGTAATAGACCCGGCGGAAGCCGGCGGCCGATACGGCGAGACTGATCAGCAGCGCCAGTCCCACCAGATGCCACGGAAACGTCATGTCGCTCGCTCCGATGATCGCCGTCAGCCGGTCTCCCGCGACGCCGGCTAGTTGCTAAGGCACGAACATTCCAAAGCCCCCGTAGCACGGACGCAACCGCGCCAACCTGATCTGGATCAGACCGCGCGCAGCCGGCTATTTTTGCTGGCAGCGCTGACCCGGCACACGCGTGTCGCAAACCCGTGACGCGTCGAACAGCTTGGTCAGCGCCTTGAGCTGCTTGGCACCCGGCGTATAGCGCTGCGACTTCTGCAGAACGTAGAAGTTCTCCCGCCCCTGCACCGCCTTTGTCCAGGTCTGCAGCGGCGCCCCGCCGTCTTTCGGCTTGGCGCAGGTCTCGATCCAGGCCGCGACCGGATACAGGTTCTCGGTGCCGCCCTTCAGTTTCTCGAAGCTCGCGCCCGGACACTCGGCAAGCGCCGCCTTTTCGGCCCGCGCGCGGAAGACTTCGGGCGCCTCGTCGGTTTGCTTGAACAGCACCTGTGTCGACAGCTTCTCGGTCCAGTTCGCGACGCTCTGCCCTTGCGGCACCAGCACGGTCGTCTTTGTCTTGTCGGTGCTGGACTCCGCCACGACCTTGAACCCCTTCGGTGGCGTCAGCAGCATCCGCTCTTCGGCATGGGCAAACATGGTCGCCACTGTCAGCAGCGGCAGGGCGAGGACGAGGCGGATCATCGAAATGGGACCTGTGAGGACGCGGCGGCGATGATTTTGACGGAGAAGCACACGGGTTGCAACGAGGACGATGCCCACTCCGTCCAGCACACGCGACTTGACGAACGTATCGTACCGCGATACGTTCGTCATCTCTCGGAGCAGACGACATGATCCGCAGCTTTCGAGGAAAGTTCGCTGGGGCTATTTTCTCCGAACGCCGTGCACCAAAAGGATTTCCGGCCGATTTGCTTTCCGTATCTCGGCGAAAACTCGTTCAGTTGAACGCGGCCAGTGCTCTGGATGATCTTGCTATCCCGCCCGGCAATCGACTTGAGCCGCTTAAAGGCGTGTTGAGGGGCTCGCATTCGATCCGGATCAACGATCAGTGGCGGATCGTCTTCCGCTGGACCGATTCCGGCCCGGAGGACGTCGAAATCATCGATTATCACTAAGGAGGCCAAGATGACGAAGAAGCTTTCCCCGGTTCACCCCGGCGAAATCCTCCGCGAAGAATTTCTGACCCCGATGCAGCTGACGCCCTACTCGGTCGCCGCAGCCTGCGGCGTGCCGCGCACCCGCATCGAACGCCTCGCCCGCCAAGAAGCGCCAGTGACGGCCGACACTGCGCTGCGGCTGGCTAAGTACTTCGGCACGACGCCGGCGTTCTGGATGAATCTACAGGCGCAGCACGATCTCGAAGTGGCGGAGGATCGGAGCGCGGAAGAGCTCAAGCTAATCAAGCCGATCAAAGCGAAGGCCGCGTAGCAACGATCTCACTGTAGCCCGCATGAGCGCAGCGACATGCGGGTACTGAAAGCGCCCCGGATATCGCTACGCTCATCCGGGCTACCGGCCTAGAACGTTCATGCCCGGCACAAGGCCGGGCATGACAGTTTGAGATTCTCTTCGCACGTGAACTGCTCCTCACCGCGAAGTCGATGAATTGAAATCACCACTCACAACGGCATGTTGTCGTGCTTCTTGGCCGGGATTTCCATCTTCTTGTCGCGCAGCATCGCGAGCGCGCGGGCGATGCGGCGGCGGGTGGCGTGGGGCATGATGACGTCGTCGATGTAGCCGCGTTCGGCGGCGACGAACGGCGACAGGAAGCGGTCCTCGTATTCCTTGGTACGGGCCGCGATCTTGTCGGGGTCGTTCATGTCCTGGCGGAAGATGATCTCGACCGCGCCCTTGGCGCCCATCACGGCGATCTGCGCGGTCGGCCAGGCGTAGTTGATGTCGGCGCCGATTTCCTTCGACGCCATCACGTCGAAGGCGCCGCCGTACGCCTTGCGGGTGATCAGCGTCACCAGCGGCACGGTGCATTGCGAGAACGCGAACAACAGCTTGGCGCCGTGCTTGATCAGCCCGCCATATTCCTGCGCGGTGCCCGGCAGGAAGCCCGGGACGTCGACGAAGGTGACGATCGGGATGTTGAAGCTGTCGCAGAACCGCACGAACCGCGCCGCCTTGCGCGACGCGTCGCTGTCGAGCACGCCGGCCAGCACCATCGGCTGGTTGGCGACGAAGCCGACGGTGCGGCCGGCGATGCGGCCGAAGCCGGTGATGATGTTCTTGGCGAACGCCTCCGACATCTCGAAGAAATCGCCCTCGTCGACGACCTTGAGGATCAGCTCCTTCATGTCGTAGGGCTTGTTCGGATTGTCCGGGATCAGCGTGTCGAGCGAAAAGTCCTCGCGCTCGATGTCGTCGAAGCTCGGCCATTCCGGCACGCCTTCGGACGAATTGGCCGGCAGGAAGTCGACCAGCCGGCGCATCTGCAGCAGCGTCTCGACGTCGTTCTCGAAGGCGCCGTCGGCGATCGAGGATTTGGTGGCGTGCACCGAGGCGCCGCCGAGTTCTTCCGGCGTCACCACCTCGTTGGTCACCGTCTTGACCACGTCGGGGCCGGTGACGAACATGTAGCTGGTGTTCTTCACCATGAAGATGAAGTCGGTCATCGCCGGCGCGTAGACGTCGCCGCCGGCGCAGGGGCCCATGATGACGCTGATCTGCGGGATCACGCCGGAGGCCTGGACCACGCGGCGGAAGACGTAGGAGTAACCCGCGAGGGCCGCGACGCCCTCCTGGATGCGCGCGCCGCCGGCGTCGTACAGGCCGATGATCGGCGCGCGGGCCTTCAGCGCCATGTCCTGGATCTTGGTGATCTTCGCCGCGTGGGTCTCGGACAGCGAGCCGCCGAACACGGTGAAATCCTTGGCGAACACGAACACCTTGCGGCCGTTGACCGTGCCCCAGCCGGTGACCACACCGTCTCCCGGAATTTTGGTCTTCTCCATCCCGAATTCGGTCGAGCGGTGCTGGACGAACATGTCCATCTCCTCGAACGAATGCTTGTCGAGCAGCAGCTCGATCCGCTCCCGCGCCGTCAGGCGGCCGCGCGAATGCTGCGCGTCGATGCGCTTCTCGCCGCCGCCGAGTTTGGCCGCTGCCCGGCGTTCGTCGAGTGCTTCTAGGATGTGTTTCATGGGATTTCAGCCGCGCTTCTTGATGTCGTTGGTCTGCCGCAAGGCGTTACCGGACTTGTGCCCCCGGATCGCCCCGATAATCAAGGCCTTCTAGCACGGTTTCGGGGCGACGAAACCGCCTTGGCGCGGCAACGGAATAGCCCTTTCGGAGCGTTTCGCCGCCGCCGCAACCGGTTTGCAGATGCGCGGGCCGCCTGCGCCGCCAAAACTGCATCGGAAGAATGCGAAAGCGCGATGGCGCGGCGCAGCAAACCGACCTATACCGCGAGCCCTTTGAGGAGGCCGCGATGACCGAGCGCACCATCGACCCGAACAATCCCGGCGCAGCGACGGGCGGCATGACGTCACTGCTGCGCGGCGAAGGCGCAGCGCTGTTCTTCGGCACCACGCTGTTCTACATCATCTCCGACTCGCCGTGGGAGCTGTATGCGCTGCTGTTCTTTGCGCCCGATCTCGGCTTTCTCGGCTACCTGGCTGGGCCGCGCGCCGGCTCGCTGATCTACAATGCGCTGCACACCACGATCGCGCCGCTGCTGCTGGCGATGGCCGGCATCGTGATTTTGTGGCCGCTGGCCGGCACGATCGCGCTGATCTGGCTCGCCCATATCGGCTTCGACCGCATGCTCGGCTACGGGCTGAAATACGGCACCAGCTTCCACGACACCCATCTCGGCCGCATCGGCCGGCGCAAGGCGGCCGCCGCGCCGACGACCTGAGCGATCAGATCGCCCCGATATCGCCGAGCAGTTGCTGCGCCAGCGTCATGCGGCTGGCGACATGACGTGGCTCGCGCGTGTCGAGATTCAGCGCGAACACCGTCTGCTGATCGCCCTTTTCGGCCCAGCCGACCAGCCAGCCGAGCGACGGCTGTCCACGCTCGGCGCCGAGCAACCCGGACTTGGCGCGGATCGTCGCGTCGCCCACTTTGGTCACCGGCAGGATGTCGACGACCAGATCCTGGCTGCGTTTCGAAATCGGCAGCACGCGACGGCGCAGCCGGTCGAGGAAGTCGATCTGCTGAATGCAGTCGATCCGCAGATCGCCGGTCAGCCAGAACTGATCGATGCCACCGCCGATGTTGCGATTGCCGTAGTCGAACAGATCGACGTATTTCTGCATCCGCTCGGCGCCGATCCGCCGCGCGATCTCCTGATACACCGGCACCGCCGATGCGGCGATCGCGCTGCGCAGCGTGTGATCGCGATTCCATCCTTCAATGCTGCGGGTGACGCCGTCCCACTTGAACACGTCCTTGTCGGGATCGGCGACGACGCCGGTCTCGAGCGCGATCAGCGAGTTCGGCACCTTGAAGGTCGAGGCCGGCAGAAACGCTTCACCCGAGCGCTGCGCGTCGCTGGCGATGATCAAGTAATCGTTGGTCTTGTAGCCGACGAACGTACCTTCCGTGCCTTCGTCCGCGAACCGCTTGGCCAGGCTGGCCCGGATTTCGCTGCGCGGCGGCGCCACTTCGGCGAAGGCTCGCGGCGGGATCAGCGTTGCGGCGCAGAGGCCGAGGGTGGTGCGGCGGGTCAGCAAGACGATATCCTCAAGATCAGCAAAGCGAGGAAGATGCGCGCAGCTCATGGTGAAACGATGGCGAGACGAAGTACAAAGGTCTCTCGTCATTGCGAGCGCAGCGAAGCAATCCGGAAGCGCAGTGCACCGGAGTGGATTGCTTCGCTCCGCTCGCAATGACGAAAAGTTATCTCGGCGCCCTGCCCGACAGCTTCAGCACGAACACCAGTACTTCGGCGACGGCCTTGTACAGCTCCTCCGGAATCTCGTCGCCGAGCTCGACGTGCGACAGTGCGCCGGCCAGCACCTCGTTTTCCTCGATCGGAACGTTGTTGGCCTTGGCGACCTCGATGATCTTGGCGCCGATCGAGCCCTTGCCCTTGGCGACCACACGCGGCGCGCCGGACCGATCGTAGTGGAGCGCGACCGCGACCGGGTTTTTGACGTCGATCGTCATAGCGCGCGATCCAAAAAATGCCCGGCGCCGGCCGGGGGCGGCGCGTTCGGTGATCCTTCGCGAATGATGATGTCGCCGGGAATGAGATCGGCGCGGCTGAGCGCGGTGGTGAGCTGGACCGCGCCGGCGCGGAGCTGCGCCGCGGTGGACGGCCGCTCCGCCCACATCTTCACCGACGTCTTCTCCCCCTGCAATGAGATCAGTGCGTGCACCGGGCCGGCCGGTTCAACGTCGAGTGAAAACCGCGCACGCCACACCCGGCTCGCCGATGCCGCGGACTGCGCCTCCTCGCCGTCGCGCGAGATTTCGAACTGCGCCACCGCCGTGCCTTGCGGCGTAGTGAACGGGATCTCGAAGCTCCAGCGCGGCTGCAGCGCATCGGATCGCGCGGCGCCGTCGCTGCGATCGGGCAGCGAGGCGACCTGCAGCAGCGTCTGCCGCGCCAGCGAGCCCTCCGTCTCGGCCAACACCCGGCGCAGTGCGGTGTCGAGCGGAGTATGCGGATCGAGGCTCGCCGGCATCACCGGCTGAGCCGCGGGCAACGCACCGGCGATCGGCGGCGGCGGCGTGTTGGTGCGCGCCACCGCGTCGTCGTCGACCCTGCCGATCCGGGCGCCGCTGGTCGCGTTCAGCAGTGACAGCAGCAACGGGTTGGCGGCGAAGCCGGTCCTCGCCAGCATCGCCGCCGTCTGCGGACTGTTCTGTACCGCGACAAGCAGCGCGCTCGGCGTCTCGGCGGTGCCGGCGGTTGCCGCTTTCGTCGTGGTCGGCGGTGCGCTGACATCGCTGAGCTGATCAATGACGCTGCGTAGCATCGTCTGCTCGGCCGTCTCGGTCGCGGATGGCGCGGTCGTCATCGTCATCGCCGCCAGCGTCGGCGCAGTGGTCGCGCGGTCGGCGGCAATGAACGGCGCGGCGGGTCGTGCCGTCGTGTCGGCGTCGGCAGCGAGCAAATCGTTCTGCGCGGCGAGCAGCGTGGTCTGCGCCAGCAGCTGGCCGTTCTGCAGCAGCGGCGTCGGCATCGGCGTCGTGGCGACATTCGCCGCCGCCGTGCCGCCGAGCGCGCTGCCGAGGACCTGGCGCAGCACGATCAGCGCCGCCTTCATATCCATGCCGGCCGTCGCCGGCTGTGCGCTCGCCAGCGACGCTTCGAGGAAAATGCCCGAGCTCTGCACCGCGCGCTGGATGTCGGCGCCGGTCAGCGCCGGTGTCAGCGCGGTGCGCAGCGACTGCAGCTGCGCCACCGCCTGACGCACCGCTTGCGGCAAGCTTGCGACGTCGGCGATGGCGTCCAGATTGGCGAACAGCGACGACAGCCCGGTCTGCTGCGTCGCCGCGGTCTGCGCTGCGTTGCTGACGACTGCAACCTGCAGCGGCGTCAGGCCGCTGCTGGTCGGCACGACGCTCGGCGCGGCCTGTGGCGCCAGCGTGACCGTTTCCAGCGCAGCGCTCGTCGCGACAAGATTGGCCGGCGCGTTGGTCGTCACCGGCTGATTGACGATCGCAAGGCGGACGCCCTGATCGGTTTGTGAGACAGCGACCTGCAGCGTCTGGCCGGCTTGCAGCGGCACCTGCGTGGTTGCCTCGACGGTCTGGCCGCCGATCGCGATGCGGACCTGATTGCCGTCGAGCACCGCCAGCACTTTGGCCTGAACCACCGCGCCGGGCTGCAACGTGACGTCGGCCGTCATGCCCTGCAGAGCGACGAGGGGCAGGTTCGGATTGACGGAGATCGCCATGAGCACCCCTTCGCCGCGCGACAATCCGACCGAGGCTACCTGATCGCCGTAAACCCCTCGTTAACTTCCGCGCAATGCCGCGAGCACCTGGGCAGCGGCCTTGAACTCGATCGATCGTGCGGCGCGGCGTGCGGCGGCTTCGTCATCGAGGCCCCACTGCTCGATGTTCCAGTCCTCGTCGACATGCGCGGCGGCCCAGACCTGATCGGCGTCGCGCTCGCCCTTCGCCAAGGCCAGCGCCAGCAGTGCCGAGCCGGTGATGGTCGTCACCACGTGAAAGGCGCCGATCGACCAGGCGTCCTGCGGCATCGCCGCGCGTGCCGCAGCGATCGCCGGCTCCGGCTGCGCGACGTGCATGATGCCTTCGGCGAGGATGAAGTGCGCGTTGAGCTCGCTCGCCGCCCAATACAACACCGGATCCCAGTGCTGCGCCTCCATCGCGACCAGACCTTCGGGATGGCCGGCGCGATAGAACAGCAGATCCGAGCCGAAGTAATTGGCGACGTCGGAAGCGACCTCGTCGATGCGGCCGACCACGCCGTCGAGCACGCTGTGCGCGAGCCGCGTCATCGGCATCGTCATCGGATCGATGTGCTCACCCTGCGCCTGCCATTCGGCTGCGATGACGTCGGCGATTTCGCGTGTCGGCGCCGCCAGCGCGTTGCGCGATGGCGTCTTCACCGGGCGGCCGTCGAGCGTGATCGCGAAGCCGTCCGGCGTCTCTGCTACTTCGGCGCTTGTGTAGAACTTCTTCGGCAGCGCCGTGCGCGAGGTGCGCCGCACCGCCTCTTCCGGCTCGAGTTGTGACTTGCCGGCGACGTCGTCGATGAGGTCACGCATCGGCTAGTATCCTTGCTGAGCGCCCTACTGATTGGCGCAGGCGCGCGAATAGGCGGCGCGGTCGTTGGGGGAGAGCTGCGCGGCATTGCCGTCGCTGAGGCAATCCACGACGCGGTCGCCGAACGAGCGGCGGCTGCGGGTCGGCAGCTGGGCCCGGGGGGTGGGCTGCGGCGCGTCGAGCTGCGGCACCGCCGGTACCACCACGGGGGGTGGCGGCGGCGGCGGAGGTGGCGGCGGCAGCGTGGTCGGCAGCGGCCCCGGCGACAGCTGCGCCAGCGCGGCGCCGGGGGCGGCGATCAGCGCAAACACAAGAAGAACTGAAGCGATCCTTTTCATGGCGTGCATGTCGTGATCGCCCGCCGCTCGCGCAAGCCATACTGGCGCGCGTCGGCTCATTCCTCCGGCGCATGCTCGATCGGATCGAAGCGGTCGTGCTCCAGCCCGAGCAGGTTCCAGCTTTGCAGCATGTGCGCCGGCAGTGGCGCCGAGACGTCGATGACGCCGCCGCGCGGATGCGGGATGACGATGCGGCGCGCCAGGAGGTGCAGCCGGTTCTGCAGCCCGCCGGGCAACTGCCAGTTCTCGATGTTGAAATATTTCGGATCGCCGACGATGGCGTGGCCGATATGCGCCATGTGGGCGCGCAGCTGATGGGTGCGGCCGGTCACCGGCTTCAGCGACACCCAGGCCAGCTTCTGGCCGGAGGTCTCGACCACCGCGTAGTACGTGACAGCGTGGCTGGCGCCGTCGTCGCCGTGCTTGGCGACGCGCATGATCGAATCCTCTTCGCTCTCGTCCTTGGCGAGATACGTCGAGATCCGCCCCTGCTTCGGCTTCGGCACGCCGGCGACCAGCGCCCAGTAGATCTTGCGCGCCGAGCGGTGGCGGAACGAGCCGGTCAGCGCGGTGGCGGCGAAGCGGGTCTTGGCGACGAGCAGACAGCCGGCGGTCTCCTTGTCGATGCGATGCACCAGGCGCGGCTTCTGGCCCTTGGCGTCGCGCATCACCTCAAGCATCTGGTCGATGTGCTTGGTGGTGCCGCTGCCGCCCTGCACCGCGAGGCCGGCCGGCTTGTTCAGCACCAGCACATCGGCGTCCTCGAACAGCGTCATCTCCTTGAGCGCCACCAGCGTCTTCTGTTCGGCTTCGGACAGATGGCCGGGCAGCTTCGGCGTGTCGAGCTTGAGCGGCGGAATTCGGACGCTCTGGCCCTCCTCGAGCCGATCCTTCGAGTCGGCGCGCTTGCCGTTCACCCGCAGCTCGCCTTTACGGACGATGCGCTGGATGTGGGAGAACGACAGCCCGGGAAACCGCGCCTCGAGGAAGCGATCGACCCGCATGCCGTTCTCGTCGGCGGTTACGGTGACGGTCTCGACCTTGGTCGGCAGCGGCGCGTCAGGCTTGGCGGCTTCGGGCGCCGGCACAGGTTCGGGCCGCGGACGCGGCGCCGCGCTGGACCGTCCGGCAAAGCGCTCGGGGCTCGGCCGCTCGGCGGCAGGCCGTTCAGATCGCTTGCGCACCGGCCGCGCCGACAGCGGACGGCCATCCTCGCCGCGATTGCCGCGCACCGGCCCGGCCTTGGCCGCACCCGCCTTCGCCGGCCGGCCGGCCGCTTTGGCGCCGCCTTTGGGGCGATCGCCGCTAGCGCCACGTTTGGCGAGGGGTTTCTTGGTACGACGGCTCATCGATCAGGCGCTCCGGAGGTTGAGGCCGTGCCTAGCGCAAAAGCACCGTCCGGTCACGGCGGAATCTGAGTGGTCGGCCTGTAGCCTGGATGCAGCGAAGCGAAATCCAGGAGCACCGCACGCGGCCGTTGCCCGGATGAGCGCAGCGACATCCGGGACCGCCCCTGCTGCGCGGCTCGGAGCGCGCGCCCCGGCGCGGCCAAGCCGCCGCCGAACTGTAGCGCGCAAATTCGAATGTCTTGGTGCGCAAGTTCGGATGTCAGTGGGGTCTGAGGTCGAGTTTGGGGCCTTTCAGGCGGGGTTGAAGCGCGGTTCACGGCAGCTGGGCGCCCCAGAAATAGTTTTCGTCGGCCAGCACGCGGCCGGTGTTGCCGGTGAACAGGATCTTGCCGCGCACCGTGTCGCCGGCCGCCAGCTTCAGGCAGGCGGTGGTGGCGCAGGAGGTCTTGCCGCTGGTGATGGCGGCGTCGCCGGTCGAGGTGACGGTGTCGGGGGTCGGCGCCGCGTTGTTCACCGACAGGCCGATCTGCATCTTGGTAGGGATGCTGCCGGGTGTCTCGAAGGTAGCGCCGAGGCCGAACATGAAATAGCCGGCGATCGGCGCGGTGAAGATGCCGACATTGCCGACCGAGGCGAACGCCGCCTTGTCGTTGTGTCGGGTGTTGTTGGCGTACAGCTCCTGCCAGGCGCCGGCGGCGTAGTTCTGGCCGAAATTGCACCACGCCGAGAATTTGGCGTGCGCTTCGCAAGTGACCCTGCCGGTCGACCTGTCGACCGTGAGCGCGGTGCGGAATGTCGAGCCGTCGGGCGACACCTTGACGGTGAAGTTGTCGTCGCCGAGCAAGCCGAACAGCGCCCGGGTGCTGTAGCCGTCCTGGAATACAAAGCACGCATCGCGGGCCGCCGCGCTCTTGTTGAGCGTCAGGCGAAGATGCCCGGTGCCCGGCGTGACGTCGTCGTGGGTGAACAACGCGGCGTCGGACTTCAAGGTCAGGCGATTGGTCGTGTCCGCGGCGGCGTTGATGCCGAGCTTCTTCACCGTCCCGGCCGCCAGCATCGTCAGAAAACCGCTCGATGCACTGAGATCGATCCAGCCCGCAGCGGTCTTGACCGTGAACGCGCCGGAAGCTTCGTCGAAGCACAGCCAGCCGTTCTGCGGCACGATCTTGCTCCAGGCACCGTCGGTGAACAGCGCGATGTTCAGATCCCAGCCGGCCCAAGCGCCCGTCGCACCGGACGCGACCTTGTAGCGGTCGCCTTCGGCCGGCGACGCCGGCGGCGCGGCGTGGATCGAGTCCTTCACCGACAGCTGGACAACCGAGTCGAGCACGATGATGGCCTGGTTGTGAGTCACGTGCTTCTGCGCCTGGCTGGCCGCGATCAACGGCATGCCGAGATGAGGCGAACTGGTCATCGTCACGCTCTCCTGTCGTCGTAGAGTTGCGCGGTCGCCGCGGCGCCGCGCCCGTAGCTTGGGCTGATCTGAAAAACCCGGAGCTTCAAGGTGGTCTGCAACGCCCCGAAATCGGTGATCTGCATCGCTGCGGCATAGCCGAAATTCGGCGACGCGGTGCTCGCCGTGCGAACCACGGCGCCGGTTGCGGGATGCAGGATCTCGACGTGGTAGCTTTCGGTCTCCTCGCCGAGCGGCACCTCCAGCGCGTCCCAGCTGTCGCCATCGATCCGGGTCCGGCGAATCCAGCCGATCTCGATGCCGCCATCGCTGCGCCATAGGCCGCGCAGATGCGCCGGCGCGTAGGGTCGCAAGCCGATGCCGCTGAAACTGACATTGGTGGTCCGATAAGCCTCGTCGTCGATAGCGCGGCCTGCCGGTCCCCATTTCCAATTCAGCGGCGCGCCGCGCTGGCCTGCGCTGACGCCGGCGGGAACGACAGCGGAATCCAGCAACACGAAGGCAGCGCCGGCCGCCACCGGATCGCGCATCGCGGATTCGCTCCCGAGTTGGCCGCGCAGCAAATTGGTCAATCGGTAGAGACCTGCACCAATCAATTCGGCCGCGGCGAACTGCAGCACTTCCCATTCGCCGTCGCCGTTCTGCACCGCGCAGGCATTGGCGCCCGACAGAATCAGCGCTTCATCGGCCGACGCCAGCGCCTTGCTGGTCGGCACTTGTACATAAAGGCCGTTGACCCGATCCCACCGCCACAGCGGCCCTGAGAACAGCGGCGCAGTAGTGAGACCTATCGTCGATGCGTTCGGCAACAGCTGGTCAAGCACGTAGCCGGTGGTCGTCGGCGAGCGATACACCGCGACGCCGGCCCAGGGCTCGGCGAAAGCGGCGAGCCGCGGGCGGCCCGGGCTGTCGGCCGAGGTCAGCATCGGCAGGTCCATGATCTTCAGCACCGCCGGACCCGGTTCGGCCCGAGACGTCGACAATCGCGGCCGCGGCACGCCCTCGGTCGCCACATAGGTGGCGGCGTCACTCCGGCGCAGCACGGCTGCCCGTCCCTGATCGGTGCCGAGCTGCTCGATCCGCAGCTGTGCCCTGCGGCCGTTCAGCACCAGCTCGATCATGTCGGTGGGCTCCAGCGCGTAGGCCGACGGCGGCAGCGTGATCTGCGCCGCTTCGCGCATCACCCAGGCATCGACCAGCAGGACCTCGACAATGCCCTGAGCCTCCGCCGGGTCCAAAGCGATCGCCGGCGTGATCTCGATCGCCTTCTGGCTCGATCCCCGTAGCCGTCGCGCGTAGACATCGGCGACCTGGTAGTCGTTGTCAGGATCGAGAAATTTGAGGTGCGCGGTGCGCGGCAGATCGGTCTCCTGCGCCCGCGTCAGCGTGTAAAAACCACCGACGTCGCGCTGGTTGCCGTCGGCCAGATCGTCGGCGGTGAAGCTGGCGACGACCGGGCCGCCGCGGTGAATGAACCTGATTCGACCGCCGGATTCGACCGCGTCGAACATGTAGATCGTCATCAGCGTCGATAGCGCCGCACGGGCGCTCATGATCGCGTCGATCGTGTAGCCGCGCACGACGCCGTAAAGCGCGGAGACATCGACCTCGACGCCAAGGCCACGCGTCAGGTCGGCGACGACGTCGGGCAGCAGCGCGAGCCCGAGGCGGCCGGTCAGCCAATGGCCGCGGCGCCAATTGCCGCCATCGCGCCACACCGAGCTCTGCGCCGGGAACTGCGGGTATGGTCTCGCGTCCCAGGTCCAGGCGTAGCAGCAATCCGTGGCGATCATCGGTGCGTGATACACCGCCGAGGTCGGATTGCGGCCGGCGGCAGGGTCCCAATATTCGATCAGTGCCTCGAGATAGCTGCGCTGGCTGAGATCGTCGCGGCGGCCGCGCGAGAAATATGGGAGGAAGCTCTCCGACGATTTCGGGTCGTAAAACACATTAGGCTGGTTCGTGCCGCGGTCGATCGCGGGACAGCCGAATTCGGTGAACCACACCGGCTTGGATTGCGGCTGCCACGCGGTCGAAGCTGCGCTGCGGACGCCTCCGGGGCGGTTGTGGTGGGGGCTCAGCCACCATCCTCTGATGTCCTTGTAGCGAAACACCCAGGGCTCGCCATAGGCGGTATCGGTCACCGCTGTGCGGACTTGGGCGGTCCGGTCCGCCGCCGACGCGTAATACCAATCATAGAGTTCGCCGCCTTCGATGTTCGACTGCAGATAGTCCCGATCGTAGATCGAGCGTGCCTCTGCGGCGTCGATGTGATCGCCGTCGCGCCAATCCGACAGCGGCATGTAGTTGTCGATTCCGATGAAATCGATCGCGCTCGACGCCCATAGCGGGTCGAGATGGAAGTAGACGTCGTTGCTGCCATCGCGCGGACGATAGTTGGCGTATTCCGTCCAGTCGGCGGCGTAGCCGACCTTGCAGCCGCCGACGATCGCTTTGACGTCCGCAGCCAGTGTCACTAATCGATCGACCGCAGGGAACGAGCCCGCGCCGGAACGGATGGTGGTGAGGCCGATCATCTCGGACCCGATCAGGAATGCGTCGACCCCGCCAGCCGCTACGGCCAGCTTGGCGAGGTGCAACACCATGCGGCGATACGACCATTCCGATGGGCCGCTGTAGGCGATGGTGTCGCCGCTCCACGGTCCGAAATGCGACGCCGCCGCGGAGCCGAAGAATGCCGCGACCTGCGCGCTTGCTGTCGCCGTCTTGTCCACCGTGCCGGCAAAGCCCGGCGCCGGTGAGCACGTGATCCGGCCACGCCACGGAAATGCCGGCTGGCCGACGCCGGCCGCGTTGTCGCTGTAGGGATTGGGCAGATGGTTGCCCGGCGGCACGTCCATCATCACGAAGGGATAGAGCACCACCCGCAAGCCACGCGCCTTGAGTTCGGTGATGGCCTGCACCACCGAGCGGTCCGCCGGCGCGCCGCCGAGCAGCACGCCGACGGCATCGCGCGAAACCACTTCCGCCGACTCGCGGTCGATCCCGCTGACCTGCCAGCTCCAGGGTGTGGTGAATTTGAAGCCGGCCTCGACTTTCGGTTTGATCTGACAGTTGCCGCAGCGCAGGTCGGTACCGTGCCATGCTACGACCAACGACACGGTCTTGATGTTCGGCGCGACGGTCTGCAGCTGGTCGAGAGCGACCAGGAAATCCGCCTTGGCGGCGTTGGCGTAGCGATTTTGGGCATCGCTGTTGGCAAACAAGGCATTGTAGACGGTGTCGGTCGCATAGGCGAATTCGCCCAGCGAAGGGATCATCGACACGCCCTTCAACAGCTCTTCAAGCTGCGGACGGTCGCGACGCGGCCGCCGAATGGTTTCCACCGAGATCATCGGAATGCGATTGCCGAATTGCTCCAGCGGCAGCTCTTCGAAGACGATGTAGGCCAGTCCGCGGAACGCCGGCACCCTGCCGGCGCCCTCGACCGCTTCGATCTTCGGATCGGGTCCCTGAGCCTCGTCGCCATAGTACAGCCGCCAGGTCAGCTTGGAGACGTCGAGCCGGTTGCCATCCGCCCAGATCGCGCCGATGCCCATGATCGGGCCTTCGCACAGCCCGACAGCGATCGATATGTAGTAACTGTACGTTGTCGTGGTCGTCTGCTGGCTTGGCGTGCCGCCCTTGCCACCGCCGACCGTCTCCGAGCTGGCCACTTCGCGAAACCGGCTCGCCCAGATCAGCTGCGTATCGAGTCGCATCCGGCCGAACGTCCGCAGCACCGCCTCACCCTCGGAGGCCTTCATCACCGACAGTTTTTCGAGGCGCGGGCCCTCGGCCCGGTTTTCCTTGGTGCCGGCAATCGCGCGGTCGATCAGGCTGCCGGCGAGCGTGCCAAGCAGCCCGCCCACCGGACCGCCGAATGCCCAGCCGACCAATCCCAGGCTCAGCGCCGCCATCGCTCACTCCGCATACGGAAAGCGGAACGCATAGGCCGTCCGCCGGCGCCACGCGTCCGGCAGCGCGCACTCCTGAACCGCATGTCGATCGTAAGCGTGGACGATCCGCCCGGGCTCGACCAGGATCGCCGCGTGCTTGGCCGGGCCACGATCGCGCACGCGGATCAGGATCACATCTCCGGGCATCGCCGCGGCGACATCGATCTCGATCAGATGCCGGCGCGCCGCATCGCGCAGGGTTTCCTCGCCGCTCTCCTCGGCCCAGCTCTGGCCGTAGGCCGGCGGGATCTCCGGCTCGTGGCCGTACAGCGCCCGCCATACGCCCCGCACCAGTCCGAGACAGTCGGCGCCCGATCCCTTGCACGAGGCTTGGTGAACATAGGGCGTACCAATCCATCCGCGCGCTTCCGCGACGATGCGGTCTCTGATGGCAGCGCCGGCAATCACTTCTCGCTCTGCCACTGCGAGCCTCCTCCCTTGTCATTGCCGGTCCTGCCTGGGTACGAGGTCAGAATGTCGTTGCCGGGCAGGAATGGAAAACCGCGGAAGTTTGCGATGTTGCCGAACTTGGCGGCACAGCTCTCGGTGCTCTTGTCGCAGCCGGCGGCGACGTTGAAGGCGTCGCCCGGCGCGATGTCGTAAGGCATCGTCTCCCAAAGGGTGAACGATGTGTGGACGTCGTCGCGGGTATGAAACTTGACCTCCATCGCGGCGCCGCGGTTCTCGCCCGAGATCCACACCAATCGGCCGCGGTCAAATCGGCCTTCGGCGAAGCCCGTCAAGCCGCTTGCCAGGAATGTGCTGTTCGACGTCGCTGCCGTCACGGTCCCGGCGCCGGTGTTCGCCGGTGAGCCGAGATCAACGCCGCAGCGATCATCGCCAAGGTCGGCATCGCAGCAGCGTTGATACAACCGGCCCACTGGTTGGTTGAGCGCATGGGACAGTCCGCGCATCTCACACGTGAAACCGGTGCGGCCGCGAGATACTTCGCCGATCGAGCCAGCGAAGAGGATGTCGCGATTCTCCGGCGCGCTCCAGTCGACCACGAACAGCGTCAGCGCGGCATTGTCGTACAGCCCGCCAGCCAGATCGGCTTCGTTCAGGTGATCACTCTGCAGCGCGCCGGAGATATCGGTGGTGTCGATATTCAGTGCTCCGGTCGCGTTGATGGCCGACGCCGTCATGCCGGCTTCGGCCTCGTAGGTCACGCCATCGAAGGCCAGGTCGCGGTCGTGGTCGGTAAAGCCCAGCACCAGGCCGTCGACGCGTTGCAGTCGCCAGCACCGGCACAGCGTAGTCACCCCCGACAGCAGCGACGCCTCAAGGTCCGGCGGCAGAATCTTCACAGCCGTAGCTCCTTGAGTGGGATCGAAGGTATATCACCGATCGGACCGCGGATCTGTGTCTGGTCGAGGCGGCTATCGAACCGCACCGGCACGTGAAACTGGCCGCCCCATGTCAGCACTGCACCGGCGGGCGGCGCCGATCCGAACGTCACCACGCCGGACGCCAGGTCGACCACAAAACCGCTGAAGATCTGCGTGCCGTCGATGGCGATCAGGATCGAGCCGTAAGGCTTGGTGATGCGACGGTCGAAATGGTGCCCGGCGAACCGATAGCGCTTGCTCAGCGCAAAGCTGGTCGTCGTGCCGTCGCCGCCACCAAGGGCCTGGTCGATTGCGCGCGGCATCTGCTGCGGTGAGCAGGACCGGTAGTCGCTCCAATCCATCAGCCTGAAGCCGCGGAGCCGTCCCATCGCGACATGATACAGCGACAGGATTTCGTAGAGTTCGTCCAGTTTTCGAACACCGTACTTAGCGTCGTAGGTGCGCAGCGGCGCGCTCCAGCTGGTGTTGCGCTGCTCGGCCCCGGAGCCGAGCGTCACGATCTCGGCCGGCCAATCCGGACCGCCGGCCGATCCGTGCGAGATGTGAACCGGAAAGATGACGTCATCCATGAAGGAAGTATCCGCCATCAGCTGTACCGCTGCGCGCGCAAGATGGTGCGATTGACGCCGCGCATCATCGTGGCGCGATCTTCCGCGAAGGAGCGCGGATCGGGCGTCGAAATATAAAGATTCGTGACGTGGGCCGCACCTGGCTGGCGATCGGGCGCGGCTGATTGCTGCGGCGGTGTCGCGTTTGATCCGAGTGCGGCGAGAAACGGCGGTGCAATGCCGACATAGCCGCCGCCCGCGTAGCCCGGAAGCCGATTTTCGTTGATCGCCTTCAACAGCGGGTAGTGCCGCGCGGTCGACGCCGCGTTGATCACGAATTCCCGGCCGTGAACAAGACCCGCCACCGCAGTGGTCGGCATGTCGCCGGTGTAACCGCCGATCGCGAACAGTCCACCTGTCCCCGTCAACGACAGACCAGTGCCGGACGACGATCCGCCGAACAGGCTCCGCAGTACGCCACCGAGACCGCCGAGCGATCCTCCGAACAGACCACCCGAGCCGCCCAGCAGCGAGCCGAACAGGTTCGAGATCAGGTTGTCCAGAGCTTTACTGGCGAGTTTGTCGACCAGTCGATTGATGGCGTTCTCACCGGCCTTCTGGAAGGCTTCCCAAGCCGTCGCGCCGCTGCGCAGTTCGGCGCGGAAATCGGCGAGTGCGCCGGTAGCAATCTCAGTCGTGGTCGCCTTCAGCTCCTTCATGGCTTCGTTGAAGCGGATCGTCCCGGCGATCGCGCTGTCCATCTGGGCCGTCACGTCGGTGCCGTAGACGCCGCGTAACCGATCCGCCACCACCGCGTCAGTCGAGCTGCGACCGAGTTGGCTCGCTTCGAACGCGAGGTCGGACTGCAACCGCAATTCGGCAGCTTTCTGCGCCGCTGCGCCCATGCGCTCGGCCAGCTTTGTAATTCGTTCGGTGAGCTCGGATGTGACGCCGCTGCCTGAGCGCTGCGCGGCATCGAGCAGAACGGTTTCGGCGCGCAACCGCGCGGTCTCGCCGACGGACTTTCCAGCGGCCAGCGCCTCGGCCTCCTGCGCGGCGGTCTGGCGCTCGAAGGCCTTGATCAGCCGCTCGATCTCGCCGACGGCGTCGCCGCCGGTCTGGTCCCCGAGGCCGATGCGGCGGCGATCCTCGGGGCGCGGCTTGCCGTCGAGCAGGCGGCGGGCCGCTTCGTTCTGCTGGACGATCTTGTAGGCTTCGAACGCCTCCTTGCCGAGATCAACCACCGTGCCAGCGGCCTTGCGCAGCGCTGGATCGAGCAGCGCGATGCGCGCGACCTCGTCCATGAACGCCTTGACGTCAGGCGTTCCTGTTTTGAAGCCGTCCTGCAGCTTGAACAGCGCATCCTCGAACGCGACAAACTCCGGCTTCACCTGCTTGACCCCGGACAGGAAGTCGCCGATGTCGCCGAACGTGGTGGCGTTGGATATCATTTTGCCGACGCTGGTCTGCAGGGCGGCGGCATCCTTGATGACCTGCAGCTCCAGCTGAAGCCTGGTGAAGTCCTTACTTTGCTCGAAGAATTCGCCGGCGGTCCGGCCGGCGTCCCGATAGGCATCGCGCACCACGCCGATCAAACGGCCGTGCTCGTCCAATCGCTTCTGCGCGTTCTCGTTACCGGCACTGACGACGTTGAACAAAACCTGAGCCGCGGTGATCGCGAGGCCGATCCAACCCGTCAGGACCGGAATGGTGCCGGACGCCTTGCCGACATCGACGAGGCCCTTGGCGAGCGTTGCCGCGCCACCCGCGGCCTTGGTGAAAGCGCTCGCCGAACCTCCGGCGTTTTCGGCAAGATGGCTGAGCTTCTCGGCAAGCTCGACTGACTGATTGATGACGTTGTCGTTTGCCGCGTGATGCTTGTTGGCCTCCTCGCTGGACCTCGCGAGCGCGCCTGCCGCACGCTTGAAGCTCTCTTCAATCGATCTATTGGTGGCCTCGGTTTGCTTGCCAAGATCGGAAATTGCACGAGACGCAGCGACGGCGGCCTGTTCGGCGCCCTTGGCATCGCCGTCGATTTGTAACGAAACCCGCATGTTCAATCGTTACTCTCGTTCAATGCGGTGCACGCCTCCGCTTCCATGACCCGCAGCCCCGCCCATAGCGCGGGCGTCACCGCGATGGCCTCGGCGTCGAGTCCGGCGCGAGCGGCGGTGTAGTCCAGCCCGACGAAAACCGCGCGCGCCGGCGCGTCGCCGCCGCCAACCGAGACGACGCGCCATTGCGTGGCCACCGCGCAGAATGCTTTGACCGTGTCCCAGTTCTCCGGCCATACGCCGTCGGTCTCGTTCGAGGCTTCGAACTGCGCGCAGGCTCCGGCCAGCGCGTCGAGCAGCTGCGCGAGTGACGTGTCGTTCAGTCCGAGCGCGCGAGCTTCGTCCATTGCAGCGGCGGCCTCGGCGTCGATCGTTCGGGCCGCGGCAGGCGCACCCTTGGCCCAGCGCCGCGCGGCCCATCTCAGTTTCCCGCTTGCGCATCGCCATTGACCGCCGCGAAGTACGCCGTCGCAATCGCCTGCCGCACGTGGCCCAACCGCAGCACAGCGTCGCGCAACTCGGTGCTGTAGGGCAGCGGCCTGTCGTCGACATCTGTGAGATCGTCGAGCCGACGGACGATCGCTTTCAGGAAGGCGGTGGTGCCGTCCGCCGTTTTCAGATCGAAACGAGCGACCGCGTCGATGTCGAGATAGTTGAAGCTGACCTTGAGGGTTTCCTTGACGTGACCGCCATCGGCCGGTGTCAGCACCGTGACGTCGCGAGAGAAGATGCGGTCGGCGGCGACCTTGAACATGCGAGCCTCCTTGTCAGGTCAGCGTGATCGAAAACTGGTCGTTGCCGGATGCCGGCAGCGGCGTCAGCGTCAAGGGTCGCTCGGCAACGCCCTGGTTATTCTGATAGCCGGTCGGACGTCGGACTTGGCAAGCCGGCGTCGACACCGTGACGATGTTGCCGGCGGCGACGCCGTGTACGATGGTCGACGATGTCAGCGTCTGGGCGTTAGCCAGCACGTGCGGGTCGAACACCGACAGCGGGGTGACTTCGACCACGACATCGAGCGTTTCAGCCCGGTCGGTGATCAGGATCGACTCCTGACCCATCAGCAGCCGGGGCTCGACCTTGTTGCCGAACTTCAGGCTCCAGCTGCGCAGCACCAACGGCACCGCATCGATGGTGAAGGACGGTGTGTTGGCGGCGCTCGCGACCAAGGGCTTCTTGAAGGCCGTCAATGACGGAGTCGGCCGAGCGACATCGGTCGGCGCCACCCAAAGGCCGGTAAAGGTCCAGCGGATCGCCGGCACCCCTTGAGCGTCGATGCTGAGTGTGGCGTCGCCGCGGGCGCCTTTCAGCGCGTGCAAGGTGCCGCCGAGCCAGAACTTAATGGTCAAGCTCTCCATCGCTTCGGAGATCGGCGAGTAAGCGACCGAGACACCGGTCGAAATCACCTCGGCACAGCCGCAGCCTCGCAGCAATGGTCCCCAAGCCGGCGCGCTGCCGGCGGCGCCGGAGCCCGCCAGCTCGGTCGAGAACTCAATAATGGTGTGCAGACCAGTCGGGATTGTCGCCTGGCCACCGAGATAGTGCTGGATGAGGTCGCGCGAGACGTCCTGGCCTTCCATCGGCCGGATCGTGACGTCCTTGGCCAGGATCGCGTTGGCGGCACCGGTCAAAGTCGGGTCGACGCCGTAGCTGGATTCGAGCTTGGCCAGCAACACTTTTAAGCGGAAGAAGACGGGATCGACCATGGGTTCACTTCTCCGCCTTGCTGCGCTTCAAAGGCTGCGACGAGGCGCTCGCGGGTTCGGGTTGAACCGCCGGCGGTTCGGCCCGCTTCAGCGAACCGTCGGGCTGCCGGATGTAGCTGCCGCCGCGCTGTGGTTGTTCGTCGCTCATCGCTCGATCCTCAACTGATCGACCAGCACGAAGTCGATCTGGTAGATCACCAGCCCTTTGTTCACCGAGACGAGACGGCCGCGGCTGGTCCGAAACACGCCGACGACGTGGTCCGGCGCCCAGCCGACCAGGGCGTCGATCACCTGATCCTTCAAGCCGTCGACCGCCGGCACGGCGCGCCGCGCCTTGGCGTCGCCGAGCGACTTCACGCACAGGATGACTCCGACAGATTCGGCGATCAGTTGCGTATGCAGCCCGGCTGCGGCGTCGCCGCCGCGATCGTCGAACCCCAGCGGCACGACGAAGGCGGCGACGTCACGCTGCGGCATCGCTCCCTCGGACATCAGCGCTGCAAGATCGGCGATGGTTTCGATGCGCTTGTGCAAGGCAGCGACCTCGGTATCGAGGCGATCGGCTACACTTTCGATCAGCGTCGTCATTGCGGCGCTCCGGTTTGCTCGCCGCCGATCCAGTCGTCGGCGAGTCGCAGGATCTCGCGCGTGTCTTCGTCATCGAGACCAAGAAATGGCCGCGCCGGCATGTGAACGGTGCGAGCGCCGATCTCCGCCTTTCGGGCACGATCGGCCTTGCTTGGTGGAGCGAAGCGGCTTTGGCCGGTGCGCTTGTTGGTCTTGAAATGCAGCACGGCGGTCCGCGGCTGTTGATGGATGTCACCGCCGAATTGATGGATCGCCGCATAGACGACGTTGCTGCCAACCTCGACGCCCGTCGCCTTCGCCACGTAGCTGATCGAACGCATCAGCCGCGCCGTCAGCACCAGGGTCAATCCGCCTTCGTGCTGGACTCGCAACGACGGCGGCCACGGCGAACCGGTGGGTGCAACCGAAGTTTCGAAGCGGTGCTGCGTCGAGGTGACCAGCGACATGCCGATCTGTTCGAACAGCCCTTGTGGATCGCGCGCCCGTGCGACATAGCCGCCGAGCTCGGCCAGCGCCGCCTCGGTCTCGATCAGCTCGACACGAAAGCTGGCGCCGCTCATCAGATGAAGCCCCTGAGATTGTCGGCGGTCAGTGGGCGATCGCGGTCGGTGATGCGGACGCCGTGAGCGCCGCTCGCGGCCGGCTCGGCGCCGGCCACGTCGAGCTGCACGGTGCCGCTGGAAATCAGATTCAAGGTCTTCAGCGCGTCGACATAATCCGACTTGATCTTGTCGCTGACGGTGTCGCGATGCAGCTTGTAGACGGCGATGGCCTGGGCGAGATCGCGCAGCAATGGCGGAACGGTCGGCAGCGGCAAGGCATAGCGGCTCTTGAGATAGCCGTCGATTGCCGCGTCGGTGTCGGCCAGCGCGCGTGCCACCACCGCTGCGTCGATTGCGCCGACCGGCGGATCGGCGCGATCGGTCAGATCAATCAGCATCGCACCGCCGTAACGTTCGACCAGGTCGGCCTGGCTGGTGTAACTCATCGCCGCGCTCCGATGCATTCAACGGAGGCGCGGATGCGTGGAGCGGCCTCGCCGGGCCCCGTCGAAGCCGGACCGGCCGGAGGTTCGCGCAGATGATCGAGCAGCCCGTCGAGAAAGCCCAGCGCGCCGCTGAAGATCTGCCCTTCGGCAACGTCGTCGAGGTCGGATTTGGCGATCTGGTCGACGATCGCGCGCAGACTGCCGCCCCGCGCAAACGCGGCGCGGCCCTCCTGGTAGCTGGCATCGTCGATCTGCAATGGCTGATGAACAGGCATAAGGTCCTCGCGTGACATAGCCCGGATAGCAGCGCCGGTCGGCGCCGTCGGCTCGCGGAAGCTCAGGAATTAGTGGCGAGCGGATTGACCTCGTGACTCTCCGCCGCCAACGCCGCGGGCACATAGAGCTGCACGATCAGTTCGGTGTCGGCGACGAGCGCGTCGAAGTTCTCCGACGACAAAGCCGCGAGTGGAATGACGCTACGTTCGCGCGTGAACACGCGCCTGATGCGGCGCCGGCCGCGGTCTGATTTGCTCCGGATCTGCAACTCGCCAGCAGCAAGGATTGCTGGGCTCAGCGCTGCTGGGGATGCCGGCAGCGGAACGGCCACCATTTGGACGATCGACGTTGCGGCGGATTGTGGGGCGAGAACGCTCCCCGACGCGGCTGCGACCGCATTGGCGACGAGATCCGGCGCGGGCATCGGGTCCGCCAAAACTGCTGGCGTACCCGCAGCTGACAGATCCACGGCTGGCGGCTCCGCGGATTGCACGGCCGCGCCGACTGCGGCCTGCGCGGGCGCGTCGGGTGCCGACGCGGCGCCCTTCGGTTTGTCGAGTTTGGTGCGGGCCATTGCGGACCTCACGCCAGCCAGGGCACGACCAGCAACTCGGCGGTGCCCTTCCATTCGTTGGTGACGCCGCCGCTGCCATATTCAGAGTTGAGCAGTTTGCGGCCGGCGCTCTCGTTCGCCGGGCCGACCACCAGGAGATTTGGCATCAGCCCGAGCGGCTGGCCGTGGTCGCCTTTCATGCCGCTAATCGCTGCGCGCGCGGTGGCGTAGTGCGCGGCGTCGAGCGCCTGCTTGGAGCCCCAGCAGAATTGCCAGAATCCGAAGCCGACATTGCCGCGGGCGTCCGCACCGTGCACGAATGTCTTGTTGAAAAATACGTTGTCGTCGTCGGGCTTGTCCTTCGACACGAACTCGAACGCCTTGCGCTTCTGAAAGATGATCGGCTTCAGTGCGCGCGACGCATCCATCAGAAACCACGGTGCACCGGAGCCGCCGTCGGTGTTGGCGACCGATTGCGGCCGGCCCTGGTCGTCAAGCACCGGATGGTCGGTGTCGAAATAATTCTGGCCATCGTAGCAGATCGTCGAGAAGCCGGCCTTCAGCAGCGAAAAGCACAGCGTGTCGGGATGCGCCGCGGTGGACCGGCCCAATTCCTCGAACAGCGGCGTGTAGATGCCGAGATTGTCGTCCTCGATGTCGTCGCGGTCGACTTCGACGGTGATCTCGAACGCCTTGTTCCTGATGGCGTAGTCGTGCTGCTCAAGGTTGTGCAGCATGCGCGGGCCGATCCATTCCCGGACCTGCGGGATCTTGCCCAGCCAACCGTATTTCTCCTCCTTGGCGGTCGACGGAACCTCGGTGGCGATGCGCGCATAGGACGAGCTCGCCATACCAAGGCCGCGCTGAAACGAGGTCTTGAAGCCGACGCGCAGCGCGTCGAGATTGGCACGATTGATCAGCATCGGCGGATTTCCTCAGGAGCTGGATTCGGGAGACGCGGTCAGTCGAGCTCGATTTCGAACAGTGCGTTGGCGGCAGTGGCGGTGGCGTTGCTGCCGCCGACGGTCAGCGACAGCTCGTCGCCCACGGCGACGATGTTGGCTGCACTCGGCTCGGCGCTGTCCTTGTCGCCGGCCGCGGAGCCGGCTTGCGTGATGGTGACAACGCCGCCGGTGATCGGCACGCCGTTGATCTTGGCGGTGAGCGTGGCGTCGCCGGTGCTCAGCGCGCCCTCGATCACCGACCAGATCCGGACGACCCGTCCGGTCTGGATCGACAGCTGGCGATAGACATTGGCGCCGACCAGCGTCGCGACGCGCAGCGGCACCGCGACGCGGCGGCCCGCCAGATGCGCGGCAAGATCAGCGTCGTCGAGACTGACCCAGACGCCGAGCGCGTCGACGCCGGCGATAACGCCGGCCGGCGAGCGGGTGCTGCCACCATGGGTTCTGGCGACGGTCTGATCGTCGACCGCGTAGCAGATCCGACCGATGTCCACAGCGGTGATCTCGTCGGCCGCTGCCGAATTGGCAAAGCGGAACACCCCGGTGGAGAATTGGATCGACTGATCGCCGGCGCTTCCTGCGGCGTTGTCGACCTGCTGCTCGGCGCGGCCGCAGCCGCGTAGTCCGAGCGCCGTCTGACCCTTGGTGACAAAGCCGGCGGCGTCGCGCATCACAAGGGCGCCGGCGTAAATCTTCACCGCGGCGGCAAGCCCGGATCGGGTGCGCCCTTCGATCCGGGGCGTGTTTCGGTCGGCGGTCAAGGCCGTCATCGTGGTCTCCTGTTCGCGGCGTGGCCGCGCGGTTGATGGGCGCGCTCAGTCCGCGCGTTCGGCGGCCAGCGTCTTGGCGTAATCTTCGGCGGCGATACCAAGCAGCCGGGCGGCGGTGATGTGTTCGGCGTTGAGTTGCAGCTTGCCGTCGCCGGCGTCGGGCGGGACCTGCAGCGCGCCGGAGGCGCCGAGCGTCGGCAGCGCGCCGATCTCCTTCTCGACCCGTGCCGGATCGGCCTGGTGCATCTCGATGTAATGCTCGCGCAGCGCCTTGACGCCGACTCGCCCTCTGGCGATCTCGCCGTCGACGTAAGCGACCGCCTTATCCTTGGCGGTGGCACTCATCACCGTGTTGAGCCGGGTGGTGACATCCTTGAGCTCGGCCTGCAGACCGGCGATCACCGTGGATGATTCGGTCTGGCGCGCTGCGGCAAGTCCGGTCACGGCGGCGAGCACGGTCTGCGCGGTGGTCTCGGCGCCGTCCGGCATGCCGACGGCTCTGGCGATGGGAGCGAGGATCTGCGATGCCATCGCGACCTGATCGGGCGGCGTGGCGAGCGTCTTGATCTTGGCCAGCACCTCACTTTCACTCGCCGCTTCCGGCAGGCCGAGCAGTTGCCGCAGTTGCGCCAGCAGATCCATCGGAGTCGGCTCCTGTCGAGAGTTGAGCGCGGCCATGCCACGCAGATTGGGGGTGTTGGTGAGCGCGGCGCGCAGCAGACGCTGGACGTTGCCGGCGGCGTCGGTGGTGAACACCGGCGAGATGAAGCGATAGGCGTGGTCCGCCATCAGCGCGGCGCCCGGGGCGCTCCATTCGACCTTCGCCCAGATCCCGTCATCGCGAGCCTGCAGCTCCGTCATCCAGCCCCGCGCTGGCGAAGGGCCGCCGTTCGGCGCGGACAGATCGGTGGCGTGGTTCTCGTCAATCGGCAATCGCCCGCCGCTGTCGGCCAGGCTGTCAGCGGCGAGCGTGGCAAAGTCGGCGACGCGGAACGGCCCGCGCGCATCGACGGTCGAAATCACCCCGCTTTGCCCACGCGGCAGCAGCATTACCCAGTCGGGGGCGGCGTTCGCACGATCGAACCCGATCGGGACGCCGGCGCCGCAGGCGATGAGGTGATGGATTGCGATTTGCCCTGACATGCGGGCAGTTTGGCGGGAGCGCGCGGGATGCGTAAGACTGACAGGTGTCAGTACGAAAGCACTTGCCCCGCGCGAGCGCGATTGAAAAGACTTCTATTTGCTTAACGTGTCCCGAGCCGTGCGGGATCTTCGATCCAGGCGAGGATTTTTCGGATGAACTCCCAAACGTCGCCTGCGGCGGGCGTGACATAAGAAGCCGAACTGGGATCGCCACCTAACCGTTCCAGCATGGCGACAGTCCAATCGGTTTTCTTTCCAGCGACACCGAGTTGTGGCAGCCAATTCTCCAGCTCGCCCCCTCTCACCGGAAATACGCCAAAGCGTTCGAGATTATCGAATAACTGACAGGCTGCGATTTGCTCATCTGCACCGAGAAGGTTGATGCCCCCATCGGTTTTCATGTTTTTTCCAGTGGCCTTGAACGCCTCATTAATTGCAGCTCGTTGTTGGCCATATCCGACGTGAAGAGCACTTGGTATCTGCGAGCTCTTGAGCCAGTCGCCCCAAGTACTCCCGCCGTCTTTCACAAAATCAAGATCAACTATCGCTGCAGCAGGAACGCCGAACTGACGAAGCGGCCCAACAATATCCCTGATCGTCTGCTTATTCTGCGCGTTGATGAATAATACGGAAGGGCAGCGCGGGTTTGCCTCCGAGATGCGGTGATAGATCTCCGCATAGAATGCGCGATCGTTGTCAGACTCGGTAACAACCACACCGTCGTGGAAGAGGCCGGAGACAACGTTAGCGCTCCGCATCAACGGCCGCTTGAAGAGCAACGATAGCGCTTGTGAGTCAATGATCCGCCCCCGCGATTTTCCTTGACTATATTCGAGGCGAACCACGCGCACCGATGCTGATGCTTGTATGCACCCCATCAAAAAGTCTGCGCTATGTGTCGAAGCCATCAACACTCCGCCTCTTTCTGCTGAAAGTGCCGCCAGATTTTTACCTAGCTTGCGTGCAAGTGGCGGGTGTAAAAACGCCTCTGGTTCGTCGATCAACACGGTGTGAAAATCACCTGCCAACACAGCGGTCACGATTCCCGTGAACGCTTGCACACCGTCACTAGCATTTTGGATGTGGATCGCCTTGGCATAAAATTGTCTCGCTTCAGCATTTAGTGACTGCTCATCCCCCGGCGGGGGCTCGCTAGCTAGGCGGATGCGCAACTGTCCTAGGCTCGTCGGATCGACTACAAAAGTTAACCCGAAAGCATCTTCAATGAGCGTCCGAACCTTGCGGCGACGAGCGTCATCTTGAAAAAGGTGAGCCAATACATTGCTGGGCGCCTGTAAGAGATCGCCACCCTCGCGATCGTTCGTTAGGTTGAACCTGGAGCGGCCATCGAGGCGGATAACGCCCCACCGCAACCATTGCGTGACCAACCAATTTTTGTCGCTTCTATTGTTTACTATCTGCAGGGTGGTGTTCTCGTCGAACATCTCCGTTTCAAGCTGGCCGCCCGAATTAATCCAGCGGATTACATACCGGCCCAGCGGGATATCTCGCGGCCCGGAAATCTTCGCTCTTTCGATTGCTTGTTTCACCGTTTCAATCGTTGGCCATTCAACCTCGTAGTCTCTCAGAATAAGCGTTCCTCTCGGAAACGGATGCTCACGAAAGGCGCGCTCTACCTCGCGCAGCACCAGGCTCTTTCCCGAATTGTTAGGCCCTACAAAGAGCGTGATGCCCTCAACGGGAAGCACGAGCTCACCGGTCTCAGTAAATTGAAGCTTTATCGATTTCAGCATTTAATTCTCTTCCTAAGCGAATTTTTGTCGTCGGCAAATCTAGCAGCTGAGTGCGGCTCGTCAGTCATTCTTTTGACCGCGAGCCACAACCATCAAAACTTCATTCGGTAACGGGCGCTGTAGCGCCGACGCCTCGGCCCACGGCGCGCGCATCCAGACATCGAACTCCTCGGCTGTGGTCAGGATCACCGGCATCGCCTTTGGATGCACGGGCGCCACGACGTCGTTCGGCTCGGTGGTAAGGAAGCCGAACAGCCGGTGCGTGCCTTCGACAGGATTGGCCTTGGTGCCGCGGGTGCCGCTCCACTCCGTCCAAACGCCCGCGAAGGCGAGCAACGGCCGGCTGTCGTCGAGCGCGAACCAGGTCGGCGTCTTCTTCGGCTTGGTGTCGGCGTATTCGCAGAACGAACTGAACGGCACTAGGCAGCGGCTTTCGGGTTTGAGCCAGCGCCGCCAGTGCGGCGACTTGGTGTTGCGGATGTTGGTGATGGGCGCGCCGCCAAATTGCGGCGGTCCGGGCATCCCCCACCGCATCATCGTCAGCTCTCGGTCGTCGTCAGGCCCGCGCACCACGGGTGCGAGGCCATCCGGAAACACCGCCGGTAGCGGCGGCAGATTGCCGGTGCTGTCCCGCATCACCCGGAACAGCTGCCGAATCGCATCCTGATTCTTGCTAATGCTGTAGAGATTGCACATTGGCGCGCGAGCTCTTGGGCGTGGAACAGGTCGAGGCATCCAATCCTAGTGGCATTGCCTAGCTTGGCAAGGCGCGCTTGATGACAGGATGGGGACCAAGTCACGCGAGGCGATCTTCGGCGGCCGCTTGCACGGTGCGCGGATCCGCGCCCGCGCCGCGCGCGAGGAAGTGGTTCTGGCGGTGCGCAAGGCCGACCGCGCCGAGGCCGAACAGTGGTCGCTTCAACTGCAAACCTACGGTGGCCCGGCTCAGCCATCTCCGACCATTGGCCAATGTCTCAACGGCGGCCTTGGTTGGCTTGAGGTCGAGTGCCTGCGCTGCCGTACCCAGGCCAGCCTGCCGCTCGACGCCATCCGCAGGACCCGCGACACGCCAATCTGGAAGCTTGAAGCCTCGCTCCGCTGCCGCAACTGCGCGACGCGGCGCTATCGGCCACCTGTAAAGTTGGTGAAGTTGACGGCAGAGCGGGAGATCGAGCGATACGCTTTGGATAGGCTGTAGCGGACGCGATGAGGCAGCTCGAGCTCTGGAACCATCGCGGCGGCCTGCGTGGACCAGATTCAATTCAGTCAGCATACAAAAGTCGAACTGCGCGACGCTGACTGGATAGTGAGAGGTTCGGTCGGAATTCTCCGAAACCAGACTCAATCAGTTCATTTTGTCCGAACATCGTCCCCTAAAAGTCCGCGATTTTTAGCTCGACAATGAGACAGAGAAGATTGTTTCTCTAAATCATGTAACAATCAACGTCGGAGATTATTCCCGTTGACGGCCGCTGATGACCCGGACACCACCGTTTGATTGAGGTTTCCGACAATAGTGCCAATCGCTGCCACCCTGGCGGCTGTTCAAGCTAAAGGGGATTTGAGCGATGCAATCTAATACACGACATTTCGACGCTTTATTTGATCATCTCGAAGCAGCCGCCGCGATTGCCACACTTCTGAATCTTAAGCATCTCCGCTATATCCTATCGATGGCAACGATCGAGTCGACTGAGCGCTTTGTCGAACTTTCAGGAGTCTCTGTGACAGACCTCTCAAGTTCGACAGAGGCCTCGCAGCGCGGCTAGATGGCTCGGATCGACCGTTTCCATAAGGCCGATGAGGGCTTTAGTTGCCGCTTTACTTTCCTCAAGTGTCATCGATGAAAAGCCAATGAGATCGTCAAGACTGTCAGAATGTGATTCGAGCTGAACGAGACGCTCCAGCGCGCTCACTCGTTCGCCATCAAGTTTATGAAAGTCTTTTCTAAGCCGTTCCATTTTAGATGAAAATCCGTCGCTGCCCGGACAGCGGAAAGCGAGGAATACGTCCAAAACCCGCCGCAGAACGTTTGGCATCATATAAGCATACTCGTAGTCCGCGTCGCTGCTCGCCTCAAACTTGAGGACGTGGTCTACAAGATAGTGGTACTCCGAGTCATACTCGCGGAGTAATCTTGACATCTCTACAATTGTGGTGGCCCGCGTTTCTGTACCAGGCGTAAGTCTAACGTCGAGAAATAGAAAGCATGCGGAAGGCAAAGTTGCTTTGTTGCGCGGCCGATGGAAACGGCTCCATGCCTTCTTGAATTCGTTCATGCAATTCTGATTGTGGGTCATAACAAAAACTTGCGCAGCTTGCCCCAGTCGACTGATAAGCAGTGCGCAGGCGTAGTTAAGGGCTTTGCTATCCAAACTTGAAATCGGATCGTCCACAACGACTATGCAATCTTGTATTGACAGTCCGTCGGATTCGAGCGTGGACAGGAAATAACATATCGCGATTGCTGTCTTCTCGCCTTCACTAGGGCTGCCTTCAATTGGACGGCCTCGTCGATGAATTTCGTATCCATTGTCTACGCTGACAATCGACAGTTCCTTGTGGCCAAGATATGCTTCGATTAGTCGATTAATCTTTTCAGCTGCTCGCCCGTGCTCTTTAACGCGGATGCTCAATTCCCGCACCTTTGACTGAATATCCTCCAACGCAATCTTTGCAGCTTTGAATTCGTTTGCTGCGCTAGTCGCTTCGCTGAGGAGTTCGTCATAGCGAGCTTTGTTCTTGAACAAGTGGTCCCTGCGCAGTGCTAGTTGCGCTTCTTCCTGTCGCTTTAAGAAGCTTTCGCATGCCTCATTGTGCTTGTCGATTTGAAGGTTCAATACGCCAAACCAGGATTCGATCAGACTGAAAGCTCTGTCAGCTCGATCTATGACGGATGCGCAATCCTCAGGGTCAGGCATCAAGGTGGGTCTGGCCAGTTTTTCTTCAATGTCAGATATTGCTGTGTCAAAAACTTCTGCAATTGCAGCCGAGAGCGCATCCTTGATCGAATTGGAAGCCTTGTCGTAAGCTTCACGTCGATCCGCTATGATGTCCTTGGGGGACGGAATTGCCAAAGCTAATTGCTGAAAGTAAATCCGTTCCTTTTCGAACGTTTGCTTTGCTGCGGTGAGCGCGTTTTGAAATTGTGCGAAACCCTCGTCTAAGGCGCTTGCCAATAGTTCTTTTCGTTTGGCCGATAGCGGACCGCCGCACAGCAGACACTCGTTAAGATCGTGGTCCCCGTGGTACTCCGCCCCTTCGTGCACCCAACGTAACATTTCCGAATGTGTCTCTAATTCGGGAATTATCGTGAGACTGGGCGTCTCCTGCATCAAGCTTCCTGTCTTCAGAAGAACGTCGCGTATTGATGCCGTGTCGAAGTCCAGTTTCAGAAGTGCCGGCATCGCCTCTTCGCGCCGGCAGACCTCCCTTACCGCCGACAGAATCGTCTCGTCGAGCAACGATTTCGCGTCAAGTTCGAGTGTCGCATAGTCCGTGGTTAGTTGTGGAGCTTCGTATTTTCGGTTCGTGAGGCGGATTTCCTGAGCAATCGTTCGAGCCAAATCGCGCTTGAATGCGGATATTTGTCTTTCGCTCGTAGCGACCAGCCGCTCGGCGCCTGCCAATCGCTCTTTGGCCGCGGGGATGGCTGCCTCAGCCGCTCTCAGCCCTTCGGCCGCTTCGGCCTGTTCTTCGCCAATATAGAAGACAGGCCGAGCTTTCCCAGCGGACCATTGGAGGTTGAGATTGACAAAATCCTCATTGAACACTGCCAAGCGAATACCCGATGCGCTCGCTGTCCCGATGCGGAGCGTCTGTCCGGTATCCGTGACGAGTTCAATCTCGCATCGATTGGGCAGCAGGTCGCGGCTTGACGTTGACTGAATCGCCGAGAGGCACCGCGAGAGCGTGCTCTTGCCTGAGCCATTGAACCCATAAATAAGATTGAACTTCTTGAAATCGATGCTCGGCGTTTTGGAGGTTCGGGCGGCTAAAATGCCCGCGTTCTGTAGCCTCGAAATATTTCTGATAAGCATGTCGAATCCATTTCTGGTGATCTAATAGCCAAACACGAAACCGGACTAGCGACAATCTAGCCAATTTTCCGCGGAGTAGTCCGGATCTGCCCTTTTGATGCGACAGCGACATCCGGATATTCTCGCAGAGAGTGTGAGGCAGTGGGATGATCAGGGATTGGCTCAGATCATGGGTCGGTGTTTGGAGGGCGCGCTGGGCTCTACGCTTTTGGGCGAGCCGGGCCATAGTCGACAGGGATACCGATGACGAAATTGTCCGGTTGTTTCAGACGGCCGACCTTCTCGATCCGGATACCCTCGACCGCCTCACGACGCTGATCAATCAACAAGAAGCCGCGCCCACCGACGAATGGGCGGGCATCCCGCAAGAGCTGCTGGACGGCCGTCAGGAGCCTCAAATTGACCTTCAAACTATCTCGGCGGCCATTGATGCCTCCGATGGCAAAATCGTCCCGTTGCGCCCCGCGGGCGGCACGGCGCCGGGGAAGGATTAGCGGTATCAGGTGGCCAGGGCTTCCGGCATTGCACCCGGCCGGTAGGCGAAGCCCGGGTCGATGCCGTCCGGCACCTCGATCGTGCGCAGGCTGCCATCGGACAGACGTATGCTGCGCTCGACCATGACGATCTCCGGCGCGTCCGATACGGTCCAGCCGTAGCGGCCGAGATCGCGCTCGGACAGGCTCATCACCGTGCAATGGCAGAACCAGCCGTTCGGCGGATAGTGCGTCTGCCACCATGGATCGTCGACCGGCAGGATCAGCCCGTGCCAGGCCTGATGCTGCGGCCGCGGGTGCTTTTGGCCTTCGAGATGGACGTAGCGAAGGTATGGCCGCATCGTCTTGACCCGCTGGATCTGCTGCCAGCGGCCGGCCGCATAGGCGGTCGACATGTTGGTGTCGAAGATCACGCGCGATCGCCAGCCACGCGAGCCGCGATAGCTCCAGCCGTGATCGGCAACGATGCGGTCGAAGTCGGCGCGAAACTGCTCGATGCTGCGCCCGTCTGCGATGGCGTCGAGAACCGCATCGTGGAAGTCCGCGAGCAGCGCCTTCGTCTGTGCGCCGGCGACGGTGAAGCCGACCGAGTGTTCGGCCTCCCACAGATCGGTCCAGGTCGCGCTCGGCATGTCGATCTTGGCGCGCAGAAAGTCGATCGCCTCGACCGGATCGACATCGAACGGCAGCACTTCGGCGGACAGCTGTAGGCTGCCACCGCAACAGGCGCAGCTGCCTACACCGATCGGGGCACCGTGACGCCTAAGCACCGCCGATCTCCGCACGGCCGGTCAGGTTGGCGATCACCCGCGCCATCCGCATCATGCCGGCGAGATTTAGTTCGGCGATGCCGGGCTGCAGCTGCTGCAGCTCATGCCGAACCTGGTCCAACGTCTCGCAGCGCTCGATCACGCCGCGGATGTCGTCGATCAACGCATCGGACGCAGCGCCGGCGAATTGCTCCGCCTGATCCGACAGCGCCTTGACGGCGTCGGGCACGCGGCGGAGCTGCGCGGCATTGAGCTGCGGCGGTGCCGGTCGCGACGGGAGGCCATACGATGGATCGAACGGCGCGCTCTGCGCCGGCGCCGTCAGCAGCTCGGTCGGCTTGTCAGGCGTGCCGGGCGCCGGCAGCGGAATGCCGAGCAAATCGTTGGCCCAGCTCTTTTCGACCTGCAGCCCCATCGGGACCAGGCGGGTGATGCCATCGAGGATCTGCGCGACGTTCTTCTCGTCGGGCCGGCCGATCCGCAGTCGCGGATAGGCACGCTGTGGCCCGAATTCGAGCTGGATCCACGGCAGCACCAGATCGCGGTTGAGGATCGCCGAAAGCGCCTTAGCGTCGGCGCGCTCGATGTCCTCCTGGACCTGGCGGTGCTCCTGGCCGACGGCGTGACCGCCCGCGATCGCGTCGGTGGTGGCGGTCTGGCCGAGCACCGCCTTGGACATCTGTTGATCGAGCCAGTCGACGCGCTTGACGTAGAGATCTCCGGTGGCGTTGAAGCCCTCGTTGCGAATGAACTCGATCGCCATCGATTCCGGAATGATTGCCGCGCAGTCGCCGGCGATGTTGGCGACGGCGCGAAACAGCGTGTCCTTGTCGGCCGCGGTGGTGCCGGCCGGATACTTGCCGACGCGAACGGGCTGGCCGAACACCTGAGTGAAGATCGCCCAGTCGCGCAGCGTGAACGCCTTGAACATCCAAGACCAGGATGCGAGACGCGCCAGGCCCGAGCGCACCGGCAATCCGCTCTTGGCGCGGATCACCGCCGCGATGAATTTGCCGGGCGGTAGCTTGGTGTAGCCGGGCAGCGGCGACGGCGGCACCGCCGACAGCCAGCCATCCTGCGCGGCGTCGACGCGCAGCAGCGGCGTGACGCCGTCTTTGGGATCGAACCTGAACCAGCGCGGATCGCGCCACTCCAGCCGCGCCGGCTGCCATTGTCCCTCGCTGGTGTCCCAGACGATCTCGGTGAAGCTAATGCCCTTGCCGATGGCGTCGAGGATGTCGAACAACTCAAACTGCAGCTCGTCGCGGCCGAGCCAGCGTTCGATCAGCGCCGCCTGCGCCTTGGCTTCCGGCGTGTCGTCGGCGGCGTCGACCTGAATGTCGAGCTGCGAGACCGAACGCTTGCGGGTGGCCAAAATGCCGGCGTAGTGCGCGTCGCGCTCCTCGATCTGTTCGGCGAGCTCGAAATACGACAACGGCTCACCTTGATCGGCCTCGCGCAGCAACGCCGCCAGCCGACGCGGGTTGAGCCCGTCACCCGGATAGGCGGCGAATGGCGAGCGGATGCCGGACACCGTCGGGCCGGCGATCTCCGAGGTGAGCACACGGCGGATCGGTTCGCCGTCGGGGCCGTACAGCACAGGAGGTGTCGACATCGGGCGGTCTCCTCAGCTCACAGCGAACCGCGCAGCCGCGCGCCGAGCGGCGCACGCCACCACGTGTGAACGCCGTCGTCGTCAGGCGGGCCATCGTCATCGCGGATGTCGGGCCGCTCGTCGGCGCCGCGATAGTCGAACTCGACGATGCCCGACCGGGTCTGCGCATAGGCGAGCACCAGCGCGATGGCAAAGTCGCCATGGCGCTTGCCGCCTTCGATGCTCTTGGTGCGCAGGTCCGGAATCAGCGGGATGCCGCGCACCGTGCGCACGAGTGACAGGTCGTCGACCAGATCGGCGTGCTGCGGGATCAGGATCATGCCGTCCTCGAACGCCGTCTTCAGCGGCGGAAAGTTCTCCAAGTACCAGGCCGCCGTCAGATTGAGCTGCTCGACGCGCAGCGCGCCGTATTTCTGCGCGGCGACTTCGGCCAAATAGGCGCCGTTGCCGGTGGCGTCCATCTTGCCGCCGATGAAGCGCGGCAGCCGGTCGAGCACATAGAACAGCACCTGCTTCTGTTGCTCGAACGGAATGCCGAGCATTTCGACGGTGAACGGCACGGTGCGTTTCAGCGTCTTGCCGATGGCGATCGGCGCGATCACGCTCAAGTCGGATTTGCGGCCGAAGTCCTGGCCGAAGGCGTGCTGGCGATTGGGATCGAGCGCCTGCAACGGCGCGTCGAGCGTCTCCGCGCACCACGCGGCGATGTCCGCCTCGCGCACATCCTTCGGCAGGAAGGTGAACTCCGGCTTGCGCTGCAGCCGCAGCACCTTGAAGTCCCCGATCATCCGCGCCTCGATCAACGGCCGCGGCAGATATACGCCGCCGCCTTTGGACGGCACGCAAAACAGCTCCTCGTCAGCGTCGTCGCCGTAGGACGCAATGATGCCGGCGCGCCAGGCGGCCTCGGCTTCCGCCGACCATGGCTTGCCCTGCACCAGACAGATCCGCCGAAATAGCCCGTCGGCCAGCGCGTCGTCGAAGGTGATGCGCTCGACGTGGTACGGGTTGCGGCCGCCGCGGGCGTCGTCGATCAGCCGGGCGAAGGCGTTGTCGGCGCCGAGGTGGGTCGAGATCACCAGCACCTTGCCGCCCCACATCAGCAGCGCGATCGCCGCCTTCATCACGCCGGGGAGATCGTCGTGGAACGCCGCTTCGTCGATGATCACATAGCCTTGCCGGCCGCGCAGGCTGCGCGGCCGCGACGCCAGCGCGACGATCTCAAAGCCCGAGGCGAAGGCGATACGAAACGCCTGTATGTGCCGATCGGGATTGCCGTCGTCGAACAGAAATTCGTCGACCGACGGCGCTGCCTCATTGAAGCTGCGCGCCCACATTGCGCAGACGTCGATGAACTCGCGCGCCATATCGAGATTGTAGCCGATGTAAAACGTGTCCATGCCGCCGGCGGCGCGGGTCGCCGCCGAGGTCAGCACGGCGTCGCCGGCCACTGCCCAGGTCACGCCTATGCGCCGGCTCTTTTCGCAGAGTGTGATCTGGTGCATCGCCGTCGCGCCAAGCAACCGCTGCTGATAGCCGAGCAACACTTCCTCGATGCAGCCGTTGCCCACGAACAGTTTTTCAGCTGACACCATGCCGCCGCGCCGGACCTCGATCCATTCGGCTCTACTGATTATAGGAGCGTCAATCATTCGACTTTCCATTTATCGACAAGGCGCTCGGTAGGCAGCATAATCCGTCTATGAAAGGCATCGACCACACTAACGGGGTTCTTGTACTTGCCGGGCTCGCATGCGTTTGCTCGGTCGGATTTTCGGCCGGTATTCCATTGGTAATGGTCGAAAAAACTCCGCAGATTTCCGATTGGCTCGGGTTCGCTGGAAACGTCCTTGGCGGAGGAATAGCTCTCGTTGGCGCTGCGATCGCATGGAAGGCTGTCCAGGCACAAATCGAAACCCAGAAAGAGCAAATTGTGCTGAGCGCAGTGATTCGCGAGGCTGACAGAATCAAACGAGAGATCTCGGTGGTATACAAGTGTCAGGAGATCCTTCAAGAAGTCGGAACGCTTCTGCCTAGACCGGATGACCGGAGAGACCAAAGTACGCTGATTACTAAAGGTCTCAATTATCCCGAAGGATTTGACAAGATCGTTGATTGGGTTGCGAATAGATCCCGAGCAGACACCTCTGACCCTCACGTAACGGAAGTCGCGCTTAGACTGAGTAGGCTGGAGACCATGCTGCGCGCAGGCTCGCTGTTTGGAAATTCGAATTATCATGGCGAAATCGTGCAGGCAATGAACGGTATCGATGAGGCCGACAGTGAGTACACAAGCAAACTCAAGAACCTTCTCGTGCGAAGCGACCAGCTTGAACAGCGGATTTGCAGAACTGTCGATAGCCTCTGAACGCGTGGACTCTAGCTAATAACGTGACGATCTATTCCGAGGATCTTCGCTTTGATGGCGTCGATGGTTTCGGTGGTGAGGCCCTTGGCCTTTGCAATCTGGTCGACGGCCTTGGATGCCTTGGCTTTAAATTCGGCCTCGATCTTTCGCCGACCGTCGGCTGAAATCCGCTTCGCTTCCTCCGCATGCTTCAACGCCCGAGACGTCAGCATCAGCATCTCGGCGGTGTCTCCGTCGGCTTTGAGTTCGCCGGCGTTGCCGAGCATTTCGCTGATCAAGGTCTTCAAAGTCTCGGCGACCAGCAATGTGAGTGAATTGTCGCCGGCCTCGTCCAACTTCGGCGCGATCACCGCGGCGATCTCGCGGGTCTCCTGCAGCCGCATCGATAGCGCCGCCACCTTGATGGCGGTGCGGTTGAAGGCCGAGCGCGAGATCTGCGGCGGGCGGATGATGCCTTCGCCGAACGCGGCGACCTTCAAACGCTCATTGAAGCCGTCGAGAATGTCGAGCTGACTGAGCTTGCGCTCCTTGAGCTGTTCGAACGCCCACAGCTTGGCTTCGTCCGCCCAGGATGGCAGCCGGTCGATCCCCGAGAGCCGGCCGCGCTTGGTCCGCGCGGGCGCCATGGCGTCACGCCTCCGGCGGCGACGGCCGCTTGACGCCCTCGATCACCAGCCGGCGTTCGACGTGCTCGACGCCCTTCGGCGTCAGCTTGGCGACCACGACGCTGCCGGCGACATTACGGGTGACGGCGCCGACCGTGTCGAGATAGCCGATCTCCTCGCGCACCCAGTCGCGCGACTTGGCGATGCCAAAGGATTCCAGCACCTGCTGCAGCAGCGCGTCGTTGAGCGCGTAATTGGTTTGCGCGTGCAGCTCGCGCAGCACGATCAGCCGCGCCTCTTCGCGAATGATGTCCCGGCTCATCCCACCACCTTCTCGACCAACGCTTCCTGAATCCGGTCGGCCATCGCGGCCACCGGCTTGATCCGCTCCGCCATGCGTCCGACTTCAATGCCGAGATCCTTCAGGGCGATTTCGAGTCGGTGCGTGGTGTCCTTGTCGGGCAGATGCTTCAGCTCGCTCTCGACGGTCGTGACCCGCTTGTCGATCAGCTCGACGCGCTTTTGCAGCACGTCGGTGTGTTCCTTGGAGGCCTTCGACTCGATCCACGGCTTGAGCTGCTCGATCTTGTCGTCGATCTTCTTCGACCGGTTGGACACAATCGTGTAGGCAAGCGACGCCACCGCCACGGCGATCGCCGCCCATGGTGCAACGGCTGATAACTCGACTTGCATCGGTCATGCCCCCTTCGCCAGACGCTCGCGCTGGCCGCGCTGGCAATCGCGTGTTGCATCGAGATTGCCATTGGCCTCGCCGAGCGCGACCGCATATTGGCCGATCACCCGCCACGGATCGGATCGGGCGCCCACCGAGGGATCGTCGACGTTGCGAGCCACGGCTTCGCAGTCGCGCGGCAGCTCGAGCGCGTTAGCCCCGGCCGGCGGCGGACCGACGCCGTTGAAGCTGGTGCAGCCAGTCGAAATAGCCGGCAGGAGGATCGCAGCGGCGAACGATGCGAACCGCTGGGCTCGCCGGCGGCTTGTGATCGTCGCCACATCCGAATTTTGCGCAATACTCATCGAGCTTCCCCTTGGCCTGGCGCGCCGTTGCCTCGGCATCGCGGCGCAGCCGCTCGGCGTCGGCCGCGGTCGCGGACGCGTTCTTCAGCTGCATCGCCTTGAAGGCCAATTCGTCGCCGAGCCGCCGCAGCTCGGCGCGCTGGTCGGCGGTGCGAAATCCGATCAGAAAAATCAGAGCAGCCACTGCGATCAGTTGCACAGCCGCGGCCAGTGCCTGAAACTCCCCAAGGGGCGGCAGCAGTCGGCCGAGCATCGGCACCCGCGCGACCGCGAATGCCGCGGCGGCCAGCACGCCGATCGCGACCAGCACCGGCGCCGAGGTGGCGACCGACCAGAATGCGTCCGCGGTGATCGCGCCGAATAGTCGCCCAACGTCGGAGGCGAAACGGGTGATCATGCGGGCTGTCCTTCGGGCACCTCGGCGACCAGGTCGCCGTCGACGGCGCGCTGCGCAATGCGGGTTTTATGCGCGGACCACAGCGCATAGAGCAGCGCGCCAATGCCGACCACGACCGACAGCAGCGTCAGGGCCGTGAAGACGTGGTCGATCAGATCGGAGGTGCCGACCAGTGGCGCGAGCTTGTCCTTGGCGCCGTCGATCAGCGCCGCGGTGGTGGCGCCGCCGAGCCCGCCCTTGACCGAATTGCCGGCGTCGACGGCGGGCTGCGCAACATCGCTCGCATAGGCCTTGGCGCCGCCGCCGTGGCGATCCACCTCGACCGGCTCGGGTCCGACCGAACCGGACGCCCACGCCTGGCCGATGCTCTTGGCGCTGGCGACGCGCTGGGCCCAGCCGCCGCCGAAACTCGTCCAGGTCGACAGCTGCTGCAGCATGCCGAGCCGGCGCGCCGCCATGTCGGCAATCAGCGCGTCGTGGTCGGGATGGGCGTGAGCCGCCGCCATGGTGCCTTCGCCGAGATGGCCGTCGATCGGCCCGTGATACACGCCGGCCGCCGCGAGGCCGCGCTGCAACCACTTGATGGCTTGATACGGACCGGAATTCACCGCGCTGTCGAACAAGAAAAGGTCGACGCCGGCGGGCAGCTCGTCACCGCGGACCGCGTTCCAGTATTGCAGGCGGTAGATCTCGTCGCGTTCGGCGATCCACTCCGGCGTGCCGCGGAGCGTAGGCGTCAAGGCACGGCGCGGCAGACGTTTGCGGGTCCGATAGCCGTCATAGACGCGCTGGATGACGCCTTCCAGCGTGACGCCGCCCGGATCGCGCGGATGGTTGGTGTAGCCGCCTTCGTAGCGGAGAATCACTGTCAGGCATTTGGAAAAGGCGGATCGCACGATGGCACCCCAGCGGCTGAGGCTTTTAGCAATCCCGCAATGTCCAGACATTCTCGACCCTGACGGTTGTCAGGCGGTTTTCGGCTCTTGCGCGGAGGTCTGCCTAACGGAATCGCGACTAGGATCCCTCTGTTGGGGATAATTGATCGAGATACTCCACAATGTTGCGAGTTTTGCGCACTCTACAACCCAAGAGCTTTGCACTCGTTTGAACGGGAGGTGGTGGTGTGGATCGGCGTTCGCCAACGATTCAATGAATTTGTGAAAGATTTGGAATTAACGGCAGATCAGTGGAACGATGGATGGACTAAACACGTCAACGTGGGGAGAACGCTGCAAAAAGCCTATTATGGCAATACCGACGGCGACTTTCATCCAGGCTTCTGCGTCGGATCTTGGGGTAAACGAACTCAAATGCGTCCGCCGACTGACCTGGATGCCTTTTTCGTCTTACCACCTGAAGTGAAGCTTCGATTCGATTTGCGATCGGGAAATATCCAATCAGCTCTATTGCAAGAAGTGAAAGAAGTACTGGGTGATAAATTTAAACAGACTCGGATCCGTGGGGATGGGCAAGTTGTTGAAGTTGCATTCAACACTCTGACGATCGAGATCGTGCCCGTTTTTAGGGCAAGCACTGGACAATTCTGGATGCCTGATACCAATGGCGGCGGTCGCTGGAAGATCACCGATCCGATTGCACAGATTAACTACATTGATGGCGCGGACACTGCTGTCAACGGCAACGTGCGGCCCTTGGCAAAGATGATGAAGCTTTGGGCGAGAGAGAGACAAGTCCCAATAAAATCGTTTGCAATCGAACTACTTGCCGCTCAATTCCTGCCTGCCAGGGGCAACGGCGGTTATGATGCGTATTGGTACGACTATTATGTTCGCGATTTCCTCTATTTCTTGTTGGGCAAAACTGGCTCTTTCATCGAAATACCTGGTACGTACGACTCGTATTTCCTCGGCAAGGAATGGGAGTCCAAAGCAAGAGCCGCACTAGATGCGGCCAATGTTGCGTGCCATTATGAACGCACTGATCAGATTGTTGCAGCAGGTCAAGAATGGCAGAAGATATTCGGCAGCCGAATTCCGGTGGACGTAGCGATCTAGAGAGTGTTCGGGCAGAGATCGCGGTTGAAGCGATGCGACAATCGGAGAGCGCTCTCTATACCTCAACCATGCTATACATTTGGCTCCGCAGGGTGCGGATACAGCAATCAGTGATCGTATTGACGCCCATAATTCTCACAGGCCTTGCAGGCCTCAGCTACGTGAAGGAGTGGCTGCCAGCTTGGGGCGTGGCGCTTATGGCTTTTTTTGCGACACTGCTTCCGTCGATAGCGGAGAAGCTCAAGATTGAAACAAAGGTCGATGAATTGCGGCGTTTGGCTGCGGATTTCAAATCGCTCCAGGACCGGTTTCGAGTTTTGGCGAATGTTACGGCGCGTGGACCTGTCGACACAGCAGTAGAAGAGCTGCGCATGCTGATGGATCGCATGGATGTTGTCCGATCGACATCGATTACCCCTCCAGAACGCTATTTCGATGCGGCCAGTCGAAAGATCAAGCGAGGTGACTATGATTTCTCAGTTGACATTTCGCTTCGCGAGAAGGCTGGCGTGCCCATCAATTCGCCTGCGCAGTCAGGAGCGCTCACCCGTTAGTTTTCCTGGTCGCAGTTAGAAGAGCGATTTCTGGTCATCACCTGTTTTGCCACGGTGGCGGCCGCGATGCCGGTGCACCGTGCGTTGCGTAAGCCCAAGCCGCGCCGCTATCTCGCGCGACGACATGCCTTCCTGGTCGAGCGCATGCAGCCGCTCGCTGATCGCGCGCAGGAATTGCCTGTAGCTGCCGCCGACATGCAGCGGGATCTCGATGCGATTGCCGCGCTTGCGGTCGACCGAGAAGTGCGCACACAATTTGGCGGCAGCGTCCGGTCCGACTGTGGCGACCAGCCAGTGGTCGGCAGCGCCGGGCCGTGCCGGAAAATACACGCGCTGACCGCCGAACCGGGCAGCAATCTTCAGCGCCGCAGCTTCGCCGGCGACCTCGGCGATTTCGGCTAGTACGCCGGGGAGCCCGCGCGTCATCGGAGGTGCGCCCCCGGCAAGAGGGTCACCAGCACGCCCCCGCGGACGACATAGGTCAGGCCGTCCGCGACGACGTGATAGTCGGACTGTCCCAGCGCGTCAGCGGCGTCCGTCGCGCGCTGCAGCGATGCGCGGATCGCCGTGCGCAAGGCCGCTACGTCGAGTCCGCCCGCGCGCTCCAGCAGGCGCAGCAGCGCGTGATCGGAGATATCGAGGCCGGCGCGCGCGGTCATGTCGGCGGCTCACTAGCGAGAGTCTTCTCAAACGTCTCGCGAACCGTGCGGGCGAAGCCTTCGCCGTAATTTTCGGCGAGGCGCTGATAGTGCAGCTCCCTCTGCTCGTCGCTGCAGCCTTTCAGCTGCTTCCACAACGCCTTCATCTTGGCGTCAGCGCCGGCCATTGGATGTTCCCGTGGTCCGGCGACAATCATCGCCAGCCCGATAGGCAAGGCGTACGTGATGCGCGCAGTACGGCAGACCGGGCAGCGCCCGGCCGCCGCAGAAGAAGAACTCATGCGTTGCCGGGTCGCCGAACGGCCAGTGGCAATTGCTGTCGTCGAGCCCGAGCAACGACAGCCGTTGCCCGGGCGGGACCCGTGCGGCGTCGATCGCCGGGTCGACCGCCGCAGCCACGGCGGCGAACGGCGGCGCGGCTGTGCGGCGTGGCGCCGTCTGCGGCGTCCACCGCACGGGCCGGGTCGTCTCGGCTCGGCGTGGCCGCGGCGCTCCGGATGCCGGCCTGATAGGTCGACCGGACAGGCCAAGCCGATGCACCTTGCCGACCACGGCGTTGCGGCTGACCTGGCCGAGCTCGGCGGCGATCTGGCTGGCGGTGAGTCCGCCCTCCCACAAGCGTGTCAGCTGCGCGACGCGTTCGTCGGTCCAGCCCAGCGCGCCGCTGCTCATGACACGGCTCCCTCGCTGTGCAGAGCGACAGCGGCGCGCAGCCGGCGGCCGAGGGCTGCCTGCACCTGATCGAAATGACAGGGCTCGAAATCGTCCCAGCCGGTCCTGCAGGCGACACGCCAAGCGTAGTGGTCGAGATCCGACAGCGGCTGATCGGCGATCGTCGGTATCACCGCGCCGAGATCGATCAGCCGCAGCCATTGCGCGTGCAGCACCGCGCGCTTGCTGGTGCGAATGTCGGCGCGATCGCCCGGCCATTCGATCTTGGAAGCGCGCGCAAGCCACGCCTTGATGCCCTCGATCGCCGCGTTTCCGGCGCCGGCGTTGGACAGGAAGCGGACATGCGACACGCCGGTCTGCCGTTCCAGATAAGACAGCATCGCGCGGTCGGTGCGATCGCGCACCACGCCGAGGTCATAAGCGGCGATCCACAAAGCGCGCAGCTTGGCGCCGACCGGACCATCGAGGCGGGCGACCGCGCCCACCGGGGTGCGATCGCCCGCGAGTTCGCGCAGCCGCTCGATCACTTGGCCAGCCTGCGTGACCGACAGCGCCTTGGCGCTGCGCTTGCCGGTCTGCCGCTCGAGCAGATCGCGATAGCTGTCGTCGTCGAGTTTCGCCTTGGTCTTGAGCGCGTGGATGGTGGCGATCATCGCGGTGGTAGAGCGTTGTGCGGACAGCTTCATGGCGTTGCCCTCCTGCGGTTGACGAAGCCGTTGGCGTCACGGCTGCCGATCGGCACGATCGCGAGTTCGAGATCGAGAGTGTTGAGAGCGGCGTCGAGCGCGTCGACGAACGGCATGGTGCGCAGCCGCCATTCGGCGACGGTGCGATCGCTGAGGCCGGCGCGTCGGCCGACTTCCCGTTGCGTGGTCATCTGCGCGTTCATCGCGGCGACCAAACCGCGGACGAGCGGATGGCAATGCACCGGGATCTGCAGCCGTCCGCGCTTGCGCATGGCGATGCCGCGGACCTTCTTGTCGTGAAAGGCCGGGTCGGCGTTGCGTTCCGTCATTTCCGCCGCTTTCGCGGCCCGCCGCTCGGCCGACCACACGGCGCCGCGGCGACGCGCCACGAAGTCGGGATCGGCATTCTGCGCAACCATCCGCTGGCGCTGGCGGTCGCGGCGGGCGCTCGGCCAAGTCGATCGGTGTTGGCTGGGGTGCGTCATGGCCGGCTCACGACGTGACGTCGGCGAGTTGCTCGGCCGCGAACGGCTCGACGATGAAGCTTTCGTTGCCGCGGCCAATCGAGACGCCGTCGACGGTCCTTGCCAAGTCCGGATTGGCCAGCATCGCGTCGCGGTTGAGTTCGAGCTTGGTGCGCAGGAACGCCGCGTAGTTCGCCCCCTTGTCCTGGATGCGCGCAACCACGACGTCGTCACCGCCGCTGATACGCACCTTGGGCGGATTCCACCGCCACGCCACTTTGCCGGTGCCGAAATCGACGGTCTTGGACTTGCCGTTCTGCGTCAGCTCGACGCGATTTGCTTCGCACCAGATCTGCAGGCCCTTCAGCAGATCGTTGGCCTGATCGGCGATCGGCGTCGCCTTGGCGAGGTGCGATTGCTTGACCGCCGCCAAGGCGTCGTTCATGTCGGCTTCGATACGCTCGACCTCGCGCAGCTTGGCGCCGTAGTCGGCGATCATCGCGCGGGCTTCATCGCGATTCTGCGGCACGCGCATCACGGCGGCGGCAGCCTTACCCTTGACCATGGTGGTTCTCCTGTTCGGTGGGTTGAGCAAGCGGGGTGACGTAGCCGAGCGCTTCCAGCGCGACGCCGAGATCGGCGATCTGCCGGGCCAGCACACGGCCAAGACCGAGCCTGCGGGCAGGCTCGCGCTCGGCGCGCATCGCGTCGGCGCTGATCATCATCGCGAAGGTCAGATCGGCGAGCTTCGCCAGATGGATGGTGGCGGACGCCAGCGCGATGATCTCGACCGTGGACGCGCCAATGGCGGCGCGGGCGCCGTGCGCGACGATCCGCGACGCGACCTCGATGGCATCGATCGCGGCGGCCTGATCGGCAATGCTCGGCCTGACGAGTTGCGATGCCGGCGTAGTCATGGCCGGTCCTGATTGTCGCAAGCCGGATCACGAACGATGCGGGCGGTTGGAAACGCCAGGATCTGCACGCCCGGCAGCTCGGCATCGACCGGCACGTCGGCGCGAGCCGCATAGGGATCGACGCCGAGTTCGAGCAGTACGGCGTTGCAGGCGCCGTGCTTCAATTTGCGGGCGAACGCATGGGCCGCCGCGTCGGTGAAGTCATCGCGGCCGCTGAGCCAGCCGGAGAACTGATCGTACAGACTTCGCAAATCATGGCTGAGCATCATCAGCCTCCTTCAGGTTGGAGTGCTGGCAGTCGCCGCGGCAGGCGCGATACAACCGAGCGCGGATCGACGACGCGCCGGTGTTTCCCATCCGCTGCTGATCGAGGCAGCGATCGCGGCCGATCTCGCCGACCACCGGGCAATCTACCGTCAGCCCCATCAGCGCGCCGCGGACGCGGGCCTCGACGGTCTTCATGTTGCCCTGGTACTTGGCGGCGAACACGGCGGACAGCACCGCCGGGGAGTAACCGATCCGCCGCGCGGTTCGGGTCGCGGTGGTCCGCGTAGCCTCGCGCGCTAGCTCCGCAACCCAATCCGGCAGCGCGTCGCCCCACGCCGCAGCGGTGTTGGCGACAAAGTCGATCCGCTTCGATGCGGAGGTCATGGCAGCACCCCCATCGCCGCGACGGGGCCGGCCTGACCGAGATTGCGATCGAACAGGATGGCCGCTGGCAATCGGATCTGCATCTCGACCGGCGCAAGCGCACCGGTGTTCTTGATCGGCAACAGCCGGTAAACGACATCGCTGTCTGGGCCAACGCGGCGGGCGTTGGCGTGCAGATATCCAGCGCCCACCAACAGATCGACGTAACGTCTTGCGACCGGCAGGCCAATCGCGAGATCGTCGGTGGTGGCGGCGAATACCAACTCGTCGAGCGTGAAGGTCTTCATGGCGCGCATTGCGTTCCAGAGCTGTTGCAGCTCCGGCCACAGCGCTTGCGGCAACTGATCGCCCGCGCTGGCGATGCGGAATTTTTGCCCGTCACGCGTGAGCCTGACGATGATGCCGCCGGCGATCAATCGGCGCAGAGTGACGTCGACGGCGTCGCGCGGCGCGCCCGTTTCGCGACAAATATCATCGGTGCTGAACGTTCGGCTCGGTCCATCGCAGACCTGAAGCATCGCGTTCCAGATTTTGAGCCACAGCAGCGGCACGGTGACGGTGATGCAGGGCTCCCCCCGCGGCGATTGCCGGATCATGCCGCCCTCGCGCCGAGCTTGCGGATATAGGCCTCGACATGCCGGGTCTGCGGCGGCTCGCCGGTGTGGAAGCGGTGAGCGCCCCAGGCCGACAAATCGATCGTCGACAGATTGGTGTTGCGGGCGATGTCCTTGGCTTCTTCGAGATTGGTCACGATGCGACGCGCCCGGCCGCCAGACTGCACCCGGATCGCATCGAGCAGATCGTCGGCGATCTTCAGCTTCGGCGCGAAAGCCTTGGCGAGTTCACGGGTGTCGTCGAGGTCGCACGGCTGCGCCGGAAACCAATCGAGCACCCGGTTGTGCACGCGTTCGACCGTCAGCAGTTTGGCCGGCAGCTTTTCTTCGCCGATCAAGATGACCGGCGCGCCGGAGGATTCCTGCAACTCGCGCAGGATTTCGATGAGCCCGCGGTCGACCAGGCGATCGGCCTCGTCGACGAGCAGCGGCCTGCGCGGATCTTCGCCGAGCGCGTTGATGGCGCGATCCGCCAGCTCGGAGACGGTTTCGCGCTTGGTGCAGGATTCGCCGAATTCGCCGAGAATTTTGGCGAGCAGCGTCCGACGTGTCCAGCTGTCACCGACCTCGACGCGGATCGCGTTGGTCTTGTTCTGCGCGAAGATCGATGCCCAGGTTTTGCCGTAGCCGGATGGTGCGTGGCAGACGCCGAAGCCGGGAAGATGCGGAGCCCGATGCACGACCTTCATGGTCATCGCCATGAAGGCGGCGACGTTCTTGATCGCCACCGGCCCGCGGTGGATGTGCTCTGCTATGTTGCTCATCGTTGCAATGACCCCATTGCTGTTGGATTACCCGGCGCCGCTTGCTCCGGTGGTGGTGAACCCGTCGTCGTAGGTCAGCTTGAAGCCGCGATACTCCGCGCCTTCGCGGTAGCCGCCGAGCCAGAGCGCGTCGCCCGGTTCGACGAATTCGCCGCGTGCCAGCCGAGCCTCGATCGCGCGCGCCCGCTGCCAGCGCTGGTGCGCGGTTTCCTCGGGGTGCAGCTTGCTGATCGTCGGCGCCCCCGCCGCATCGGCCGCGCGAAGCTGTTCGGCGAGCGCCGCGATGCCGTCACTGTGCACCGCGGTCTCAGCGACATAGGCTTCGCGAGCCGCGGCCAACGCCGCGGTGTCGTGACGTCGGCCGGTCTTCGGAAACGCGATCAGCGTGCCGGCCTCTTGCAGCGCTTGCCGATGAATCGCGTCGGCGAAGTCGCGGGCCTTGATCCGCCGCGCCACGCGCTGCGCGTCGGCCATACGCTCGGCGATCAGGCGCTTCTGTTCGGCGCGGGCGGCGGCGATCGCCGCTTTCGGATCGATGCCGCAAAGCTCCGGCGCGATCGCTTCGCCGAGATAGCGCTCGCCGTCGGCGGTGAAGACGAACGCGCGGCCCATGTCGGTCTCGTCCATCCGCACCAGCACGGTCGCGCCGACGTCGAGAAATCCGCCGATGTAGTGAGTGTCGTTGATGCGCAAACCGGTCTTGGTGACGGTGCGCAGCCCATTCTTGCCGGCGACCGGCGCGAGCAGCATGTCGAGCGCGCGGACGTCGTCGATACGCCGGATCGGCCCGGGGCTCGCCGCCGCCACTGCAAACGGGGTGAGACCCTTGAGGCCGGCATGGGGCGCGTGGCCGTAGACGTCGCGACACCACGCGTCGAGCCGCGCCTGCAAGTCGGCGGCGGTCAGCGCGACCTGGAAGACATCCTCCGGCGTTTCGCCGAGCCGCGCTGCGAAAGCCTTGCGCTGTTCGATCACTTTGCGATCGGCGACGCTGTGGCCGATGAAGCCTTCGAGCGTGCGCATCAGCCCGCGCTGCAGCGTGCCGATCGCGCGCTCGACGTGTCCCTTCTGCTCGGGCGAGAACGGCGCCGAGGTTTCGTGCGCGATGCCGAGCGCGGCGAACAGCCGCCGCGTGGTGTGGGCGACGAAGTCCGAACCGTTGTCGGTCTTGATCCGCTCCGGCACGCCCCAATCCAGGATCGCCTTGCGGATCAGCAAGCCAACGGCGCCGGCGCGCGCCGTCTTGCTGACCGTGGCGATCAGGCGCCGGGACTGCACGTCGATGCAGACATAGATGCTGTGGCGACCGTCGAGCAGCATCACGTCCGCCGGCGATGCATCGATCTGCCAGAGTTCGTTCAGCCGGGTCGCCGGCACGGCGACGCGGGCGGCGAACCGCATCGTCGATTTGAAACCGTCCGGATTGCGGATCGATTCCAGCTCGACGCGAAAGGCGGTTTTCCAGCCCTTCAAGGCGTGTTGAAAGGTGCGGACCGGCGGTGTGTTCACCACGCGGTCTGCGACCGTCATGACCGGCCAGCGATCCGCCACCAATGCGCGGATATGGTGGGCCGTGAGTTGCGGCTGTTTGGCAAGCAACGCCAGCACGAAGGTCCGGACAGCACCGCCTTCGGCGCGGTCGAGGATGCCGGTGCCGCGCCGCGCGGCGGCTCGATCAACGGCGAGCCGGGACTTGCGCCCCGCCTTGGCGTGCGCTCGCCACCGTGCCAGCGTGCGCGGCGTAAGGTGCTTGACCTCGGCGCTGATCCAACCGGCGAGGTCGAGGGCACCGGCATTGTACAGGTCGCAGAAATGCCGGTCGGCGCATTGCCGCGTCACCGCGGCGTCGGCGGCGAGGCGATCGGCCAGGGCCAGGATGGCGAGCCGCGCGTCGCGCGCCTGCGCCGCTGCGCCCCCGAGGGCGGCGGCCGCCGGTTCGCTCGCCGCGTCGCGCGCCATGGCGATCGGCACGTCGACGGCCTCGATCCGGCCGCCGACATAAGCGGCGCGCGCTGGCGCCGGTAGCGAGGTCACCGCGTATTCGACGCCGCCGCCACGCCCGCGGCGCGGCCGCGACAGCCAGCCGCCGCGCGCTGCCGCAAACGCAACGCCGCGCTTGGTCGACGGCAAGCTCGGCAATGCCAGTGCGGCGATTTCGGCAGCTGATAGAAACATCTTCACGGCAACCGTTTTCCAATGTCAGGACGCGCGTGCGGCGCGCCGCATGCCGTTGGCCTCATCGCGCAGCTGCTCGGCCACCGCGACGAGGCCGATCTGGTCGAGCGTGAGCGCGATGGCGTCGAGCGTCGCGGCGCTGAGTTGCAGGCGGGTGCGCAGGCGGACGACGCGCACGATCGGCGGGATGTTGGCAGCGCGCGGCGGCTTGCAGTCGGGAGTGATCATCGTCCGGCCCTCCATTCGGCGTCGGCGGCGTTGATTTCGCGGTCGAGGCGGTCGCGCGCTTCCTTCGCCATCTCGCGACGGATCAGCGCCTCGTACTTGCGGGCGACGGCGACCGCGTCGGTATCGACGAGCAGCGCGTTGATCAGGCGGATGTCGCCGGTGACCACGACGAGCGCGATCAGGCGATGCGCCGGGATGTTGGCGGTCTCGTTTGCGGCCGAGGTGTATTGATCGAGGATCTGCGGCGAGACGCGTTCGCCGAGATATTCGCTCATCGCCGCGGCGACGGTGTCACGCGAACGCCCGCAGTCTCGCAGAGCTTCCTTCAGCGCCTGCTTGATCCGCGCCGAGGCACGCGCGGCGCGGACCCGCTCCGGCGAGAACCGCTCGACCACCGGCGCCGGCTGATAGTCCCGGAACAGGTCCGGTGTCAGCGTGTCGGTGGGGCGGCGGCGGGTCATGGCAGCCACGCCTCCGGCAGCGGCGTCACGGTCCAGGCTTGCGCATCATCGGCCGTGACACCGTCGAGCACGTTCAACAAAGCCGCGATCAGATCCGCGACGGCGCGGTCGTCATAGGCACGCGCCCGGTCCGGTGCGGCGGTGAGTCGTGGGGCGGGCAGCCCGTCGTGGCGGCAGGACGCTTCGTCGAACCGACCGAGAAAGAAACGCGGGACACCATCCCGCAGGCAGACGACCGCGTAGGATGCCGAGGTGGGGGCCGCGGTCATGGACAGCCTCCCGCTGCTGCCCTCAGTTTTCGGCGGCGCTTCTGACTCGACGCTCGCGGTTGGCGCGGCTTACGGTCGCCACCCAGGAGCCGGCCTTTTCGATCGAACCAGTCCGGCCACAGTTCATGGAGAGGAACGCGAAGGTAATTGGCGATAATGGTGTTAGAGGGCGTCCGCGGATAGGACAGCGCTGCGCGAAGGGTCGCATCGCCCAGTCCATTCTGGCGCGCCAGCGCCGCAAGCGACGTTCCCCGCTTGTGGATCGCGGCCACGATATCGGCGCGGTGCCAGCCTGGTGAGGACATGGTGAAATTCAGATGCGCCGCGCACGCGGCTAATTTCGATCAAATATGCAACGAACGATGCAAAGATGATCAGATATGATCAAAAAATCAACCGTATTCCGTTCCGAATTGGAGATCGACGCGAGCATGTTGAAGGATTCTCGCGTTAAGAGCTTGAATATTAAGCAAATCCGATCGTTTGTAGAGCAGCTGGAAGCCTTGCCGGACGGAGCGTCGTTGCCAGACTGGAGCGAGCTGTCGGTTGGCGATCGCTTCGCAATTTGCCTGAGGCTGATTCCGCAGCGGAAACGCGAAGCCTTGCTTGGGAAGTCGGAGCCACAGATCAGACGCTACGAAGCCGGGCTCGACATTCCGCTGACGGTGGTCGCCGCGCTGGCGGTCGAGACCGAGATCCCGCTCGACTGGATCGCGTCCGGCCGGCCGATGCAGCGGCGCCTGCCAGCCTCCGTCGCGGCTGTGGGGTCCACCGATGGCGAAGATCTGCCGGTGCGCAAACTCGCGTTCAAAGTCGACGACAGCGGTGCACTGACGCTCGACGACGCCGCGGGCCAAGTGCAGTTTCCGCGTGCGATCCTGCAGCGCGTCGGCGTCGCGCCGGCGAATGCCCGGCTGCTGGAAGCGTTCGGCGAGAGCATGACGCCGACGCTCAGTGACGGAGACCTGCTGCTCATCGACGTCGGCGCGACCAAAATCGTCGAGGGCAAGATTTTCGTGTTCTCGGTCGGCGCCGACGCCTTCATCAAGCGGTTGCGGCGGATCGGCGACCGCGTCTTGATGATCTCCGACAACCGCGAGATGTTTCCGGAGCAAGAGGTGCCGAGCGGGGCACCGTTCAGCATTTACGGACGCGTCAAATGGGCGGGGCGAAGTTTGTAATCGCGGGCGGCTTGGTTGCGGCCGGACTCCTTGTCGGCCCCGCGACCGTTCGCGCAGACGACCAGGCGGTGGTGTTGTGCGGCGAGATCACCGACGCCGCGAGCGCTGGGATCAGGGCCGGCCGCGTCGACGAGGCCCGCGTGTTGAAGCCGTTTCTCGATCGCTGCGCACCGATCCTCAAGGCGCGGATGGATCGCGCGATCGATGCGTTGAGAGCCCGGCGCGCGCCGCAATAAACGCTTAACCGGAATCAGCCGACCGATAGGCACCCCTGCCGGAGTGGCGGGGGACGCGGCGTTGACGCGCCGCATGCCGCGGGCCGATCCTGGCAGACTGACCCGCCCGACGAAGACAACCGATCTCGCCGACCCGCCGCTGCTGCACAGCGCCTGCACAGCATCGCGACGGTAGGCAGGCCGGAGTGCTCTGACGAGATGAGGTCGAAAGTTGTCTACAAGACCATAGTGCCAGTCCGTCCGGCTGCCGGCTATATCGGTGGCAAAAAGCTGCTGGCTGCTACCATCGTCGAACAGATCGAGCGAACGCCGCATCAAACCTATGCCGAACCGTTCGTCGGCATGGGCGGCGTGTTTCTGCGCCGCCGCCAAGCGCCGAACGGCGAGATCATCAACGATCTGTCCGGCGACGTCGCGACGTTCTTTCGCGTGCTGCAGCGGCACTACGTGCCGTTGATGGACATGCTGCGCTGGCAGATCACCGGTCGCGCAGAATTCGAGCGGCTGCGGGCCGCCGATCCGGCGACGCTGACCGACCTGGAGCGCGCGGCGCGGTTTCTGTACCTGCAGCGCACCGCGTTCGGCGGCAAGGTCGACGGCCGCAGTTTCGGCGTCGACCGCAACGGGGCTCGGTTCAACGTGGCCAAGCTGATGCCACTGCTCGACGATCTGCACGATCGGCTGGCGGGCGTGGTGATCGAGCGACTGCCGTGGGCGGAGTTCGTGGCGCGCTACGACTCGCCCCAAACGCTGTTCTACCTCGACCCGCCATATTGGGGCGGTGAACGCGACTACGGCGACGGGATGTTCGCGCGTGCCGACTACGCGCGGATGGCCGAAGTGCTGGCCGGCATCAAGGGGCGCTTCATCCTGTCGATCAACGACGTGCCGGCGATCCGGCGGACCTTCGCGGGCTTTCGCATGCGGCCCGTCGAATTGACCTACAGCCTGGCCGGCAACGACAACGCGAAGCCGGCGAAGGAGCTGATCATCACCGGGCCACCGCGGCGGCGATGCGGGCAATGAGCGACAAACGCGGCGGCGGTGTTGGCGACGGCGGCGAGGCACGATTCCCAGATCGGCTTCCCGGTTTCGTCATCGGCACCGCGGCCCGCAACGTCGCAAAGCCGCGTCAAACGGGCCTTGAAAGCCGCTTCAACCGAACTGGGAATCGACCCGGCGCAGCGGCGCGGCGGATTCCAAGTTGGCGTCCGGATCGCCGCGATTCCGCGGTTATGCCGCGATGGACCGCCGACCGCTGCCAGCCAAACTTGCGCGAGCCGCGCTCAGCCCGATCCCGCGACCGCGCCGACAAGCCCAACGATTTCCAAAGCTTCCCGCGATTTCCCGGCCAATCCCGGCCATTCCCGCCAGTGCCACCCAAACTTGCGCGTCACACGAACCGCGGACCCGGGCGCCACCGCCTCGGCAGCGTCGCCCCAGCCGAACGCCCGCATCCTCGCGGCGCGCCATGCGCCCGAGCTTTGCGGACGTCCCGCCCCTCGCGCAATGAGGGGCGGCGGAGCGACGAAAGGCGCACCTTGGTAGTGGTTGCCGCAGCGCGAGCTTCGGATCGCCGAAGCCCGGAGGCCGCGGACACGCCTTCCGGCGCTCCACCGTGGCGTTCTGTCAGGCTTCGGACCGCGCTTCCGGGTGCAGGGGTTACGCGGGATTTCTCCGCGGTCCGTTGCCCCCGTCCAGCCTCTGTCGCGGCAGCCGCTCATAGTAGCGGCGGACGGTCGCCCTCAGCCTCCCGGAGGTGAGGGCCACGTCCTCCCCCACCCGCAGGCGCCACACCCCGCCCCACTCCCAGACGCCTCTAGAAGCGCCCCTCGTGGACGGGACGGAGATAGGGATATAGGCCTATAGGATTTTTGTCAAGCTCGGCACACGTGAAGCGAAAACTTGGAATGCTGACCGACAAAGAAGATCAAAAGCGAGTCCGGATCATTGTCGAGGCGAGCGAGGCCCCTTCCGCGTTCGCCCCTTTGAAAGGGCGAGCAATCTCTACTCCCTCTTTGTGAAATTTCGCAAGCTTGGCTTCCATACTAGCGAGCTGAGTAGTATCAAACGAAACTCGCAGGGCAGTCCCTGAGAATGGAGCGATTTCTCGTTCACGAACGGCAGTGGAAGCAATTCCATAAGCCGTACGACCGCTCATAATCCAGAAATTTCCACCAGCCGCACGGCGAGGTGCCGCCCCGCATATCGCTGCGCTCATGCGGGCTACGAGGATGCGAGGCTTGGCTTGGCTTTGCTATCGATCGATCGGCTCACCGAAGTCGCCGCTTGTATCGCTGGTGTCTCCGGCCCAGTCAGCGGGCAGGCTGCCATCTCTCACGAAGCGATGAAACGACGAATAGGGCCAATCCCCAACGCGCGCTGTCAGACCGTGCTTGACGGGATTGAAGTGAATGTAATCCACGTGGCGAGCGAAGTCGTTCTCGTCACGGATCGTGTGCTCCCAAAATCGACGTTGCCATAGCGCGAGATCGCCGTTCGCATGCCTTCGCAAAGACAGGCTCTTGCCGATCATGGCGCTGCTGAAATGTCCCTTGATGCGGCGCCATCGGCCGGCGAAATCGTCGTCATCCGGCGGCAGCGTGAAGACAGCGTGGAGATGGTCGGGAAGGACGACGACCGCGTCGAGCACGAACGGCCGCTCGTGGCGCGCAAAGCGGAAGGCGGCGCGGAGATCGGCGATGTGATCGACCAACACGGACGATCGACGATCAGCCAGGGTGACGGTGAAGAAGAATGTGCCTCCTGCTAGGCGATGTCGTCGGTAATGGACCATGCTGCGATCCTCGGCTTTCCCGCATGTCGCTTCGCTCATGCGGGCTACGGATCGTGCCTGGGGTGAGGATTGGCGGCAAGCTCGATCAAGGTAGCCCGGGTGAGCGCAGCGATACCCGGGGACCGCCAGTCGCAACGCTGCTCCCGCATATCGCTTCGCTCATGCGGGCTACGACGCGGCCCCTCGGAACTTCCCTCCCCGCCATCGTTTATCTCAGACACCTCAACGAGAGACGGGACATGATGAAGTTTGTGATGGCGACGGCGTGCGCGGTGATGATGTCGGGGGCGGCGATGGCACAGTCGACGTCGACCAACCAGGGCGAGCAGGTCAACCCGGGTACCAACCCGGCGGTCGGCAAGGACTCAACGTTCGGCATGAACAACACCGGCGATCCGAACACCGGCAAGGGCCTGCGCGGCGGCAAGACCTCCGACACGCACGAATGGCTGCAGAAGAAGGAAGAGCAGAACCTGCGCGACGCCAAGGAGCGGCAGAGCGGGACCAAGTGATCGCGCTCATGATCCCGTAGGGTGGGCAAAGGCGCGTAGCGCCGTGCCCACGCCAGTCACGAGACACGTCGCGCGGCGTGTCCTTGGTGGTGGGCACGCTTCGCTTAGCCCACCCTACGACGCCCACCCACCTTGCACTGCACGGCCGAACCCGCGATGATCGCCCCCAACCAGAAGCTTTGGGGGAAACCAGACATGCAATACGACGACGTTGTTCTCGGCCGGCGCAGCATTCGCGGCTACAAGCCTGATCCGGTGCCGCGTGAGCTGATCGAAGAGATCCTCACGCTGGCGATGCGCGCGCCGTCGTCGATGAACAGCCAGCCGTGGAATTTTCACGTGCTCACCGGCGAGCCGCTCGACCGCATCCGCGCCGGCAACACCGAGCGCAACCTCGCCGGCATTCCGCACAGCCGCGAATTCCGCATCGGCTCGCCGTTCGCCGGCGTGCATCGCGACCGCCAGGTCTACGTCGCCAAGCAGCTGTTCGGCGCGATGGGCATCGCGCGCGACGACAAGGCGATGCGGCAGGACTGGGTGATGCGCGGCTTCCGCCAGTTCGACGCGCCGGTCTGCGTCATCATCACCTACGACCGCGTGCTCGACGGCAGCGACGACACGCCGTTCGACTGCGGCGCGGTGACCAACGCGCTGGTCAACGCCGCGTGGTCGCGCGGGCTCGGCTGCGTCATCAACAGCCAGGGCATCATGCAGTCGCCGGTGGTGCGCGAACACGCCGGGATCCCCGACGACCAGGTGATCATGAAGGCGATCGCGCTCGGCTGGCCGGACGAGAGTTTTCCGGCGAACGCGGTGGTGTCGGAGCGCAAGCCGGTGAGCGAAGCGGCAAGGTTCGTCGGCTTCGACGACGCGCCGGCGGCACGCGAGAAGAAGACGGCGTAGTCCCGTAGCCCGGATGCAGCGAAGCGAAATCCGGGACTGACCCGGTCGCCGCTTCCCCGCATTCCGCTTCGCTGCATGCGGGCTACGGCTCATCAACCCCGATGAACCGCTAAACGATGCCGCGCTTAGTTACATCCGGCGCGATTGCGCAGCAGTGCGATGTCGCCGAGCACGCTGGTGGAGGGTTTGTGCTTCGCCGCCTCCTCGGCGGCGGCGCAGGCCCCTTGCTTGTCGCCGGTGTCGAGGCGGGCGAAGCCGAGGTTGGACCAGGCGTCGGCGAAATCGGGCGTTGCGGCGACCGCCTCTTCCAGGACGGCGCGGGCCTGCTCGGGCCGTTTGCCGAGCAGCAGCGCGCGGCCGTAATCGGCGAGCAGCGGCTTCAAGGGATCCGGCTGCTTGCGGGCGATCTTGAACAGCTCGTCGGCATAGTCGATGTCGCCGAACTTCATCATCGTGACGATGGCGAGGCCGTGGTACACGGCGCTCTGCTCCGGCGCCAACAGCCAAGCCTGATTGAAGCGCAGCGCCGCTTCATTGGCGCTGTTCTTGCCGATCGCGCGCCAGCCGCGCAGGCTGGTCTCCTCGAACGCCTTCTGCCGCGAGCCGGTCGCAGCCACGAGATCCGTGACGAACTTGTCGTCGGCGGCGCGCTGCTCCGGCGTCTTGTCGGTGAAGCCGAAGAACGGCTGCTGATTGGCGGGGCCGGAGAAGGTCTTCCTGGTGACGCTCACGCCCGGCGCGACCTCGACGGTTTCGGCCTGAACCGGCACCGCAACCGACAGCGCGGCGAAGACCGCCGCAAGCATCCCCAGCAGCGAACGGCGCACGGCCGGCTTCACATTCCAGAACAGCCGGCCGTGCCTCATTCGTTCGGTCCTTTCCGTTGCGCGTCGGCAGCAGCCCGCCGGCGCACGCGGGATCAGGTCCCGCGCAACATCTCGCTGACGACGACCCAGTCGGCGCCGTTGAACTCCAGCATATAGCCGTCCTTGATCGGACGGAAATCCGTCGGCGAGGTGTTCAGCGTGATGCCGGGCAAGAGCAGCGACAGCGACACGTTCTGCATGTTGGCCGCTTGCTTCATGATGTTCTCGCGGCTGAGATCATTGCCGCACTGCTTGAGCAGCGCCACCAGCGCTTCGCCGACCGTGTAGCCGTACAGCGTGCCGACATTGTTCGGATCGAGCGCCGGCAGCCGCGCCTTCATGAAGGCGATGTAGGTCTGCATCGCCTTGTCGTCCTTGGGATCGGCCGCATAGGGCTTGAGCGAACCAAGCGACAGCACGCCCTTGCCGGCATCGACGCCGGCCGGGTCCATCACGGTCGCCTTGTTGGCGCAGCCGCTGGCGATGAAGCGCATCGGCTGCCAGCCCACCTCGTGCGCCTTGCGCAGCGCCTGGGCGCAGGCGCGCGGCGTCACGCTGTAGATCATGAACACGTCGGCCTTGGTGGCGGCGAGCGTCAGCACCTGGGAGTCGACGGTCGGATCGGCGACCTCGAAGCTCGACGCCAGCGCGATCGCCTTGTCGGCATCCGGCCCTAACGCCTCTTTCACGCCGCGCATAAAATCCTTGCCGGCATCGTCGTTCTGATACAGCACCGCGAACCGCGCGTTGGGGTTCTTGGCGCGCGCATAGGCGACCTCGATCTTGGCTTCGCTGAGATAGTTCGGCGCCCACGGCAGCGCCATCGACCACGGCATGTTCTGCGGATCGTTCCACTTCGACGCCGAACTGATCAGGAAGATCTGCGGCACCTTGTTGGAGTTGAGATATTTGGCGATCGCCGAGCTCGGCGCGGTGCCCATGGTGGCGGCGATGAAGGCGACGCCCTCGCCTTCGACGAGGCGCCGCGCGGCTTCCATGGTCTTCGGCGGCGAGAAGCCGTCGTCGAGCGAGATCATGGTGATCTTGCGGCCGTTCACACCGCCTTGCTCGTTGACCTGATCGAGATAGGCCGCGATGGTCTTGCCGGTGGTGCTGAGCGCCGAGGCCGGGCCGCTCCACGGCATGGTGTTGCCGATCTTGATCTCGGTGGCGGTGACGCCCGGCGCATTCTGCGCCTGCGCAGCGGTGGCGAGCGCCGCCGCGAAGGCCGCGCCGAGCCAGAACCGAAGATGAGTCATGGTTGTCCTCCCGGTGATTGTTGTTGCGATGCGAAGTCGCTGTTGTTTTTCGGGAAGGATGCGAGCGGTAACTAACCGGGTCTTGTGCCCAGAAGCTGGTCGGGGCGTGGTGCGGTGTCGCTGGTTGCGTACGTAGAGATGTAGGGTGGGTTAGCGCGTAGCGCGTAACCCACCATCAGCGACCGCGGTTGGTGGGTTACGGCGCGCAAGGGCGCGCCTAACCCACCCTACAAGACCAGCTACTTCTCTTTCGCGGCGCGGAGCTTGGCCCAGTAATCGAGCCGCTTCCGGATCTCGCGTTCGAAGCCGCGGTCGGGCGGGTCGTAGAAGGTCTGGCGGCCGAGCGCGTCGGGGAAGTAGTCCTGGCCGGAGAAGCCTTCCGGCGTGTCGTGGTCGTACTGATAGCCGCCGCCATAGCCTTCCGACTTCATCAGCTTGGTCGGCGCGTTGAGGATGTGCTTGGGCGGCAGCAGCGAGCCGGCGCTCTTGGCTGTACTCATTGCGGCCTTGTAGGCGGTGTAGCCGGCGTTGGATTTCGGCGCGGTGGCGAGATAGATCACCGCCTGGGCGATCGCCAGTTCGCCCTCGGGACTGCCGAGGAAATCGTAAGCGTCCTTGGCGGCGTTGCAGATCACCAGCGCCTGCGGGTCGGCGAGGCCGATGTCCTCGACCGCCATCCGCACCACGCGGCGGGCGAGGAACAGCGGGTCTTCGCCGGCGTCGAACATCCGGCACAGATAATACAGCGCTGCGTCCGGATCGGAGCCGCGCACCGATTTGTGCAGCGCGGAGATCAGATTGTAGTGGCCGTCCGCGCCCTTGTCGTAGATCGGGGCGCGGCGCTGCAGGATGTCCTGCAGCTGTGCGGCGTTGAAGATTTCGCCGGCGCGGGCCGACCGCCACACCTCTTCGGCCAGCGTCAGCGAGGCGCGGCCGTCGCCGTCGGCCATGCGTACCAGCACCGCCCGCGCCTCGGCGTCGAGCGGCAGCTTCCTGCCCTCGACCTCCTCGGCATGCGCGAACAGTTTCTCGATCGCCGCGGCGTCGAGCGAACGAAACACCAGCACGCGGGCGCGCGACAACAGCGCCGCGTTGAGTTCGAACGACGGGTTCTCGGTGGTGGCGCCGACCATCACCACAGTGCCGTCTTCCATCACCGGCAGAAACGAGTCCTGCTGCGCCTTGTTGAAGCGATGCACCTCGTCGACGAACAGCAGCGTGCCGGTGCCCATCTGGCGCCGCGCGCGGGCCGCGTCGAAGACTTTCTTGAGATCTGCGACGCCGGAGAACACCGCGGAAATCTGCTCGAAATGCAGCTCGGTGGCGTCGGCCAAGAGCCGCGCGACGGTGGTCTTGCCGGTGCCGGGCGGGCCCCAGAACACCAGTGAGCCGAGCGTGCGCGTCTCCAGCATCCGCGTCAGCGCGCCGTCGGGGCCGACGATGTGCTCCTGACCGACGACCTCGCTCAGCGTGCGCGGCCGCAGCCGATCCGGCAACGGCCGCGGCGCGTCGCGTTCGAGGCCAGCGGCGGCGAACAGGTTCGGTCCCGGCGATGATGACTTGGCGTTCACGGCGTTGCGCCCCGCTTCATCGGGATATTCTCGTCATGGCCGGGCTTGTCCCGGCCATCCACGCCTTTCTTGCCGCAGCCGCTGCAAGGCGTGGATGCCCGGCACAAGGCCGGGCATGACGTGGGGCTAAGTCAGTGCCGGAATTCATCGGCAGAGCTCTCTGCAGGGCGTCGTGTCCCGAAAGACTACCCGCCCAGCGTGACGTTGATTTGCTGGCCGCCGCGGACCAGGGTGATGCGCCAGAGGCGGAACGACTCGTTGGTGATGCTCTGGAGATCGGCGGTCTTGGCGATACGCTTGTTGTTGACCGCCACGATGATGTCGCCCTTCTGGAAGCCGACGCCCGCCGCCGGGGCATCGTCGGCGAGGTCGGTAACGACGACGCCCTCGACGCTGGGATCGAGCCGCAGATCGTCGGCCAGCGCCGGCGAGATGTTGGCGATCTTGGCGCCCTGGAACGGCGAGCGCGCGGTCAGCACGATCTCGTCGCGGCCGGTGTCGGGCGCGACTTCCAGCGAAATGCTGAGCTTGACCGGCTTGCTGCCGCGCTGCACCTCGATCGCCGCCGCGCCGCCGAGCGGCCGCGTGGCGAAGCGATAGTCGAAGGCGTTGGGATCATCGACCGGGAAGCCGTCGATCGACACGATCAGGTCGGATACTTTCAGCCCTGCCCGTTCCGACGGGCTGCCCTTGCTGACGCTGGCGACCAGCGCGCCGCTCGGCCGCTTCAGGCCGAGCGTTTCGGCGATCTCCGGCGTGACCGCCTGCAGCCGCGCGCCGAGCCACGGCCGCTTCACCGCCTTGCCGCCGGTCTTGGCCGAAGCGATCACCACCCGCACCATGTTGGCGGGAATCGCGAAGCCGATGCCCTGCGAGCCGCCGGAGCGCGAGAAAATGGCGGTGTTGATGCCGACCAGCTTGCCGGTCATGTCGACCAGCGCGCCGCCGGAGTTGCCCGGGTTGATCGCCGCATCGGTCTGGATGAAGAACTGATAGTCGGTGATGCCGACCTGGGTGCGGGCCAGCGCCGAGACGATGCCGTGCGTCACGGTCTGGCCGACCCCGAACGGATTGCCGACCGCCAGCACCAGATCGCCGACCAGGAGTTCGTCGGAATTGGCGAGCTCGAGCGTGGCGAACTTCTCCTTGCTGTTCTTGATGCGCAGCACCGCGAGATCAGTGCGGCTGTCCTTCAGCACGATCTCGGCCTCGAACTCGCGCTTGTCCGCCAGCGAGACCTTGACCTGATCGGCCCCCTCGATGACGTGATTGTTGGTGACGACGAGGCCCGAGGCATCGACCATCACGCCGGAGCCGAGCGAGCGCTGGATCTGCTCCGGCTGCGGACCGACGCCGAAGAAGCGGCGGAACACCGGATCTTCCAGCAGCGGGTTGCGGTTCTGCACCACTTTGGCGGCGTAGACGTTGACCACGGCGGGCTGCACCGTCTGCACGATCGGCGCGTAGCTGAGCTTGATCTCGGCCTGCGACGCCGGCAGCCGCCGCTCCTGCGCCGAGGCGGGAAGCGACGCGGCGAGCGACAGCAGGGCGGCCGTGACAATGCGAGCAGCAGACATGAGACAATGTTCCAGATGTTGACGGGCAGCGCGGACACCGCGCGCGCTCGAATCGAGCCGATGAAAGCGGCGGATTGTAGCCTCGTCGCCGCAGCGGCGGGAGGTCGACCATGCGTGTGCCTAGCATACTCCTCCCGCCGCGCCGCTTGCAATTCCGGGCCGGGATGGCACCTACAGGGCAGGATTTGCACAGCACAGGAGTGACGCGCGATGAAGGCCGTGGGCTATACCAAACCGCTTCCGATTGACGATCCCGAGGCCCTGATCGATTTCGACGCGCCGAAGCCGACGCCGAAGCCGCGCGATCTGCTGGTCGCCGTGAAGGCGGTGTCGGTCAATCCGGTCGACACCAAGGTCCGCAAACGCGCCGCGCCGCCGGCCGGCGAGACCAAGATTCTGGGCTACGACGCGGCCGGCGTGGTCGAAGCGGTCGGCAGCGCGGTGACGCTGTTCAAGCCGGGCGACGAGGTGTTCTACGCCGGTTCGATCCTGCGCCAGGGCACCAACGCCGAGTTTCACGCCGTCGACGAGCGCATCGTCGGCCACAAGCCGAAGACGCTGGACTTCGCGCATGCCGCGGCGCTGCCGCTGACCGCGATCACCGCCTGGGAGCTGTTGTTCGACCGGCTCGGCGCGCAGCCCAGCAAGGCGTTCGATCCGCGCACGCTGCTGATCATCGGCGGCGCCGGCGGCGTCGGCTCCATCCTGATCCAGCTGGCGCGCCGCCTCACCGGGCTGTCGATCATCGCCACGGCGTCGCGGCCGGAGACGCAGGCGTGGTGCCGCGAGCTCGGCGCCCATGCGGTGATCGATCATTCAAAGCCGATGAAGGCCCAGGTCGACGCGCTGGGGCTGCCGCCGGTCGTGCTGATCGCCAGCCTGACCAACACCGATACGCACTTCACCCAGCTGATCGACATCCTCGCCCCGCAGGGCAAGATCGGCCTGATCGACGATCCGGTGCAGCCGCTCAACCCGATGCTGCTGAAGCCCAAGTCGGCGTCGCTGCATTGGGAAGCGATGTTCGCCCGCTCGAGCTATGAAACCCCCGACATGATCGCGCAGCACCACCTGCTCGACGAAGTCGCCGGCCTGATCGACGCCGGCGTGCTGCGCACCACGCTGGACCAGACCTACGGCACGATCAACGCCGCCAACCTCAAACGCGCCCACGCGCTGATCGAAAGCGGCAAGGCGAAGGGCAAGATCGTGCTGGAGGGATGGGGTTAGGCGGCTGCGGGAGTTGGCGCAGTGGCTGGGGCGCCCTCACCCCAACCCTCTCCCGCAAGCGGGAGAGGGAGCCGGCCGCCGCTACGGCGGCGTCGAGGATGAACGCTGATGCGGACGAATTAATCGTCTGAATGAGCGACTGCGAAGATCGCGACAAGACCACCTCACCCGCCCCGCTGGCAGCGCGCTCCCTCTCCTGCTTGCGGGAGAGGGTTGGGGTGAGGGCTGCCGCGGATGCTGACTCAGCGATCAGATTTCTTCGTACCAACTTCTGGATTCCGGGTTCGCTCGCTGCGCGAGCGCCCCGGAATGACGACGCGGTTACTACGCGATCGTCGGCAGCAATCCGCCTTCCGCCCGCAGCGCGGCGCCGTTGGTGGCCGAGGATTCTTTCGAGCTGACATAGACCACCATGTTGGCGATCTCCTCGACGGTGGCGAAGCGCTGGATCAGTGAGCCGGGGCGGTGCTGCTTGACGAAGTTGGCGGCGGCCTCTTCCTCCGACTGGCCGTTCTGCCGGGCGAGATCGGCCACGAAGGTCTTGACACCCTCGCTCATCGTCGGGCCCGGCATCACGGAATTGACCGTCACCGCGGTGCCGCGGGTGAGTTCGGCGAGGCCGCGCGAGATCGACAGCTGCGCGGTCTTGGTCATGCCGTAGTGGATCATCTCCTTCGGGATCATCAGCGCGGATTCCGAGGCGATGAAGACGATGCGGCCCCAGTTGCGCGTCAGCATCGCCGGCATATAGGCACGCGACAGCCGCACGCCGCTCATCACATTGACGTCAAAGAAGCGCTGCCAGTCCTCGTCCGGAATGTCGAAGAACGGTTTTGGCTCGAAGATGCCGGTGTTGTTGATCAGGATGTCGACGTCGGGCTGAGCCTTGACCAGCTTGGCGCAGCCCTCGGCGGTGGAGACGTCGGCGGCGACGCCGGTGATGCTGCCGCCCTGCGCGGCCTGCCTCACCGCGGCCACGGCCTCGTCCACCTTGGCCTGCGTCCGCCCGTTGACCACGACATTGGCGCCGGTCGCCGCAAGGCCCTTGGCGATGGCATGGCCGATGCCGGCGGTCGACCCGGTGACGAGCGCGGTCTTGCCGGACAAGTTGATGTGCATGGGGGTGCTCCGTTGAGGTTTGTCGCAATCGAGGGCCTGCAACTCATCGACCAGAACATCGCTCCCGGCACCTCACAAGCGCGTGGGCGTAGCCTCTCCCCGTCATTGCGAGCGAAGCGAAGCAATCCAGAAGCGTCGTGCACTGAGCTGGATTGCTTCGTCGCTTCGCTCGTCGCAATGACGGAAAGGCTGGGCGTCAATGACAAAAAGGCGGCGCCTTGCGGCACCGCCTTTTGAAACCAATCAGCCGTAAAGGCGAGCAGCTTACGCGGCTTCGGCGGAATCCTGCACCGGGCCGGAGTCCTTGCCCTTGGCGTCTTCGTCGCGGTCGACGAATTCGATCACGGCCATCGCGGCGTTGTCGCCGTAGCGGAAGCCGGCCTTGATGATGCGGGTGTAGCCGCCGTTGCGGTCGGCGTAGCGCGGGGCCAGCACGTCGAACAGCTTCTTGACCTGATCCTTGTCGCGCATTTCGGCGATCGCCTGGCGGCGCTTGTCGAGGCCGCCCTTCTTGCCGAGCGTGACCAGCTTCTCGACGATCGGCCGCAGTTCCTTGGCCTTCGGCAGCGTGGTGACGATCTGCTCGTGCTTGATCAGCGCGGCGCACATGTTGGCGAACATCGCCTTGCGATGCTCGGCGGTGCGGTTGAGCTTCCGGTGAACCTTGCCGTGATTCATGACGTGTACTTCCTCGAATGATTCCCGACGGTTCGTCGGAGTTGCTCAGGTGGGCTGCCTGCGTTCGCCCGGGTGATTAGCAAAGCAATTGCCGGGCGCTGACGCCCGGCCATGAAACGTCGATCAGTAATGATCCTCGAAGCGCTTGGCCAGTTCGTCGATGTTCTCGGGCGGCCAGCCCGGCACTTCCATGCCGAGATGCAGGCCCATCTGCGCCAGCACTTCCTTGATCTCGTTCAGCGACTTGCGGCCGAAGTTCGGGGTACGGAGCATTTCGGCTTCCGACTTCTGCACCAGATCGCCGATGTAGACGATGTTGTCGTTCTTCAGGCAGTTGGCCGAACGCACCGACAGCTCGAGTTCGTCCACCTTCTTGAGGAAGGCCGGGTTGAAGGCGAGATCCGGGATGATCTCCTGGGCGACTTCCTTGCGCGGCTCTTCGAAGTTGACGAAGACGTTGAGCTGATCCTGCAGGATGCGGGCGGCGAACGCCACCGCGTCGTCCGGGGTCAGCGCGCCGTTGGTCTCGACCGTCATGGTCAGCTTGTCGTAATCGAGGATCTGGCCCTCGCGGGTGTTCTCGACCTTGTACGACACCTTGCGCACCGGCGAGTACAGGCTGTCGACCGGGATCAGGCCGATCGGCGCGTCTTCCGGACGGTTGCGCTCGGCGGCGACGTAGCCCTTGCCGGTGTTGACGGTGAATTCCATGCGGATCTCGGCGCCCTCGTCGAGGGTGCAGAGCTGCAGGTCGGGGTTCAGCACGACGATGTCGCCGACGGTCTGGATGTCACCGGCGGTGACGGCGCCCGGACCGGACTTCTTCACGACCATCCGCTTCGGGCCTTCGCCCTGCATCTTCAGCGAGATGTCCTTGATGTTCAGCACGATGTCGGTGACGTCTTCACGCACGCCGGCAATCGAGGAGAACTCGTGCAGCACGCCGTCGATGTGGACCGACTGCACCGCCGCGCCCTGCAGCGACGACAGCAGCACGCGCCGCAGCGCGTTGCCCAGCGTCTGGCCGAAGCCGCGCTCGAGCGGCTCGGCGACCAGCGTCGCGAAGCGGGTCGCGTCGCTGCCCTGGGTGACCTGGAGCTTGTTCGGTCGAATGAGTTCTTGCCAATTCTTCTGGATCGTCACTGTGTCACCTTCCTGGCCAGTCCATCGCCGCCGAAAATCAAGGCGCGGTCGCTACTAGCATTGGAAACTGCGGATCAATCCGCGCCAAATATCGAAAACAGTCGCGGGCGGCACATGGCCACCCGCGAGAAATATCAAACCCGGCGGCGCTTGCGCGGCCGGCAGCCGTTGTGCGGGATCGTGGTGACGTCGCGGATCGAGGTCACCGTGAAGCCCGCGGCCTGCAGCGCGCGCAGCGCCGACTCACGGCCCGAGCCGGGCCCAGCCACCTCGACCTCGAGGGTGCGCATGCCGTGCTCCTGGGCCTTCTTGGCGACGTCCTCGGCCGCGACCTGCGCGGCGTACGGGGTCGACTTGCGCGAGCCCTTGAAGCCCATCGTGCCGGCCGACGACCAGGCAATCGCATTGCCCTGCGCGTCGGTGATGGTGATGGTGGTGTTGTTGAACGACGAATTCACATGCGCAATGCCCGAGGCGATGTTCTTGCGCTCGCGGCGGCGAATGCGGCCGGCTTCCTTAGCCATGGTCTACCTTTCTTGAGATCTCAACGCCGCCGTAACGCCAGCGGCTCCACCGAAACGGCGAATGGCGAATAGCGAGTGGCGAATAGAGGAGACCCCCTACTCGCCATTCGCCATTCGCTACTCGCGCAAATTACTTCTTCTTGCCGGCGATCGCCTTCGCCGGACCCTTGCGGGTGCGGGCGTTGGTGTGGGTACGCTGGCCACGCACCGGCAGACCGCGACGATGACGCAGGCCGCGATAGCAGCCCAGGTCCATCAGACGCTTGATGTTCATGCCGGTCTCACGGCGAAGGTCGCCTTCCACGAGGTAATCGCGGTCGATCACTTCGCGGATCTGAAGAACCTCGGCGTCGCTCAGCTGATTGACGCGACGCTCAACCGGGATCTTCACCTTCTCCAGGATCTCGGACGCGTTCTTCTGGCCGATACCATGGATGTACTGAAGCGCGATCAGCACGCGCTTGTTGGTCGGGATATTCACGCCGGCAATACGGGCCACAGACTTCTCTCCTGTCACCGACCGTCGGGCCGGTTGTATCTTGCTATCTCGGGCTGGCGTTCACAAACGCGAACACGACGCCATCCCCTCGGTTACTTTCGGGGCCCGGCATCGTCTGAAACCTATCCGACGGATATCGGGCCTTAATAAAGGATTCTGTTTCGCTTCGTCAACCAAATCCCGGATCAAGATCGCTTCTTCGTGACCGCCTTGGCGACCTTTTTGGCGGACTTGGCAGCCTTCTTGCCTACCTTGGCGACGGCGGACTTGCCCGCTTTGGCCGCCTTGCCGGCGCCCTTGGCGGCCTTTTTACCAACGTTTCGAAGGGCTTTCGCTGCCTTCTTCACGCCAGCCTTAGCGCTGGCCCCGGCGGGAACTTTAACAGCCTTAGTCCTGGCAGCCTTAGCTTTCGGCGCGTTAGCTTTCGGAGCCTTAGCTTTCGGAGCCTTAGCTTTCGGAGCCTTAGCTTTCGGAGCCTTAGCTTTCGGAGCCTTGGCCTTCGCAGCCTTGCCCTTCGCAGCCTTGCCCTTCGCAGCCTTGGCGGCTGCCGGTTTGGTCGAGGCCTTCTTGCTAACTGCCTTCTTGGCCGAAGCTTTTTTTCCTGCAGCGGCCTTCGCGGCCGGCCTGCCGCTCGACTTCTTGGCCGAGCGCTTCCTGGCGGATGCGCTCTTGGCGGCCTTCTTCTGGTCGGCCTCGGCGACCGCGGCGAGGACGCGGCCGATCTCACGGGTGACCTCGTCGATCGGCATCATGCCGTCGACGGTGAGCAGCTTGCGCTTGTCCGAATAGTACTCGACCAGCGGCTCGGTCTGCGCGCGGTAGGCCGACAGGCGCTTGGCCAGCGCTTCGGCGTTGTCGTCGGCGCGCGGCTCCTCGCCCCTCGCCCGCATCTCGGCGACGCGGGTCTCGACCCGCGACAACAGCGCGCCCTCGTTGACCCGCAGTTCGACCACGGCGTCGAGCGACAGCTTCTTATCCTTCAAGAGGGCATCGAGCGCCTCGGCCTGCGGCACGGTGCGCGGGAAACCGTCGAGGATGAAGCCCTTGGCGGCGTCGTCCTGCTCGATGCGGTCGGAGATGATGCCGATCACCACCTCGTCCGGCACCAGGCCGCCGCTGGCCATGATGTCCTTGGCCTTGAGGCCGACCGGCGTGCCGGCCGCTACAGCGGCGCGCAGCATGTCGCCGGTGGAGAGCTGAACGATGCCGTACTGCTCGACCAGACGCGCTGCCTGCGTTCCCTTGCCCGCCCCCGGCGGCCCGAGAAGGATCAGTCTCATTTCTTGCGCCCCCGCAACTTCGACTTCCGGATCAGGCCCTCATACTGGTGCGCCAGCAGATAGCCCTGGACCTGCGCCACAGTATCCATGGTGACGCTGACCACGATCAGGAGCGACGTTCCGCCGAAGTAGAACGGCACCGAAGCGTAGGAGATCAGGACTTCCGGGATCAGACAGACGATCGCCAGATAGATCGCACCGACCACGGTGATGCGCGTCAGCACGTAATCGATATATTCGGCGGTGCGCTCGCCCGGCCGGATGCCCGGAATGAAGCCGCCGTGCTTCTTGAGATTGTCGGCGGTCTCAGTCGGGTTGAACACGATCGCGGTGTAGAAGAACGCGAAGAACACGATCATCGCGATGTAGAAAATCAGGAACAGCGGCCGGCCGTGGCCGAACTGCGTCACGATCCACTGGAACCACTCCGGGCCGGTGCCGGCGTTGAAGCTGGCGATCGTGGTCGGCAGCAGCAGCAGCGACGACGCGAAGATCGGCGGGATCACGCCCGAGGTGTTGAGCTTGAGCGGCAGATGCGAGGACTGGCCCTCGAACATCTTGTTGCCGACCTGGCGCTTCGGATACTGGATCAGCAGCCGGCGCTGCGCTCGCTCCATGAACACGATGAAGGCGATCACCACGATGGCCATCACCAGCACGACCAGGATCAGGCCGGTCGACAGCGCGCCCTGACGGCCGAGCTCGAGCATATTCGCCAGCGCCGAGGGCAGCTCGGCAACGATGCCGGCCAGGATGATCAGCGAGATGCCGTTGCCGATGCCGCGCGAGGTGATCTGCTCACCCAGCCACATCAGGAACATCGTGCCGCCGGTCAGCGTGATGGTGGTCGACAGCAGGAAGAACACGCCCGGTTCCGACACCACGTTGCCGGCGCCCTGCAGGCCGACGGCGATGCCATAGGACTGGAACGTCGCGAGAATGACGGTCAGATAGCGGGTGTACTGATTGAGCGTCTTGCGGCCGCTCTCGCCTTCCTTCTTCAGCGCCTCGAGCTGCGGCGACACCGTGGTCAGCAGCTGCACGATGATCGATGCCGAGATGTACGGCATGATGTTCAGCGCGAAGATCGCCATGCGGTGGATGCCGCCGCCGGCGAACATGTTGAACATGCCGAGGATGCCGCCGGACTGCGAGCGGAACACCTGCTCCCACACGGTGGGATCGATGCCGGGCAGCGGGATGTAGGTGCCGAGGCGATACACCAGCAGCGCACCGAGCGTGAACCAGATCCGCTTCTTCAGCTCTTCGGCTTTACCCAGCGCCGAGAAGTTGAGGTTGGCTGCTAGTTGTTCCGCTGCTGAGACCATGTCCGGCTTTCTCCTGCGCTACTCGTCCCACATGGCCGCCGGATGCGGGCGGCCGAGTCAGCGCCGGGCATCAATTTGGTGCGCAATCGACGAAAAATCCACCATCCCGGCAAGGCCGGTGCCCGCTTTCGCGGGCTATGACGGCAATGTTACGCAGCCTCGCCTTCGTCTTTCTTCGGGGCGAGAATCTTCACCGAGCCGCCGGCCTTCTCGACCGCTTCGATCGCCGACTTGGTGGCGCCGTGAACTTCGATGTTCAGCTTGGCGGTGAGTTCACCGCGGCCGAGCAGACGCACGCCGTCACGCGAACGGCGCAGCACGCCGGCCTCGACCAGCGCCGCAGCATCGATCACCTTGCCGGCGTCGATCGCCTTGGCGTCGACGGCTTCCTGCAGACGATCGAGATTGATCTCGGCGTATTCGAGCCGGAAGATGTTGGTGAAGCCGCGCTTCGGCAGACGACGATGCAGCGGCATCTGGCCGCCTTCGAAGCCCTTGATGCGCACGCCCGAACGCGCGGTCTGGCCCTTGCCGCCACGACCGCCGGTCTTGCCCTTGCCGGAGCCGATGCCACGGCCGATGCGCATGCGCTTCTTGCGGGCGCCCGGATTGTCGGAGATCTCGTCGAGCTTCATCGCTAGCTTCCTTGTCCTGTGCGCATGATCTCAACCGGAAACCGAATGACCGGTCTCCGGGATCGCGCGTGTCTTACTTCTCGTCGACGACGCGAACGAGGTGTTGCACCTTGGCGATCATGCCGCGAACTTCAGGGGTGTCCTGCAGCTCGGTGACCCGGCCGATCTTGTTGAGCCTGAGGCCGACCAGCGTCGCACGCTGCGAGGAATGGCGCCGGATGGGGCTGCCGATCTGCTCGACCTTGATCATGTTTGCGGCCTTGGCCATCGTCTTCACTCCAGATCGCGTCTTGTGTCGGCGTGATCGCCGACGGCGAGTTATTCAGCAACCACTTCCGCATCGCCGCCGATGCGGCGGGACTGCAGGGTGGAGACCTTGATGTTACGGCGCGCCGCAACCGCACGGGGCGAGTCGAGGTGCTTGAGCGCGTCGAAGGTGGCGCGAACCATGTTGTAGGGGTTCGACGAACCGATCGACTTCGCGACCACGTCCTGGATGCCGAGCGTCTCGAACACGGCGCGCATCGGGCCGCCGGCGATGATGCCGGTACCAGCCGGAGCGGCACGCAGATAGACGCGGCCGGCGCCGTGACGGCCGGCGATGTCGTGATGCAGCGTGCGGCATTCGCGCAGCGCGACGCGCGTCAGGTTGCGCTTCGCCGACTCGGTCGCCTTGCGGATCGCTTCCGGCACTTCGCGGGCCTTGCCGTGGCCGAAGCCGACGCGGCCCTTCTGATCACCGATCACGACCAAAGCGGCGAAACCGAAGCGCTTACCGCCCTTCACCACCTTCGCCACACGATTGATGTGGACCAGCTTGTCGACGAACTCGCTGTCGCGCTCCTCGCGATTGCTCCGTTCGCGTCCACCGCGTTCGCGTTCACCTGCCATGGTGTTTTCCAATCCTTGCGAAGCCGTAGCCTCGATCCTGGTATCCGTTCAATTCGAAAATTAGAAGCTCAGTCCGCCTTCGCGGGCTGCATCCGCCAGCGCCTTGACGCGGCCGTGATACAGATACCCGCCGCGATCGAACACGACTTCCTTGACGCCCTGCTTCACCGCACGTTCCGCGACCAGCTTGCCGACGGCCTTGGCGGCGTCGATATCGGCGCCGGTGTTGCCGGCCTCGCGCAGCGTCTTCTCCAGCGACGAGGCCGAAGCCAGCGTCTCGCCCTTCAGGTCGTCGATGACCTGGGCGTAGATGTGCTTCGACGAGCGGAAGATCGACAGCCGCGGACGGCCGTTGGCGGTGCGCCGCAGCGCGATCCTGACCCGAGTCTTGCGCCGGGCATTCGTAACATTCAACTTCGACATGACCCGGCTCCGTTACTTCTTCTTGCCTTCCTTGCGGAAGATGAACTCGTCGGAATAGCGCACGCCCTTGCCCTTGTAGGGCTCCGGCGGACGATAATCGCGAATCTCGGCCGCGACCTGACCGACCTTCTGAGAGTCGATGCCGACGACGTTGATCTCGGTCGGCTTCGGCACCGTGATGGTGATGCCTTCCGGGATGTCGTACAGCACGTCGTGGCTGTAACCGAGCGCGAGCTGCAGCTTCTTGCCCTGCAGCGCGGCGCGATAACCGACGCCGGTGATCTCGAGCTTCTTCTCGAAGCCCTTGGTGACGCCTTCGACCAGATTCGCGATCTGGGCGCGAGCCGTGCCGTACAGCGCCTGGGCGCGGTTGGTTTCGTGGCGCGGCGCCACCTTCACCGAACCGTCCTCGAACTTGACGTCGACGTCGTCGTGCACGACGAACTGAAGCTGACCCTTCGGCCCCTTCATCTTGACGGTCTGACCCTCGACGGTCGCCGTCACGCCGGACGGGACCGTGACGGGCTTCTTGCCAACGCGTGACATGGTCGATCCTTTTTCAACCCTGCATCTTCCGGCGTGATCACGCCACGGTCGATGCTCCAATTTCCGTATCTGTCGCGCGGCGGCCGGACCCTCCGGCCGTCGCGCCTGCGATTAGAACACCGTGAACAGCACTTCGCCGCCGACATTGGCGTCGCGGGCGTCGTGATCGGCCATGATCCCCTTGGGGGTCGACAGCACCGAAATGCCGAGGCCGTTGTTGACGCGCGGCAGGTTCTTCACCGACGCATAGACGCGGCGGCCCGGACGCGACACGCGCTCGATCTCGCGGATCACCGGCTCGCCGTCGAAATACTTCAGTTCGATCTCGAGCTCGCTGCGGCCCGACGGATGCTCGACGCTGGCGTAGCCACGAATGTAGCCCTCGCTCTTCAGCACTTCGAGCACGTTGGCGCGCATCTTGGAGCCCGGGGTCGAAACCTTCGACTTCGAGCGCATCTGCGCGTTGCGGATGCGGGTGATGAGATCGCTGATCGGATCGTGCGTAGACATCTGACGACCCTCCCCTTACCAGCTCGACTTCACGAGGCCCGGAACCAGGCCCTTCGAACCCAGGTCGCGGATCGCGATACGGCTCAGCTTGTTCAGGCGATAGACCGAGCGGGAACGACCGGTGACTTCGCAGCGGTTGCGAATCCGGGTGGCCGACGAATTGCGCGGCATCTCGGCGAGCTTCAGGGTCGCCGCGAAACGCTCCTCCATCGGGAGGTCCTTGTCGGCGATGATGGCCTTGAGACGGGCGCGCTTCGGCGCCGCGTTCTTGCTCATCCTCTTCCGACGATTGTTCTTCTCGATCGAACTCTTCTTTGCCATGCCAGGCTCCTGGGTTTCCGCGTTTGAGAGGCAGATCAGCTCAAAGCTGTCAGCAACTCACTGCCGGAACGGGAAATTGAATGCGGTCAACAACGCGCGCGCTTCGTCGTTGGTGCGCGCGGTCGTGCAAACGGTGATGTCCATGCCCCACGACTCGCCGGTCTTGTCGAAGTCGATTTCGGGGAAAATGATGTGCTCCTTGATGCCGAGCGAGTAGTTGCCACGGCCGTCGAAGCTCTTCGGGTTCAGGCCGCGGAAGTCGCGGACGCGCGGCAGCGCGACCGTGATCAGGCGGTCGATGAACTCGTACATCTTGGCGCCGCGCAGCGTCACCTTGCAGCCGATCGGCTGATTCTCACGCAGCTTGAAGGTCGAGATCGCGACGCGCGAATAGGTCACGACCGCCTTCTGGCCGGCGATCAGCGACATGTCGGCCGCCGCCTGCTCGGCTTTCTTGCGATCGTTGACCGCTTCGCCGACGCCCATGTTCAGCACGACCTTGTCGAGCTTCGGAACCTGCATGGCGTTGGCGTAACCGAACTTCTCGGTCAGCGCGGTGCGGATGCTCTTGTCGTATTCCGTGCGCAGGCGCGGAACGTATGCGGTCTCAGCCATCGATCTCTGCTCCCGAGCTCTTGGCGATACGAACCTTCTTGCCGTCCGCCAGGACCTTGAAACCGACGCGGGTCGGTTTGCCGTCCTTGCCGACGATCGCGATATTGGACAGGTGGATCGGCGCCTCTTTCGAGATGATGCCGCCTTCCTGGGTCTGGGTCTGCTTCTGGTGGCGCTTGATCATGTTGATGCCACGCACCAGCGCCACATCGGCGTCCGGACGGACTTCGAACACTTCGCCGGTGCGACCCTTGTCGCGCCCGCTCAGTACGATGACCTTGTCACCCTTGCGGATCTTGGCGGCCATTACAGCACCTCCGGCGCCAGCGAGATGATCTTCATGTGGTTCTTCGCACGCAGCTCGCGCGGCACCGGCCCGAAAATACGGGTGCCGACCGGCTCGGACTGATTGTTGATCAGCACGGCGGCGTTGCGGTCGAAGCGGATGACGGAGCCGTCGGGGCGGCGGATGTCCTTGCGGACCCGGACCACCACGGCCTTCATGACGTCGCCCTTCTTCACCTTGCCGCGCGGAATCGCTTCCTTGATCGACACAACGATAACGTCGCCCACGGTGGCATAGCGGCGCTTGGAGCCCCCCAGCACCTTGATGCACATGACACGGCGTGCGCCGGAATTATCGGCCACGTCGAGGTTGGTCTGCATCTGGATCATTGATGCACCTCGTCCTCTCTCTAATGCGCGATTGCGCTCTCAACTGATGCGCGAATGCGCTTAGGCGGTCTTCTTCGATTCGCCCCGGACCACGGTCCAGCGCTTGAGCTTGGAGATCGGCTTGCTCTCCTCGATCCACACGATGTCGCCCGGATGGAACTGATTGTTCTCGTCGTGGGCGTGGTAGTTCTTCGAGCGGCGGATCGTCTTCTTGTAGATCGGGTGGGTGAAGCGACGCTCCACCAGCACCACAACGGTCTTGGCTTGCTTGTCGCTGACGACCACGCCCTGCAGGGTCCTCTTCGGCATGTTCGCGTCCTTACTTCGTCTTGCCGGCGCGCTTCTGCGCGGCGATGGTCTTGATCCGGGCGATGTCGCGACGGGCCTCGCGCAGCCGCGAGGTGTTCTCGAGCTGGCCGGTGGCGCGCTGGAAGCGCAGGTTGAAGCGCTCCTTCTTCAGATTGAGGATGGCGTCATCCATCTGGTCTTCGCTCATCGCGCGGATGTCGGCGGTCTTCATCTCGGCCATGTGCATTACTCCGCGATACGCGCGACGAAGCGCGTCTTGATCGGCAGCTTGGCGGCGGCGAGCGTCAGCGCTTCCTTGGCGAGCTGCTGGTTGACGCCGTCGATCTCGAACATCACCCGGCCCGGCTTGACCCGCGCCACCCACAATTCCGGCGCGCCCTTGCCGGAGCCCATGCGGACTTCGGCCGGCTTCTTCGACACCGGAACGTCCGGGAAGATGCGGATCCAGACGCGGCCGGCACGCTTCATGTGACGGGTGAGCGCACGACGGGCGGCTTCGATCTGACGCGCGGTGACGCGCTCAGGCTCCATCGCCTTTAGGCCGAACTGGCCGAACGCCAGGGTCGCGCCCGACGACGCAACGCCGTGGATGCGGCCCTTGTGCGCCTTGCGGAACTTGGTCTTCTTTGGTTGCATCATGGCTTACGCCCTCAAACCTTTTCCAGCTGCCGTCAGGCCGCGTCGCGGCGCGGCCGCGAGTTGTCGCCTTCAGCCATCCGCTTGTCCTGCGCCATCGGATCGTGCTCGAGGATCTCGCCCTTGAAGATCCAGACCTTCACGCCGCAGGTGCCGAACGTGGTGAACGCCGTCGCGACGCCGTAGTCGATGTCGGCGCGCAGCGTGTGCAGCGGCACGCGACCTTCGCGATACCACTCCATACGGGCGATTTCAGCACCGCCGAGACGGCCCGAGCAATTGATGCGAATGCCTTCGGCACCGAGACGCATCGCCGACTGCACTGCCCGCTTCATCGCGCGGCGGAACGCGACGCGGCGCTCCAGCTGCTGCGCGATCGACTCGGCGACCAGCGTGGCGTCGAGCTCCGGCTTGCGAATTTCGACGATGTTGATCACGACGTCCGACGAGGTGATGTCGGCGACCTTCTTGCGCAGCTTGTCGATGTCGGCGCCCTTCTTGCCGATCACCACACCCGGACGCGCCGAGTGGATCGTCACGCGGCACTTCTTGTGCGGACGCTCGATCACGATGCGCGCGACCGCCGCCTGCTTCAATTCCTTGTGCAGGATCTCGCGGATCTTGACGTCCTCGTGCAGCAGCTTGCCGTACTCGTTCTTGCCGGCGAACCAACGGGAATCCCACGTCCGGTTGATGCCCAGGCGCAGCCCGATCGGATTGATCTTTTGACCCATCGAAAGTCTCCCGCGCCTTCGCTTAAGCGCTTGCTTCTGCTTCGACCTGACGAACGACGATCGTCAGCTGCGCGAAGGGTTTGAAAATACGGCCCGAGCGACCACGGCCGCGCGGCGAGAAACGCTTCATCACGATGCCCTTGCCGACATGGGCTTCCGACACGACCAGCGCGTCGACGTCCAGATCGTGGTTGTTCTCGGCGTTGGCGATAGCCGATTCCAGGCACTTCTTCACGTCGACCGCGATCCGCTTGCGCGAAAAAGCGAGGTCGGCGAGCGCCGCCGAGGCGCTGCGGCCGCGGATCAGCTGAGCCACCAGGTTGAGCTTCTGCGGAGAAACGCGAAGCATCCGGGCGACGGCCTTCGCCTCGTTATCCGGGAGGCTCCGTTCGCGCTTGGGTTTGCTCATGGCTTCGTCCTCAACCCTTCTTCGACTTCTTGTCGCCGGAGTGGCCGTGGAACGTGCGGGTCGGCGAGAACTCGCCGAACTTGTGACCCACCATTTCCTCGTTCACCGACACCGGGACGTGCTTCTGGCCGTTGTAGACGCCGAAAGTCAGCCCGACGAACTGCGGCAGGATGGTGGAGCGGCGGCTCCAGATCTTGATGACGTCGTGACGGCCCGACGCGCGCGCCGCATCCGCCTTCTTCAGCAGCGAGCCCTCGACGAACGGGCCCTTCCAGACTGAGCGAACCATGTCCGGCTTCCTTACTTCTTCTTCCGCTTGTGGCGGCTGATGAGAATGAACTTGTCGGTCGACTTGTTCGAGCGGGTCTTCTTGCCCTTGGTCGGCTTGCCCCACGGGGTCACCGGGTGACGGCCGCCCGAGGTGCGTCCTTCACCACCGCCGTGCGGATGGTCGATCGGGTTCATCACGACGCCGCGGTTGTGCGGGCGGCGGCCGAGCCAGCGCTTGCGGCCGGCCTTGCCGATCGAGATGTTCATGTGGTCCGGGTTCGACACCGCACCGATGGTGGCGGTGCAGCGGCCGTGGACCAGGCGCTGTTCGCCCGAGTTGAGGCGGACGATGACGTAGTCGTGGTCACGACCGACGAGCTGGGCGTAGGTGCCGGCCGAGCGGGCGATCTGGCCGCCCTTCCCGATCTTCAGCTCGATGTTGTGCACGATGGTGCCGACCGGCATGTTGCCGAGCGGCATGACGTTGCCCGGCTTCACGTCGACATACGAACCGGCGATCACGCTGTCGCCGACCGCGAGGCGCTGCGGAGCCAGGATGTAGGCCTGCTCGCCGTCCTCGTACTTGATCAGCGCGATGAACGCGGTGCGGTTCGGATCGTATTCAAGGCGCTCGACCTTGGCCGGAACGTCGACCTTGGTGCGCTTGAAATCGACCATGCGATAGGTCTGCTTGTGACCGCCGCCGCGGAAGCGCACAGTGATCCGGCCGGTGTTGTTACGACCGCCCGCCTGGTTCTTGCCTTCGGTCAGCGACTTGACCGGCTTGCCCTTGTACAGGGCCGAACGATCGACCATCACCAGCTGGCGCTGGCCCGGCGTCGTGGGATTGAACTTCTTCAGTGCCATGGTCGGTCCCGCCTTACAGTCCGGTGGTCACGTCGATGCGATGACCCTCTTCCAGGGTCACGACCGCACGCTTGGTGTCCGACTGCGTGCCGAAGGTGCCGCGGAAGGACTTCGACTTGCCCTTGCGCACCAGCGTGTTCACGCTCTTCACCTTGACGTCGAACAGCTTCTCGACGGCTTCCTTGATCTGCGGCTTGGTGGCGCCGCCCAGAACCTTGAACACGACCTTGTTGAACTCGGAGGCCGTGGTCGCCTTTTCGGTCACCACCGGAGCGACGATGACGTCGTAGTGGCGCGGATCGATGTTTTTCATTTGAAGCGCGCCTCCAACGCATCCAGCGCAGCCTTGGTCAGCACCAGCTTCTGGCGGCGCACAATGTCATAGACGTTGATGCCCTGGATCGGCAGCACGTCGATGTTCGGAATGTTGCGGGCCGCCGTGGCGAAACCGGTGTTCACCTCGGCGCCGTCGATGATCAGCGCGCTGGTCAGGCCGAGGCCGGTGAACGCACCGACCAGAGCCTTGGTCTTGGCGGCTTCCAGCTCGGCCTTGTCGAGCACAATCAGACCGCCGCCCTTGGCCTTGGCCGACAGAGCGTGCTTCAGCGCCAGGGCGCGAACCTTCTTCGGCAGGTCGATGGCGTGCGAGCGCACCACCGGGCCGAACGCACGGCCACCGCCGCGGAACTGCGGCACGCGCTGCGAACCGTGGCGAGCACCGCCGGTGCCCTTCTGCTTGTACATCTTCTTGCCGGTGCGCCAGATCTCGGCGCGGCCCTTGGCCTTGTGAGTGCCGGCCTGACGCTTGGCGAGCTGCCAAATCACGCAGCGCTGCACGATGTCCTGGCGCGGCTCGAGACCGAAGATGGTGTCGGACAGCTGGACCGAGCCGGCTTCCTTACCCTCGAGAGTGGTGACCTTCAATTCCATCTCACACACCCTCCTGCTCGGCAGCCGGAGCCGCAGCTTCGTCGCCGCCATTCGCCAGCCGGAACTTGCCCGGCTTCGGCGCATCGGCCGGCAGCGCCTTCTTCACGGCGTCGCGCACCGAGATCCAGCCACCCTTGGTGCCGGGAACGGCACCCTCGACCAGGATCAGGCCGCGCTCGACGTCGGTCTGCACCACACGCAGGTTCAGCGTGGTGATGCGATCGACGCCCATGTGGCCAGGCATCTTCTTGTTCTTGAAGGTCTTGCCGGGATCCTGACGGCCGCCGGTCGAACCGATCGAACGGTGCGAGACCGACACGCCGTGAGTGGCGCGCAGACCGCCGAAATTCCAGCGCTTCATGCCGCCGGCGAAGCCCTTGCCGGTCGAAGTGCCGGTGACGTCGACGAACTGGCCGACGACGAAATGGTCGGCCTGAATCTCGGCGCCGACCGGGATCAGCGCGTCCTCGGACACGCGGAATTCGGCGACCTTGCGCTTCGGTTCGACCTTGGCGACGGCGAACTGACCGCGCTCGGCCTTCGGCATGTACACGGTCTTGCGCGAGCCGGAGCCGAGCTGCAGCGCCACGTATCCGTTCTTCTCAGTGGTGCGGTGGGCCAGCACCTGGCAGTTGCCCAGCTTCAGCACGGTCACGGGGATATGTTCGCCGGCCTCTGTAAAGACCCGCGTCATCCCGACCTTCTGTGCGATCACTCCGGAGCGCATCGGCGTGCTTCCTGTTCTTTCTGTCCGCTAGTAACCGGACTGTCCAATCTCAGAGCTTGATTTCGACGTCGACGCCGGCGGCGAGGTCGAGCTTCATCAGCGCGTCCACGGTCTGCGGGGTCGGGTCGACGATGTCGAGCAGGCGCTTGTGGGTGCGCATCTCGAACTGCTCGCGGCTCTTCTTATCGACGTGCGGCGAACGGTTGACGGTGAACTTCTCGATCCGGGTCGGCAGCGGGATCGGCCCGCGCACCTGCGCACCGGTTCGCTTCGCGGTGTTGACGATCTCACGCGTCGACGTATCGAGAATCCGATGGTCGAACGCCTTGAGGCGAATGCGAATATTTTGGCCGTTCATTGCCGTATCTTTCTTCAATTAGCCAATGGTGAGTAGTGAGTGGCGAACGAGGCTTCGTCCGCCACTCTCTATTCGCTATTCGCCTTACTCGATGATCGCAGCGACGACGCCGGCGCCGACTGTGCGGCCGCCTTCGCGGATGGCGAACCGCAGCTTCTCTTCCATCGCGATCGGCACGATCAGGTGAACTTCCATGGCGATGTTGTCGCCCGGCATCACCATCTCGGTGCCTTCCGGCAGATGCACGACGCCGGTGACGTCGGTGGTGCGGAAGTAGAATTGCGGACGATAGTTGGTGAAGAACGGCGTGTGACGGCCACCCTCTTCCTTGGTCAGGATATAGGCCTCGGCCTTGAACTTGGTGTGCGGCTTCACCGAACCCGGCTTGCACAGCACCTGGCCGCGCTCGACGTCTTCACGCTTGGTGCCGCGCAGCAGCGCGCCGATGTTGTCGCCGGCCTGGCCCTGATCGAGCAGCTTGCGGAACATTTCAACGCCGGTGCAGGTGGTCTTCTGCGTCGGGCGGATGCCGACGATTTCGATTTCCTCACCGACCTTGATGATGCCGCGCTCGACACGGCCGGTCACCACGGTGCCGCGGCCCGAGATCGAGAACACGTCTTCGACCGGCATCAGGAACGGCTGGTCGATCGGACGCTCCGGCTGCGGGATGTAGGCGTCGACCGCCTTCATCAGCTCGAGGATCGCGTCGTGGCCGAGCTTCGGATCCGAGTTCTCCAGCGCGGCGAGCGCCGAGCCCTTGATGATCGGAATGTCGTCGCCCGGGAAGTCGTACTTCGACAGAAGCTCGCGCACTTCCATCTCGACCAGTTCGAGCAGTTCCGGATCGTCGACCATGTCGCACTTGTTCAGGAACACGACCAGCGCCGGCACGCCGACCTGACGGGCCAGCAGGATGTGCTCACGGGTCTGCGGCATCGGGCCGTCGGCAGCCGACACGACGAGAATGCCGCCGTCCATCTGCGCCGCACCGGTGATCATGTTCTTGACGTAGTCGGCGTGGCCGGGGCAGTCGACATGCGCGTAGTGGCGGTTCTGCGTCTCGTACTCGACGTGGGCGGTCGAAATCGTGATGCCGCGCGCCTTCTCTTCCGGCGCCTTGTCGATCTGGTCATAGGCCGTGAACGTCGCACCGCCCGTCTCCGCCAGAACCTTGGTGATCGCCGCCGTCAGCGACGTCTTGCCATGGTCGACGTGACCGATCGTCCCGATGTTGCAATGCGGCTTGGTACGTTCAAACTTTGCTTTGGCCATCGCTCTTCTCCGTTCAGTCGCGGCTTACGCCGGCGACAATCAGGCAAACTTCTTCTGGACTTCCGCCGACACGTTGGCCGGCGCTTCCGCGTAGTGATCGAACTGCATCGTGAAGGTCGCGCGACCCTGGCTCATCGAGCGCAGGTTGTTCACGTAACCGAACATGTTCATGAGCGGCACCATCGCGTTGATGACGTTGGCGTTGCCGCGCATGTCCTGGCCCTGGATCTGGCCACGCCGCGAGTTGAGGTCGCCGATCACCGAACCGGTGTAGTCTTCCGGCGTCACGACCTCGACCTTCATGATCGGCTCGAGCAGGACCGACTTGCCCTTCTGCAGCGCCTCGCGGAACGCGGCGCGCGAAGCGATTTCGAAGGCCAGCGCCGACGAGTCGACGTCGTGGTACTTGCCGTCGACCAGCGACACCTTGACGTCGACCACGGGGAAGCCCGCGACCACGCCCGAGGACAGCACGCTCTCGATGCCCTTTTCGACGCCGGGGATGTATTCCTTCGGCACCGCGCCGCCGACGATCTTCGACTCGAACACGTAGCCGCCACCCGGCTCGTTCGGTTCGACCACGAAGCTCACCGCAGCGAACTGACCGGTACCACCGGTCTGCTTCTTGTGGGTGTAGTCGACTTCGGCCTTCTTGGTGATGCGCTCACGGAACGCCACCTGCGGCGCACCGATGTTGGCGTCGACCTTGTAGGTCCGCTTCAGGATGTCGACCTTGATGTCGAGATGCAGTTCGCCCATCCCCTTGAGGATGGTCTGACCCGACTCCAGATCGGTCGACACGCGGAACGACGGATCTTCCGCCGCCAGCTTCGCCAGCGCGACGCCGAGCTTTTCCTGGTCGGCCTTCGACTTCGGCTCGATCGCGATTTCGATCACCGGCTCCGGGAATTCCATCTTTTCGAGGATCACCGGGTTGGCGGGATCGCACAGCGTGTCGCCGGTGCGGGCTTCCTTGAGGCCGGCCAGCGCGACGATGTCGCCGGCGTAGGCTTCCTTGATGTCTTCGCGGTTGTTGGCGTGCATCAGCAGCATGCGGCCGATGCGCTCCTTCTTCTCGCGGGTCGAGTTCACCACGCCGGTGCCGCTCTGCAGAACGCCCGAGTAGATCCGGCAGAAGGTGATGGTGCCGACGAACGGGTCGTCCATGATCTTGAACGCGAGCAGCGCGAGCGGCTCCTTGTCGTCCGCCTTGCGCACGACTTCGTTGCCGGCCTCGTCCTGGCCCTTGATGGCCGGCACGTCGAGCGGCGACGGCAGGTAGTCGACCACGGCGTCGAGCAGCGGCTGCACGCCCTTGTTCTTGAACGCCGAGCCGCACAGCACCGGATAGAACGCACCGGTCAGCACCGCCTTGCGGATCAGGCGCTTCAGGGTCGCCTCGTCCGGCATGGTGCCTTCGAGGTAAGCGCCCATCGCGTCGTCGTCGAGCTCGACGGCGGCCTCGATCATCTTCTCGCGATATTCGTTGGCCTGGTCGACCAGGTCAGCCGGAATGTCGGCGTCTTCGAACTTCGCGCCGAGCGATTCGTCGTTCCAGACCACGGCCTTCATGCGCACCAGGTCGATGATGCCCTTGAAGTTGTTCTCAGCGCCGATCGGCAGCTGGATCGCAACCGGCTTGGCGCCGAGGCGGTCGACGATGTCCTGCAGGCACTTGAAGAAGTCGGCGCCGGTCTTGTCCATCTTGTTGGCGAAGACGATGCGCGGAACCTTGTACTTGTCACCCTGGCGCCAGACCGTCTCGGTCTGCGGCTCGACGCCCTGGTTGCTATCGAGCACGCACACGGCACCGTCGAGCACGCGCAGCGAACGCTCGACTTCGATGGTGAAGTCGACGTGGCCGGGAGTGTCGATGATGTTGAGGCGCTTGCCGTTCCAGAACGCAGTGGTGGCGGCGGAGGTGATGGTGATGCCCCGCTCCTGCTCCTGCGTCATCCAATCCATCGTCGCGGCACCTTCGTGCACTTCGCCGATCTTATGGCTCTTGCCGGTGTAGAACAGGATGCGCTCGGTCGTCGTGGTCTTGCCGGCATCAATGTGGGCCATGATGCCGAAATTGCGGTAGTCCTCGATGGCGTGAACGCGGGGCATGACGTCTTCCTTGATTCCGTTGCTTCGCCGTTACCAGCGATAGTGCGAGAACGCGCGGTTGGCTTCCGCCATCTTGTGCACGTCTTCACGCTTCTTCACGGCATTGCCGCGGTTGTTCGAGGCGTCGAGCAGCTCGGCCGACAGACGCTCGGTCATGGTCTTTTCGTTGCGGCCGCGAGCGGCAGCGATCAGCCAGCGAATACCCAGCGCCTGACGGCGGGTGTTACGCACTTCGACCGGCACCTGATAGGTCGCGCCACCGACGCGGCGGGAGCGAACTTCGATCGACGGCATGACGTTGTCGAGCGCCTGCTCGAACACGCCGAGCGGCGGCTGCTTGGTCTTGGCTTCGATCAGATCGAAGGCACCGTAGACGATACCTTCGGCAACCGACTTCTTGCCGGCGTACATCACCGAGTTCATGAACTTGGTGACGATGATGTTCCCGAACTTCGGATCCGGAAGAACTTCGCGCTTTTCGGCAGCGTGACGACGGGACATGAATTCTCTCCCCGCTTACTTGGGACGCTTCGCGCCGTACTTCGAACGGCGCTGCTTACGGTTCTTGACGCCCTGGGTATCGAGGACGCCGCGGAGGATGTGGTAGCGCACGCCCGGCAAGTCCTTGACGCGGCCGCCGCGGATCATGACCACCGAGTGCTCCTGAAGGTTGTGGCCCTCACCCGGGATGTAGCCGATCACCTCGAAGCCGTTGGTCAGCCGAACCTTGGCGACCTTACGAAGCGCCGAGTTCGGCTTCTTCGGCGTCGTGGTGTAGACGCGGGTGCACACGCCGCGCTTCTGCGGCGACTGCTGGAGCGCCGGGACCTTCTTGCGCGACTTCTGCACCGCGCGCGGATTTGCGATCAGCTGGTTGATCGTCGGCATCTTCGCCTTCACCCTTAGCTTCGCGCGAAACTTCGAGAGTTTCGCAAATTCGTTCGGGGCACCCGCCCCAGCGGCCGCCTCACCCGGCCGGACACGTCCGACCACGCAAAGCGAAATTGCGCCAGCCACCCATCGCTGAGCGGAAAGCGCATCCATGCAACAGAGGACCGCAGCAAAAACCGGACAGCATCTGCTGACCGGCTAGTACCGAGGTCATGCTTCCAAAACCGTCCTCAGGAGATGATTGCTCGAGAGAACGCTGAACGTCCTGGCATTGCCTGGCTTATAGAGACAGCGTCTGAGCGTCTTGGGTCGAGGTTGGTGCCCGAATTCCGCGAGGAAGTTTGGGTGGTCCGTTCCGACGTTGGCGAAGCTCACCGCCTGTCTTGAAGTGGCCGGGTTTTATCGGTGCGGCACCTGCAAGTCAAGGCCAAACCCTGCGTCAGATGACGATATGACGTCATGCGCTGCACCCTGCCCGCTTGGCGGCAGACCCACGTGGACAGGGACTTCTTGCATCTCCCAGTGTGCGATGCAAACGCGCCTGCGAGTAGACCAGTTGCGACTGTTCCGGCCAATTCCGCGTGCCGCGCCGGGGAATCGGCAAAATCGCTGCCATCCTGACTGGGGCGGCAGCGTAAGAAGAGAATCGTGGCACGAGTTGGTGAACGATTCGTAACGGCAGCCCTCCACGATTCGCGGCTCTGCAATTAGAGGTAGTAGGTTGATTTGACTGCTCGCTCGTGGAGTACGTTTGCGCCCTCGGCAGATGCCCGATTGCGCGGTGCCTGATCGGCATGCTTACTGTTCCCGCAAGGCTCACGGCTCATTTCGGGGACCAGCCGATCAATGCAGCGGACCTCGACCACAAGGGCACGACGACCGCGCCGTGTCCACGCAGGCTGCCTGGTTTTGGCGATGCTGGCACTGGCGCCAGCTGACGCGCGTGCTGCGGACGAGGACGAGGACACCAAGCCGTCACCGCCGCAGGTGTATCTCGATCTGCGGACATCCTATTCGCGCGTGCCTGCCGGCGCCTTGTCGATCGGCTTCAGCACGCCATCGAGCATGCTGGCCCGCCTGTCCGAATTGACGCTGCGGCCGACGCCGTCCCTGCCGGCCAGCCAGGGAGTGGCGTGGGACGTGCCGCTGACCGTCGACGTCAACGATCAGGTGTCGCTGTATGGCGGCTTCAGCGCCACGACGTCGCAGGCCGGCGATTCGGCCTGGACCCCGGTCGCGATCACCAGTTGGAATGTCGGGGTACAGGCCGAGATCTATCAGCAGAACGGCGGCCCCATCCCCACCCTGACGCTGCAGACCACGCTGACCCGGGCGCTACCGTCCGGGCCGCTCGCCACCACCTCGCTTAACAATGTGCTCGAGGCCAGCTACGCGCTGAATGCGGACGAAACCCGCGGCCTACTCGCCGGCATGCAATCGACCCTGACGGCGATCGACGCCGACCGCGCCGAGATCCGGCCGAACTGGGTCGGCTATGTCGGCGGCTTCTATCAATGGGACAATAACTGGAAGGTAACCGGCCGCGTCGGCGTCCAGTCGTTCGGCGGTGCCCAGTTGCTCAATCTGGCGCCGCTGGCGGCCTTCACCGAGCCGATCGTTCGGTTCGACCTCGACAAGATGGACGACAACGACAACCGCCTGTTCGGCCTCACCGCCCAGATCGCCTGGACGCCGAAACCGGCGTATCAGCTGACGCTGCGAACGCCGCTGTTTCTGACGAAGAACTGAACGGTGCTTGGACATTCGCGCAGAGCGGTCTTTGCAGGTGACCTGCTTGGCGAAGTCGTCGGCTCCCGAAACACGACGTCAACCCCGCCGTCATTGCGAGCGAAGCGAAGCAATCCAGAAGCGCCGTGCTCGAAGCTGGATTGCTTCGTCGCTTCGCTCCTCGCAATGACGGGGAGAGGCCGAGCCGGACCCTCTCACTCCTCGTCGTCATCCTCATCCTCATCATCGTCGTCGTCATCATCCGCGGCGCGGCCGTGGTTGCTCTGGTCGTCCCAGAGCTTGCGATAGACGCCGTTCAGGGCGAGCAGCTCCTTGTGCGAGCCGCGCTCGATCGCGCGGCCGCCGGAGATGACGATGATCTCGTCCATTTCGACCACCGAGGTCAGCCGGTGGGTCGAGAAGATCATGGTGCGGCCGCGGGCGAGCTTGAGCAGCGTCTTGTTGATCGCGGCCTCGGTGGTCTGGTCGAGCGCCGAGGTGGCCTCGTCGAGCAACAGCACCGAGGGATCGCGGACGATGGCGCGGGCGATCGCCAGGCGCTGGCGCTGGCCGCCCGACAGCGTGTCGCCGCGCTCGCCGACCTGGGTGTCGTATTTGTCCGGCAGGCTCATGATGTAGCGGTGGATCTCGGCCTTCTTGGCGGCCTCGATCACCTCCTCGTCGGTCGCGCCTTCCTTGCCGAGCCGGATGTTCTCGCGGATCGACATGTTGAACAGCATGTTCTCCTGGAACACCACCGCCATGCTCTGCCGCAGCGAATCCAGCGTCACCTTGCGGACGTCGACGCCGTCGATGCTGATGCGGCCCTCGTCGGGCTGATACAACCGCAGGATCATGTTGAGCAGCGTGCTCTTGCCCGAACCGCTGGGGCCGACAATGGCGATGCTCTTGCCGGCCTTGAGCTTGAGGCTGAGATTGTCGATCACCGGTCGCTCGGCGCCCTCATAGCTGAAGGTCACCCGCTCGAATGCGATGTTGTCGGTGATGCGCGGCAACTCGGCGGCGCCGGGCTTGTCGGCGATCGGGGTCGGCTCGTCGAGCAGCTCCTCCATGTGGCGCACCGCGGCCGCGGCCTGGATCGCCACCGGGATGAACTGCATCAGATGCGCGATGTTGTACGACACCTCCCAGAATGCACTCTCGAAGGTCACGAAGGTGCCGACCGTGATCTGGCCCTTGGTGGCCAGATACGCGCCGATCGCCAGCACCACGATGTGCAGCAGCAGCACCGCGACGGTGACCGAGCGCTCGACCATCGAGCGCAGGAACACTGCCTCGGCGATCTTGTCGCGCGTCGCGTTGTTGCGCAGCGAGAAGAAGCCGAACATCTTGCGCTGCAGGCTGAACGCCTTGACCACCGCCTGGGCGCCGACATTCTCCTGCACCATGCCGAGCAGCCCGGCCTCCTGGACCTTCTGCTCGTAATTGGCCTGCACGGCCTTCGGCGTCAGGATGCGCGGGCCGATCAATGTGATCGGGAAGATCAGCAGCGCCACCACGGCGAGCTGCCAGTTCAGGAACAGCATCAGGATGATGCCGGCGATCAGTTCGAGGAACGGCAGCATCGCCGTGTTGGCGAAGATCTCGACCACGTTCTCGAACGCCGCCATGTCGATCGAAAACCGCGACAGCGTCTCGCCGCGCTTGGTACGGGCGAAATAGCCGGCCGGCAGTTTCTGGACGTGGTCGAACAGCCGGGTGCGGACGTCGGTGATTACCGAGGCGGCGAGCCGCGCGTCCCAGCGCTCGTACCACACCGCGACGATCGAGGTGATGATGCCGGCGACGGCGAGGATCGACAGGATCTTGTAGAGTTCCTGGAAGTCCTCCTCGCCGAGCGCGTCGTCGATCAGGAATTTCAGGCTGAGCGGCATGATGACGTTGAACAGCGTCTCGACCAGCACGCCGAACACGACGATCGCCACCATCTTGCGATAGTTCGGCAGGATCGGCCGGACATGCCGCGCAATCGTCGCCAGCGCGCCTGCGGCCTCGCGCGCGGTGAAGACGACGAGCTCCTCGTCCTCATCATCGTCGTCGTCGTCATCCTCGTCGTCGTCCGCCGCCTTCTCCTTGGCCTTCGCCTTGTCCTTCGGGGACGGCGTCTTGTCCTGGACGAGCTGCTTGACCGGCGGCTTGGTGCTCGGCACCGGCGACGCGACGGCGCCGACCGGGATGGCGAACTTCTCGTCGAGCGGCGATGCGGGCGTGCTCGCGCCAGGCTCGCCTGACGGCGAAGCGCCGGATTGATCACTGCCGTCGGCGGGAGGATTGGCTGGTGGCTTGCGCGTCATGAAGCGGAACCGTGGGTGGACCGGCTGGAGACGAAATGGCTGGAAGCGAAATGATCGACGCCGTGACTCGTTCGAGCCACGGCGTCGCAATCCTTAGGCGATATCAGCAGGTCCGGCCAAGCCGTTCGTTCTCAATCTTCGTCGTCGACCTTGTCGAAGAACGAATAGCGGAGGCTGTCCGCGTCGCCGTACCACTGCCCCGGGCCCTTGCCGGCTTTCAGCGTGGCTTCCCAGAGCTGGTCGCTGCAGTCCTTGCGGTGCATCGACAGGTCGAAGCCGTTGTTGAAGAACAGTTCCGACCACTCCCACCAGGTGCCGAGCTTCTTGACCGCGCGCAGCAGATCGTAGCGATCGACCACCCTGGGATCCATGTCGCTGGTGACCGAGCCGAACACCAGGCCGATGCGGGTGACGCGGCCGAGCTCGCGGATCGCCTTGACCACGCGCGCCTCCGGCACGTGGCACAGGCTGGTTTCGAACACGAAGTCGAACGAATTGTCCTCGAACGGCAATTCGGCGATCGAGCCGAACTGGTTGTAGGGCTTCAGCGCCTCCGGTGTCCTGGCGAGGATGCCGCGATTGTTCTCGACGCCCCACGCATCGATGCCGCGCTCGCGCAGCGCGCCGACCAGCTCGCCGCTGGCCGAGCCGGCGACCAGCAGCTTGGCGCCCTGCGGCACATCCCAGACCGTCCGGATCATCTGCAGCAGGTAGTCCGGATCGGTGAACCGGTTCCAGACTTCGCTGTACGGGCCCTGGTTGCGATAATTGTCGAAATACGACGCGTCGATCTTGTCAGACACCGCCTTCTCGGCCAGCGCCCGGGCGCGGCGCAGCTTCATGGTCTCGGTGACGATGATGTCGGTCGCTGCGTCCGAGGAATCGAGCAGACCATTCAGGGTCGAGTCAAACAGATAGTCGCCGACCACGACGAAGCCCGGATGGTTCTTCGGCTCCGGCCGGTGATTGGTCATCACATCGCGCACCGGCAGGCCACCGGGGATGCAGTTGACCGACGACAGCCAGCGATGGGTCTTGCCTTCGAGGAAATGATCGCGCGCGTCGCCGAGCGCCGCGGGCAGCGATTTCAACGCGAGGTCGATCAATTCCTTGTCGGTCAGGTTCGAGAACGCCAGCGCGTCCGAGCCGGCGACCAGGAAGTTCAGCACGCCGTATTTGCCGACGTCGTGGCGGGCGCCCTCGTTGTAGACGCAGCAGCCGCCGAACGCTTCCGACATGAACCAGGCGCCGGGAATCTTGTCGCCCCAGAACGGCTTGTCGAACAGCAGCGAGATCCGCAGGTAGTGCGCCGGACGGTCGAAGTAAGCGACGTGCTTGACCATCGCCTTGCGCAGCTGCTCGTTGCCCCAGGACAGCGTCGCCAGCCAGTTGTGCGGCAGGCACATCAGCACGAGGTCGAAGTCGCGCGTCTCCGGCCCCTTGCCGTTCATCATGTTGAGCTCGTAGCGCCCGGTCTCGGTCTTGCCGACCTTGAGGACGCGGTGGTTGAGCTGGATCTCGGCGTCGACCTCGGAGCGTAGCCCTTCGATCAGCTGCTCGTTGCCGTTCTGGATCGAATACAGCCCGATATAGCCGTCGATATCCATCACGAAGTTCTTCAGCGCGTTGAGGCCGTTGGTGTTGTGGCTCTCGGTGGCGATGTCGGACCGCGCCATCACCTTGAAGAACTTCTTGGCGACCGGATCCTCGACTTCCTTGTCGAGCAGTTGCTCGCAATTCATCCAGGCCCAGGGATGCTCGTTGTCGTGGGCGCCGACCCCTTCATAGTACTGCACCGGCGACATCTGCTCGGTCAGCGTCTTGCGGAAGGCGAGGATCGCGTCGGCGGTCTTGTCGCCGTATTTCCTGCGCATGCCCGGCACGTCGTTGAGCAGTTCGCCGTCGAGTTGCACCTGCTCGGCATCCATCGGGATGGTCTGCAGACCGAAATGCTGCACCAGCTCGCGAAGCGGGTCCGGCCCGGTCATCGAGTAGTCGTAGAGCTCGGCCACGCCGGCCTCGTACAGCGCCGGCGCCGTGTCGAAGGTCCGCGACACGATCTTGCCGCCAAGGCGATCGGACGCTTCGAAAATGGTAATCCGGCACATTGGGCCGAGCTTCTTCTTCAGGTACCAGGCGCTCATCAGGCCGCCCGGGCCGCCACCAACGATTGCAAGGTCAAACATCTGGTTCTTTCAACGCAAGGCGCAGGCCGTTCGCCGCACCACCAAACCCGATCCGTTCCGCCGGCGCTCGGGTGGATTCGATTCTCTGCGAAAATCAGCTTGAGATCAATGATTTAAGACTGATTTTGACGTCGAACCGGCGCCCCTGCCGAAGGATCGCGTCGTTCATGAACAGCAAGGCGCCTTTCACCTGAAGGAAACATGAACGGAGCGTGAGAGCGGCCGCAAAATGCGCGCACGCCCTACCAAACGCTCAGGACGCAACGGCTGCTGCGTCCAGCGTCGGGCATAAGCTGCCGCTCGGGAGGCCTTGCGGCTCAACGGCCGAGAAAATCGTCGGCAACGCTGAGAAGCGGGGAATCCGACCTGCGCAAGGCGTTCAGATCGATCTGGGCGTACTTCAATACCTGTACGGTTCCACCCTCCGGATCGACAAACGACCGCCCGGTCCGCGTCCAGCCCCGGCTTGAAAACATCGGCACCATCGGTTCCTCTGCGGCCAGTAAACTCTGCTTCGCCCCGGCAAGATGGGCGCTGCGATAGACTTGGAGAAGCAGCGGCACCATCAAGGCGGGACCACGCGGTGCGGGGCGGACAGCAACAGCAGAAACGACCATCGCGGATTCCAGATCTTCCGGCTGAGCGGCTTCGATCAGGAGACCGAGGCGCCGGTCGTTGATTGCGTCGGACGCGCGGGTCAGACGGACGGTCGCGACGGCCTCGGCCCGGTCCTCGGCAACGAAGACGAGGCTGCACAGATCGATCGGTTCGATGGCCTCTGCGCGACAAAATCCGTTGATATCCGTCAAGTCGCGGCGAAGCTGCGCGGCCCTCGCCAGATCTGCCCGGGATCGGACGATGTGAATTGCAGCTTCCGTAGGGATCGTCGCTGCAGCCGGCCATCCTGCAAAAACAAGGTCGGCGTCCGGGGTTTGATGATGGTCGCCAGACGCGACGTTGATGAGCAACTCGGAGGCTCGCATCCGAATACACCGCCCTGCCTTTTCGACTAATGTGCAGGGACTGCCGCGTCGTCACATCACCCAAATGGGTGATGTGATCGGCCTTCGCTGCAACGTCGCGGCGCAGCGTCAAACAGCGCGCTGCGCCTGCTCGCCAGAAAAGCCGTGCCTTGTTTGTTTCAGGGCGCCGATCGCCGCGACAGACCAATCAGGCGCGACCTACTCGAGCGCCTTCCCCGCCAGCAAACTCACCAGTTCCTGCTGCCGCGAGAGACCGGTCTTCGACAGCACGGCCTTGAGCTGGCTGCGGACGGTTTCCCGATCGACACCATGCGACCGCGCCAACTCTTCGACGGAGCGCGCGAGGCCGATGCCGTGAGCGATCTTCGCCTCGGTCGGGGTCAGATCGAACAATCCTTGCAGGACCTCCGCACTCGGCACTGCAGCGCGATCGACCGGCGTTACGATCAACAGCGCAGCGGCCTGCAGAAAGATGTCGTTCGCGGCACCACGCACCGGCACCACGTGCACGACCATCGGCACGCGATCCGGCGTCGCGCCGATCGGGATCGACCTGATGTTTCGCCCCTCCAGATGCAGCTCCGCCAGAGCCGTCGCCAGCAACCCGTCGGCGGCCTGGTCGGAAATCGCCAATCGCTGCGTCCGATCCTGGAAAAGCGAGGGCATATAGGTTTGGAACAGTGCATTGGCTGCCAGCACGCGGCCTTGTCGCCCCAGCACGGCGCCCGGCAGTCCCAGTGCCTGCAACGTTTCGGCTTGAGCACGAACGCGCTCGAAGCCCAGCCGATTGGCAATCAGCGAGGCGCGCGCCAAATGTGGACGCAAGCCGTCGAGAAACTGGATATCTTGCGGGGCCACCGGCCCCTGCGCGCCAGTCCGGAAGATGGTGATCGCAACCGAATCCCCGGTCGGCATCGGAATGATCGTGCCCGCCCGATAGTCCAAGCCGTGTTTGCGGAAGAAGTCGCGGTACACTTCATCTGCGTTCAGTTCGATCTCGGTGAACAGGTCACGCTCACTCACGAAGCCGGGGTGGCCGAGGGCGAGAGCGCGCGGCAGCGTGCGATCGCGTTGGCTCCAGCCGCCGTTCATGAACAGGCTCATCGTCCCGTCGTGATTGGGAGAATTGAGCGATCGTCCATAGCCTTCGTGGACGGCGAACAACGCGCCCCCGTTTCCCCCGACTGCATCACCGATTTCGTGCAGCAGCGCAGGCCAGAGCTGCGGCACCAGGCCTGCCTCGTAAATCCGATCGGTCAGCGCAGTGAACTGCTGCTCCATTGCCAAGCTGCCGCTTTGGAGATCGCGAACTACTTTCTACGCCTCCAGGTGGCACAATGCCAAGCGTACACCGCAAGCGATGCCGCAGCGCAGCAACGACACCGGTTTTGTGCCGGCATCCACCCGCTTGCCGACAAAGACACGGCACGGGAGTAAATGGCCCGGACAAGCCAGGCCATGACAAAGGACTCCCTGCAGGCTCTGATCGGAGCGGCCGAAAACGCGAAGAGCCGGCGTGCTGATCGCGCGCCGGCTCTTCGTTAGTCAGGTCGCTGCTGCGGCGGTTACTCCGCCGGCGGCAGTTGCAGTGGTTCGGCTTCCGGGGCGGCGGCCGGGACGATGGCCGCCTGCTTCTCGCGTTCGTCCATGATCAGCCGGTCGCGCTTGAGCGCGACTTCGCGGATCTTGGCCATCGAGGCGCCGGTGCCGGCCGGGATCAGGCGGCCGACGATGACGTTTTCCTTGAGGCCTTCCAGCGGGTCCACCTTGCCGTTGACGGCGGCTTCGGTGAGCACGCGGGTGGTCTCCTGGAACGATGCCGCCGAGAAGAACGACCGGGTCTGCAGCGAGGCCTTGGTGATGCCGAGCAGCACGGGATTGCCGGTGGCAATCTTCTTGCCCTCTTCCTTCGCCTTGGCGTTGATCGCGTCGAACTCGATCTTGTCGATCTGTTCGCCCGAGATCATGTCGGTCTCGCCCTGGTCGGTGATCTCGACCTTCTGCAGCATCTGGCGAACGATCACCTCGATGTGCTTGTCGTTGATCAACACGCCCTGCAGTCGGTAGACCTCCTGGATTTCGTTGACCAGATAGGCAGCGAGTTCTTCGATGCCCTTGATCGCCAGGATGTCGTGCGGCGCCGGGTTGCCTTCGACGATGAAGTCGCCCTTTTCGACGATGTCGCCGTCCTGAAGGTGGATGTGCTTGCCCTTCGGGATCAGGTACTCGCGCGCCTCTTCTTCCTTGTCCATCGGTTCGATCGAGATCCGACGCTTGTTCTTGTAGTCGCGGCCGAACCGGATGGTGCCGGCGATTTCCGCGATGATGGCGGCGTCCTTCGGCTTGCGGGCCTCGAACAGTTCCGCCACCCGCGGCAGACCGCCGGTGATGTCGCGGGTCTTGGCGCTCTCGGTCGAGATACGCGCCAGGATGTCGCCGGGCTTCACCTGGGCGCCGATATCGACCGACAGAATGGCGTCGACCGACAGCATGTACCGGGCGTCGCCGCCGCGGGCCAGCTTCAGCACCTTGCCGTCCTTGCCCTTCACCACGATCGCCGGACGCAGATCCGCACCACCGCGGGTCGAGCGCCAGTCGATCACGATACGCTTGGCAATACCGGTCGACTCGTCGAGCGTTTCCGAGATCGACTGATCTTCGACCAGATCCTCGAAATCGATCGTGCCCTCGACCTCGGTCAGGATCGGACGGGTGTACGGATCCCACTCGGCGATGCGCTGGCCGCGCTTGACCGTATCGCCCTCGTCGACGTGCATGCGCGCGCCATATTGGATGCGATGGGTCGCACGCTCGGTGCCGTCCGGATCGACGATCGCCACAACCATGTTGCGGACCATCGCAACGTTGTGGTTTTCGCCGTTCCGCGCGATCGCCTTGTTCTTGATGACGACCTTACCCTCGAAGTTCGACTCGATCACCGACTGCTCGTTGATCTGCGCCGCACCGCCGATGTGGAAGGTACGCATCGTCAGCTGCGTGCCCGGTTCACCGATCGACTGCGCGGCGATGACACCGACCGCCTCGCCGTGGTTGACCGGCGTACCGCGGGCGAGATCGCGCCCGTAGCAGCTGCCGCAGATGCCGTTGACCAGCTCGCAGGTCAGCGCCGAGCGGATCTTCACTTCCTGCACGCCGGCCTGCTGGACCGCCTCGACGTCACGCTCTTCCATGAGCTTGCCGCGCGGGATGATCACCTCGTTGGTGTTCGGATCGCGCACGTCCTCGCCCGCGGTGCGGCCGAGAATACGCGAGCCGAGCGAGGCCACCACGGTGCCGGCGTCGACGATCGCGCGCATCTTGATGCCGAGCGAGGTGCCGCAATCATCCTGGGTGATGATGCAGTCCTGCGCCACGTCGACCAGACGGCGGGTCAGGTAACCGGAGTTCGCGGTCTTCAGCGCGGTGTCCGCGAGACCCTTACGGGCGCCGTGGGTCGAGTTGAAGTACTCGAGAACCGAGAGGCCTTCCTTGAAGTTCGAGATAATCGGCGTCTCGATGATCTCACCCGACGGCTTGGCCATCAGGCCGCGCATACCGGCGAGCTGACGCATCTGCGCCGGCGAACCACGCGCACCGGAATGGGCCATCATGTAGATCGAGTTGACCTGGTTGTCGGCGCCGTCTGCGTTCTTTCGGATCGCGGAGATCTCCTTCATCATCTCCTTGGCGATTTCCTCGGAGGCCTTCGACCATGCGTCGACCACCTTGTTGTACTTCTCGCCATGGGTGATCAGACCGTCGTTGTACTGCTGCTCGAAATCCTTCGTCAGCGTGCGGGTGGTGTCGACGATCTTCCACTTCGAGCCCGGCACGACCATGTCGTCCTTGCCGAACGAAATGCCCGCCTTGAACGCGTTGAAGAAGCCCAGCGCCATGATGCGGTCGCAGAAGATCACCGTCTCCTTCTGACCGCAGTGACGATAGACCTGATCGATCACGCCGGAGATCTCGCGCTTGGTCATCAGCTTGTTGATGACCTCGAACGGCAGCTTCACCGACTTCGGCAGCACCTGACCGAGCAGGATGCGGCCCGCGGTGGTTTCGATCAGCCGCATATAGGGCTTGCCCTCATCGTCGAGGGATTCCCAGCGGTACTTGATCTTGGTGTGCAGGTGGATGACCTTGGAGAACAGCGCGTGCTCCATCTCGGCCAGATCACCAAACACCTTGCCCTCGCCCGGCAGGCCTTCCCGCATGATCGACAGGTAGTACAGGCCGAGCACGATGTCCTGCGACGGCACGATGATCGGCTGGCCGTTCGCCGGATGCAGGATGTTGTTGGTCGACATCATCAGGACGCGCGCTTCCAGCTGCGCTTCGAGCGACAGCGGGACGTGCACGGCCATCTGGTCGCCGTCGAAGTCGGCATTGAACGCGGCGCAGACCAGCGGGTGCAGCTGGATCGCCTTGCCCTCGATCAGCACCGGCTCGAACGCCTGAATGCCGAGACGATGCAGCGTCGGCGCGCGGTTCAGCAGCACCGGATGTTCGCGGATCACCTCGTCGAGGATGTCCCAAACCTCCGGCCGCTCCTTCTCGACCAGCTTCTTGGCCTGCTTGACGGTGGTCGACAGACCCTTGGCGTCGAGCCGCGAATAGATGAACGGCTTGAACAGCTCGAGCGCCATCTTCTTCGGCAGGCCGCACTGATGCAGCTTGAGTTCGGGACCGACCACGATCACCGAACGGCCCGAATAGTCGACGCGCTTGCCGAGCAGGTTCTGACGGAACCGGCCCTGCTTGCCCTTGAGCATGTCGGCGAGCGACTTCAGCGGGCGCTTGTTGGCGCCGGTGATGACGCGGCCGCGGCGGCCGTTGTCGAACAGCGCGTCAACAGCTTCCTGCAGCATGCGCTTTTCGTTGCGGATGATGATGTCCGGCGCACGCAGCTCCATCAGGCGCTTCAACCGGTTGTTCCGGTTGATGACGCGGCGATAGAGGTCGTTGAGGTCGGAGGTCGCGAACCGGCCGCCGTCGAGCGGCACCAGCGGCCGCAGGTCCGGCGGGATCACCGGCACCACGGTCAGGATCATCCACTCCGGCTTGTTGCCCGAGTAGCGGAACGCTTCGACGATCTTCAGACGCTTGGCGAGCTTCTTGTGCTTGATGTCCGAGTCGGTCTCGGCCATCTCGACGCGCAGCTGCGCATCGATCTTTTCGAGATCGAGGCCCTTGAGCAATTCACGGATCGCCTCGGCGCCGATCATGGCGGTGAAGCTGTCCTGGCCGAATTCGTCCTGCGCGCGGAGGTACTCTTCCTCCGACAGCAGTTGACGCTCCTTGAGCGAGGTCAGACCCGGCTCCAGCACGACGTAGTATTCGAAGTACAGAATCCGCTCGAGGTCCTTCAGCGTCATGTCGAGCAGCTGCCCGATACGCGACGGCAAGGACTTCAGGAACCAGATGTGGGCGACCGGCGCGGCCAGCTCGATGTGGCCCATGCGCTCGCGACGGACGCGGCTGAGCGTGACTTCGACCGAGCACTTCTCGCAGATGATGCCCTTGTACTTCATCCGCTTGTACTTGCCGCACAAGCACTCGTAGTCCTTGATCGGCCCGAAGATGCGGGCGCAGAACAGGCCGTCGCGCTCCGGCTTGAAGGTGCGGTAGTTGATGGTCTCCGGCTTCTTGATCTCGCCGTAGGACCACGACAGAATCTTCTCCGGCGACGCAATCGAGATCCGGATCTGGTCGAAGACCTGAGCCGGCGTCGTCGGATTGAACAGATTCATAATTTCTTGGTTCATGCCGTTCTCCTTGGCCGCGGAGCGACCGTCAGAATCAGAATGTCAGTTCGTCACGCCCGGGCCTCCCGGGCATCCGCGCCTTCAAGCCAGCAAGCGGCGAAGGCGTGGATGGCCGGGACGAGCCCGGCCATGACAGGCGCAGGTGACTGCGCTTACTCGGCCGCCTCGGCTGGCGGCGGAACGCCCAACTTGGAGTTGTGCAGGTCGACGTTGAGGCCGAGCGAGCGCATTTCCTTGACCAGCACGTTGAACGATTCCGGGATACCGGCCTCGAACGTGTCGTCGCCGCGCACGATCGCCTCGTACACCTTGGTGCGGCCGGCGACGTCGTCCGACTTCACCGTCAGCATTTCCTGCAGCGTGTAGGCCGCGCCGTAGGCTTCGAGCGCCCACACCTCCATTTCGCCGAAGCGCTGGCCGCCGAACTGCGCCTTACCGCCCAGCGGCTGCTGGGTGACGAGCGAGTACGGACCGATCGACCGGGCGTGGATCTTGTCGTCCACGAGGTGATGCAGCTTCAGCATGTAGATGTAGCCGACGGTGACGCGACGATCGAACTGATCGCCGGTGCGGCCGTCGTACACGGTCGACTGACCCGAGGCATCGAAGCCCGCGAGCTTCAGCATCTCCTCGATGTCGGCTTCCTTGGCGCCGTCGAACACCGGCGTCGCGATCGGCACGCCGTGGCTGAGGTTGCGGCCGAGTTCGAGCAACTCCTTCTCGTCCAGCGACTTGATGGTCTCGTCGTCGCCGTAGATCTTGCGGAGCGTCTCGCGCAGCGGCTTGAGGTCCTCGCGCTGATAGTACGAGTCGATGGCCTCGCCGATGCGCTTGCCGAGACCGGCGCACGCCCAGCCGAGATGCGTCTCGAGGATCTGACCGACGTTCATGCGGCTCGGCACGCCGAGCGGGTTCAGCACGATATCGGCGTGAGTGCCGTCCTCCAGGAACGGCATGTCCTCGATCGGCACGATCTTGGAAACGACGCCCTTGTTGCCGTGGCGGCCGGCCATCTTGTCGCCCGGCTGGATCTTGCGCTTCACCGCGACGAAGACCTTGACCATCTTCATCACGCCGGGCGGAAGTTCGTCGCCGCGCTGCAGCTTCTCGACCTTGTCGAGGAAGCGCTGCTCGAGGCCCTTCTTCGACTCGTCGTACTGCTTCCGCATGGCCTCGATCTCGGCCATCAGCTTGTCGTTCGGCGCAGCGAACAGCCACCACTGCGACTTCGGATACTCCTCGAGCACCGCGCGGGTGATCTTGGTGTCCTTCTTGAAGCCCTTCGGGCCGGCCACGGCCTGGCGGCCGTCGAGCAGGTCGGCAAGACGGCCGTAGACGTTACGGTCGAGAATCGCCTGCTCGTCGTCGCGGTCCTTGGCCAGACGTTCGATCTCTTCCCGCTCGATCGCCAGCGCACGCTCGTCCTTGTCGACGCCGTGCCGGTTGAACACGCGGACTTCGACGATGGTGCCCTGCACGCCCGGCGGCACCCGCAGCGAGGTGTCGCGAACGTCCGAAGCCTTTTCGCCGAAGATGGCGCGCAGCAGCTTCTCTTCCGGCGTCATCGGGCTCTCGCCCTTCGGCGTGATCTTGCCGACCAGGATGTCGCCGGCGCGGACTTCCGCGCCGATGTAGACGATGCCGGCTTCGTCGAGATTCTTCAGCGCTTCTTCCGACACGTTCGGAATGTCGCGCGTGATTTCCTCCGGACCCAGCTTGGTGTCGCGGGCCATCACTTCGAATTCCTCGATGTGGATCGAGGTGAAGACGTCTTCCTTCACGATCCGCTCGGAGAGCAGGATCGAGTCTTCGAAGTTGTAGCCGTTCCACGGCATGAACGCGACCAGCACGTTGCGGCCGAGCGCGAGCTCACCGAGGTCGGTCGACGGACCGTCCGCGATGATGTCGCCCTTGGCAACCTTGTCGCCCACCTTCACCAGCGGACGCTGGTTGATGCAGGTCGACTGGTTGGAGCGCTGGTACTTCATCAGCCGGTAGATATCGACGCCCGACTTGGTCGGATCGAGATCTTCGGTGGCGCGGATGACGATACGGGTCGCGTCGATCTGGTCGATCACGCCGGTGCGGCGCGCGGCGATCGCCGCGCCCGAGTCACGGGCGACCACGCCTTCCATGCCGGTGCCGACGAACGGCGCCTCGGCGCGAACCAGCGGCACCGCCTGGCGCTGCATGTTCGAGCCCATCAGCGCGCGGTTGGCGTCGTCGTTCTCGAGGAACGGGATCAGCGCCGCGGCGACCGAAACCAGCTGCTTCGGCGACACGTCCATGTAGTCGACCTGATCGGCCGGCAACGGAACGACGTCGCGCGTGCCGCCGGCACGGCAGACCACCAGATCGTCGGTGAACTTGCCCTTGGCGTCGAGCGACACGTTGGCCTGAGCGACCGCGTAGCGGCCCTCCTCCATCGCCGACAGGTAGACAACCTCGTCGGTGACGCGGCCTTCCTTGACCTTGCGGTACGGAGTCTCGACGAAGCCGTATTTGTTCACGCGCGCGAAGGTCGCGAGCGAGTTGATCAGGCCGATGTTCGGACCTTCCGGCGTCTCGATCGGGCAGATCCGGCCGTAGTGGGTCGGATGCACGTCGCGGACTTCGAAGCCGGCGCGCTCGCGGGTCAGACCGCCCGGGCCAAGCGCCGACAGACGGCGCTTGTGGGTGATCTCCGACAGCGGGTTGGTCTGGTCCATGAACTGCGACAGCTGCGAGCTACCGAAGAACTCGCGCACCGCGGCAGCCGCCGGCTTGGCGTTGATCAGGTCCTGCGGCATCACCGTGTCGATATCGACCGACGACATCCGCTCCTTGATGGCACGCTCCATGCGCAGCAGGCCGATGCGATACTGATTTTCCATCAGTTCGCCGACCGAACGCACCCGGCGGTTGCCGAGATGGTCGATGTCGTCGATCTCGCCCTTGCCGTCGCGCAGACCGACCAGGGTCTGGATCACCGCCAGGATGTCTTCCTTGCGCAGCGTGCGATGGGTATCGGGCGCATCGAGGTCGAGGCGCATGTTCATCTTGACGCGGCCGACCGCGGACAGGTCGTAGCGCTCGCTGTCGAAGAACAGCGACTGGAACATATTCTGCGCGGACTCGAGCGTCGGCGGCTCGCCCGGGCGCATCACCCGGTAGATGTCGAACAGCGCGTCCTCGCGCGTCATGTTCTTGTCGGCCGCCAGCGTGTTGCGGATGTACGGACCGACATTGACATGGTCGATGTCGAGCAGCGGCAGCTCCTTGTAGCCCTGCTCGTTCAACGCCTTCAGCAACTTCTCGGTGATCTCCTCGCCGGCTTCGGCGTAGATTTCACCGGTCTTCGGGTTGACCAGATCCTCGGCCAGATAGTTGCCGACCAGTTCCTCGTCCGACAGACGCAGCGCCTTGAGGCCCTTTTCCTGCAGCTGGCGCGCAGCACGGACGGTCAGCTTCTTGCCGGCCTCGAGCACGACGTTGCCGGTGTCGGCGTCGATCAGGTCGTTGACGGTCGAATAGCCGCGGAAGCGCGAGGCGTCGAACGGCACGCGCCAGCCGTCCTTGGTGCGCTTGTAGATGATCTTCTTGTAGAAGGTGCTGAGGATCTCCTCGCCGTCGAGGCCGAGGGCGAACATCAGCGACGTCACCGGAATCTTGCGGCGACGGTCGATACGCGCGAACACGATGTCCTTGGCGTCGAACTCGATGTCGAGCCAGGACCCGCGATACGGAATGACGCGGGCAGCGAACAGCAGCTTGCCCGACGAATGGGTCTTGCCCTTGTCGTGATCGAAGAACACACCCGGCGACCGGTGCATCTGCGAGACGATGACGCGCTCGGTGCCGTTGACCACGAAGGTGCCGTTCATCGTCATGAGCGGGATATCGCCCATGTAGACGTCCTGCTCCTTGATGTCCTTGACCGAACGGGCGCCGGTTTCCTCGTCGATATCGAACACGATGAGGCGCAGCGTCACCTTCAGCGGCGCAGCATAGGTCATGCCGCGCTGGCGGCACTCGTCGACATCGTACTTCGGCGGCTCGAATTCGTAGCGAACGAATTCCAGCATCGAGGCGTTAGAGAAGTCCGAAATCGGAAACACCGACCGGAAGACCGCTTGCAGGCCCTCATCTTCACGACCGCCCGGAGGCTCCGCGACCATCAGGAACTGGTCGTAAGACGCCTTCTGAACCTCGATGAGGTTCGGCATCTCGGCGACTTCCCGAATGTGACCGAAGAACTTGCGAACGCGTTTGCGACCGGTGAACGTCTGCTGCGCCATCGTGGCCTCTCATGTCGTCGCCCGGCGGGGCGAACCTTCCGAGGCGCGATCTGCACCGCCCCCGGGTTGAATTACCGCACATCCGAAATTCAGAAGCTGAATGTCAGGAACTAAGTCCTAAATCCGCGCAACATAAATCCCGAACGCAAAACGACGTGCGGGGCGCCAGCGCACCCGCCCGTCAAAACCCATTTCGTCACAGACCGAAAAAGCCCGAAATTGCTGATTCTCCTAGAGGCTGCGCGGAATGTTACCATATCCATCGCGCCTGCGCTTTCGTGCTGCCGAACCGATATGGGACGGCAATATGAAGATTCGAGGGGCACCCCCTGCTCATCCCCACACATTCCTGTGACGGCCTTTCAGGAGCAGCGGATCCTCCACCCCTACCGTCGCGAACGGGGCCGGCGAACCGGCCCCAACCGCCTGATCGTGTCGCCGCCCTCCGACGTCATGGCCGGGCTTGACCCGGCCATCCACGTCCTGGGCAGATCCCCGGGTCTCGCTTCGCTCGCCCGGGATCGAACTCAAGTAACCTGCGGTTACTTGAGTTCGACCTTGGCGCCAGCCTTCTCGAGCTGGGCCTTGATCTTCTCGGCTTCGTCCTTGGCAACGCCTTCCTTGACCGGCTTCGGAGCGCCTTCGACGAGGTCCTTGGCTTCCTTGAGGCCGAGACCGGTGATCGCGCGGACTTCCTTGATCACTTCGATCTTCTTGTCGCCAGCCGACGCGAGCACGACCGAGAACTCGGTCTTCTCTTCGGCAGCGGCGGCACCGGCGCCACCAGCGCCCGGCGCAGCGGCAACCGCCACGGCGGCGGCGGCCGAAACGCCCCACTTCTCTTCGAGAAGCTTCGCGAGTTCGGCGGCTTCGAGCACGGTGAGGCTCGACAGGTCGTCGACGATTTTCTGCAGATCAGCCATTGAATCAGTTCCTTACGGGTATCAGTTCGAACCAGGGTTGAATGAGATGGAAGCGTCAGGCCGCTTCGCTTTTGGAGGCATAGGCCTGAACCACCCGCGCGACCTTGGCCGCGGGAGCAGTCGACAGCTGCGCGATCTTGGTAGCCGGCGCGACCAGAAGGCCGACCAGCTTGCCACGCAGTTCGTCGAGCGACGGCAGCGAGGCCAGAGCCTTCACACCGTCGACGTTCAGGACAGTCTTGCCCATCGAACCGCCGAGAATGACGAACTTCTCGTTCGCCTTGGCAAATTCGACGGCAATCTTCGGCGCCGCCACCGGATCGTCGGAAGTCGCGATCACGGTCGGCCCCTTCAGCAGGGAGCCGATGGCAACGACGTCGGTGCCTTCAAGAGCAATTTTGGCGAGACGGTTCTTCGAGACCTTCACCGACGCACCCGCCTGCTTCATCTGCTGACGCAGCTTCTGCATTTGGGCCACGGTGAGGCCGGAATAATGAGCGACGACCGCAACGCTGGTGGTCTGGAACAGACCGTTCAGCGATTCGACCGCCTCTTTCTTTGCCGCTCTTTCCACAGCAAGCTCTTTCCGGTTGACGGCCTCTGCAAGCAGGACCGCCGGGTTGCACCCTTCGCCCTGCCCCAAACCATCTCAAGACACGCAGCCTTCAGACACCCCGGGGCAAAACGAATCTTACAGCCTGCCCTCCCGCTCTGACGCCAGCCGAAGCCAACGCCCGCGCGGGGTGTCGAGGTTCGAACCCACTCCGCGCCCCACCGATCGGCAGGGCACAAAATTCGGTTTTCACCCGTCTATGCAGGTCATTCGATTAAGCGTCGGACGAAACACGAAGATTTCGACGTCGGCACCTGCAGTCTTGGACAGGACCAGGATCGTTGAAGCCGTCCGGCAAACCGGCGCGGCATCTCCAATCCCTGCCCGCACTCCTCAGCAACGACAGTGATCCGGCCCTTCGAGCGATCCATGAACGGACGACTTGAAGGACTGGGCTCCTATCGATACCGGTGATCGGAATACGCGCACGAGCGCGCCAGCCACGGCCAGCACGCCCGGAAGGCATTGTTTAACGAGTCTTTTCCGGCTTGCCAAGCTGTTTTTGGTTCCCCGGCACGAATTATGCTGGGCCCCCGCCGCATACCGCGTCGACGCTGCCTTCCGGGTCGGCGCTTTCCGCCACCAAGGCGAAAAAGCTCTTCTTCAGGCCGTCCTCACCCCTTCGGGCAAGCGGCTCCCGCGTCGACCCAGGCCTTGATCAACTCCCCAAACTCCTTCTGAGTCCCGGGAGCCGGAGTCCTGCCCGCACCGGGATGCCAGCCCCAGCCCACCAGATCATCTTCAGCCATATGATGAACCAGCTTGGCCATGTCCATGTCGCCGTTGCGGGTTCGGTCTTTGATCTGGGTGCAGATCTGACCCAGCGTCTTGCCCTGCCAGGCCATCTCGATTGGCGCGAGACCCCACTTCGGGTGACCGGGTACGCCGGCCGGATCGAAGTTCGCGGCGTGGTGGCAGGTCGCGCAGGTCATGCCGCCGGCCGGGCCATGGCCTGCGGGCCCGCGCACGACCAGCGGCTCGTGCGGCCGCATGGTGTTGGTCTGGGTCGGGCGGTCGCCGGCCGGATGGCAGTTCATGCAACGCGGCGAGGTGATGACCTTGCCGGCCTCCTCGAACAGCGCCACCGCACGGGCGTCCTTGTCGCCGATCCTGGCGAAGTCCGACACCGGCCGCAGCGTGGCCTTGCCGGCAACCGGCGGATCGGCGGCGTCGGCTTCGCCTTGCAGCACGGGCCCGACGACCGCCAGGGCGCCGGCGGCGAGGATACCGGCCAGGCCGGCGAGCGCAATGGGGCGGAGCCGGCTCATGCGGTGGCTCCCGGCACGATCGGCAATTGCCGCGGTCGCGGCAGCCCGAGCTTGGCCATCGCGTTGGCGACGGCCGGCCCGAGCGGTGGCACGCCCGGCTCGCCGACGCCGGTCGGCTTTTCGGTCGAGGGGATGATGGTGACCTCGATCTGCGGCATCTCGTTGATGCGCAGCGAGCGGTAGGTGTCGAAATTGCCCGACACCGGCGCACCCTGCTCCAGCTTCTGCTCGGCGTAGAGGATGTGGCCCAGCGCGAAGCCGATGCCGCCTTCCATCTGGGCCCGGATGATGTCCGGATTGACCGGGACGCCGCAGTCGACCGCGCACCACACTTTGTGCACCACCGGCCCTTCGGGGCTCATCGACAGCTCGACCACCTGGGCCACGAAGGTGTTGAAGCTCTCCACCACCGCGACGCCGCGGGCGCGGCCGGCTTCCGGCTTGGCGCCCTTCCAGTTCGACAGTTCGGCGACGGCCTTCAGCACGCCGGCATGGCGCGGCTTGCGGTCGCCCATCAGCGCCAGCCGGCCCTCGACGGGATCCTGCCCGGCCGCGGTCAGCAGTTCGTCGATAAACGCCTCGACCGCATAGCCGGTGTGGGTGTGGCCGACCGAGCGCCACCACAACACCGGCACGCCGACATCAACCTGGTGCAGGTCGCAGCGGAAATTGGCGATCTCGTAGGGTGGCTCGTTGGAGCCCTCATAGGCGGTGGCGTCCATGCCGTCCTTGAAGGTCATCGCCTCGAACGGCGAGCCCTTCATGATGGACTGCCCGACGATGGTGTCGGTCCAGCCCTCGATCTTGCCGTCGCGGACCACCCCGCGCATCCGGTGCACGCCGAACGGCCGGTAGTAACCGCCGCGCATGTCGTCCTCGCGCGTCCACACCAGCTTCAGCGGCTTGCCCGGCCCGATCGCCTTGGCAACTTCTGCGAGTTCGATCGCCTGATGCGTCGTCTGCTGCGCGCGGCGGCCGAAGCTGCCGCCGGCGAAGATCGTGTCGATCTTCACCTTGTCCATGCCGAGGCCGAGCACCTTGGAGATCGCGGCGTGGTCCGGCGTCGGGAACTGGCAGCCGTATTTGGCGTAGGCGGTGTCGCCGTCCCATTTGATGAAGCTGTTGAGCGGCTCCATGGCGGCATGGGCGAGATACGGGAACACGTACTCCGCCTCGATCACCTGCCCGCCTTTGGCAAAACTGCCGTCGACGTCGCCGTGCTGCGTCACCGTCTTGCCGGGCGACTTCGCCAGTGCGCGGAACTCATTGAGCAGTTCGGTGGTGCCGCGGGTCTCGGCCTTGCTGTCGTCCCACTCGATCTGCAGAAGCTCGCGCGCGGTCTTGGCGGGCCAGAAGCCCTTGGCATAGACGGCGACGCCGGTCGGCACCTGCTTGACGTCGACCACGCCGGCGACCGCCTTGGCCTTGCTGGCGTCGAACGACTTCACGGTGCCGCCGAATTTCGGCGAGCGCGCGATCAGCACCGTCAGCATATCCGGCTCGTGCAGGTCCATCGTGAACACCGCCGTGCCGTTCGACTTCACGGCGCTGTCGAGCCGCTTCACCGCGCCTTCCTTGCCGATCAGCTTGAATTGCGACGGGTCCTTCAGCTTCGGCGCGCTTGGCGCCGGACGCTGCATCGCCGCCTGGGCGAACTCGCCAAACCGGCCGCGCTTGCCGGAGGCGTGGCTGATCACGCCCTTGTCGATGCTGACCTCCGAGGCCGGTACCTTCCAGGCGTCGGCGGCCGCGCCGATCAGCATCTCGCGCGCGGCGGCTCCGACCTGGCGCATCTGCATGTAGGAGTTGGCCATCTGCGTCGAGCCGCCGGTGCCCTGCACGCCGAAAGCGAGGTTCTTGTACAGCGCCGGATTGGACGGCGCGTGGTCGGCACGCATCTGCGACCAGTCGGCGTCGAGTTCTTCGGCGACCAGCGTTGCCATGCCGGTGAACGGACCCTGGCCGAACTCGATGCCTTTCACCAGAACGGTGACGGTGTCGTCGGTACCGATGATCAGGAAGGTGTTGGGCGCGATGTTGACGGCGTCGGCGGCCGGAGCCTGCGCGAACGCCTTGCCGCCGCGCGCCACATAGGTGGCGATCACCAGCCCGGCGCCGGCCTTCAGCAGCGAGCGGCGCGTCAGCTTCGTATCATGCATGGTCATGCGCTCAGCCCTCCAGCGACTTGGCAGCCTGATGGATCGCGGCGCGGATCCGGACGTAGGTGGCGCAGCGGCAGATGTTGCCGGTCATCGCCAAATCGATATCCTGGTCGGTGGGCTTCGGATTAGCCGCCAGCAGCGCCGTGGCGCTCATCACCTGGCCGGACTGGCAGTAGCCGCATTGCGGCACGTCGAGCGCCACCCAGGCCTTCTGCACCGCGGCGGCTTCCTTGCTGCCGAGGCCTTCAATGGTCGTGACCTCGTCGTTACCGATCGCCGACACCGGCAGCGAGCACGACCGCACCGGCTGACCGGCCACATAAACGGTGCAGGCCCCGCATTGTGCGACGCCGCAGCCGTATTTGGTGCCCATGAGGCCGGCGCCGTCACGGATCGCCCATAGCAGCGGCGTGTCCGGGTCGACATCGACGGTGTGCGTGGTGCCGTTGATCTTGAGTGCGAACGCGGCCATGTCATCCCTCATATTGCATGACGCTGAACATACCTTCATGCCGGTAGCCGCGACAGTCACAACAAATTGCGAAAGCCACACGTTGGTAGTCGTTGTGAGGCCGTGGGTAGCGAGCGCTTGACCGGGCTGATTAGGAGATCAGCAAAGTGCCCAAGCGATAGGCGCGCTGCAGCGCGATAGATATTGGAGCTGAGCCGCCAGCGGCTTTTTGATCGCTCCATTCGCCACGTACTCCGTCATGGCCGGGCTTGTCCCGGCCATCCACGCCTTTTGCTGTATCGCGCTCAGCAAGGCGTGGATGCCCGGCACAAGGCCGGGCATGACGTGGGGAGGCGAAAGTGCCTGACCATGACGTTGAGCGTATGGAACGGGTTACGGATCTTCGGCTGTGATTCAAAGGCAGCAGAACGGCTCTACGCCGCGCGATATGGCAATTCCTGCCCCGCAAAGAACGCGGTCAGATTAGCAATCACGCAGTCCTGCATGCCGACATGGGCGTCGAGCGTGTGGCCGCCGATATGCGGGGTCAGGACGACGTTCGGCAGTTCACTCAGCGCGTCCGGCGCGTAAGGCTCCTTGGCGAACACGTCGAGGCCGGCGCCGGCGATGGTGCCATCCTGCAGCGCGGCGATCAGCGCCGGCTGGTCGATCACCGAGCCGCGCGAGATGTTCACCAGCACGCCATCCTTGCCTAGGCGCTCGAGCATCGAGGCGTCGATGATGTTCTGTGTATCGGGACCGGCGCGGACCGCGATCAGCAGCACGTCGCACCAATCAATCAACTCGCTCAAGCTCTCGACGTAGCGATACGGCACGTCGTGACGGCTGCGGCTGTGGTAGGCGACCTCGGTCTCGAACGCGGCGGCGCGCGCCGCGATCTTCCTGCCGATCTCGCCGATGCCGTAGACGCCGACCCTGGCGCCGGTCAGGCCGCGCGGCGGCTTCAGCAGCGGCGACGGCTTGGCGCCGGCCCAGCCGCCGGCGCGCAAATAGGCGTCGGCCGGAATCAGCCGGCGCATCAGCGCCAGCAGCAGCGTCATGGCCAGATCGGCCACCGCGGAAGCATTCGCGGCCGGGCTGTTGCCGATGACGAGATTGCGTTCAGCGGCGGCTTTCAGGTCGACGCCATCATAGCCGGTGCCGTAGCAGACGACCGTGCCGAGCGCAGGCAACAGGTCGAAAGTCTCTTGGCCGAGCGGCTGGGCGCCCATGGTCAGCAGCGCGCGGACGTCCTTCAACTGATCGGGGCTGAACACCTCGCCGGCCGGCCTGCCCCCGGTCTCCAGCAGTTCGAACCTGTCGGCGAACCGCGCCAGCATCGATTTGGCGAACCGCGAAAACACCAGAACCTTGTCGGCCAACTCGCTCTCCCGTTTCTTGTTGTCGTTGCGCAAAGCAAAAGGCGGACCGGTTGCCCGATCCGCCTTTGTTATTCAATGGTCGCCAGGCCGCAAGCGGCTCAGCTGATGGTGCCGGGCTCGACCTTGACGCCGGGGCCCATCGACGACGACACCGCGACGCGCTGGATGTAGGTGCCCTTGGCGCCGGTCGGCTTGGCCTTGGTCACCGCATCCGCGAGCGCCTTGATGTTCTCGACCAGCTTGTCCTCGCCAAACGAGGCCTTGCCGACGCCGGCCTGGATGATGCCGGCCTTCTCGACGCGGAACTCGACCGAACCGCCCTTGGCGCCCTTGACGGCGCCAGCGACGTCCATGGTCACGGTGCCGATCTTCGGGTTCGGCATCATGCCGCGCGGGCCGAGCACCTTACCGAGACGGCCGACCAGCGGCATCATGTCGGGGGTCGCGATGCAGCGGTCGAAGTTGATGTTGCCGGCCTGCACCTGCTCCACCAGATCCTCCGCGCCGACCACGTCGGCACCCGCTGCCTTGGCTTCATCCGCCTTGGCGCCGCGTGCGAACACGCCGACGCGCACGGTGCGGCCGGTGCCGTTCGGCAGCATCACCACGCCGCGGACCATCTGGTCGGCGTGACGCGGATCGACGCCGAGATTGAGCGCGACTTCGATCGTCTCGTCGAACTTCGCGGTCGCACGCTCCTTCACCATCTTCACCGCTTCATCCAGCGGATACAGCTTGGTGCGGTCGATGCCTTCGCGGATCTTCTTCGTTCGCTTACCGATTGCCATGATGCGTTACCCCTCGACCCGCAGGCCCATCGAACGGGCAGAGCCTTCGACCATGCGCATCGCCGAATCGACGCTGTCGCAATTGAGATCCTTCATCTTCTTCTCGGCGATCTCGCGCACCTGGGCGGAGGTCACCGAGCCGGCGACGTCGCGGCCCGGCAGCTTGGAGCCGGACTGGATCTTCGCCGCCTGCTTGAGGAAGAAGGACATCGGCGGGGTCTTCAGTTCGAAGGTGAACGAGCGATCGGCGTAGATCGTGATCACCACCGGAATCGGTGTGTTCTTCTCTTCCTTCTGGGTCTGCGCGTTGAACGCCTTGCAGAACTCCATGATGTTGAGGCCGCGCTGACCAAGCGCGGGACCGATCGGAGGCGACGGGTTCGCCGCTCCGGCCGGCACCTGCAACTTCAGGTATCCGGTCACTTTCTTTGCCATACCAACTCTCCTGTTGCCGGCGAACCGGCGGTTTCAGGGCTCGTGGTGGGGCGCTCACCGATGACTGGCGATCACCGGCACGCCTCCCACGTATTCCGAGGATCTCTCCCCGCACGTCATGGCCGGGCTCGTCCCGGCCATCCACGTCTTCCTTGGTCGCCACGCTCAAGGCGTGGATGCCCGGGACAAGCCCGGGCATGACGAGAAACTTAAACCTTCTCGACCTGACCGAATTCCAGTTCGACCGGCGTGGCGCGGCCGAAGATCGACACCGCGACCTTGACGCGCGAACGGGCCTCGTCGATTTCCTCGACCACGCCGGAGAACGACGCGAACGGACCGTCGGCGACGCGGACGTTTTCGCCGATCTCGAACGACACCGACGCCTTCGGGCGCTCCACGCCTTCCTGCACCTGGTGCAGGATGCGCATCGCCTCGGATTCCGAGATCGGCATCGGCTTGTTCTCGGCGCCGAGGAAGCCGGTGACCTTCGGGGTGTTCTTGATCAGGTGGAAGGCTTCGTCGGTGAGGTTCATCTTCACCAGCACGTAGCCCGGGAAGAACTTTCGCTCGGCGTCGACCTTGCGGCCGCGGCGCACCTCGGTGACCTTCTCGGTCGGCACCAGCACCTGCTCGAACAGGTCCTCGACCCCGCGCTGCTTGGCCTGCTCCTTGATCGACTCGGCGACCTTCTTCTCGAAGTTCGAATAGGCGTGGACGATGTACCAGCGCATGCTCATGGTCGAAGGCCTACCGTTAGACGCCGAGGATGAAGGTGATCAGGATCCTGATCAGCTGATCGGCGAAAAAGAAGAAGATCGACGCGAGCGCCACCATGATGAACACCATGATGGTGGTGATGGTCACTTCGCGGCGCGACGGCCAGGTCACCTTGGCGGTTTCGCTCCGCACTTCCTGCAGGAATTTGAACGGGCTGATGGCCATCGTGTGATCCAGATCGTCAGTCGAATGTCGGGGTTTGCGAAAGCCAGACAGCCCTGTTGCGCCCAACCCCGGCGGCTCGGCCAGGGATGAGCCACCAACCGGGCTCTGTCTTCGGGAAATCAAGCCGCGCCGGAAATCCGCAAAACGGGCCGGCAGCGAGTGACGCCTTTTATGGCGAGTCCGGGCAAAGGTCAAGCTGAGGGCGACATCAACCACCCGTCGAGGCGCTTCACCCGGATTGTTGCCCGCCCGAATTCTCCCAATCGAGCCAAAGACTTGCGTTCGGACGCTCACGCCCCGTCGGATCTAGGTCAAGCGCCGCGTCAAAGTGTATGCGCCTCCCCGCCGTCATGGCCGGGCTCGTCCCGGCCATCCACGCCTTCCGGCATCTGAGACAGCAAGGCGTGGATGCCCGGCACAAGGCCGGGCATGACGCGTGGAGAGGAAGGTGCCTAATCTCCCTCGGAGCCGGGTTACCCGATCCCTACTCCCAGCAGCGAGTCGACCAGCTCGCGGTCGCCGCGCAGCTTTTCGCCTTGGCCCTGCCAGACGATGCGGCCGCGCTCGATCACCAGCACGTCGTCGGCGAAATCGAGCGCGCGCTCGATCTGTTGTTCGACCAGCACCACCGTCATCTCGCCGGACTGCGCCAGTTTGACGATGGTCTCCATCAGCTGATCGCAGATCACCGGCGCCAGGCCTTCGAGCGGCTCGTCGAGCAGCAGCACCTGCGGCTTGCCGAGCAGCGTCCGCGCCAGCGACAGCATCTGCTGCTCGCCGCCGGACAGCTGCATGCCGCCGTGGTTGCGCCGCTCCGCGAGACGCGGAAACATTGTGTAGACGGCCTCGAGCTCGCTGCGCGGCCGGCCCTTGAGGCCGGTGAACAGATTCTCTTCAACCGTCAGCGAGCGGAACACGTCGCGGGTCTGCGGCACGTAGCCGAGCCCGGCCGCAGCGCGGGCGAAGGTCTTCAGCCCGGTGACCTCGCGCTCGCCGATCCGGACCGCGCCGCCCTTGTGGGTGGTCAGGCCCATCAGCGTCGCCAGCAGCGTGGTCTTGCCGACACCGTTGCGGCCCAGCACGGTGAGCCGGCCGCCGGCCGGCACCGTGAAGCTGATGTCGCTCAAAATGCTCACCGAGCCGTAGCCGGCGGCGAGACGGTCGACCTCAAGACGCGCGGCGGGCATCGGCATAGCTTCCCAGATAGGCCGAACGAACGGCGTCGTTTTCCTTCACTTCGGCCGGCGTGCCTTCGAAGATCAGCGCGCCATTCGCCAGCACCAGCACGCGCTTGGCGAATTTGAACACCAGGTCCATGTCGTGCTCGATCATCAGGATCGCGATCTCGGGCGACATCCGGCCGATCGCTTCGAGGATGCGCGGCGACTCGTCGTGCGGCACGCCGGCCGCCGGCTCGTCGAGCACCAGCACCCGCGGCTTCATGGCGAGGCCGATGGCGAGGTCGAGCAGCCGCTGCTGGCCGTAGGCCAGCTTGGTCACCGGCGTTGCCGCCAGATGGCCGATGCCGAGCAGATTGAGCACGCTTTGCCACTCGTCGCGAACGTCGGCCTTGTTGATGACCGAGGAGAACATCCGTTTGGTCAGGCCGCGGCGCTGCATCACTGCGAGCGCGACGTTCTCGGCGACGGTGAGGCTGGTGAACAGCCGCGTCACCTGGAAGGTGCGCACCAGGCCGCCCTCGACCCGATGCGCGATCGAGGCGGTGGTGATATCCTCGCCGGCGAGCAGGATGCGGCCGTCGGACGGCGGCAAATCGCCGGACAACTGATTGACCAGCGTGGTCTTGCCGGCGCCGTTCGGCCCGATCAGCGCGACGCGGTCGCCGCTCGACAGCGTGAACGAGACGTCGTCGGTGACGCGCAGGCCGCCGAACGATTTCGACAGGCGCTGGACTTCGAGCAAGGTCGTCATCGCGCTGCCCTCGCCTGCCTGAAGTCGCCGATCCGCCGCGTCACTTCATTGACCAGTCCCTTGGGGAAGAACAGCACCACCACGATCAGCAGCACGCCGATCAGGATCATCCAGTGGAAGGGGCTGGCGGCCGAGACGTAGTGATGGAATAGCTCGAACAGGATCGCGCCGATCAGCGCGCCCCACAGATTGCCGGCGCCGCCGAGGATCAGCATGATCAGCGCTTCGGCGGAGCGCTCGAAGCTGACGCTGTCGAGCCCGACCACGCCGGTGTTGATCGCCGTCAGCCCGCCGCCGATCCCGGCGACGGCGCCGGCGACGCAATACATCACCACCAGCCGCGGATAGACCGAGACGCCGATCATCCGGGTGCGCAGCGTGTCGTCCTTGATGGCGCGGCACATCAGCGCGAACGGCGAGCGCGCGAACCGCAGCAGCACCACCATGGTGATCAGCAGCACCACCACCGAGAAGACGTAACCGGTGCGGCCGAACATATCGAAACTGAAGATGCCGAACACCGGCCCCGGCGAGATGCCGGCGAGCCCGTCGCTGCCGCCCGTGATCGACGACAGCTTGTTGGCCAGCGCGGCGACGAGCTGGCCGAACGCGATCGACAGCACCAGCTGCGGCAGACCGCGGAAGCGCGTCACCAGCAGGCCGGACATCAGCCCGGTCGCGGTGCCGGCAAGCGCGCCGATCAGCAGCATCAGGATCGGATCGGTAATGCCGGCGAGCGCTGCATTGCCGGCCGCATAGGCGGCGACGCCGAACAGCGCGGCCTGGCCGAGCGTGGCGACGCCGCAATAACCGGTGACGAGATCGAGCGAGAGCACCAGGAACGCGAGGCCGATCACCCGAATGAGAAACGCGAGATCGTCGGGGTAGACGAAATAGCCGATCGCGCCGAGCCCGGCGATCACCGCTGCGGCGATCAGATCGTTGCGCAAGCCGGCCCAGGCAGACGGTGCAGCAGTCACGGACAAGGTCGCCATCTCAATGCGCCTTTCCGAACAGGCCGTGGGGGAACACGTAGACGATGATGATCACCGCGACATAGAAAAAGAACTCGCCGAACTCGGGCGCCAGATATTTGCCGGTGGTGTCGGCGAGGCCGAGCAGCAGCGACGCCGCCATCGCGCCGGTGACCGAGCCGGCGCCGCCGACCGAGACCACGACCAGAAACGTCACCATGTAGCGCAGCGCGTAGAACGGCTCGACAGGCAGCAGCTCGGCGCCGACCACGCCGCCGAACGCCGCAAGTCCCACAGCGAGCGCGAAGGTGACCGAATAAACGACCTGCGTGCGAATGCCGAGCGCCTCGGCCATGTCGCCATTATCGACCGCGGCACGCAGCCGCACGCCGAACTCGGTCTTCTCGATCAGCAGCCACAGCGCCACCGCGGTGACCACGCCGCAGCCGATCACGAACAGCCGGTGCGCCGGGATCATGCGGAAGCCGAGATCGAACGGCCCTTTCAGCATCTCCGGCAGTGGAATCGGCTTCGAGGTCGGACCGAAGATGTAGTTGGCGATGCCGACGATGAAAAAGGTGATGCCGATCGTCAGCAGGATCTGGGTCAGTTCGTCGGAGCGACGATAGATCCGGCGATACAGCAGGAATTCGAACGGCACCGAGATGATCACGGCGCCGATCACCGCGATCAGGATCGCGATCGGATAGGACACGCCGAGCGACACCAGCGCGAACGAGGCGAAATAGCCGCCGATCATCGCGAAGGCGCCGTGGGCGAGGTTCACCACCCGCATCAGCCCCATCATGATCGACAGGCCGATCGAGATCGTGAACAGCACCATGCCGTAGGCCAGCGCGTCCGGCAGGATTCCGAGAATCGTCCGCATCAGGTGTGTGTCCTTGCGGACGTCGCTGATCCCGTTCGATTCAATCCAGCCTTCACAACCCGACTCCCGACTCTCGCATTGAGGCCGCTTTCCTAGAGCGCTTCATCGGTTGATTGAAGCGCGATCGCACGTTCCACATTGCTCTCCGTCCTTATCCCGAGAGCTTGACTCACAACCAAGGCTGAATTCTCGGCCACATTCCTCACTCGCTTGCCTCGCTCACGAATTCCGTCATGGCCGGGCTTGTCCCGGCCATCCACGCCTTTTCTGCATTTACGGCAGCAAGGCGTGGATGCCCGGCACAAGGCCGGGCATGACGCGTGGAGAAGGGAGTGCCTCTACTGCTTAACGAGGCCCCAATCCGGCTGTGCCTTGAAGGTCTCGATCTCCTTGTTGATCAGCTTGCCGTCCGACTTCTCGACTTCGCGCAGATAAACGTTCTGCGTGATGTGCCGGGTCTCCGGATCGATCGACACCGGGCCACGCGGGCTGGTCCACTGCATGCCCTTCACCGCAGCGATCGCCTTGTCGGGATCCTGCTTGCCGCCGGTCGCCTCGATCATCTTGTAGATCAGCCGCGCACCGTCGTAGGCCGCGACCGAGGTCATGGTGACTTCGTCGAGCTTGCCGCCATCCTTTTGCAGCTGCGCCAGGAACGCCTTGTTCTCCGGCGAGTCGTGCGACACCGCGTAGTGATAGGTCGACAGGATGCCGAGGCCGGATTCGCCGATGTTCGGCAGATCGGGCTCGGTGACGACGTCACCAGTCGACATCAGCTTGACGCCGCCCGCCTTCAGGCCGTTGTCGATGTAGGCCTTGACGAAGCCCAGCGTCGGCGGACCGGCCGGCAGGAAGGTGAAGATCATGTCGGCGCCGGAGTCCTTGATGCGCTGCATGATCGGACCGAAGTCGGTGGTCGACAGCGGCATGCGGATCGCCTCGACGACCTTGCCGCCCTCGCCTTCGAAGGTCTTCTTGAACGCGGTCTCGGCGTCGATGCCCGGGCCGTAGTCGCTGACCGCGATCGCGACCTTGGTGGCGCCCTTCTGCTTGGCGACCTTGGCGGCCGGCACCGTGTTCTGGAACATCGTGAACGAGGTGCGGACGATGTAGGGGCTCTTTTCGGTGATCGACGAGGTGGCGGCATTCAGCACCACCATCGGCACCTTGGCCTCCTGCAGCAGCGGCGCCACCGCCATCGCGTTCGGCGTGAAGTACAAGCCGGCGATGTACTGCACCTTCTCCTTGACGATCAGCTCCTGCGCCAGCGCCTTGGACTGCGCCGGGTTCGGCGAGACTTCGTCACGATAGACGAACTCGACGGTGTGGCCGCCGACCTTGTTGCCGTTCTCGGCGACCCAGGCGTCGATGCCCATCTTGTAGTTCTTGCCGAACAGCGCGTACGGCCCCGACATCGTGCCGATCACGCCGACCTTGATCGTATCGGCCTGCGCGGCGCCGACACTGAACGAAATCGCCGCGGCTGCGCACAGCCACCCAAAAGTTTTCACCATCCGTCTGCCTCTCCTCTGCCTGATCCGATTATCTGCGTTGGCTATGTTCAGAACATCTCGAAATATTCACGCTGTTCCCATTCCGTCACTTCGGCCTGGAAGCGCTCGATCTCGGCGTTTTTGATGAACGTGTAGTAGTCGACGAATTCGCCGCCCAGCGCGGTGCGGAAGAACGGATCGTCGCGCAACGCGAAGATCGCCTCGCGCAGCGATTTCGGCAGCAGGTCCGCCTTGGTCTCGTAGGGCGTATCGGCCGACGGGCCCGGATCGAGCTTGCGGTCGACGCCGTCGAGCCCCGACAGGATCTGCGACGCCATATAGAGATACGGATTGGCGGCCGGCTCACCGACGCGGTTCTCGATCCGCGTCGCCTTGTCGCCCGCCCCGCCGAGCACGCGCAGCATCACGCCGCGATTGTCGCGGCCCCAGATCGCACGATCCGGCGCCAGCGAATAGGAGCGATAGCGCTTGTAGCCGTTGATGGTCGGCGTGGTGAACACCGTGGCGGCGCGCGCGTGCGTCATCAGGCCGGCGAGATAGTGCCGGCCGAAATCCGACAAGACGTCGCTGTCGGACATGAACGCGTTGCGGCCGCCGTCGCGTGCGACGACCGACTGATGCAGATGCCAGCCCGACGACACCACGTTCGGAATCCGCGGCCGACACATGAAGGTGGCATGATAACCGTGGCGCTGGCAGATCTGCTTCACGGCGCTGCGGAACAGCACCATCAGGTCGGCCGGCATCAGCCCGACGGTCGGCTGGAAGGTGAATTCGCACTGGCTCGGGCCGTACTCGACCTCGATCGAGCGCAGCGGCAGGCCGAGCGCGACGACGTCGCGGCGGATCAGTTCGAGCACCGGCTCCATCTGATCATAGCGCTGCTCGGTGAGATACTGATAGCCGTGCGACAACAGGCTGACGCTCGGCGGCTCGCCGGGCTGGCCCGCGTGCTCCGGCCGCATCTTGCTGTCTTCGACCTTGAAGACGTGAAACTCGACTTCGAGCCCGGCCTTGTAGTCGTACCCGCGATCGGCGAGCTTCTGCAGCGCCGATCGATAGATGTTGCGGGTGGCGAACTGCACCGGCCGGCCGTCGGCGAAATACAGATCGCACAGCACCCAGCCGGTGGTCGGCGCCCAGGGCAGCACGCGGAACGTCGTCGGATCCGGCAGCATGACGACGTCGGCGCCGCCCTGCATCTCCGACATGCCGAAGCCGCCGCCGGCCTGAAACACCGGAAACACCGTCTTGTGCGAGGTGTCCTTCGCCAGCATCGTGGTGGTGATGGTGGCGCCGTTGTCGAGGCTGTTCAGCGCTTCGGACGCGACCAGCGTCTTGCCGCGCAAAATGCCGTGCTGATCGGGGAACGAGAACCGGATGGTCTCGAGCCCCTGCTCTTCCGCGATACGGCGCATCCGCGCCGCCGCATCGATCTGTTCTTCGGACCACAGTCCGTATTTGGCAGCTAAGCTGTCGCCCATGGCGTATCGCTGATGCACGTTCATTCGGCGGCCGTCAGATGCGGGACCTTGGCGGCGATCTCGGCCGGCACCGGCGCGGCCCACGGCGCACCGCGGCGACGCTTGACGTCGACTTCCATCCAATAGGTCTCCCAACCGCGGCTCGGGCCGATGCCGTCCATCGTGGCCGGGCCCTGGATGCCGCGCGCGCTGGCGGCGTCGAGCGCCAGCAGCGGACGCTGGCCGGCCTCGGCCTTGGCGATCTCCTGGCGCAGCAGCCGGCGATACTGAATGATCGCCTTGTCGCTCTGGCCGAGATGCTCGCGGGTGCGATCCTGTATCTTGCCCATCGACTCCACCGCCCACTGGTCGTGGACGTTGATGTCGGCGCCCATGCCGGTGTAGGTCGAGGTCGCCTGCTCGTGCGGATCGAAGCCATAGTCGTTGCGCTTGTTCTTACGCGACGTGTAGTCCGGCAATTCGTAGAGTTCGAGGCGCTGCTCGCGCATCTTCACCTTGTCGACCGGCTGGGTGTAGCTGGTGAAGATCGCGTACCAGTAGCAGTGCTCGTCGTCGACCGGGACGTGCCACTGCGTGATCGTCATCTCGGTGCTCATCGGAATGACGAAGCCGTGCGGGAACAGCTGGTTGGTGACGCGCACATGGGTGCGCTCGCCGTCGATCTGGCGCAGCGCGATCAGCCGCAGGCCGTATTCGGTGTGCTCGACATTGATGATCGGGCGATCATATTCGCGCAGCACCTGCGTCATCGGCATCTCGCTGCCGGCCGAGGCGCCGCGGAATTGCTTGCCGTAGGACTTCGCGGTGTCCTCGTCCTCGAAGAAGCGATGCAGGAACGAGGCGTGCGCCGGATCGATGCCGACCTCCAGCGCCTGCAGCCAGTTGCACTCGAACAGGCCCTTGAAGGCGAACACGTGGGTATCGGGCGCGGTGAAGCAGTCGATCTCCGGAAACGCCGGCGGCTCACCGGTGCCGAGATAGGCCCACAAAATGCCGCCCTTCTCCACCACCGGAAACGAGCGCTGCTTGATGTTGGCGCACAGCGGCGATCCCGCCGGCTCGGCCGGAGTCTCGAGGCACTTGCCCTCGACGTCGAACAGCCAGCCATGGAAGGCGCAGCGCAGGCCGCCGCCTTCGAGCCGGCCGAACGCCAGATCGGCGCCGCGATGCGGGCAGTCGCGATCGATCAGGCCGTAGCGGCCGGCTTCGTCCTTGAACAGCACGAAGTCCTCGCCGAGCAGACGCACCGGCCGGATCGGCCGCTCGCCTTCCAGCTCGGCGACCAGCGCCGCCGGCTGCCAATAGGCGCGCATCAGCTTGCCGCACGGCGTGGCGGGTCCGACCCGGGTGATCAGATCGTTCTGGTCCTGGCTCATCATGGCTTTGGCCTCCTGAGGCAGCTCGCGCGGTGCTGCCTTTGTGATTGAAGGCGACAAGGCTGGGTGCCGCAAAGGCTTTGTAAAAGCCAGCGCGCCCTTGTCGCAGATTTCCGGCGCTTGATCGTTCGGTAGACGAACAGATGTTCGCTATGGATAAGATTGCCTCTGATGTGCAACTTGAGCAAGCTGAAATTCTCGGCGCAAGATGCTCATCGACCTTGCAGCACAACACTTGACACGCTCTCGCAAAGCCGAACTTGTGTTCGATAGGCGAACGACATAACAGGATGAAGGTAGGTGGTGCAGCACCCCAACCGAGAGCGTCCAGTCTGATATGCCGAAGATGAAACGTCCTGAGATCGACGGCGACGCACCGGAGATCATCGAAAGCCTGGCGCGCGGCCTGCGGGTGATTGAAGCTTTCGGCGCCGAACGCCGGCCGATGACGCTGAGCGATCTGGCCAAGGCCTGCGGCCTGCCCCGCGCAACGGTGCGCCGGGTGCTAACGACGCTGCGCAGCGTCGGCTACGCGACGAGCGACGACCGGCTGTTTGCCCTCACCCCACGCGTGCTCGGTCTCGCTTCAGCCTATTTGGCCTCGAACCAGATCAGCGCGGTGCTGCAGCCGCTGATGGACGACGTGTCGGCTACCGCCAAGGAAGTCTGCTCGCTGGCGATTCTCGACGGCGACGACGCGGTGTTCGTGGCGCGCGCCAGCCCGGCGCGGGTATTCTCGGCGGGGATCGACCTCGGCTACCGGCTGCCGCTGTTCTGCACCTCGGTCGGCCGGGTGCTGCTCGGCCGGCTCGACAACACCGCGCTGGCGGCGACGATCGAGGCAATGACGCTGGCGCCGCAGACGCCCGAAACCATCACCGACAAACCGACCGTGGTGGCGACCATCATCGCCGATCGCACCCGCGGCTATTCGCTGGTCGACCGCGAGGCCGAGCCCGGCTTCCGCTCGATCGCCGTGCCGATCCGCCGCTACGACGGGACGATTGTGGCCGCCGCCAATATCGGCGCGCATGTTGACCGCATTACCACCGGCGACATGATCGACCGCTTCCTGCCGCCGCTGCGACGGATGGCCGAACAGGCGCAGCCGCTGATCGTATGATTGAACGGAAGATGTCGGACTGCCGCGCCGGCTAGGCTCGGCTGGCAGGAGTGGCAGGGCTCGAACCTGCGACCCCCGGTTTTGGAGACCGGTGCTCTACCAATTGAGCTACACTCCTACGTCGACGTCGCCGCCGAACGGGCCGGTTGAAGCATAGGCGCCCCCCTGCTGGCAAGTGGGATACGCAGTTCGGCTTTGGTCTAATCGGTGGGTTCCACAGGTGCGGCTTGCGGAGCGGCTCCCGCTGGCCGGTTCGATCGGGGCGCCAGCGCACACTCGCGGTTCTCCCCGGTCCCGGGTGCGTTCTCGAACACGCAGCGGCTCGGCGGATTGCCGCAGACCTTGTCCAGCTCCTTGAAGCCGACGCAGTGGCCGTCCGGCGCCCGATAGCCGGGGCCGCCCTTGCAGCCGCAGCCCTTGCACGGTGGGCGGTCCGGACAGGCCGCCTGCCCCACAGCCGGCAGCGCCAAGAAAAAGGCCGCGAGCACGATGACGCGTGCTCGCGGCCCGTTCGACACGTGAGTGTCGAGCCTTACTCGATGATCGCAGCGACGACGCCGGCGCCGACGGTGCGGCCGCCTTCGCGGATGGCGAAGCGCAGCTTCTCTTCCATCGCGATCGGCACGATCAGGTGCACTTCCATGGCGATGTTGTCGCCCGGCATCACCATCTCGGTGCCTTCCGGCAGATGCACGACGCCGGTGACGTCGGTGGTGCGGAAGTAGAATTGCGGACGATAGTTGGTGAAGAACGGCGTGTGACGGCCACCCTCTTCCTTGGTCAGGATATAGGCCTCGGCCTTGAACTTGGTGTGCGGCTTCACCGAACCCGGCTTGCACAGCACCTGGCCGCGCTCGACGTCTTCACGCTTGGTGCCGCGCAGCAGCGCGCCGATGTTGTCGCCGGCCTGGCCCTGATCGAGCAGCTTGCGGAACATTTCAACGCCGGTGCAGGTGGTCTTCTGCGTCGGGCGGATGCCGACGATTTCGATTTCCTCACCGACCTTGATGATGCCGCGCTCGACACGGCCGGTCACCACGGTGCCGCGGCCCGAGATCGAGAACACGTCTTCGACCGGCATCAGGAACGGCTGGTCGATCGGACGCTCCGGCTGCGGGATGTAGGCGTCGACCGCCTTCATCAGCTCGAGGATCGCGTCGTGGCCGAGCTTCGGATCCGAGTTCTCCAGCGCGGCGAGCGCCGAGCCCTTGATGATCGGAATGTCGTCGCCCGGGAAGTCGTACTTCGACAGAAGCTCGCGCACTTCCATCTCGACCAGTTCGAGCAGTTCCGGATCGTCGACCATGTCGCACTTGTTCAGGAACACGACCAGCGCCGGCACGCCGACCTGACGGGCCAGCAGGATGTGCTCACGGGTCTGCGGCATCGGGCCGTCGGCAGCCGACACGACGAGAATGCCGCCGTCCATCTGCGCCGCACCGGTGATCATGTTCTTGACGTAGTCGGCGTGGCCGGGGCAGTCGACATGCGCGTAGTGGCGGTTCTGCGTCTCGTACTCGACGTGGGCGGTCGAAATCGTGATGCCGCGCGCCTTCTCTTCCGGCGCCTTGTCGATCTGGTCATAGGCCGTGAACGTCGCACCGCCCGTCTCCGCCAGAACCTTGGTGATCGCCGCCGTCAGCGACGTCTTGCCATGGTCGACGTGACCGATCGTCCCGATGTTGCAATGCGGCTTGGTACGTTCAAACTTTGCTTTGGCCATTTGATGTCCATCCTTGTCGGCGCAGCACATAGGGCAGCGAAGCCCGCGGCTGGTTACTGCGGAAAAGCACCCTGTTCAAGCTGGAAGTTATGGGCCAATCTCGCTGCACCGGACCGAGAAGGCCGCCTGGACGTTCAAATCCGGACGCTCATGTAAGGCCTCGCCCACAAAGATCAACGGGAGACGCCATGACCGCCTCAGCCGCAGCCACAACCGCCAAAGCCCCGCAGACGCCGCAGCTGGATCAGGCCCGCCCTGAAACCATCGGGCTGTCGCCCGTCCGGCTGCAGGCGATGTCGGACGCCTTCAAGCGCGAAATCGACAAGGGCAACATTCCGGGCGTCACCGTGCTGGTGTCACGCCGCGGTCATATCGGCTGGTTCGAGGCGCTCGGCCGCCAGGCGCCGGGCTCCGACGCGGCGATGCGCACCGACAGCCTGTTCCGCATTTTCTCGATGACCAAGCCGATCGTGTCGGTTGGCATCATGCAGCTGGTCGAGGACGGCTATCTCCAGCTCGACGATCCGCTGCAGAAGTTCATCCCGGAGTTCGAGAACACCAATGTCGGCGTCGTCGAGCACGGCAAGCTCGACCTCGTCCCGCTCAACCGGCCGATCACCATCCAGGACCTGCTGCGCCATACCTCGGGCATCACCTACGACCACGTCGGCGACGGCCCGATCCACCGGATGTATCGCGAAAGCCGCGTGCGCAGCCGCAAGATCACCACCGAGGAGCACGCGCGGCTGATCGCCGAGATGCCGCTGGTGTGCCAGCCCGGCGCGGGGTGGAACTACAGCCGCTCCACCGACATCCTCGGCCGCGTCATCGAAGTGATCTCCGGAAAGAGCCTCGGCGCCTTCCTCACCGAGCGCATCCTGGCGCCGCTGCAGATGACCGAGACCGCGTTCCACACCGGCGCCGAGAACAAGCACCGGCTGGCCGAACCCTTTCCGACTGATCCGTGGACCGGCGATCCGGTGGCGCTGTTCAACATGCTGGAGAAGCCGGTGATGGAATCCGGCGGCGGCGGCCTGGTCTCGACCACGATGGACTATGCGCGGTTCTGCCAGATGCTGCTCAGCGGCGGATCGCTGCACGGCACCCGCATCATCGGCCGCAAGACGCTGCAGCTGATGGCCAGCAATCACCTCGAGCCGCACATCCCGCCGGACAACTACATCCTGCCGCCCGGCCACGGCTTCGGCCTCGGCTTCGCCGTGCGCACCGAACCCGGCATCGCACCGTTCCCCGGCTCGGTCGGCCAATTCTACTGGAGCGGCATCGCCGGCACGTTCTTCTGGATCGACCCGGCGGAGGATTTGTTCGCGGTGTTCATGTCGCAGGGCCCGGGGCAGCGCGAATACTTCCGCACGCTGGTACGCAATCTGGTCTACGCCGCGGTGGAGTAACCGCCCTCACCCCGAGTCATTCCGGGGCGCTCGCGCAGCGAGCGAACCCGGAATCTCGCAGCGTTCTGCGACGTTCCCCACAACTTCGGGATTCCGGGTCTGCGCGCCTGCGGCGCGCATCCCGGAATGATGGGGTGGACGGCCCCCGAACGGCATCGATGTGCCAGACTGAGGTTGTCGTAACTTCAGACGAGGGAGC
>NZ_QYYD01000015.1 GCF_003591005.1 Rhodopseudomonas palustris
AAACCTCTCCCCCGGGGGTGTTTTTAAAATCTTCCCCATCATGCGCGTTTTTATTTCTGGGCTCTTATACTCCAACCCGCCGATCACAAAAACCATCGGGCGGCGCTCAATTCCCCGGGCCCCCTTTTCGTTGACCGGATGCGTCCGGCATCGCTTGCCGGGCACTTCATGAGGTGAAGCGCTATCGCTCCCTTCACAACCGTTGAGTCCTCATTGTGAGAGCTCGGCCGTAAATGCGCCCTTAAAATCAGGCACTTTCCTATCCCCCCGTCATGCCCAGCCTTGTGCCGGGCATGACGGGGTCTGTTAGCAATCAAGCGGAGGAATTTGCCGCTTAGCGCAGCGTCTCCAGGTGCGCCGCTTTCGCTTCGCGGCGGCGTTCGTGCAGGATGTATTCGGTGTAGCCGTTCGGCTGGGTGCGGCCCTTGAAGATCAGGTCGCACGCGGCCTCGAACGCGACACCGTCGAAGTCCGGCGCCATCGGGCGATACAGCGCATCGCCTGCGTTCTGCTTGTCGACGACCACTGCCATCCGCTTCAGCGACTCCATCACCTGCTCCTTGGTGACGACGCCGTGGTGAAGCCAGTTGGCAAGGTGCTGGCTGGAGATGCGCAGCGTGGCGCGGTCTTCCATCAGGCCGACGTCGTGGATGTCCGGCACCTTGGAGCAGCCGACGCCCTGGTCGATCCAGCGCACCACGTAGCCCAAAATGCCCTGGCAGTTGTTGTCGATCTCCTGCCGGACATCGTCCGGGGCCCAGTTCGAGTTCGACACCGGAATGGTGAGGATGTCCTCGAGCTTGGCGCGCGGGCCACCCTTGGCGAGCTCCTGCTGACGGGCGATGACGTCGACCTGGTGATAGTGCAAAGCGTGCAGCGTCGCGGCGGTCGGCGACGGCACCCAGGCGGTGGTGGCGCCGGCCTGCGGGTGGCCGATCTTCTGCGCCAGCATGTCGGCCATCTTGTCGGGGGCCGCCCACATGCCCTTGCCGATCTGGGCGTGGCCGGGCAGGCCGTCGATCAGACCGGTGTCGACGTTCCAGTCCTCGTAGGCCTTGATCCAGGGCTGCGCCTTCATCTCGTTCTTGCGGATCATCGGACCCGCTTCCATCGAAGTGTGGATCTCGTCGCCGGTGCGGTCGAGGAAGCCGGTATTGATGAAGCAGATCCGCTTCGACGCGTTCTGAATGCAGGCCTTGAGGTTCACCGTGGTGCGGCGTTCCTCGTCCATGATGCCGACCTTGAGGGTGTTCTCCGGCAGGCCGAGCATCTGCTCGACGCGGCCGAACAGTTCGACCGTCAGCGCGACTTCGTCCGGCCCGTGCATCTTGGGCTTGACGATGTAGACGGAGCCGGTGCGGCTGTTACGGGTCTTGCCGAGATGCTTGAGGTCATGGATCGCCAGCAGGCCCGACACCGCGGCGTCGAGGAAGCCTTCGGGAATCTCCTGACCGTCCGCGTCGAGCACTGCATCAGTCCACATGTGGTGGCCGACGTTGCGCATCAGCAGCAGGCTGCGCCCGTGCAGCGTCAGCTGCTTGCCGTCCGGCGCCGTGTAGTTGCGGTCGCCGTTGAGCGCGCGGGTGACGGTCTTGCCGCCCTTGTCGAAGCTCTCGGACAGCGTGCCGTCCATCAGGCCGAGGGTGTTGCGATAGATCAGCACCTTGTCTTCGGCGTCGACGGCGGCGACGGAGTCTTCCATGTCCAGAATGGTCGAGACCGCGGACTCGATGACCAGGTCGGCGACGCCGGCCGGATCGTCCTTGCCGATGGTGTTCGAGCGGTCGATCTTGATCTCGATGTGCAGGCCGTTGTTGACCAGCAGCACGGCGCTCGGCGAGGCGGCGTCACCATTGTAGCCGGCGAACTGCGCGGGGGTCTTCAGGCCGGTAGCGTTGCCGCTCTTCAGCTTCGCGGAGAACTGCCCGGCGATCACGCTATAGGCGGTGACGTCGCTGTGGCTGCCGGCGACCAGCGGCGCGGCCTGGTCGAGGAACGCCTTGGCCTTGGCGATCACCTTGTCGCCGCGCACCTTGTCGTAGCCCTTGGTCTGGGTGGCTTCCTGCGGGATCGCGTCGGTGCCGTAGAACGCGTCGTATAGCGAACCCCAGCGCGCATTGGCGGCGTTCAGCGCGTAGCGCGCGTTCGACAGCGGCACGACCAGCTGCGGGCCGCACAGCTTGCCGATTTCCTCGTCGACGTTTGCGGTCTCGACCGGGGCGGTCTTGGGCTCCGGCTGCAGGTAGCCGATCTCCTTCAGGAAGGCGGTGTACGCCGCCATGTCCTGCTTCTTGCCCTTGTTGGCGAGGTGCCAGGCGTCGATCTTGGCCTGCAGATCGTCGCGCGTCTTCAGCAGCGCGCGGGTCTTCGGCGTCAGGTCGCGCAGGATCGCGGCGAGCCCGGCCCAGAACGCGTCGGGGTCTACCCCGGTCTTCGGCGCGGCCTCCTTGGCGATGAAGTCGAACAGGACGGGCGCGATTTTCAAGCCGTGGGCGTCAATACGATTCATATGAGGATGTCTCGCGAGAAAGGGCGCCGCAGCGGCGGCCCGTTTCAGGGTTCGAAATGAGCCGATGCCGCTCAAGGCAGCCCGGGGGCGCCTCTTTTAGCGCCAAAGCCGCGGGTATTGGAAGGGGCCCGCCGTCCGGCGCGGGCTCTCAGGGGGCCGGATGCTCGTCCGCCGCCAGCCGCTCCAGCACGATCTTGAGCAGGATCGTCAGTAGCGCCACGGCCGTCAGCGTGGTCGCGGCCGCGAACGCGCCTGCGACATTATAATCTTGGTACAGCAGCTCGATTTGCAGCGGCAATGTGGTGGTCTGGCCGCGGATGTTGCCGGATACCACTGAGACTGCACCGAATTCGCCCAGCACGCGGGCGTTGCACAGGATCGCGCCGTACAGCACCGCCCAGCGGATATTCGGCAGCGTGACACGCAGGAAGGTGGCGAAGCCGCCCGCGCCGAGCGTCACGGCGGCTTCCTCCTCGTCGGTGCCCTGCACCTGCATCAGCGGGATCAACTCACGGGCCACATAGGGTGCAGTGACGAACATGCTGGCCAGCACAATCCCCGGCAGCGCGAACATCACCTTGAGGCCCAGATAATCGAGCAGCGGCCCGAACAGCCCCTGGGTGCCATAGACGAACAGATAGGCGACACCCGCGACGATCGGCGAGATCGAATAGGGCAACTCGATCAGCGCAATCAGTAGCGTTCGGCCGGGGAAATCGAATTTGCTGACGGTCCAGGCCGCGGCGAGTCCGAACACGATGTTCACCGGCACCACGATCAGCGCGGTGATCGTGGTCAGCCACATCGCGTGAAGCGTGCCGGGATCGCCGAGGTTGCGCACAAACACGCCGATGCCCTGCGCGAAGGCCGAGCTGAGGATCACCGCCAGCGGTGCCACCAGGATGAACAGCGTGATCACGCCGACGATGCCGAGCACGGCCAGCCGGGTCACCGGACCGGCGCCGACCGGCGTGACCATCCAGTCTTTTTTCTGCTGCGGCGCCTTGGGAGATGCGGGTGCTTTGCTCATCACACGCCTCCACGGCCGAGATAACGCAGCTGCCAAGCCTGCACCGCGTTGGTGACCAGCAGCATCGTGAATGCCATCGCCAGCATCACCACGGCGATCGTCGCGGCGGCCGGGTAGTCGTATTCCTCGAGCCGGATGAAGGCGAGCAGCGCGACGATCTCGGTCTTCATCGGCTGATTTCCGGCGATGAAGATCACCGCGCCGAACTCGCCGAGGCTGCGCGCGAACGCCAGCGAGCAGCCCGCGAGCAGCGCCGGGAAGATCGACGGAAAGATGATCTTGGCGAGTATCTGCAGGTCATTTGCGCCGAGGGAACGGCTGGCTTCTTCGACGTCGGTGCCGAGATCCTCGATCACCGGCTGCACGGTGCGCACCACGAACGGGATGCTGGTGAATGCCATGGCGATGGCGATGCCGAGCGGCGTGTAGACCACGCTGAACCCGAGCGGCTCCAGCACGCTGCCGAACCAGCCGGTCTTGGAAAACAGTGCAGTGAGGGCAAGGCCCGCGACAGCGGTCGGAAGCGCGAACGGCACGTCGACCAGCGCGTCGAGCACGCGCTTGCCCGGGAACGTATAACGCGCCAGCACCCAGGCCAGCAGCGTGCCGTAGATTGCGTTGAAGATCGTCGCCGCCAGCGCCATCGTCACCGTCAGCCGGATCGCCGCCAGCGTCCGCGGCGACGACAGAATCGCCCACAGTTGCGCCGCGCCGATATCCGACGCCTTCAGGATCAACGCCGCCAGCGGCAGCAGCACGATCACGCCGAGATAAAGGAGCGTGATGCCGAGGCTGAGGCCGAAACCGGGGATGACGCTGCGTCGCAAGGTGGGGATCCGGTGGATGAGGACAGATAAGAGATAGGACGGTCAAGAATCGTGCGGAGATCGATCCGTCATTGCGAGGAGCAAAGCGACGAAGCAATCCAGATGCCCAATGCTCGGAGCCTCTGGATTGCTTCGCTTCGCTCGCAATGACGAACAGAACTCGCGTTCGTCATTCCGGGATGCGCGCTCTTGCGCGCAGGCCCGGAATCCATACTCCCGGCGGTGGTTATGGATTCCGGGCTCGCGCTTCGCGCGCCCCGGAATGACGAACTTGGTTGCAGTGCTCGAAGCGCAGCGTCCGATATAGCTCACCGCCCGCCGAACAGCTGGTCCAGCTTCGCACCCGAGGCCAGGTGTTCGGCGTTCAGCTTGTCCCAGCCGCCGAACTCGTCCTCGACGCGATACAGCTTCACCTCGGGGAATTTGTCCTTGAATTTCTCGATCACCGCCTTGTCGTGGACGCGGTTGTAGGCCTTGGCCAGGATGGTCTGGCCTTCCGGCGAGTACAGATATTCGAGATAAGCCGTCGCCAGCGCGCGGGTGCCGTGCTTGTCGGCGTATTTGTCGACAACGCTGACCGGGAATTCGGCCAGCACGCTGGTCGGCGGCACCACCACTTGATACTTGTCAGCGCCGGCGAGATCGCGGATCGCGCTGGTCTCGGCCTCGAAGGTGATCAGCACGTCGCCGGTCTGGCGCTCGACGAAGGTCGTCGTCGCGGCGCGGCCGCCGGTGTCGAACACCGGAACGTTGGCGAACAGCTTCTTGACGAAGGCATCGGCTTCGGCCTCGCTACCGTATTTGTGCTTCGCGAAGGCGTAGGCGGCGAGGTACGTGTAGCGGGCGTTGCCCGAGGTCTTGGGGTTCGGGAAGATCACCTTGACGTCCGGCTTCACCAGATCGTCCCAGTCCTTGATGCCCTTCGGATTGCCGGCCCGCACCAGGAACGCCGGCAGCGAGTAGTAGGGCGACGAGTTATTGGGCAGCCGCTTGGCCCAGTCGGCCGGGATCAGCTTGCCCTTGTCGTGCAGCACCTGGACGTCGGTAACCTGATTGAAGGTGACGACGTCGGCCTCTAGCCCCTCGAGGATCGACCGCGCCTGCCGCGACGAGCCGCCATGCGACTGGTTGATGGTGATGTCCTGGCCGGTCTTCTGCTTCCAATGCGGAACGAACGCGGCGTTGATCTCGACATAGAGTTCCCGCGCGATGTCGTACGAGACATTGAGCAGCGTGGTGGGCGTCTGCGCCTGGGCCGGCAATGCGGTCGCGAAAGCACCAAGGCCGGCGAGCAGGGCGAGGGCGAAGCGGTTCACGAGAACTCCTTATTGCTGGTCTTGAATGCGGATCAGGCAGCGTGCTGCTCAATGCGTGAGCGTCGTCCTGCGAAAACGCAAGTTTCATGGTCAGATAGTCGAGATAACTACGCGTGTGAAGCGGGTGCCCCAGCAACGCGGACCGACTTTCAGCGTTCGGATCTGAAGGCGCTTGATGCGCGGAGAATGGTTGTCTCCGGTGGTGCGTCTCAGGGGATGGAAATTCCCCACTGCGCCCTTGGCGCGCAAAGGATTGGTTTTCTTCCGGCGCGACTTGTAAGAATTCCACGTAGAAAATAATTCTGGCGGACCCGAAAGGGGCAACGGAGCAAGCATGCGGTTTCTTCCGGTCTTTCTCGATCTCGCGGCAGGGCCAGTGATACTGGTCGGCGCTGGAGAGATGGCGCGTGCCAAATTGCGGCTGCTGCTGTCGGCCGGCGCGACGATCCGCTGCTACGCGGTCGACGGCGATCGTGAGCTGTCGGGCGTGAGCGACACCGATCGTGCCCGCATCAGCTTTGCCGACGGCGATCCGCTGCACGCCGATCTTCGCGGCGCGATTGCGCTGCTGTGCGCCGGCGCCGGCGATCTCGCCGCGCCGCTCGCGGCCCGGGCTCGCGAAGCCGGCGTGCCGGTGAACGTGATGGACGAGCTGTCGCATTCCACCTTCATTTTTCCGGCGATCGTCGATCGCGGCGATGTGGTGGTCGCGATCGGCACCGGCGGGTCGTCGCCGGTGGTGGCGCGGCGCGTTCGTGAGATGATCGAAGCCGTGGTTCCGGCCCGGATCGGCGATCTCGCCGCGCTGATCGGGCGCTGGCGTCATCCGATGAAGGCGCGGCTGCCCGAGTTTCCGCTGCGCCGCCGGTTCTGGGAGCGTGTCGTCGACGGCCCGATCGGCGCCGCCGTGCTCGAAGGCCGTGGCGCCGATGCCGAGGATCAGCTGGGGGCGATCGCCGATCCGTCCGCATATGCGCGCGAATCCGCCACCGGCCATGCGGAAGGCCACGTCACGCTGGTCGGTGCCGGTCCCGGCGATCCCGATCTGTTGACCATCAAGGCGCTGCGCGCGCTGCAGGACGCCGACGTGGTGTTTTACGACGAGCTGGTGTCGTCCGAAATTCTCGACCGCATTCGCCGCGACGCTTCGCGCGTTCCGGTCGGCCGCCGCGTCAACAAGCCCGGCATCGGTCAGGACGCGATCAACAAGCTGCTGATCGAAGCCGCGCAAGCCGGCCAGCGCGCCGTGCGCCTGAAGGGCGGCGATTCGTTCGTGTTCGGTCGCGGCGGCGAGGAAGTCGAAGCGCTGCGCGACGCCGGCGTGTCGTACTCGGTGGTGCCCGGCATCAGCGCCGGCTTCGGCGCCGCCGCGCAATTCGAGGTGCCGCTGACCTATCGGCACGAGGCGCTGCGCCTCACCTTCCTCACTGCCCACAAAGCGACCGATGCCGAGGCGGTCGACTGGTCGGTGCTGACAGACGAGAAGATGACCGTGGTCGTCTATATGGGCATGAGCGCCGCACCGACGGTGCGCGCCGGCCTGCTGCAGGCCGGCCGTTCGCCGCGAACGCCGGTCGGTGTGTTCGCGCGCGTGACGCGGCCGGACTCCAAGGCCGCCGTCGGCGTGCTCGACGATCTGCCGGCGCTGGTCGGGCAGGTCGAAGGTGGCCCGGCCATTCTGGTGATCGGCGACGTCGTCGCGCATTCGGCGCCGTGGCGCCGGCAACAACTTCAGCAACTCGTTTCGACCTATCAGGTGGCCGCCGAATGACGTCTCCGCTGCAACAGAAAATCCGGATCACCGGCCCGTCGGTCGTGACCGCCAACCGCACCTTCGACGGCATTGTGATCTACCGCACCGGCAAAGGCGGCTGGTCGACCGATCTGGCCGACGCCGCGATTGTGCGCGAGGTCGAGCCGGCGCGTGCGTTGCTCGCCGAAGCGGTCGCCGACGATGTCGGCGCGGTCGGTGCTTACATCGCTCCGGTGAAGATCGACGACGCCGGCACCATCATCCCCGGCAATCTGCGCGAACAAATCCGCAAGACCGGCCTGACTATCGCGCTGACCGCTCAGGCCTGAGGCTGTTTTTCCAATGTATGTTTATGACGATCTCGACCAGACGCTGGTCAACGAACGCGTCGCGGAGTTTCGCGATCAGGTGCAGCGCCGGCTGTCCGGAGAATTGACCGAGGACGAATTCAAGTCGCTGCGGCTGATGAACGGCGTCTATCTGCAATTGCACGCCTACATGTTCCGCGTCGCCATCCCTTACGGCACGCTGTCGTCGGCGCAGCTGCGCAAGCTCGCCCATGTGGCGCGCAAATACGATCGCGGCTACGGCCACTTCACCACGCGGCAGAACATTCAGTTCAATTGGATTGCGCTGAAGGATCTGCCCGACGCGCTCGCCGATCTCGCCGAAGTGGGCATCCACGCGATGCAGACCTCGGGCAACTGCACCCGCAACGTCACCGCGGATCAATGGGCCGGCGTCGTGCCGGACGAGGTCGAAGACCCGCGGGTCTGGGCTGAGATCCTGCGCCAGCACACCGCGCTGCATCCCGAGTTCTCGTTCCTGCCGCGCAAGTTCAAGTTCGCCATCACGGCGGCGGATCATGATCGCGCGGCCATCAAGGTGCACGACATCGGCTTGCGCCTACGCAAGAACGACGCCGGCGAGACCGGCTTCGAGGTGCTGGTTGGCGGTGGTCTCGGCCGTTCGCCGTTCATCGCCAAGACTATCAAGCCGTTCGTCCCGGGCCGCGACATCCTCAGCTATGTCGAGGCGATCCTGCGCGTCTACAACCAGTTCGGCCGCCGCGACAACATCTACAAGGCGCGCATCAAGATCCTGGTGCACGAGCTCGGCATCGAGAAATTTGCCGCCGAGGTCGAGCAGACTTGGCGCGAGATCGCCGAAGGCCCGTTGACGCTCGACGACGAGATGATCGAGGAGATCCGCTCGCGCTTCGTCTATCCGGCCTATGAGACGCTGACCGACGATCCCGCCGAGCTGCGCGCGGCTTCGGCGGATGCGAAGTTCGAAGCGTGGCGCAAGAACTCGGTCGCGCCGCATCGCCAGCCCGGCTACGCGATCGTCACGCTGTCGCTGAAGCCGGTCGGGGGCCCGCCCGGCGACGCCACCGCCGAGCAGATGGATGCGATCGCCGACCTCGCCGACAAATACTCGTTCGGCGAGATCCGCGTCGGCCACGAGCAGAATCTGGCGCTGCCGCACGTCGCCCAGCGCGATCTGCCGGCGCTGTGGAGCGCGCTCGACGCGATCGGCGTCGCCACGCCGAACGTCAACCTGGTCAGCGACATCATCGCCTGCCCGGGGCTCGATTACTGCTCGCTCGCCAATGCCCGTTCGATCCCGATCGCGCAGGAGCTGACGCGGCGCTTCGCCAATCACGAGACCGCCAATCTGATCGGCCGGCTGCACGTCAACATCTCCGGCTGCATCAACGCCTGCGGCCATCACCACGTCGGCCACATCGGCATTCTCGGCGTCGAGAAGAACGATCAGGAAGTCTATCAGATCACCATCGGCGGCCGCGCCGACGAGCACGCCAAGCTCGGCGAGCTGATCGGCCCCGCGGTGCCGTATGCAGAGGTCGCGGACGTGGTCGAGGATATCGTCGAGGCCTATCTGGCGCTGCGCGAGCGGCCGGAGGAGCTGTTCGTCGATACCGTCAAGCGGCTCGGAGTGGAGCCTTTCAAGGAGCGCGTCTATGCCACTCGTTAAGAACGCGCAGATCGTTGCCGATGAGTTCGTGACCGTTGCGGACGACGCCGAGCTGCCGGCCGACGGTGCCGTGCTGGTATCCGCGACGCGCTTTGTCGCCGATGCGGAGACGCTGACCAGGAGCAATCGCCCGCTCGGCGTCGCCTGGCCGAACAACCGCGACGTCGCCGAGCTCAAGCCGTGGCTCGACCGGCTGGCGCTGATCACGCTGGTGTTTCCCACCTTCAGGGATGGCCGCGCCCACAGCCAGGCGCGCCGGCTGCGCGAGATCTACGGTTATCGCGGCGAATTGCGCGCGACCGGGCAGGTGCTGCGCGACCAGTTCACCTTTCTGGTGCGCAATGGTTTCGACTCGTTCGACGCCAAGAAGGAATCCGACGCTCACGCCTTCCGCGAGGCGACGCATCGCTACACCGAATTCTATCAGCCGACCGGCGACGGCCACCTCAGCGCGCTGCAACTCCGCAAGCAGCGCCACAAGGCGGCGACGACGTAGCATCCTCGAGCCGAGCAGGGCCTAACCTCTCCCCGCGCGCGGGGAGAGGTCGATCTGGCTGAGCGCAGCGAAGCCAGGTCGGGTGAGGGGCGCCTCAACGAGCCTGAGCGGCCGGGTTGCTTAAGACTGATGATGATCGAGGATTGGCGCTCGGCCTTGTGGAGACGCCCCCTCATCCCACCCTTCTCCCCGCGCGCGGGGAGAAGGAGCAGGCCGTGCTTGGGACATCGTCTCACATCAACAGCCACCTGTTGCTTCCTCTTTGACCTTGCTTTGGCGCGGAGCTTGCCTTTTTCTCCGCCGCCATGAACGCCTCACACCTCGACCAAGTCGTCGCCGAGATCGCCGGCGAGATGGCGAACCGCGCCGACCGTGGCGAGGTCGCGAGCTACATTCCTGAACTGGCGAACGTCGATCCGCAGCGCTTCGGCCTCGTCGTCATCGACGCCGACGGCCATGTCGCGGCAGGCGGTGACGCCAACGTGCCGTTCTCGATCCAGAGCATCTCGAAGGTGTTCACGCTGACGCTGGCGCTCGGCAAATCCGGCGATCGGGTGTGGCGGCGGGTCGGGCGTGAGCCCTCAGGTTCGGCGTTCAACTCGATCGTCCAGCTCGAGCGTGAGCGCGGCATCCCGCGCAACCCTTTCATCAACGCCGGCGCGATCGCCGTCACCGACCTGATCCTGTCCGGGCATCAGCCGCGCGAGGCACTCGGCGAGATCCTGCGCTTCATGCAATTTCTCGCCGGAGACGACAGCATCGTCATCGACGAGGCGGTCGCTGCCTCCGAGCAACGTACCGGCTTCCGCAATGCGGCGCTGGCCAATTACATGAAGTCGTTCGGCGTGCTGGACAATCCGGTCGAATACACGCTCGGCGTCTATTTCCATCATTGCGCGATCGCGATGAGCTGCCGGCAGCTGGCCATGGCCGGGCGCTTCCTCGCCCATAACGGCCGCAATCCGACGACGGGGCACAATGTGGTGTCACCCCAGCGTGCCCGCCGCATCAACGCGCTGATGCTGACCTGCGGGCATTACGACGGCTCGGGCGAATTCGCCTATCGGGTCGGTCTCCCCGGCAAGAGCGGGGTTGGGGGTGGGGTGCTGGCGGTGGCGCCGGGAAAAGCCTCGATCGCGGTGTGGGCGCCCGGGCTCGATGCCGCAGGCAATTCACATCTTGGCCGGATCGCGCTGGAAGCGCTGACCAAGCGGCTCGGCTGGTCGATTTTCGGCGTCTGAGGGCGGCCCGGCGCTCCGGGCAAAACAAAGGGCCGAAACGTTTGCACGTCGGCCCTTTGCTAGATCTCGATGGTGTCGCCCTGAGGCGGTCTCGGGTCGGGGGTCATTGCGGCTTTCGCTGCTGATCGTCGAGCATTGCAGCTTCGTGATACCAGCTCGAACTCGCCACCACAGCCCGATTGACGATCTCGGGCGCGGACTGTTCGCGCCGGGCCAGGCCGCCTCGGCCGCCAACCGGAAATTGGTAGATTTTTGCCGATGTCTGCTCCAGGCTACTCAAGGTCATCTCCTTCGGTTGTTCGTCTCGCCTTCGTCGAGCCCCGCGATTTGCACGGCTGATGAATATCGGTCGCGCTCAGGGTAGGTGCAATATGCTCAAGAAAAAATCATCATTTGACTGAATATTAGGCAAATCGTCCGTTGCATGGCCGGTGATCACCATGCGGCAATTTTAAATTTGGGTCTCGCTGTGGGCTGCGGACAGTTCGTCTACTGAGCACCCTCATCGTCGGCCCTAACGGCATCTCCTTTGGCCCCGGATTCAGGCCGATTTGGCGGGCGCTTCGAGACCAAGCCTGTAAAGCGGCTCAAGTTCCTTTGCAGCCGCGAGGACTGCTTGTTTTGTCGCAGGTGGCACCCTGGTTGGCATGACAAATGCTTCCGTGACAGCCGGATGTCGGCCGCCGGGGTGCGGTTCCGTGTCCGCTTGGGTTCCCGCCCTTTGCAGTCAACAGAGAGAACCGCATGACCAAGTACAAACTCGAGTACATCTGGCTCGACGGCTATACGCCGGTGCCGAACCTGCGCGGCAAAACGCAGATCAAGGAATTCGAAGTCTATCCGACGCTCGAGCAACTTCCGCTGTGGGGCTTCGATGGCTCCTCGACCATGCAGGCCGAAGGCCGCAGCTCGGATTGCGTGCTGAAGCCGGTCGCGATGTTCCACGACGCCACGCGTAAGAACGGCATTCTGGTGATGTGTGAAGTGATGATGCCCGATGGCGTCACCCCGCATGCCAGCAACACCCGCGCCACTATCCTGGACGACGAGGGCGCCTGGTTCGGCTTCGAGCAGGAGTACTTCTTCTACAAGGACGGCCGCCCGCTCGGCTTCCCGGAAGCCGGCTATCCGGCGCCACAGGGTCCGTATTACACCGGCGTCGGCTTCAAGAACGTCGGCAACATCGCCCGCAAGATCGTCGAAGAGCATCTCGACCTCTGCCTCGCCGCCGGCATCAACCACGAAGGCATCAACGCCGAAGTGGCGAAGGGGCAGTGGGAATTCCAGATCTTCGGCAAGGGGTCGAAGACCGCCGCCGACCAGATGTGGATGGCGCGCTATCTGATGCTGCGCCTGTGCGAAAGCTACGGCATCGACATCGAATGGCACTGCAAGCCGCTCGGCGATACCGACTGGAACGGCTCGGGCATGCACGCCAACTTCTCGACCAAGTTCATGCGCGAAGTTGGCGGCAAGGAGTACTTCGAAGCGCTGATGAAGCAGTTCGAGACCAACCTGCACGACCACATCGCCGTGTACGGTCCGGACAACCACATGCGCCTGACCGGCAAGCATGAAACCGCGCCGTGGAACAAGTTCTCCTACGGCGTGGCGGATCGCGGCGCCTCGATCCGCGTGCCGCATTCGTTCGTCAACAACGGCTACAAGGGCTATCTGGAAGACCGCCGCCCGAACTCCATGGGCGACCCCTACCAGATCGCTTCGCAGATCCTGAAGACCATCTCGGAAGTCCCCACCTCGAAGGCCGCCGCGGCCTGATTGAAGCGTTGACCACGCGAGCGCCTTCTCCTCCAGGGCGCCCGCAGACGGCCCGGACGCAAGTCCGGGCCGTTGTCGTTTGGGGGCTGTCTGAACCTCTCCCCGCGAGCGGGGAGAGGTCGACCGGCGAAGCCGGGCGGGTTGAGGGGGCACCTCCGCGCGGCCGAGAGTCCGTGCCCGCGTCGCCCCTCACCCCAACCCTCTCCCCGCAAGAGCGGGGCGAGGGAGCTCGCTGTTCTCCGGGCGAGGTTCGTGGTTCGCAGCCTGCCTCCCGTCTTCACCTTTCAGCCACTCTTGATGTGCAACAACATTCGCGCGCCGCGAGGCCGATGGGGATCGGCTTGCAGCGCGGATGGGGAATTGCTGGATGTTGCGTGGGGTGATGGCCGTGCTCGGCCTCGTGTTGCTGGCGGGGTGTGCCGGCGAGGTGGCGCCGACCGTCGAGACGCCGTCGATGTATGCCAGCATGGCGCGCGAAGGTGCCAAGGTCGACTCGATCTCCGCGGCCACAATGATCTCGCAGTACCGCCAGAACAATGGGCTCGGCCCGGTGGTGGTCGATCCGGCACTCACCCAGCTTGCCGAGGACCAGTCGGCTAACATGGCACGGCGCAACAAGCTCGATCACGACGCCAAGGCGCCGCTGGCGCAGCGGCTCACCGCCGCGTCCTATCCGGCGTCGATCGCGGTCGAGAACGTCTCGGCCGGCTATCATACCCTGGCCGAAGCCTTCTCGGGGTGGCGAGACTCGCCGCCGCACCGCGCCAACATGCTGAAGAACGGCGTCACCAGACTCGGCATCGCCGCCGTGTATGCGCCGAACACCAAGTATAAGGTGTTCTGGACGATGATCCTCGCCTCCACCGAGCCGCCACGATAACCCGGGCGTGATCGGGTTTGACCGCGGGCGTGATTGACGCCGCGGTTCCGGAGCGCCACGGTGCCGGTCCCGTTTGCGGCGAGCTCATGACGTCCTCCCATCATCATCCCAAACCCGTCACCCATCCCCGTCGCGTGCTGGTTCTGCAGGGCGGCGGCGCGCTCGGCTCGTATCAGGCCGGCGCCTATCAGGCGCTGTGCCACCACGATTTCGAGCCCGAATGGCTCGCCGGCATTTCGATCGGCGCGATCAATGCGGCGATCATCGCCGGCAATCCGCGCGAGCAACGCGTCGAGAAGTTGAAACAATTCTGGGAGATGGCGTCGTCGCCGGTGCCGTGGCAGCCGATGCTCCACACCGACCATGCGCATTCGCTGTTCAACGAGGCCAGCGCCGCGATGATTGCGGCGTTCGGCGTGCCGGGCTTTTTCACGCCCCGGTTTCCGCCCGCGCAACTGATGCCGACCGCCGATCCGGAAACGCTGAGTTATTACGACACGCGGCCGCTGCGCGCGACGCTCGAGCGGTTGGTGGATTTCGATCTGCTCAACAACAACGGCATCCGCCTCAGCGTCGGCGCCGTCAACATCGTCACCGGCAATTTCGAGTATTTCGACAATACGCAGATGACCATCCGCCCGGAGCACATCATGGCGTCGGGCGCGCTGCCGCCGGGCTTCCCGGCGATCGAGATAGACGGACATTACTATTGGGACGGCGGCATCGCTTCGAACACGCCGCTCGACTACGTGCTCGACAGCGAGCAGCGCGACGATCTGCTGATCTTTCAGGTCGATCTGTTCAGCTCTCATGGCCGGCTGCCGCAGACGCTGCTGGAAGCCGCCGAGCGCGAGAAAGACATCCGCTACTCCAGCCGAACGCGGATGAACACCGACAAGAACAAGCAGATCCACAACGCCCGCAAGGCGCTGAGGCATCTGATCGAGCGGCTGCCGGACGAACTGCGCAACGATCCGACCTACGCGGTGCTGCACGAGGCGGCCAAGGAAAACGCCGTCACGGTGGTGCATCTGATCTACCGCAAGCGAGACTACGAGGCGTCCTCCAAGGACTATGATTTCTCGCGGCTGAACATGATCGAGCACTGGAAATCCGGCGAGCAGGATGTCTATGTCTCGATGCGCCACGAGGAGTGGCAGCGCGGGCCGCAGGACGGCGAAACCATGGTGACCTGGGACCTGACCCGGGATGCGTTCAAATAGCGGCCCGCTCGGCGCCGCGTCAGACGATCAACAGGAGCAGAACATGGCTAATCTCACCGGCAAGACCGCGGCCGTGACCGGCTCGACCTCGGGCATTGGTCTCGCTTATGCGCGCGCCTTCGCCAAGGTCGGCGCCAATGTGGTGCTGAACGGCATGGGCGATGCCGACGCGATCGAGAAAGAGCGCAAGTCGATCGAGACCGACTTCTCCGTGAAGGCGGTGTATTCGCCGGCCGACATGCTCAAGCCCGCCGAGATCACCGAGATGGTTGCGCTCGGCGAAAAGACCTTCGGCTCGGTCGACATCCTGATCAACAATGCCGGCATTCAGTTCGTTTCGCCGATCGAAGACTTCCCGATCGAGAAGTGGGATGCGATCATCGGCATCAACCTGTCGTCCGCCTTCCATGCCATCCGCGCCGCAGTGCCCGGCATGAAGAAACGCGGCTGGGGTCGCATCATCAACACCGCCTCGGCTCATTCGCTGGTGGCGTCGCCGTTCAAGTCTGCCTATGTGGCCGCCAAGCATGGCATCGCCGGCCTGACCAAGACCGTCGCGCTCGAAGTCGCCACCCACAAGATCACCTGTAACTGCATCTCGCCCGGTTACGTGTGGACCCCGCTGGTCGAGAAGCAGATCCCCGACACCATGAAGGCGCGCGGACTCACCAAGGAGCAGGTCATCAACGACGTGCTGCTGCAGGCGCAGCCGACCAAGGAATTCGTCACCTCCGAACAGGTCGCCGCGCTCGCCGTGTACCTGTGCGGCGACGAAGCCAGCCAGATCACCGGCGCGAATTTGTCGATGGACGGCGGCTGGACGGCGGCCTGACCGCGGTGGACTTAGTTCGATCGTCGGTCGTAGCCTCAGCCGCATCATGATCTGTCATCCTCCGCGAAAGCGGAGGATCCAGTATCGCAGCGCATTGACGATCTCGGATACTGGGTCGCCCGGACAAGGCGGGCGATGATCTGGTCGGCGGCCCCTGCGTCCCGTCGTCGAGGCTCCGCTAAGTTTTCGATCTTTGGACAGCTCGCTCCAGCGCCATTCTGATGAAGCGCTGGTACGGCATGCCGGCGATTTTAGCTTCTTTGCGGACAGCCGAAAGCAGTTGCTCGGGCAGTCGCAAATTGATCGATTTGTTCTTCGGCTTCAGTTCGAACTGCATCGTCACCAGGCCGGACAGGTCATAGTCGGTCAGATCAGCCTCGGCAACGAATGCTTCGGCTTCATCGTCACTTTTCAGTTCGGGCAGCTTCTTTTTCATAATAAGCGACCTCTTTGCGGTGCATGTAGCGGGCGCTGATGGGTCTGATCAGTGTTTCACCGCTGTCGCGCCTGAGCGTGAAAATCAGAAAGACCATTCGCCCCGCTTCGGACCGACCGATCGCCTTGAAGCGTTGCTCAGTCTGTGAGTGGACCGGATCGGGAAATACGCTGACCGGTCCCCGAAACAAGCTCTCAATCTCGCCGCGGGTCACGCCGTGCTTTTCACACTTCGCGCGATTGCCGTGATCCCAATCAAAGCCGGCCACGTCCATCGAACGCCTCAGGCGTTGTGTAGGCCTATATAGGCTTATGTGTAGGCAAACGTCAACGCAGACCAGATCGTTGCAGGAACCCCGCTTCAGCCCTTCTTGCCAAACGCCAGCACATGCAGACCGAGCCGCCAGCGCACGATCCAGAACAGCAGCACGGTCTCGAACGTCAGCGCTGCCGACGTCGCCGCAGCTGCGCCGTAGCCGCCGAAGCGGGGAACCAGCACCAGGCACAGCACGAGATTGACGCCGAACGCCAGCGCATAGGCCAGCGCGCAGACGTTCTGGTGGCCGAGCATGTTGAGCAGCCGCTCGACCGGGCCGATCGCGGCGCGGACCATGAGGCCGATCGCGGCGACGAACATGATGCCGTAGCCTTCCGTAAATTGCGGCCCGAACAGCCACAGGATCGGCTCGCCCAGCGCCAGCAGCAGAACGGTGGCGCCGAGCGAGGGCCAGAACGTCCAGACAATCGCGTGCCGCACATAGGCGGCGAGCCGCTCCTTGTCGCCGGCGGCGTGATATTCGGTGAAGCGGTGGGCGGTGGTCGCCGACATCGCGTAGTGGATGAACGACACCAATGCCAGCGTCTTGACCACCGCGTAGTACACGCCGACCTCTTCGGCCGGGCGGAACTGCTGCAGCACCAGCACGTCGGTGTAGGACAGCAGCAGGTAGAAGCTTTCGACCAGCAGGATCGGCAGCGAGGTGGCGAGCCAGCCGCGGAAGTCGTAGGCGCGCGGACCGGCCGGGACGTGGCCGCGCAGCTTGCGGTTGAGCGCGATCATCTGTCCGATCATCGCGATCCACACTGCCGCGCAACTCGCCGCCATCGCGGCGACCGCGCCGAGCTGGAAGCCGAGCACGAACAGGCCGGCGGTGAAGCCGATGATCAGGCCCTGGCGGATGATGAACTGCGGCATCAGGCCGAGCTTCATCCAATCGTGCGAGCGCGCGATGCCGTCCTGGGTGTTGGCGACCACGAAGGCCGGCAGCGTCAGGCAGCCGAGATACAGCGGCAGCACCGTCGCCGGATCGATAGACCCCGACAGCGCGAACACCACAGCCGCGAGCAGCAGTGCGACCAGACCGGACGCCGCCAGCGTCGCCCAACGGCTGCCGGACAGGAAGCCGCGCAACTGGTCGTCGGCGCCGCTGGCGCGATATTCCGGGATGATCTTTTGCGCTGAGGCCGAGATGCCGAAGTCCAGCATCGAGCCGAGCAGCAGCACCCAGGTCCACACATACACGTAGACGCCGTAGTCGGAGCCGCCCATCCAGCGGGCCAGCAGAATCTGCGCGAGATACGCCATCCCGGCGCTGACGACGCGAATCAGGAAGATGGTACCGGCGAGACGATTGGTCAGCGATCGCTCGTTGGAGCTGCCGAACAGGCTGGACAAGCGCGCCTTCAAACCGGCGAGTGATGTGGCCGGTGGAGCATCCATAACAGCCAAAGCGACCCCCAATGCGCGCGACCGCGTGGCGTTGCGGTAGCCCGATCCACTTAGCAGCGAGACGTTACGATTCGGTTGGACGAGGGGGCGCCAAGTCATCAATAATTAGTAAATGCAGAGGCCTTGCAGTTGCACGAGGGAACTCGCGACCTCAACTATGGTTGAGTTCCGACTCCGCGCTCGGCCCGGCAGGCCATTTCGATCGAGCGGTATTTTAGGCGGTCTATTTAGGAGGTGTCCGATGCCGAAGCTCAGCTTGCAGACAGTCGGGCGTTTGGCCCTCGCTGGTGTTGCCGCCATCGCGGCGGCCGGCCTGCTGTTCGCCGTAACACGCGGCGCGTTCGGCTTTTCAAGCGACGGCATCCGCATTGCGGCTCTCAACGTCGCGAGCCTCGTGGTCGCGTTCCTGCTCGTCGCCGGCATCGGCCGCAAGCCGAAGGATGAGCGCTAGAGCAGGCGTTGACTGATTGAAGCGCTTTCGCCCTCTCTATGAGCACTAAGTCCTCATCGGCGGGCTGACTGAAAACTCGGGTCCGGTTCACGGCGACTTTCCGCTTCGCTGGATTTGCTAACAATCTCTGTCATGGCCGGGCTTGTCGCGGCCATGCACGCCTTCCTGCATTTCTGGCAGCAAGGCGTGGATGCCAGGCACAAGGCCGGGCATGACGCGTGGAGACGACGCGTGGAGACGGAGGTGCCTGAAAGCCAGAACAGCTCCAGCGCCAGCGCCAACTAATTGCTGCATTCCCGTCATCTTCACAATCAAGCACGCATGTCGTCAGGAAATACCTGACGCGGTGATTCGAAAGCTGATCACTTCACCGACAAATTGCGACCTTCGTCGATGACACGCATCTCGCCACCTGTAATCGAGTGTGGAAGCTACGCTCGAATTCCATTTCTTCGCCTTATTCCGGGTAGCAGCGACGTTTGTCGAGCGAACTAACTCTTAAGGGCCGGTCTCGTATTCGTGCGAAGCCGGACAGGTCGTTTGCCGGCGTTGTAGTTTGAAGTGCTCAGTCTGGAATTCGCCGTGAAACAAGCCGTCGCGCCGACCAGCGTCGAGGTGTTTTTCGACCCCGACGACATCATCGTTTCCAAAACCGACCTCAAAGGCCGGATCACCTACGCCAACAAGGTGTTCACGGATATCTGCGGATACAGCGAGGCCGAGCTGATCGGGCAGCCGCACTCGATCGTGCGACATCCGGACATGCCGCGCTGCGTGTTCAAGCTGCTGTGGGACACGCTCGCCGAAGGTCGGGAGATCTTCGCCTATGTCAAGAACATGACGCGGCGCGGCGATTACTATTGGGTGTTCGCCCATGTCACGCCGTCGTTCGACGCGGCCGGCAAGGTGATCGGTTATCACTCCAATCGCCGCGTGCCGGACAGGCGGGTGATCGCGGCTTTGGCGCCGGTCTATCAGCAGCTTGCCGACGTTGAAGCGGGGCATCGCAACGGCAAGGACGGCCTTGCCGCCAGCGCCCGGCACATGACCGATTTCGTCAAATCGAAGAACGTCTCCTATGACCAGTTCATCTTCTCTCTTTAATGCGGCAGCCTGCCTTGCGGGCGTGGTCGGATCGATCGCTGCGGCTGTTGTTGGTGCCGCGATCGGCGTGCCGCTGCTGCAGCAAGTCGGGCTCGGTGGCGCCTTGCTGTCGGCGGCCTTGCTCGGCCTGATGCTGCTGCGGATCGACCGGGCACTGAGAAGCATTGAAACCGTCTGCCAGCGCATCGCCGATGGCGATTTCGAGGCACGGATCATCGGCTGCCGCGATGGCGGCCGGATCGCGACGCTGACCCACACCTTCAACGACATGATCGATCGCTGCGACGCGTTCGTGCGCGAAGCCAGCGCGGCGATGGGCGCGATCCGCGACGATAAGTACTATCGGCATATTCTGCCGGCCGGCTTGCGCGGCTCGCTGCTGATCGCGTCGCAGACCATCAACGACGCGATGCAGGCGATCGAAACCCGGGTGGCGGCGTTCAATGCCAACACCGCGGATTTCGAGGGGACGATCAGCGCCGTTATCGATACGGTGTCGAGCGCGTCGAGCAACATGGGCGAGACCGCCGGCAGCCTCAACCAGGGCGTGGTCGCGACCCGCGAGCGAGCCTTGGCGGTGTCGGCGGCATCCGAACAGGCGTCCGCCAACATGGAGTCGGTGGCTGCAGCCACGGCCGAACTCACTGCGTCGGCCAACGAAATCCTCGGCAGCGTCAACCGCTCGGCGGCGATCGCACGCACCGCGGTGACTGCGTCGGATCATGCACGCGACACTGTGGGCAGTCTGTCGACCGCCACCGAACGGATCGGCACCATCGTGCAACTGATCGAGGAGATCGCCGCCCAGACCAATCTGCTGGCCCTCAACGCGACGATCGAAGCCGCTCGCGCCGGCGAAGCGGGCAGGGGCTTTTCGGTGGTGCGCAGGAGGTCAAATCGCTGGCGCAGCAGACCGCCAAGGCCACTCACGATATCTCCGTCAGCATTGCCGAAGTCCAGGAGACCACCCGCGCGGCGGTCGACGCGATTTCCGGTATCGGCCACAGCATCGGCGAAGTCGATGCCATCACCTGTCAGGTCGCCGAGGCGGTGGAGGCACAGACCGCGGCGACCAGCGACGTCGCGCGCAACATCGAGCAGGCGTTCGCCGGCATCCGCGACATCTCGTCCAACATCCAGAGCGTCAGCATCAACGTCGCCGACACCGAGCAGCATGCCGGAACGACGCTGACAGCGTCCGGCACGCTGGCGCACCAGGCTGCAACTCTCGGCGATGCGGTGCGCGACTTCCTGCGCTCGTTGCGTAGTGGTGACGCCAAACGCCGCGCGGCGTGATCTGCGCCGCGGGTCCACTTGCCGCGGCAAGCATGTCGTAACCTTACGGAGATTTCATCAAGATGAACTCCGTCGTCAGCGCTCGTTCACCTGCAACTTCTTATGCTGTCCGCAGTTTTCTGAGTTGCAATGAAGGAGGTTGATCCGATGAAACTCAAACTCGCTGTTGCCGCTGCAGCCGCTCTCGGCGCCGTTGCTCTCACCTCAGGCACCGCCTCCGCCGCGATGCCGAACGGTCTTGCCGGCGCCGCCGGTGCGGTCGCGAACCAGTCTGCCAATGTCGATCAGGTGCGCTACGTCTGTAACGCCTGGGGACGTTGCTGGTGGCGCCCGAACTACTACGGCGCCTATGGCTACTACGGCCCCCGCCCGTACTACGGCCCGCGCTTCTACGGCGGCCCGCGCTTCTACGGTCCGCGCTGGCACGGCCGTCGCTGGTAATAGTCTTTCCGGCGTGACGGATCGCGGGGCCTTCGGGCCCCGCTTTTCGTTGACGGAACGTTAAGGTTGGCCTGAAGGGAGCTCGCTGACGTCGACCCATTCGGCGTCCACCAGTTCGGCCATCCGCTGCGGCGCGATGCGCACGGCGCTGTGCGTGGATCCTGCGGCAGGCACGACGATGTCGAAGGCGCGGAGCGAAATGTCGCAATAGATCGGCAACGGCTGCTTCAATCCGAACGGACAGACGCCGCCGACTTCGTGGCCGGTGAGGTCGGCCACTTCGTGCACGCCGAGCATTTTCGGCTTGGCGCCGAAGGCCGCCTTGGCCTTCTTGTTGTCGAGCCGCGCGGTGCCGCTGGTCACCACCAGCACGACGCGTTCGCCCAATCGCAGCGACAGCGTCTTGGCGATCTGCGCCGGCGGAACGCCGTAGGCCTCCGCTGCGAGCGGCACGGTGGCCGAACTCTTGTCGGATTGTTCGACGGCGATGTCAGGGGCGTGCTGGGCGAACCAGGCGCGGACGGATTCGAGACTCATGCGGATCCTTCGGGCGAAGCGTGGCGGCCCGATATGGCGCAATCGGCCGCGGCGGGCAATTCACCTCGGGCGCGACTCAGCCGCGCGCGACGATGTCCACCAGCGCCGCCAGCGAGGCGATGCGGTGGTCGGGCTCGAAGCCGAGCACATCCATCTGGGTGCGCAGCGCCTTGAACAGCGTCTGTGGCGGCAGCGCGCCGCCGTGCCGCAACTCGCGCGCCATCGCCTCGCGCGGCACCCGCTCGATCCAGGCGACGTTGAAGCCAAACGCCTTGGCGCCGGCGACGTCCCACGGATTCGACGACACGAACAACGCATCGCGCGGCGCCACGCCAAGCCGGGTCTCGGCGAGCGCATAGGCTCGTGAACTCGGCTTGAACACGCGGGCGTCGTCGACGCTGATGACGTCGTCGAGCACCCGATCGAGCCCGGTGTTTTGGGTCAGCGCACCGAGCATGGACGGGCTGCCGTTGGACAGGATAGCCAGCTTGGTGCCACGCAGCGATGCCAGCGCCGCCGACGCTTCCGGATAGAGATCGAGATGCAGATATTTGTCGAAGATCCGCTCGAACGCGCCGCCGCTGCCCTCGAGCCCAAGGCAGTCGAGCGTGTAGGCCAGCGAATCGCGGGTGACGACCTCGAAGTCCTCATAGGTCCCCATCAGCGAGCGCAGCCAGGTGTATTCGAGCTGCTTGATCCGCCACAGCTGCGTGATCAACTCGCCGCGGCCGGCGAACTCCCTTTCGGTCACGGCTGCGACCGATTGGATGTCGTACAACGTTCCGTAGGCATCGAATACGACGGCTTTGATCGTCATGCGCGGCAGCCTCAGTTCAGGGTGTCGTTTCGGTCAAGACCGTCCCCCGTCATTGCGAGGAGCACCCGGATCGGCGCTTTGCGCCGTCCGGGCACAGGCTCCGCGACGAAGCAATCCAGCGCCGAGCAACTGAGCTTCTGGATGGCTTCGCGGAGCCTGTCATCGGGCGGCGCTTCGCGCCGACCCGTTGGCTCGCAATGACGCAAGCGGATGGCCTAGATTCCTAGCAGTTTCCGCGCGTTCTGCTTCAGCACCTTGGGCCGCACTTCTTCGCGGATCTCGAGCTTGGCGAAATCGGAGAGCCAGCGGTCCGGCGTGATCACCGGCCAGTCCGACCCGAACAACATCTTGTCCTGCAGCAGGCCGTTGATGTAGCGCACCAGGATCGGCGGGAAGTACTTCGGCGACCAGCCCGACAGGTCGATGTAGACGTTCGGCTTGTGGGTCGCGACCGACAGCGCCTCTTCCTGCCAGGGGAAGGACGGGTGCGCTAGGATGATCTTGAGGTCGGGGAAGTCGACCGCGACATCGTCCATATACATCGGGTTGGAGTACTTCAGCCGCATGCCCATGCCGCCGGGCATGCCGGAGCCGACGCCGGTCTGGCCGGTGTGGAACAGCGCGATCGCGCCGCCTTCCTGAATGGCTTCGTACAGCGGATAGGCCATCCGGTCGTTCGGGTAGAAGCCCTGCATGGTCGGGTGGAATTTAAAACCCTTGATGCCGTAGTCGGCGATCAGCCGCTTGGCTTCGCGGACGCCGAGCTTGCCCTTGTGCGGGTCGATGGAAGCGAACGGGATCAGCACGTCGGAATTCTGCCGTGTGATCTCGATCATTTCGTCATTGTTGTAGCGGCGGAAGCCGGTCTCGCGCTCGGCGTCGACCGGGAAGATCACGGCGGCGATCTTCTTGGCGCGATAATACGCCGCCGTCTCCGGCACGGTCGGCGGATGCTTGTGGGGCGACTTGAAGTATTCGGCCATCTGCGCCTGGAAATCGTCGTAGCCGTCGTCCGGGTGCGTGCCGCAGGGCTCCTCGGCGTGGGTGTGAATGTCGATGGCGACGAGATCGTCGGGATTGATCATCGGGCGTTTCCTTCGGGGCCGTCTTGGGGCGGGAGAATTGATTATGGTCTATAACCAATTTTTGAGGCTGTGAAGCGCCGTCGCTCGCGGTATTGCGTGCGACATGCGGGGCCGGCGGCTGTCCGGCAGGGCTGAACTTTCTGGTCCGCAGATGGGGAAGGGCGAACAGGTTCGATTGACAGCCCAGGCCCGGATGGTTAGAAACCGACCGTCCCGGGCGGGCTGCCGCCGGCGGGTAAGGTATGTTTTACACCTTCGGCCAGTCCCAAACGGCCTTTCAAACAGTCAGGATAGACCCATGAAGGTCCGTAACTCGCTGAAGTCGCTGCGTTCCCGTCATCGGGACAACCGTCTGGTGCGCCGCAAGGGCCGCCTCTACGTGATCAACAAGGTCCAGCGCCGCTTCAAGGCTCGCCAGGGCTGAGTCCGAGGCCCGGTTTTTCCGGGCCCATGACGGCTTTCCATCACGCCTGTGTGACGCGCGCGCTGCTTTGCAGCGCGCTGTGCTGCGTCTAGACTTTTCGGATGGTGTTGACCTTCTTGGCTCGTCCGTTGCTGCGCTTCATTGCCGTCTGTGCGGTCTCGTTGCCGTTCGCGGCATATGCGCAGGCGCCTGATGCGCCGCCGAAGAACGCGCCGCCCAAACACCATCTGGAGAAGCCGCTCGAGCAGCCGCCGACGCCGCCGGCCAAGCTGCCCCGCGTCGCGGGCGACCAGACGCGCGGACTGGATTTCCTGTTCGGCGCGCTGAAGGCGGCGCCGGATGAAGCCAGCGCCAAGCACGTCGAAGCGCGGATCTGGGCGCTGTGGACCCAGACCAGCAGCGATACCACCGCGCTGTTGATGGCGCGGTCGAAAGTCGCGATGGATGCCAAGCAGTTCGACGTCGCGGTCAAGCTGCTCGATGCCGTGGTGAAACTTCGTCCCGACTACATCGAAGGCTGGAATCGCCGCGCCACGATCTACTACCTGCAGAACGAATACGCCCGATCGCTCGGCGATATCGAGCAGGTGCTGTCGCGTGAGCCGCGCCATTTCGGCGCGCTGGCCGGGCTCGGCATGATCATGCAGGAACTCGGCGACGACAAGCGCGCGCTCGACGCTTTCCGCAAAGCGCTGGCGATCAATCCGCATCTCGAAAAGGTTCCCGACCTGGTCAAAACCCTGACCGAGAAGGTCGAAGGCCGTGACATCTGAAGCGGCCTGCGAAACATAGTCGCCGCGTCGGCGTAACTGTCGGGTGCGCAAACCTCTCCGGATCCCGACCTTGATCGTTATCGGCGTCGTCGCAATGCTGGCCGCGCTGGCGCTGCTGACGCAGGCCGGTGTGCGATGGATCAACAGCCGGTATCCGCCGCGAGGCGAGATCGTCGCAACGGCGGCCGGCGCAATACATATCGTCGATCTTGGCCCGAAGGACGGCGCAGAACTCCCCGTCGTGATGGTCCATGGCGCGAGCTCGAACCTCAACGCCATGCGCCTTCCGCTCGGCGACGACGTGGCGAAGATCCGCCGGGTCGTTCTCATCGACCGTCCAGGACACGGCTGGAGCCCGCGCGGCTCAGCGCAGGATTCGTCGCTTGCAAGCCAGGCCGGCGCGATTGCGGCTGCGCTGGACCGTCTTGGCATCTCCCGCGCCGTTGTGGTTGCGCATTCGCTCGGCGGCGCTGTTGCCACGCGCTTGGCTCTGGACCAGCCGGAGCGGGTCGCCGGCCTTGTGGTGCTGGCTGGTGCGACTCACCCGTGGCCGGGCGGCGGCGTCGGCCGGCTCAACAAGCTGCTGACGACGCCGCTGATCGGGCCGCTGCTGGCTTACACGATCACGCTGCCGGTCGGGCTGATGCTGGTCGAGCCGGGTGCCCGCAGCGTGTTCTCGCCGCAGACGATGCCGGACGGCTATGTCGACGCAACCGCGACGCCGCTATTGTTGCGGCCACGCGAAATGCTGGCGAACGCACGGGAACTGACCGCGCTGAATGCCGCAGTCGGCGCTCAGGTCCCGCGCTACAAGCAGATTGCAGCCCCGACCATCGTGATCCACGGCGATGCCGACGACGTCGCGTCGCTCGACATCCATTCGCGGGCGCTCGCGGCCGAAATTCCCGACGCAAGACTGGTTGTTCTGCCAGGCGTTGGCCACATGGTGCAGAACGCTGCGCCGGACGTCGTCCAACGCGAAATCGAAGGCCTTGTATCGGCTTTCGTCACCAAATCGCACGCGACAATGCGTTAGCGTTATCCACCAAGTCGTCGACCACCAACCCAGGAGCGATACATGAGCGTGACATCCGGTTCGGCCAAATGGCAGGGCGGTATCAAGGACGGCAAGGGCGCCATCTCGACCAAGAGCGGCGCGCTGGCCGACTATCCGTATGGCTTCGCCAGCCGCTTCGAAGGCAAGCCCGGCTCCAATCCTGAAGAGCTGATCGGCGCTGCGCACGCCGCCTGCTTCACGATGGCGCTGTCGCTGATCCTCGGCGAAGCCAAGCTCACCGCCGAGCAGATGGAGACCAAGGCGGACGTCACGCTGGAAAAGCAGGGCGACGGCTTCGCCATCACCGCGGTGCATCTGACCCTGACCGCCAAGATCCCCGGCGCTGACGATGCCACCTTCCAGGAGCTGGCCGGCAAGGCGAAGGCCGGCTGCCCGGTGTCGAAGCTGCTCAACACCAAGATCACGCTGGACGCGGCACTGGCGAACTAAGCGGCCGGCAACTGATCTCTCGGATGCTGTGAGCGGCATTCGAGAGATCGCATAATCGATCCAGCGGCCACTTGACGCTCGGACAATATTGTCCGAAGATAAGTCCATGTCGAGAATGGTGTCGACATGGACAAGCGTGATCGGTTTATCGCCGAGCTTCGTACAGAGGCCCAAGCTATGGGTCTTCGCTTTCGCGTCGATTATCGCAAGGGCAAGGGCGGTCACGCCATGGTCTATGTCGGCGATCGGCTGACAACGCTGCCCAGCCGAGAAATCGACCCGAAGACCGCAAGAAAGATCCGAAAACAACTTGGTCTCGCGGAATGATCGGCTAGTTCGACTTACTCACGAGGAAATTCCGATGAAGACCTATGCCTACGCGGCCGACTTCGAGCCTGGTGATACGAAGGGCGTTGTCGTTGTCAGTTTCCCGGATGTGCCGGAAGCGATCACGCAAGGCGACGGCATGCTGGATGCGCGCGCTCAGGCGGAGGAGGCTCTTGGTCTCGCGCTGCTGAGCTATCCGCGCCGCGGCCTGCCTCTACCGGAGGCAACGAACAGGCGTAAGTCGTCGATCATAGTCGCGGTCGCTCCCGAAGTTGCAGCGAAACTGGCAGTCCTTGAGGCTTTTGCAGATGCGGGGATCAGCAAGAGCGAACTAGCTCGCCGCATGGAAAAGGATGAAAAAGAGATTCGTCGTCTCCTTGATCCGCGACACGCAACTAAATTGCCGGCCGTAGTCGAAGCGCTTCGGGTACTAGGCAAGCGATTAGTTGTCGGCGTCGAGGAGGCGGCTTAGCGCCTCACACATCCGCGTCGGTCGGGCCCACATACGCAATCCGCACCATGTTGGTCGCGCCGGGGGTGCCGAGCGGCACTCCGGCGACGATGATGACGCGCTGGCCGGATTTGGCGAAGCCGTCGCGGAAGGCGATTCGGCCGGCGCGGTCGACCATATCGTCCTGATCGCGGGCGTCTTCGGCGACCACGCAGTGCACGCCCCACACTGCCGACAGCTTGCGGCCGGTGTTGAGGTTCGGCGTGATCGCCACCACCGGCACTTTCGGCCGCTCGCGGGCGACGCGCAGCGCGGTCGAGCCGGACGACGTCCAGCAGATGATCGCCGATAGATCGAGCGTCTCGGCGATCTGTCGCGCCGCGCCGGCAATGGCGTCGCCGGCGGTCGCCTCGGGCTCCGGTCGCTGCGCGGTTAATACGCCGCGATAAAGCGTGTCGCGTTCGACCTCTTCGCCGATGCGGTTCATCGTCGACACCGCTTCGACCGGATATTTGCCGGCGGCCGATTCGGCCGACAGCATGATGGCGTCGGCGCCTTCATAGACGGCGGTGGCGACGTCGGAGACTTCGGCGCGGGTCGGCACCGGGCTGGAGATCATCGACTCCAGCATCTGGGTTGCGACCACCACCGGCTTGCCGGCGCGCCGCGCCATGCGGGTCATCTGCTTTTGCAGGCTCGGCACCCGCTCAAGCGGCATCTCCACGCCGAGATCGCCGCGGGCGACCATCAGCGCGTCGGAGACATCGAGAATGTCCTGCAGCCGGTCGATCGCCTGCGGCTTCTCGATCTTGGCCATCACGGCGGCGCGTCCGCGGATCATCCGCTTGGCTTCGGCGACGTCCTCGGCGCGCTGCACGAACGACAGCGCCACCCAGTCGATGCCGGTTTCGCACGCTGCTTCGAGATCGGCGCGGTCCTTGTTGGTCATCGCCGACATCGGCAGATCAGTATCCGGCAGGCTGACGCCCTTGCGATCGCTCATCTTGCCGCCGATCACCACGCGCGTCACCGCACGGTCGGGGGATGTTTCTTCGCAGATCAGCCGCACCTTGCCGTCGTCGAGCAATAGCGCGTCGCCGACTTTCAGCGCGGACAGAATCTCGGGATGCGGCAGGCAGACGCGCTCGGCGTCGCCCGGCTCCTTGATCGAATCCAGCACGAAGCTGGCGCCGTTGTTGAGCTGCACCGGGCCGTTGGCGAACGAGCCGACACGCAGCTTCGGCCCCTGCAGATCGACCAGGATGCCGATCGGGCGGCCGTAGCTGCTTTCGACATTGCGGATCGTCTTGACCAGCTCCCGCATCTTGTCGTGCGGCGTGTGGCTCATGTTGATGCGAAACACGTCGGCGCCGGCTTCGAACAGCTTCCGAATCATCGTGCTGTCGGAAGAGACGGGGCCCAGCGTTGCGAGAATCTTGATGCGGCGGAGGCGCCTCATGGCTTCGCCCCGGCGTCGCCCGGCTTGGCCCCGGTGTCCCCGGGGACCGGCGCGGGCGTGACCGGCGCGATGCGGCCCGGCGTCTGCGGGATACCGGGCAGGCCGGCGCCCGGCGGCGAACCGCTCGGCAATCCTGGCAGCTTCTGGGTGTTCTGTTCGTTGCTCTCGGTGAGTTGCACCGTCCAGGCGCGCTGCTCGCCGGTGTCGACCTCGAAGAAGCCGGTGCGATCGAAGCCGCGCGCCAGGCAGTTTTCGGTACCCTTGATGGTGAACTCCTTGTCACGCGAGCACATGAAGGCCTGACCGGACCATTCCCCGCCGCGATCGTAGTCGAGCGCGTAAATGTAGTAATAGCGCGCAACCAGCGTGCCGCGGAGCAGCGTCTCGCAGGCGCGCGACGACACGTTCCACCAGCCTTCAGTCGTCCAGCCGTCGACGTCCTTGTAGCCGAGCGCGATGCCGACCCGGCTCGATGTGTTGTTACACAGCCGGAAGTCGGCTGCGGCCGGCGAGGCGGCCAGCAGCAGCGCGGCGAATGCCAGCGCGGCCGCCGAGATCGTCGGCGCACGGCGTGGTTGTGCGGTGCAGGGATGGGAATCTGTGCTGATCATGCCGGCAAGCTATAACAGAAAGGGTATGGTTTCGCGTGACATGACGGACCTGTCAACGGCCGCGGCCGCAGCTTGCCCGGGCTTCGCGGGATCGAGCGTGGGGTTCTAGGCGGCAGATGTGGCAAAAACGGAGTCAGCGCCCATCTGATCTGGATGGCGGCGTGCACGAGAAGGTGAGTGCGATGGACGACAAGACCCGGACCGAACTCGAAGCCGCGGCGTTTCGCCGGCTGGTGGGGCATCTGCGCGAGCGCACCGATGTGCAGAACATCGACCTGATGAATCTCGCCGGCTTCTGCCGCAACTGCCTGTCCAACTGGCTGAAGGACGCGGCCGACGCGCAGGGCGTGGCGATGACCAAGGACGAGAGTCGCGAGGCAGTCTACGGCATGCCGTATGAGGAGTGGAAGGCGAAGCACCAGAGCGCTGCCACGCCGGCACAGGCCGAGGCGTTCAACAAGACCCACGGTCATTGAGGCAAGCCCAAGGCGCGCATTTCACGGCTTGATGCGTGGCGCGAAAGTCCAGCGGCGAATCTTGGTCGGGCGATTTTGTCTGTGCGTCGCTGTGGACGAGCACGTCGGGTCTTGACGAAAGAGGCCGGCGCGAAGACTGTCCGGCGCAAACGCGGCGCGACGCGACCGTCCCCCGCACTTCCCCGATCATCAGTTTCCAGGAGTGAACGATGGCCACCACTGCTGCCGCCGTCCAAGACGAACCCGCGACCCGATTCGCCAAGGACCAGCTCAAGGCCATCATCGAGCGCATCGAGCGGCTGGAAGAAGAGAAGAAGACGATCTCCGACGACATCCGCGACGTCTATGCCGAAGCCAAGGGCAACGGCTACGACGTCAAGGCGCTGCGCACCATCGTCCGCATGCGCAAGCAGGACGCCAACGAGCGCGCCGAGCAGGAGACGATCCTCGAGACCTACATGCAGGCGCTGGGGATGCTGTGAGGCGAGAGCCTCCTCTCGGCGATTCGAAGCGTCGCTCCTCGAGAAGGACGTCATCACCCGCGTATGCGGGTGATCCAGTATCGCAGAGCATCGATCATCGATCGATGCAGGCGATACAAGCTGGCGCTCTGGAATACTGGGTTGCCCGCCTGCGCGGGCGACGACGGGAAGAGCGCGAGGCGGGCTCAGTGCGCCCGTTCTAACCCGATAAATCAGGGCTCAATCCCGATAACAACCAGACTCAGCGCAGCGCGGCGGTGGTGAAGCTGGTTGTCGAGACCGTGCTGACAGCCGGGCCGCTGAAGGCGTCGGCGAACAGGTCCGGGTGCGGATCGTCGCAGAACGTCATCGTCACGGTGACGGTGGGCTTTGTGAAGTGCTTGCTCAGCAGCGTCATGTCGGCGTCGCCGATCGCAGTGGCGGCGGTGGTGACGGCGCTCGGCATCAGGATCATCGCGCGCATCCAGACGTCGCTGTCCCGGCTGCCGGCGGCGGTGATGCGGGCCGAGTTGGCGACGAGTCCGCCCTTGGCCTGAGCGGTCTTGCCGACCACCGTATCGATCTTGGTCGAGACCACCGGGTGACGGGCCAGCGACGCGGAGCGGATGCCGCTCGGGATCGGGGCGCTCGCGGTGACGACCTGGGGATGTGCCTGCGGCTTGGCAGGCTTCTCCGTCGTGCTCGAGGCGAACGCCAGCGCGTTGAACGGCGACTGCGGATCGGCGGCTTCAACCGCCTGGCGGGCGCTGATCGCGGCGACCTGGGCCGGGCTGGCCTGCTTCGGTGCGACGGGGATGTCGTCCCAGAAGCCGCGGGCGTTGATGATGTCGGCCGGCGTCTGCGGCTTCGACGGATCGGATTTGGCGGTCTGCCTGGCTGCGGGCTTGGCGACCGGGAGCGGCACGTCATCGGCCGCGGACGCGATCTGGATCGGCTGAGGCGCGGCGGCTTGAGCCGTGACCGGCTTGGCGCGCGGCATCGGCACCGGCCCGCTGACCGCCAGCTTGTCCTCGGCGGCCTGAACCTCGGCGACCTTGATGTCCGGCAGCTTGCCGACCGGCTTGGCGCTCGCCGCGGCGGTCGTCGCCGGTGCTGCACCCTCGTCATCCTCGTCCGCCGACTTGTTGCCGCCGAACAGCGCGGTCAGCAGATTCGGCTTCGACGAGCCGGCATCGCTGCCGCTGCCACGGCGCTGGATGTCGGCCATCGCCAGCTCGTAGCCCCGCAGCGGCCTGCCGTCGGTCGGCACGTGCACGGTGCGGCCATCCGGGAACACCCGGGCGAGCTGATCGGGCGTCATCCGCGGCCAATGTCGGATCCGGCCGGTGTCGAGATGGACGAAGGGCGAGCCGGAGGTCGGATAGAAGCCGACGCCGCCGCGCTGCATGCGGAGGCCGGCGAAGCGGATCTTCTCCAGGGCGACGCCCGGGATGAAGAAGTCCATCGCGTGCCCCATGGTGTGCTGGCTGTGCCGCGCGACGCCGGAGGAGCGGCGGCGCAGCATGGCGTTGGTGCCGGGGGAGCGGTAGGCGGAAATGATATGGATCGGCTGCTTGCCGTCGACGTCGCGATAGACTTCCCAGATGATGTCGAACAGCGACCGATCCATCGTGATCTGGTCCTGGCTGCGCCAGTCGCGCAGGAAGTAGTTGAGCTTCTTCAAAGCCTCTTCGTCATAGCGGCCGTTGCGCTTGAAGGTGACGGTGAGGTCTTCGCGGGAATGGGTGTGATGGAAGGAGAGGGTGCGGGTATCGCCGACCGCGGAGGCGTCTTGCACCGAGCCGGCGCCTGCGAGCAGAAGCGCCGAGGTCAAAGCAGCGCCGGTGCCGAATTTGGGCAGCGACAACGATTTCAGACGACGCGCAAGTCCAGCTAGCACGAGAAGCCCCACCAGAAGGACGATCGAACGGGAGCCTGTCTCACCCCAAGGACTTCAACCAAAAGTCCCCGAGACAGGGTGAATCATCATCGGAACGTTAACAGGACCGAGAATGACGCCCGTTTCCCCAAGTCGATCGTCAACCATAAGCTGCGGACTATGGCAAAATAGAGCCCGCTGCCAGTATCCTGATGGAGAATGGTTAATAGAAAGGGCCCATCCGCGGATGAGCCCTTGTTCCATTTCAGCTTTTCGTCTTAACGCGGAACCGATACCTCAGCGCGCGTAGCGCTGCTGGCGCCGATATTCCTGCGGCGGCGCCTGCGGACCGCCGAACAGTCGCTCGAAGAAGTTGAAGCTCTGCTGGGGCCGCGTCGAGCCGGTAAAGTCGCCGGCGACGTTGACGCCGGGCGGCAGCCGGGTCGGACGGGCGTAGCTCGGCTGAGCGTGAGCGACCACGGCCTCGAGGTTCTTGCCCTTGTCGTTCTTCAGCAGCGCCAGCATCGCGGCGTCGCGGCCGTAGATGTCCTTGCGCAGCTGCAGCTTGCCGTCATCGTCGACAAACGCGGTCTGGTAGGTGATGTTGACCGGGATCGCGGTCGGGAAGTTGAGGTTGACCTCGCTGCGGCCGTACATCGAGCGGATCTTGGCCGGCGTGTAGTCCTTCTCCGGCATCGCGATGTTGAGCAGCGCAGCGGCATACTGATCGGGGTTCTGCACCCGCATGCAGCCATGGCTGAAGGCGCGTTCGTCACGGCCGAACAGGTTCTTGTCCGGGGTGTCGTGCTGATACACCAGGAATTTGTTGGGGAAGTTGAAGCGGATGCGGCCGAGCGCGTTGGCTTCGCCGGGCGGCTGCGAGATGTGGATCGAGCCGTCGCGATTCCGCGACATCTTCAGGCCCATGCGGTCGAGCACGGTCGGATCCTGGGCCAGCGCCGGCAAGTACTCGTTATTGATGATCGACGGCGGCACGTTCCAGGTCGGGTTGACGGTGATGTACTTCATCGTCTCCGTCAGCAGCGGCGTGGCGTGCTTGCCGGGCTTGCCGACGACGACACGGGTGGTCCAGACCTGCCCGCCATTGTGCATCAGCTTCAGCGTGTAGTCCGGGATATTGAGGATCACGTAGGCGTTGCCGAGCGAGGCGGCGCCGAGCTGGCGCGGCAGCCAGCGCCAGCGCTCCATGTTCACCAGGATGGTGTCGATGGTGCGGTCACGCTTCGGCGTATTCATCGCCTTGACGGTGCGGTCGTCGAGCACGCCGGTGGCCTTGAGGTCGGCGCTGCGCTGGAATTTGCGCACGGCGTCGGCAACGTCGGCATCGTAGGTGGTGCTGTCCGGATTATGCGCGACGCCGAGCTTGGCGCGCAGTTGCGGCACGCGCGGATCGTCCATCGTCACCTCGGCGCGCTTCTTGCGGGCCGGGACGTATTTCAGCGTCTCGCCATCGGCGATCTTCATCACCGGGCCGTCGCTGTCGCCGCGCAGCTGGGCGAGCTTCTTCTTCAGCTCCTTGTAGAGCTTGTGCGGCGGGTTGTAGCTGTCCAGCGCCGCCGAGGCGTCCTTGGCGGAGGTGACATTGGCCAGCACTTCGGCCGGATCGATCGGGTGCTCCGGATACAGGATGTCTGCCGACACCTGCGACCAGTGCATCCGGCCGCTCTGCGCTTGGCGCGCATAATCCAGCATGCTCCCGGTCAGCCGCAATTCGGCTTCGGCGAGGGTGTCCGGCGTCGTCGCTGCGGCGAAATCGGGCACCGGATAGTCGGTCGGGTCGAGACCGTCCGAGGCGGCATCCTTGAGCCGCGCGATCACGCCCTTGCCCGCGGCGGTCAGCGCGCCTGCGCTGGTCCACACCGGGGCGTACTCACGGGTCTCGTAGAATTTCTCAACTGCGGCGCGCTCGGCCTTGCGGTCGAAATACTTCGACGCCTTTGCGGCCATGGTCTCGCGCAGCTTGTCGGCAACGCCCTGATCGGCGGCCGGCACGGTGCTGGCGGCCTTCTGCGGCTCGGCCGGCTGAGTCGTGGTGGCCTGCTCCTTCGCGGGCTCCTTGGCGGGCTCGGCGGCGGGGGCGGTCGCGGTGGCCGCAGTAGCAGCCGGCGCAGCTTCGGGAGCCGCCGCGGTCGAGGCGGGAGCGGGGGCCGCTTCGGGAGCGGCCGCGCTGTCGGCCTTCGGCTCCGGGCTGGTCTCCGTTTTGGCTTCCGTCTTGGTGTCGGCGGGGACCGCCGGCGCAGCCCCGGTGTCGAGCTTGAAGTCGCCGATCGACGGCGGGGGCAGATCGACCGGCTGCGGCACCGGAACGGCGGCATCGATGGCAAGATCGGTCGCGGATTTCGGTGCGGACTGCGCGATCGCGGAGGTCGCCGATACGGTCAGGAAGGTGGCCGCAACGGCCATCAGCACACCTTCGAATCCACGGCGGCCAGTCAAGTGATCTCGCATTCGTAACACCCCTGGGGAGAGAGCTGCCGGAAGGCAGTTCGTGTTGCTGGATCGACCCGCGCGAGAGGGACGCGGCTGACAATGTTACCGGCGCAAACGATACCAGCGCCTGTTCACAGCAGCCAGCGTTCCGCAGTTTGATTCACGACAAACTGACCAACCCAAGCTACTGCGCGGAGCGGCTGCCGCTCCGGACGCGTGTTTGTGACACGTGTCGCCGGCTTTGTCTGTCACTACGCCGCAACGGTTCGAAAGGTTCCGGTATGGAGGGACCAGAGCCGGCTAAAAGCCCTGATCACGCCACAATGTCTAAGGGGCGTCGTTGGATGCAGCCTGTGCGGCGCGTGCCGCTTCCATCTCGTCGAGCTTGCGGTACAGCGTCGAACGGCCGATCTTCAGCCGCCGCGCGACCTCGGACATTTGGCCGCGATAATGCGAAATCGCAAAGCGGATGATTTCGCTTTCCAGCTCGTCGAGCGGTCGGACTTCGTCGCCGGTCAGCATCGCCAGCTGGCCGTAAGTCGACGCCGGCACGATCGGCGCCTCGTTCGCGGCGACGAATCGCGCTGCGGTCGGCGGCTCGAGAATTAGCGGCTCGCCGTCTGCTTCACCGGTCGGCACGGTCGACGGCGCGCTGGCGAGCGGGAAGTCGTCGAGCCCGAGCTGGTCGGTCTCGCTCATCACCACGGCGCGATACACCGCGTTCTCGAGCTGACGGATATTGCCGGGCCAATCGAGCTGGGCCAGGCGCGCCATCGCTTCGCCGCTGATGCCGCCGATGCTGCGATTTTCCTCGGCGCAGAACCGCACCAGGAAGTGCCGCAGCAGCGGCGGAATGTCCTCGCGCCGGGTGCGCAGCGGCGGCACCGTCAGCGGCAGCACGTGCAGCCGGTAGAACAGGTCCTCGCGGAATTGCCCGGCTTTGACCCGATCGAGCAGCCGGCGATTGGTCGCCGAAATGATGCGGACGTCGACCTTCTGCGGCTTGCGCCCGCCGACCGCTTCGACCGCGCCTTCCTGCAGCGCGCGCAGCAGCTTGACCTGGGCGGCCAGCGGCAGCTCGCTGACTTCGTCGAGAAACAGCGTGCCGCCCGAAGCTTCGACGAATTTGCCGATGTGGCGGTCGGTGGCACCGGTGAAGGCGCCCTTCTCGTGGCCGAACAGGATCGATTCGACGAGGTTGTCGGGAATCGCGCCGCAATTGACGGCGACGAACGGCTTGGCGCGGCGGTCGCTCGATCCGTGGATGGCACGAGCGAACATCTCCTTGCCGACGCCGGATTCGCCTTCGATCAGCACCGGGATCGACGAGCCGGCGGCCTTCTCGGCGGCGCGCAGCACCGCGGCCATCGCCTCGCTGCGGGTGATGATGTCCTTGAAGGTCAGCACGCCATCGCGGGCGTGGCGGATGCGCTGCAGCTCGCCCTTCATAGCGCTGGCGTTCAGCGCGTTGCGTAGGGAGACCTGCAGCCGTTCGATACCGACCGGCTTGACGACGAAATCGTGCGCGCCGGCGCGCATCGCCGACACCACGTTGTCGATGCCGCCATGCGCGGTCTGCACGATCACCGGCACGTTGAGGCCGAGTTCGCGAATCTTGCCGAGCACGCCGAGGCCGTCGAGCCCGGGCATCACCAGGTCGAGCACCACGGCGTCGATCGCGGCCGCATCGGGAGCGGTGAGCAGGGCGATTGCGGCATCGCCGCTATCGACCTGGACGGCTTCGTAACCGCACTTCTGCACCATATTCTCGACGAGCCGGCGTTGCACCGGATCGTCGTCCGCAATCAAAACGCGCTCAACCATTGACGCTCACACAACCCCACGTAGTCCGGGTTCAGATGTCCCGAATTGGTGCACCATGGGGGGCAAGCGTTAATGCTTCATGAAAGGTTCTCAAACGCCGCGAATGCGTGCGGCCATACCTCAAGCCCGCCGCGATAGATCATGTCGAGCGCCACGTAGAGAATGATGGCGAGGCCCACATAGGCGATCCAGCGATGCTTATGGAGCAGCCGGGCGATGAAGCTGGCGGCGAGGCCCATCAGGGCGATCGACAGGCCGAGGCCGAAGATCAGGATGATCGGATGCTCGCGCGCGGCACCGGCGACCGCCAGCACGTTGTCGAGCGACATCGAGACGTCGGCGAGCGTGATCTGCCACACCGCCTGGCCCAGCGTTTTGCTCGGCGCCGCCGCGGTGCCGGCTTCGATCTCCTCCTCGCTGGGGTGCTCGGTGCGCAGCTCGCGCCACATCTTCCAGCACACCCACAGCAGCAGCACGCCGCCGGCCAGCAGCAGGCCGAGGATCTGCAGCAGCTGCACGGTGACACTCGCGAATGCGATGCGCAGCACGGTGGCGGCGATGATACCGATCAGGATCGCCTTGCCGCGCTGCGCCTTCGGCAGGCCGGCGGCGGCAAGGCCGATGACGACGGCATTGTCGCCGGCGAGCACCAGGTCGATCATGATGACCTGCGCCAGCGCGGTCAGGCCTTCCGGCGTGAAAATCGTGAGCAGTTCGTTCATTGGGCCTCTCCGTGAACGTCCAGTCCGACATCACAGTTCGTGCGAACTGCCAGAGGGGCCCGGTCCTTGGACGTCGTGATTGCTGAGTTGTGAGTGCGGAATTGTGACTGGGAAGTCGCGACGTTGAGGTTGTGCTTGGCGGGACGCCGGCGACGCCCCCGGACTTGGTTCATTCAGGCTGACCCGCCGGGACGACGAGCCGTAGCAGCTGGTCGGGATCGATCATGATGGAAACCATGACACCGGCATAAACCAGCACAGCAGCGGCATTCAGGCAGCTCGTCCCGTTGAGGCGACTACGCAGAGAAATACCGATGAGCGCAATGCCCGCTGCAGCGACGAACAGAAGAGATACCACCGCAGGTGTCACAGCATCCGCCGGAACGAGTGTGCGCAGCGCCAGCGTGAGGCCGAGCAGAGCCGCCAGGGCGGCGACGACAGCGATCTTCACGCGATCTGCGGACATGATTTCCTCGAAAGCTCACCACAAGTCGTAGTGGTGGGCCGCACTGCGTTCAAGCGTCGCAGGCGCGCCGCCTTGTCGCAGGGCCGCCCCTCGTCGTGGCCGCTTAGGCCGATGGAACTTCGCCTTGAAAGAGCCGCTTGCGGAGGCCACGTTGTGGCTTGTAGCGTTTTGCAGAGCAATTGAAGCCGTCGACGAAAGTTTCCATGCCGAAAACAGCCACCTCCCGCGTCGCCAAGAAGTCTCCGAAACAATCCGCAAAGCAGTCTGCGAAGCCCTCCGCCAAGGCGGCCAAAGCCGTCAAAACCGGCGCGAAGCCATCAGCCAAGGCGGCCGTCCGCAAGGCCGTTCCGGGCAAGGCGGTCGCCAAGAAAGCCACGCCGCTGAAGGCTGCGAAGCTGCCCGAATGGAATCTGGCCGATCTTTATCCGGCGATTGACGCGCCGGGAGTCGCCGCCGATCTCGACAAGCTCGACGCCGACTGCGCCTCATTCGAAGCGGACTACAAAGGCAAGCTCGCCGAGGAAACGGCGAAGGACGGCGGCGGCGCATGGCTCGCCGGCGCGGTGAAGCGCTACGAGGCGATCGAGGATCTGGCCGGCCGGCTCGGCTCCTATGCGGGGCTGGTGCATGCCGGCGACAGCGTCGATCCGGTGAAGTCGAAATTCTACGGCGACGTCTCCGAGCGGCTGACCGCGGCGTCGATCCATCTCTTGTTCTTCACGCTCGAGCTCAACCGCGTCGACGATGCGGTGCTGGAGCAGGCGATGGAGACGCCGGAGCTCGGCCACTATCGGCCGTGGATCGAGGATCTGCGCAAGGACAAGCCGTATCAGCTCGAGGACCGCGTCGAGCAGCTGTTCCACGAGAAGTCGCAGACCGGCTACGGCGCCTTCAACCGGCTGTTCGACCAGACCATCTCGGCGCTGCGCTTCAAGGTCGGCGGCAAGGAGCTGGCGATCGAGCCGACGCTGAACATGTTGCAGGACCGCGCGCCAGCGACGCGCAAGGTGGCGGCCGAGGCGCTCGCCAAGACCTTCAAGGCCAACGAGCGCACCTTCGCGCTGATCACCAACACGCTCGCCAAGGACAAGGAAATTTCCGACCGCTGGCGCGGCTTCGAGGATGTCGCCGATAGCCGGCATCTCAACAACCGCGTCGAGCGCGAAGTCGTCGATGCGCTGGTCGCCTCGGTGCGCGGCGCTTATCCCAAACTGTCGCACCGCTACTACAAGCTCAAGGCCGGCTGGTTCGGCAAGAAGAAGCTGCCCTATTGGGATCGCAACGCGCCGCTGCCGTTTGCCGCCACCGGCACGATCGGCTGGCCGGAAGCCCGCAACATGGTGCTGACCGCCTACAACGCGTTCTCGCCGGAGATGGCGCGGATCGCCGAGCGGTTCTTCACCGATCGCTGGATCGACGCGCCGGTGCGGCCCGGCAAGGCGCCGGGCGCATTCTCGCATCCGACCACGCCTTCGGCGCATCCCTATGTGCTGATGAACTACCAGGGCAAGCCACGCGACGTGATGACGCTCGCCCATGAGCTCGGTCACGGCGTTCACCAGGTGCTCGCCGCCGGCAACGGCGCGCTGATGGCGCCGACGCCGCTGACGCTGGCCGAAACCGCCAGCGTGTTCGGCGAGATGCTGACCTTCCGCCGGCTGCTCGGAGAGACCAAGAACGCCAAGCAGCGCCAGGCGCTGCTCGCCGGCAAGGTCGAGGACATGATCAACACGGTGGTCCGGCAGATCGCGTTCTACTCGTTCGAGCGGGCGATCCACACCGAACGCCGCAGCGGCGAACTCACCGCGCAGCGGATCGGCGAGATCTGGCTCAGCGTGCAGCACGAGAGCCTCGGGCCGGCGATCGAGATCAAGCCCGGCTACGAGAGCTTCTGGATGTACATTCCGCACTTCATCCATTCGCCGTTCTACGTCTACGCTTATGCGTTCGGCGACTGCCTGGTGAACTCGCTCTACGCCGTCTACGAGCACGCCCAGGAAGGCTTTGCCGAGCGCTATCTCGCGATGCTCTCCGCCGGCGGCACCAAGCACTATTCCGAACTGCTCGCCCCGTTCGGCCTCGACGCCAAGGACCCCAGCTTCTGGGACGGCGGCCTGTCGGTGATCGCCGGCATGATCGATGAGCTGGAGGCGATGGGGTAGGGCCTTCGGGCTGTATTACATCTGTTGAACGGAACGAAAGCTCGTGTTATACAGATGTATGACACGAGCTTTTGTATATTCAGATCGATTTTCAGCAGGCTTGGTTTTCCAACACCCGCAGCTGTGCGCACCCCATGAGAGGCTCACATGAAAATCGAGATCAAGAAGATTGGAAACTCCGACGGCTTGTTGCTGCCAAAGGAGCTGATGCAGCGGCTCGACCTCAAGCGCGGGCAGGAGTTGCACATCACCGAACTGCCAGGCGGTGGCTTTCAGGCTATGCCCTACGATCCGGATTTCGAGCGGACCTTGGAGATCGCCGACGAGGTGATGGACCAATACAAGGACACGCTCGCCGCGCTGGCGAAATGATGGGAGCTGCCCATGAGCGAGCCGTCCGAGCCGCTCTGGATCACCTACGAGCAGGCAATCGCGATGCATGCCCGACAGCTGCGCCGTTTCGGCGGGGCGCCAGGCTTGCGCGACGAAGGCATGCTGCGCTCGGCGCTGGAGCGGCCGATCAACAAATGGCGCTACGAGCAGGCCGAACTGCCTGAGCTCGCCGCCGCCTATGCGTTCGGCCTCGCCCGCAACCACGCCTTTGTCGACGGCAACAAGCGGATCGCCTTCATGGCGATGATGGTGTTTCTCGCCAAAAACGGCGTGCGGTTTGCGCCTGAGCCGGCGCACGCCACGTCGATCATCCTCTCCCTCGCCGCCGGTGAGGTCAGCGAACCATCGCTGACGCGGTGGATCAGGGACAATTGGCCCGACGCCTAGGTCGCCTCCTCATTTAATTGAAGCGCTATCGGCCTTTCCACATGCACTGAGTCCTCATCCTGAGGAGCCCGGCGCAAGCCGGGCGTCTCGAAGGATGGGGCAACGCATCACCTGCGGCCATGGTTCGAGACGGCGCTGCGCGCCTCCTCACCATGAGGTCGTGCTTCTGGCAGAGGCGTGGATGCCCGGCACAAGGCCGGGCATGACGGGGAGGGGGCGGTGGGCAATCGCTATGGCTGAGGTTTTCGGTCGGCCGAAGCACGTGCTCGCGGCCTCAGAATGGTACGTCGGCTCGCTCGATCTGGCTCGCCCACCGCCCCACGGAATAATCACTCAGCTGTAGCAAGTGCCTTGTAGGAGCTTGTTATCGCGGCGTGTTCCGATCACACTAGGGTATGGGAGGAGCGGCTAGACTTTGGGATGAACCCAAAGTGGTTAGGGCTATCATTGCTGCAGTGCCGTTGCTCCCGCAATAAGATTGCGCTAATTGCATCCCCGCTTCTCGAACATTGTCCGGAGAGACGAATGGCAGAGCATCGCGAAGTCGCCTACACGACCGCCGCTGGTAACGACTACGCCGCGCATGAGCAGACCTATGAAGGTTTTATCAAGCTGGTGAAGTACGGCACCGCCGCCGTCATCGTGATCGTGGCGATGATGGCGATTTTCCTGACTTGATTTGTGTTGGAAGGCGCCGCACCACGCGACGCTCTCCTGGGGCTGGTCTCGGCAACGTGGTGTCCGGGGGCCGTCACGGCCAGCTTCTGACCTGAACTGAGCGCGCATCCCGGTTCAAAACCGGTCCCACTTTTGCGGGGTGCGTGCCGATCTCGCTCGCTCACGCGCGTGCTTCGCGCCGCCGGAGGCCTCATGAAGATTGCTGTTGCCAAAGAACAAGACCCTGCCGAGCCGCGCGTCGCTGCGACGCCGGACACGGTGAAGAAACTCAAAGCGCTCGGCGCCGAGGTCGCGATCGAGCCCGGTGCGGGCCTCAAGTCGGGCCTGCCCGACGCCGACTATGCGGCGGTGGGCGCCACCGTCGCGGCCGACGCGCTGAGCGGCGCCGACGTGGTGCTGAAGGTCAAGCGGCCGGAAGCCGCTGAACTGTCCGCCTATAAGCGCGGGGCGCTGGTGCTGGCGATCATGGACCCCTACGGCAACGACGCGGCGCTGAAGGCGATGGCCGATGCCGGCGTCACCGCTTTCGCGATGGAGCTGATGCCGCGCATCACCCGCGCCCAGGTGATGGACGTGCTGTCGAGCCAGGCCAATTTGGCCGGCTATCGCGCCGTGATCGACGGCGCCGAGCAGTTCGGCCGTGTCTTCCCGATGATGATGACCGCGGCCGGCACCGTGCCCGCCGCCAAGGTGTTCATCATGGGCGTCGGCGTCGCCGGCCTGCAGGCGATCGCCACCGCGCGCCGGCTCGGCGCCATCGTCACCGCCACCGACGTGCGCCCCGCCACCAAGGAACAGGTCGAGAGCCTGGGCGCCAAATTCCTCGCCGTCGAGGACGAGGAGTTCAAGAACGCCCAGACCGCCGGCGGCTACGCCAAGGAAATGTCGAAAGAATATCAGGCCAAGCAGGCCGCGCTCACCGCCGAACACATCAAGAAGCAGGACATCGTCATCACCACCGCGCTGATTCCGGGCCGGCCCGCGCCGCGCCTGGTCACCGCCGAAATGGTGAAGTCGATGAAGCCGGGTTCGGTGCTGGTCGATCTCGCGGTCGAGCGCGGCGGCAACGTCGAAGGCGCGCTGCCCGGTCAGGTGGTCGAGACAAATGGCGTCAGGATCGTCGGCTACACCAACGTCGCCGGCCGCGTCGCGGCCTCGGCCTCGAGCCTCTATGCCCGCAACCTGCTCAGCTTCTTCGAGACCATGGTCAATAAGGAGAAGGCGCTCGCGGTTAACTGGGACGACGAGCTGGTCAAGGCGACCGCGCTGACGCGCGACGGCGCCGTGATCCACCCGAACTTCCAGCCGAAGTCGGCTTAACGCGACCGCTTAAGGAGAGTTGTGATGGAGCATGTTGTTCAAGCGGTCGATCCGTTCGTGTTTCGGCTGTCGATTTTCGTTCTCGCCGTTTTCGTCGGCTACTTCGTGGTGTGGTCGGTGACCCCGGCGCTGCACACGCCGCTGATGTCGGTCACCAACGCGATCTCGTCGGTGATCGTGGTCGGTGCGCTGCTCGCTGTCGGCGTGTCGCTGGCCGGCAATGATAACGGTCCGTTGTGGGCGCGCGGCTTCGGCTTCGTCGCGCTGATCTTTGCGTGTATCAACATCTTCGGCGGCTTCCTTGTCACCCAGCGCATGCTGGCGATGTACAAGAAAAAGCAGAAGTGAGTAGGGGCCGTCGATGAGCGCTAATCTCTCCGCATTTCTGTATCTGGTCGCAGGCGTCCTGTTCATTCTGGCGCTGCGCGGCCTGTCATCCCCGGCCACCAGCCGTCAGGGCAACCTGATGGGCATGAGCGGCATGGCGATCGCCATCGTCACCACGCTCGCCGGGCATCCGCCGGCCGATCTGCTCGGCTGGGTCTTGGTGATCGCCGGCATCGGCATCGGCGGCGCCATCGGCGCCGTCATCGCCAAGAAGGTGCCGATGACCTCGATGCCCGAGCTGGTCGCCGCCTTTCACTCGCTGGTCGGCATGGCGGCGGTGCTGGTCGCCGCCGGCGCGTTCTACGCACCCGGCGCGTTCGACATCGGCGAGCGCGGCAACATCCACGCCCAGAGCCTGATCGAAATGTCGCTCGGCGTCGCAATCGGCGCGCTGACATTCACCGGCTCGGTGATCGCCTTCATGAAGCTGTCGGGACGGATGAGCGGTGCGCCGATCATCCTGCCGGCGCGGCATGCGGTGAACATCGCGCTCGGCGTGCTGATGTTCGCGGCGATCGTCTACATGGTGATCACGCAGAGCGAAGTGGCGTTCTGGGTCATCACCGCCGTCGCCCTGCTGCTCGGCATTTTGATCATCATCCCGATCGGCGGCGCCGACATGCCGGTGGTGATCTCGATGCTCAACTCCTATTCGGGGTGGGCCGCAGCCGGCATCGGCTTCACGCTCGGCAACTCGGCGCTGATCATCACCGGCGCGCTGGTCGGCTCCTCGGGTGCGATCCTGTCCTATATCATGTGCAAGGGCATGAATCGCTCCTTCATCTCGGTGATCCTCGGCGGCTTCGGCGGCGAAACCGCCGCGGCTGGCGGCGGCGCCGGCGGCGAACAGCGCCCGGCCAAGCTCGGCTCGGCGGACGATGCGGCCTTCATCATGAAGAATGCCTCCAAGGTCATCATCGTGCCGGGCTACGGCATGGCGGTGGCGCAGGCCCAGCACGCGCTGCGCGAAATGGCCGACACGCTGAAGAAGGAAGGCGTCGAGGTGAAGTACGCGATTCATCCGGTCGCCGGCCGTATGCCGGGCCACATGAACGTGCTGCTCGCCGAAGCCAACGTGCCCTACGACGAGGTGTTCGAACTCGAGGACATCAACTCCGAGTTCGCCCAGTCGGACGTCGCCTTCGTGATCGGCGCCAACGACGTCACCAACCCGGCCGCCGAAGACGATTCGTCGTCGCCGATCTACGGCATGCCGGTGCTGCAGGTCTGGAAGGCCGGCACGGTGATGTTCATCAAGCGGTCGCTCGCGTCGGGTTATGCCGGCATCGACAACCCGCTGTTCTATCGCGACAACACCATGATGCTGCTCGGCGACGCCAAGAAGATGACCGAGAACATCGTCAAGGCCATGGCGCACTAAGCGCCGGCGCTGAGCCAGAAACGAAACGCCCGGCTGTGAAGCCGGGCGTTTTTGTTTGGCCACTCACCTCTCTCCGTCATTGCGAGGAGCGAAGCGACGAAGCAATCCAGTGCCGCGTGCGGGGCTCCTGGATTGCTTCGCTTCGCTCGCAATGACGGGGATAGGTCTTTCACCCCATCGGATGCATCACGCAGAGCTTGTTGCCGTCAGGGTCGCGCAGGTAGGCGAGGTAGAGTTTTCGTTCACCCATCGCGCGGATGCCGGGCGGGTCCTCGCAGGGGGTGGCGCCGATGGCGACGCCGGTGGCGTGCCAGGCGTCGGCTTCTTCCTTCGATTTGGCGAGGAAGCCGATGGTGCCGCCGTTGGCGGCGGTCGCCGGCTCACCGTTGATCGGCTTCGACACTGCGAATGTCCCGGTCTTGGTCCGGTAGAAGATCCGGTGCCGGTCGACCACCGCCGGCGCCACGCCGAGCGTGCCGAGCAGCTTGTCGTAGAACGACTTGGCGGCGTCGAGATCGTTGGTGCCGATCATGATGTGCGAAAACATGGCGCTCCCTTTTCTTGGTTGTTGTCTCATCGCGAAGATGACGCGCGGATCATACCGATCCGGCGCGGTTTGGCGAGATGCGAGCGATCGGTCCCGCGCTCGGCTTGGCACGTGCACCGGAGGCGGCGGATTCATGGTATCCCTGCAGGGTGCACTCCGATCAGGAAGGACAAGACCATGCCGCTCGCCGCCACCTCCAATGTTCAGATCGACAATGACGAGGTGCGGGTCACCGAGTGGCGGCTGGCGCCCGGCGCCGCTACCGGCCATCACACCCACGGCATGGACTACGTCATCGTCCCGGTGGCGGACGGCGACATGACCATCGTAGCGCCGGATGGCAGCCGCTCGATCGCCAAGCTGAAAGCCGGCCAGTCGTACTTCCGCAAGGCCGGCGTCGAGCACGACGTGCTCAATGAATCCACAGCCGAGATCGTATTTCTCGAGGTCGAGCTCAAGGCTTAACCGCGCGTTAAGGCGCTGGGCAGAGCTATAGACGGGCGGCGCGGCGGGGCGTCGGGCGGGCGCGTCCGATGTCACCGAGAGGTCGCAGTTGATCCCTGAATCAGCCTCAAATATCGAGCATCAAGCGCACGGGGAAGAGGCCCGTCCATGCTGAAATACATCACCGAAAAACTCATCGGGCAGATCCTGCCGTCGGTGGTTGCCACCGTGCTCGGCGCCTATGTGGTGAACGTCTACATCGTCAAGCCGAACACGGCGCCGGCCGCGCAGGAAGCCCGCACGGATTCGGCCAGGGCCGAGCCGGCGAAGCCGGCCGCAGCGGCGCCGGCGATGAGCGCAGCGATCCCCGACCCCGAGAAGGCCGACTTCATCAAAGCCGATCCGGGCAAGGCAGAGTCGAAGGCCAGGATCGCCGACAAGCCGTCGCTGCGACACACCATGACGCGTGACAAGGCGTCGGCCGACAAGCTCGCCTCCGACAAGGCGGCTGCCGAGAAGGCTTCAGCCGACAAGGCGCTGGCCGAAAAGGCTGCCGCCAAGCCCGCCGTTGCGACCGCCGCGTCCGAGCCCAAGGCGGCGGACGAGCGCCGCGAAGCCGCACGCGATGCCAACGACGTGGTCCGTGCCGCGGTCGAGCGGCTGCGCGCCGCCGAATCGAGCAAGCCTGCGATGGATGTTGCAGTCCGCGCGCCCGAGGCGCTGAAGGCGCCGGAGACGGTCAAGGCCGCCGAGCCGCCGAAGACCGAAGCACTGCGGGTTCAGGAACCGCCGCGCAGCACCGGCGCACTGCAGCCGCTGCCGCCCGCGGTGAACGTCGCCGGGCCCCCCGTGAATGCGACCGCCGGAACCAGCATCATCGCCGACGCGCCCGCGCCGCGGACAGTGGATGCGAGCTACGACGCGTCGCGCGTCACCCCGCCGGCCGACATCCCGACCGCGATCGAATCAGTTCCGGTTAAGAAGCCATCGGTGGTCGACGACGTGCTGTTCGGCGCCAAGTCGGTGTTCCACGCGGTGCTGCCGCGTTAGAGGTTGTGTTCTGGCGGTGTCGGAGCCGCCATTGAGACGTCTCCAAGCACAGCCTCATGGTGAGAGGCGCGAAGCGCCGTCTCGAGCCATGAGTCCCTCATGCAGTGTGGCAGCATCCTTCGAGACGCCCGGCTTTGCGGGGCCTGCTCACAGCCTGACCGAAAACGCGCCCTTCAGATTTAGGCACTTTCGTTTCCACGCGTCATGCCCGGCCTTGTGCCGGGCATCCACGCCTTGTTGACGGAAATGCTGAAAGGCGTGGATGGCCGGGACAAGCCCGGCCATGACGGAATTCGTGAGCAAACCCACCGATAATAGCGGCCGAAACGCAAAACGCGGGCGCAAGGCCCGCGTCTGGAAACAGATCGTAGAAGCTGGCTGAAGATCAGCGCGGGCCGCGCGGCGCACCGGCGCCAGCGCCTGCAGCGCCCGGGCGACGGTCGGCGCCGAAAGCCGGCTTCGGCTTCATCGGCAGCAGGCCTTCGCGCTGCAGCTTCTTGCGGGCCAGCTTGCGGGCGCGGCGAACGGCCTCGGCCTTTTCGCGGGCCTTCTTCTCGGACGGCTTCTCGTAGTGGCCGCGGAGCTTCATCTCGCGGAAAATGCCCTCGCGCTGCATCTTCTTCTTGAGCGCCTTGAGAGCTTGATCGACGTTGTTATCGCGAACGAGAACCTGCACGCGGCATCCTCTTTGACATGGACCGATTTGTTGGGTCGGATTTGAATTTCTGAAAAAGGCGGGACCGACAAACGGCCAGGCCCTCAGCCTTGAGCGCGCGGATATATCAGATCGGTGTGGGCATGTCCACAGGGCCCGGCGGGGCCTCTGGGTAACTCGTCACCGTTGAAAGATCTTTCCGAATCTTTTCTGGTGGAACCCGGCGGAACACCGGCCCACTCGGCTCCTGATTTCACGGGGGCGGATCAAGAATTGCCACAGAGGAGCGCCGAACATGAACTTGCAGAAGTATGCAGCCGAATTTATCGGCACGTTCTGGTTGACCTTCGCGGGATGCGGGAGTGCCGTGATTGCGGCGGGCTTCCCACAGGTCGGCATCGGTCTGGTTGGCGTGTCGCTCGCCTTCGGCCTCAGCGTGATCACCATGGCGTATGCGATCGGGCACGTGTCCGGAGCGCATCTCAACCCGGCTGTGACCCTCGGTCTGGCCGCGGGCGGCCGGTTTCCGCCGGGACAGATCGTTCCCTACATCATCGCTCAAGTCGTCGGTGCCGTCGTTGCCGGCGCCGTCTTGTACGTGATCGCAAGCGGCACTGCAGGTTTCGATCTTGCCAAGGGGTTCGCCTCGAATGGCTACGGCGCGCATTCGCCGGGCGGCTACAGCCTGACAGCCGCCCTGGTCAGCGAAGTCGTGATGACCATGATGTTTCTGTTCGTCATCATGGGCGCCACCCACGGCAAGGCACCGGCCGGGTTCGCGCCGCTCGCGATCGGGCTGGCGCTGACGCTGATCCACCTGGTCAGCATTCCGGTCACCAACACGTCGGTCAACCCGGCGCGCAGTACCGGCCCGGCCTTGTTCGTCGGCGGCTGGGCGATCCAGCAGCTCTGGCTGTTCTGGGTGGCGCCGGTGATTGGCGGCGTTCTTGGCGGGTTGCTGTATCGCTGGCTCAGCCCCGATACGCCCTCCGGCATCATCGAGGGCAATCGGAGCTGACTTGTGCTGATCGCGGCGGATGCATCACGTCTTGGGTGATGTGTCCGCCTCGACGACGGTGACGTGACCCATCTTGCGGCCGGGCAAGGCGGCGCGCTTGCCGTAAAGATGCACGGTGGCGCCCGGCACCGTCAGCCATTGCGCATAGTCGTCGACGTCGTGGCCGATCAGATTGGTCATGGTCACGGTGCCGTGGCGCAGCGGCTGCGCCAGCGGCCAACCGGCGATTGCCCTGATGTGCTGCTCGAATTGCGACACCGAGGCGCCGTCCAGCGTCCAATGCCCGGAATTGTGCACCCGGGGCGCGACTTCGTTGACCAGAACCCGGGTCCCGTTGCCGTCCTGCACCACGAACATCTCGACGCCGAGCACGCCGACGTAGCCCAGCGCGTCGGCGATCCTGGTGGCGATCCGCCGCGCTTCCTCGGCGATCGCGTCGCTCACCGCCGCCGGGGCGCGGGAGGTTTTGAGGATGTGGTCGCGGTGCTCGTTGTCGGTGACGTCGTAGCAGACCACCTGGCCATCGGCGCCGCGCGCGGCGATCACCGAGACTTCGCGCTCGAACGGCACGAAAGCTTCGAGAATCGCGGCACGGGTCTCGAGCCGCTGCCACGCCGCCTCGGCATCGTCGCCCTCGCGCAGCATCGCCTGACCCTTGCCGTCATAGCCGAACCGGCGGGTCTTGAGCACGGCGGGCAGGCCGAGCTTGGCGATCGCGGCGCGCAGCGACTGCGGCGAGGTGACGTCGGCATAGCCGGCGGTACCGATGCCGAGCTTGCTGACGAAATCCTTCTCGCCCAGCCGGTCCTGCGTGGTTTCCAGGATCTTGTAGTCCGGCAGCACCGGCGTGCGGGCGGCCAGCACCAAAGCGGCCGAGGCCGGTACGTTCTCGAACTCGTAGGTGATGACGTCGACGTCGGCGGCGAACATCTCCAGCGCCTCGACATCGGCATATTCGGCGCAGGTTGCGTTCTGCACGACGTCGAACGCCGGCGAATCCGGATCCGGCGAGAACACATGGCAGCGCAGGCCGAGCCGCGCCGCGGCCAGCGCCAGCATCCGGCCGAGCTGGCCGCCGCCGAGAATGCCGATGGTATCGCCGGGCTTCAGAACCTTCTGGGTCGGACCGCTCACGCCGCGCCCTCCGGGCGATCCGCGATCGCGTCGGTCTGCTTGGTCCGCCACGCCGACAGCCGCTTCGCCAAAGCCTCGTCGCCGAGCGCCAGGACGCTGGCGGCGAGCAGCGCCGCATTGATGGCGCCGGCTTTGCCGATCGCCAGCGTGCCGACCGGAATGCCGGCCGGCATCTGCACGATCGAATACAGCGAATCGACCCCGGACAGCGCCTTCGACTCGACCGGAACGCCGAAAACCGGCAGCTCGGTGAGCGCCGCGGTCATCCCCGGCAGATGCGCGGCGCCTCCGGCCCCGGCGATGATCACCTTGTGACCAGCGGCCTTCGCGCCTTTGGCGAAGCCATAGAGGCGGTCGGGCGTGCGATGGGCAGAGACGATCCGGGCCTCATGGGCAACGCCGAGCGCGGTCAGGGTCTCGGCGGCGTGCCGCATCGTGTCCCAGTCCGACTGGCTGCCCATGATGATCGCAATAGGGGCTGTCATTCGAGCGATTCTTTCGCGAATCCAGAAACATAAGAGGGGGGAATATAGAGCCGGCCGGCACTGCGGCCAAGGCGCCGGGAATGCACTATCCTTTCTTGGTGAAGACCGGCAAGGGTTGTGGTGGTTCTCACGTTGATTCTGATGAAAAAGACGCCCCCCCGATCTCCGGCGGCGCGGCCACCCGGCCGCAAGACCCGGGTCAACGCCACCGCCAAGCAGCCGGCGCGCGCCGCCAAGGCGCCGCGCAAGCCGGCGCCGTCCACCCGCGGCGATTCGGCACGAGCCGCTGTCAGCCCTGAGGCAAGGATTCGGCGGCTGAAGGCGCAGCTCGCCGCGGCACTGGCTCAGATCGACGAGCTCCGCGCCTCTGCGGATACCGATTACCTGCTGGGGATTGCCAACCGCCGCGGTTTCGAACGCGAGCTCGACCGGGCACTGGCCTACATCCAGCGCTATGGCGCCGGCGGGGCGCTGATCATGCTCGACGTCGACCGCCTCAAGCCGGTCAACGATCAGTTCGGCCACGCGGCCGGCGATGCCGTGCTCAAGGCGGTAGTCGAGGCGTTGCTGGGCCATGTCCGGGCCTCAGATCTGATCGGCCGGCTCGGCGGCGACGAATTCGCGCTGCTGCTGTGGAATCTGAGCGAGGCCGATGCCCGCAAGAAGGCGGCGGCGCTGGAAGAGACGGTAGATCGGCTGCCGATCCAGTTCGGCGAGCACACCGTCTCGGCGGGCGTGTCGGCGGGGGTGACCATGTTGACCTCCGGCATGAACGCCGCCGAGGCGCTCGCCAGCGCGGATCGGGCGATGTACGCCCGCAAGGCCGAGCGCCGGGCGGCCGATGGCCGGGCGGTCAGGCGATGATGTCGGGCGTGATCTGATCTTCGATGAAGGAGATGCGGTCGCGCAGTGCCAGCTTGCGTTTCTTCAACCGCTGCAGCCGAAGCAGATCCGGTGCCGGAGAATGCTGCAGCGCATCAATCGCCGCGTCGAGATCTCGGTGTTCCTGCTGCAACTTTGCGAGTTCGGCCGCAAACTCGCCTTCGTCTTCGTCGGTCATGACCTGAACAACTTGGCAAGTCCGCGGGAGCGCGGACCTTCGCGGGGGTGTGAACGATTTTAGCGGATTATCGCCGTTGCACGGGCCGTGAGCAAGCGGCACAGCTGCATCGTTCGTCGAACGAGACCTTTGACAAAACAATCGTTGCGAAGAGGTTAAGAGCTAAGAGAGGAGAGCTCCACGTAGCGGCGACACAACTGCGGCGAGACCTTGTGCGAAAGTCGACCACACCGCGCCGCATCGCGGCACGTGTAGCTTCGCACGATTACCAACCCGGCTAATCCAGAATCGTTTCAGACGGCCGAGTAATTGTGACGCAGATATTTCAAAGCCATCGACAGCCGCGCTGAGAGATGTACACTCACTCGTCCGGATGGAATCTAGTCTCACTCACAGAGGAGGTTTCGTATGGCACTTCAGTCGCATCTCGTTGAACTTGAACGTAAGCACAAAGTTCTAGAGTCCCAACTGCACGAAGCGCTCGCCCATCCCTCCACCGATGACCTGCGTATCGCCGAGCTGAAACGCCGCAAACTCATGGTACGGGACGAAATCAATCGGCTGAGGCAAGGCTCCGCCACTCTCCACTGATCCGACAGCTGCAACACATCGAATGGTCGCGATCATTCGCGCGCAAGCGCTGATCACTTCGCAACTGACGATGTCCTGCAGTACGACGTGACGGACTCCGGTCTGCGCCGTCCATCCGGGACGCTTCGGCGTCGGCGCAACGACCGGGGCTCTGCCATGTTCAGTCGGACGCAGGAGCGCGTCGGTAGGTAGTAAGCGATCGCGAGTCTTCAGGCTCGTAGTTGTGCGTTACGCGCGATCGGCCGCGTCGGCCAGATCCGCCACATGGTCGGCGATCGCCAGCGATGCGGTCAGTCCCGGCGACTCGATCCCGAACAGATTGATCAAACCTGCCACGCCGTGCTCGCGCGGGCCCTGGATGACAAAATCCTGCACCGCGACGGCGGGCGGCACGATCTTCGGCCGGATCCCCGAATAGCCGGGCGCCAGCGCGCCGTCGGGCAGGCCCGGCCAATATCTGCGGATGGCCGGATAGAACCGTTCCGCCCGGTCAGGATCGACCACATAGTCGACGTGGTCGATCCATTCGACGTCCGGCCCGAACCGCGCCTGGCCGGCCATGTCCAGGGTCAAATGGACCCCCAGGCCGCCCGGCTCTGGCACCGGGTAGATCAGGCGCGAGAACGGCGCGCGGACGCCGCATGTGAAGTAGTTGCCCTTCGCCAGGTAAGCGGTCGGGATTTGCGCGGCCGGCATCGGCGCGATGGCGCCTGCCAGCGCTGGCGCATTTAACCCTGCGGCATTGATCAGCACCCGGCATCCCAGCGTCATCGGGGCCTCGCCGCCGACGTCCAGAAAGAGTCCGTCGTCCCCGGCCCTGGCCCCGAGCAGCGGCGCATGGAAGGCGAACGCCGCGCCGGCGTCCTCGGCGTCGCCGCGCAGGGCCAGCATGTAAGCGTGGCTGTCGATGATTCCGGTCGACGGCGACAGCAGGGCCGCAACGCAGGTCAGCGCCGGCTCCAGCTCACGGGCAGCCGCGCTGTCGAGCGCGGCAAGGTCGTCGACGCCGTTCGCCGCTGCATGGGCCCTGATCGCCGCGAGCTTGTCGGCTTCGGCCGAACTCGTCGCAACGATCAGCTTGCCGCAATTGCGGTGAGGAATGCCGTGGTCCCGGCAATACGCATACAGCGCCTGTTTGCCGGCGACGCAGAGCTGCGCCATCAGGCTGCCGGCGGGGTAGTAGATCCCGGCATGGATCACTTCGCTGTTGCGCGACGACGTGCCGGTGCCGATGCCCTCGGCGGCTTCCAGAACGATGACTTCGCGTCCCGAGCTCGCCAGCCGCCGCGCGATTGCCAGGCCGACCACCCCGGCGCCGACCACGACGCACTCTACCGTATCCATCACCGACCGCTCCGTCCCACCGCTTCGAGCAAGGCGCAGTGTTATCGGAGGATTAACCATCGAACGTCAATTGATGAAAAGCCTGCACGATCTGGACGACATGGCTGTGGTGTTTACGCGTTCAAAATGAGTCGGGGGCCAGACTCCACCGGAAAGTGTCGGGTGTTGTATGGTGCCGAGGTTCTGGACGACAAGCAGCGGGGCAGCGGGAGCTGCGGCGGTGGCTTGTCTGTTCGCCTCCAGCACCGTGGGGCTGGCCGCATCCGGCTTTCAGCCGGCCGGCGCTATGGGCGACCTGGAGCCCGAGCTGGTCTGGGAGCTGCTGATCGGCGGCCTGGTGCTTGCCTGCGCCACCAGCGCCGTCGCGCTGTGGGCGACCTCGGTGGTTCGCCGTCAGCGCCGCGCCGAGCGGCGCAAGAACATGCTGGTCGACTCGGTGCTGAACAAGCTGCAGCAGGGCGTCGTCATCACCGACGCCAAAGGCCGGCTGGTGTTCTGCAACGATCTCTATCTGCAGATGTACGGTCTCTCGCGCAGCGAGGTGCGGACCGGCATGGACGGCCGCGATCTGCTGGCGCTGCGCCGCGCGCGCGGCATGCTCGATCTCAGCAACAAGGAGTTCCTGAAGAGCGCCGCAACGCCGGAGGGGCACATCAGCGAACTTCCGGACGGCCGCTTCATTCAGGTCAAGTTTTCGCAGCTCGCCAATGGCGGCAAGATTTCGACCCACAATGACTGCACCGAGCTGCGAAGGATCTCCAAGCAGCTATCGACCACCAGCCAATTCCTGGAATCGGTGATCGACAACATCCCGGTCTGCGTCGCCGCCAAGAGTATCGAGGACGGTCGTTACATCCTGGCGAACCGTGCGTTCGAGAGGCTGTCACGGCTGCCGCGTGAGAAGATCATCGGCGCAACGGCCGAAGACCTGTATGCGCCACATTCCGCGGCCGCGATCCGGGCGGCCGACGAGGCGGCGCTGGCCTCCAGCAAGGGCGAGTATCGCTCCGAGCTGACGATCGCGTTCGGCAAGCGCGATCTCGTTCTCGCCTCGGAGCGCGTCGTCGCCCGCAACGAGCGCAACGAGCCCGAATTCATCATCGCGATGTTCGAGGACGTCACCGACCGTCTGGCGCTGGCGCGCGAGCTCGACAAGACCCGGAAGTTCCTCGAGCTGGTGATCGACAACATCCCGGTCGGGGTCACCGTTCAGAGCAGCAGCGACGGCCGCTACGTGCTGGCCAATCGCGGCGCCGAACTCATCCTCAATCGCCGGCGCGAAGACGCGCTCGGGCTGACGTCCGGCGAGATATTCAACGCAAAGGAAGCGCGTCTGATCGGCGAGCGTGACGACATCGCGATCCGCAAGCGCGGCCTGATGGTCGAGGAGCATCCGATCAGCACCAAAGACGGTCTGCGGCTGTTCGTGACCCGGCGCATCACCGTCGCCGACGAGGCGGGGGCCGAAAACTATCTGATCAAGACCCATGTCGACGTCACCGACCGCCGCCAGACCGAGGCCCGGATGGCGCATATGGCGTATCACGACGGGCTCACCGGGCTCCCCAACCGCCCGGCATTCCTGAAGTCCCTGTCGCAGATGATCGAAGCCTGCGACTGCTCGTCCGACGAATTCGCCGTGCTCAGCGTCGACCTCGACGGGTTGGCGGAGATCAACGACGTGTTCGGCCACGCCATTGGCGACAAGCTGCTGGTCGAGGTCGCGCGCCGCATCGAGGCCGCCTCCAGCGGCGGGGTGGTGGCGCGGCTCAGCGGCGACGAATTCGGCCTGTTGATCGACGGCCCGCAGCCGGCTTCCGGCTACGAACTCGCCGAGCGGGTGGCGCGCGAATTCGCCGGCGGCTTCGAGATCGACGGCAAGACGGTGCGCACCGGCGTCACCACCGGCATCGCGCTGTTTCCGCGCGACGGCCGGGACGCTGCCTCGCTGCTCGCCAATGCCGGCGCCGCGCTGTTTCGCGCCAAGGGCCGCGCCCGCGGTACGATCAGCGTGTTCGCACCCGAAATGGACATGCAGATCCGCGACCGTCGCGCGCTGCATCAGGATCTGTCGAGCGCGATCCGCAACGCCGAGTTGTCGCTGCACTATCAGCCGCAGGCGTCGAGCAGCAAGGAGCTGTCCGAGCGCAACGTCGTCGGCTTCGAAGCGCTGGCGCGGTGGCGGCATCCGACCCGTGGCTTCGTGCCGCCGTCCGAATTCATCCCGCTGGCGGAAGAGAGCGGACTGATCGTCGAGATCGGCGAGTGGATTTTGCGCGAAGCCTGCCGGCAGGCGGCGGCATGGCCGAAGCCGCTGCAGATCGCCGTCAACCTGTCGCCGGCGCAATTCCTCAACAGCGACCTCGTCAGCTTCGTGCACACCGTGTTGCTCGAGACCGGGCTGCAGCCTGGCCGGCTCGAGCTCGAAATCACCGAAGGCGTGCTGATCGAGGATTTCGAGCGCGGTCTCTCGCTGCTGCGCCGGCTCAAGGCGCTCGGCGTGCGCGTCTCGATGGACGATTTCGGCAGTGGCTACTCGTCGCTGACCTATCTGCAGGCGTTCCCGTTCGACAAGATCAAGATCGACCGCGCCTTCATCATGAATCTCGGCCGCAACGTGCAGTCTGCCGCGATCGTACGCGCGGTGATCGGGCTCGGCCACGGTCTCGGCGTGTCGCTGGTGGCCGAAGGCGTCGAGACCCAGGAGCAGCTCGACTTCCTGGTCGACGAGGGCTGCGACGCGGTGCAGGGCTATCTGATCGGCCGTCCGGCACCGATCGAAGATTACCCGTGGCTGGTGGGCCTGCCGCCCCGGATCGGCAGCGGTGCGACCCGCAGCCGACAGGTCAGCTGATCGTCGCGGCCGGTCGCGCGACGCACCCATTTCGCGCTTCGCGGAAGCGCGGCGGATGGGCCGGCTTATCCTAAACCGCCCTTCAACCACCACCCGTCATTGCCCGGCTTGTCCGGGCGACCCAGTATCGCAGACCGTTCGCGACGAACAATGAATGCACTGGGATACTGGGTCACCCGCTTTCGCGGTGATGACGGTCTGGTGGTGTGGCAGCGTAGCGCCTGCGCGCTACGCACTAGCAGAGTTGAGCCGCTTGCGATTGGCCGCTACAGCTTGCCGGTTATCGCCGGATGGGAAGCGGGGCGGGTCGTCCTAGGAATGACTGAGCAGGTTGTAAAAAATTCCGCGCCGTCCGAAAGCGCGGCGACGCCGCTGCTGCGGATCGAGGCGGTCAAAAAACGCTTCGGCGGCTTCGTCGCCGTCGACGGGCTGTCGCTCGACATCAAGGCCGGCGAGTTCTTCGCGCTGCTCGGGCCGAGCGGCTGCGGCAAGACCACGCTGCTGCGGATGCTCGCCGGCTTCGAGACACCGGACAGCGGCCGCATCCTGCTCGGCGGCGAGGACATCGCCCCGGTGCTGCCACACCAGCGGCCGGTCAACATGATGTTCCAGAACTACGCGCTGTTTCCGCATCTCAGCGTCGCAAACAACATCGCCTTCGGGCTGAAGCGCGCCGGGCTGCCGCGCCGCGAGGTGGCGCAGCGCGTCGCCGAGATGGTGGCGCTGGCGAAGCTGGAGGGCATGGAGAAGCGTCGGCCGAATCAGCTCTCCGGCGGTCAGCAGCAACGCGTCGCGCTCGCCCGCGCGCTGGCGCGACGGCCGAAACTGTTGCTGCTCGACGAGCCGATGGCGGCGCTGGACAAGAAATTGCGCGAAAGCACCCAGCTCGAACTGATCGCGCTGCAGAAGCGGCTCGGCACCACTTTCGTAATCGTCACGCATGATCAGGACGAGGCGATGACGGTGGCCGATCGGATCGGCGTGATGCGCGCCGGCAAGCTCGAACAGGTTGCGGCGCCGCGCCGGCTGTACGAGACGCCGACTTCGCGCTGGGTCGCGGAGTTCGTCGGCGACGTCAACATCCTCGACGGCAACGTCACGTCGCGCGAGCACGGCCGACTGACGATTGCGACGGATGCAGGCGCGGTGGTGGCTGCCGCGCCATCGCAGCCTGTCGAAGCGACATCGGTCGCGCTGGCGATCCGGCCCGAGAAGATCAAGCTGTCGCGCCGCGGGCCCGCGGCCGACCCCGGCCATGCCGATGCGATGAACCGGCTCGATGGCGAGATCGTCGAGGTCGGCTATGTCGGCGGGCTGACCACCTACAAGGTCCGGCTCGACGCCGGCACCATGCTGCAGGCGAGGATGGCCAATACCACGCGGCTCGACAGCGACGTTTACCAGACCGGCCAGCACGTGGTGGCGTGGTTCGCGCCGGACGACTGCGTGGTGCTGGACCGATGAGGGCAGGGCGATGAAGGAATGGCGATGAGCGGCGCTCGCGACATCTTCACCCGCCCGGCGCGGCTGGCGGTGATCGCGCCGTATCTGTGGATGGCGCTGTTCTTCCTGGTGCCGTTCGGCTTCGTGGTGAAGATCAGCCTGTCGCAGAGCGCGATCGCGCAGCCGCCTTATACGCCGGTGTTCGATCTCGCCGCCGGCTGGGACGCGCTGACAGCAGCATTCTCGGCGCTGTCGCTGGAGAATTTCCGGCTGCTGATCTCCGACAACCTCTATGTGCTGTCGTATCTGCGCAGTCTTGTCGTCGCGGCGGTGTCGACCGCGATCCTGCTGCTGATCGGCTATCCGATTGCGTACGCGATGGCGCGGCTGCCGCGGCGGTGGCAGCCGCTGGCGATGATGCTGGTGATCGTGCCGTTCTGGACCTCGTTCCTGATCCGGATCTACGCCTGGATCAATATCCTGCAGCACGACGGCCTGCTCAACACCACGCTGCTGGCGCTGCATCTGATCTCCGCGCCGCTCGTGTGGCTATCGACCGACACCGCGATGTACATCGGCATCGTCTATTCCTATCTGCCGTTCATGGTGCTGCCGCTCTACGCGACGCTGGCCAAACTACCCGCCTCGCTCGGCGAAGCTGCAGCCGATCTCGGCGCCTCGCCGCGCCGCGCGTTCTGGCTGGTGACGTTTCCGCTGTCGCTGCCCGGCATCGGCGCCGGCGTGTTGTTGTGCTTCATCCCGATCGTCGGCGATTTCGTGATTCCCGATCTGCTCGCCGGCTCCGGCTCGCAGATGATCGGCCAGACGCTGTGGCTGGAGTTCTTCACCAATCGCGACTGGCCGGTCGCCTCGGCGATCGCGGTCGTGCTGCTCGCCGTATTGCTGCTGCCGCTGCTGATCTACGAACGGGTGCAGCGGCGGCAACTCGAGGGCTGATGATTCCGGAAACCGGAAGTAAGACCGTCCGCTCGCTAAGTCATCGATAGCAGACCGACGTTCTCAACAGCTTGACCAGCGCGCGGGTTTCGACGTGAACTTGTTCGGTCCACCTGATGGACCACAGGTTCATTTATTTTGACAACCGCTGAAGCGGATGCAAAGACGTCGATCGGAAGAGCTCGCAACAAACGACCGGGCTTACGTGTCGGGAGAGAACGCTATGTTGAGATTTGCCCTGCTACTTGGCGCGTCGGTGTCGATCGCAATGATGCCAAGTGCGATGGCGCAGGAGCAGCCTTTCAAGATCGGCGTGTCGAACGATCAGTCCGGGCCTTACGCCGATCAGGGCGGGCCGGGATCGGCGCTTGCCGCGCGCATGGCGGTGGAAGACTTTGGCGGCAAGGTGCTCGGCCGAACCATCGAGGTCGTCGTCGCCGACAATCAGAACAAGCCGGATCTGGCCTCGCAGATCGCGCGGCGGTTCTTCGAGGTCGAGGGTGTCAGCGCGATTACCGATGGTGGGACGTCGGCCGCCGGGCTGGCAGCGCAGAGCATGGCGACGCAGCTCAACAAGACCATGTTGAACACGGCCGGCACCGCGCCGGGCTTCAGCGGCGCGCTCTGCTCGCCGTCCGGGACGCAATGGGCCACCAGCTCCTACGCGCTCGCCAACACGGTGGTGAAGGACCTGGTCCGCGAGGGCGGCAAGAAGTGGTTCTTCGTGACCACGGATTCCGCGTTCGGTAACGCGCTGGAGCCGGAAACCGTGAAGGCCATCAAGGCGGCGGGCGGAACGACGCTCGGCAGCGTCAAGCATCCGATCAATACGGCGGACTTCTCGTCCTTCCTGTTGCAGGCGCAAGGCTCCGGCGCGGACGTTGTCGCGCTGGCCGTCGGCGGGTCGGATCTGATCACCGCCATGAAACAGGCCAAGGAATTCGCCATCCCCGGCCGCATGGTCGCGCTCTATGTCAGCCAGCCCGAAGTCGACTCGATGGGCGCGGACACCGCGCAGGGCCTGCATTTCGCGACGCCGTTCTACTGGAATCTCAACGAGACCACGCGGGCCTGGTCGAAGCGTTTCGTCGAGCGGCACAAGAAGATGCCGAGCATGATCCACGCCAACACCTATGTGGCGGTCACGCATTATCTCAAAGCCGTGGCGGCCGTCGGGTCGGACAAGGGGGCCGATGTCGTCGCCAAGATGAAAGAGATGCCGATCGGCGACAAGGCGCTGATCCAGAATGCGTCGATCAAGGACAATGGCCGCGTGGTGATGGACATGTACGTCGCGCGCGCCAAGAAGCCGGGGGCCGCGACCATGCCGGGCGACAGCTTCGAGATCGTCGGCACCGTGCCCGCGAGCGAAGCCTTCGAGGACATCGCTTTGTCCGGATGTCCTCTGATCAAGAACTAACGACGTTGCCCGACGCCGCGAAGACGCCCGTCAACGCGCTGTTGCGCGGGCTTCTCGTCCTCGAAGCCGTGAACGCTTACGGCCCGGTCGGGCTGTCGGATGTCCGCGATATCACCGGACTGCCGAAGGCGACGACGTTGCGGCTGCTCGAAAGCCTGCGGCAGGTCGGGTACCTCTCCTTCGACGAGACGACGCGCACCTACACGGTCGGGCTGCGCGCACTCGCTTTGTCGAACAACATCTCCCACGAAAATCATCTGGTGGAGACCGCGCGGCCGATCATGGAGCGGCTGCGGCTGAAGCTCGGCTGGCCGTCGGACCTCGCGATCTTCCAGCTCGACAAGATGGTGATCGTCGACACCAACCGAAAGCCCGGCATGCTGTCGAGCAATCGCTCGATCGGCTCGCGCGTACCGATGCTGGCGTCGGCAACCGGACGCGTCTATCTCGCCAATATGAATCCGGACGAACGCGCCGATTTGCTCGCGCGGTTGCGGCTGTCGAGCGATCCGTTCGAGAAGCTGGCGCGCAATGCCAAGGCCGTCGACAAGATCGTCAAGACTACGCTCGAGCGCGGCTACGCGGTTTCCGATCAGGAGTTTCTCAAGACCAATCGGGGCGCCGCCGTTGCGGTCAAGCATGGCGACGAAGTCATCTGTGTCATCAATCTGATCGCCATCGCGTCGCTGGCGACACTCGAAGACATCGAGCGCCGCTATATCCCCCTGCTGTTCGAGGCCAAGGCCGAACTCGAAGAGCAGATGCGCGGCGCTTTCCGTCCGCGAGATGCCAACGCAGCGCGGGCAACGCGCATCACGGCGAAAGCTGACAAATGAAACTCTATCATTCGACCGCATCCCCGTTCGTCCGCAAGGTGATGGTGTTGGCCTATGAAACAGGCCTCGTCGACCGGCTCGAGCTGGTGTCGGCGGTCGTCAGTCCGGTGGCGCGCGACGCCAGCGTCGTCGCCCACAATCCGACCGGGCACATTCCCACGCTGGTTCTGGAGGACGGGACCGCGCTCTACGACAGTGGCGTGATCTGCCAGTATCTCGACACGTTGCATGATGGGCCGCCGCTGCTGCCCGCCGGACCTCTTGACCGCGCCCGCGCGCTTTGCCTGCAGGCGCTCGGCGACGGCATCATGAACGCCGGCGTCCTGATCCGGTTCGAAAACGCATTACGGCCATCGGAGCTGCGCTGGCAGGCCTGGCTCGACGGGCAGTCCTCCAAAATTCAATCCAGCCTCGATGTGCTGGAGAGCGACTGGCTGGCGTATCTGGAGCAACCGGTCGATATCGGGGCCATCACGGTCGCCTGTGCGCTCAGCTACATCGATTTTCGCGAGCTTCGCCCGGGTTGGCGCGAAACGGTGCCGTCGCTTGCCGACTGGCACGCGCGCTTCGCGCAGCGACGCTCGATGCAACAGACGCAACTTCGCGCCATTTCGTGACGTGGTGAGACACCGGAGCAAACAGGAGACATCGTGAGCGGCATCTTCAGGGACAGCGTCATCCTCATCACCGGCGGAGCGGCCGGCATCGGACGCGCGACCGGCGAACTGCTGGCGCAACAGGGCGGACGTATCAACATCCTCGATCTCGCGGCCGACAACGTGCCGGCCGGTTGGACCGCCTATCAGGGCAGCGTGACGGACGACGCCGCCATTGCATCTGCGGTGGGCGACATCGTCGCGCGCGAGGGCCGCATCGACATCCTCGTCAACAATGCGGGTGTCAGCTTTTATGGCAGCATCGAAGACGGCACGATGGACGATTGGTCGCGCGTGATCGATGTCAATCTCATCAGCGTCGCGCGGGTCTCGCGTCTGGTGCTGCCTCACCTGCGGAAATCGAGCCATCCGGCCATCGTGAACATCGCATCGTGCCTGGCCCAGACCGGCCTCGCGCGCCGTGCTCTGTATTCGGCGACCAAAGGCGGCGTCGAGGCGCTGACCCGGGCGATGGCTGCTGATCTTGTTTCGGAGGGCATCCGGGTCAATTGCGTCAATCCCGGCACGGTCGATACGGATTTCGTCCGCGGTCTGGCGGCGCAAACCGGGCGGGACGTCAGCGAATTCGCCGCCCGGCAGGCGACGGGTCACATGGTGTCTCCGGACGAGGTCGCCCACGCCATCGCCTATCTGGCGCGCCCGGGTGCGAGGTCGACGATCGGATCGGTCCTGACGGTCGAAGCCGGTTTCGGTCAATTGCATCGCTGAGGCACGCGATCAAGCGGGGGCGGGATCGCTGCGCGATTTGATGCTAGGCTGAGGCCGAACTGGACCGCTCATCCCGTCGGAAGACAAATCGCCAATCCGGCCTCACCCATGAAACTCTCCCGCTTCAACCTGGTCTCGCTGACGCTCGGGCTGGCGTTTTTGTATCTCCCGATCGTCATCATGGTGATCTACTCGTTCAACGACTCCCGTCTGGTAACGGTGTGGGGCGGGTGGTCGCTGCGGTGGTACCGCGAGTTGTTTCAGGATCAGGCGATGCTGGCGGCGGCGTGGATGAGCCTGCGCGTGGCGCTGGCGTCGGCGACGGCGGCGGCGGTGCTCGGCACGCTGGCGGCGGTGGCGCTGTCGCGGGCGGGGCATTTCCGCGGCCGCACTCTGTTTTCCGGCATGCTGTACGCGCCGCTGGTGATGCCTGAAGTCATCACAGGCCTGTCGCTGCTGCTGCTGTTCGTCGCGCTCAATGCGGAGCGCGGCTTCTGGACGGTGATGATCGCGCATACCACGCTGACGATGTGCTTCGTCGCGGTGGTGGTGCAGTCGCGCCTGCACGCGCTCGACCGCAGCGTCGAGGAGGCCGCGATGGACCTCGGCTGCGGCCCGGCCGAAGCCTTCCTGCGCGCCACCGTGCCGCTGATCTGGCCGGCGATCGCTGCCGGCTGGATGCTGGCCTTCGCGCTGTCGCTCGACGACCTGGTTATCGCCAGCTTCACCACCGGGCCTGGCTCGGCGACGCTGCCGATCCGGATCTATTCGGAAGTCAGGCTCGGCGTGAAGCCGCAGATCAACGCGATCTGCACGCTGATCGTCGCGGTGGTGACGGTGGCGATCGTGCTGGCGTCGCTGGCGTCGAAACTGTCGAAGGCTCATGCGGAGAGTGCGGCGCCGATGTGAGGCGCCTGCCGCCGTCTTCGGGGCGCGGGCTTACCGTCCGACCGTGCCTGAAAGCGGCGAATTCTCACCCAGCGTGACGCCATTGACGGTCCGACCGTACATCTCGAACGGCGAGTTGTGATACCTTCGGCGCGTCTCCGCGACCGAGCCGATGAAGCGCGGATCCTGCGGCCGCTCCTGGCTGTTGATATAGGTCGCGACGTCCCACGCCTCGCGATCGGAAAGCGTGTTGCCCTGGCTGAGAGGCATGTTGGCTTTGATGAAGCCGGCCGCGTTGGTGATCGAACTCATGCCCGCGCCCCAATTGTAGGAGCGTGGTCCCCATAGCGGCGGAAACACCGTCTGGCCGCTCGCCGACCTTTGACCCTGGCCATCGGCGCCGTGACACGTCGCGCATCGCGAGGTGTAGACCTGCTGGCCATTGACCGCGTCGAGCGCATCGGGTGGCGGCAGCTTCAAGAAGCCCTGGCCTGGCAGCTTCTCTCCGGTCGGCGCACCCTTGGCCAACGCGAAGGCGTAGCTCTCGAGCGCGACCAGCACCTTGTCGCCGAGTTCGGGCGCCTTTCCGTTCATACTGAAGCGAAAGCAGCCCTGCAGCCGTTCGGCGAACGTATTGACGTGCTGGTCCTTGGATCGGTACGCCGGGTAGATCACATAGGCTGCCCACATTGGCGCCGCGTGCGCGAGCCGGCCGCGATCGAGGTGACAATTTGCGCAGCGCAGATCATTGCCGACGAACTCACCCGCATGCGCCTTGGTGTCCGTGAAGATTGCCTCGCCGAGCTTGACCATCTCGCCGAATTCTCCAGTCGGAAGGTCGTTCTCCAGGGTCGGTACGAACTGCGCGGGCGAGGGGCGCGCGGTCGCGGTGTTGTTGCCACCGTCCTGGGAGCCAGCGGCTGGTTTCATGGCTTGCGTTGACGACACGAGGTCCGCGCCGCGCGGCAGCGAATAGCCGATCAGTCCCGCAAGTCCGAGCAGGATCACTCCGACCACCCAGGTGCCAAGGTCTTTCATGATCAGTCTTTCTTTCCGGCGGTGATGGAAAGCTTGGCGTAATAGCTTGCGACCGCCTTGATATCGGCTTCGTCCAGCTTGCTGGCGATGCCGGTCATCAGATGCAGCGCATCGTTCTGTCGCGTGGCGCTGCGGAACGCGGTGAGTTGATTCTCGATGTACTTCGCCGATTGGCCTGCGAGACGCGGAAAGCCGGCGCCGACGCCTTCGCCTTGCGGTCCGTGGCACTGGTTGCAGGCCGGAAGTCCGTTTGCCCAGACCCCGATCGTGGCGAGGTCGCGGCCCCGGGTTGCAGCGAGTTCAGAGTTGGCGGCCTGGTCTATTGCCGGCGGCGCCGACTGGCTTGCGTAGTACGCGGCGACGGCTTGCCGCTCCTCGGGCGACAGGCCCTTCGCGACCGGCGACATTACCTCGCTGGAGCGGCTGCTGTCCGCGAAGCTGTTCAATTGATGAACGAGATAGCCGGCATTGAGACCGGACAGCCTGGGATAGCCATCAGCCGGAAGGCCTTCGCCCTTCTGGCCGTGACACGAGGCGCAAGCGGGCGCACCCGAGCTGCCGTTGGTTACGATCGACGAGCCATCGGCCGTGTGTCCCGGGGCAATCGGTGCCAGCACCGACGCCGAGAGGATCGCGGCCAGCACCACACCCCCATGACATCCAGCCATGCGCGCGCTTCCCCGGTTTGCTCTTTGTCGCTTGGCAGACGCTGGTGTTCTCAACGCCGTCTCAGGCGCAGAGGAGTTATACGCTCACATCTTACGGCATTTTCGTTGTCGAAACGTAACGGCGCGATCGCCTGCTGGGCAACACGGCAGACATTGCGCAGGACGGCCGTCTCGGACGACTGATCAGTTCGCTTTGGGGGGCGCCGCCGGCGCTGTCGATGGCGGCTCGGCGCCCGCGTCCGGCTCGCTCTTGCGGCCGCCGCCGGTGATGCGTTCTAGCACCGAGCGAACCGCGTCGCGGGTTTTCTTGTCCTTCACCGCGTCGAGCAGCGGGGCGGAGGCGGGGGAGCGGCGGATCAGGCTTTCCGGATCGGGGAAGATCAGGGGATCGTCCCATGGGCCTTCGACGATGAACGGCAGCTCGAAGCCGGCCGCGGCGCCGCCGCCGTTGGCGAGGCTGGCGACGCCCTTGAGGTCGTATTCGCGCGACGGCACCGAGGCGGTGCCGGTCAGCGAGATTTTCGCGGTCGGGCCATCGATCCGGATGTCGTCGGCGGTGGCGACGCCGTCGCGGAACCGCACCGCGACGTTGAGGGTGGTGAACGGCGTCTTGCCGTTGCGGAAATTGCCGCCGCCGGACAGCGGCCGGCGCTCCAGCCGCTTCAGCAATTGCTCGACATTGAAGCCGGTGATGGCGCCGTCATGGCCGGTCAGCAGCGCCGAGCCGTCGAGCGACTGCGCCAGGCCGAACGGGCTGGAGCCCGAAGCTTCCAGCGAGATACCGAGATTGCCGCGGCCCGACAGATTGCGCACGCCGAGCAGGTCGGAGGCGCAGGCTTCGAGATCGACGTCTCTGAACTGGAACTGGGTCTTGATGTTGGCGATGTTGTCGCGCCGCGACACGCCGAGCGTGCCCTGCACGATGCCGCCATAAACCTGCGCCTCGCCGACGCTGAGCGCCAGCGCGCCGCCGCGCAGATTGGCGCTGAGCGCGGTGCGGCCCAGCGTCGAGGAGCCGAGCAACACCTTGGCGGCCGACAGCCGCACGTCGAGATCGATCGGGTTGCTGGAGCCGAGATCGAACAGCTGCCGGTTCCAGTCGCGGGCGCCGCTGGCCAGCAGCCGGACCGTGGAGATGTAGGGCGTGGCGTCGATCGAACCGGCCGCGAGCGTCGCCTGCAGGCCCTGGTGGCCGCCGGCGATGGTGTAGGTCATCACGCCTTCGGCGACGTTCTTATCGAGTTCGATATTGACGTTGGTCAGCGCCACCGAAGGCCCGATCAGGCTAGCGCGCGCCTTCATGGCGAAGCGGCCGAAACCGCCGGCGCCGGGCGGCTCCTGGCCGGCCCAGCGCAGCGCGTTGCGCAGCGAGGCGCTGTCGGCCGACAGCGTGCCTTCCAGCACCAGGCTGGATTTGTTGGCGATCGCGCCGTCGAAGGCGAGCTTCATCGGCGGGCCGGCGAGCCGCAGCTTGAGGCCGGAGCGATCGCCCGCCAGCGCCGCGATGAAATCGTTGACGCTAATGCTGCCGTCGAGCCGCTCGCCGCGCCAGTCGAACTGGCCGGCGGCCGCGAAGGTGCGCGAGATCGACGGCCACGCCAGCGCCAGATCGATGTCGCTGACGCGTTCGAGGATCGCGCTGGCGTCGTCGCGATAGCTCAGCGTGCCGTCCTGCAGCCGGATTTCGGAGAACGACACCTGGTCGTCGAGCCCGGGCTTCATCGTCCGCGTCAGGCTCTTGATGAAGGGCGTCCAGTTGCTGCCGCCGTCGGCATCGCGGATCACCCGGATGGTCGGCTGCATCAGCGCGATGTCGGCGATTTCGAAGCGGCGCAGCAGCAGCGGCAATAATCGCAGATTGGCGGTGAGCGTCTCGACGCTGAGCGCGGAGTCCTCGCTGCTATCGCCGCTGCCCTTCAGCCGCACCGCGTTGAAGGTCACGTAGCTGCGCGGAAACACCGCAACGTCGATATCGCCATCGACCGCGAGATCGAGACCGGTGGCGGCGCGCAGCTGCGCCTCGACGGCCTGGCGCATCGAGCCACGGTCGATCAGCAGCGACAGCAGCAGCGCGCCGATCACCACGATGGCGATCAGCGCCGCCACCGAGATGCCGAGGCGCTTGATTCCTTGGGCCATCGCCAATGACTATCCGGATCGATCTATGGGCGTGTTGAGGGATGGGCCCCCGCCGGCCCTCGGTCGGCCGGCAACTTGATCGGTTTTCTTGTCTGATTCAAGGCCTTCCGGGCCGCAGCCTGTGGGCGCAATTGACGGCCTGCGCGGTTTTTGCTGAATAGACCCACTCGCAGAACAGCCCCTCTGACCAGGTCCCTGTCCATGAAAAAGGTTTATCCCGACGCCGAAGCGGCCCTGGCCGGAATCCTGCGCGACGGCATGATGGTTATGTCCGGCGGTTTCGGGCTGTGCGGCATCGCCGAGACGCTGTCCGACGCGCTGCGCGAGTCCGGCGTCAAGGGCCTCACCGTCGTCTCCAACAATGCCGGGGTCGACGGCATCGGCCTCAGCCGACTGCTGGAAACGCGGCAGATCAAGAAGATGATTTCGTCCTATGTGGGCGAGAACAAGCTGTTCGCGCAGCAATATCTGGCCGGCGAACTCGAACTCGAATTCTGCCCGCAGGGCACGCTGGCCGAGCGCATTCGCGCCGGCGGCGCCGGCATTCCGGCGTTCTTCACCAAGACCGGCGTCGGCACGCTGGTGGCGGAAGGCAAGGAAGTGCGCGAGTTTGACGGCGAGAAGTACGTGATGGAGCGCGGCCTGTTCGGCGACATCGCGATCGTGCACGCCTGGAAGGGCGACACCGCCGGCAACCTCGTGTACCGAAAGACCGCGCGCAACTTCAATCCGATGATGGCCACCGCGGCGAAGATCACCATCGCCGAGGTCGAGCATCTGGTGCCGGCCGGCGAGATCGATCCCGATCATATCCACACGCCGGGCATCTTCGTCCAGCGCATCATCGAAGTCGGCACTGCCAAGAAACACATCGAGCAGCGCACCACGCGCAAGCGCCCCGAAACCGCGGCGAGCTGAGGAGAAGTCTGATGGCCTGGACCCGCGAACAGATGGCGGCGCGCGCCGCCAAGGAATTGCGCGACGGTTTCTACGTCAATCTCGGCATCGGCATTCCGACGCTGGTGTCGAACTACATCCCCGACGGCGTCGACGTGGTGCTGCAGAGCGAGAACGGCATGCTCGGCATGGGCCCGTTCCCCTATGAGGGCGACGAGGATCCGGATCTGATCAACGCCGGCAAGCAGACCGTCACCGAGCTGCCGTCGACCAGCTACTTCTCCTCGGCCGATTCCTTCGCGATGGTCCGCGGCGGCCACATCGATTTGTCGATCCTCGGCGCCATGCAGGTCGCCCAGAATGGCGACCTCGCCAACTGGATGATCCCCGGCAAGATGGTCAAGGGCATGGGCGGCGCAATGGATCTGGTCGCCGGCGTCAAGCGCGTCATCGTGGTGATGGAGCATTCCGCCAAGGACGGCCCGAAGCTGCTGAAGAGCTGCAACCTGCCGCTGACCGGCGAGCGCGTCGTCGACATGGTGGTCACCGATCTCGCCGTGTTCACCATCGACAAGCACGGCAATGACGGCATGGCGCTGATCGAACTCGCCGACGGCGTCACCCTCGACGAGGTCAAGGCGAAGACCGAAGCCGATTTTCGGGTGGCGCTCAAGAACGCGTAGTTGGTGACTTAGATGTAGGGTGGGCAAAGGCGCGCAGCGCCGTGCCACGCGACGATCGGTTGCCGCGAATGCGCCCTTTGAGATCAGGCACTTTCGTCTCCACCCGTCATGCCCGGCCTTGTGCCGGGCATCCACGCCTTGCTGACGGAAACGCACGAAAGGCGTGGATGGCCGGGACAAGCCCGGCCATGACGGATTCATCAGCGAAATCGAACGGCCGGACCGGACGCGGATCGTCTGCCGTATCGGATTGAGATTTGCAGGTTCGCGGCCACAGCGCAGCGGAAACGCGTCATCATCGTTTCCCTGCTCCTCCATCCGATGAGGTCGCGTGCGCTTTCTGACTCTGCGTTACTTCAACGAGGTCGCCAAGCTCGGCTCGATCCGCAAGGCGGCCGATCGGCTGCACGTCGCGCCCTCCGCGGTCAGCCGGCAGATCGCGCAGCTCGAGCATGAACTCGACGCCGTGCTGTTCGAGCGCTCCAAGGTCGGCGTGCAACTGACCCCGGCCGGCGAAGTGCTGGCGCGGCAGAGCACCCGGATCTTTCGCGACCTCGACCGCGCCCGCAATGAGATCGATGACCTGCGCGGCCTGCGCCGCGGCGAGGTGTCGCTGTTCGTGATCGAAGGGCTGGTGTCCGGGCTGCTGCCGGATCTGCTCGCCAACTTCCACCATCGCTATCCGGCCGTCAGCTTTCGTATCCAGACCGGCTCGACGGATCGCATCATCGAGGCGCTACTCGAAGATGAGGCGGATATCGGCATCACTTTCAACGCGACGCCGCGGCCGGAGATCGAAGTGATCGCCGAGCATATCGAGCCGATCGCCTGCCTGGTGGCGCCTACGCATCAATTCGCCAACCGCACCTCGCTGACACTCGACGATATCTGCACCCAGACCATCGCGCTGCCCGAGCATAGTTTCGGCCTGCGCCAGGTGTTCGAGCGCGCGATCGCCAAGCGCCAACGCACCCCCCAGGTGCTGGTGACCACCAATTCGCTGGAGCTCACCAAGCGGATGGCCGCGACCGGGCAGGTGATCGCCTTCATGCCGGCGCTGACGGTGATCACCGAGCTGCATTCCGACGCGCTGCGGGCGATCCCGATCGCCGATCCGGCCTTCGCCGCGGCCCGCTCCAGCATCAGCGTGCACCGCGACCGGCCGCTGCCGCACGCGCCGCAGGAGTTTCTCAAGGCGCTGGCGGACGCCATCCGTGGCCTGTCGAAGCGAAAGAAGCCCGGCTGAGGGTGTTGCCTTTTTGGCAGCATCGCATGACTGATTCTCGACTTTTCGGAACAGCTTCTCCGTCCTTAGTCTGGCGGCCACAGGCCCCAACGGAGGACGCGTCGTGAAATCTGAGCGCACAGCCACCAAGCTTTACACCGGCGCCGCCTCGCGGCGGACCGTCCTGCTGGGGGCGAGCGCGGCCGCCATGGTCGCAGCCTTCGACCGGCTCGGCAGCCCCGCCGCCGCCCAGTCGCTGAAATCCATCAAGGTTTCCGAGGCGATCCACCTCGGCATGTATGTGTCGGTCTACGCCGCCAAGCACGGCGGCTTCTTCAAGAAGCACGGCCTCGACGTCGCCGTCAGCTCGGCCGGCGGCATCGCGCTGGCGCTGCCGGTGGTGCTGTCGGGCAATGCCAGCTTCGCCGTCACCGGCGCCGGCATGTCGGTCAACGCCGTCAACGAGGGCGCCAAGGTCAGCAACATCGCCAAGGTCGTCGGCGGCGTCGCGATGTGGGCGGTCGCCAAGCCCGGCACCAAGGTCGGCAACATCGCCGACTTCAAGGGCAAGACCATCGCCACGCTGCGCTTCCCATCCTCCACCATCCAGACCCCGACCTTCGCCATGAAGGACCGCGGCGGCTACGATCCGGAGGCCAGCGGCGTCAAATTCCTGCAGCTGCCGCAGGGCGCGCAGGCGCAGGCGGTGCTCGACGGCCGCGCCGAGTTCGCCACGATGTTCGAGTGGGACGTCTCGATCGCCAAGGAGAAATTCGGCCTCGAGCCGGTGTTCGCCTTCGCCGACATCATCGGCCCGTTGTCCTGGACCACCGCGATGACCCAGCGCGAGGTGATCGAAAAGGATCCGGCGATGGTGCAGGCGTTCTGCGACGCGCTGGCCGAAGCCCAGGCGGCGCTGCAGACCGACCGCGAGCTGTTCGTCAAAGCCTCGGTCGCCGAATTCCCGCAGGTCGGCGAATCGGTGATCCGCTCCGCGGCCGGCAACCTGCTCGACAACTCCGCCGCCATTCCGAAGAACCCGACCATCTCCAAAGCCGAGTGGGACGCCGACATGGCGTTCGAACTCGCCGGCGGCTCGATCAAGTCCGCACGGCCCTACGAGGAAATGGTCGACAACAGCTTCGCCGAAAAGGCGACCGCCAAGGTCGGCAAGGCCGGCTGAAGATCGAGAGCATCATGTCCAAGCAATTGTCCGCCCGTCCCGAGGCCGTCGATCTCGACGCCGCCGCCACCGCGCTGATCGTCGTCGATATGCAGAACGGCTACTGCTCGCCGGGCGGTTACTTCTCGCATCTCGGCGTCGATCTGGCGCCGACCCAGAAAGTGATCCCGGCGATCGCGCGGCTGGTTGCGACCGCGCGTAGCGCCGGCATTCAGGTGATCTGGCTGCAAAACGGCTGGGATCCGGAGCTGAAGGAGGCCGGCGGGCCGCATTCGGTCAATCAGCGCAAGGGCAATTCGCTGAAGCTGATGCGCAGCCGCCCCGAGCTTGCCGGCAAGCTGCTGACGCGCGGCGGTTGGGACTACGAGCTGGTCAAGGAGCTGAAGCCGGAGCCGAATGATCTGGTGGTGCCGAAGCCGCGCTACAGCGGCTTCGCCGGCACCGCGCTCGACAGCCTGCTGCGCAGCCGGCGGATCGATACGCTTTTGGTGTGCGGCGTCGCCACCAATGTCTGCGTCGAATCCACCATCCGCGACGCGTTCTTCAAGGAGTACTTCCCGGTCCTGGTGCGCGACGCCTGCTATCAGGCCGGGCCGGAATTCTGCCAGCAGGCGACGATCTACAACGTCGAGAGCTTCTTCGGCTGGAGCTCGACCGTCGACGACGTCGCCCAGGCGCTCGCCTCCAGCATCGCCGCCTGATCCTCGCTTCCGACAACCAAGGAGTGTCTATGCCGTTCGAAGTCATCATTCCGCCGGGCTCGCCGCCGCCGCTCGCGCCCTACAGCCCCGGCACCAAGGCCGGCGGTTTCATCTACGTGTCCGGCACGCTGGCGATCGGCCCCAAGGGCGAGACCGTCGGTGCCGGTGATGCCACCGCGCAGACCCGGTTCGTGCTGGAATCGATCAAGTCGGTGATCGAGGCCGGTGGCGGCACCATGAAGGACGTGGTGTTCAACCAGATCTTCCTCAAGGATCTCGCCGACTACGCGGCGATGAATGCCGTCTACAAGGAGTACTTCCCGGAGACTCCGCCGGCGCGTTATTGCATCCAGACGCCGCTGGTGCGTCCGGAATTCCTCGTCGAAATCGCCACCACCGCTTACGTCGGAACCTGACCATGGCCAACGCGGAGATCGTAGGTCGCATGCCCGAGCAGACAGCCGACCGGAAGCCGGCCAAAGCCTCGCAACGCTCGATCTCCGCGCCGTGGTTCGCGCGGGGCAAGATCCTCGTGCTGCAGCTGCTGCTGATCGGCGGTTTCCTGCTGCTGTGGGAAGTTGCGATCCGCGCCGAGTGGATCAAGGTCTATCTCTACGGCCAGCCGACCGGCATCTGGCGCGAGCTGGTGAAGGGCTTCACCACCGGCACGCTGCTCAACGACACCTGGGTCACCGCCAAGGAATCGATCCTCGGCTTCCTGATCGGCAGCATCGCCGGCTCCGCGGCGGGCTTGCTGTTGTGGTTGTCGCCGACTGCGGCCGCGGTGCTGCGGCCGATCTTGATCGCGCTCAACGGCCTGCCGAAGATCGCGCTGGCGCCACTGATCGTGGTGTGGTTCGGCGTCGGCATCGAATCCAAGATCGCGGTCGCCGCGATCATCACCTTCATCGTCGCGATGATCACCAGCTATGCGGGCACGCAGGAAATCGATGGCGACTACCTGAAGATGCTCAAGGCGCTCGGCGCCAGCCGGCTGCAGATGTTCCGGATGGTGATCGTGCCCGGCTCGCTGCCGTGGATCGCCTCGGCGTTCCGCCTCAACATCGGCTTCGCGATGATCGGCGCGGTGGTCGGCGAATACATCTCGGCCGATCAGGGCCTCGGCTATCAGATCTACTACGCCGGCACGCTGTACAATCTCAACGCGGTGTGGGGCGGCATTCTGGCGCTGATGCTGCTGGCGGTGCTGCTCGACGGCGCGGTCGGCTGGGTCGAACGCCGCATGAAGTGGCGCTGAGGCCCGCCATGCCGATCGCTCAATTATCGGACGTCGCGCTGCGCTACGAGATTGTCGGCTCCGGCGAGCCGGTGCTGCTGGTCGCCGGGCTCGGCGGCTCGGCGGGCTACTGGGTGCCGAATGTCGACGCCTTCGCGGCGCGTCACCAGGTGGTGCTGCACGATCATCGCGGCACCGGCGGCAGCACGCGGTCGGAGATGGACTATTCGGTCGAACTTTTGGCCGACGATCTGCTGCGGCTGATGGATCAGCTCAAGATCGACAAGGCGCATCTGGTCGGCCATTCCACCGGCGGCGCGATGGGCATCGTGCTCGGCGCCAAGGCGCCGGAGCGGATCGCCAGCCTCGTGCTGTACGCCACCTGGGCCGAGCTCGACGCGCAGATGGAGCAGTGCCTCAGCCTACGCCGGCGGATCCTCCGCGCCATGGGCGAGGCGGAGTATCACCGCGCCACGCCGCTGTTTTTGTATCCGCCGTACTACGTGCGCGACCACAAGGCCGATCTCGAGCGCGAGGTCGCGGCCGCCGTCGCCGCGAGCCCGTCACGCAGCATCATGGACGCCCGCGCCAAGGGCATCATGGCGTTCGACGGGCTGCGCTATCTCGACGCCATCCGCTGCCCGACGCTGGTGCTGGTGGCGCAGGACGACATCCTGACGCCGCCATATTCGTCCGAGCTGATCGCCGCCCGCATCGTCGGCTCCGAACTCGTCGAAGTGCCGCGCGGCGGCCATGCCTTCTCCCGCGTCGAGCCGGCTGAATTCAACAGCCTGACGCTCGACTTCCTTGCCGCTCATCCGATCGGGACCCATGCTCATGTCTGACGCCAACATCGTGCTCAATGCCGAGAGGGTCGGGATGACCTTCGAGGCCGCCAACGCGCCGCCGGTGACGGCGATCGCCGATATCGGCTTTCAGGTCCATCGCGGCGAGATCGTCGCCATCGTCGGCCCGTCCGGCTGCGGCAAGACCACGCTGTTCAACATCATCGCCGGCCTGTTGAAGCCGACCGACGGCCGCGTCGAGGTCAACGGCGAGCCGGTGCACAGCGCCACCGGCCATGTCGGCTACATGCTGCAGAAGGATCTGCTGCTGCCGTGGCGCACGGTGATCGACAACGTCATCATCGGCCTGCAGGTGCGCAACACGCCGCGCACGAAGGCTGAGGCGATCGCACACGAGCTGATCGAGAACTACGGCCTCAAGGGTTTCGAACACAGCTATCCGTCGGAACTGTCCGGCGGCATGCGGCAGCGCGTGGCGTTTATGCGCACGCTCGCGTTCAGCCCGGACGTGATCCTGCTCGACGAGCCGTTCTCGGCGCTCGACAGCCAGACCCGGCTGGTGCTGCAGAGCGACGTGCTGCGCATCATCCGCGAGCGGCAGTGCAGCGTCGTCCTGGTGACGCACGACGTCGGCGAGGCGATCACCATGGCGGACCGCATCGTGGTGATCACCAGCCGGCCGGGCCGGGTGAAGTCGATCCATCCGGTGAACATCGCGCCCGAGCAGCGCCATCCCTTGAAGATCCGCAAGCTGCCGGAGTTCACCGCGCTGTACGAAACCATCTGGTCCGAACTCGGCATCGATCTGGCGGCGTGAGCGACATGAACGCAACTGATAGCGGCGTGCTGACCACGCAGATCATCGGCCGCACCGAAAAGGATGCGCCGACCATCGTGCTGTCGGCCGGCCTCGGCGGCGCTGGCGCATTCTGGCAGCCGCAGTTCGGGGCGCTGACCGAGCAGTTCCGCATCGTGCTGTACGATCATCGCGGCACCGGCCGAAACGCGGCGGCGCTGCCCGAAGGCTACAGCATCGGCGACATGGCGGACGAAGTCATCGCGCTGCTGCGCGCGCTGCAGATTGATCGCTGTGCCTTCATGGGCCACGCGCTGGGCGGTCTCGTCGGGCTCGAGCTGGCCCTGCGCGCGCCGCAGCTGCTCGATCGCCTGGTGCTGGTCAACGCCTGGGCCGCGCCCAATCCGCATAGCAAACGCTGCTTCGACGTCCGCCGCGATCTGCTGCGCCATGTCGGCGTCGAAGCCTATGTCCGGGCACAGCCGATCTTCCTGTATCCGCCGGTGTGGCTGGTCGCCAACGCCGACCGCGTCGCGGAGGAGGAGGCCCACGGCGTCAAGCACTTCCAGGGCGCCGACAATATCGAGCGCCGGATCGCGGCGCTGCTGCGCTTCGACGTATCGGACCGGCTCGGCCAAATCGGGCATCGCACGCTGGTGCTGGCGACCAAAGACGACATGCTGGTGCCGTGGACCTGCTCGCAGCAGCTCGCGGCCGGCTTGCCGAATGCCGAACTCGTCGTAATGCCTGAAGGCGGCCACGGCGTCACCGTGACAGATGCCGAGGCGTTCAACCGCGTCGTGCTGGATTTCCTAGCGGCGGCCGCCTGAGAACATCGGCGACTCGCCGGGGAGCAGATTGGAGCGGATGTCGCTGTCGACGGCGCCGTTGGGCTGGACGTAGCCGGCCGAGAACGACAGGCTGAGATTCGACGTCGGGCGGATCTCGACGCCGGCATGCACCGCGGTCGCCGCGGTGTTGCCGCTGGAGAAGCCTGGGGAGGTCAGCGAGGTGAATACGTCGGGCTGATACTTCAGCTGATCGACGCCGCCGAACAGCGTCATCGGCGTATTGCCTACGCCCTTGAAGTTGTAGCCGTACTGCGATCCTTCGACGGCGAGCGAGCCGAAATTGCCGAACGCCCCTGCGCCGCCGATCCCGCCGACGCCGCGCCAGTTGAGGCCGCTGCTGAACGCACTCACCGGCGTGCTGTAGGCGCGCGCGACGAAGCCGGTGCGGAAGCCGTCCTCATCCGGCTCGGATGCGGTGAAGCCGGGTACGTCGCCCCAGCTCAGCGGCTGCCAGCTCTCGGTCGCTCCGCCGCCAAAGCCGAACGGCCCGCCCGGCACCCAATAGCGGATCGGCGCCGACTGCGCCGACGCGGCCTGCGCGCCGAGGCTGAGCAAGGCGGCAGCAAGGCTGATCCTGATCACGGGGCGAAACATCCGATTGTCCATCATGGCCAGCAAATTATACGCGGGCGCTCAAACCGAAACCAGCCGGTGCAGCGCATCGCCGCATCGGTGGGCGGTTCCATTTTCAATGCGATGACGGCGCCAGCATGGCGATGCCCTTGTCGGGCACGACCTCTGCGTCATTGCGAGGAGGCGAAGCCGACGAAGCAATCCAGCCCCCGTGAACTGGGCTTCTGGATTGCTTCGCTTCGCTGGCAATGACGAGAGACGATGCCTCACTCCGCCCGATCCGAAAACCGCGTCAGCCAAATCACCGGCGGGATGCTGGCGGCGACGATGATCAGGGCGGCGAGGGCGCCGTCCTCGAAGCTGCCGCGGCTGGCGTATTGGTAGATCGAGGTAGCCAGCGTGTCGACGTTCAGCGGCCGCAGCAGCAGCGTCGCCGGCAGCTCCTTGAGGCAGTCGACGAATACCAGGATCGCGGCGCCGACCAGGGCCGGCCGCAGCAGCGGCAGATCGACCTTCGCCAGCGTCACCAACCGCGACGCGCCGGCCGCGCGCGCCGAGTCGTCGTAGTCGCGCGGGATGCGATCGAAGCCGGCCTTCAGCAGACCGGTCGGCACGGCCAGGAAGCGGATCACATAGGCGGCCACCACCGCGCCGCCCGAGCCCATCAGCAGCAGGCCGGGCGACGCCAGGCCGAGCACTTGCGCGGCCGAGGCGATGGTGCCGTCGAGCGCCAGCAGCGGCGCCAGCAGGCCGAGCGCCAGCACCAGCCCCGGCAGCGCATAGCCGAGTTGAACGATCGACGCCGCTATGCTCGCGGTACGGCCCGGGCGCCAACGCAGAGCGAGGATCACGATCAGCGCCAGCCCGAGCGCCAGCAGCGTCGCGACCGACGCCAGCGTCACGGTATGCAGCGCGTCGCGCCACAGCGCGTCGTCGATCCGGCCGGCGAGGGCGCGGCGCAGGCTTTCGCCGAGCAGATAGGCCGCCGGAATCACGAAGCCGAGCAGCACCGGGACGGCGCACGCAACGCTCGCGAGCGCGCTCTTTTTCCCCCGAAGCAGCCGGCGCGGCCGCAGCCGCGGATTCTCAGCGGAGAGCTCGGTACTGATGCTGCGGCGGCCGAGACGCTCGATGGTGATCAGCAGCGCCGCGAAGCTGAGCAGCACCAGCGACAGCTGCGCGGCGCCGGCCAGGCTGCCGCGATTGAGCCAGGTGGTGAACACCGATACGGTCAGCGTCCGGACGCCGAGATATTCGCTGGCGCCGATATCGTTGAGCGTTTCAAGCGCCGCCAGCGCCACGCCGACCGCGAGCGCCGGCCGCGCCATCGGCAGCACGACGCGGCGCAGGATGGTGAAGCGGGAGGCGCCGAGCGTGCGCGCCGCCTCGATCGGATCGGCGCTCTGCGCCGCAAACACCGCGCGTGCCGACAGATAAACGTAGGGATACAGCACCACCGACAGCAGCAGCACCGCGCCGGGCAGCGAGCGCAGCTGCGGCAGCCAGCGCACCGCGCTTGTCGTCGGCATCACCAGGGCCAGCAGGCGGTGCGCCAGCCCGAGCGGCTCGAACAAATCCACATACACATAGGCCGACAGATAGGTCGGCACGGCGAGCGGCAACGGCAGCAGCCACAGCAGCAGCGCGCGGCCGGCAAAATCATGCGACGACACCAGCCAGGCGGTGCCGGTGCCGATCAGCAGCGTCAGCGTGCCGACGCCGATCAGCAGCCACGCCGTGTCGCGCAGCGTCTGCGGCAGCACATAGGCGATCAGATGCGGCCAGATATCCGCGGCCGGCTGCAGCGCCGTGATCGCCAGACTGATCACCGGCGAAGCGACGATCAGCGCGGTGAGCAGGGCGATGGCGAGGGCGGTGAGTTCAATGCGGGAGGAGGGACGACGGAGGGAGCGCGCCGGGGGAGGCGTGGCCGTGCCCTCTGCTTCCCTCTCCCCTTGTGGGAGAGGGTGCCCGAGCGCGGCGAGGGCGGGTGAGGGGCTGCGTCGCAGCGCTTCGTCCCGCCCCCTCATTCGTCTCGAATTCCCTTCGCTCATTCGAGCCACCCTCTCCCACAAGGGGAGAGGGAATCGGCGTGTGTCCCGATCATCGTCAGTTGTCGAACCCGACCTTGTCGACCAGCGTCGAGGCGGTTTTGCGCTGCGCGGCGATCTCGGCGATCGGCAGCGAGTCCGCCGTCAGCTTGCCGTAGCTGGCGATGGTCGGGTTGAGCGGCACGCCGGGACGGATCGGGTATTCGTAGTTGGCGTCGGCGTAGATCTGCTGCGCCTTCTCGCCGGCGAGCCATTCGATCAGCTTGAGGCCGTTCGCCTTGTTGGGCGCGTGCTTGGCGAGCAGCACGCCGGACAAATTGACGTGAGTGCCGCCGCCCGCGAAGGTCGGCAGGATCACCTTGGTGGCTTCCGCCCACGGCTTCTTGTCGGGATCGTTGTTCATCATCAGCGCCCAGTAATAGGTATTGCCAATCCCGATGTCGCATTTGCCGGCCGCGACGTCGCGCGCGGTTTCGCGGTCGCCGCCTGACGGCTTTTGCGCCAGATTGGCCTTCAGGCCGCGCAGCCATTCCTCGGCCTTGGCTTCGCCGTGCTTCGCGACGTAAGCGGCGAACAGCGCGTTGTTGTAGATGTGCTGGCCCGAGCGAATGCAGATCTTGCCCTTCCACTTCGGATCGGCCAGCTCCTCGTAAGTAATCGCGTCCTGCTTGACGCGGTCCTTCGCGGCGTAGATCACCCGCGCCCGCATCGAGATGCCGGTCCAATGACCTTTCGGATCGCGGTAGCGCGGCGGCACGGTCTCGTCGATGACCGCGGAGCCGATCGGCTGGGTGATGCCGGCTTGAACCGCTTCGTCGATCCGGCCGATGTCCACCGTCAGCAACACGTCGGCCGGGCTCTTGTCGCCCTCGGCCTTGATCCGCTGCTCCAGCCCGGAACTCGCCGAGATCACGTTGACGGCGATGCCGGTGTCCTTGGTGAATGCCTCGAACAGCGGCTGCACCAGCTTGGTTTCGCGATAGGTGTAGACGTTGACCTGCTCGGCGGCACCCGCCGGCAGCGGCAAAAGGACAGCGACGATTGCGAAGGCAGCGGTGCGGATGCGGCTCATGCGACAGGCTCCTGAGGGGCTGACGGGACCCGTGTCAGTATCTCAGAGGGGGCAGGGCCGAGCAGCGACGCAATGTCGCGATTAGAGCGATTCCAGCTTTCCAATGAGGGAGTTGCAGGAGGCGGGCAGAGTTTGATGGGCGGTCCTGCAGAGGGCCGTTCAGAACAGCCGGGTGCCTTCGCCGCTCTGGCAGGACGGGCACTTGCAATTGTGAAAATTGACGTCGGCTGCGAGATATTCTTCGCCGCAATGGATGCAGGCGATCCGCAGATGCGGACGCTTGTCGGTGCTGACCGTGCGGTCGACCAAATATTGCCCAAGCGCATTCTGATCGCCGACAGCGACGTGATAGTTCGCAACCATGGCGTCCTCCGCATCTCGCGTCTGCGAAATAGTCTAGCACACAGTCCGCAGGGGAAGGCAAATGTGATTATGGCGATCGGACACGCGGGCCTCCTTCCATAAAACTTCCCTTAAATGAACCGGTTACCGTCAATGCTCGGCAAATCACAGCGTCAGTTGGGTGAGCGCCGATTTCGGCGTTGCCCGCAACCCGGCAACAGCGTCGCTGCGGATCGCGCATCAGGCGGAAGCGGGGATCGGTCAGCGGCAGGCCGAACAGCCTTCGGCTTTGTGCCGCGGACGAAGTCGGACGCATCGGCGTGGTCGAGACAGGTCGCGTCGATTTCCTGACGTTGCCGTCGAGATCGAGCCGGGTCGCAGAGGTGTTAGTTGCACCGCGTTGGTACTTGGCCGGATCGGAGATTCGCGAAGGTCGCGAGCGGCGTTCGGTTCAAACGTTGGCGCTGCACGACGTTCTGCGGGGTGTGACCACGCATGCTGGCACGATGGAGACGACCATGCTCATTCATCGCGCCCGCGTCGTCGATCAGGGCGCCTTGCCCTCGGGCGCCTGCTCGGCCAGCACCACGAGCTGATGAGGCTCGCGCAGCACGATCTTCTGCCGACCGCTCTCGATCAGTCCGCGTTGTTCCCAGCCGGACAGCAGGCGGCTGATGGTGTGCAGCGTGGTGCCGGTCATCTGCGCGATATCCTGCCGGCTGATCGGGAAATCGATCTGCACGCCGTTGTCGACCTGGCGGCCGCTCTGCTTGGCGAGCCGCAACAGCGCGTGGGCGACACGCTGTTCGACCTGCTGGGTCGACATCTCGATGACCCGCGAATGGGTCTCCTGAAGCCGGCTGCCGACGGTGCGCAGCGTGTTGGTTGCGAGCGAGGGATAGCGCTCAACCAGCCGCGGCCAGGCCGCGGTCGGCCACGCCAGCACGATGCTGTCGTCGACCGCCGTCGCCGTCGCGGGGTAGCGCGACAGCCCGATCGCCATCGCGACGCCGAGCGTCTCACCGGGCGATACGTAGCGCACCACGACCTGCTCGCCCGCCAGCGTGACTTTGCTGGCGCGAACGTGGCCGTGCAGCAGCACGTAGAACGAATGCGCGTCCTCGCCCTGCTCGAACACCTTGCCGTTCTTGGGAATCCGGATGGAGCGCGCCTCCAGCAGGATGGCGTCGAGCTCGGCCGGCGCGAACCCGGCAAACAACGGCAGCTTAGCAACCAGAGAGGTGTCGATCGTCGCCATGCGTGTCTCGGGCTTTGCAGTCGGCAGCCACCTAAATCGCGACCGCGGATCGGAGCAAGAGAAATATAGGGTGGGCCGTCATGGGTAGGGCGGATAAGCGAAGCGCCATCCGCCGAGCCTCGCCGATCGTCCTCGCGATAAAGAGCTCGTGAAGCTAATGACGCCTTCGGCTCTCAGTCTCACGGGCGGGAAAGTTCGTTGGGTTCACCATAGTCGCCGGGTGCTGCGCTGTCGCCCGCCCAATCAAGTGGAAACAAGCCAAGCTTCACATCCCGATGAAACGAGGAGTAAGGCCAGTCCTGAACACGACTAACCAGACCGTGCTTAACCGGGTTGATATAGCAGTAGTGGATATGACGCGCGAAATCGTCCTCGGTCCTGATGAGATGTTCCCAGTAGCGTCGCTGCCAAATTCCGCGTTCGCGACGTGACCGCCTTGTTGGATCGCAGTACTCAATATGTGGCAGTGCCTTCGTGAAGTGTTTTTTGATCGCCCGCCACCGAGACGAGAAGTTTGCGTCGCCGTCCGGCAGCGTCCAGACGGTGTGGATATGATCCGGCAGAACTACAATGGCATCGATCTGAAAAGGAGATCTGGCTCGAACAACGCGCACCGCTTCGCGCAGCAGATCAATCTCTTCGATGAGGAGGGGGAGGCGTCGATCGTGAAGGTTCACTGTGAAGAACCAACATCCTCCCTTCAGCCATGCGCGGCGGTAATTGGGCATTGGACGACAGTCCCATCCGCAGACCTTTAGCGCACAATCTAGCGTTTTCTGTAGATCAGCGCATCCGCTTCGTTCGTGGTGAGGATGGCGGATGACGCCTTCGGCTTATCCGCCCTACGGATATGCTCTGTTGCTCCCCTCACACCCCTACCGGCGTGCGTGAAAACACCACTTCAATCAGGGTGCCGGACTGCGGTGCGCTCTTGATGTGGAATTGAGCATGGTTGGCTTCCACCAGCGCCTTGGTCAGCGACAGGCTGACGCCGGCGGCCTCGGAGCGGTCGCTGGGGGCCGGAGTGCTGAACGGCTGCAAGGCGGCGGCGAGTTCGTCGTCGTTGAGGCGATGGCCGGTGTCGCGGACGCGCAGCACGACCTCGCCGAAATCGCTCAACGCGGTCGAGACGATGACCTGGCCGCCAGCATTGGCGAGATGGATCGAGGTGCCGATCAGATGCATCAGGATCTGTCGCAGCGCCTGCGCGTCGGCGACGACGGGCGGCAACGCGTGCGCCAGCGAGGTGCGGATGATGATGCGCTCGCGATTGGCGCGCGGCTGCATCACCGCAACGCACTGCTCGACAACCTCGTTGAGATGCTGGCTGGTGAAGTCGAGCTCGAGCTTGCCGGTTTCGATCTGCGACAGATCGAGCAGATCGCCGACGATGCCGATCACGCGCTCGCCCGAGGCGCGGATGTCCTTGAGATAGTCGCCATAACGCTCGTTGCCGAGCGGGCCGAAGCGCTCTTCGATCATGACTTCGGCGAAACCGATGATGGCGTTGACCGGCGTACGGATCTCGTGACTGAGGCGCGCCAGCACGTCGGCCTTGGCGCCGGCGGCGCGCTCGGCCAGCTTGCGCACCTGGCCGAGTTCGGTTTCGATCCGGCGCGCCTGCGACAGGTCGCGGAAGACCGCGAAGTAGTTCGGGCCATCGGGCCGGGTGCGGCCGATCGTCATGGTGAGCGGAAACAGTCCGCCTTCGCGCACGCGGCCGAGTGCTTCGAGGCCGTGGTCGAGCAGGCTTTCGGCGCTGCCGGACTTCACGCTGGCGAAGTAATCGTTCACCACATTGGTGCTCTCCGGCGCGAACAGATCCGGCAGCGAGCGCTCCACCAACTCGGCGCCGTCATAGCCGAACAGCGCCTCGGCGCTGCGATTGCAGGCGCTGATGTGCCCGTCGGCATCGAACATCAGGATGCCTTCCGCGGTGGTGTCGAGGATCGCGCCGAGTTCTTCGGCATTGACCTGGCCGGCTTCGGATGACGCGGCGCTCTCTGCCTCCTCAACATCGGCGACCAGCTCCGGGGCGACAACGGCCGGCGCGTCTGGCGAAAAGATCAATGCCAGCGCCTGCTCGCCATCCCAGGTGATGGTGTGCAGCCGGCCCGCCGCCGGCGAGGAGTGCGCGCTCGCGACGGTGATCGGCGCGCCGACTTCGGAGGTGCTGCTGGCGCCGCCGCTGCCTTCTTCGACATACAGCGCGTCGAGCCCGCCGGCTTCGTCGAGCTCCGTGACGCTGGCGAACCCGACGCGCTGCAGGAACGCGCCGTTGGCGTAGAGCAGGCGGTCGAGCCGATAGATCAGCACGCCCACCGGGATCAAATCCATCAACACGCGATCGTGGGCACTGCTCCCCATGGCCGGCGTCGCCGGCGGTGTCAGCCAGTCGGCCTGCGGCGCGGCAGGCTCCGAAACGGAGGTCTCGTCCGTGCTGGTCTCCGCGACGCCTGATGCGTCGGCGCGCTGCCCGCCGTCGTCATGCTCGGCCGGCGCGCTGATCTGATCGTCGTTGGACGCCTGCGCGAACAACAGATCCGCGGCGCCGGCGGCTTCACTTTCCAGCCGTTCGGCGAGCTGGCGCGCGAGCTCGTTGAATGCGCTGTTCTCGACCGGCGTCAGCGCGGGCGAGCGCGCATCGTTGGCGGGCCGGAACGGCAAGACGTTTCTCGGGGGTTCCACGGCGCTATCCGTTTCTAGGGTCTGGTGAGTTGGGTCCGCCGCAACAGGCTGGTCGGCGGCGAGCAGCGACGCGTCGGGCGGCGTCGTGCCGGCGGAGAGCGACTGCGGCGGGTGTTGGTCTGAGCTGCCGTGCTGGCGGAGCGCGGCGAGATGATCGAGGCCGGCGAGATCGCGGCACACGCCGGCGCCGCGATAGCCGACCAACAGGCCGTCCCGGTTCTGGATCGGCAGGCCGGACATCTCGATCGGCAGCCGAAGGCTGGTGCCGTCCGCCGGCCAGTGCAGCGTGACGCCGCTCCAGGTCTGGCGCCGCGCCACCGCCTGCGCGAACCGGTCGTCGGGATCGAGATCGAGCGCAGCCCGGATCTCGGCCCAAGGCCGATCGAGGCCGGCCGCCGTCTGCGGGCCGATCAGCCGGATGAAATCGTCTGACTTCAGCGTGAAGCGCTGATCGCCGTCGAGTTGCCAGACGAAACGCAACGGATGCCGCCGCGGCGGCACCGGTTCGAGAGGTGCCGGCTCGGGAGGCTCCGGCTCGGGAGGCTCCGGCTCGGCAGGCACCGGTTCGGCAGGCGGCGGCTCGGTCGTCCCCGGTTCGTCGGCGACCGGCTCGACAAATGGGGAAGGTTCTTGGGACGGCGCGTCGGGCGCCTCGGGCGGCGGCAAGGCGTCGGCTTCGACCTGATCGGCCACGCTCTCGGCAATCGGCGAGAGCTGTTGACTTGCATCTGCGGCCGCCTCGGCCGGAGCAGGATCAATGGGTTCTGATGCAGCAACGTCCGCTTCCACCGGCGCGAGCGGCTGCAGCAGTGCCACCAGCCCGACGTCGCTGCCGCTGCCGACGCGTTGCAGGACCATGCGGCCGACGCCGACCGGGGTCTCGGCGCGGCCGCTGCGCAGCGCCTCGGCGCGCGCTTCGTCGAGCCCGGCCTCGGTGAGGTTGCGGAAGCCGAGCAGGGTTCGGGCGGCGGCGCTGGCGCCGACGAACAGGCCGTCGCGGGCGAAAGCTGCCATCGGGGTGTCGAGGCCCTCCACCAGCGCGCGCAGCCGATCGAGCAGCGGCATCGGGCGCCCGACCGGCTCGACGGCCGCGATCAGGACGCCGGCGCCCCCGTCGGCAAACTCCATCCGCGCACAAGCGCAAGTAAGCAGCCCCCCCACCCGCGCGCCAAAGCCCCGCAGCCGCTCCAGCCGCGTGGCGCCGTTTGGCGGGAGACGGCCAGCCAGATGCACGACGAGGCGACGCTGCGGATCGGCGGGGCCGAAGTGCCTGGCGCCAAGCGCATTGGCATTGTCGGCGCCGAGCAGCCGCGCGCCGACCGGATTGGCCCACAGCACGCGGGTGCCATCGACCGACCACAGCCAGACCGGCAAAGCCCGAATGGCGTGGGCCGCTAGCCGAGGATCGTCGACCCCTCGCAACTGAAAATCCCAACTGGTCATCGATGCTCGTGCGCGGCGGTTTTGGTCCGGTTCAAGCGCCGGAGCAGCTTTGCGCCGCGGCCGGTCAAGAAGCTTAACAATTCATTATCGCTTTCGCGCGCCGTCAGGTCCACGCTTGCGGCTGCGCTGTCCCAAGCTAAGCGGCGATAACCTTAATTTGGCCGTGAGGCGGCCGAACCCTGGTGCGCAAGTCGGCGTTGTAAGGGAGACCGCGTTGTAAGGTTGCAAAAATCCTTTGTTGGGTCACGATGACAAGGATGCGGTCACACGGCTGATGCGAAGCTGGCGTTATCGTAAGGCAGGCTCAATTGGGCCGTGAAGCGGCCTCTCGGAACAGGAGTGGACCATGGATCAGGACGGGCGGGACCGGTTCGAAATTCCCAAGGAAATGCGCTCCATCGCGGAAGCCAGCTTCGATCAGGCCCGCAAGGCCTTCGAGCACATGCTGTCCAACGCGCAGCAGACCGCCACGACGATCGAGGATCGCGGCGCGGTTGTCCGAGCTAACGCCAAGGACATCACCACCAAGGCCGTTGGATTTGCCGAGCGCAACGTCTCGGCGGCGCTGGACTATGCTCAGCAGCTCGTCCACGCCAAGGACTTGGGAGATGTGTTGCGACTGCACAGTGAATACGTTCAGGCCCAAATGAAGGCGCTGGCGGAGCAGGCCACCGAACTTGGCCATGCGGTAAGCAAAGCCGCCCAGGACGCTGCCACACCCAAAAGTTAAGTGGCACGAAAATACCGCGTCGGTCACACCGATGGCCTAAGTGGCGCACAATGTGGCAGTGCGATGCATTTTTATGTTGCATTGCACAAATTTCGTGTCATCATCCTCGCATAGGATGACCGAAAGCGGTCGATCCAGTTTTAGGCCCGCTACGCTGGCCCTCTTTTAAGGGGCTCCGCGCGTGGGTGACTTGGATTTTTCATCAGGAAGGGCGCCCCTATGGCCGATTCGAACGATCCGTTCTCTACCGTCATCCCGTTTCAGCTTCCCGAGCAGGTTCGCGCATTTGCCGAGAAAGGCGTTTCCCAGGCTCGCGAGAGCTACAGCAAGCTGCGTGATGTTGCCGAGAGCAACAACGGTGCCATCGAAGCTGTGTTCACGTCCGCCAGCAAGGGCGCGACCGACTACTCCTCGAAGGTGTTCGACTTCGTGAAGACCAACACCACCGCCAGCTTCGACTTCGCTCACAGCCTGATCGGCGCCAAGACGCTGCCGGAAGTGCTGGAAATGTGGACGTCGCACGCCAAGAAGCAGGTCGAAGTCCTGACCTCGCAGACCAAGGAGCTGACCGAGCTGTCGCAGAAGGTTGCGGCTGAGACCGTCGAGCCGATCAAGGCCAACGCCTCGAAGATCTTCAGCACCGCCGGCTGAGCCGATCCGAGAGAAGCGAATATCGAAGCCCGGGACCTGTCCCGGGCTTTTTTATCGATCCGCCCCTCGACATTGGTCGGAGGGCGCAACGCGGTCTTGCCAAAGCGCGGCGTTGCACCTAGTTTCCGCCCGTTCGCGGCCCGAGCCGCGCCGGATGCAGTTGTAGCTCAGTTGGTTAGAGCGCCTGTCTGTGGAACAGGAGGTCGGTGGTTCGAGCCCACCCAACTGTACCACGTTATTCCCCAGTTCTCCTTCGCTCGCTGGTCCGGCAACCGACGTCCGTCTGGTTCGAGATCGGGCGAAGCGTCGATCGTGATCGATCCGATTGCACGTCGGTTCCTGACGGGAAGCGTGACACGTCTCGATCGTTCGCCTCGAGGCCCAGCCAATCTGCTGAGCGGACCTCGCCAGGCTCTGCGACGCGCGGTGGAACGAGGCCCCGCGCGGCACGTTCCTTTCGCCGGAGCGGAGCAGGGAAGCGATGGCGGAATACCAACCCAGCAATGAAGCGATCGCCGTGCTAGTCGACATTGCGCGTACGGCCGGGCGCGACTTGAACGCCGGGCAGCGGCTGGAACTGGATCATCTGATTTCGCAAGGATTCGCCGCGATTGTGCCGAACGAGCAGGGACAGCGGAGCTACGAGGTCACTGCGAAGGGCCAAGATCTGCTCGATCAGCGCGGCGTCGGCGCCAACGAATCGTAACGCGCTGTCGGATGATCGATTGTTCATGGAGCTGGCGGCCAGTTGCTCTGGATCGAAGCACGGCAGATACATACGTAGAGGCGAATGGAGAAACCCATGAGCGACCTCGATCACCGCGCTGAAATCGAACGCCATCTTGCGTGGTTCGAGTCCAAGCTGCCGCCTAAGCCCGCTCGATTCGTTGGGTGGTTGCGCAAACCGTCTTCGCGCTATGTGCGCCTGCCGGTCGGTGTGGCGTTGGTTGGCGGCGGGTTGCTCAGCTTTCTTCCCATACTCGGGCTCTGGATGCTGCCGCTCGGCCTTGTCCTGATTTCGCAGGACATCCCGGTGCTCGAAAAACCGACAGCGCGGATACTGAGCTGGCTGGAACGAAAGTGGCTCGAGCACCAGCGCAAGCGCGGCGTCGACGCCATGCCGTTCGACCCTGAACAGCACGCCCGCGATTCGGCCGCGGATTCTGCGGCAAAGCGGCTCAGCGCCTAGCATGCACGCAGCCGGATGTCCGTGTGACTCAAAAGCCGCCGTAACGCTGCAATCGTCAAGCGCCGTCGGCGGTCGTCCGCACTTTTATCTTCCACGAATCAGCGTCCTGATTCACCTTTGTGAATCAATGGTCAATCGGGAGGCCCGTCGTATGAATGTCATCGTCTTTGCGTCACGTAAAGGCGGCGCAGGCAAGAGCACACTGACCGCTCACTTGGCTGCCCATCTTACCAAAGCGTCGAAGCGCTGTTTGTTGGTCGATGCCGATCCGCAGGGCTCACTCACGCTGTGGCACAAATTGCGTGGTACTAACGAGCCGCCGCTTCGCACGGCAACGCGTTCCGTGGGTGAGATCGTCGCTTCCGCCAAGCGCGATGGCATCGATTGGGTGTTCATCGACACGCCGCCGAACTTGTCCGCCGTCGTCGACGACGCGATCCGTCATGCCACCATGGTCATCATACCGGCGCGCCCGGGCGTGTTCGACGTCAATGCGGTGCAGGAGACGATCCAGAGCTGCCGCTCCAGCCGCAAGCCTTATGCGGTCGTGCTCAACGGCGCACCGGCGCTCCGCGACGAAACGGAAAGCCGCATTGTCACCATTGCGCGTGACGCACTCGCCAAGTTCAAGGCGCCGGTTTGGGGTGGTCAGATCACCAATCGTGCCGACCTGCTGATGGCGCTGGGCGAAGGCCAGGGCGCTCGGGAATATGCGGCGGAAGGACGCGCCGCCTACGAGATCAGCCGATTGTGGGCCGCGATCGAGCGCTCGGTCAAGGCGATCCGCGGGGCGGGTGCTGCATCCGGGGCGATGCACAAGCAGGCCGCCTAATCATCGCACATAACGACGCGCGGCATCGCGCGTTCTCGGCCTCCGGCCGCGGCGTAACTCGCCGCGGTTTTTCGCCGTTGCGGCCGGGCTGCCCGCACCCAGCCGATAAGCTGACGCTCATCAGCGCAAGAAAAAAGCCGGGCTCACAAGGAACCCGGCTGAGGTCATGGCCTCAAGAGGCCGACACAATCACCTTCCAAGAGGGATAACTGAAGCTCCACACCACTGGAGGAGGGGGACAAGTGTAGTGCGAACCCTCAGCATGTAGCCATTTGATCCGCGAAAACGGCATCCAGCAACCAGGGTCGCCGCATGTCAGTCATGCATACGTGGCCGCGGCGATGCCGCGCAGAGCTGGCGGCGTCGCAGGCCTCCTGGGGCTTGACCGAGAGCACGAGAGCGCCGAACTCAGCTCGGCCAGCGCTGCGCCTTGTTGACCACGAAGTCGCGGAAGACCTGGACGCGGGCGACGGTCTTCAGCTCTTCTGGATAGACGAAATATGTGTCGAGCTGGATCGAGTCCTGCTCGTCGAACAGCTGTACCAGCCGGTTCGGATCTTCGACCAGGTAGTCGGGCAGCGCCGCGATGCCGAGGCCCTGCTGACAAGCCCGCACCAGACCGAGGATGTTGTTGACCTTGAAGTACGGCTCGCGCGGCCCTTGGCCGTTGCGGCCGGCGTCGACCAGCCAGCTGCGGTTCTGCAGATGCTGCGGTACCTGATTGTCGCTCAGCATGATCAGCCGGTGGTTATCCAGCTCTTCAAGCGTGCGCGGCGTGCCGAAATGCTTGATGTATTCGGGAGAGCAATAGGCGTGGAAGCCGATTGAGAACAGTTTTCGCTGGATCAGGTCGGGCTGGGTCGGCTTGCGGGTGCGGATCGCGACGTCAGCCTCGCGCATCGACAGATCCAGCTCTTCGTCGGTGACGATCAGCGAGATCCGGATCTCGGGATACAGCGCGGTGAACTCGCCGAGCCGCGGCACCAGCCAGTGAATGCCGAGCCCCGGCGTCGTGGTGATCTTCAGATCTCCGCTCGGCCGCTCGCGGCTGTCGGTCAGCTTGGCACGCGCCGCCTGAAGCTGCATGAACACGTCGTGCGCGGTACGGAACAGCAGGTCGCCCTGTTCGGTGAGTATCAGACCACGCGCGTGGCGGTGGAACAGCGAGACCGACAGCTCCTGCTCGAGCGCGCTGACTTGGCGCGAGACGGCTGATTGCGACAGGCCGAGCTGTTCACCCGCATGGGTGAAGCTGCCGGCTTCGGCAGCCGCGTGAAAGACCTTGAGCTTATCCCAATCCATATCGGTGAACCCGTCGCGGTTTCGAGGCACGGTTATTCCGCCGCCTCGCGTTCATTGGCCGCCATTGCCAGAAAGCGTTCGGCTTCGAGCGCGGCCATGCAGCCGAGGCCTGCTGCGGTGACGGCCTGACGATACGTTTCGTCAGCCACGTCGCCGGCGGCGAACACGCCCGGCACCGAGGTGGCGGTCGAATTCGGCGCCACCTGAACATAGCCGGACGGCTTCAGCTTGAGCTGGTCTTTCACCAGCTCGGTCGCGGGCGCGTGGCCGATCGCAATGAACACGCCATCGGCCGGCAGTTCGGTTATCGCGCCGCTCTTGACGTTCTTCAGCCGGACATGCGTGACCTTGGTCGGGTTGTCGCTGCCGCAGATCTCGTCGACGGCGCTGTCCCAGACCACGTTGATCTTCGGGTTCTTGAACAGGCGGTCCTGCAGGATGCGCTCGGCCCGGAAATGATCACGGCGATGGACGATGGTGACCTTGGACGCGAAGTTAGTCAGAAACAGTGCTTCCTCGACCGCGGTGTTGCCACCGCCGACGACCACCACTTCCTTGCCGCGATAGAAGAAGCCATCGCAGGTCGCGCAGGCCGAAACGCCGAACCCCTTGTAGGTCTGCTCCGACGGCAGGCCGAGCCAGCGTGCCTGCGCCCCGGTGGCGAGGATCACCGTGTCGGCGATGTAGACGTCGCCGCTGTCGCAGGTGAGCCGGAACGGGCACTGGCTCAGATCGAGGTTCACGACCAGATCGGTGATGATCTTGGTGCCGACATGGACGGCCTGCTTCTCCATCTGCTCCATCAGCCAGGGGCCCTGGATGACGTCGGCGAAGCCGGGGTAGTTCTCCACGTCGGTGGTGATGGTCAGCTGACCCCCAGGCTGCATTCCTTGCAGCAGGACCGGCTCAAGCATGGCGCGGGCGGCATAGATCGCTGCGGTGTAGCCGGCCGGTCCTGAGCCGATGATCACGACTTTGGCGTGGACTGGACTGGGCATGTTTCAGCTCCCCAAATATAGGGCGGCGCGAAGCAGGAATGGCCTGGCAGGGGCATCGCCAATGGGCGGAAGGTTTAGACGCAACATTATGTCATCTAGAGAGCTATGCAAGATTTGCAATCCGTCTGTGCAGGATTTCCCACGGTGTTTGGCAAACGAGTTGTGAGCATCGCGAAATAAAATTGCGCAGGATGTGTCAACTCAGCTAAGACGGGAGCGTTGCCCGCCACGTCCGCAACACGGGATTTCGCTGCGTGTCCAAGAGCCTCGACCAGATCGACCTGAAAATCCTCCAGGAAATCCAGGAGGACGGTCGAATCACCAATGTCGAATTGGCGAAGCGCGTCGGGATCTCGCCGCCGCCTTGTCTGCGCCGCGTCCGCACCCTGGAGGAAGAGGGCTACATCCAGGGCTATCGCGGCCTGCTCGACCCGGCCCATCTCGGCTTCGACGTGACCGTGTTCGCCTCGGTGCACCTGTCGAGCCAGGCTGAAGCCGATCTGCGCGGGTTTGAGGAGTTCGTCCGCAACGAGCCGCTCGTCAGGGAGTGCTGGATGCTGTCCGGCGAGGTCGATTTCATTCTGAAATGCGTCGCGCCCGATATGGCGACCTTTCAGGCCTTCGTGGCGCATCTCACCGCCGCTCCCCATGTCCGTAACGTCCGCACGTCGCTGGTGCTGAGGAATTCGAAGTATGCGGCCGCCGTGCCGCTGGAGTTGAAGTCGGCGACCTGACCGCCGGGCCGGGCCCGGCGTCCAAAATTGGTTGGGGAGGTTCAGATCTTGCGGCGCAGGGCTGCGTCGAGACTGATCGGTCCGCCACCCGCTGTCGCCAGATACAAGCAGGCGAAGCAGAACAGGATCGCGGCGGTGCCGCCGTTCAACAGCGGAAACCACACCGGCGCTTCGCCCTTGAATACGTGGCCGATGAAGTAAGCGAACGCCATCTCGCCCGACAGGATGAAGGCGACCAGCCTGGTGAACAGACCGAGCATCAGCATCGCGCCGAGAATGAGTTCGAGCGCACCGGCGAAGCCGATGAGCGAGAACAATTCGACCTTGGCGAAGTAAGGGACCACCGGAAACTTGAAGATTTTCGCCACGCCGTACTGAAACAGCAGCAGGCCGGTGATGAAGCGAAACAAGCTCAGGACCGTGGGCTGCCACTTGGCGGCGAAGCTGTCCATGTTCGGTGCGAGTCCTTTGTTGATGACGGATCGCAGTTGGATACTTGGCGTTCCGCGCCCTTGTCCATTGGTCGCACCCTGCAACACGGACAAGTGATGTTTGTCCGGCTGGCGTGATCACCTGGAAGGCGCTCACTACTCTGCACACAGCAAAAAGGCCGCCCTCGGCGGCCTTCTGTGCACTACCTGCTCGAAAAACGCGTCAGCGCCATTCGACCTTTGCGATCTCGTAGGCCTTGGCGCCGCCGGGGGCATTGACCTCGACGGAGGTGCCCTTGGTCTTGCCGATCAGGGCGCGGGCGAGCGGCGAGGTGATCGAGATCTTGCCCTTCTTGGCGTCTGCCTCGGCTTCGCCGACGATCTGCCAGACGGCCTTTTTCTCTGTGTCCTCGTCGATCAGCGTCACGGTGGCGCCGAACTTGATGGTGTCGCCGGACAGCTTGCTGATGTCGATGATGTCGGCGCGCGCGAGCTTGTCCTCGAGCTCCGCGATGCGGCCCTCGTTGTGCGACTGCTCTTCCTTGGCGGCGTGATACTCGGCGTTCTCCGAGAGGTCGCCATGCGAGCGCGCCTCGGCGATATGCTCGATGATGCGCGGACGATCCTGCGACTGGCGCTTCTTCAATTCGTCCGAGAGCGCGGCGTAGCCGCCCGCCGTCATCGGTACCTTTTCGACCATCTTGCCTTCATCCTCGATATTCGCCGCGGCTGGTCACATCGTGACCAACCGCAATCTCGTCAGCTTGCATAAGGGCGAGCCGCCGCGCGGGTACCCAAAACTTCCAGGAATACTTCCAGCCGGTAGCTCAGGATCGCCGCGAGGGCCGATTAAAACTAACTTGAAGCTGGCGGGTTCCCGGCCTTGCCGATCAGTTTGCCGGGCACGCGGCCCGGCTGTCGATCAGGATTGGGAAAAGTAGCTCTGCAAGGTCCGAACCTCAAGGTCTCCGCCCAGATAGGCCCGGATTCCCTTTGCGGCCGCCACAGCCCCGGAAAGAGTGGTGTAATATGGCACCTTATGCAAGAGGGCAGCCCGCCGCAGCGAGCGGCTGTCGGCCAAGGCCTGCGGCCCCTCGGTGGTGTTGAACACCAATTGGACCTCGCCGTTCATGATGGCGTCGACGATGTGCGGACGGCCTTCCAACACCTTGTTGATCTTCTCGGCCGGGACGCCGTGGTCGCTGAGATAGCGCTGCGTGCCGGAGGTGGCGATCACCTTGAAGCCGACTTCATGGAGCAGCTTCACGGCGTCGATGATCCGGGTCTTGTCGTTTTCCCTGACCGAGACAAACACCGTGCCCTTGCGCGGCACGCGGGTGCCGCCGCCGAGCTGACTCTTGGCGAAGGCGATCTCGAACGAGCGGTCGAGGCCCATGACTTCGCCGGTCGAACGCATCTCCGGGCCGAGCACGGTGTCGACGCCGGGGAAGCGGGCGAACGGGAAGACCGATTCCTTGACGCCGACGTGGCCCAGCATGCGTTTCTCCAGACCGAGGTCCGCGATCTTCTCGCCGGCCATGATCCGGGCGGCCAGCTTGGCAACCGGCATACCGATCACCTTGGCGACGAACGGCACCGTTCGCGAGGCCCGCGGATTGACCTCGAGAACGTAGATCTCGCCGTCCTTAATGGCGTACTGCACGTTCATCAGGCCGACGACGTCGAGGCCGAGCGCAAGCTCCCGGGTCTGCCGCTCCAGCTCGGCGATGATCGGCGCGTCGAGCGAGTAGGGCGGCAGCGAGCAGGCCGAGTCGCCGGAATGAATGCCGGCTTCCTCGATGTGCTCCATGATGCCGACGATGAAGGTGTCCTTGCCGTCGGACAGGCAGTCGACGTCGACTTCCGTGGCGTCCGACAGATAGCGGTCGAACAGCAGCGGGTTGGTGCCGAGCACGGTGTTGATCTGGCCGGTCTTGTCGTTCGGGTAGCGCGCCTTGACGTCGCCGGGGACGAGCTCGGGCAGGGTGCCGAGCAGATAATCGCTGAGCTGATTGTCCTCGCGAATGATCTGCATGGCGCGGCCGCCGAGCACGTAAGACGGGCGCACCACCAGCGGCAGGCCGAGTTCGGCCGCGACCAGGCGCGCCTGCTCGACCGAATAGGCGATGCCGTTCTTCGGCTGCTTCAGCCGCAGCTTGTCGAGGATGCGCTTGAAGCGGTCGCGGTCCTCGGCGAGGTCGATCGCGTCCGGCGAGGTGCCGAGGATCGGCACGTCGGCGGCTTCCAGCGCGCGCGCCAGCTTCAGCGGCGTCTGGCCGCCGAACTGGACGATGACGCCCTTCAGGCTGCCCTTGCTGCGTTCGGTGTCGATGATCTCGAGTACGTCTTCGGCAGTCAGCGGTTCGAAATACAGCCGGTCCGCGGTGTCGTAGTCGGTCGACACGGTTTCGGGGTTGCAGTTCACCATGATCGACTCGTAGCCGGCGTCATGCAGCGCGAAGCAGGCATGGCAGCAGCAATAGTCGAACTCGATGCCCTGGCCGATCCGGTTCGGACCGCCGCCGAGGATGATGACCTTGTTCTTGTCCGAAGGCCGGCTCTCGTCGGACGCGGGGCCGGCGAACGGCGACTCGTAGGTCGAGTACATGTAGGCGGTCGGCGAGGCGAACTCCGCCGCGCAGGTGTCGATGCGCTTGAACACCGGGCGGACGTCGAGCGCGCGGCGCTTCGCCTTGACGTCGGCTTCGGTGGTGCCGGCCAGCACGGCCAGGCGGGCGTCGGAGAACCCCATCGCCTTCAGGGTCCGCATGCCGAAGGAGTGCTCCGGCAGGCCGCTGGAGCGCACCCGCGCTTCCATGTCGACAATGCCGCGCAGCTGCGCCAGGAACCACGGGTCGATCTTGCAGGAGTTGAAGATCTCCTCGTCGGTCCAGCCCAGCCGCATCGCCTGGGCGACCTGCAGCAGCCGGCTCGGGGTCGGGGTGCCGAGCGCCGCGCGGATCGCGTTCTTGTCGTCGCCGCGGCCGAGGCCGTCGATTTCGATCTCGTCGAGGCCGGTCAGGCCGGTCTCGAGACCGCGCAGCGCCTTCTGCAGGCTTTCCTGGAAGGTGCGGCCGATCGCCATGACTTCGCCGACCGACTTCATCGAGGTGGTCAGGTTGGCCGAGGCGCCGGGGAATTTCTCGAAGGCGAAGCGCGGAATTTTGGTGACGACGTAGTCGATGGTCGGCTCGAACGACGCTGGCGTCGCGCCGCCGGTGATGTCGTTGGCAATTTCGTCCAGCGTGTAGCCGACCGCCAGCTTGGCAGCGACCTTGGCGATCGGGAAGCCGGTGGCCTTCGACGCCAGCGCCGACGAGCGCGACACGCGGGGGTTCATCTCGATCACGACCAGCCGGCCGTCCTCGGGATTGACCGCGAACTGCACGTTGGAGCCGCCGGTTTCGACGCCGATCTCGCGCAGCACCGCCAGCGAGGCGTCGCGCATGATCTGATATTCCTTGTCGGTCAGCGTCAGCGCCGGCGCCACCGTGATCGAGTCGCCGGTGTGCACGCCCATCGGATCGAGGTTTTCGATCGAGCAGACGATGATGCAGTTGTCCTTCTTGTCGCGGACAACCTCCATTTCGTATTCTTTCCATCCGAGGATGGATTCTTCGATCAGCACCTCGCTGGTCGGCGAGGCGTCGATGCCGCTCTCGACGATCTCGATGAATTCGGCCTTGGTGTAGGCGATGCCGCCGCCGGTGCCGCCCATGGTGAAAGACGGGCGGATCAGCGCCGGGAAGCCGATTTCGTCGAGCGCGCGCAGCGCGTCGGGCAGATTCTTGACCTGGCGGGAGCGGGGCGTCTCCAGACCGATTTTGGTCATCGCCTCGCGGAAGCGTTCGCGGTCCTCGGCCTTGTCGATGGCGTCGGCGGTGGCGCCGATCATCTCGACGTCGAATTTCTCCAGCGTGCCGAGCTTGCGCAGCGACAGCGCGCAGTTCAGCGCGGTCTGGCCGCCCATGGTCGGCAGCAGCGCGAAGCCGCCGGGAATGACGTAGCGTTCCTTCTCGACGATCTTGGCGACGATCTCGGGCGTGATCGGCTCGATATAGGTCGCGTCGGCCAGTTCCGGATCAGTCATGATCGTGGCCGGATTGGAATTGACCAGGACGACCCGGTAGCCTTCCTGCTTCAGCGCCTTGACCGCCTGTGTGCCGGAATAGTCGAACTCACAGGCCTGGCCGATCACGATGGGACCGGCGCCGATGATGAGGATCGTGGAGATGTCGGTTCTTTTGGGCATCAAATCTCGCTGACGCGGGCGGGGAATTTCGGGCACAAAAAAAGGGCGCGCATCCGCGCGTCCCTTGCTCATAAGCGCCGGGCGTTCCAGGCGCGCGGCCGTGTCTTAGACCAGTTTCCGCAGCGGCGAAAGGGTTTAACGACCGCCGTCAACCGTCAAATTGAAGTATTGGAGGCCCAGCCTGGACTTGAACCAGGAAAAAGGAGCGTTGCACCGCCCCCGCGTTGATCTTCCGCCACCGGGCCAAGGACAATGTGGCCCGTTCGGGTGCGACAATCCAGCCCATCTGACGATTAACCTTAAAATCCCGGTTCTGGAAAACCAGGCGAGACCTCGACTGGCTGCCGCTGCGCAGCACCCCGGAATGGCGTGCTTGGGGCCGACAGCCTCCAGTTTTTGAGGCCTCAATTCACCGTCATTGCCTCACGCATTCGTGTGATTGCTGGCGTAACACTTCCCCGGTCTCGCCGTATCTTGTCAGCGATGGCAGCCGCGGTGGAGAGATCCAGCGGTGGTCCGAGCGATCGAACGTCGAACCCGAGGAAACTCCATGCGCTACATCAGCCGCTTCGCTCACTACGCCGCCGCCCTCGGCGCACTGGCCCTTTCCGCGAGTTTCACGCCGGGGCACGCCGCCGAGGAAGCAGTGGTGATCCCGCCGCCGGCGGTCGACGCCAAGGCCGGCGACGGCATGCAGACCGCGGTGTTCGCCGGCGGCTGTTTCTGGGGCGTGCAGGGCGTGTTTCAGCACACCACCGGCGTCGTCAATGCCGTCTCCGGTTATGCGGGTGGCAGCAAGGCGAGCGCGAACTACATGATGGTGTCGACCGGCACCACCGACCATGCCGAGGCGGTGGAGATCAAATACGATCCCAAGCAGGTCAGCTACGGCAAGCTGCTGCAGATCTTCTTCTCGGTGGTGCACGATCCGACCCAGCTCAACCGGCAGGGTCCCGATCGCGGCACGCAGTATCGTTCGGCGATCTTCACGCTCAACGATGATCAGAAGAAAGTCGCTGACGCTTACATTGCACAGCTCGGCGCCGCCAAGGTCTACGGCGGCCCGATCGTCACCAAAGTCGGCGCGCTCGAAGGATTTTATGCGGCAGAAGCCTATCATCAGGACTACCTGACGCTGCACCCCAGCCAACCCTATATTGTCTACAACGACCTGCCGAAGATCGATAATCTGAAGAAGCTGTTCCCGAAGGACTATCGGGAGAAACCCGCGCTGGTCAGCAGCGCGAAAGTGACGAACTGAGGCTCAGGTCGATCACACGTTCAGGAGTTGTCATGACCGATACCAAGACCGCGCCCGGCAAGGTCACCAAGAGCGAGGCCGAGTGGCGCAAGGAATTGACGCCGATTCAGTACGCCGTGCTGCGCGAAAAGGCGACCGAGCGTCCGTTCACCGGCGAGTATGAATACGAGACGACGCCCGGCACCTATGTGTGCGCCGGCTGCGGTCAGACCCTATTCGAGTCCGATGCCAAGTTCGATTCCGGATGCGGCTGGCCGAGCTTCACGGCGCCGGCGCAATCGGAAGTGATCGACGAGGAACGCGACGTCAGCCACGGCATGGTCCGCACCGAAGTGCTTTGCTCGAACTGCAGCGGCCATCTCGGCCACGTGTTCCCGGACGGGCCGGGACCGACCGGCCTGCGCTACTGCATCAACTCGGCCGCGCTGAAGCTGAAGCCGCGCTGACGATTCGAATGCGACGCGCCGCGGCAAGCGCGACGCGTCGCATTCGGCCAAGATCGAGCGTATCCTCTCTCCACGGCCAAGGCCGGCGTATATGCCACGCATCGGCGGGGAGAGTGCCATGTCGCTCGCGACCATTCTCATCATCGTCCTGGTCATTCTGCTGCTGGGCGGCCTCAGCCGTCACTTCGGCGGCTATGGCTACGGCCAAGGCTCCGGCCTCACGGGCCTGATCGGCGTGGTCCTGATCGTCGTCCTCGTCATGGTGCTGCTGCGCAAGCTTTGAGGGATTCCGCAAGCGCCGCCCGGTCTTGGGCGATTTCGCCTTCGCGGGGTCGCAATTCCGACGCTTGCGCCTATATTATAGAGGAAATTCGAGCAGCGCTGCGCCGAGCTCTCGCGGAGTTTCCGCGTCGCGCATAATTCACGCGTACCGTCAAAAGGTTAGTTGCATCATGGCATTCAGCTTCGACACTGCCGCAGAATTATTTCCTGCAGCGATCCGGAAGAAGAAGCGTGCTGGTTTCACCTATCGCCGGTTCGACAATGCGGCCGACGCGGTGAAGTTTGCCATCGAGGAACTGCCGGCGGATTCGCTGAACGGCGCCTATCTGCAGGTCGACGAAGCCCGGTTCGATCAGAAGGGCATTCGCGAGCTCTACGAGAGCGAAGCCTATCCGCATCAGCGCCGCGTCGAGGAACCTGCCGACGTGCTGAAGGAAGATGCCGCCTGACGCCTGATACTCAGGGGCGTTCCTACAGCCGGACAAAGGCCTGCGTATCGCAGCGATCGACGATGGCTGCGGGGCGTGACGAGATCAGTTTGATATCTCGGTAGAATAGCGCGTAGGTCTGGTTCGCCGGCGCTTGGGTACTGCTGCGCACGCAGACGATCCATGGCGCCACAGTGGCCGGCTTGGCTTCGATCGGGCCCGCCACTTCCAGCGGGTCGGGGAGCTTGGCTTCGGCAGCGACCCTCTTGATATCAGCAGTCGCGGATTTGATGGTCGGCGCCTCTGCGGCAGGCTCGGGAATACCTTCGAGAATACCCGAACACGCCCCCAGCATGATCGACGAAAGAATGATAGTTAGCGTCCGCATTCGTCCAACACTCGTTAAGTGATTGGCGCGAGTGAGTAAACCAACCCGGCTCCGATGGCAACGCCGGCGCGGCGAAGATGAGGCGGACGAGCAGTGACACCGCGCCCATTTTCACTCTCTGCAGATCAGGCTAAACAGCCGTCATGCAGCGCCTTGCTACAAATTCATTGGTGGTACTTTTAGTCACCGGACTATGTGGCTGCGCGGTCGATTCCAATCTCAGCTTCGCGCCGGATTTCATGAAGCAGGCTCCGGCCGCGTCGTCCGAGCCGGGTGCTCCGCCTGATGTGGGCAGCTTGTTGAAGTCCAACGTCAACGCGGTGTTTGCGCAGGGCTCATCGCCCGCAGACCTTCGGTTCTCGGCGCCGGTCGCCGGAAAATATGGCGGCTGGGATAGCTGCGTGCAGGGCGATGTGGTCGGCGTGACCGGGCAGCCGCTCGGCGTTCAGACGTACCTCGTCACAATCGACCGCAATCAAGTCGGGCGCCGTGAGCGCGTCGGGTCCGATCATTGGTGCGCGCGGCAGACTTACAAGCCGATCTGACTGTGCAGCAGACTTGATCCACCGTTCGCGCGATCGGATGCAGCATCCCTATATGGTTTGATTGTAGGCGCCGACTTCCGGATGCTGGCGCAACACGAGGTTGACCGCTTCGAACATCTCGTGCATCCGCGCCTCCGAAACCGGGCTCTCGACCACGACGACCAGCTCCGGCTTGTTCGATGAGGCGCGTATCAACCCCCAGCTGCCATCCGTACAGGTAAAACGCACGCCGTTGACCGTAACGAGATCCCGGATCGGCTGGCCGGCGACGAGGTCGCCGTGCTTCTGCGCGGCTTCGAAGTGCTTCACCACCGCATCGATCACGCCGTACTTCTTCTCGTCGTCGCAATGCGGTGACATCGTCGGCGACGACCATGTCTTCGGCAGCGCATCCTTGAGCTGCGACATCGATTTGTCCGGCGCGCGATCGAGCATCTCGCAGATCGCGATCGCCGATACGAGGCCGTCGTCGTAGCCGCGGCCGGGCGGCGCGTTGAAGAAGAAGTGTCCCGATTTCTCGAAGCCCGCGAGCGCGTTCAGTTCGTTGGTCCGGCGCTTCATGTAGGAGTGGCCGGTCTTCCAGTACTCAGTCTTGGCGCCCTGCGCCTGCAACACCGGATCTGTCGCGAACAGCCCGGTGGATTTGACGTCGACGACGAACTGCGCGCCGGCAGTGATCGCCGACATGTCGCGCGCCAACATCACGCCGACCTTGTCGGCGAAGATCTCCTCGCCGGTGTCGTCGACCACGCCGCAACGGTCGCCGTCGCCGTCGAAGCCGAGGCCGAGGTCGGCCTTGTGCTGCAGCACCGCGTCGCGGATCGCGTGCAGCATCTTCATGTCTTCCGGGTTCGGATTGTATTTCGGGAAAGTGTGGTCGAGCTCGGTATCCAGCGGGATCACCTCGCAGCCGATCGCCGCCATGACCTGCGGCGCGAAGGCGCCGGCTGTGCCATTGCCGCAGGCGACTACCACCTTCAGCTTGCGCTTCAGCCTCGTGCGCTTGGTGAGATCGGCGACGTAGCGAGCCGGATAGTCTTGGTGGAAAACGTAGCAGCCGCTTCCGCCTTTGAACTCGCCGCCCAGCACGATCTCCTTCAGCCGGGTCATCTCCTCAGGGCCGAAAGTCAGCGGCCGGTTGGCGCCCATCTTGACGCCGGTCCAGCCATTGTCGTTGTGCGAGGCGGTGACCATCGCGACGCACGGCACGTCGAGATCGAACTGCGCGAAATACGCCATCGGCGTCACCGCCAGCCCGATGTCGTGGACCTTGCAGCCGGACGCCATCAGGCCTGCGATCAGAGCGTATTTGATCGACGCCGAGTAGCTGCGGAAATCATGACCGGTGACGATCTCCTGCGGGCGCCCGAGCTCGGCGATCAGCGTGCCGAGCCCCATGCCGAGCGCCTGGACGCCCATCAGGTTAATCTCTTTGCCGAACAGCCAGCGCGCGTCGTATTCGCGGAAGCCGGTGGGTTTTACCATCGCCTCGGATTCGTAGGCGTAGGTGTTGGGCAGCAGCGCTGCCTTCGGCTGCGGAAACATGGCTCTTTCTCGCGGTCGGGACGTTGGCGGATGACGAAGTTCAACGCGGGCTATGTACGACGGTAATCGTCATCGAACCTGATGATGTCGTCCTCACCGAGGTAGCTTCCAGTCTGCACCTCGATCAGCTCGAGCGTGATCTTGCCAGGATTGTCGAGCCGGTGCGTCGCACCGATCGGGATATAGATCGACTCGTTCTCGTGGATGGTCTTGACCAGATCGTCCACCGTGACCTGAGCCGTACCGCGGACGACGATCCAGTGCTCCGAGCGGTGATGATGCTTTTGCAGCGACAGCCGCTCGCCGGGCTTGACCACGATCCGCTTCACCTGGTGACGATCACCCTTGTCGAGCGATTGATACGATCCCCACGGTCGATGGACCAGGATATGATCCTCGGTCACGTTCGGCGCCACGGTCTTGAGATGACTGACGAGCGTCTTCATGCTGCCGCCGGCGTTCTGCCGGCTCACCAGGATGGCGTCCTGCGTGGCGACCACTACCAGATCTTCGACATCCTGGAGCGCGATCAGCGCCTTGTCGGTCCACACGTTGCAGTTTTGCGCATTCTCGAACACCGCGTGGCCGCGCGCCGTATTGCCCTCGCGGTCCTTGTCCGACAGCTGCCAGATCGCCAGCCAGGAGCCCACGTCCGACCAGCCATACGACACTGCGATCACCGACGCGCGCGAGGTGGTTTCCATCACCGCGTAGTCGATCGAGATCGGCTTGGCCGCTTCGAACGACGCACGGTCGAGAACACGGAAATCGAGGTCATCGATCGCCTTGACGACGGCGGCTTCGACCTTCTCGACGCTGACGGCGTCGACGGCTCGATATTCGTCCAGCAGGGTGGCTGCGCGGAACATGAAATTGCCCGTGTTCCACAGATAGCCCTCCGAGACGTAGCGCTTGGCCGTCTGCAGATCCGGCTTCTCGACAAAGCGCTCGACCGGCGCCACGCCGTCTTCCACATTCAGGGCAGGCTTGATGTAGCCATACTCGACCGACGGCCCCTCGGGGCGAACGCCGAATGTGACGATACGGCCTGCCTCTGCGGCGCCAAAGCCCTGGCGGCACGCCGCCACGAAGGCGGCGTCATCATCCACGACGTGGTCGGCAGCCAGCGCAACCACCACCGCCTCCGGATTCTGCCGCGCGGCGAACGCTGCCCCGGCGGCGATGGCCGGGCCGGAATCGCGCTTTACCGGCTCGAGCAAGATATCAGCCTGCAGACCGATTTCGGCCAGCTGCTCGCGGACCAGAAAACGATACGCCAGATTGGTGATGACGATCGGCCGTTCGAACAATTCGGGGTCGGAAACCCGCAGCATGGTGTTCTGAAACGTCGAGCGATTGCCGAACAGCGCGAGAAATTGCTTCGGACGTCCTTCCCGCGACGCCGGCCAAAGCCGCGTGCCGGCTCCCCCACACATGACAAGCGGAAATATTCGCAATCGGGCCTCCGTAGGTTGATGCGTCCACTAGCATGATCGACCTCGGCGGGCAATTTGACGAGGCACCAGGCTTGCGATGCCTTCGGTAATTGGTCGAAATGCGGGCAGCAGTTGCGTGAGGTCACGCCGTTCGCGGAAGGGCGCATGAGGTCCGTGGCCACGGCGCCAGCATTCGGTCTCACCGGCGCCTGGCACGAGCCATCACGCCCAGCTCGATCGGTCTTTGGAGCTGTCCCCGATACAAGCTCCAGGCACTGGGGCAATCTCACGCTCTCCTGTCATTGTGAAGGCACTCTTTTCACCCGGAAAACCGATTATAGTTTCTCCAGGTCGGTGTGTGGGCCACCGGCTTCCTCCGGTTTCGTCTCGATGAGTACCAAGGCGAAGTAGTTCTTGCAGCTCCGAGAGTGCAGGCTGCTCCTTCCGGACGAGGAGAAATAGATTGCGGCGGAACCAGTGAAGCGTGGAAAGCGCTCGCAGCGATAAACTGCCGGGTACGTCAACTCCCCAGCCGCAATGCTGAAATCTGTCGAGCCAGAATCCCGGCTCACGCAAGGTTATGTGGCCATGGCCTGGCTGATCCAACTGAGCTGCCGAGAAGACGATTGCATCGGTTGTGTTGGACGCGATGTCGTCAATGATGCTGAGGCCGGCTTCCTCTGGAAGATGCTCGGCCACTTCGACAAAGATGGATAGGCTGAACTGACGGTCGATACACAGCTTTTCAGTGCTCGCCAGATCGCGTTGGATGTACTCATTCGGAGAGATAAAATGATGGCTCGACCATGGCGCGCCATCAATCCCCACGACCTTTGCGCCCAGTGTGCGGAACAGGGATAGATCGGCCCCTAGACCGCAGCCGACGTCTAGAACGGATGAGTGGTCAAAGCGTCTGCTTACGTATGCGAATGGCGGCCAATCGCATTTCAAGTTCTGCGCGTAAAACGTCGACGAGAATGTTCCGGGCGGTAGCGCTTCCTTCGCCTCATCGTCACAAAGTGCAGCGGGGCGCAATGTCTCGGTTGGATTGGGCAATGGGAAAACCGAATACGAGAGTCGGTGCAGCAACTGCAACTCCGGTCGCATCTGTCTTATCAAGGCCCCAAACAATTGAACGTCGTGAGGCAGGCGAGTGTCCGAAGTGATTTCGGGGGTGTCTGAGGCGGTTGCCTCCCGAGCTAAGTAATTCCGCGCGACATCTCTGATATCGGGGGAATCGTGCGTTTCGAAATATGAGAGGACCGTTTGTCGCTGATATGACTCCGTGCCTATCCAAGATCCGCCGAGGGCAATTCCCTTGCTGAGGATTCCGTTGCAAGTTTTCATCCGTATCTGATGGCTTGAGCGGACTGGAAGGTGGGCGAGCGGCAGATGAGCGAGAATCGTGCTTTTGAACGGCCGCCCGTCGGGTCGAGTGACGATATGCTGTCCATTCGGAACGAGAATATCGCTCCCTCCAGCGGCGTGACCGGGAATTATTGCCTTATAGTACTGCTCAACTTCCCGTTCTAGCCGATGCTCCCAATGGTCCGGTTGAAATACGTACTGCTGCTCATTGTTTGGCGGAATAAACGTCACCCATGGCACCAATCCGATTGTGTCGCTTGGTATCTGAGCCAGCGAAGCTTTGAACGTCTCCTTATTCTTCGTTAAGAAAATTTCATCCGCGTCAAGAAGGCAAAGGTATTCAGGGTTGAACTGGTCTCTTATGCGGTTAGCTAGAGACGTGAGAACCTCTGACTGCGCGTAATAATTCTTGCGCGTAGGCCATATTGTGATGGGCAGCCCTTCGCGAACAAGCGCATCAAGAATCTCGCAAGTGCCATCCTCCGATGGATTGAGGACAATAAACATATGGTCGAGCAGCTTGGTGTTGCACCTCACAAAGTATTCGATGATATCAGCTTCGGACTGAACCATCGAGAGCGATACAATCATGTCTGACAACGTTACAGTTTTGGTATTCCGATAATAGGCTGTTGCCGGTTCGGTCGACAGCTAGTTAAGCTACTCCCAGCTTCCGCTCGAACTCAACGGGGCTGAGATAGAAGATAGTCGAATGCCGACGGGGCGGATTGCAGAGTCGATGGACGTCATCAAACACGCCAGCTTTAGCCTCGATCCCGCGGCGATCGCTTGGTCTCGAGCGACGAGAAGAATGACGGGAATGTCGACTCAACATCGGGGGCATCGGTCCCGATCGCACCGACATCGATTCGGCCGCAACTGGCGGGCCTTGGCGGTGTTCGCCGGTTTCGCACTCTGGCAAAATGGTCTAAGACGCGGCGCGGATCGTGATGGGCCGCGTTGGTGGTGGATGATCTGTGGAAGCTATGCCGGCCGCGACCTCAAAAGTAGCGATTTTGCTTGCGACCTATTGCGGGGCCGAGTTTCTCGCCGAACAGCTCGAGTCATTTCGAGCGCAGACCCATCGCAATTGGGAGTTGCACGTCTCCGATGACGGTTCGACAGACGACAGCATCGCCCTCGTCGAGGCGTTTGCTGCGACGGTCGAGCAGCAGGTCGTGGTTCGGGCAGGAGCGGGTGGCGGCTTTTGGCGGAATTTCCTGTCGCTGATTCCCCGGGGCGAGATCGCCGCCGATTATTTCGCCTTCAGCGATCAGGACGATGTCTGGCTGCCCGAGAAACTCGCGAGGGCAGTCGCCTGGTTCCGTTCAGTGTCGCCGGAGCGCCCAGCGCTGTACTTTTCGCGCACTGAACTGATCGCTCGCGACGGGGCCGCGCTCGGGCTATCGCCGCTGTTTCGACGCCCGCCGATCTTCCAGAACGCGCTGGTACAAAACATCGGTGGCGGGAACACCATGGTCTTCAACGACGCCGCCCGCCGGCTGCTCGCGCAGACGCCCGATGATGTGGAGTTGGTGTCTCACGATTGGTGGGCCTATCAGTTGATCACCGGCGCGGGCGGGATCGCCCATTATGATCCATGGCCGAGCCTGAAATATCGGCAGCACGGGCAGAATCTGGTCGGCTCCAACATCGGCTTGCGCGCGCGCCTGGTTCGCCTCATGGCATTTGCCGGCGGTCGGGTGATCGGCTGGAATGCGATCAATATCGCGGCGCTGAGCAGCGTCCGGCATTTGCTGCACCCCGACAATGTGCGGGTGCTGGACAGCTTCGCGCAGGCCCGCAGTGCCGGTCTGCTGATGCGGCCTTATCTGCTGTGGCGCGCGGGTGTCTACCGGCAAGGTCTTGTGGAAACGATCGGTCTTTATCTCGGCGCCTTGCTCGGGCGGATCTGAGGCCGCGGTCCCAGCCGTGCTCCGACTTCAGTCGCGGCGATCGGCAAGAGAGCGCAGATGATCGTCGATCATCGTCACGTCATACGCGCTCGCAGACCGGATGACGTCGCGCCATGCCGCGATTGGCATCCCGGTCGGATTGGATTGCAGCAATTCGCGTTTGATGAACGGGCATTTGTAATCGGTGATCAGCGTATCCCAGAAAAAATGCATCGCGTTGATCGGACGGCCCTGCAGCAGGATGGTCTGCAATCGTTGCAGGCTGTGCGAAGGGTCGCTGGCCGTTTGCCGGATCGCGCGATCCGCCAGCCTGTCCTTCATGGCTTCGGCAACAGACCAATATGGCGCGAGCACAGCGCCGCGCAGCCCTTGCGCCGCGAGCGCCTGCGTCAATCCCACTTCGCCGTTGCGGATGACCCAGTCCTTGTTGTCGACGTAAGGCATCGCCTGCCAGAACCCGCCAAACGCTTTCGAACGTAGCGCTGTCGGCAGGAACATCAGGAAGAATGACTGAAGGTGATAGCGAAGCTCCCAGTTGTCGACGATGCCCCAGAAATCCGCGCGGCTGCGATCGACCGCTGACAACATCTCAGCCAGGTTGGAAAATGGCCCGTACACGCTGTCGTTCATCAGAACCAACGCATCGAGCTCCCGCAGGTCGCCCACCGCTGCGATGCCGTCCTTGTAGGCGCCGAAGTCGTAGCCGGTGTTGAACCGCCACAACATCGAATGGCAGTGCGGCGCGACCCGCATTCGGCTTTCGGCGGGAAAACTCGGCGAGTTGGTGACGAAGGTGACGCTAAAGCCTGCCGCAGCCAGCTCGCGGAGCTGGTATAGGACGTAGTCGTGGACCAGGCCATCGCGGTCGAAATGAACATAGATGGCCGCGTGACGGGCCCCGGTCGCCGAGGCGTCACCCAAGATGGTTTCGCGGATCAGGCTGCGACGCCGCCAGGCCCGGGCAACCGGCCGGATGACGGCGTCCTGTGCGATGTAATAGGAGGATCGGACCGATCTGGCGAAGTCCTTGAACTGGCTCACACCGCGCTCCAATCGACTGTCATGCGGTTGCCGGACGCCCGCTTCGCGCGGGATGCCTCTGCTCGTGCGATCGAGCGGATCGGCCGCAGCTGATGACCGCGCGTCCGATCAACATGCCAATTCGACGTTGCTGGCTCGCGTTCACTGCCGCAAGCCCGGCGCTCAGTTGGCCATTTCGGCAGTATAGGCGTCGAGGATCTCGTCGATCGGACCGGCAACCTTGATGCGACCCTGATCCATCCAGATCGCCTGATTGCAGAAACGCCGGCAAGTCTCGATGCTGTGCGACGCCAGCACCAAGATGCTCGCCTTCTCCACGAACGATTGAATGCGGGTCTGTGCCTTGTTGAGAAAGGTGGCGTCGCCCGCCATGATCCACTCGTCCATCAGCAGCACTTCGGGTGCGAAGCACGTGGCGACCGCGAAGGTCAGGCGCGTCATCATGCCCGACGAATAGGTTCGGACCGGAAGGTCGAGATAATCGCCGAGCTGGGTGAACTCGATGATGTCCGGGATACGCTCTTCGATCTCTTTGGCGGTCAGACCGAGAATCATGCCCCGAAGGCGGATATTGTCGTATCCGCTGACTTCGCTGTCGATACCAAGTGCGATGTCGAACATCGGGGAGATCCGACCGCGCGTCGTCACAGTGCCCGACACCGGCTCGTAAATCCCGGCGAGGACCCGCAGCAGGGTGGTCTTGCCCGCTCCGTTCGAGCCGATCAGCGCGACACGGTCGCCCGCCGTCAGCTGAAACGAAATGTCACGCAGCGCCTCGACCATGATCCGCTGGTTGGCATCGGTGGCGAGATGCCCGCCCGAGCCGCGGAACAGGATGCTCTTTTTCAGCGACCGCGACCCACCATGATAGATCGGAAACGAAACGCTGACGTTGCGAAGCGTCAGTTCGGCATCCACGGCCGGGCGGATCGGAGCGACTTTCATGGCGATCAAACCCAATACGCGATGCGGGCGCGGAAGCGGGAAAACACTGCTCCGGCAATGGCCAAGTTGATGATGGTGATGAGCAGTACGGCCAGATAGTTCTTCAGCGTCGGCATGTTGCCGAGCAACGGCGCCCGCACGATCTCGATCAGGTGGAAAAACGGGTTGAAGTCCACGATGAACGTCTTGGATTTCAGCAGTTCCGGCTTCCAGAAGATCGGCGTGATGAAGAAGACGATCTGAATCGCCGAGTTGACCACCTGCGGAATATCGCGAAACCGCGCCGACACGATGCCGATACACAGGTTGAGGACGCTACCGTTCAGGATCAAGAGCAGCAGACCGGGGATCGCCCAGAGTGCCGTGAAACCAGGCCAGAGCTTGAAGTACAGCAACACGCCGAAATAGATGACGAAATTATGGAGGAAGATGACGAACTTGCTCCACGTCGAACGGTAGACATAGACGGAGTAGGGCAGGCGAATCTGCTTGATGTAGGATTCGGCGCCCGTGAATAATGTGCCACCCTCGGTCACGAAGCTGGCAGTCAGCGTCCAGACCAGCAATCCAACGCATAGATAGGGCAGGAAATCGTGGATCGGCACGTTGAACAGTTCGCTGTACAGGATGCCCAGCGCGACCACCATGATGGCCATGCTGGCGGTCAGCCAGAACGGCCCCAGCAGAGACCTGCGATAGCGCTGCAGGATGTCGTTCCAGCCGAGCCGAACCCAGAGCGGCCACAACGCCAGGCCGCTGATCAGATCCTGCACCATCACGTGAACCGGTGACGGAGGCTGAGCCTCCGCGAGGAGGTCGGCGCGATCGAATTCTAGGTGTGTTTTCAAGGGGAAGCACCGGGTCTATGCAAAAGCTGATAGCGGCGAGCTATCACTTGTGGACAGCAACAGCTGCAGAAGTCCGCCTGTCAACGCCACGACCGCCGGTTCCTGTCAAGGGATAACATAAACCGCCCCTGCGCAACAGATCAGCGAAGCCCTTGCGCCACGGATCGTCCGCCGAAACATCGCTCCGCAGCCCAAAAAATCGACAGTGCTATCGCATCCACGGCTTTCGCCGCCGGGGCGGAAAGGCAAGACCAAAGGGGTTCACCATCGCAATCGTCAGATTGTCACTGTAAAATTGATCGTGCGCCAGCGCGGCAGACCACGTCTGCTGCATGTAGTCGACTTCCCGGCGGAACCGCGCCGCTTTGGCCGGAGTGTCTTCAGCGCCGCGGCTGGCAGATTCATAATGATAGAGCTCCGCATGCGGGGTCCACACGTTGCGATAGCCCTTCGCCAGAATCTTAAGACAGAGGTCGACGTCGTTGAAGGCGACCGGCAGGTCCTCTTCATTCAAGCCACCGACTTCGTCGAACACCGATTTTCGCACCACTAAACAAGCGCCGGTGACCGCCGAGACGTCGGATGCCAGCAGATTGCGGCCGAAATATCCCACGTCGTGGCGACCCAGCCCGACATTGAAATGGTTCGCGACGCCTCCCACGCCGAGCACGACGCCGCCATGCTGCAGCCGGCCGTCCGGATACAACAGCTTCGCTCCGACGGCGCCAACTCCGGGAAGCACGGCGATCGACACCATTTCCGACAGCCAATCGCGATTGATGACATCGATGTCGTTGTTGATCAGGCCGATGATCGAACCCCGTGCCGACTTCACCGCCATGTTGTTGATGGCGGAGTAGTTGAACGGGCCTTCGAAGCGCAGAATGCGGACCCGGGGATCGCGCCGCAACTCGGCAAGGAGCCGAATGGTGTCGGGAGAGACGCTTTGATGATCGACGATCAGGAGTTCGAACGTCGGATAGTCTGTTCGATGCAGACTCCCATCGGCGCACATCGCCAACAGGTCGGCCTGATCCCGGGTCGGAACGCTCAACGACACCAACGGCGCCGGCTGCGGCACCGCGCGGCGCACGCGAATCCATTGCGGCAGTTTCTGATCGGCCGCCACCGTCGCGACCTCGTTGTTGCGTTGGAGATGCTCGCTGACTGCCTGCAATGCCGCTTCGGAGCATTGCTTGAGGTTGCTTTCGGAGAAGGAAGCAACACCATATTTGCGTCGCCAGTGATACAGGACCGCCGGTATATGATGAATCCGATCCGGCTTGGTGGCGTCGGCACAGCGAAGGCTGACATCGTAGTCCTGGCTTCCTTCGAAGCCTTCGCGGAAGCCGCCGACGCGCTGCAGCAGCGTGCGGCGATAGACTCCCAAATGGCTGACCATGTTGTGCGCGAGAATCAGCGTCGGATTCCAGGCCGTCTTGAAGTAGGGCGTCATGCGGCGCCCTTCTTGGTCGATCTGATCTTCATCGCTGTAGATCATATCCAGTGACGGATTGTCGTTGAGGCTGACCGCGACCTCATACAGCGCATGCTCCGGCAACAGATCGTCGTGATCCATCAGCGCGACGAACTCACCCGTCGCCAGCTCCAGCGCCGAATTCGACGCGGCGGAGATGTGGCCGTTAGTTGCCCGCCGTGTCCATTTGATCCGTGGATCGTTCTCGGAAGCGCGGGCGAGAATCGCAGAGACGTGCGGAGAGGGCGAGGCATCGTCCGCGACGCAGAGCTCCCAATTTGGATAAAGTTGCGCGCGAACGCTGTCGATCGATCGCTCCAGCAATCCAGCGGGAGTCTCGTAGGCTGGCATGACGATGGAGATCAGCGGCTTGTAGCCGAGCCGATTGATATGCGCGCGGATGAGTCGACGGTCTTTGTCGGTCAATGTATCGAATTCGTGCACCCATTGATCATAGAGCGTCGCGCTTGGTCGCTTGCGCCGCCCTTTGATCGAACCCAAAATCGGTCGAAGCTGCCGCTTTGCTAATCGGTAACATGGTCCGATAACCGATCTAATCGCTTGTTTGGCGGGGGCCGGAAGCTTTCTTCCAAGCCGCTTGATGCTCTCTTCGGTCCGTTGGAGCCTCGAGACTGCTTCTCCGGTGACTGGTTCGGTTGCATCGTGATCGGCGTTAGACATATCTATCTCCGACGCGCGAGCGGTGCTGGTATTCGGCTCGCGAGCCTTGAAGCTGCTGGGTGTTTTCTGGGCTGCTCACAGCAGACGAGTTTGGTGATCAAACTTCCGAACCGAAATATCACCCGTCAGCGGCGCCCTTATGGTGACCAGTCAGACGGTCAAATAGTGGATGTCTCAAAAAGCACTGTTCCAATTCGATTTCGTCAACAGATCGCGCAATGGCTTCTAAGCTTTTTCGCTCCTACCAGACAATCTTTTACAGTGGTCGAATTGCTTCTGAGCGGATGGTTCTTGGTCGCGGTCTAGTGTGCGGATCCTCATCGGTCAATGGCGGACGTGGTTGATCCAAATCTGGCACATCTGTCGGTTGTCCCGGTGCCCTGCATCAGCGTAGGGTTTGACGGCCTTAGTCCTGCCATGCTTATTGCAATGAGAGACTGGCAATCGCTGCCGACTGTTGGATTTAAAACCGAAGTACGCGTCGATCGAGCCAGACTTCAAGTTATTGTCTAAACCAACTTTATTAACGGCTCGCGTGACAGATCATTTGCGCTGACCGTAGAAGCAAAACGAGCAGTCTACGATGGATTCATGCTGCCCGACTCGGCTTCTTCCCTTAGTGGTGGATCTCGACGATACTTTGTTAAAGGTCGATACTCTTTACGAACAGTTTGCATCTGGACTGCTCACCCGGCCATGGGCAGCGATCGGCGCTCTCTTGGCGTTGTCCGGCGGCAAGGCGGCGTTCAAGCGCCGACTGTCCGGCCTGGCCAATGTCGATGTCGAGCATCTGCCGGTTCGTGAGGAGCTCTTCGGTTACCTCGTTGAACAGGCCGCGATGGGACGGGAACTGCACCTCGTGTCTGCGGCGGATCAGACCATCGTGTCGCGCGTCGCCGAACGGTTCCAGATTTTCAATTCGGCGACTGGAACAGAGCCGGGTCTGAACTTGAAGGGCATCAACAAAGCTGCGCATCTGGCGGCGCGTTTTCCGGAAGGATTTGTCTACGCTGGCGACAGCGCCGCAGATCTGCCGGTGTGGAAAGCCGCTCGCGCCGCAATCCTGGTCGCGCCGGCGATGTCGGTCCGGGCCGCAGTCGTGGATGCCGGTATTCCAGTGGAGTGCAGCTTTGATGACAGGCCGGCGCCGCGGACGGCCTGGCTCAGGGCGCTGCGTCCGCATCAATGGGCCAAGAACCTGATCGTCTTGGTTCCCTTGGCGCTCGGCTGGCGCGACGTCACGCTGACCTCATTGTTGACGACGCTGATCGTGATGGGGCTGCTCTGCGTCGTTGCGTCGCTGACCTATGTGGTCAACGATTTGGCGGACTTGACGGCGGACCGCCGACACTGGTCGAAACGGCGGCGACCGTTTGCGTCCGGCGCAATCCCGGTTCGCGACGGACTGCTGGCCGTTGGCGTTCTGCTGCCGATCGCATGCGCAGCAATTCTTCTGGTCGCCCCGCTCGCCGGCGTTTGCGTGTTGTTCTACGTTGCGGTGACGCTCGGATACTCGTTTGGATGGAAACGAATTCCGCTGTTCGACACCTTCATCATTGCGTTGTTGTTCACGACGCGAATTTTGATCGGAATTGCGGCCGCCCAATTGGCGCCATCGGCCTGGCTGCTGACATTCTCGATGTTCTTCTTCTTCTCGCTGGCGATGGCCAAACGCCATACTGAGATACTACGGGCCGCAGAGCATGACATGAAGAAGCTGGAAGGCCGGGGCTACCAGGCCGGCGACGAGAGTCTGACGCTGGCTTTCGGCACGGCTGCCGGGATGGCGTCGATCGTCATCGTCGTCATCTACCTGGTCGAAGAGGTGTTCGCCAGGCAGGTCTACAATACCCCGGCATGGCTGTGGGTGGCGCCAATTGCGATCTTCCTGTTCATCTGCCGGATCTGGGGGCTGTCCCATCGCGGGCGGATGACGGACGACCCGGTGGCATTCGCGCTGCGCGACCGCGTCTGCCTTGGGCTCGGCGTCTGCGTCGCCGTTGCTATTGTGTTGGCCCTGTGACGGGATTTGCGCCACGGTCCGACCTGCTGTCGTGGGGGCGTACGCCTCGTTTGGCGATGCGGGTCGCGCATCCGGCCTTTCGGGACGAACTCGGCGATCTGATCCGGACAGGCGTCTCCAATGGTCACGGCCTGTTGGCGGTGGGGAAGCTGCGGTCGTATGGCGACAGCTGCCTGAACGGCGATGGCTCTGTGATCGAAATGCCCGGTCTCGATCACCTGATCCGGTTTGACCGCCAGCACGGCGTGATCGAGGCCGAGGCGGGCGTGTCGCTCGATGAGATCCTCCAGGTGGCGATTCCTGCCGGGTTTTTTCTCCCGGTCACTCCGGGAACGAAGTTCGTCACTTTGGGGGGCGCGGTCGCCAACGACGTTCACGGCAAGAACCACCATCGCGCCGGCACATTCGGCCGATGGGTGAGGCAACTCGCACTGATGCGGAGCGATGGCTCGGAGAACGTCGTCGACCGCGATGACGCCAGTGGGCTATTTGCTGCGACCATCGGCGGCCTTGGTCTGACCGGCGTGATCACCCGCGTGACGCTCGACCTGATGCCGATCACGAGTTCGCGGATTGATCTGCAAACCATACCGTTCGGTAAGTTGTCGGAGTTCTTCGCGCTGGCGGCGGAAAGCGAAACCTCGCATGACTACACGGTCGCTTGGATCGACTGCCTGGCCCAAGGGGACAAGCTGGGACGCGGTATCTTTACGCGCGCTCGGCACAGCAGGGATGGCGGACTCAGCGTCAGCACGAAGACCGGTCCGTCGGTCCCGATCGAAGCACCGGGGTTTCTGCTGAACCGCCTGTCGCTGTCGGCTTTCAACGAGGCTTACTACCGGATCGCCGGGCGGCCCCGCGAGGCCAACGCCGGCTACGATCCGTTCTTCTATCCGCTGGATGCCATCGGCGGCTGGAACCGGCTCTACGGCCGGCGGGGCTTCTACCAATATCAGAGCGTCGTTCCGCCCAGCGTTGCCGAAGCGGCGACCACGGCAATGCTTCAAACGATCGCGGCGGCGGGCCAAGGCTCGTTTCTGGCCGTGCTCAAGACATTCGGCGATGTGCCGTCGCCCGGCCTGTTGTCGTTCCCGATGCAGGGGACCACCCTGGCATTGGACTTCGCGAACCGGGGCGCGCCGACCCTGTCACTTCTTGACAAGCTCGACGCGATCGTCAGAGAAGCCGGGGGGCGTCTTTACCCCGCCAAGGATGGCCGGCTACCGCCCGCCATGTTCAAGGCCGGCTACCCGGCGCTCGATCACTTCACACCTCATATGGATCCAGGAATGTCATCGACATTCTGGCGTCGGATGCAGCTATGACAACACAGACACCGCTACGTGTGCTGATGCTGGGAGCGGCCTCCGGCATCGCCCAGGCGACGGCGAGACTCTACGCCGCCGAGGGGGCCGTCATCGGGTTGGCAGGGCGCAATTCCGAACGTCTCGGCAGCATCGCCGCCGATCTGGCCGCGCGTGGCGCCGGGCAAACCGAAATCTTCGAGCTTGATCTCGTGTCTGCAGAGCCCTCGTCAGCGCTTGCCGGCATGGTCGCAAAGCTCGGCGGCATCGATCATGTCATCCTCGCCTACGGCGTGCTGGGCGATCAAGCTCTCGCAGAGCGAGACCTCGCTGCGGCCGAAGCGATCCTCGACGTCAATTTCCGCTCGGCCGCCGGCTGGTCGCTCGCGGCCGCGAATGTCTTGGAACAGCAGGGCCGCGGCTCGCTGGTGGTGCTCGGCTCGGTAGCGGGCGATCGCGGCCGGCGATCGAACTACGTCTATGGGGCAGCCAAGGCCGGCCTTGCCGTGCTGATCGAGGGCATCGACCACCGCTTCCGCGGCCGTGGGCCGCGTGCGGTGATCGTCAAGCCGGGGCCGACCGATACGGCCATGACCACCGGCATGGCAAAGGGCGGCCCGCTGTGGGCGACGCCGGAGGCCGTCGCGGCTGTCGTCCGCAAGGCCGCAGATAAAGGCGGGCCGGTGGTCTACGCGCCGGCGCGGTGGTGGCTGATCATGACGATCATCCGCGCGATCCCCGCGGCGATCTTCAACAAGATGAACTTCTAGAGCCGGATATGCGCAAGGTCGTCATCACCGGCGCGGCCGGGCTGGTCGGGCAAAATCTGGTGGCGCGGCTGAAGGCGCGCCCGGACGTCGAACTGGTCGGCATCGACAAGCACGCCGCCAACGTCGCGCTGTTCCGCCAGGTTCATCCCGGGGTGGAGATCATCGAGGCGGATCTCGCCGAGCCGGGCGCGTGGTCGGACAGCTTCGGCGGCGCAGACACTGTGGTGATCAACCAGGCGCAGATCGGCGGGCTGTTCGCGGCCGAATTCGAGGCCAACAATGTCACGGCGACGCGGCACATTCTCTCTGCCATCGAACGCCACACGGTGCCGTATTTTGTCGGCATTTCGTCCTCGGTGGTCAATTCCACCGCCGACGACTTCTACACCCGCTCGAAGACCGCGCAGGAAAAGCTGTTCGACGCCAGCGCCGTGCCGCACGTGACACTGCGGCCGACCCTGATGTTCGGGTGGTTCGATCGCAAGCATCTCGGCTGGTTGCGGCGCTTCATGGACCGCGCGCCGGTGTTTCCGATCCCGGGCGATGGCCGGTTCGACCGCCAGCCGCTATATGTCGGCGACTTCGTCTCGATCATCGTCGCGGCGATCGAGAACCGTAAAACCGGCACCTTCGACATTTCCGGACTCGAGAAGATTTCCTACGGCGACCTGATCGCGTTGATCCACGACATCGTCAAACCGCGCGCCCGGATCGTTCATATTCCCTACCGTCTGTTCTGGGCTCTGCTGTGGGTCTACGCGCGGCTCGACAAGAACCCGCCATTCACCACCCGGCAGCTCGAGGCACTGGTCATTCCCGAAACTTTCCCGGTGATCGACTGGCCGGGGGAGTTCGGCGTCCAGCCGACAGCGCTGCGCAAAGCGCTGGCTGAAACCTATCTCGATCCCGATCTCTCCAAAATCACCCTGTCGTTCTAGGAGGCGCCGTCATGAGCCGGGTCGTCGTGCTGGGAGCCGGACCGATGGGACTTGCGGCCGCGCAGCGCGCGGTGCGGCTCGGGCATGAAGTCGATCTCATCGAAGCCGACGACAAGGTCGGCGGCATGGCGGCACATTTCGATTTCTCAGGCGTCTCGATCGAACGCTTCTATCACTTCATCTGCAAATCCGACGCGCCGACCTTCGAGCTGATGGCCGAACTCGGCATCGCCGACAAGATGCGCTGGGCCGATACGTCGATGGCGTACTACACCCATGGCCAGGTGCACCGCTGGGGCGACCCGATCTCGCTGCTGCGCTATCCCCATCTCAGCCTGATCGAGAAGTTCCGGACCGGCTTGCAGATGTTCCTCACCACCAAGGCCGGCAATTTCGATCGGATCGAACATCTGACCTCGCGGCAATGGATCGAGCGCGGATCCGGCAAATCGGTCTACGACAAGCTGTGGAAACGGCTGCAGGAGCTGAAGTTCTACGAGTTCGCCGATCACGTCTCGGCGTCCTGGATCGCGACCCGGATCAAGCGGATCGGCAATTCCCGCAAATCCATCTTTCAGGAGCAGCTCGGCTACATCGAAGGCGGCTCGGAGACGCTGGTCGAAGCCATCGCCGACGACATCCGCCGTGCCGGCGGCCGAGTTCACCTCGGCGTTCCGGCCGAACGCGTGGTCGTCGAAGGCGGAAGCGTCCGCGCCGTGCGAGCCGGCGGCCAGGAATTCGCGGCCGACGCGGTGATCTCCACCGTGCCGATCCCGCTGGTCAATCAGCTGGTGCCGGACCTGCCGCAAGCATTGCGGGACAAATACGCCGCGATCCACAACATCGGTGTGGTGTGTCTGCTGTTCAAGCTGCGCAAGTCGGTCACGCCGCATTTCTGGCTCAACATCGTGGCCGACGATATCGAGATCCCCGGTCTGATCGAGTTTTCCAATCTGCGGCCGGTCGGAGAGACGATCGTCTATGTGCCTTATTACATGCCGGTGACTCGGCCGAAATGGGCCTGGACGGATCAGCAGTTCATCGACGAAGCGTTCGGCTACATCAAGCGTATCAACCCGAGCGTCACCGACGCCGACCGGATCGACGCGCGAGTCGGGCGGCTGCGCTACGCTCAGCCGATCTGCGAGCCGAATTTCGCCGACAAGCTGCCCCCGATCCAGACGCCGATCGTCGGGCTGCAGATCGCCGACACCTGCTATTATTACCCCGAGGATCGCGGCGTCGCCGAAAGCATTCGGCTCGGACGGCGGATGGCCGAGGCGGTCGTGGCCATGTCAACACAAGATGGATAGGTTGTGCAGCATTTCAGCAAAGGATAATTTCCATGAACGATTTGGCAATTATCTACCGGTCCCGCTTCTCGAATACAGGTTTTGAAAAACGGAAACGCGTCTGGAAGATACTCTGCGCCGAATTCTTTCAGAAGCACGTGCCGCCGGACTCGACCATCCTGGATCTGGCATGCGGCTACGGTGAGTTCATCAATCACATCGACGCAGCGAAGAAGTACGGCGTCGACCTCAACCCGGATGCTCCATCGCGATTGTCGCCGGAGGTCGAATTCAAACTCACGCCAGCCTATGATCTGTCGCACATCCCGGACAACAGCGTCGATCGTGTGTTCACCTCCAATTTTCTCGAGCATTTGCCGGACAAGGCCGCCTGCGACGCCGTGCTGCAGGAGGTGTGGCGAATCCTGAAGCCGGGCGGAAAAATCATGCTGCTCGGGCCGAATATTCGCTACGCCTACAAGGAGTATTGGGATTATTACGACCACTACCTCGCGCTATCTCACCTCTCGCTCAGCGAGGGGCTGCTGCTGGCCGGCTTTCAGCCGGAGGTGGTGACCGATCGGTTTCTGCCTTATACAATGAACAACTCCACACCGACCGCAGACTGGATGATCCGGCTGTATCTTCGGATTCCACTGGCGTGGAAGCTGCTCGGCAAGCAATTCTTCATCGTAGCCCGGAAATGATCTTGATTAGAACGGCCAACAGCTCAATCGCAGCGATCTCGACCTCGCGCTTTGCCCGCTTCCTTCTGGTCGGCGGCGCAGCTGCGGCCATCAACGTCGCCAGTCGGGTGATCATCTCGAAATTTCTACCTTTCGAATACGCCGTCGCGTTGGCTTTCCCGATCGCCCTGACATTTGCGTTCGTGATGTCCCGGTTGCTGGTATTCGAGCGGGCCGAAAGCTCCGCCTGGGGACAATACTTCCGCTTTTTTCTCGTCAATCTGGTGGCGTTGGCGCAGGTATGGCTGGTCAGCGTCGGATTGGCCAAATGGCTGTTTCCGATGATCGGCTGGACCTTCCATTCCGAGCTGATCGCCCACACAGTCGGAGTGTGCAGCCCGGTATTGACAAGCTACTACGCGCACAAGGTTTTCACGTTCAGATAGTCAGAGTTCGGTCAATTGAAGGCGGCGCCATTGGGCGCGGCAACCTATACAGATGGGGCGTTCCCAGGAAAGGTCGGACCCACGATGCCCGTCGACGTCGCTCGTCTTGGTCCGCAGGAATCGGCGGATCGGCTGACCCGCCTGGTATGGTTGGCGGCAATCGTCCTGATCGTGTTCGGCGTCAAGCTGCTTTTCATCCGCCAATTCGGGTCGGCGGTGCCATATTGGGATCAATGGGATGCTGAAGCCGATCTGATCTATAAGCCGTACCTGAATTCCAGCCTGTCGCTCGAGAACCTGTTCCAGTCTCATAACGAGCACCGTATTTTCATCTCTCGAATACTGACCTTGATTTTGTTCGAGATCGACGGTGGCTGGGATCCGATCCTGCAGATGGCGGTGAATGCGGGGCTGCATGTCATTGCGATTGTCATACTCGTACTGGCGCTCCGACCGATCATTCGTCCAGATCAGTTTGGCCTCCTCGTCCTGTTCTCAACGCTGCTGTTCGCTCTGCCGATCGGGTGGGAGAATCTGCTGGCTGGTTTCCAGAGTCAGTTTTATTTTCTCTTGATGTTTTCACTGCTGGCGCTGAAAGGCTTTGCAGGCGCCCCGGCTTTCAGTCTGGTGTGGTGGGGAAGTGCGCTCTGCGCAGTGGCTGCCTATTTTTCGATGGCCTCGGGCGCACTCACGGCTGCGGCAGCGGTGGCCCTGGTGGGCGCTCAGTTTGTGCTCCGGCATCGAACCGGCCGCAAAGAGCTTGTCGGCATTGTAGTACTGGTGGCGATGACCGCGGTGATGTTGGCCTTCATCCGAATCGTGCCGCAGCACGATGTCATCAAGGCGCACAGTTTTTCGGAGTTTGCTCGCGCGTTTCTCGCTCTCCTGTCCTTTCCGCGAGTCAGTCCAATTTTAGGACTTTGGGTCAATCTGCCGGCTGCAGTGTATGTTTGCGCGGTACTGCTTCGGCGGCCTGGGCTCGGATCACCACACTGGTACGTTCTCGGCTTCATCATCTGGCTGCTCGCGCAGTCGTTATCATTGGCCTACGGTCGTGCTGCGTTTGCCACCTCACCGCGTTATCTCGACCTCATCGTCGTCGGATTGCCGATCAATTTCGCGATCCTGTTACTTGCGTCGAACTGGATGGTGCACAGGCGAGCGCGAGCCGTCACGATGTTGGCGATGGTCGGCTGGCTCTGCATCGTCTTTTCCGGCTTGATCTGGAACACGGTGGTCTTGTCGCTTCCCGCAGTGCTCGGCAAGGGGCAACTGGGGCGCGAGCAGCAGCAGCATGTTCTGGCGTATCTGCAGACCGGAAAGTTGGCGGAACTGCAAGGCAAGGCGGAGCAGGCGGTCCCCTATCCGGTGCCGGAGCGGCTGGCCGAGCTGCTATCGGATCCGACGATCCGGCAGGCACTTCCCGATGCAATTCGCCCCGCCGACATCGACGATCGCGCCCGGCTGGACCGAACCTTGATGAAGGGCAGGCTGCGGGGCACCACGAACTGGCTCAAATTGCAGATGCTGAACAACGCCGAGATCCTGGCCGGCGGTGGAGTCGCATTGGGATTTGCGGCGGGATGGATCGGCTTGATGCGACGTCGAGGATCGATTGGCGACGTGGTAACGCCAAGGCCGCCCCGAACTAGCGAATTTGACCGGTTGGGCCGAACTGGATAGTCGTAAGGAGCTGAACCGGTTACGGCCGACACTTGTCGCATGTTGCGGGCATCATCGCGGATACATCATGAATATCGAAAAGCTAAGCATTCCCGGCCTGCTCCTCGTCACCCCGAACAAGCACGGCGACCAGCGCGGTTTTTTCTCGGAGACGTTTCGTGCGGACGTGTTCACGGCGGCAGCTGGCCCCGTGCAATTCGTTCAGGACAATCATGTGCTGTCGACCCAGCGCGGCGTCGTTCGGGGGTTGCACTTTCAGACTCCGCCCCATGCGCAAGGCAAGCTGGTCCGATGCACGCGCGGCGCGATTCTCGACGTCGGCGTCGATATTCGGGTCGGTTCGCCAACCTATGGACAACATGTTGCTGTGGAGCTGTCCGCCGATAACTGGCGGCAACTCTGGGTTCCGCCGGGGTTTGCCCATGGGTATGTCACTTTGGAAGACAATTGCGAGGTGATCTACAAAGTCACCGACTACTATGCGCCGGATTGCGATCGCGGGATCGCCTGGGACGACCCGGCTTTGGCGATCGATTGGCGGATCCCCGCTTCCGAGGTTATTCTCTCGGACAAGGACAAGAAGCAGCCGCGCTTGCAGGACGCCGCTGCAGCGTTTCATTTTGTCATCGGGGAGTCGTGAATGCGGGTGATTGTCACGGGTGGTGCGGGTTTTATCGGATCCGCAGTTTGCCGGCACTTCGTCGATGACCTGCAATACGATGTGGTTGTCGTCGACAAGATCACCTACGCGGGAAATCTTGAATCGCTCGCCCCGGTGGCGTCGAGTTCGCATTATGCGTTCGAGCAGCACGACATCTGCGACGCCGAGGCCGTCAAGGCGATCTTCGACAAGCATCAGCCGGACGCCGTGGTGCATCTTGCGGCCGAGAGCCACGTCGACCGCTCGATCTCCGGTTCGGATGTCTTCGTGAAGACCAATGTGCTCGGGACCTTCACCTTGCTGGAGGCCGCGCGCCGGTATGTGAACTCCGACCGAAAGAAGGATGCTCCCGAGTTTCGCTTCGTCCATGTGTCCACGGACGAGGTCTATGGATCGTTAGGGGAGACCGGCCTGTTCACCGAGACGACGCCCTACGATCCGAGTTCACCTTACTCGGCGACCAAAGCAGCGTCGGACCACCTCGCCAAGGCGTGGCATCGCACCTACGGCTTGCCGGTGATCGTGTCGAACTGCTCCAACAATTACGGACCGTATCACTTCCCGGAAAAGCTGATTCCGCTCGTGATCCTCAACGCGCTCGATCGCAAGCCGCTGCCGGTTTATGGCGACGGCTCCAACGTGCGCGACTGGCTGTATGTCGAGGACCACGCCCGCGCGCTCGGCATCATTCTGGCCAAAGGGCGGCCCGGCGAGACCTACAACATCGGTGGCCGCAATGAGCGGCAGAATATCGAGGTCGTTCGGCAGATCTGCACCTGGATGGATCGGCTCCGACCTGGCAGCACCTCCCACCATGACCTGATCACGTTCGTGACGGATCGTCCGGGTCATGATCATCGCTATGCGATCGACGCCACCAAGCTGGAGAACGAGCTGGGCTGGCGCGCGCAAGAGACCTTCGAGACCGGCATTGAAAAGACGGTGCGGTGGTATCTCGATCGGTCGGATTGGTGGAAGCCGCTGCGCGACCGGGTCTATGGCGGCGAGCGCCTCGGCCTTGTGAAGGCGTGAGGATTCCGATGCGACTGTACGTCATTGGCGCTGAGGGGCAGGTCGCGCGCTCGCTGCGCGAGGCAGCGGAGCGAAACCCCGATATTGTCTTCGGGCACGGCGCCCGGCCGGCGGTTGATCTGTTGCGGCCGGAAACGCTTGCCCAGGCCCTCGACGATTTCCGCCCCGATATCGTGGTCAACCCGGCGGCCTACACCGCCGTCGACAAGGCCGAATCCGAGCCCGAGCAGGCTTTTGCGCTGAATCGCGACGGTGCGCGGGCGGCGGCGGAGATCACCGCCGAGCGCGGACTTCCGATCGTTCATCTGTCGACCGACTACGTTTTCGACGGAGCCAAACAGGGCCCCTATGTCGAGAGCGACGCGGTGGCGCCTCAGGGTATCTACGGCCGGTCGAAGCTCGAAGGCGAGCAGGCGGTCGCTGCGGCAAACCCGCGGCACATCATCTTGCGCACCGCGTGGGTGTACGCGCCGTTCGGCGGCAATTTCGTGCGCACCATGCTGCGGCTTGCCGCGGAGCGCGACCGGCTTCGCGTCGTCGATGATCAGCTGGGATGTCCGACCTACGCACCGGACATCGCCGATGCGATCGTCGCTGTGGCGCGGCGTTGGGCGGGGTCGGGCTGGGATTCGCAGTTCGCCGGCGTGACTCATCTCAGCGGTCCCGATGCGCTGACCTGGTGTGGATTCGCCCGCGAGATCATGGCTGGGTCTGCCGAGCGAGGCGGTCGTTCGGTGCCCGTCGATGCGATCACCACCGCGGATTATCCCACGCCAGCGGCGCGGCCGGCCAATTCGCGGCTGTCGACGGCGCGATTGAATTCGATGTTCGGTGTCCATCTTCCGCCGATGGCGAAATCGCTGGATGATTGTTTGGACCGTCTGCTGCGTCAATAGGAGGGGATTGTCGTGAAAGGTATCATTCTGGCGGGAGGAAGCGGCACGCGTCTGTTTCCGATGACGTTGGTGACCTCCAAGCAGCTGCTGCCGGTCTACGACAAGCCGATGATCTACTATCCGCTGACCACGCTGATGTTGGCGGGGATTCGCGAGATCCTGTTGATCTCGACGCCTCACGATCTGCCGCTGTTCCAGGCGCTGCTCGGCGACGGCAGCAAGTGGGGCCTGTCGTTGTCATATGCCGAGCAGCCGAAGCCTGAAGGGTTGGCCCAGGCATTCATCATCGGGGCGAAATTCGTCCAAGGCGGCCCGTCGGCGCTGATCCTCGGCGACAACATCTTCTTCGGCCACGGCCTTCCGGAACTGCTCGGCAACGCCACCGCCCGGCGCCACGGCGCGTCCGTTTTTGCGTACCGGGTTTCCGATCCGGAGCGATATGGCGTGGTGGCGTTCGACGATCAAGGCCAAGCCACCTCGATCGAAGAGAAGCCGGCCCAGCCCAAATCCAACTTCGCAGTCACTGGCCTGTATTTCTACGACGAGCAGGTCGTGAATATCGCCGCCGATATCAAGCCATCCGCCCGCGGCGAGCTGGAAATCACCGATCTCAACCAGGTCTATCTGGACCGAGGCCAGCTTGCGGTCGAGCGGATGGGGCGGGGCTTCACCTGGCTGGACACCGGCACCCCGGACAGCCTTCTCGAAGCGGCGGAGTTCGTGGCGACGCTGGAAAAGCGCCAGGGCGTTCGCATCGCTTGCCCTGAGGAGGTGGCGTTCAACGCCGGCTTCATCGACCGGGAGCAACTGCTGCGGCTCGGCGCCGCCATGGGCAAAAGCGCCTACGGCCGCTACGTGGCGGGCCTGGCGTCACAGCCGGCCTGGTGACAGAAATTCGCACCCGCCGGATTCGAACAGCCGCTCGCGCCCCCTGATGAACGCCGTCACCAGCTCGGCGTTCTCCTTATAGGCCGACAGTTGGCTGGCGCAGTACACCACGCCGACCATCGGGGCGTCGCCGAGGAAGCGCTGCGGATCTTTCAACGTGCCTTCAATCAGCGGTTTCGGGGTCCAGGACGGCACCGCCAATGATCGCCGCTGTGACAGATACGGGATGACGGAGGACCAGTCGGTCCCGATGACGATCAAGGCTCCGCCTTCGTCGGTCGTCTCGCGGACAAATTGTGCGACCCGCAGCACGGTGTCCTGACTGTAATCGCGTGTGATGAACGGAGCAAAGCGGTCGTAGAAAAGCGACAGCTGGCCAATCGCAATCACCGCCGTCAGTCCGACCGCGATCGCCCGTTGGGACGAATTGTAGATCTGTCCGAGACCGAAGCCGATGGCCGCGATCAGAAAGATCGCGTTGGCATATTGGTAGTAGTTATGGATGATGTGAAGATTGGTGAACACCAGGAACGGGACTGCAAATCCGATCATGGCCAGCCCGGTCGCCGCCAGCGTGCGTCGGTTCGTCAGCGTCGCGCCCAATACGATCACTGCCACCAGCGCAAAACGGCCGAGTACCTCCGGAACCACACGGTCGCGGACCGTGTCGAGCCAGAGCACTGCCCCCAGTCTTTGTCCGAAGCTGCCGAAATTCCAGCTCGTCAGCACCTCTGACGTCAGCAGTTGTCCATATGGATTGGCAGCTTTGACGTGGTCGGAATACCGCACCCAGAGGATGCCGACGACCAGCGGGAGCAGCAGATTGGCGATCGTGAAGGTCGCCATCCTGAGCAGACGGCCGTAGGATTCTGTTTGGAACGACGCCCAAAGGCGGATCAGCGTCAGAATTCCGCCGATCACCACGAAGGTTGGAAATGTCGTTGACTTCGCTAGCGCCGCGAGGCTTCCGCAAACGATTGCGGCGAGGAGCCAGTAGCGGTTCGGCGTCGCCAGGTAGCGCGCCGTGAGTGCAAGCCAACTCACCGAAAAGAACAGCGCGCATGACTCTACCAGAAACGTCCGGCTCCAATACAGATACAGCGGCGACGTGAGATAGAGAATCGCCGTCACCAGATAGGTCGCCCGACCAAAGCCGGCGGTCTTGTACAGCAGGGCGAGCGGCAGCAGCACCGCGAGGAAGAAGGAGAACCCGACCAACCGGCCTGCGGCATCGAGCGGCAGCCCCGCCCAGGCGAGGGCGGCACACAGCAGTTGGTAGATCGGGAATTCGAGCGGGACCGACCAGGGATAGCCGAGAACCGGAGTCTCGTAGGCGAGCCAGGGGCCGCCCTTCAAGATGGTGTAAGCGCTTAGGGCCGTCTGGGTCTGTCGAAACGAGTGCAGATCGAGCAGCGGGCTGCTGATACCAGTCGCCAGCACCACCAAGGCGTGGCCGCTTGCGAGCGCCAACAGCAATGTAAGCGCACGGCGCCAGGAATAGATCGCGGGCGTCGTCATCGAGATGTTGAAGGAAATATCACTGTTCATACTATCTGTTTCCGCTTGGTCCGCACCGTGGTCGCGCTCCGAGCGGACCGTATCAAAAACACGACGTGAATCTACCGCCGGTCGCGTGGACGATCGAACGTCGCAATATGACCTGTCAATTCAAGACGACCTGCTGGCGATATATCAGAAACTAGTGCAGCTCGACACGATGTAAAACTGACAAATTCAAATTTGTAAAAGTAATTGACTTAATCATATTATCATAATCAGTAGTTAATACGTGGATACAGTCCGTCCTCGTTCGAGTGGTATTCAAGAACAGCGTTCTTGAGTTGGATCTGTGGGCAGATCCATACTTTTATGGCAAAGATGCTAAGTGCGGACGTGATAACAAGGTGGTTGATAGTTGCGATATTCGTAGTACGGGTGCGGCTGCGGGTTCCAAATTCAATTGATTCGTTGTATGATTGAACATTGCTCGGACTGCGTTGGCGGATTTGATGGACAAATTGATTGTCGTTAAGTCGGATTTCGACGGCTGGCTCAGCGTTGACGGCGGCGCACTGGAGGCTGCCGATGAATCCGTGAGGAGCCGGCGGTCGCCCGCATTGCTGCCACGCATGGCGCTGGCAAATACCCAGTCAGCCGCGGACGATCTGAAGACGCGCAAGCTTCGCGATGCCTCGATGCTCCTGTCGGCGGCACAGCGCGAACTGGCGGAGGTAAGCCATGAGCGGGACGTCCTATATGGCGAATTGCTGCGGCTGCGCCGGGCTGCAAAGGTAGCCAAGGGCGATGCAGCGGTTGCCGTGCGTAAGCTGTTGCCGTTGTTGGACTGGGCGGCCACCAACCGAGGCTCATTGCTCAATGGGTTCGGACGGAAGGTGCGGCTCGGCCTGACCACGATGCTTGATTCCGTCGCCAGAGATGTCGACGCTATCGAAGCGTATGTCAGGGAGTACAATAAATTCAGGGGCGTAGCCGAATCTCTCAGGCTTCGTATCTTGCAGACCTGCATGGAGATCGGCTCTGACCTCCAGGACTTGCCGCTGTTTTCCGCCCTTGACTACTGTACCCAGTATCCCGATGTCGCGGTGTCAGGGCTGAGCCCACTTCTACATTTCGTAACCCGGGGCCGCGCCGAGGATCGCTCCATTCATCCGCTGCTCGACCACGAGTTCTACCGCTCGACGTATCCTGAGGTCGTCGCGTTCCAGATGCCGCCGTCTCTGCACTACATCCACTTCGGCGCGCAGAAGGGATTCGATCCGCATCCGCTGTTCGATTCCAAGAGCTATCTGGAACGATATCCCGATGTTCGCGACAGCGGGATGACGGCGCTGGAGCACTACATTCGCAATCCGATGTACAATCCACACCCGTTGTTTGATAGTGCGTATTACCTCAATCAGAATCCCGATGTGATGGAATCCGGCATCAATCCGCTGGTGCATTTTGCGTTGTTCGGCGGCGTCGAGGGGCGGCGGCCGCACCCCCTGTTCCATTCCGATTACTATCTCGCGGTAAATGCCGACGTGGCAAGTGCCGGGGTGAATCCGCTCGCCCACTATTTGCGCCACGGTTGGAAGGAGAACAGGGATCCCAATCCGGAGCTTTACGGCCGGTTGCTGACCCACGGGAGCAATCGCGGCAATCCGTTGCTCGAGTACATTGCAGGCGCTGCGGCGTCTTCGAGCATATCGATCCGGCCGTGCTCGAATGCCGGGCCGCGAAAGAGTGGCGAACCTGGGGTGCTGATGATCGATGCGCTGTTTCCACGCCCGGAGCAAGATTCCGGTTCATTGGATCAGATCGGCTTCATGCGCATCTTCATCTCGCTCGGCTTCCGCGTCTTTTTCTTCGCGAAATGGGAATTTGGCGGCAATCAAGAGCGCGAACGGGAGCTGTGTGCGCTGGGCGTCGAATGCGTTTCCTCGGCGGACTATCGAAATCTCGATGAGTTTCTTCTGTTCAACGCAAAGGCGATTGTCGCGTGCTTCGTATCGCGCGTGACCATGATGGATGAATGCTACGATATTCTGCGCGAATTCTGCAGCCGCTCACCAATCATTTTCAATACCGTCGATATCCATCACCTGCGCGAGCAGCGCGAAGCCAAGCTGCGGCTCGACGCCAGCCTGGCTCAAAAGGCCTTGGAAACACGTGCCAGGGAAGTCGGCTTTATCGAACGAGCTGATCTCACGATTGTGGTTTCCGGGCGGGAGGCGGAGATGCTGTCGCAGCAGGTTGCGGCCGCCAAAGTGACCACGATCCCGTTGATCCGCGAATGGGGCTGCGACGCCGTGCCGGATTTCGAAGCGCGAAGCGGCGTCTGCTTCATCGGTGGGTTCGCGCATCAGCCGAACGTCGATGCGGTCGACTATTTCATCAAATCGATCTGGCCATTGGTTCTGGCGCGGCAACCTGACCTGCAATTCTATATCATCGGGTCACATATGCCGCAGCGCCTGCGCGAGCTTGAGGTGGCCGGGGTCGTTGCGGTCGGCTTCGTCGAGGACCTGGCGGCATCGCTGGGAGCCGTCAGGCTCTCGGTGGCACCCCTGCGCTACGGTGCCGGCGCCAAGGGCAAGATTGTCTCGAGTGTCGGCTTGGGCGTGCCCTGTGTGGCCACGGAGATCGGCGCCGAAGGGATGGGCCTAGTCCATGATGAGACGATTGTGGTGGCGACTTCGGAGCAGGCATTTGCCGAACAAGTCGTGAAACTTCACAACGACAGAGCGCATTGGCAGCGAATATCGCGGGCTGGTATGGCGTTCATTCGCGAGCACTACTCCCTGGAATCCGGCCGGGAAGTCTTGAAGTCGTGCTTGCGTCAACTCGGTGTCCGGCTGCCGGGCAACCTTGGACGATCGGTGCCGGATCGTCAAAATGCCTGATAGCCGCGTCGCGGTCGTGGTGCCGCTCTACAATCATGCCCGCTACATCGGCGCGGCGCTCGATAGCGTATTGAAGCAGACGAGGCTTCCCGACGAAATCGTGGTCGTTGATGACGGCTCTTCCGATGACAGCGTCGACATCTGCCGAAGAAGGCTCGACGGGGTCGAAGGCGCACGCGTGCTGACGCAGCCGAATGCCGGCGCGCACAATGCCCTTAACCGCGCTATCGGGGCGACCACGGCGGACCTCATTGCCGTGCTTAATTCTGACGACGTCTTTGCACTCGACAAGCTCGAACGCTGCGCCGAGCTGTTCGCGCAGCAGCCGGATCTCAGCCTGATATTTGGAAGGCTGACTATTATCGACGAGAATGATGCCGCAGTGACGGCTGGCTCAACCGTGGAGTGGCTGGCTCGGTCGATTGCTTTCGCCCGGCAAGCCGGGACCGAGATCGGACTGATCAGCGAGAACTTTGCCACCACGACATCCAATATGGTGTTTCGGAAGGCGACCTGGGTGGCGAACGGCGGGTTCATGCCGCTGCGCTATTGTCACGATCTGGAGTTCGTGCTGTCCGCTCTTGGACGTGGGGCGGTGCTGTTCGATGTGGATCGCGTTCACACCAAATATCGGGTGCATCCGACCAACACGATCAAGCAGCGGATCGACAGTGTTCGGGTCGAGATTGCCGGCGTGTTGGCCAACGCGTTGTTCGAGAACGCCGTAGGACTGTCTGGTGAATTCGACAGCGGCCGGGTCCTCGGGCTGTTCCAGGCGCTGTCGGGAAAAGGTCTCTCCGATCTCATCTGCACGCTGCTGCCGATGCGCAGCGTCAGTGCAAAGACCGCCTTCTTCGACACCATCACCTCCAGCCCGGCCATCGACACGCTGCGCCACCTGACGGCGCCGGATCGTGCGGCGCGGCTGTTGAGGTGTCGCGCCTCAACGCATGTGACCAAATCGCTTGCTTCGGCGAACCTGCAAGTGCGGGGCAATCTCGACATCCAGGCGCTGATCGAGGTGTCGGCCTTCGACAAGGGGGGACTGGAAAAGGTCGTTCTGGATTCTGCGATCCTCCTGAAGGAATTTGGTGTGCGGCCGCTCGTTGTGTCGTGCCGGCCTGCGGGACATCTCGCCGGGGTCGCCGAGGCTGCGGACGTGGAGGTCGTCAGTCTGCCTGAGACCAACGCTCTGGAAGCCTACCGCTCGTTGGTGGCAAGCCGTCGCATCGACATTGCGATGTCTCATTTCTCCCGTCTGGGCTATCCGGTCTTCCGCGAACGCGGCATCCCGAACGTGACCTTCATCCACAACGTCTACGCCATGCTGGACACCGCGGGCGTCGCGGCTTTCAAGGCGGACGACGCCTATGTCGACCGTTACATCTCGGTGTCAGGCAAGGCGACCGAATACGCGGCAGGGCCGCTCGGGATCGATCCGAGTAAGATCGCCACCATCCCGAACGGCCTGATTGTCGAGGAGCATCTGCAGCGGGAGGCCGCGGCGGTGCCTGCGGAACGGGCGCAGTTCGGACTCGGCGCGGATGACTACGTGTTCCTTAACGTGGCCTCCTACAATCTTCACAAGGGCCATTATTTGATGGCGGATGCGATGAGCCTGATTCTGAATCTGCGCTCCGACATCAAGATCCTCTGCGTTGGCAATGTGATTTATCCGCCGCATATCGAGGAGCTAAGAAGGTACCTGAGCGGAACCGGTCTATCCCGCCATATTTTGATGCCCGGCTACTTCGACGACGTGACCCCGCTGCACCGGATGGCGGACGCGTTTCTCCTGCCGTCTTTCCTCGAGGGGTGGAGCATCGCCATGAACGAGGCGATGTTCAACGGCAAGCCGATGATCCTGAGCGATACCGGCGGCGCTCGCGATGTCATCGAGAAAAATGACATCGGCCTCATCGTGGCCAACGAGTACGGCGACGTGACCAATCTCAACAGCGCAAGGCTGGACGAACTTGCATACTCGAGGCGGAAGTACGAGACGGCGCCGAGGTTGGCGCGAGCGATGATCGATTTCGCCGACAACCGCCAGCGCTGGGCCGACGCCGGGCGGCGCGGACGCGACAAAATCTTCGAGAAATACAGATTTGAAAATATCGTTAGTCAATATGTGGATGTGCTGAAGGACATTCTGCAGCGATGAATATTAGAGGCTGGTTGCGGCGGTTTTCGTCGGCGCTCAGATTCTATCTGGGCAATCATCTGTTCATGAACTGGACGCCCTATCACATTCGTCATGCTTATCTGCGGCGGTTCTGCAACGTGCGGATCGGAGCGGACTCCAGCATAGCCATGGGCTGCTTTATCACCGGCACGTGCATCACAATCGGCAATAACACGGTGATCAATCGCGGCAGCTATCTCGACGGCCGCGTGCCGCTATACATCGGAAACAACGTCAACGTCTCGCACGGCACGCTGATTCAGACGCTGAGCCACGACCCGCAAAATCCGGACTTCGTCTGTATCGAGAAGCCGGTCGCGATCATGGACTATGCGTGGATCGGAACACGTGCCATTCTGATGCCGGGAGTGACAGTGGGGGAGGGCGCCGTCGTCGCCGCCGGTGCGGTGGTAACCAAGGACGTGCCGCCCTATACGATCTGCGGCGGCAATCCGGCGCGACATATCGCCGATCGCTCCCGGAATCTGCGCTACAAGCCTCGATATTTTCCGTTCTTCGATACGGATATCCAGTGAGTGGACCCTCGACTGCTGTCGCCCGAGGCCCCCTGGTGAGATGTGGTCAAAGCAGCCTGAATTGTCGATCGATGTAAGTCCAGAATTGGGTACGTCATTTCGGGGCGCTCACGTCAGCGAGGGAGCACGTTATCCCGAAGTTTAAGGCACCCAGCCATGCCGCTGGCAAAGCCGTTCGGTCAAGCATCATCTGGATTCCGGATCAGCCGCGCGCGCCGCGGAATGACGGGCTTGGAGCCCTCACGTCTCCGATTGACTTGAGATCGGCACGGCGGGCCGCCGCTCCGCCTCACCATGCATCACCCAATGGACGAAAGGATTGATATCGCTTGCCTGGAGATCGGGCGCGGATTGTAGATAAAAGTTGGTGCAGAAATTCGGCGTGGGATCCCGGCCTTCGCGCCATCCGAAGATCATGTAGTGCGTGAATGGATCAATCCCGTTGGCGGCGATGTCCGGATTGCGTGATAAGTAAAAATCCTGATCGAATCTTGCCTTGATCCGCGCGATATCGGATGGCGACAACTGCTCCAGACCGGGCAGCGCTGTCGCCGGAGTGTCGCTGCTTGCCGAGGCGGTGTGTTGCGTCAAACCTAAGCGCCCGGCCAAGGAGCGAGCGCCACTACGCAGGCGACGTCTCGCAAAGCGAAGCGGCTTGGTCAATTTCCAGGACGAACTGTCGTAAACCGCTTGGGTAAGCCGGGCCGACTCGGCAAGCTCCTGAGAGCGGTGCTGCAACTCGCCTTCGAGCGCGGCATTCCGGCTTTCCAGCCAATCGACATGAACCTTCAAGCCACGATTGGTGGTTTTGAGATTGGCGGTTTCGCGATCCAGTTCGGCTATTCTGGCCCAGGACGCCGCCAATTCCTGCGACAATTTGTTGTATTCCGACTGACGTTGAAGAAGCTGCTGGGATACTTGCGCCAGCTGTTCGGCTTGGGTTGCGATCAGAGCCGCCCGCTCGGCGCTCTCCTGACGCAAGACAGCCAATTCCGCCTCGACCCTCTCCCGGTCCGACTGCGCTGCCGCTTCCAATGCTGCGGCCTTGTCATGCTCGAGTTGGGTCTCACACTGCACGCGAGCGGCACCTCCCAGGCAACTATAGGCCTGCCTGATCGCGACCGCGGTACCCTGCTGAGAGCAGGTGGCGAACAGCGCACGCAGTTCCTCTGGAAGTTCGTCGCCATAGCCCAATACACCGAGACCGTGGCCGTGATAGAATTCGAAGTGCGGATGCCGCTCACACAGCTCGGCCCAGTACTTGAAGACACCGAAGTTGCGCTCGCGAACATTGGTGTCATGGAACAGTACCACTGCACGCGATGACAGCTTCGGGATCCAGCTCTCGAAGTCGTACTTGACGTCGTCGTAGAAGTGCCGTCCGTCGACATGCAGGAGGTCGATCGAACCGTCTTCGAAATGCGGCAACGCGTCGTCGAACGTCGAACGCACCAGACGTGAGAACGTTGCGTAATATTGATTGTTATGCGCGTTGACGCCAGCGTAGACGCTTTCGTCATACATCCCGGCGTGCTCGTCTCCCTCCCAAGTGTCGATTGCATAGCAAGTGGTGCCAATGCCGGATGCCTGTACCGCCTGACAGAAAGTGAAGTATGAAAAGCCGGCGTGGGTGCCCAGCTCGACGAGTCGTCGAGGTTTGACTGTGTTCGTGAGCCAGAACGCAAACGGCGCATGCTCGATCCAGGCCGAGCGACACGAATATTGCGGCGACCAGAATGACGGAAGCGAGAGAAATACTCGAAAATCCGCGGGGGCAGGCACATCATTCATCGAGGAAGGGCTCCGATTGCCGCCAGGTGTCTGTTGAAGCGGCATATTCATGCAAGGTTGCCTGATCTTCAGGGGCGACCGCCACGCGGCAACAGCTTTGCCTCGGAGAGTAGCCGGATACTCGACGAAACGAGACCTTGGCGGTCCGCATCCATTGCATTCTGCGCAGGAAAACCTCGGCCCGGACGTCGCCGTTGTCAACACGTCGGAAAGTCGCTGCGACTGCGTTGCGGAACCGTTCCCAATTGAGGCTGGCCTGCAGCAAACCCTCAGCCGAGTGCGGTCGCATTGCGACTGTTACCGGCAGTGACAATGCCGCAGCGACGCTGTTCGCTGCGAGTGGAAAGATGGCGAGCGATTTGACTGGTGCTGGCGGAAGGCCGAGCTCAGGCTGAGCGGTGTGGAATTCGGCGGCTGTGTTGCTGTCCACCGTGCGATGATTGCGGGCGTTGTGCGAATGAAGGCGCGACGATCAGCGTGGTCGGCGGCGATTGTATCAGCTACGCGTAGCTCTTCGATTGCGTAAGGTCCGCCGATGCCGTTTTGCGAGGGATCCTTGGATCTAAGAGGCAACCGGAATGCTGTCCGTCGTTTTCGCCCGTGACAGCTTGGCTCGAATGATTTGTTGTTCCTTTTCGGCGTCGATCGTCTCGCTCACCCGAATGTCGTCGACCTGCCGATAATATGCCGCGAGTGCGTTCAATGCGTGGGCCGGCTTGTCGACGGTGCAACGGAGTGCGAAGTCCCAATCGTTCAGCCGGCTGAGATTCGGATCCCAGCCGCCGTAGCGGGCGACGAGCTCGCGCCGATGGACGAGCACATTCGTGTCGATGAAGTTGCCGACCTCCAGCCGGGCACGGTCGAACGGCTCCCACAGGATGCAGGCCGATGGCAGATTGTGGAGGAAAGTGACGAGCGCGCCGTAGACGAAATCGACCTCGGTATGCACCGCCAGTTGATCGACGGCGAGTGCGAGAAAGTCCGGGTACCAGGTGTTGTCGGAATCGAGGTAGGCGACCAACGGAGCAGATGTTTCGTCGAGGCCCCGGTTGCGGGCGACCGAGCTGCCGGTGTTTTGCTGGCGAATGTAGCGGATACGGGGATCGCCGAGAAATGGCGCGACGGCGTGTTCGGTCTCGTCGCTGCTGCCGTCGTCGACGATCACCAGCTCCCAAGCCGGGAAACTCTGCGCTTGCACGCTTGCAATCGCCTCGCCGACAAATCGCGCGCGGTTATAAGTCGGAAGGATGACCGCCACGGCGGGGTTGCCGAGCTTGGCGACGGCTTCGCGCGCGCCGGGCGGGCGGGCGCTCGGTGATCCGACCACGAGTCGCTGCAGGGCGAACAAGCGCAGCTGCAGTTCGTCGGTCCGTGGAATTCCCTCGCGCGATGCTGCGGCGATGCGCTTGTCCAGACCGGCGCCGAATCGATCGGCGAGCGCGTGCTCCAATCGATCGACCCGGTCCTGCAGTTCGCTGACTTTGAGATGAACTTGCTCGCTGTTCTGCGGAGTTCGTCCTGCCTGTTCCGGGTGCAGCTCCAGCCAATCGATGATCAGGGCGCGTAATCTTCGTTTGAGTTCAACCAGCATACAGGCGAATTCCAGCGGTGAGGCGATCCAGAGAGGTGCCCTCGTTTCGGAACGTTGACTGGACGACCTCCGTCCGCTCTTGACTTAAGCATTGTGGGGAAAGGATCCAGCCAGTTTGTAGAGCAGTTGAAGGCGCTCGCGCTGCCCTGCCGACCCGTCTCACCACGCCCTGTCATCCGGGGCGATCAGTAGTTGCGGCTGTGTGCTGGTTTTGATCGGTGCTGCCGATCGAGCAGGATCGCTAAAGCAGGTCATGGCCTCGGCCGGGATGCGGGCGCGCGCCCGCTAGGCTGAGCGCTCCTCTCATCATAGGTCGTTAGTTACCGCAGAAGGTTCACTTTTCGATGAGGCCGGGCCGCGCGCCCGGTTGCGGCGGCTTGTTCGGCTCCATTTGCGAGCCTGAGGAGTGCGTTACAGCCAGCGCTTGCGTCGCTTGAAGCTCTTCAGGTTCTTGAAGCTTTTGCGCTGGTCACCGGCGCCGCCGAGGTAGAACTCCTTGACGTCCTCGTTGTCGCGCAGTTCGTCGGCGGTGCCGTCGAGCACGACCTTGCCCTGCTCCATGATGTAGCCGTGGCTGGCGACCGAAAGGGCGGCGCGGGCGTTCTGTTCGACCAGCAGGATGGTGACGCCAAGGTCGCGGTTGATCTGCTTGATGATCGAGAACACCTCTTTGACCAGCAGCGGCGACAGGCCCATCGATGGCTCGTCCATCAGGATCATCTTCGGCCGGGCCATCAGTGCGCGCCCGATTGCCAGCATCTGCTGCTCGCCGCCCGACAAATAGCCGGCGAGGCCCGTTCGCTCCTTCAGGCGTGGGAAATAGGTGTAGACCATCTCGATATCCGCCGCGACGTTGCGGTCGCTGCGGGTGAAGGCGCCGAGCCGCAGGTTCTCCAGCGAGGTCATGTCGGAGACGATGCGGCGTCCTTCCATCACCTGAAAGATGCCGCGGCGGACGATCTTGTCCGGATCGGTGCCGTCGATCCGCTCGCCATCGAACACGATCTCGCCGCGCGTGACCTCGCCGTCCTCGGTCTTCAAGAGGCCGGAGATCGCCTTCAGCGTCGTCGACTTGCCGGCACCGTTGGCGCCGAGCAGCGCCACGATCGCGCCTTGCGGCACCTCGAGACTGAGCCCGCGCAGCACCAGAATGACGTCGTCATAGACGACTTCGATGTTGCGGACGCTGAGCAGCGGGGCGGGGGCTGTGGCGGCAGACGGCCGGCTGTCGGTTTGCGGTGCGGCTTCCACGACAAGTCTCCGAGGTTCTCATTGCTTTCCCGGGAGTGGGAAGAAGCGGCGTTGAACCTCTCCCCGCGCGCGGGAAGAGGTCGACCGGCGTAGCGTAGCCAAGCCGGGCGGGTGAGGGGGCGCTTCCGCGGGGCCGAGCAATTTAGACCCGCGGAGACGCCCCCTCACCCCGATCCTCTCCCCGCCAGCGGGGAGAGGGAGCACGTCCGCGCCCGCCTTCAGCTCACCACCCCAGCCATTCCGGCTTGCGCGGCAGATCCACCGTCTTGACCTTTTCGAGCTTGATGGTGCCCTTGGCGATCAGGTCCTTGAGGTCGCCGTCGGTCGCGCCGGAGACCTTGGCGCGATACAGGTCGACCTTGGTGGTGCCGCGGTGGTCCTTGTCGGTCCAGGTCGAGGGATTGCAGACGCCGTCCATGCCGGCCGGCACCCAGTCCTTCTTCTGGTAGAAGCCCTTGCGGACGTTCTCACCGGTGGCGCCGCCATTGGCGGCCGCCCATTCGATCGCTTCCTTCATGTACAGCGCCGAGCACACCGCGGCGACGTAATGCACCGGGCGATAGACGTTGCCGGACGGGTCGGATACTTTCGAAACTTCCTCGACAATCTTCATACCCGGCGCGTTGCCGCCCCAGGCGACCGCGGTGCGCAGCGGGAAGATCACGCCGTCGGCCGCGTCGCCGGCAGTCTTGGCGGCGTTCTCGTCCATGCCCCAGACGTTGCTCATGAACTGCACGTCAACGCCGGCCGCCTTGCAGGCCTTCATCACCGAGATGTTCGACGCCGCCGTGTTGCCGAGATACGCGTAGTTGGCGCCCGAGCTCTTCAGCGACAGGCACTGCGCCGAGTAGTCGCCCGGCGCCAGCGCGAACACCAGCGGCGGCAATACTTCAAAACCGAGCTCCTTGGCCATCGCTTCACCGGCGGCCTTCGGCGCGTTCGGGTAAGGATGGTTGGCGCCCATATGGACGAATTTCGGCGCGCCGGGCTTGCCCTTGGCCTTCCAGTCTTCGGCGGCCCACATCAGCTCGGCGCGCAGCGCGTCCGAATAGGACGGGCCGTAGAAGAAATTATACGGCGCCGGCTTGGCCTTGCCGCTGGTCCCTTCCGGATCGGTCAGCGCCGCCGCGTAGGAGCCGGACAGATCGGGGATCTTGTCGTTGGCGAGGAAGCCGGTCAGTGCCTCGGTGTCGGCGGTGCCCCAGCCCATGATTGCCGCGACCTTGTCGCCGCCCGACCACTTCTTGTACAGCGCGATCGCGCGCGGCACCTGATAGCCGTAATCGTTGGTGTCGACATTGAGCTGCTTGCCGCCGACGCCGCCGTTCTTGTTGATGTAGGCGAAGGTGTCGGCGACGGCCTGGCCATAAGGCGTGCCGACGTCGGACGTACCGCCGGAGTAATCGGCGAGATGGCCGATCGCGATCTGCGCCTGCGCGGTTGCCGAAGCCCCGGCGATCACCAGCGCCATGGCCGCAGTGCTCAAGAGAGATTTCATCGTCATCGGTGGTCTCCTCCAGTGCTTTGTTATTGACGTCGTTTTGCGTCTGTTTTCGGCCCGTTCAATGCGAGAACGGGTAGAGCTTCCAATAGGCCTTGATCTGGCGCCAGCGGTGCGCGAGGCCGTCCGGCTCGAACACCAGGAAGGCGATGATGATCAGGCCGATCGCGATCTCGCGCAGAAAGGTGAGGTTGTTGTTGAGCAGCAACGCGCGGTCGATCGCGCTGCCCTTCAGCTCCATGCTGATCCACTCCATCGCCTCCGGCAGCAGCACCACGAAGGCAGTGCCCATCAGCGTGCCCGAAATCGAGCCGATGCCACCGATGATGATCATCGCCAGGAACAGGATCGAGCGCTCGATGCCGAACCCTTCGTTGGAAACGACGAGCTGGTAATGCGCATACAGCGCGCCGGCGATGCCGGCGAAGAACGCGGCGAGCCCGAACGACAGCGTGCGATATTTGGTGAGGTTGATGCCCATGATCTCGGCCGAGAGATAATGGTCACGCACCGCCACCAGCGCGCGGCCGTCGCGGGTGCGCATCAGATTGGTGACCAGGATGTAGCTGACCAAGAGATAGGCCAGCACGACGTAGAAATACTGCTTGTCGCCGCGCAGCACCCAGCCGAACAGCGAGAACGGGTTGGCCGAGGCGGGCACCGAGCCGCCGGAGAACCATTCGGCGCGCGAGAAAAAGTCGATCAGGATGTACTGCGCCGCCAGCGTGGCGATCACGAGATAGAGTCCCTTGAGCCGTGCCGCCGGCAGGCCGAAAATGAGCCCGACCAGCGCGGTGATAATTCCGGCGAGCGGGATGGTGAAGAACACCGGGATCGGCAGGTTGTTGTTGAGATAGGCCGAGGTGTAGGCGCCGAGCAGGAAGAACGCGGCGTGCCCGATCGAAATCTGGCCGGTGAAGCCGACCAGGATGTTGAGGCCGAGCGCCGCAATGCCGAAAATGCCGATCTGGATCAGGATGCTGAGCCAGTAGCCCGACAGAACCAGCGGCGCGAACGCGATCAGCACGGCGCCGAGGATCGCCATGTTGCGGCTGGTCCGGGTCGGGAAGATCGTGGTGTCGGCGGCGTAGGTGCTGCGGAAATCGCCGGCGGGGATCAAAGAGGTGTTGGCCATGGGTCAGATACGCTCGATGTCCTTGGTGCCGAACAGGCCGTAAGGCTTGATCATCAGGATGATGATCAGCACGTAGAACGGCGCGATTTCGTAGAGATTGCCCCAGTGTAGATATTCGCTGTCGACATACTGGGCGATGTTTTCCAATAGGCCGATGATGATGCCGCCGAGCACGGCGCCGCCGATCGAGTCGAGCCCGCCGAGGATTGCGGCCGGAAACACCTTAATGCCATAAGCGGAGAGCCCGGACGACACGCCGTTGACCACGGCGACGACGACGCCGGCGACCGCCGAGACGGTGGCGGAGATCGCCCAGGCCATCGCGAACACGCTCTTGACCGAAATGCCGAGCGACTGCGCGACCTGCTGGTTGAACGCGGTGGCGCGCATCGCGAGGCCGTACTTGGACACTTTGAAGAACCACGCCATGCCGATCATCATCGCGACTGAGACGACGAGGCTCATGACGTAGACGGTTTGCAACTGGAAGCCGGCGATCGATACCGACTGGGTGGTGAAAATCTGCGGGAACGGCTGCGGATTGACGCCGAAGATCCATCTCAGCGCTGCCTGAAACACGGTGGACAGCGCGATCGTCACCATGATCACCGAGATGATCGGCTCGCCGATCATCGGCCGCAGCACCACGATCTGGATCGCGATGCCGAACACGAACATGAACACCAGCGTGATCGGCATGCCGAGCCAGAACGGGATCTGATATTTGGCGAGCAGCGCCCAGCACACCCAGGCGCCGATCAGCAGCAATTCGCCCTGCGCGAAATTGACGACCTGCGTGGCCTTGTAGATCAGCACGAAACTCATCGCGACGACGCCATACAGCGTGCCGACGACGAGGCCGTTGACGAGAAGCTGGATCAGGAGATGCGAGTTCATGCTGAGTTCTCTCCCGTCATTGCCGGGCTTGACCCGGCAATCCATCCTCTTCGGATGATGGATGCGCGGGTCAAGCCCGCGCATGACGTCTGAAAATATTGCGACGTCGTGCTGATTTCGCCGGCGATACGTTCAGCAGCGTTTTGGTCCCGCCTCCCCACGTCATGCCCGGGCTCGTCCCGGGCATCCACGCCTTGCAGCGCTGGCGGTGGGTCGAAGGCGTGGATGGCCGGGACAAGCCCGGCCATGACAGAGGGGAGGGCGATCGTCATTCCGCAGCCTCCGCATGTGCCGCGGCGCTACCAAGATCCACCACCTTCAGCGACGTCCTGATCCGCTGAGTCGTGCCGTCCTGGAATTTGATGGTGGTATCGACCGGGATGTCGGCCTTGCCGCCGTAGATGCCGTCGATGATGTCGGCGTATTTGTCATTGATCACCGAGCGGCGGACTTTGCGGGTGCGGGTCAGTTCGCCGTCGTCGGCGTCGAGCTCCTTGTAGAGCAGCAGGAAGCGGCTGATCCGCTGCGCCGGCGGTAGGGTGGCGTTGACGGTTTCGACTTCGCCGCGCAACAGCTCGTAGACCTCGGGGCGCGAGGCCAGGTCCGAGTAGGTGGTGAAGGCGATGCGCTTCTTCTCGGCCCATTTCGAGATGATCGAGTAGCGGATGCAGATCATCGCGGCGAGGTGATCGCGGCCGGCTCCGAGCACCACGGCTTCGGCGACGTAGGGCGAGAACTTCAGCTTGTTTTCGATGTACTGCGGCGAGAACTTTTCGCCATGTGCGGTCTCGGCCAAGTCCTTGATGCGGTCGATGACGACGAGCTGGCCGGCGGCGTTGAAATAGCCGGCGTCGCCGGACTGCATCCAGCCGTCCTTCATGTCGGCGGCGGAGGCTTCCTCGTTCTTGTAGTAGCCGAGATACATGTTGGGGTGGCGCACCACGATCTCGCCGATGCCCTGCACGTCGGGATTCTCGACCCTGATCTCGATCTCGGCCCCCATCGGCACGCCGGTGGTGTCGGGATCGACCGCATCCGGCTTGTGCAGCGTATAGGCGCCGAGCAGTTCGGTCTGGCCGTACAGCGTGCGCAGCGGCACGCCCATCGCGCGGAAGAACCGGAAGGTGTCCGGCCCGAGCGCCGCGCCGCCGGTGGCGGCCGAGCGCAGCCGCGTGAAGCCGAGCCGGTCGCGCAGCGCACGGAACAGCACGGCGTCGGCGAAGGCCGAATGCTTGCCCTGCTCCAGCGCGGCGAGGCCGGCCTTCATGCCGGTGTCGTACAGCTTCTGCTTCAGCGGCGAAGCGTCCATCACGCGCGCACGGACATCCGCGGCGATGCCTTCCCAGACCCGTGGCGCGAACAGCACGAAGGTCGGGGCGATCTCGCGGAAGTCGTTCATCATCGTGTCGGGCTCTTCGACGAAGTTGACCTTCATCCGGCATAAGAGCCCTTTGCCGAGCGCATAGACCTGCTCCATGATCCACGGCAGCGGCAGCACCGAGACGTATTCGTCGTCCGGCCCTTTGGGATCGAAGGCGAGATACGTCGCGCAATGCTTCAGCACGCGTCCCGCCGCGAGCATCGCCAGCTTGGGATGCGACGTGGTACCGGAGGTCGTGCACAGGATCGCCACGTCCTCTCCGCGCGTCGCATCGACCAGGCGGTCGTACAACTGCGGCTCGCGCTGCGCGCGGGCGCGGCCCATCGCGGCCAGCGTATCGGCCGGCAGCAGCCGGGGATCGTCGTATTTCCGCATCCCGCGTGGGTCGGAATAGACGATGTGCTGCAGGTTCGGCACCCGCTCGGCGAGCGCCAGCAATTTATCGACCTGTTCCTCGTCCTCGGCGAACACCAGCCGGGCCTCGCCGTATGTCAGAAGATACGCGGCTTCCTCGTCGAGCACGTCGCGATACAGCCCCAGGCTCATCGCGCCGATGGCGTGGGTCGCGATCTCAGCCGACACCCAGTCGGGCCGGTTGTCGCCGATGATGCCGATGACGTCGCCCTTGCCGAGGCCGAGCTCGACCATGCCGAGCGCGAAATCATGCACGCGGGCCTGATAGTCCGCCCAGCTGAATTCGCGCCACAGTCCAAGATCCTTCTCGCGCAGCGCGATGGCGGTGCCGAATTCGCGCGCATTCAGGCGAAGCAGTTTGGGGAAGGTGTCGGCTGCCGCGGCGCGGCCGATATAGTCCATCATGCCACGCGCTCCGCGGCGGGCGGATTCGACGGCAGGTCGTCCGGATAGGTCAGCACCTCGTCTTCCTCGCCCAGATAAGCGCGCTTGACGTGCGGATCGGCCAGCACTGCGGCCGGCTCGCCCTCGGCGATCTTGCGGCCGAAATCCAGCACCACGACGCGGTTGGAGATGTCCATCACCACGCCCATGTCGTGCTCGATCATCACCACCGTCATGCCGAACTCTTCGTTGAGATCGACGATGTAGCGCGCCATGTCCTCCTTCTCTTCGAAGTTCATGCCGGCCATCGGCTCGTCGAGCAGGATCAGCTTCGGCTCCAGCGCCATCGCGCGGGCCAGCTCGACCCGCTTGCGCAGGCCGTAGGAGAGGGTGCCGGCGGTCGCCTTGCGCACCGACTGCAGGTCGAGAAAGTCGATGATCTCCTCGACCTTGCGGCGGTGCTGCAGCTCCTCGCGCCGCGCGCCGAGCCAGTACAGCGCGCCGGTCAGGAAGTTGTTCTTCAACAGATGGTGGCGCCCGACCATGATGTTGTCGAGCACGCTCATGTGGTGGAATAGCGCGAGGTTCTGGAAGGTGCGGCCGATTCCGAGCGGCGCGCGAGCGTTGGGCTTCAGCCCTGTAATATCGCGGCCGCGATAGAACAGCTGGCCTTCGGTCGGCCGGTAGCGGCCGGAGATGCAATTGACGATGGAGGTCTTGCCGGCGCCGTTCGGCCCGATGATGGAAAACAGCTCGCCATCGTTGACGGCGAAGCTGACCTCGCTCAGCGCGCGCACGCCGCCGAACCGAAGGGACACATTGCGCACTTCTAACGCGTGTTCCAAACCTGCTCCTCCCCGAGCACCCGCCGTCGACGCGGTCGGTGATGCTCCCGGCACTTTGCGCGCCTTGTGGGCGGTTGATCCGCCTATCAAAGCTTATAGCAGCCGAACGATTGACGATATTCGACTATTTTTGGCTTGGGGAAAGATACTGAACGCAAGCCGCGGTCGCACGAGTGCAGTTGCGCGGCCCGGGCATCGCAGATAGCGGCGAGTTGCCGCATCCCACGAGCTGTCTGCTGCGATGCAGCAAAAGCAGCCCGGATATCAAATCCGTCGCCAGATCGATGCGCGGCCAAGTTTGTCAGGGAGCTCGTAGGTCCCCGTATTCTTGTAGCGGGTCTGCTCGGCCATCGCGTCGACGATGCCGACCATCCGCGGATAGTCCCAACCCAGCAATTCCGATGAATAGCGGCTGTCCGGGGCGTCGATTATGACGACAACATCGGCTGTCGATTGCGCGATGCGCTGGCGCATCAGGTCCCGGACGTCTGCGCGCGTGGGCTGACGGTCGATGAAAGGGTCGGTGACCAGCCGGTCGCAGCGGCAATGCTCGCGGATCACCCAAGCGAACAGCTTGCTGCTCCCAAAGGTCGTGAACACCGTGACCTGGCGGCTGCGGTCGAGCTCCGGCAGATAACGCCGGATCAGATCGAGGTCGGTCGGTCCATCCTTGGCGCGGATAGCCGTCGCGTAGACCGCACCGGGGAGCGGCCGGCCGATCACGAGGGCGATCAGCGACGCCACCGCCGCCGCCGCGACCAGGCCGCGGACCCAGGGCGACAGCGCGCGCCGCAATCGTTGCAGCAGCAGTGCAGCACCGACACCGGAGCAGATCCACACGGCGAACACCCAGGTCGACATGAAGCGCCCCTGGTGCTGCGGATGGATGATGACTCCGAGCCAGGCCACCGCGGCGAATACAAACACGACGCGGGCGCCGGGCGCGAGGCGGGGGAGGCCGAGCACGCCGATCAGCGCCAGCGCCGCCACCGGCAGCGCCATCCAAGGCGCCACGTGATAGCTCTCGGTAAACGCGCGCCAATAGAACTGCGCGCCTTCCCAGACGCCGGTGTTGCCTTGCGGACTGTTCGCCGGGCCGACGAACCAAAGAAAGCGCGATAGCCGGTGCGGCAGCAGGAAGGAGATCGCGATCGGCGTCAGGTGCCAATACAGCAGGGCGCGGCCAGGCACGCCGAGCGCTGTGTCGATCGCGGCTCTGTGGCGCCACCAAAACAGCGACCACCACAGAAACAGCAGCGCGTAAGCGAGGGTTGTCAGGTTCTCCGGCGGATACAGCGAGATCGATTTGCCGAACAGCTCCAGCGCAGTCGGCCCGCGCGCATAGATGGCGGCCACCAGTGCGGCGACCAGCGCCGCCATGACCAGCAGCGGCTGGCGGAGCACGGAGGCGGCGAGCGGTCCGATCTTGATGCGCCCGATCGCGCGCGCGCGCTGCATGGTGCCATCGAGGCGCTCCGACGCGAATGCGATCCCGAACGCGATCAGCAACAGCCCCCAGTAATTGCCCTTGTGGAAGAACAACACAGTCAGCAGCACGGCGAGCAGCCGCCATCGCGAGGCTTGGTCGGGCTTGGCCGACGCCCGCAGATAGGCCCACAGCGCAGCGGCCGATAGTCCGGCACCAAGCCCTTCCAGCATGACATCGGTGCTGATCAGCCGGAAGGCAGGGCTGGCGGCGGTGAGGATGGTGGCGATCGCCGCGGCGAACAGGCCGTCGATCCGGTTCGTCACCATCCGGCGCGCGACCAGCCACACGAAGGCCAGCGTCATCACCCAGCCGATCAGACTCGGCACGATGGCGAGACGATAGTCGATGCCGCCGATCAGCAGCACGATGCTCAGCACCAGCCCGTGGAACGGCGGCCAGACCTTGGCCTTTTCGAGTTCGCCGAAGAACCAGGCTGGATCGAGATTGCGCGCTGCCAGCGCAAGGTCGAGGCCAAAGCTATAGTGGGAATTGCGGTCGTGATAGAAACCGCGCCACAACAGATCCGGTGCGTGCGCGTAGGCGGCCCACATCGCGCCGGCGATGCCGACCGCGACGGCCAGCACGATCACGAAGGCGGCGCCGTCGATCCAGCTGCTGTGCCGGTCGGCTTGCTCGATGCCTCGGCGATCCCCACCGGCCATTGCCATCCTCAAGGGCGTTGAGGCCTGCACCCGAAGCGATGCGCTGCCGATTCCCCCACCCCGGATAGCATGCGGGGTTCGGCGGGGATAAGGCGGATCGTCGATTCTGTGGCTTACGAGCGGGCCGGATCAGCGTACAGCCGCGCGAAGACCATGCCGATGAAGATCGAGATCATCGCCGCGCTGAACGCGTTCATCGAGAGTAGTCCGGCATATTCGGTGTCTTGGTAGAGATGTGGCGGCACGCCGTAGCTGCCGTGCAGGAACAGATAAGCGACGACCGGCAAACCGGCGAGCGGCAACATCAGCAGCCGTTCGCTCGGCCGGAACAACACGCTCGCCAGCATCGCGCAAGGCAGCAGAAACAGTTCAATGCCGGACGGCTCGCCGATCAGCCAGGTGCAGAACACGGTGTTGCCGGTCGTGATCAGGGCCAGCGCGACGCGGCCAAGCCGCGACTGAATGCGGGAGAGGGCGGGGACGGCGAGGAAGAAGGGAAATGACAGCAGCGTCAGCAGCAGCCATGGCATTCCGCCGGTGCCGGCAACGAACGCCACATACAGCGGATAAAACGGCGCGTTGCCGGCCAGCACCAGCGCCACCAGATTGCCAGTGGCGGCGAGGGGATCGGGATTGTCGGTATAGGCGCGAAGCCAATCGGCAATTCGCGTCAGTGGTGCGGGCAGCATCAGGCTCACGATCGGTCGAAGATTGTCGGAGCCGATCGTAGTCCGGAAGCCAGCGGTGAGGGAAGCGGCGGGGGCGTTATAGAATGCGAAGGCGATCGACCGCGGCGTGGTTTTGTGCGCGGACCGACACAAAAAAACAAAAAAAAAGGGGGGGGGTTTTTTTTGGTTTGGGGGGAAGAAAGGGGGGGGGGGGGGGGG
>NZ_QYYD01000016.1 GCF_003591005.1 Rhodopseudomonas palustris
CGATCGACGCCCTGCTCAAACCGCCGCCGACCATCAAAGATCAGCGACAGTTGAGCCTCAGTATTGATCAAATTTAAACCGGACAGCCGTGGCACAAGGCCGGGCATGACGCGTGGAGGCGGAGGTATCAGAATCAAAAGGGCGAATTCTCGGCGAGGCACTGAGAAGCCCGGCGAAGCCGAGCATCTCTACGAATAAAGCCACGCCGCACCGGTGGCCCATGGGTGGAGACGGCGCTTCGCACCTTCTCACCATGAGGTTGCGCGAGAGGCGACGTCACCTCCGCCGGCTCAGACTCTAACAAAAGCCGATCAGCTCGAGCAGATGCGATGCGGATGATCCTCGGCACATCACGATCAGCGCCGCCCCTTGCAGAGCGCGTTCCGGTTCGATCACCCGCCGAAGAACGCTATGAGATACAAAGTAGCAGCCCTTCAACTCAGCTTCGCCGGAATAAATGCCCTCTTTTCCGAAGTCGGTTAGTGGTGCGGCTCTCAACGGATCTGCCGACCGCAGGCCGTATCAGACAGGTCGAAACAGGCAGTCGACCTCGACCATCGACATCCCATCCTCGTGATCGAAATTAACCGGTGCAATCTGCGCGGGAATGAAGCCCAATGAAGCCATGTATGTGAGGGCCTCAGGGAGCGTCCAGTTTCCGCGATAGAATTGAACGACCGGAAGTTCCAGCAGGACTCCCTTGGATCGCGATAGCGTTCGGCGTCCGCCTTCGAGGACCGCTTTCTCAAATCCCTGGGTGTCGATCTTGATGAGATAGTTCGGTTCGCCGTCGTCGGCGACATCATCCAGTTTCTTGACCTCGACTCGTTCCTGGGACACCGCGGTGGAGTTCTGGTCAAACTGCACCGCCGCGTCATCAAGATCGAGAAACGAGCTGAACCGCGAATCTTTTGAGACGTGAATGTCGAGCTGACCTGCGGTATCGCCCAAACCGAAATTGAAGGCCTTCCACTTACCGTCGCGGCGCGTTTTTTGTTCGAGCTCCTGAAATACCAACCTGATCGGCTCAAAAGAGATGAGTTTGCCGTGGTATCCGCGCTCTCTCGTCCAAGCTCCAAACTGACCGGCGTTTGCACCGACGTCGTAAATCAGTTCGATGCGCCGATCCCGGATAAAATCGAAGAGATCTGGTCGCGGTCGGCGAACTTCGATACCGAATCCTCGCAATGCGCGCTGCAAATGCCTCATCATCGCTACAATCTCCAAATCACAAATGTGGTCGACCGAAATGTAAATCGCTTGCCGGCGCTTGGCCTGAAAACAGCAAGTATCCTTTGTTACTTGACGTGCGTCAATTGCTTCACGGGGGCACGCAGACGGGATCGGAGATCCCCAAGAGGTCATAGCGGCGCGAGGCGAACGCCATCGAGGCGAAATGGCGCGTCGTCATCGCGTCAGCTCCACGGCTTCCAACGACATCCCCGAACGGCATTGTCGCGCCGCTGAACTCGAGGCGATGCCGGATTCAGCAGAATGAGGGTCGGCGCATCGATTTGGGGGGCAGCAGAGCGAGGGGGACGCCGGACAAGCTAAGTTCCATCGCGGAACGTCGAACCGACGCCCTCTTTCAGCGCGCAGCGGCAGGATCGAACCTGCAGGCTGCGAGGTTAACTGGTAGTTTACCATATCGAGGCCACCAGCGGAACGAAACAAATTGCTTAAAATTGTCATGGTGACGGACGGAGGGGACCATGGCTCGGATCGACTATCTCAACGACCAGATCTCACGCGCGGAACGGTTGGCGAAGATGATCGCCGATGAGCTGACCGCCACCCGGCTGCGGGCGTTTGCGGCGGAGTGCCGGGCCGAGCTGGCGGCTACCCAAGGCCGCGGCGAGTTTGCCGGGTTCGGACCGCAGGCGGGTTGAAACGGCCAAACCTCCGATCGGGCGTCCTGAACGGTGAGTCCGCTACCCTCCCCGATATGCGCATGACCCGCTCGCGCGCATTGGCTGAGGCAACATCATCCCGCAGATTTGAGCACCTCTGGGCACCGCACCAATTGATCCTGCACAATGCGGCCGCCCCCGACCTTCGTTTAGCGGAGGTCGAGATGGCCCACAGAGCATCGGCGGGAGGCGACGGACTATGGCTCACACCCTCGAACAGACGATCAACGCGTTGCTCGAACAGGAGCCGGCGCTGCGGCAATGGCTGGAGCAGATGCGGGCGCTGATCCGCGATACCCGCGGGGTCACCGCGATCGCCGGGCTGACGCCAGCGGAAACCGAAGAATTCCTGCGGCTGGACCCGCGGCTGCGCGCCCATCGCGGCGCCATGACCACCGCCGAATTCGAGGCGGCGAGCGGCCGGCACGCCGAACTCAAGAGCCGGATCGAAGCCGCGCTGCAGGACGGCGCCATCGAGAGCCTCAGCGACTGGGGCGCCCCAGCCCGGGGCTGATGAGCGATCGTAGCGTGGGTTGAGCGCAGCGAAACCCACGGCGGGGGTCGCCGCAGGTATTTCTTCGATTTCAACAAACCGAGGTGATGGGTTTCGCTGCGCTCAACCCATCCTACGGCTCACCACGCTACGGCTGCGCCGCTCATGCCGCCGCCTGCGTGGCGTGCGGGCCGACCGGCTTGCAGAACCGGCTGACCAGCCAGGACGACAGCACCGCCGGTACCAGCCCGACCAGGCCGTAAAGCAGGAACTGCACGGCGCCGGCGTCGGCGCCGCGGTTGGAATAGAGAAACGCGGTGAATACGAATCCGATCGTGCCGACGATCACCAACCGCAGCGGCGGCTTGATGATGCGGATGTGGCAGATGATCTCGTCGATCGCCGCCATCATCAGCGCCGGCAACAGGCCGAACAGATAGCTGTATTGCAGCGACTTGAACATCACGACGAAGAACTTCTGCACCTCCATCAGATTGGTGTGCATCCAGTAACCCGACAGATAGCTGGTCGCGAACAACAGCAGCAGTCCGCCGACGAACGGCCCGATCGCGCCGAAGATCAGATATCGCTTCATGCCTGCTCCACCCGCGGCCCACCCGGCCGCGCCACTACGCTACGCCCGCCGCGCCGCCGCCGACAACTGCCCTGCGCGGCGGACGGGCGACATGCGACGATGGTTACATCCGCACTTCGATCAGGCTCGGCCCGCTGCCACGCACGCCCGCGTCGAGCGCGGCGTTGAGTTCGTCGGCGGTCGTCACCGCCCGGCCCGGGACGCCCATACCCTTGGCCAGCGACACCCAGTCGAGGTCCGGCCTGTCGAGCGTCAGCATGTCCTGCGCCCGCTTGCCGGGCTCGCCGGCGCCCACGCCGTCGAACTCGCCTCTCAAGATTTGGTACTTGCGGTTGGCGAACACAACGGTGGTGACGTCGAGATTTTCCCGCGCCTGGGTCCACAGCGCCTGCAGCGTGTACATCGCGCTGCCGTCGCCGACCAGGCAGATCACCTTGCGGTCCGGACACGCCACCGCTGCGCCGACCGCGACCGGCGGCGAAAAGCCGATCGAGCCGCCCATGTTCTGCAGCCAATCATGCGGCGCCGCCGCCGCGGTCGGCGGGAAGAAGCCGCGGCCAGAGGTGATCGACTCGTCGATGACGATGGCGTTCTCAGGAATCGCGACTGCGATCGCCTGCGCGATATTGTCGAGCGTCAGCGCGCCGCTGGGCTTGGCGATGTCGACCAGCGTCTGCGGCGGGACATCGGACGCCTTGGCGCCGAGTGCGCCGGCCAGCGCTTCCAGCGCGCCTTCGGAATTGTCGCCGGCGTCGGTCATGCGATGGGCCTCGCAACCCTCCGGCTTCAGCAGGCTCGGCTTGTCCGGATAGGCGAAGAACGCCACCGGATCCATCGCCTCGACCAGCACGATATGGCGGAAGTCCTTGAGGATCGGCAGCGCCGCTTCGACCACATAGGGCACCCGCTCGATGGAGTAGCGGCCGCGGCCGCGGGCCATCCGTGGATTATAGGTCTGGCCCATCACCCTGCAGCCGGTCTTGCCGGCGATCCGCGCCGCCAGCGCCAGACCGCGCTCGGTCAGTGCGCCGCCGGACAGCAGCAACAGCGTCGGCTCGCCGGAGCGCAGCACGCGCGCCGCCGTCTCGACCGCCTGCGGCGAGTAGCTCGGACGCTGCTGATCGGCCGGCACTTCGGCGATGCCGTCGGCCTCATTCCAGGCGGTGTCGGCCGGCAGGATCAGCGTGGCGATCTGCGGCGGCGTGCTCTTGGCCGCAGCAATCGCGGCGGCGCCGTCACGCGCCACCGACGTGGCGTCCGGCGACGTCCGCACCCAGGACGACATCGGTCGCGCCAGGCCCTCGATATCGGACGTCAGCGGCGCGTTGTAGTCGATGTGGTAGGTGGCGTGCTGGCCGACGATATTGACGATGCCGGAATTCGCCTTCTTGGCGTTGTGCAGATTGGCCAGGCCGTTGGCGAGGCCGGGGCCAAGATGCAGCAGGGTGGAAGCCGGCGTCCGCTTCATCCGGAAGTAACCATCGGCGGCGCCGGTGACGACGCCCTCGAACAGCCCGAGCACGCAGCGCATGCCCTCGACGCGATCGAGCGCGGCCACGAAATGCATCTCGGAGGTGCCGGGGTTCGTGAAGCAGACGTCGACGCCACCATGCACGAGCGTCCTCACCAGGCTTTCGGCGCCGTTCATCGTTTCTCTCCCTGTGCTGTCATCCCTCCGATCAATCATTGTTGAACGTGTTCGTCAAAGGGGCGAACACGCGGGACAGCGCTTCGTCGGGCGCACGTCGGCACCGGGCTCGTCGCCGCGACGACTTGCGCAATCGCCATGATTGTGGCCTGTCTAGGGTGAGATTCCGACGAATGCGAGGTTCACGATGGTTCGCTCTGCCGCCCGCCTGTTTGCGCTCGCCGCCCTGTTGGCTGCTGGGGTGACCCAGGCAGCCGCCCAGGAAGATATGCGGTCCGTGATGGGGTTCGGGCCGTTCTTCCGCTCCGGGCCGTCCGCCAGTCCCATCCCGCGCGAACGCGTCAGTTTCATGGGCAACTACGCTCCTGGCACCATCGTGATCAGCACCTCTGAACGCCGGCTGTATCTGGTCGAGCCGGGCGGCAGCGCGCTGCGCTACGGCATCGGCGTCGGCCGGGACGGGTTCCGCTGGGCCGGCGTGCACCGCATCACCGCCAAGAAGGAATGGCCGAGCTGGACGCCGCCCGCGCAGATGCTGCGCCGCCGCCCCGACCTGCCGCGGCACATGGCGGGCGGCGAGGACAATCCGCTCGGCGCCCGGGCGATGTATCTCGGCTCGACGCTGTACCGGATCCACGGCTCGAACGAGCCGGAAACGATCGGTCAGGCGGTTTCGTCGGGCTGCTTCCGGATGACCAACGAAGACGTCGTTGACCTCTATGACCGCGTTCGCGTCGGCGCCACGGTGATCGTGCGGAATTGATGCAGCGGGGCGCGCAGCCCCACCGCTTCGAATTGCTGGTTGTGCGGCGCGGCGGATTGCGGCAGCGTTCCGTCATGCACTTCGGCCGCGCCACCGCTATCCTAGGCCCCGCGCTCGCAGCGATGCTTGCCGCGACGACGGGCACGCTGCCGGTGCGGGCCGCCGACACCACCGACATTTCGGCCAATCAGCGCGCCGACAAGCGCGACTTCACCGACAGCCAGATCTTCGACGGTTTCTTCAAGACCGCGTTCGGCGCCGAGTATCACCTCGCCGGCCGGGTCGACCGCATCCGCAAATTCGAGGGGCCGGTGCGGATCTTCGCGGAGGGCGAGACACATCCCGATCGCCGCGCGCAGCTGGGCCGCGTCGTTGCCGACATCGCCAAGCGGGTCCGGCATCTCGACATTGCGATCACCGACGACGCCGACGAGGCCAACGTCACGGTCCACCTCGTCCGCGACAGGAATCTGAACAAGACGATCCAGACCTTCTACGGCGCCGAGCGCGCCAAGGAGATTCGCGAGTCGCTCGATCCGCAATGCCTGTCCGGCTTCCGCAAGAACGACAAGTTCGAGATCGAGCATGCCGACGTCATTCTCACGATCGACAATGGCGACTTCGTTTTCCTCGACTGCGCCTACGAGGAGCTGTTGCAGTCACTCGGCCCGATCAACGACACCGACGAGGTACCGTGGACGATGTTCAACGACAACGTCCAGAAGGGCTATTTCGACGTCTACGATCAGTATCTGATGAACATCCTGTATCACCCGCAGATCAAGCCGGGCATGACCGTGCAGGAGGTCAAGTCGGTGCTGCCGCAAGTGATGGCCGACGTCCGGAGCTTCGTCGGCAAGGTGAACGGGCTGGGGCAATAGGCGACTGACCGGCAGCTCTTCCTGCGACGACCTCTCCCCGTCATTCTGGGGCACGCGAAGCGTGAGCCCCGAATCCATATCCCCTGGCATCTCGACTAGTAATAACGACCGCCGCCCGTTACCACAGGCGCTGCGGCGTATGGATTCCGGGCTCGCCGCTGCGCGGCGCCCCGGAATGACGAGGGGTGTTGGGCTACGCCGTTTTGGTGAACAGTTCGCGGCCGATCAGCATCCGGCGGATCTCGCTGGTGCCGGCGCCAATTTCGTACAACTTGGCGTCGCGCAGCAGACGGCCGGTCGGATAGTCGTTGATGTAGCCGTTGCCGCCGAGCAGCTGGATGGCGTCGAGCGCGCATTGGGTGGCGCGTTCGGCGGCGTAGAGGATCGCTCCGGCGGCGTCCTCGCGGGTCGTCTCGCCGCGGTCGCAAGCCTTGGCCACGGCGTAGACGTAAGCGCGCGAGGCGTTCATCGTCACATACATGTCGGCGACCTTGCCCTGCACCAGCTGGAAATTGCCGATCGGCTCGCCGAACTGCTTGCGCTCGTGCACATAGGGCAGCACCACGTCCATGCACGCCTGCATGATGCCGAGCGGCCCGGCGGCCAGCACCGCGCGCTCGTAGTCGAGCCCGCTCATCAGCACGTTGACGCCGCGGCCGACCTCGCCGAGCACGTTCTCCTCCGGCACTTCGCAGTCCTCGAACACGAGTTCGCAAGTGTCGGAGCCGCGCATGCCGAGCTTGTCGAGCTTCTGGGCGGTGCTGAAGCCCTTGAAACCCTTCTCGATCAGGAACGCCGTCATGCCGCGCGGACCGGCGTTGGGATCGGTCTTGGCGTAGACCACCAGCGTTTCGGCGACCGGGCCGTTGGTGATCCACATCTTGTTGCCGTTGAGTATGTAGCGGTCGCCTTTCTTGTCGGCGCGCGTCTTCATCGACACCACGTCGGAGCCGGCGCCGGGCTCGCTCATCGCCAGCGCGCCGACGTGCTCGCCGCTGATCAGCTTGGGCAGATACTTGCGCTTCTGCGCCTCGTTGCCGTTACGGCGCAGCTGATTGATGCAGAGGTTGGAATGTGCCCCATAAGACAGGCCGACCGACGCCGAGGCGCGCGAGATTTCCTCCATGGCGATGCAGTGCTCGAGATAGCCGAGCCCGGCGCCGCCATATTCCTCCTCGACCGTGATGCCGTGCAGGCCGAGTTCACCCAGCTTCGGCCACAGCTCGCGCGGGAACGTGTTGGTCTTGTCGATGGCCTCGGCGCGCGGGGCGATCTCGTCCGCCGCAAAGCCGCGCACCGTTTCGCGGATGGCGTCTGCGGTCTCGCCGAGATCGAAATTGAACAGGCTCTGCGCGTTCGGAATCATGGTCGGGCTGTCTCCACTCGCCGCGCGGCACCGCCGCGCCGTGTTCTGATTGAGCGGCACCATGTCATGCCGACGCAGGGCTGAGAAGGCTCCACAGGTGGGTTTGGGCCGCGGGCGGCGGCGGCCCCGCAGCGCCTCCACGCAACTGTTGCGCCGCCGAAGCCGGATATCGCGCGATCTTGCGCGGAGCCGCTCTCCGATCGCCGCGTTCGCCTTGCTCTTGCCCACGCAACCGGATGTAATCGCCGCCACGGACTGCCGCGACCAAGACGGCAGCCACGACAGACTGACCGCTGCAAGGTGGCAGTCAGGAGCGAAACACCGACCATCGAGGCCCCCATGCACGGCACCATCGACATCGACACAGCCGCCCGCCAACGCGCCGCGCGTGAGGAGGCCTACGCCACCCCACTGAAGGACTTTCATCCCGGCGCGCCGCGGCACTTCCGCGACGACACGCTGTGGCCGTGGTTCGAGCGGTTGCGCGCCGAGGAGCCGGTGCATTACTGCACCAACGCGCCGATCGAGCCGTATTGGAGCGTGGTGAAGTACAACGACATCATGCATGTCGACACCAGCCACCAGGTGTTCTCGTCGGACTCGACGCTCGGCGGCATTTCGATCCGCGATGCTCCGCCCGGCTACGACTGGCCGAGCTTCATCGCGATGGACGAGCCGCGGCATTCGGCGCAGCGCAAGACGGTGTCGCCGATGTTCACGCCGGATCATCTCGACGAACTCGCGGTGCTGATCCGGCAGCGCACCCGCAAGGTGCTGGACGGCCTCCCGCGCGGCGAGACCTTCAACTTCGTCGATCGCGTCTCGATCGAACTCACCACGCAGATGCTGGCGACGCTGTTCGACTTCCCGTTCGAGGAGCGGCGCAAGCTGACGCGCTGGTCGGACGTCGCCACCGCGCTGCCCAAGAGTGGCGTGGTCGAGTCCGAGCAGCAGCGCCGCGACGAACTGAACGAATGCGCCGCGACCTTCGCCCGGCTTTGGAACGAGCGGGTCAATTCCGATCCGCGGAATGACCTGCTGTCGATGATGGCGCATCACGACGCCACGCGTTACATGGACCGCGACAATCTGATGGGCAATCTCATCCTGCTGATCGTCGGCGGCAACGACACCACCCGCAACACCATGACCGGATCGGTGCTGGCGCTGAACGAAAACCCGGACCAGTTCGCCAAGCTGCGCGCCAATCCGAAGCTGATCGACAGCATGGTGCCCGAGGTGATCCGCTGGCAGACGCCGCTGGCGCATATGCGCCGCACGGCCAAGGAGGACACCGAGCTCGGCGGCAAGACGATCCGCAAGGGCGACCGCGTGGTGATGTGGTACGTCTCCGGCAACCGTGACGACGAGGTGATCGAGCGGCCGAACGAGTTCATCATCGACCGCAAGCGGCCGAAGATCCACCTCTCCTTCGGCTTCGGCATTCACCGCTGCGTCGGCATGCGGCTGGCGGAATTGCAGCTCAAAATCGTCTGGGAAGAAATGCTGGACAGGTTTGACCGCATCGAAGTTGTCGGGGAGCCGAAGCGGGTGTATTCGAGCTTCGTCAAGGGCTACGAGTCCTTGCCGGTTCGCATTTCCTGACCTCTCCCAAGAAAAAGAAGACAGCCTCGACAATGAAACATCATGCCGCCGCGGAGCAGGACGAATTCCACGACATCCGCGACGCCGTCGCCAAACTGTGCGCGCAGTTTCCGGGCGAATACTGGCGCAAGCTCGACCGCGACATGGCCTATCCGAAGGCGTTCGTCGATGCGCTGACCGAGGCCGGCTATCTGTCGGTGCTGATCCCCGAGGAATATGGCGGCGCCGGGCTGAAGCTGTCGGCCGCGGCGGCGATCTTGGAAGAGATCCAGCGCGCCGGCTGCAACGGCGGCGGCTGCCACGCACAGATGTACACCATGGGTACTCTGCTACGCCATGGCAGCGACGAGCAGAAGGCCAAGTGGCTGCCCAAGATCGCCAGCGGTGAGCTGCGCCTGCAAGCCTTCGGCGTCACCGAGCCGACCTCGGGCACCGACACCACCTCGCTCAAGACCTTTGCCAAGAAGGATGACAACGGCGACTACGTCGTCAACGGCCAGAAGATCTGGACCAGCCGCGCCGAATATTCCGACCTGATGATCCTTTTGGCGCGCACCACGCCGAAGGATCAGGTTACGAAGAAGACCGAAGGCCTGTCGGTGTTCCTGGTCGACATGCGCGAAGCGCGCGGCAGCGGCCTGGAGATCCGGCCGATCCGCACCATGATGAACCACGCCACCACCGAAGTGTTCTTCACCGACATGAAGGTGCCGAAGGAGAACCTGATCGGCGAGGAAGGCAAGGGCTTCCGCTACATCCTGTCCGGCATGAATGCCGAGCGCATCCTGATCGCCTCGGAGTGCATCGGCGACGCCAAATGGTTCATCGCCAAGGCCACCAACTATGCCAAGGATCGCGTGGTGTTCGGCCGGCCGATCGGCCAGAACCAGGGCATCCAGTTTCCGATCGCCAAGGCCTACGCCAACATGCGCGCGGCCGAGCTGATGGTGAAGGAAGCGACCCGCAAGTACGAAGCCGGCATGGACTGCGGCGCCGAGGCCAACATGGCCAAGATGCTCGCCGCCGACGCCTCGTTCGAAGCCGCCAACGCCTGCATCCAGACCCATGGCGGCTTCGGCTTCGCCGAGGAATACGACGTCGAGCGCAAGTTCCGCGAGACGCGGCTGTATCAGGTTGCCCCGATCTCCACCAATTTGATCCTGTCGCACGTCGCCGAGCACGTCCTCGGCATGCCGCGGTCGTATTGATTTGTCGTCATTGCGAGCGAAGCGAAGCAGTCCAGAGCCGAGCACTGCGCCACTGGATTGCTTCGTCGCTTCGCTCCTCGCAATGACGGAGCCATGCAGGAATACAGAATGCTTCCGCTCGAAGGACTGACCGTCATCGCCGTCGAACAGGCGGTCGCGGCGCCGTATTGCAGTTCGCGGCTGGCCGATGCCGGCGCGCACGTCATCAAGATCGAACGCCCCGAGGGCGATTTCGCCCGCGGCTATGATGCCGCCGCAAAGGGCCAGAGCAGTTACTTCGTCTGGCTCAACCGCGGCAAGGAATCCGCCGTGGTCGATCTGTCGACCCAGGAAGGCCGCGACGAGCTCGAAAAGCTGATCGCCTCCGCCGACGTGCTGCTGCAGAACCTCAAGCCCGGCTCGATGGACAAGCTCGGCTTCGCCCGCGAGCGGCTGCGCAAGGACTATCCGAAGCTGATCATCTGCACCATCTCCGGCTACGGCGACGACGGCCCCTACGCGCATCGCAAGGCCTATGACCTGTTGATCCAGGCCGAGAGCGGCCTCGCCTCCATCACCGGCGGCCCGGAAAGCGCCTCGCGCGTCGGCATGTCGGTGGTCGACGTCGCCACCGGCGCGGCCGCGCATGCGGCGATCCTCGAAGCGTTGATCGGCCGCGGCCGTTCGGGGCAAGGCGCCGACATCCGGATCTCGATGTTCGACGTGATGGCCGACTGGCTCACCGTGCCGCTGCTCAACGCCGAAGCCGGCAACCCGCCGAAGCGGCTCGGCCTCGCGCATCCGTCGATCGCGCCCTACGGCGTGTTCACCTCCAAGGACGGCAAGGACATCCTGATCTCGATCCAGAGCGAGCGGGAGTGGAAGAAGCTCTGCTCCGACGTGCTGCGCCAGCCGGATCTGCCGAACGATCCGCGGTTGAAGAACGGCGTTGAGCGGGTGAAGAACCGCGCCTACACCGACAAGATCGTCGCCGATATCTTCGGTTCGCTGACCCGCGACGACCTGCTCGAACATCTCGCCAGCGCCGACATCGCCTTCGCCGAAGTCAACACCATGGACGACCTGTCGCACCATCCGCATCTACGCCGGATCGAGGTCGACACGCCGAACGGCAAGGTCGGCTATCCGGCGCCGGCCGCGATCGTGGTCGGCGAGGAGCGGCATTACGGCGCCGTGCCGGGCATCGGCGACAAGCGCAAGTAAGCGGGGACCACCATGACCAATACGCTCGACATCGATCATCTGCGCCAGTGGATCGGCCGCAGCGAACAAGCTAGCGATCTGGTGACGCCGCAATTGGTCAAAGGCCTGCGGGCGACGCTGTTCCTCGACATCGGCCAGCCCAAGACCGGCGACGCCGCGCCGTTCACCGCGCATTGGTGCCTCGGCCAGCCGGTATATCCGATGGACATGTTGGAGCCCGACGGCCATCCCACGCGCGGCGGCTTCCTGCCGCCGGTGCCGCTGCCGCGGCGGATGTGGGCGGGCGGCGAACTGACTTTCATCGATGCGCTGAAGGTCGGCGACGAAGTCACCCGCACCTCGACCATCGGCGACGTGCAGATCAAGCAGGGCTCGACCGGCACGCTGTGCTTCGTCACCGTCAACCACGAGATCACCACGCCCCGCGGCGTCGCGATCCGCGACCGGCAGGACATCGTCTATCGCGACGTGCCGCCGCCCTCCGCAGCGCCGGCGGCCCCGGCCAAGCCGGCCGCAGCCCCGCCAGCCGCGCAGCATCGCGAGAGCCACCTCGCCGATCCGGTTTTGCTGTTCCGCTATTCGGCGCTAACCTTCAACGGCCACCGCATCCATTACGACCGCGACTACGTCACCAAGGTCGAAGGCTATCCGGGCCTGATCGTCCACGGCCCGATGCAGGCTGCGCTGCTGGTCGAATTCGCCGCCAGGCTGAAGGGCGCGGCGCCGACGACATTTGCGTATCGCGGCGTGCAGCCGCTGTTCGACGGTGCCGAGTTCAGCGTCAACGCTAACGCGGTCGGCGACAAGCTCGAATTGTGGACCGCGAATGCGGACGGCGTGCCGACCATGAAGGGCACCGCGAGCTGGTAGCTGCTCGCCGCAAGCACGTCATTCCGGGGCGCGAGCGCAGCTCGCGAACCCGGAATCCCGAGCTGTTCTGCGATTCAGGCGCTTCCACAATTTTGGGATTCCGGGTTCGCGCGCGAAGAGCGCGCGCCCCGGAGTGACCGCGGGGATAGGGGGAGATATTGACTCCCCTCCCCGCGTGCTGATTGATCGGCTTCAATCACCAAGCGCGGCGCGCTGCGCCGGAGGAACCGCCTTGCCGAAGAAGCCGAAGCCGCACGCGGCGACCACCACCGTCAAATCCGCCACCTTCGACCTGCTGCGCGCCTTCAACATCGACAAGGTGTTCGGTAACCCCGGCTCGACCGAGCTGCCGTTCCTGAGCGACTGGCCGGACGATATCGACTACGTGCTGGCGCTCCAGGAGGCCTCGGCGGTGGCGATGGCCGACGGCTACGCGCAGGCGACGCGCAACGCCGGCTTCGTCAATCTGCATTCGGCCGCCGGCGTCGGCAACGCGCTCGGCAACATCTACACGGCGTTCAAGAACCAGACGCCGCTGGTGATCACCGCGGGTCAGCAGGCCCGCAGCCTGCTGCCGCTGCAGGCCTTCCTCGGCGCCGAGCGCGCCAGCGAGTTTCCGCGGCCCTACGTGAAATACAGCGTCGAGCCGGCGCGTGCCGAGGACGTCCCGGCCGCGATCGCACGCGCCTACTACGTGGCAATGCAGCCGCCGTGCGGCCCGACCTTCGTGTCTGTGCCGATCGACGACTGGGCGCGGCCGGCGGCGCCGGTGCCGGCGCGCAGCGTGACACGCGAACTCGGCCCGGAGCACGGCGCGATGCAGGCGCTGGCCGAGGCGCTTGCCACGGCGAAGAAGCCCGCGCTGGTGGTCGGCCCCGCGGTCGATCGCGCCGCGGCGGTCGGGCTAATGGTGCAAGTCGCCGAGCGCGCCAATGCGCCGGTGTGGGTGTCGCCGTTCTCGGCGCGCTGCAGCTTCCCCGAGCGGCATCCGTTGTTCGCCGGCTTCCTGCCGGCGTCGCCCGGGCAGCTGTCCGAGGCGCTGGGCGCCTATGACGTCGTCGTGGTCATCGGCGCGCCGGTGTTCACCTTCCATGTCGAAGGCCACGCGGCGATCTTCGACGGCGGCACACAATTGTTCCAGATCACCGACGATGCCGACGCCGCGTCGGTGACGCCGCTCGGCACCAGTATCCTTGCGACGATGACTCCGGCGCTGTCGCTGCTGCTCGAACGACTTCCTCAGGCCAAGCGCGCCGCACCGGCTCCGCGTGCGGTGCCGCCGACGCCGCAGGCTTCCGACCCGATGCCGGCCGAGTTCTTGCTGGATGCGCTGAGCAAGGCGATGCCCAATAACGCGGTGCTGATCGAGGAAGCGCCCTCGCATCGGCTGGCCATGCAGAAATACATGCCGATGCGTGGCCAGAATTCGTTCGCCACGATGGCCAGCGGCGGCCTCGGCTGGTCGCTGCCGGCCTCGGCCGGGTTTGCGCTGGCGAACGACCGGCGACGCACCGTCTGCCTGATCGGCGACGGCTCGGCGATGTACTCGGTCCAGGCGCTGTGGACCGCCGCGCAGCGCAAGCTGCCGCTGACGGTGATTATCCTGAACAACGCCGGCTACGGCGCGATGCGGTCCTTCAGCCAGGTGATGCAGGTGCGCAACGTGCCGGGGCTGGAGCTGCCGAATATCGACTTCGTCCAGCTCGCGCAATCGATGGGCTGCGCCGCAGAACGCGTATCACGCTGCGAGGATCTGAGCGCCGCGCTGAGCCGGGCGCTGTCGCATGACGGCGTGTTCGTGCTCGAGGCGATGCTGGATAGCGCGGTGCCGCTGCTGTACGCGAAGAACGGGTAATTAATTAGCACCGTCGTTCCGGGGCGCGCGCAGCGCGAACCCGGAACCCAGGAGTTGTTACGAAGAATCGATGAACTCTTCGAGATTCCGGGTTCACGCAGCTTCGCCGCGCGCCCCGGAATGACTGCGCGTTGCCGGAGAGCTACGCCTTCCCGAACGCCTCGCGCAGTTTCGCCTGGATCTTCGCCATGCCGCCAATCCAGCGGTCGTAGTTGTCGGTCTTCTTGCGCATGTAGTCGATCACCTGCGGGTGCGGCAGGATCAGGAAGGTTTCCTGTTCGACGCCCTTCAGTGCGTCCTGCGCGACCTGTTCGGGCGACAGGTTGCCGTCGGCCGACTGCGGCCCCTTGGGCAGGCCACGCAGCATGTCGGTGTCGACGCCCTGCGGGCACAGGATCGAGACGCGGATGTTGTGGGCCTTGTGCGAGATCGCGAGGTTCTCGGCGAAGCCGACGGCGCCGTGCTTGGTGGCCGAATAGGCCGGGCTGCCGACCTGCGACAGCAGGCCCGCCGCCGAGATGGTGTTGAGGAAATAGCCGCCGCCGCGTGCCTTGTAGCGCGGGATCAGATGTCGCGCCGCGTAGACATGCGCCATCACATGGATCATCCAGCTCTTCATGAAAGGCTCGTCGGACGAGCCGCCGGCATTCTCCGACATCGGATCGAAGCCGCCGCCGATGCCGGCGTTGGAGCAGAACAGGTCGATCGGGCCGAACTGCCGCTCGGTTTCCTCGATAACGTGCTGAATGTCGGATTCCCTAGCGACGTCGCATTTGAACGCCGCGCCGCCGATCGACTGCGCCACCGCTTCGGCGCGCGCCTGATCGAGATCGGCGACCACCACCTTGGCGGCGCCGGCCCTGGCGAAAGCCTCGCACAGCGCCTGACCGATGCCGTTGCCGCCGCCGGTGACGACGACGATTTTGCCAGCAATCTGCATGTTTCCCCCGTGTTGTTGTTGCGGGGGTGTCTTATCGCAAAGGCCTACAGATCGCTACGCCGCCAGCACCAGATCCATCACCGCCACATAGTGGCAGGCTGCAGCGAGCAGCACGAACGCATGCCAGATCGCGTTCTGGAACCGCAGCCGGCGCCAGGCGTGAAAGATCACGCCGAAAGTGTAGAGCGCGCCGCCGAGGCCGAGGAACCACATCGCGGTGGTCGGCAACGCCTCGATCACTTGGTCATAGGCGATGATGCCGCTCCAGCCGAGCGCGAGATAAAGCCCTACCGACAGCTTGTCGAACTTCCCGGGCTTGAAAAGCTTGAGCAGGATGCCGACCACCGCGACGCCCCAGACGCCGGCGAGCAGCGCCAGGCCGAAATTCTGGTCCGGGATCTGGGTGATGATCGGCGTGTAGGTCGCGGCAATCAGGATGTAGATCGCCGAATGGTCGAACCGGCGCAAAATCCATTTGCGCGGCGACACCGGCCACAAATTGTAGGCGGCCGACAGGCCCAGCATCGCCAGCAGACCTGCCGCGTACACAGATACCGAGACGATGGTCGGCGTCGACGCAAACACTCCGGTCAGCGTAATCAACGCAGTGACGGCGATCAGGCCGGCGACAAGGCCCAGAACGTGAACCACGCCATCGGCGATCAACTCCGCCCGATCGTAGTTCCAGTGCACTGCCCCTTTGCCATCGATTCTGGCGTGCGAAACGATTTGCTTGAAGCGAAACACTGTCATAGGCGAAGCGCGGACCCTGTCTTTCGTTGACCTGACACCTACATGGCGATGACGAGCGGTGCATGACAGGCCGGCGGCCTGCTAATGCCCACGAATTCTATCCGCCGGAAAGGCGGCGAAGCCATGGCCCCCCGCAGGTCGGATTGTCGCATCACGCGTTTTCCGGCTAACCTACCCGTCACCCATCTCCTGTTTGAATATTCGCCGCATGGCCTTCAGTTTTTCCAATCTGGTCGAGGAAGCCTGGCTGTCGGCGCGGGCGCTGAAAGACTACAGCGAGACCCTCTTCAACCCGACGATCCGGCTCGGTGTCACCGGGTTGTCGCGCGCCGGCAAGACGGTGTTCATCACCGCGCTGGTGCACGGGCTGTCGCGCGGCGGTCGGTTTCCGATCTTCGAATCGATGTCGACCGGCCGGATCGCCACCGCCCGGCTGGCGCCGCAGCCCGACGACGCAGTGCCGCGCTTCGCCTACGAGAATTTCCTCGCCACCCTGATCGAGCAGCGGCAATGGCCGACCTCGACCGTCGATATCAGCGAGCTGCGGCTGGTGATCGACTATCAGCGCAAGAACGGCGCCGCGCGTACCCTGACGCTGGACATCGTGGATTATCCCGGCGAGTGGCTGCTGGACCTGCCGCTGCTGGGCAAAAGCTACGAGAGCTGGGCGGCCGAGAGCCTGTCGCTGTCGCGGCAGGACCCGCGGGCGCGGGTCGCGCGCGAGTGGCACGCACATCTGGCGACGCTCGACCCCAACGGCCGCGAGAACGAACAGGAGACGCTGACCGCGGCACGGCTGTTCACCAGCTATCTGCGCGCCTGCCGCAATGAGCAGTTCGCCATGAGCCTGCTGCCGCCCGGCCGTTTCCTGATGCCCGGCAACCTCGCCGGCTCGCCGGCCCTGACCTTTGCGCCGCTCGACGTGCCGGTAGACGGGACGGCGCCGGAGCGCTCGCTGTGGGCGATGATGCGGCGGCGCTACGAATCCTACAAGGACGTCGTGGTGCGGCCGTTCTTTCGCGATCACTTCGCCCGGCTCGACCGCCAGATCGTGCTGGCGGATGCGCTGAGCGCGTTCAACGCCGGCCCCGAGGCGCTGCAGGATCTCGAAGCCGCGCTCGCCGGCATCCTCGACTGCTTCCGGGTCGGCCGCTCGTCGCTGCTGTCCAGCGTGTTCCGGCCGCGAATCGACCGGATCTTGTTCGCCGCCACCAAGGCCGACCATCTGCACCATTCCAGCCATGACCGGCTGGAAGCGATCCTGCGCAGGCTGGTCGAGCGTGCCATGCAGCGCGCCGAATTTGCCGGCGCCACCGTGGACGTCGTGGCGCTGGCGGCGGTCCGCGCCACCCGCGAAGCCCAGGTGCAACGCGGCCGCGACCGGCTGCCGTCGATCGTCGGCACGCCGATCAAAGGCGAGATGGCCGAGGGCGAGGTGTTCGACGGCGAGACCGAGGTCGCCACCTTCCCGGGCGACCTGCCGACCAATCTGCAGGGGCTGTTCAAGGGCGAGGACACGTTCCGCGGGCTTGCCGCCGGTCCGCACCAGGACGCCGATTTCCGCTTCCTGCGCTTCCGGCCGCCGCGGCTCGCCACGCATGATCCAGAGGGCCCGGCGCTGCCTCATATCCGCCTCGACCGCGCGCTCCAGTTCCTGATCGGAGACAAACTGCAATGACCGAGCGGGTCCCTCCGCGCCGGCCGGCGACCTTCAAGCTGACCGACCCCAGCGTCGTGCTGATCGACTCGGACGAGGCCGGCCCGAGCGCCCGCCCGACTGCGCCGGAGCCGGCGCCCTCGGCGCCGCCGCCGCGCGCTCGCGTGCAGCTGGCGCAGGAGAAAGAGCATCCGATCGTCGCCCCCAAGGCGCCGCGCAGCATCATCAATCCGCGCAAAGGCTTTAGCTGGGGCACGCTGTTCTGGAGCGCCGCGACCGGGCTGCTGTCGCTGGCGTTCTGGCTGTGGGTCAGCAAGCTGGTGGAGGATCTGTTCGCGCAAAGCGCCACGCTCGGCACCGTGGGGGCGATCCTGGCCGCGCTGGCCGGCGGCTCGCTGGCGATCATCATCGGCCGCGAGGCGTTCGGCCTGATCCGGCTGGCGCGGATCGAGCAACTGCACAGCCGCGCCGCGCGCGTGCTGGAGACCGACAATCGCGCCGAAGCTCAAGCGATCGTTCGCGAATTGTTGAAGTTCGAAAGCCCCAATCCGCAGCTCGCCCACGGCCGCGCCACGCTGGCCAAGCATCTCGACGACATCATCGACGGCGCCGACCTGATCCGGCTCGCCGAGCGCGAGCTGATGACAACGCTGGACATCGAGGCGCGGGCGCTGATCTCCAAGGCGGCGCAGCGCGTTTCGGTCGTCACCGCGATCAGCCCGAAGGCGCTGATCGACGTGTTGTTCGTGGCGATCGCAGCGACGCGGCTGATCGGCCAGCTCGCCCGTCTCTATGGCGGCCGGCCCGGCGCGCTCGGCATGATCAAGCTGATGCGGCAGACGGTGACGCATCTCGCCATCACCGGCGGCATCGCGCTCGGCGACAGCGTGATGCAATCCGTGCTCGGCCACGGCCTCGCCTCGCGGTTGTCGTCCAAGCTCGGCGAAGGCATCGTCAACGGCATGCTGACCGCCCGCCTCGGCCTCGCCGCCATCGACCTGACCCGCCCCCTCCCCTTCAACGCCCTGCCTCGGCCCGTGCTGGGCGATCTGGTCAAGGACTTGCTGAAGAAGCGCGAGAAGGAAGAGTAGCTCTCCCCCTCGCGGTCATTCCGGGGCGCCGCGCAGCGCGACCCCGGAATCTCGCGGTGTTGCTACCGCCTAACGCCACAACTTCTGAAGTCCGGGTTCGCTCGCAAGGGCGAGCGCCCCCGAATGACGTGCGCGCGGAAGCGTTATCCGCCGCGAGTTGACCAGCGGTTGAATTCCTTCGACAAGCGGCAGATGCACCGCCCGCCCGACCATCGCGAGACCAGACGGACCACGGACGGCCAACACGCCCGCCTGCCCGGCTGGCTTCGCCGCATCGGCATTCGCCAGGTCCGGATGTTCACCGGGCTGGTGATGTTCGCCTATTTGCTCAGCCATTTCCTCAATCATGCGCTGGGCAACATCTCGCCCGAAGCACTCGAGGCCGGGGTGCTGTGGCATCTCGAAATCTGGCAGTTCCTGCCGGTGGCGATCCTGTTCTACGGTTCGGTGACGATCCACGCCGGGCTAGGTCTGTGGGCGCTGTATCAGCGCCGGCAGTTCCGCTGGCGGACGATCGAGCCTCTGCAGCTGGTGCTCGGGCTCAGCGTGCCGCTGCTGATCTACAGCCATGTGATCGGGCTGCGGCTCAGCAACGTGCTGTATGGCATCGACAAGCTGTATCCGCAGGTGCTGTACGCCTATTGGGTCGCGTCGCCGTCCTACCGGATCTGGCTGATGGTGACGGTGATGCTGGTGGCATGGGTCCACGGCTGCATCGGGCTGGCGCTGTGGCTGCGGATTAAACCGGCCTTCCGCAAGGCCATGCCTTGGCTGCTTGTGCTCGCGGTACTGATCCCGACGCTGGCGCTGCTCGGCTTCTATGAAGGCGGCCGCGACGTCATCCGCGTCGCCACCGATCCGGCCTGGCAGGACGCCAATCTGTCGATCAAGCAGATGGGCACGCTGCATCAGCAGCAAACGCTCGATTGGATCGGCGACGCCTTCGTGCTCGGTTATCTCGGCCTGATTGCGCTGGCGTTGATTGCCCGCGCCATCCGCGGGCTGATCGAACGCCGCGGCGGCATGATCCGGCTGACCTACGGGGGGGACCGCACGGTGCGCGTGCCCAAAGGCATGAGCGTGCTCGAAGCCAGCCTGCGCCACAACATTCCGCACGCCAGCGTCTGCGGCGGCCGCGCGCGCTGCTCGACCTGCCGCATCCGCGTGATCGGCGACGTCGCCGAGCTGCCGCCGCCGACCAGCCGCGAGGCCTTCGTACTCGGCAGCGTCGGGGCCGCCGACGACCCGACCATCCGGCTCGCCTGCCAGCTGCGGCCGACCCATGACCTCACCTTCCTGCCGGTGTTTCCGCCGCGCAACGTGGCGGCGGCGCGGCAGGCGGCGCGCGCGTCACGGATCGGCGACGAGCGCTATCTGGTCAGCATGTTCGTCGACCTGCGCGGCTCGACACAACTCGCCGAGACGCGGCTGCCGTTCGACACCGTGTTCATCGTCAACCGCTTCCTCGGCGCGGTGTCGCGCGCGGTGATCGCCTGCGGCGGCCAGCCCAATCAGTTCGTCGGCGACGGTGTGCTGGCTTTGTTCGGGCTCAGCGACACGCCCCGCGAGGCTTGTCGAAACGCCATCCGCGCCGCGGCCGCGGTCGCCGCATCGGTCGACGAATTGAACGAGCTGATCGGCCACGATCTCGGCGAGCCGATCCGCTTCGGTGTCGGCATCCATGGCGGCGTCGCGATCCTCGGCGAGATCGGCTATCGCGACCACATGGTCTTTACCGCGCTCGGCGACTCCGTCAACGTCGCCGCGCGGCTGCAGGACATGACCAAAACGCTCGGCTGCGAGACGCTGCTGTCCGACGAGACCCGGGCCACCGCCGGCATCGCTGCCGACCTGCTACCAACCCAGCAGGCCGAACTCCGCGGCCGCGCCGAGCCGATGCTGGTCTGCCCGATCGCTCAGTCTCGCGATCTGGCCACCGCACTGGATCGCAGCGAGGCGATGCTGGCGTAGCAAGTCGGCTGACTCGTCCGCCACCGCCTCGTCATGACCGGGCTTGTCCCGCCTGCGCAACCGAAGCCGCTTCGGCGCGGCGAAGGCCCGGCCATCCACGCCTTTTCCTATCTTCTGCTGCAAGGCATGGATGTCCGGCACAAGGCCGGGCATGACGCGTGGATAGAAAAGCGCCCGATGAAGAGCGGGTGTGGAGCGCCGCAGAAAACTCTGCGGGCGGTGTGAACCCAGCTGATTCTTGTTGCGACGAAGGTGCGATGGGCAGGATCTGAAGGCCAGATCCTACTGACGCTGACAGGCTGGAACTAACAACCGCGCCTCGTGCGCAATGAGGAGTACGACCATGTTTCGCAAGCTCGCACTCGGACTGATCGCCGCCGCTTCGCTCGGTGTCGCTGCGCTCGCCCCCACCGCCGCCTCCGCCGGTGGCGGCTGGGGCTGGCATCCGCACCACCATCATCACTGGCACGGCGGTCCTACGCTCGGTATCGGCTTCGTCGGCTATGGCGGCGGCAGCTGCTACGTCACACGCCGCGTTCCGACGCCGCACGGCTGGCGCTGGCGCACTTTCAACATCTGCTACTAAGTCATTCGTTTCACGACTAACGGGGCTGCAATCCCGGTCGCCAGCGCGGCCGGGATTGCAGCCGCGTTGCTTTCCGCCGCTCAGTCGAGCTTGACCCACTGATCGACCGGCATCACTTCCGGCGTCTGCGCGTAGGCGCGGGTCCACATGTCGACGACCCATTCGGCGCCGGTGGCTCGTTCGACCAGCACGGCGGTGTTGTGCGGCGTTTGCAGCACCAGGACGTTGCCGCGATATTTCGGGTCGCCGACACTGTGATACTTCAGCAGGCCCCATTCCTGCATCACCAGCAACAGGCTGGTGGTGTTGCGGGTGGTGTCCCAGCAATCGTAATTGTGCTTGTCGTCGAAGTAACGGAAGTCGGCACGGGCGATCCGCTTGTCGGTGCCGAGCACCGGGCCGAGCCTGCGATCGAGCCACACCACCGCGATTTGTACCGCCTTGCGCTCCGCTGCCGCGGAGGCCTTACCCGCCGCCATGATCCGCGTCAGCGCCGCGCGATCGCCGGGGCCGAACGCGAGCTCGTGACGGCGGCGGCAGACAAAGCCGTAGCACACCGTCATGCCCGACGCCGTCGGCGGATTGATCGACACCGACGTGTAGAGCTGCGCCACCTGCGGGCTGAGCTGATCGGCTTGCGCCGGCACCAGCATCTCGCCGAGCGCGATGCCCGCCGCCAGCATCGCGACGAGGCTGCGCCTCGCCTTCCAGCCGAATCTTTCTGCCCGCATCCTGTTCTCAGCCCTGTCGAAAACCAGCCAAACGCTAGCGTGGCAGACGTGCGGTGCCAATATGGAAGGAAGATGCCACCCGATTTGCTGCACAGGCTGATGCGGGCGGCACACACCCGACGAGGACCGCCATGGCGCCCGATCTGCCGTCTCCCGCTTTTACGGCGCCCTACGCCCCGGACGACGCGGCGCTCGCGGCCGGGCTGCTGTGCGCCGCTCCGCAGACTTCGGGCGCGGCGCGGATCGACGCCACCGCGACCAGTCTGATCGCGGCGATCCGCGCCGGTGATCGGCTCGGCAGCGTCGAGGCGATGCTGCGCGAATACGCGCTGTCGACCAAGGAAGGGCTGGCGCTGATGGTGCTGGCCGAGGCCTTGCTGCGCATCCCCGACAGTGCGACCACCGACGCCTTCATCGAGGACAAACTCGGCCAGGGCGATTTCGCTCATCACCGCGTCCAGTCGGATGCCTTGCTGGTGAACGCATCGGCGTGGGCGCTCGGCCTGTCGGCGCGCGTCGTTCACACCGGCGAGACTCCGCAAGGCACGCTCGCCGGCCTCGCCAAGCGCATCGGCGCGCCGGCGGTGCGCGCGGCGACGCGGCAGGCGATGCGGCTGATCGGCAATCACTTCGTCCTCGGCGAGACCATCGAGGCGGCGCTCGGCCGCGCCAAATCGCAGGAGAGCGACGGCGTGCGCTACTCCTACGACATGCTCGGCGAAGGCGCGCGCAGCCGCGACGACGCCGACCGCCATTTCGACTCTTACGCCCACGCCATCGCGGCGATCGGAACCGCAGCCGGCAACGCGGCGCTGCCGGCGCGGCCCGGCATCTCGGTGAAGTTGTCGGCGCTTCACCCGCGCTTCGACGCCGTCAGCCGCGACCGGGTGATGCGCGAACTCGTGCCACGTCTGATCGAGCTGGCGCGACAGGCGAAGTCCTACGACCTCGCGTTTACGGTCGATGCCGAAGAGGCAGACCGGCTCGAGCTATCGCTCGACGTGTTTGCCGCGGGTCTGCCCGATCCGTCGCTCGCCGGCTGGGACGGCTATGGCCTTGCGGTGCAAGCCTATCAGAAACGCGCGGCGGCAGTGATCGATCATGTCGCGGAACTGGCACAGCGTTTCGATCGGCGGCTGATGCTGCGGCTGGTGAAGGGCGCCTATTGGGACACCGAGATCAAGCGCGCGCAGGAGCGTGGGCTCGATGGCTATCCGGTGTTTACCCGCAAGGCGATGACCGACCTCAACTATGTGCATTGCGCGCAGAAGCTGCTGGGGCTGCGGCCGCGGATCTTTCCGCAATTCGCCAGCCACAACGCCCTGACGGTCGCGACCGTCCTCGAGCTCGCCGGTGATACTGAAGGCTACGAGTTTCAACGGCTGCACGGCATGGGTGACGCGCTGTATGCGCGGCTGCTCGCCGATCATCCCGGGCTCGCCTGCCGGATCTACGCGCCGGTCGGCGGTCACCGCGATCTGCTCGCCTATCTGGTGCGACGGCTGCTGGAGAACGGCGCCAATTCGTCCTTCGTGGCGCAGGCCGGTGACGACCGGGTGGAGATCGCCGAGTTGCTGCGACGCCCGGAAGCCATCATCGGCACGCCAGCACAGGCGCGCAGCGAGCGCATCCCGCTGCCGCGCGATATGTATCAGCCTCGGCGCATCAATTCGCGCGGCGTCGAGTTCGGTGACCGCACATCGCTGCAAACGTTGCTCGCCGCAATCGAGGCTGCGCGGCGGCCCCTGCCAACGCTGCCATCCGGCACGCCGGAGAAGGCCGCAGGGGCGATCGCTGCGGCTCGTGATGGCTTCGCAAGCTGGAGCCATATGACGGCCGAGCTCCGCGCCGCCGCGCTGGAACGTGCCGGCGATCTGCTGGAGCAGCGCCGCGCCGCCTTCATCGCGCGGCTGCAGGACGAAGGCGGCAAGACGCTGGACGACTGCGTCGCCGAAGTGCGCGAGGCGATCGACTATTGCCGCTACTACGCGGCGGAGGGTCGGCGGCTGTTCAGCGACGGCATGGCCTTGCCCGGCCCCACCGGCGAGAGCAACACGCTGCGGCTGCGCGGCCGCGGAGTCTTCATCGCGATCAGCCCGTGGAATTTTCCGCTGGCGATTTTCCTTGGCCAGGTGACTGCGGCGCTGATGGCCGGCAACACCGTGGTGGCCAAGCCGGCGGAGCAGACGCCGGCGATCGCCGATGCCGCCGTGACGCTGTTGCACGAAGCCGGCGTGCCGCGCGACGCGCTGCAATTGGTGCAAGGCGACGGCGCGGTCGGCGCGGCGCTGGTGCAGAGCCTCGATATCGCCGGGGTGGTGTTCACCGGCTCGACCGAGGTGGCGCGCGCGATCAACCGGGCGCTCGCCGCCAAGGATGGACCGATCGTGCCGCTGATCGCCGAGACTGGCGGCATCAACACCATGATCGTCGACGCCACCGCGCTGCCCGAGCAGGTCGCCGACGATGTCGTGGCCTCGGCGTTCCGCTCCGCCGGCCAGCGCTGTTCGGCACTGCGGCTGCTGTTCGTGCAGGACGACGTCGCCGACAGGATGATCGCGCTGATCGCCGGCAGTGCGCGCGAACTGCAGCTCGGCGACCCGCGCGATCCGGCAACGCATGTCGGCCCCGTGATCGATGCGGAGGCGAAGACCAGGCTCGATGCGCATATCGCGCGGCTGCGGCGCAAAGCAAGGTTGCACTTCGCCGGTGAGACGCCCAGCGCTGGCAACTACGTGGCGCCCCACATCTTCGAACTGCGCAGTGCGGCGGAACTAACCGAGGAAGTATTCGGCCCGGTCCTGCACGTGGTGCGCTACCAGGCTTCGGAACTCGGCGCCGTGCTCGACCAGATCGCGGCGAGCGGCTACGCGCTGACGCTCGGCGTGCAATCGCGGATCGACGACACCGTGGCGCGCATCATCGCGCGGCTGCCGGTCGGCAATGTCTACGTCAACCGCAACATCATCGGAGCGGTCGTCGGCGTGCAGCCGTTCGGCGGCTCCGGCCTGTCGGGCACCGGACCAAAGGCCGGCGGCCCGCATTATCTGCCGCGCTTCGCGCTGGAACAGACGGTGTCGATCAACACCGCCGCCGCCGGCGGCAACGCCGCGCTGCTGGCTGGCGAGGAGTGAAGTCATCCCGAATGCCATCCATGCTGGCCGTATTGTTGCATCACGCGGCGAAGCCGGGTCATATGCGAGGGAACGTCCGGCGCGTTGCGGCGCGAATTCCGGGCGACGAAAACCAAGAAACTCAGGGAGCGACGCAGCATGGATGACGGCATCTTCAAGGGTCTCAAGGTGCTGGACTGCGCCAGTTTCATTGCGGCGCCCGCGGCTGCGACCGTGCTGTCGGACTTTGGCGCCGACGTCATCAAGATCGAACCGCCGGGCGCCGGTGATCCTTATCGCAATTTGCCGAACCTGCCGGGCTATCCGCGAAGCGAGCACAACTACGCGTGGATGCTGGAGGCCCGCAACAAGCGCAGCCTCGCGCTCGACCTCGCCAAGCCCGAGGGCAAGGAGGTGCTGCGCCGGCTGGTCGCCGAGGCCGACGTGTTCATCACCAACTTCCCGCCGCCGGTGCGGGCGCGGCTTGGTATCACTTACGCGGATCTGGCGCCGCTCAACGAGCGGCTGATCTATGCGAGCTTCACCGGCTACGGCGAGCGCGGCGCGGAGGCCGACAAGCCGGGCTTCGACAGCAACGCCTGGTGGGCGCGCTCCGGGCTGATGGATCTGGTCCGTGCCGACGAAGACTCGACCCCGGCGCGCTCGGTCGCCGGCATGGGCGATCATCCCTGCGCGATGGCGCTGTACGGCGCGATCGTCACGGCGCTGTACAAACGCGAGCGCAGCGGCAAAGGCAGCGAGGTGAAGTCCAACCTGATGGCCAACGGCATCTGGTCGTCGAGCGTGCTGGCGCAGGCCAAGCTGGTCGGCGCCGAGTTTCAGGAGCGACGGCCGCGCGAGCGTGCGCTCAACGCCGTGGCCAATCACTATCGCTGCCGCGACGGCCGCTGGCTGATCCTGTCGCTGCTCAACGAAGAGAAGCAGTGGCCGGCGCTGATGCGCTGCCTCGGCCGCGAGGATCTCACCGACGATCCGCGCTTCGCCACCAAACCCGACCGTCACGCCCGTTCGGTCGAACTGATCGCGATCTTCGACGAAATCTTCGCCACGCGCGACCTCGCTGACTGGCGCAAGGCACTCGACGGCAACGGCCTGGTGTTCGGCGTCGTCGGCATTCTCGACGACATTCCGGGCGATCAGCAGATGATCGAGAACGAGGTCCTGGTGCCGTTCGAGAACAACACGATCATGACCATCAACAGCCCGATCTGGGTCGAGGGCAGTGCCAAGACTCAGCCGAGGTTGCCGCCGGCACTCGGCGAGCACAGCGACGAAGTGCTGCGCAGCGCCGGCTATGACGACGCCGCGATCAAAGCGCTGCGCGCGTCGGGCGCGGTAGGGTAGTTCAGCGCAAGAACACCCAGCCGAACACCGCGAGCGCGATCACGATGGTGATGATGATCGCGAAGGTCGAGACGCGGACGGAGCTTGCGGTCTGCCGCGCGCTTTCGTTCTCGGCCATCTCGCGGTTGATCTGTTTGGTTTCTGGATCGGTCACCGGACGTCTCCTCGATCACGTCGCCCGGATCAGCGCGGCGCGACGAAGCACATGCCGATCGGAAATGCCGGCGCGCCGCCCGCCGGCTGACAGCTCAACCCAGCCGCGCAGGTCCAGTTCCGGAAGCTCGGATCGACCTCGCCGGCATGAGGCAAACCACAGGCAGCGCCCCAGCCGCCGCGCGGCGCATCGTCGCCGACGATACCGCCGTGCAGTTCGGGCCGATCGGTGAAGCCGCGCGCGAAGTCGGGCGTGCGCCCGCCGGCGATCGCGGCGATGATCGCACCGCGGCGCTGCTGATCGGCGACGAAATGCGGCGATCCCGGCGCAGCGATGCCATGCGAGGGCTCGGCGGTCCAATCGGTGCCGGGGAAGTGGAAGCCGCCGATGCCATTGGTCTGATGACAGCCCGAGCAGGTGATATCATTGAGCCGGCGTTCGAAGCCGGCCGGCGAGTGGACGCTTTGCAGCGCGACGCCGCTCTCGGCGGCGCGTTGTAACGCCGCTACGATGTCCGCGTCGCTGATCAGCGGATCAGATGTCGCCGGACCGACGAGGCCGGCTGCGGGTCGCTGCGCTGCATGCGAGAATGCCGTCGGCGTCGCGGCAATGGCGTCGCGCGCCAGGTACATGTCGGGGATGATCAGCGTGCCGCCATCGAACGCGGCGAGTTGCTGCGGCTGCAGCAGCCAGTGCTTGAACGCTTGGCCGAGTTCGGGATCTGCGACCAGGCGATCGCGGTCGATCTGGTTTTCCATCGGCGCGGCCTGGTAGCGGCCGGTCGCCGGGTCGAAGCGAAACACCCTCATGAGATAGTCGGCGCGGAACTCGCCGGCGATGGCATCGCCCGCGGTCGCGATCTGCAGATTGATCTCGAGCCGGTCGATCGCGGCCGGGCCGAGCGGCGCCAGAGGCCCGTCCCCAGCGATCAGGCGGCGGGCGCGATCGGCGCCGGTCTGCGGCCATGCTGCGGCGGCGAGCCAGCGCTGCGCCACCTCGCGGCAACTGATTGCGCCGTCACCGCCGCGAGCGCGTAGCACCAGGTTGAGCGTCATCGGCAGCCGCTGGCTGCCGGCCGCGGCGGTGTGCACCGGGCGATAGATCAGCCGCACCTCGCCGCAGCTGTCGGCCGCCACATAGCCGCGGTCGAGGCGGCTAGCGATGCCGGCCAGCACGAAGCGGGCGGTCGGCGCTTTCAGCTTGTCGCGATCGACCACCGTCCAGCGCGCCGTCGCGGCCGCGTTGCGATAGCTTGCAACTGCGTCGTCGAGTGCAGCGGCCAGGCCGGCCATGGCGGGCAGCGCGAACAGGCGGTCGTTGCTGATCGGACTGGAGGATGACGCATCGAGCATCTGCCGCAAGCCGAAGCCGGGATGCGGCGAGCTCGGGTCGCGCTGTTCGCGAAGGTCGAGTTCGCGCAGCGTCAGCGCATCGGTGACTGCGAGGGCTTGCGGCGGCTCATCAGTCGCGCCCGCGACGAGCGGAACGACACTGCAGATCAACACGATCACGCTCAGCCAGGCTCGCACCGATGTGCTCCCAATCGGCGCTGGTCGCGCCGCCGGACAGCCTAAAACAAAACGGCGCGGCATGTCTGCCGCGCCGCGCCGTTTTGAAGTTTCGTGATGATCAGCGCGCGACGATTAGACCGCGGCTCGTCACCACCACCCAGCGTCCGTCCTGGCGCCGGATCGCGTCGACCCGGCCGAGGCCGGGCAGCGGGTCGCCCGCATAGACCTCGAAGGTGCCTTCGCGGCCGACCACCACCGCGCCGCCGTCATAGACGTCGCGCAGCACCCAGCCGTCCACCGTTGGCAAGCGGCTGACCTCGGCCGGCTTCGGCACCGGCTTGGGCGAGACCGTGCCGGTGATGTCCTGAGACGCGGACGCCACTTGGGTCGGCGCAGGGGCAGCCGGAGCCGGCGCCGGCTTGTCGGCCTGCGCGGTGCGCAGCTTCTCGACCGTCTCGGTCAGCCTGGCGATCTTCTGCGCCGGCTCCGCCTGGGCCTTCTCGATCTTTTCGAGCCGATCGGTGGCCTTGCCGATTTGCGCGCTGGTGGACTTGGCCGCCTGGTCGACGCTGGCCTTCAGCGCGGCGACTTCGGTTTGGAGCTTGGCGACCTGCTCGTCCAATGCGCGCGCCTGCGTCTGCGCTTTCGTGGCCGTCTCGCTGCTGCCGGGATGGAACAGGTTGGCGTTGGTGAAGGCGCCGCCGGCCGCGCCGGCGAAGGCCGCGAGCACCACCGCGACGGCGATCAACGCCAGCTGACGCTTGTTGTGCGACCGACCGGCGTCGGCCGGCTGATCAGGAGCTTCGACTTCGATCTCGTCGTCCCAATTGCGGTACCAATTCTCGTGGCGCGGCGGCGCCATGATGGTGACCTTGCCGAGGCGCTCGGCGTCCCGAGCTGCTGCGGCCTTGTCCTTGATGCGCTCGACCTGATTGGCCGCCGCGGCGGGCTGCTCATGCTGCTGCGCTGATGCGTCAGCGCCGCTCGCCTGCGCAGCCGCCTCGTGTTCGCCCTCGGCCGCAGCCGACGCGGACGACGCAATGCCGGCGCCAGCCTGGTCCTCGCTGATGGGCTCTTTGCGTTGCTCGTCCACGTCAAATCCTCCTTGTCCGCTTGACCATTCGGTAACTTTGATTACTTGCGAATTCGTTACTTCCGTCGATGCTTACCAAAATTTCAGGAATCACAGATTTCGGCAGGCAATGTGGCGCGCACGGGCCATTGCCGCGTGGCTTTGCGCCGCACGCCGTCCCGCGCTAGGACAGTCATCGAGCACGGCGCGCAAAGTCGCCGGCACAGGGGAGACGTCCATGAAGCTGTACGATTCGATCGGTCCCAATCCGCGCCTGGTGCGGATGTTCATCGCCGAGAAGGGCCTGACGATCCCGACCCAGACCATCGACATCCGCTCTGGCGAGAACCGCCAGCCCGAGCATCTGGCGCGCAATCCGCACGGGCAGACGCCGACATTGGAACTCGACGATGGCAGCTTTTTGTCGGAGATCACCGCCATCTGCGAATATCTCGAAGAGATCCACCCGTCGCCGCCGCTGATCGGATCGACGCCGAAGGAGCGCGGCGAGTGCCGGATGTGGACGCGGCGCATCGACCTGACGATCTGCGAGCCTTTGGCCAACGGCTTCCGCTTCAGCGAGGGACTTAAGATGTTCAAAGACCGTGTGCCGTGTTTTCCCGACGCGGCGCCGGGGCTCAAGCAGATGGCAGCCCATCGGCTGCAATGGCTAAATGCGCAGATGCAGGACCACGAATTCGTTTGCGGCTCGCGCTTCACGCTGGCCGATCTCATGCTGTTCAACTGGATCGAGTTCGGCGCGCAGGTGGGCCAGCCGCTCGACCCGAGCAACCGCGTGCTGGTGGACTGGCACAAGCGGATCGCGGCGAGGCCGTCAGCGAAGGCTTGACGTTCTCTGAGCGTCGGTGCGGCCTTCGCCGCCGATTAGGCAGGCCGGCTCAGGCGTCGGGCCACACCAACGAGCGATGCAGATTGGCGCCGGCCCAGGCGCCATCTGCGACTGCCAGCGACAGCGAATGCGGCACCCGCGCCGCATCACCGCAAGCGAACGCGCCGGGCACTGTGGTCTGCTTCGCGTCATTGGTCTTGATCTGCGTGCCGAACGGCGTGTCGTGAAGTTCGCAGCCCATCAACGTCGCGATCGGTGTCGCCGGCATGTTGTGCGACGTCGTGAAGATGCCGGCGAACGGCAGCTTGCGGCCATCTCGTAGAACGATGGCGGCGTGATCGGCAATCCGCGCGATCGGCGTCGGTTCGATCGCAACGCCGCGGGCTTCGAGATCGGCTCGTGCCGCGTCGTCGGGCGCGACCGCGCCGTTGGTAAACAGCGTCACCTCGCCCCACTCCGGAAGAAGCTGCGCCTGATGCAGCGACATCTGGCAGGTGGCGATCACCGCGATCCGGCCGCGGTCGAGCTCATAGCCGTGGCAGTAGGGGCAGAGGAACACGCTGACTCCCCACCGCTCTTGCAGCCCCTCGATAACCGGCAGCGTATCCGACACACCAGTGGCGAACAGCAGACGGCGCCCGCGATGCTGCGCGCCGTCCTGCACTGTCACGATGAAATCGTCCTTCTGCCCGGATGCCGTTTCGGCTCGGCCATCGATCCAGCTCAGCGTCCGGTAGGCTTCGAGCTGACGCCGTGCTGTCGCGGCGATCTCCGCCGGGTCGGCGCCGTCCTGCCCGAGAAACCCGTGTGAATGATGTGCGAAGCGATTACGGCGTTGACCGGCGTCGATCACCAGGACGTGGCGGCGGGCGCGGAGTAGTTGAAGGGCAGCGGCCATCCCGGCGTAGCTGCCGCCGATCACGATAACGTCGTGTTGCATATCGATTCCCTTAGCTACGGGCGCGGTGCGCCGCGTGACGCCGATTGAAGTCTGCCGACAGCCTGGCCAGCGTCACCTTGGCGAACCGATCGAGTAACAGCGCCTCGGCGTCGGCAAAGGCGCCGTCGAGTGCGGCATTCACCGCCAGTTCGACCAGACAGCCGGGGTTCTCGTTGCGATTGCCGATCGCGAAAATCGAAGGCTCACCGAGCGCCTCGTGCAAGTCGCGCAAGGTGACGGCCTCGAGGTCAGCAGCAATCGTCCAGCCGCCAGACGGGCCACGCTCCGAGGTCACCAGTCCGGCGTCGCGGAGTAATCCCATCGTCCGCCGCACCACCACCGGATTGGTGCACATGCAGGCAGCCAGTTGTTCAGAGGTCATCGGCTCGTTCTGCTCGGCCATATGCAGCAGAGCGTGGAGCACGGACGACAGGCGGCTGTCTCGCTTCATGTAACTTCGTTTATTACGATTTACCCAACCACGCAAGCGCTCTGTCGGACAGCACGCACAAACCATGGCATGTCGTTTGCTTCGTGTGCTGCGTTACTTGATGAATCAGATGCGATTGCAGGCGAGTTCACACATGCTCGGCATTCCACGCAGGTACAGTCACTTCGTCTATGCGGTCCTGCAATCGGGGATCACCACGTCGATCGCTTCAATGATCGCCAGCGTACCATTCATTGGCGATCACACATTCTTGGAGCATTGGATCGGCGCTTGGGGCGCCTCCTGGATGGTGATGCTTCCCGTCGTGATCTTCGCTGCGCCGTTGCTGCGACGTTTGACGCTGGTTCTGACGACCGAGGACTGATCAGTTGAATGAGGTCGGAAGAGGCAGACGCCTTCGAGTTCCTCACCTGACTCAAAACTCAGGCCGAATTCTCAGCCACATTTTATAATCGATTAGTTTGTCCCAATTCCCGTCATGGCCGGGCTTGTCCCGGCATGACCCGTGGAACGAAAGTGCTTACCTCAAAGGGCGCATCTCCGGTTGGGCTCTCAGAATGAGGCCACGGTGCTTTCAGAAAACACCGGATGTTTCGAATGAGGAAAGAACTTCCCCCGCCGTCCGTCGGTCACACCACTACAGGCGCATCAGGCAGCTCATTCGTGCCGGTACCGTCATTGGGAAAATGCGTGGCCAGATGCGCGGTGATCAGCTCGATGCCGCGCAGCACGCCGGCCTCGAATTGCCCCTCACGGAAGGCGCTCTCCATCTCGCGGCAGATGTCTTCCCAGGTGCCGTCGCCGACGCGCACGTAAATGCCGCGGTCGGCGATGATTTCGACGTCGCGGTCGGCCAGCAGCACGTAGATCAGGATGCCGTTGTTGTGCTCGGTGTCCCAGATGCGGAGCTGCGAGAAGATGTCGAGCGCGCGCTCGCGCGCCGGCTGATCTCGGAACAGCGGCGCGTTGTCGAGCGCGCCTTCGACGACGAAGCGGATCTGCCCGACGTGCTGCGCCTCGCTGGCCTTGATGGCGCGCTCGATGGCGTCGAGCGAACTCGGCGGAAACGCACGCGCGACCTTGCCGCGGCTGCTGAAGAGATGCTTGCCGATGCGCCGGATGCCCATCCTCGCCTCCCCGCTCACCAGCTGCCGGAGGCGCCGCCGCCTCCGAAGCTGCCACCGCCGCCGCTGAAGCCGCCGCTGCTCGATCCGCCGGACCACGACGAGCCGCCGCTACCGCCCGACCAGACGCCGCCGCCACGCCGCCCGGAGGTCATCATCGGTCCGCCGAACAGGTCGATAAACAGCGCGAATAGGAATGCGGCAAAGCCGGCGACCAGTGCAAGATACCAGGCGAGCCCGAACACCAAGGCGACGATGCCAACCACAATGCCCGTCACGCCGGACGCCGCCGCGCGGCCCAGCGCGGCCTTCAGGATTCCATTGACCACGAACGAGCCGAACAGCAGCGGGATCGCCCAGCCGGAGATCTGATCGAATGATTCCGGTCCCGACCATTCGTGCTGCGGCTCCGGCTTCGGCAGCGGCTCGCCATCGATCACGCTCATCATCCGGTCGACGCCGGCCTCAATGCCGCCTGCGAAATCGCCGGTCTTGAATTTCGGCGTGATGATCTCGTCGATGATACGCTTGGCGGTGACGTCCGGCAGCGCGCCTTCAAGGCCGTAGCCGACCTCGATGCGCAGCTTGCGATCGTTCTTGGCGACCAGCAGGATGGCGCCGTCGTCGACCTTCTTGCGGCCGATCTTCCAGGCCTCGGCGACGCGGATCGAATACTGCTCGATCGCCTCAGGCTGCGTCGTCGGCACGATCAGCACCGCGATCTGGCTGCCCTTTCGGTCCTCGAACGCCTTCAGCTTCTGGTCGAGCCGCGCGATCGCGTCGCTGCTCAGCGTACCGGTTTGATCGACGACGCGGCCGGACAGCGCCGGCATCGCGACGTCGGCATGCACGAAAGGCGCTGCTGCCGCCATGACGAAGCACAGCAGCAGCGCAATCACGGACGCCCGCACGGCGCTCATCGCCTCCCTTCCGTGCTTACTTCGCCGGGGCTGGTGTCGGCGCCGGCGCCGCGTTGAAGTCGACCTTGGGGGCGGTCGAAATGTCCTTCTCGTTCTCCACCGTGAAGTTCGGCTTTTCCTTATAGCCGAACATCATCGCGGTGAAATTGGTCGGCACCGACCGCACCGTGACGTTGTAGGCCTGCACCGCCTTGATGTATCGGTTGCGCGCCACGGTGATGCGGTTCTCGGTGCCTTCGAGCTGCGCCATCAGGTTTTTGAACAGCTCGTCGGATTTGAGCTGCGGATAGTTTTCGGTGACGACCAGCAGCCGCGACAACGCGCTCGACAGCTCGCCCTGGGCCTGCTGGAACTTCTGGAAGGCGGCCGGATCGTTCAGCACTTCCGGCGTCGCCTGCACGCTGCCAACCTTGGCGCGGGCATTGGTGACGCCGATCAGAACGTCCTTCTCCTGCTGGGCGAAGCCCTTCACCGAGTTGACCAGGTTCGGAACCAGATCGGCGCGGCGCTGATACTGGTTGACCACCTCCGACCAGGTCGACTTGACCTCCTGGTCCTCGCTCTGAATGGCGTTGTAACCGCAATTGGTCAGGCTGAGCGTGGCGAGCGCCGCCAGCACCGTCAGAAACTTCCGCATCGATCTCTCCCCACGCGAACCCGCGCAGCATAGCATGCGCGGGGCAACCATTTGTCGGTCGTTGGACGGATATGGTTCTCAAGCCGTTCAAACCGACGCAACGCCTCGATCCGAATACCGTCATGGCCGGACTTGTTCCGGCCATCCACGCCTCGCCACAAGAAAAGACGTGGATGCCCGCGACAAGCGCGGGCATGACGTGGCGAGACGGTGCCTTAAGCCGCCTGCGCGGCCTTGGCGTCCTGGATCGCGCGCCACACCTTCTCGGGCGTCAGCGGAGTGTTGAGCGCGGTGACGCCGAGCGGGGCCAGCGCGTCGAGCACGCCGCTGACGATGCAGGGCGGACCGCCGATCGCGCCGGATTCGCCGCAGCCCTTGGCGCCGAGCGGATTGGTCCGGCACGGCGCCGAGGGATCGAGCGTGACGGTGATCGGCGGCAGATTGTCGGCGCGCGGGATGCAGTAGTCCTGATAGCTCGCCGTCAGCAGCTGACCATCCGGATTGTAGGCGGCGCTCTCATACAGCGCCTGGCCGACGCCCTGGGCGACGCCGCCGTGGATCTGGCCGGCGACCAGCATTGGATTGACCGCGTTGCCGACGTCGTCGACCGTGGTGTAGCGCACCACGCGCGACACGCCCGTCTCCGGATCGACCTCGATCTCGCAGATATGCGCGCCGTTCGGCCAGCTCGGACCATCGACTTCGCCGGTGGTATCGACGCTGAGACGGGCGCCCTTCTCCTTGGCGGCGATTTCGAACAGGCTGATCTTGCGATCGGTGCCGGCGATGGTCAGCGTGCCGCCGCTATATTCGATGTCCTCGATCGAGGCTTCGAGGATGTTGGCGGCCTTCTCGCGCGCCTTGGCGATCATGTCGACGGTCGACACCGCGACCGCAGTGCCGCCGACGAACAGCGAGCGCGAGCCGACGCTGCCGAAGCCCTGCGCCAGATCGGTGTTGCCCTGCACCACATCGATCTTGTCGATCGGGATGTCGAGCGCCTCGGCGATCATCTGCGAGTAGGTGGTCTCGAGCCCCTGCCCCATCGCCTGAGTGGCCGAATGCAGCACGATGCGGCCTTCGGCCGTGGCGTGCAGCTTGACGTTCTCGGTATGGGCGCGGCCGCCGGTCCACTCGATGTAGCTGGTAACGCCGCGGCCATACAGCAGGCCCTTCTTCTGCGCTTCCTTCTTGCGCGCCTTGAAGCCGTCCCAGTCGGACAATTCGGCGGCGCGCTCCATCATGTGGGCGAAGGCGCCGGAATCGTACACCTGGCCGACCGCGTTGGTGTAGGGCAGTTGCTGCGGCTTGATGTAGTTGGCCTTGCGGATCGCGCGCGGGTCGATCTTCAGCTGGCGCGCCGCGGCGTCCATCAGCCGCTCGATGATGTACACCGCTTCGGGGCGACCGGCGCCGCGATAGGCGCCGACCGGCGCGGTGTGGGTCATCACCGCCTTGATGTCGAAATGCACCAGCGGCAGGTCGTACACGCCGGTCTGCACGAACGGGCCGAGCACCAGCGGGATGATCACGCCGGCGCCGGCCAGATACGCGCCGGTGCCACCGATCGACGTGACCCGATAGGCCAGCACCTTGCCCTTGGCGTCGAGTGCGATCGACGCGGTCGAGGTCAGGTCGCGGCCATGGGTGCCGCCGACGAATTCGTCGGTGCGATCGCCGCGCCAGCGGATCTTCTTGCCGAGCTTGACCGCCGCATAGGCGACCAGCGCGTCTTCAGGATAAACGCCGGTCTTCATGCCGAAGCCGCCGCCGATGTCGCCGACCAGCACCTGGATCGACTCCTTCGGCCGCTTCAGGATGGCGTCGGCGAGCGCGTCGCGGGTCTGCGCCGGGGTCTGCGACTGCACCTGCAGGATCAGCCGGCCGGTCTTCTTCTCGATCTCCGCAATCGTGGCGCGCGGCTCCATCGCCGATGGGATCAGGCGCTGGCTGACGATGTCGAGCGACACGGTGTGAGCGGCCTTGGCGAACGCCTCGTCGACCTTGGCGGCGTCGCCATAGCTCATTGCCGCGACGATGTTGTCCGGCGCAGTGTCGTACACCACCGGCGCACCGGGCTGAATCGCCGCGGTCGGATCGGTCACCGCGGGCAGCTCCTTATAGTCGACCACCAGGGCTTCGACCGCCGCCTGCGCGGCGTCGCGCGAACTCGCGATCACGGCCGCCACCGGCTCGCCGACGAAGCGGACCTTCTCGTGCGCCAGCAGCCGGCGCGGCGGCAGCGCCATCGGCGAGCCGTCCGGGCGCTTGAAGATCGGCAGAGTCGGAATGGTGCCGATGTCGTCGGCAATGAGGTCGGCCCCGGTCAGCACCGCCTCGACGCCCGGCATCGCCTTGGCGGCCTCGGCGTCGATCGACGCGATCTCGGCATGGGCGTGCGGCGACCGCATGATCACCAGCCACAACGCGCCGTCGGCGGGCTTGTCGTCGAGATAGCCGCCGTGCCCGGTGACCAGACGCTGATCCTCGAGACGCTTGACGGGCTGGCCCGCGCCGAACCGCATGGAGCCGGGAAGAATGTTCATGCCGCATCCTTATGTTGCTTGCTTGGCAAGCGTTTTAGCGGAGATCGCGGCGGTACGCCAAGAGGGGGCTGAACCTCTCTCCGCTCGCGGGGAGAGGTCGACCGGCGAAGCCGGTCGGGTGAGGGCATGGCACGCCATGCCATTGACGCTCGACCTCGCGGAGAGGCCGGCCCCTCACCCATCCCTCTCCCCGCAACAGCGGGGCGAGGGAGCCGGCTGTGCTGGGGTAAGGTCGCGTCTCAAGCACAGCGGCCGACCTCCCCTCCCCCTTGCGGGGAGGGGTCGGGGGTGGGGGTGCCGCGGGGAAGATGCTAGCGATGTGCGATAGACTGCGCCACAACCGTGGGACACTCAAAGACGAGCCGTGCCTGGGGACCCCCACCCCCTACCCCTCCCCGCAAGGGGGAGGGGAGTGCGCTGCGGCTCGTGGCTTGCGACTATGCAATCTCTTGCAGCACGGCCTCGACCGCCTTGCGCTCGTCCGCGGTCAGCGGGGCTTGCGGCGGCACTGGGTCGCCGACGTCGTAGCCTTGCAGCGACAGGCCGGCCTTGATGCAGGCGGCGAGGTTGAACTTGGCGAAGGCTTCGTTGACGCGCCACAGCTTGCGCTGCAGCGTCAGCGCCTCGTCCCAGCGCTGCGCCTTGCACAGCTCGTAGAGCTTCACACTCTGGCGCGGCGCGATGCAGGCGGGGCCGGCCATCCAGCCGACGCCGCCGATCAGCATCACCGCGGCCGGAATATGCGCGGAGGCCGAGAACACCTGCAGAGACTCGCCGCAGCGGTTGATGATCGACAACAGCCGGCCGGTGTTGGTCGAGGCATCCTTGATGTAGCGGATGCGCGGATGCTCGGCGAGCCGGGCGATGACGTCGAGCGTGAGATCCGAGCGCTGGAATTGCGGGTTGGTGTAGATCACCACGGGAATGTCGACCGCGTCGGCGATGGCGCGGAAGTAACTCTCGATCTGAGCGTCCTTCAGCGGGAAATACGCTTCGAGGATGGCGAGGATGCCGGTCGCGCCGAGTTTCTGATACGCCCTCGCCTGCGCCACCGCATCGGCCGTCGAGGTCGACGCCACGCCGGCGACCACCGGCACGCGCCCGGCTGCGGCCTCAATGGTCGCCTGCACCACCGCTTCACGCTGCGCGGCGCCCAGATAGGCGAACTCGCCGGTCGAGCCGAGCGGCGTCAGGCCGTGCACGCCCGCCTCGATCAGGTTGTCGCACAACCGGCCGAGCACCTCGGCCCGGACGCGTCCATCGGGATCGAGCGGCGACACCAGATAAGGAAACACGCCGTGAAATTCGGAAATCGTCTCAGCCACTTGCACGCTCCGCGAAGGTCCCGGCCGGCAACGGAACCGGCCGCGTCCTTTCGACCGTAAACCGGCGCGCGCCGCAAGGGCCAAACTCTGCTAAGCCGGACGTTGCCGAACCACGGCCTCCGCTTGCAACGAGACCTATCCATGACCCAGCCTTCCCGCAGCAGCCTGACGCCTCCCGTCGCGCCGCGCCGCCCGCACGCCTTCACCACCCACGGCATCACCATCCATGACGACTACGCCTGGCTGAAGGACCCCAACTGGCAGGAGGTGCTGCGCGATCCGTCGCTGCTGGAGCCGGACATCCGCACCTATCTCGAGGCCGAGAACGGCTACACGCAGAGCGTGCTCGGCCACACCGATGCGCTGCAGAAGAAGCTGGTCGCGGAAATGCGCGGCCGTATCAAGGAAGACGATTCCAGCGTGCCGCAGCCGGACGGACCTTACGCGTACTTGCGCAAGTATCGCGAGGGCGGCCAGCATCCGCTGTACGGCCGCACGCCGCGCGACGGCGGCGAGCTCGACGTGATCCTCGACGGCGACGAACTTGGCAAGGGGCTGGAGTACTTCGAATTCGGCGGGCGCCGGCATTCGCTCGACCACAAGCTCGAAGCCTGGAGCGCCGACACCAAGGGCTCCGAGTACTATACCATCCGGGTGCGCGACTGGGCGACCAAGCAGGACCTGCCGGACGTGGTCGAGGAAACCGACGGCGGCGTGGTGTGGACGGCGGACTCGTCGGCCTTCTTCTACGTCAAGCTCGACGACAATCATCGCCCGATGCAGGTCTGGCTGCACAAGCTCGGCACCGCGCAGGCCAACGATCTGCTGGTGTACGAAGAACAAGACTCCGGCTGGTTCACCCACATTCACGAGAGCACCAGCGGCCGGTTCTGCGTGATCGCCGGCGGCGACCACGAAACCTCCGAGCAGCGACTGATCGACGTGGCGGACCCGACCGCGCCGCCGCGGCTCGTCGCAGCCCGCGAACTCGGGGTTCAGTATTCGATCGGCGATCGCAGCGACGAGCTGTTCATCCTCACCAATGCGGACGGCGCGATCGACTTCAAGATCGTCACGGCCCCGCTCGCGTCGCCGACCCGTGAAAATTGGCGCGACCTGATCCCGCATCGCGACGGCGTCTACATCATCGACTTCGATCTGTTCTCAGGTCACCTGATGCGGCTGGAGCGCGCCAACGCGCTGCCGTCGGTGACGATCCGCGATCTCGCCAGCGGCGACGAGCATGCCATCGCGTTCGACGAAGCCGCTTACTCGCTGTCGGCGTCGGGCGGCTATGAATTCGACACCACCGTGATGCGGTTCTCCTATTCGTCGATGACGACGCCCTCGGAAGTCTACGACTACGACATGGCGACGCGCGAACGCGTGCTGCGCAAGCGCCAGGAGATTCCGTCGGGCCACAACCCGGCCGATTACGTCACCACGCGGATCATTGCCAAGGCTGACGACGGCTCAGAGGTGCCGGTGTCGATCCTGCACCGCAAAGGCCTCGCGCTCGACGGCAAGGCGCCGCTGCTGCTGTATGGCTACGGCTCGTACGGTCACGCCATGGGTGCCGGCTTCTCGACCAACGCGCTGTCGCTGGTCGACCGCGGCTTCGTCTACGCCATCGCGCACATCCGCGGCGGTGCGGACAAAGGCTGGGGCTGGTACCTCGACGGCAAGCGCGACAAGAAGACCAATTCGTTCGACGATTTCGCCGCCAGCGCCCGCGCGCTGATCGCGGCGAACTACACGTCGGCCAAACGCATCGTCGCGCATGGCGGCAGCGCCGGCGGCATGCTGATGGGCGCCGTCGCCAACCGATCCGGCGATTTGTTCGCCGGCATCGTCGCCGAGGTGCCGTTCGTCGACGTGCTCAACACCATGCTGGACGACAAGCTGCCGCTGACGCCGCCGGAATGGCCGGAGTGGGGCAACCCGATCCAGAGCGAGGCGGACTTCAAGACCATCCTGTCCTATTCGCCCTACGACAACGTCGCCGCGAAAGACTATCCGGCGATCCTGGCGATGGGCGGCTTGACCGATCCGCGCGTCACCTATTGGGAGCCGGCCAAATGGGTGGCCCGGCTGCGCGCCACCATGACGGGCGGAGGCCCGGTGCTGCTGCGCATCAACATGGGCGCCGGCCACGGCGGCGCCTCCGGTCGCTTCAGCCGCCTCGACGAGGTCGCCATCGTCTACGCCTTCGCGCTGTGGGCGGTGGGCCTGGCTGACGAGCAAGCGTGAGCGTGTCATAAAGCCCGCAATACACCCTCTCCCCGTCATTGCGAGCGCAGCGAACAATCCAGAAGCGCCGAGCACTGAGCCTGGATTGCTTCGTCGATTCGCTTCTCGCAGTGACGGAGACCAACTAACAAGCCAATCAGGAAACAACCCGAGCACATCATGGCCGCACCCAAACCGCCCGGATTTGAAACCCTCAGCCTGCACGCCGGACAACATCCCGATCCAGTCACCGGCTCGCGCGCGGTGCCGATCTATCAGACGACGTCCTACGTGTTTCAGGACACCGACCACGCCGCCGCGCTGTTCAACATGGAGCGGCCCGGGCATCTGTACACCCGCATCTCCAACCCGACGATCGCCGTGCTCGAAGAGCGCATCGCGGCTTTGGAGAACGGCGTCGGCGCGGTGGCGACGGCGAGCGGCATGGCGGCGCTGCATCTCGCCATCGCCACGCTGCTGAACGCCGGCGATCACATCGTGGCGTCGTCGTCGCTGTATGGCGGCACGATCAACCTCTTGGCGCACACGATGCCGCGGTTCGGCATCACCACGACGTTCATCAATCCGCGCGATCATGCAGCACTGCAAGCGGCGATCCAGCCGAACACGCGGCTGATGATCGGCGAGACCATCGGCAACCCCGGGCTCGAAGTGCTTGACATTCCGAAGGTCGCGGCGATCGCGCACGAGGCGAAGATTCCGCTGCTGATCGACAACACCTTTGCGACGCCCTATCTCAGCAAGCCGATCGAACTCGGCGCCGACATCGTGATGCATTCGGCGACCAAATGGCTCGGCGGCCACGGCATCGCGATCGGCGGCGTGCTGGTCGATGGCGGCCGGTTCGACTGGCGTGCAAGCGGCAAGTTTCCGACGCTGACCGAACCTTACGCCGGCTATCACGACGTCGTCTTCGACGAGCAGTTCGGCCCGCCGGCGTTCGTCATCCGCGCGCGGATGGAAGGCCTGCGCGACTTCGGCGCGTGCCTGTCGCCGACCAACGCGTTCCAGCTGCTGCAGGGCATCGAGACGCTGCCGGTGCGGATGGATCGGCATGTCGCCAACACCAAAGCGGTGCTCGAAGCGCTGCAGGCGAACAAAGCCGTCGACTGGGTGCTGCATCCAACGCTAGAGAGCCACCCGGACTACGCGCTGGCGCAGCAGCTGTTGCCGAAGGGCGCCGGCTCGATCATCTCGTTCGGCATCAAGGGCGGTCGCGAAGCAGGACGGAAATTCATCGAGGCGCTGCGGCTGACCAGCCATCTCGCCAATGTCGGCGACGCCAAGACGCTGGTGATTCACCCGGCCTCGACGACGCATCAGCAGATGAGCGCCGAGCAACTCACCGCCGCCGGCATCGGCGAAGAGCTGATCCGGCTGTCGGTCGGCATCGAGACCGCCGACGACATCATCTCCGACCTGGCGCAGGCGCTGCGCGTTTCGCAGAAGGGCTGAGCCATGCAGATCAACGTCAATGGCATCGACACTTTCGTCGCGACCGGCGGCCATCCGTTCGATGCGTCGCGTCCTGCGGCCGTGTTCATCCACGGCGCCGGCTTCGATCATTCGGTGTGGGCACTGCAGACCCGCTGGTTCGCGCATCACGGCTACGCCGTGCTGGCGCCGGACCTGCCCGGCCACGGCCGCTCCGGCGGCGCACCGCTGACAACGATCGCCGAGATGGCCGACTGGATCGCCGCGCTGCTGGACGCCGCGGGCGCGCAGCCAGCCAAGCTGATCGGCCACTCGATGGGCTCGCTGATCGCGCTGGAAACCGCTGCGCGGCACCCGGACAAGGTGGCGTCGCTGGCGCTGATCGCCACCACCTCGGTGATGGCGGTCGGCCCGGATCTGCTGAAAGCCGCCGAAGCCAACGATCCCGCCGCGATCGCCATGATGACGATCTGGGGCCTCGGCCCGGATGCGGAGATCGGCGGCAACCTCGCTCCCGGACTATGGATGCACGGCGGCTCAGTGCGCGTGCTCGAAGCCAATAAGCCCGGCGTGATCTTCAACGATCTCTCCGCCTGCAACGACTACAAGGACGCGCTGGCGGCGGCCGCAAAGGTGACGGCGCCGACACTGCTGATCCTCGGCGAACGCGACATGATGACGCCGACCAAGAACGGCAAGACACTGGCTGCGGCGATCGCCGGCTCGCGCACCGTGATCCTGAAAGGCGCCGGCCATACGATGATGGTGGAGCGCCCGGACGACGTGCTGAAGGCGCTGCAGGGATAGCCCCGAGGAGGTCATTCCGGGGCGCTCGCGCAGTGAGCGAACCCGGAATCCCGACCTGTGGAGCACCCGGCATTTGCAACAACGTCGGGATTCCGGGTTCGCCCCGCGGGCCGGCCAAAGGCCGCCCCGCGATGCGCCCCGGAATGACGTGGTTGGGGCTACAGGCCTCGCCCAAGCACAGCGAGCTCCCTCGCCCCGCTCTTGCGGGGAGAGGGTTGGGGTGAGGGGCGACGCGGGCACGGCGGATGAACTCTTCCCCACCCCACCCCGCTCGCTAACGCGGTTCACCCTCCCCCTCCAGGGGAGGGTGAAGCGCGTGGCACTTACAATACTCGATCGTAGGCGCCCTGCCGCGCGGTCAGCGGTGAACTACATCCTGCCCTCTCCCTTTCCGAATACCCTGCTCGCCAGCACATCCTTGGCTTCGATCGTCATCAGATCCTCGACGCTCAGTGAGCGGTCGAGGTCGGCGATCAGGCGGTTGGCTTGGCGGAGGCGGATGCGGTCGAGGGCGTTGCGGATGGAGCGGGCGTTGGCGAACAAAGCTTGCGTCTTGCGCACCGCGATGTAGCGCTCGAACGCGGCGCGCGCCTCCGCGTCGAAGTGATAATTCTGCTCGCTCAGCATGCCCTCGGCGATGCCGAGCAGTTCGCCGTCGGTGTAGTCCGGGAAGTCGATGTGGTGGGCGATACGCGAGCGGAAGCCGGGATTGGAGGCGAAGAATTTTTCCATGCGGTCGGCGTAGCCGGCCAAAATCACCACCAGATCGTCGCGCTGGTTTTCCATCACCTGCAGCAGGATCTCGATCGCCTCCTGACCGTAGTCGCGCTCGTTCTCCGGCCGATACAGATAATACGCCTCGTCGATGAACAGCACGCCGCCTATCGCCTTCTTCAGCACCTCCTTGGTCTTCGGCGCGGTATGGCCGATATATTGCCCGACCAGTTCGTCGCGCGTCACCGAGACGACGTGGCCGCGCCGGACGAAGCCGAGCTTGTGCAGAATCGCGGCGATGCGCAGCGCCACCGTGGTCTTGCCGGTGCCGGGGTTGCCGGTGAACGACATGTGCAGCGTCGGATTGCCGGTGGCGAGACCCATCCGCTTGCGCAAGCGTTCGACCAGCAGCAGCGCCGCAATTTCGCGGATGCGAGTCTTCACCGGTTTCAGACCGATCAGTTCGCGATCGAGCTGATCCAGCACCTCGCCGATGCCGACGGCATCGAACTCGGCTCGGAGGTCAACGCGCTCGGGTGGCGCGTCGATCTCGTTGCTCGCTGCGGGAGTGGTCGTGTCCACGATCAGCCTCCGTAGCGCTGGCCCTCAGGCTTGTCGGCCGAGTAGGCGCGGGTGGTGTAACGCATGTTACGGCCATCCACTTCCTGACGGTCGAGCCGAAAGCCGGGCTCGTCCCTCGGCCGATTGACGATGAACGACAGCCGCACCGACTCCCAGCCGTGGCTGGAGTCGAACGCCGACAGCCGGATATAGCGATCGCCGTAAATCTTGCGGCATTCGGTGAGCTCCATCATCACGCCGGCGGCGTCCTGCAGGTCGAACATCGGCAAGCCCCACATCTCCCAGTAGGTGTTGCGAGGATGCGGGTCGTCGGTGAATTCGAGATTCACCGCCCAGCCCTTGCCGAGCGCGTATTGCACCTGGGCGGAAATCTGCTCGTCGGTGAGATCGGGCAGATACGAGAAACAGCCTTGAGTCAGTCGCATGGAAATGGCTCCTTGGTTCGCTAGACCGAAAGCCTTCGTCATTGCGAGGAGCGAAGCGACGAAGCAATCCAGGAGCCCAGTGCATCACGCTGGATTGCTTCGCTTCGCTCGCAATGACGGGGCGAGCTTATCGGCCCGGGTCCGTTCAGGTTGTTAAACCGAGACCGACGCAGTCGGTGCGTAGTCTGGGGTGTCGGTGGATTCGTAGTTGAAGGTCACGTTCTTCCAGGTGTCGAGCGCGGCCTTCAGCGGCGTGCAGGTCTGCGCCGCCTTGGCGAGGATTTCCGGGCCTTCGTGGACGTAGTCGCGGCCCTCGTTGCGGGCGAGGATCATCGCTTCCAGCGCCACGCGGTTGGCCGTGGCGCCGGCCGCGATGCCCATCGGATGGCCGATGGTGCCGCCGCCGAACTGCAGCACGACGTCTTCACCCAAAAGGTCGAGCAATTGGTGCATCTGGCCGGCGTGGATGCCGCCCGAGGCAACCGGCATCAGCTTGTTGAGGCTGGCCCAATGCTGCTCGAAGAACACGCCGTTCTCCAGCCGCATCGGATTGTGGTCCTCGCGGCAGATGTCGTAGTAGCCCTTCGTCGTCGCAGGATCGCCCTCGAGCTTGCCGACCACGGTGCCGGCGTGAATGTGGTCGACGCCGGCGAGCCGCATCCATTTGGCGATGACGCGGAACGACACGCCGTGACTGCGCTGCCGCGTATAGGTCGAGTGACCGGCGCGGTGCAGGTGCAGGATCATGTCGTTCTTGCGCGCCCATTTGGCCATCGACTGGATCGCCGTGTAGCCGATCACCAGATCGATCATCACGATGATCGAGCCGATCTGTTTGGCGAACTCGGCGCGCTCGTACATGTCCTCCATCGTCGCCGCGGTGACGTTGAGGTAGGTGCCCTTGATCTCGCCGCTGGCCGCCTGCGCCTTGTTGACCGCCTCCATGCAATATTGGAAGCGCTCACGCCAATGCATGAAGGGCTGCGAGTTGATGTTCTCGTCGTCCTTGGTGAAATCGAGCCCGCCCTTCAGCGCCTCGTAGACCACGCGGCCGTAGTTGCGGCCGGACAGGCCGAGCTTCGGCTTGACGGTGGCGCCGAGCAGCGGACGGCCGAACTTGTCCATGCGCTCGCGTTCGACCACGATGCCGGTCGCCGGGCCCTGGAACGTCTTCACGTAAGCGATCGGCAGCCGCATGTCCTCGAGCCGCAGCGCCTTGAGCGGCTTGAAGCCGAACACGTTGCCGATGATCGACGCCGTCAGGTTGGCGATCGAGCCGGGCTCGAACAGATCGAGATCGTAGGCGATATAGGCGAAGTACTGGCCGGGGCCGTTCGGCACCGGATCGACCCGGTAACACTTGGCGCGATATTTCTCCGCCGCGGTCAGCCGATCGGTCCACACCACCGTCCAGGTCGCCGTCGAGCTTTCGCCGGCGACCGCCGCGCAGGCTTCGATCGAGTCGACACCGTCCTGCGGGGTGACGCGAAACAGCGCGATGACGTCGGTGTCCTTCGGCTCGTAGTCGGGCTCCCAATAGCCCATCTTCTTGTATTCCATCACGCCGGACCGATAGCGGTCCTTGCCGCGGATGGTGACTGACTCGTTCATGTCGTCCTCCCTGAAGATCATGATGGGTGTGGCAGAGCCGGGCCGGAGGTCGCGGCATGTCGGAAGGTGAAATGCTGCATCGGAGGCACTCGCCTGATGCCGACGATCTTGACGGAAGCGAGCCAATAAGAGAAATTTCATTATCTTCACGATCGCAAAAGTTTCACTTATATGAGCCGCCAGTTCAGGACCGTTTCGATCCGTCAGCTCCGTGCGCTCGCCGCGCTGGCAGAGACCGGCAGCATCACCGCCGCCGCCAACAAGCTGCATCTGACGCAGCCGGCGGTGACGCTGCAACTGCGCAATCTGCAAGCGCTCGCCGGGATCCCTTTGATCCAGCGTCGCAGCGACGGCATGCAGCTCACCGATGCCGGGCTGGAAGTCTTGGCGCTCAGCGAACGCATCGAGGCGGCGATCGCCGCCTGCGACACCTCGCTGGAGATGATCGCCGGCAAGACCGCCGGCCGGATCTCGATCGGCGCGGTGTCGACCGCGAAGTACTTCGTGCCGTTCGCGATCTCGGGATTTCTCAAGCTCAACCCGAAGATCGACGTGCGGCTGTTCATCGGCAACCGCCAGGAGATCGGCGCGGCGCTGCGCGGCTACGAACTCGACATCGCCATCATGGGGCGGCCGCCGGTCGATCTCGAAGTAGAAACCCATCTGATCGGCGACCATCCGCACGTCATCATCGCGCCGACCGCGCATCGACTGGCGCGCAAGTCGAACATCGCGCTCACCGAACTCGCGGGGGAGACGTTCCTGACGCGCGAGCCCGGCTCGGGCACGCGCAGCCTGATGGAGCAGCTGTTCGGCAGCGCCGGCATCCGGCCGACCATCGGCATGGAGATGGGCAGCAACGAGACCATCAAGCAGGCGGTGATCGCCGGCCTCGGCATCGCCTTCCTGTCGGCCCACACGGTCGCGACCGAGCTCGACGAGCGCCGGCTGGTGATCCTCGACGTCGTCGGGCTGCCGATCGTGCGGCAATGGTTCGTGGTGACGCGCAACGACAAGGTGCTGCTGCCGCCGGCGCGCGCGATGCTGGACTTCCTGAAGGCCGAAGGCCCGCAATTCCTGCCGCGGACCGACCGGCGCCTGCGACTGACGCGGCCGTCCGCGGCAACCGGGAAGCGCGGCTGACGACGATCTTCGTAATGTGCGGAAGACTTGGCGTCATTGCGAGCCACCGGGTCGGCGCTCCGCGCCGTCCGATGACAGGCTCCGCGAAGCAATCCAGCGCGGTGCACTGAGCTGGATTGCTTCGCTTCGCTCGTAATGACGGAGAAAACGCACAACGCGCGCCTTGCGGCGCGCGTTGTGATGTTTGCTCGGTCGCGGTCGCGAGGCGACCAAGCGCTCCGGTTCAGGCCGCCTTGGCCAGACCGACCCGCGCCCAGATTTCCCGTAGAGCCTGCACCAGGTGCTCGATATCGGCGTCGGTGTGCTGCGGCGACGGGGTGATGCGCAGGCGCTCGGTCCCGCGCGGCACCGTCGGGTAGTTGATCGGCTGCACATAGATGCCGTAGCGGCTGATCAGCTCGTCGCTGATCTGCTTGCACAACGCGGCGTCACCGACCATCACCGGCACGATGTGGCTCGGATTCGGCATGTGGGCGACGCCAGCCTGGTCGAGCCGCGCGCGCAGTCGCGCGACGCGGTCCTGGTGGCGCTCGCGCTCGGCCGAGCTGGCGCGCAGATGCCGGATGCTGGCCAGCGCACCGGCCGCCACCGCCGGCGGCGGCGAGGTCGAGAAGATGAAACCCGAGGCGAAGCTGCGGACGAAGTCGCACACCGCGGCCGAGCCGGCGATGTAGCCGCCGACCACGCCGAACGCCTTGGCCAGCGTGCCTTCGATGATGGTGAGCCGATGGCTCAGCCCCTCCCGATCAGCGATGCCGCCGCCGTTCGGGCCATACAGGCCGACGCCGTGCACTTCGTCCAGATAGGTCATCGCGTTGGCCGCGTCGGCGACGTCGCAGATCTCGGCGATCGGCGCGATGTCGCCGTCCATCGAGTAGACCGATTCGAACGCCACCAGCTTCGGCGCGTGCGGATCGAGATCGGCCAGCTTGCGCTCGAGATCGCGTGGGTCATTGTGCGCGAAGATGCGGGTCTCGCTGCGGCTGTGGCGGATGCCCTCGATCATCGAAGCATGGTTGAGCTCGTCCGACAGGATGACGCAGCCGGGCATGCGCGACGCCAGCGTCGACAGCGAGGCCCAGTTCGAGACGTAGCCCGAGGTGAACAGCAGTGCCGCTTCCTTGCCGTGCAGCGCGGCGAGTTCCTGCTCCAGCAGGACGTGATAGTGATTCGTGCCCGCGATGTTGCGCGTGCCGCCGGCGCCGGCGCCGCAGCTGTCGAGCGCCTCGTGCATCGCCTTCAGCACCTCGGGGTGCTGGCCCATGCCGAGATAGTCGTTGGAGCACCACACCGTGACTTCACCTGTGCCGTCCGGCTTGTAGTGCGTGGCGCGCGGGAACGAGCCGGCATGGCGTTCGAGATCGGCGAACACGCGATACCGGCCCTCACGATGGAGGCCTTCGAGCTGCCGGCGGAAGTAGGCTTCGTAATTCATGACGTCCTCCCGTTGATCGTTGCGGCCGGCTCGGCAGCGATGCCGACGCGGGCCGGAGCCAGTCCGCTGCGCGGATGCTGTTCGAGGAAAGTCTGACGAAACTGATCTTCGAGGCGCTGGCGGGCGCAGCTCGAGCGCGGCTTCGGCGGTTCGTCCTTACGTGTAGTCGGAACGACGACGAGCTGCGGCCCGGACGCGGTGCGCGCCTCGGCGGTCTGTGGCGATTCGGAAGCTTGCGTCGGCGCGGCATGCACGGACGCAGCGGCAACGGTAGACGGATTCTGTTCCATGATGATGCTCTCCGGCGAGAAAGCTGGACGAATGCCCCAACTCCAAAGTGTGATGGCAGGCAGTGGTAGCAGCATGAACCAATGTTCGACGACGCCAAGTGCGAACAAAGTCGATACCAGCGTCAGGCCGACGACTTCGAACGGCGTATCCGCGACTTCGACGATGCGCTGGATCATCACCACCAGCACGGCGGTGGCAGCGGTCACCGAGATCGGGAAGAACGCACTCACCGGCTTGCGCGCGAAGTAGGTCTTCAGAAATTGGACCGCATCCGGCATCAGCTCGTCATTGGTGACGGGGACGCCGAGAAACAGGTTGATCTTCGCGCTCTGGCGCAGCACCCACAGCGCCAGATAGGTCCAGCGGCCGACTTCGTTCTCGGCGCCGAGCGTCACCCACACCACGATGGCGCCGCAGGCGAGCAGACAGATCTCGTGATAGATGATCGCCTGCAGCGCGTAGCTGAAGCGGGCAAAGCCCTTGGCGTCCGGCGGGCACGGCTCGGCCCGCGGGCCAGTGAGCCAACCGGACAAGAACGCGATCTCCTGCGCGCCCCACAGGAAGATGATGCAGCTGAACGCCATGTAGGCGGCGCCGACGCTGGTATCGTGCGCCGTGACCGACAGGCCGCACAGCGCGATCGTGACCATCCCGCCCGCGCACACCGCCCGGAGCAACTCCGAGCGGCCGACGCTGCCAACCAGCAGCAGCACCGCGCCGGTGGAGAACCACCAGACGAAAGCCGCGAAGATCGGGGGGCCGAGATAGGACACCATCGCGCTACTCTCTCACCACGCCGGCCGCAGGCCGATGACGCGGGGCAGTTCGTTTCGCTTGGCCGGCAGCAGGAACAGACGACCGAACGCCAGCGCGGCCGAAGCCGCGTAGAACGGACGCTTGAGCTTGCCGATCACGCCCTGGCTGCGCGACTCGGCGATCTTCTCCGCCGCCCTGCGCAACCGTTCGAGGTTGGCGAGGAAGCGCGGATCGTCGAGATTGATCGTCACCGGGAAGACCTGCTTGGAAATCTCGGTGGTGATGCGGAACACCTGCATGCCGTAATCGGTGGCATCGACGCCGAGTGCCTCGTAGAACGCCGGCCGCATGTGGTCGCGCACATACATCGTGGCGAACACGGCGAGCAGGAAGAACCGGATCCACAGCTTGTTGACGCCGGACAGCAGCGACGGATCGGCGCGCATCAGCAGCGCGAACGCCTCGCCGTGCCGGAACTCGTCGTTGCACCAGCGCTCGAACCACTTAAAGATCGGGTGAAAGCGGCGCTCCGGATGCCGCTCCATCTGGCGGTAGATGGTGATGTAGCGGGCGTAGCCGATCTTCTCCGACAGATAGGTCGCGTAGAAGATGAACTTCGGCCGGAAGTAGGTGTACTTTTTGACCTTGGTCAGGAACGACAGATCGACGCCGATGCCGTGATCCTTGAGGATCTCGTTGATGAAGCCGGCGTGACGCGCTTCGTCGCGGCTGAGCAGGCCGAACAATTCGCGGATCTCGGGGTTCTTGATACGCTTCTTGATTTCCGAGTACAGCACGCAGCCGGAAAATTCGGCGGTCAGCGACGAGACGAGAAAGTCCTTGAACTCGGCGCGAAGTTCCGGCGGCAGCTTGTCGAGGTCGCTGTCGCGGAATTCGTCGGTCTTCTTGAAATGCGACTTGTTATAGTCGGCGCGCATCTCGTTCATCATCGTCGTCCACTCGGCGCGGACCAGGCTGACGTCGAGCTTGTCCATCGCGGCGAAGTCGGTGGTGTAGAAGCGCGGGGTGAGGATCGTGTCCTCTTTGGCGATGTTGAGGCTGTCGACGCTGCCCTTGATCGCGGGCCGGGACGTCGGCTTCGACGTCGGTCGTAGCGCGCCCTGCGCGCCTCCCTCCATCGGAATCATGAAACCCTCCCATCTGAGAAGCTGACTTCGTAAAGTTCGGTCAGTTCGCGATAACCTTCCAGCCGCGCGCGGATCCTGTCGAGCCAGCCGGCCCGCACCACGGTCGCGGTGCGGCGAACGACCAGCCGTTCGCCGAATTCGACGTGGGTCGGCGCGTCGTGCACCAGCACTTCGTCGCCGGGACCGATCTCGACGTCGCCGTCGAGGATCACGTGGGCATGAAGAGTTTCCGACGTCTGCTCGATTTCCACCGTGCAGGGGACGTCGAAGCTTGTGCGTTTCCCGATCCCGAACGTGCTCATTTCGAGCCGTCCTTGTCTTTGTCGTTGGCTGCCCCGACCGTCGGGCCGGGCATCAGTTGAGAGAAGGCGCGCAGGTTGTCGGCGCCGAAGGCGTTGAGGTCGAGCACCTTGCGGGTGGCGGTGTCGGTCAGCGTGTACTGGCCGTTGCTGTGGCGGGCGAGCACGAAGGGCGGCGCCGAGCCGACCCCGGCCACCGCGCGCTCGCGCGCCAGCCCGCGCATGGCGACCCGAACGAACCCGGATTCGCCCGGATGGATCGTCCGCACCAGGCTGTGATCGCTGGCGCGATAGATGTTGACCAGCCCGTTGGCGCTGTCCTCGAACGTCAAGTCGACGCTCTCCACGACCGCCGGTGGCGTCATGTGAGAATGCCCGTAGCCGGTCAGGCGGACGGTGGCGCCCGCCGCGATCGCAAACAGTACGACCGCTGCGGCGCCGATCAATGCGCCTTTGGGAACGGTGAAACTTTCGGCGGCCTCACTCATCTCTGTCTCCGGTTCAAGCGACGGCGGGGGCCGTCGAGTTCGACAACGGGCCTTGGGTCGGTCCGCTGGTAGCCGTTTGAACGAGAGAGACCGCGGCGGGATCGAGCTGTGCTTTCACCGCCTCGGTGAGGGTGGCGGCCACCTTGGCAACGTCGGGGACCGACGTCAGCATCGGCTCGGGCTCGCGCAGGCGCCAGGGCCGGATGTGCGGCCACAGCAGAACGTAAGAGGTGCGCTTGGTATCGATGATGCGCAGCGGAATGTCGCCGCTGCCGTCGTTGCGTTCGGTCAGATCGGCGTTGACGATCTTGCCGAGCGGAATGTTCAGCGTGATCGGCAGCGCCACTCCGGTCTGGATCAGCACGCGCTTGGAGGTGATGGTGTAACAGCTGGCGCGCCGGAACAGGTAGGTGAGCAGCGTCAGCAGAGCGAGACCGCCGATCGCCGGGATGAGAAGCGTCGCCGCGGACGCCGACGCTTCTCCGAGTGATTGACCGTGTGACCAGTTCGACCAGGCCTTCCACACGATCAGCAGGGCGAAATAGATCGCCACGGCCCGCATGTGGAAGGTCCGGAGTGCCAACCCCTTGAAGGTCGGCTTCCCCTGCCAGAGAACGCGCTCTCCCTCCGGCAGTGGCGACGGAAGCTCACGAAACTGGCTGGGGGATTGGGTCATACGATGGGCTCCTGACGCAGCGGCGTGGCGTAGAGGGTGCCGGCGCCGTAATACGCACAGACCTTGTCTTCCTCGAGCTTGGTGACCTGATCGGCCTTGGCCAGCGCCGGCACGCCGGCGAACTGATCGCCGCGGATGGCATCGACCGAGACCTTGCCGACCGGGCTGTTGATCAGCGCGAACGGCACCGGCAGCAGCACCTTCTTCTTGGTCTTCACGACTTCGACTTCGAGGTAGCGCGCGAGTACTTCGGCGCGGTCGACCCAGACTTCAGTCACCGTACCGCCGATCTGGCCGTCACAGCCGACCACCGGGAAACCAACCGGATTGGGATCGCGCGGATCGAGGAACATGCCCTTCGCGGCGCGGAGCGGCGCGATGATCGGCAAATTGTCGAGGCCGAGCTCCGGCACGTCGGCGCGCTGCGCGTAGGAGCCGGGACCGACACCGTCGGCGAACGGATTGCCGGTCGGGACGAACGGCGCACCGGGCCACGGTGCGGTCGGCGCGAGCGCGACATTGGGCCGATCGTTGCCGGACGACGGCACCGTCTTGGTCGCACCGCCGCGCAGCAGATAGGTCTTGGGATCCGGCGGGGCCGGAACGCCGATCTTGCCGAGCCGCGTGCCGCTGCCGGTGTCGGCGACCAGCGGATAGCCCTCGCGCTTGTCTTCACGGCGAAGATAGAAGAGCAAGCCGGCGAAGAAGATCCAAAATACGTACAGGGTAACCTGTGCTAAGTCCAAATACGCTCCGGGTTGCATGAGCGGACCCCTTCCTCTTTGTTAACCTGGAAATTCGGCAAGGCCGAACTTGGTAGCAGGCTGCGCCCCGCCCGATCGTGCCGTGCGCACGAGCGGACCGACCGCAACCAGCGTCGCGAACAGCAACGCGATCTCGATGTTGTAGACAAAGCCGTAGCCGATCGCCGGACCGGACAGCGCGACGCCGAGCGCGCCGCTGTCGGCGAGCGACGCGACCAGGTCGCGAATGCCGCCGCCGAGCAGGATGCCGCCGCCCGCAGCGGTCGCCTGGACGGCGCCCCACGTGCCGAGCGCCAGCCCGGGATCGCTGTCCGAGGCCACCGCCATCGCGGCGGTCAGCGTGCCGGCGGCGAACAATCCGCCGCCGAGGCCGATCAGCGCCGTGCCGATGCGGAACAGCAGGGCCGACTGCGCCGGCGCCGCGAACATCACCGCGGCGAACGCGAAGATGCCGATCAGCGCGCCGAAGCCCGCGAGCCGATATGGATCACCGCCGCGGCCGAGCGTGCGCGCGGCGAGGCCGAAGCCGGTGAGCGTGCCGAGCGCGAAGAACGCGGTAAGCGCGGTGGTCTGGCCGACCGACAGCCGCAGCACTTCGGCCCCATACGGCTCCAGCAGGATGTCCTGCATCGAAAAGCCCGCGGTGCCGAGCGCGACCGCGATCAGCATCCGCGACGACCCGCCGGCGGCGCGGAAGCGCGCCCAGGACTGATTGAACTGCGGCCGCTCGCGGCTAGCGGAGGTCAGTGTCGGGTTGCGCGCTTCCTGTTTCCACAGCGCCACGATATTCAGCAGCAACTGCGCGACCGCGACGCCCTGGATCACCTGGATGAGTTGCAGCTCGCTGAAGTTGCGCAGCAGTTCGCTGAAGATCAGCGCGCTGCCGGTCATCCCGACCAACAGCATGACGTACAGAAACGCGACGACGCGCGGCCGCGATTGCTCGGGCGCCAGATCGGTCGCCAGCGCAAGCCCCGCGGTTTGCGTCGTGTGCATCCCGGCGCCGACCAGCAGGAATGCCAAGGCGGCACCGAACTGGCCATAGACCGCCGGATATTCGCCGCCCCCGGACAGCACCAGCAGCGCGAACGGCATGATGGCGAAACCGCCGAATTGCAGCAGCGTGCCCATCCAGATATAGGGCACGCGGCGCCAGCCCAGCACCGAGCGGTGGTTGTCAGACTTGAAGCCGATCAGCACGCGGAATGGCGCAAACACCAGCGGCAGCGACACCATCAGCGAGACCAGCAGTGTCGAAACGCCGAGCTCGACGATCATCACCCGGTTGAGCGTGCCGTTGAGCAGCACCACCGAAGCGCCGACCGAAACCTGAAACAGCGACAGCCGCAACAGGCGGCCGAGCGGCAGCTCCTTGGTGGCGGCGTCGGCAAACGGCAGGAAGCGCGAGCCGAGACGCATCCAGCCTTTCGCCATCGTTGCCGCCATCTGGCTCATCGTCGAACCATCTCCAGCGCCTGCGAGGTGTAGAACCCGGACGACACGCGATGCGTCCGGCCCGGCTGCCATGGCCGCAGCGCCGGCTCTTCCGAGATCAGCTTGAGCAACTTCTTTTCGCTGATCGGCTCGATCGCCGGCGCACGGTCTGCGCGCGGGAAGAAGCCACCGACGAAATGCATCAACGCCAGCGCCGGCGTCTTCGGCGCGAAGGTCACCGCCATCGACTGCCGCGTCCGCGACGCCAGCGTCGCCAGGATCCGGCAGATATCGTGCGGCAGATAGTGGATCAGCGAGTCCATCGCGACGACGAAGTCGAATTCGCCGAGCGCCGGATCGAGCATGTCGCCGGAGCGGAAGTCGATCGCGGCCGGATCGATATCCTCCGGCAGACGCTCGCGCGCGACGCCGACCAGCGTCGGCGACAGATCGATCGCCAGCACCTGCGCGCCGCGCCGCGCCGCTGCGATCGACAGCGCGCCGGTGCCGCAGCCGGCATCGAGTAGCCGCGTGCCGGTCATGTCGGCCGGCAGCCACGACAGCAGCGTGTTGCGCATCTCGTCGCGGCCGGCCCGCACGGTGGCGCGGATGCCGCTGACGGGGGCGTCGGACGTCAGCTTGGCCCACGTATCGGCCGCGGTGCGGTCGAAGTACGTCTCAAGCTCTCCGCGTCGCTCGATGTAGCTGCCCAACGCCATCAATCAAATCCCAGGAGATCAAAGATGTCGCGATCTTTCAGCGGCTTGCCCTGGACGGGAGGCTCTTTGGCGTCCCACAATTCCGTTGCCAGCCGAAGATACTCTTGTTGCACAGCCAAAATTTCGTCGGTGTGATCCATCTCAAAAAGTGTCATTTTTTTCAGACGGCTCTTCCGGATGACATCGAGGTCCGGCAGATGCGCGACGCGCTTGATACCAGTGCGCTCGCCGAACTTGTCGATCTGGTCGGTCTCGCGGCTGCGATTGGCAATCACTCCCGCCAAACGAACGGCGTAGTTCTTCGACTTCGCCTGGATCGCCGCGGCGATGCGGTTGGCGGCGAAGATCGAATCGAAATCGTTGGCGGCGACGATCATCGCCCGCTCGGAGTGCTGCAGCGGCGCCGCGAAGCCGCCGCACACCACGTCGCCGAGCACGTCGAAGATCACCACGTCGGTGTCTTCGAGCAGATGATGCTCCTTCAACAGCTTCACGGTCTGGCCGACGACGTAGCCGCCGCAGCCGGTGCCGGCCGGCGGTCCACCGGCCTCAAGGCACATCACGCCGTTGTAGCCTTCGAACACGAAATCTTCGGGGCGCAGCTCCTCGGAGTGGAAGTTCACCTCCTCGAGCACGTCGATCACCGTCGGGATCAGCCGCTTGGTCAGCGTAAAGGTCGAGTCGTGCTTCGGATCGCAGCCGATCTGGAGCACGCGCTTGCCGAGCTTGGAGAACGCCACCGACAGGTTCGACGAGGTCGTGCTCTTGCCGATGCCGCCCTTGCCGTAGATCGAGAACACCTTGGCGCTGCCGATCTTGACGTTCGGGTCGAGCTGTACCTGCACGCTTCCCTCGCCGTCGCCTTCGGCGCATTTCGACGCATTGAGGTCGGCGCAGCCCGAAGTCTTCAGCTTGAGGGGATCAGTCAGGATGTTCATGCGGCCACTCCTACGCCTTCAAGGCGATCCTCCAGCTCTTCGCCTGCCTTGCGCAGGACCTCGAGCATTTCCGGGTCCGGAGACCAGTAGTTGCGTTCGTGCGCTTCGATCAGCCGGTTGGCGACCTTGGCGGACGCGACCGGGTTGAGCGCAGCCAGGCGCGCGCGCATTTCCGGATCGAGCACGAAGGTTTCGGTGAGCTGTTTGTAGACCCACGGCGCGACTTCACCGGTGGTAGCCGACCAGCCCATCGTGTTGGTGACGTGCTCTTCGATCTGGCGCACGCCCTCGTAGCCGTGCTTGAGCATGCCTTCGTACCACTTGGGATTGAGCATGCGGGTGCGGGTCTCGAGTGCGACCTGCTCGGACAGCGTGCGAACCGTACCGGCGCCGCGGGTCTGGTCGCCGATGTAGACCGGCGCCGCCTGCCCGCCCTTGGCCTTGCGCACCGCGCGGCTGATGCCGCCCAGCGTATCGAAATAATGATCGACCGTGGTGACGCCGAGTTCGACCGAATCGAGGTTCTGGTACGCGAGATCGACGTCGGCGAGCGCGCTCTTCAACAAATCGGCGTGCTGCACCGGCTGGCCCTTGAGACCGTAGGCGAAGCTCTTGCGCTTGGTGTAGGTCTCGGCGAGTTCGTCCTCGTCTTCCCAGCGGCTGTTCTCGACCAGATGGTTGACGTTGGAGCCGTAGGCGCCGTCGGCATTGCCGAACACCCGCAGCGACGCCGTTTCCATGTCGCAATTATGCGCGGCCTGATAGGCCAGCGAGTGCTTGCGGATGAAGTTCTGTTCGGCCGGCTCCTCGGCACTCGCCGCCATGTAGGCGGCTTCGGCGAGAAGCTTGATCTGTAACGGCAGCAGGTCGCGGAAGATGCCCGACATGGTGATGATCACGTCGATCCGCGGCCGGCCCAGCTCCACAAGCGGAATCAGATCGGCACCGGCGAGCCGGCCGTAACCGTCGAACCGCGGCCGCGCGCCCATCAGCGCCAGCGCCTGGCCGATCGGCGCGCCTTCGTTCTTGAGGTTGTCCGTGCCCCACAGCACGATCGCCACCGTCTCGGGCAGCGCGTTGCCTTCGGCGATATGCTTGTCGATCAGCCGCTGCGCCTGCTTGGCGCCGTCCTGCAGCGCGTAGGCCGACGGGATCCGGAACGGATCGAAGCCGTGCAGATTGCGGCCGGTCGGCAGCACCTGCGGCGTGCGCAGTAGATCGCCGCCTGGCGCCGGCCGGATGAACTTGCCGTCGAGCGCCCGCATGATCGCGGCGAGCTCGTGGTCCTCGGCCAGCAGCTTGTCCATCCCGGCCAGCTCTTTGAGCATGTCGAGATTGGCCTGCGCTTCCGGACCGTTGCCCGACAGATGTTCGGGATGGCCGCCGCGGACCAGCGCTTCGAGCACCGCCTTGTCGGGGCGCTTGCCGTGCATCGCATCGGCGATCGCTTCCAGCGTCTCGACGCGCTCCTCTTCGGACGGCACGTTGCCGACGACGTGAAGGCCGTGCGGGATCAGCGCGTACTCCATTTCGAGCACCGCGTCGGCGAGCTTGGCGATGGCGGCGCCCGCATCTTCCGCAGTCCAGGCCGGCTCCGCCGGCACCAGATCGAGTCCGGCGGCCTGTGCCTGCACCAGCACGGCGAGATTGTCGCGTTCGGTGTCTTCTTCCGGCGTCAGTCCGCGCCAACGCTCCAGCGATGATTTCAGCTCGAGCAGTCCGCGATACAGGCCCGCATGCGCGACCGGCGGCGTCAGATAGCTGACCAGCGTCGCGGCCGAGCGGCGCTTGGCGATCGCGCCTTCGGATGGGTTGTTGGACGCGTAAAGATACAAGTTCGGCAAATCGCCGATCATGCGGTCCGGCCAGCAGGTACCGGACAGGCCGGTCTGCTTGCCGGGCATGAATTCCAGCGCGCCGTGGGTGCCGAAATGCAGCACGGCGTGGGCGCCGAAGTCCTGCTTGAGCCAGCGATAGAATGCCGAGAAGGCGTGCGTCGGCGCAAACCCCTTCTCGAACAACAGCCGCATCGGGTCGCCTTCGTAGCCGAATGCCGGCTGCACGCCGACGAAGACATTGCCGAAGCGCTCGCCGAGCACGAAGATCGACGAACCGTCGCTCTGATGCTTGCCGGGCGCCGGACCCCACTGCCCTTCGATCTCGCGCAGCCAGCGCTCCGACTTGACGTGATCGCCGGCGGCGACACGTGCGTGGACATTCGCGGCCGCGCCGAACCGCGACGCGTTGCCGTTGATGATCGCTTCGCGCAACGCGTCGACGCTGTCGGGCACCTCGACGGTGTAACCCTCACGCTTCATCGCGGTCAGCGTGTTGAACAGCGACTCGAACACACCCAGAAACGCGGCCGTGCCGGTGTTGCCCGCGTTCGGCGGGAAGTTGAACAGCACGACCGCAACCTTGCGATCCTTGCGCTCGCTGCGGCGGAGTGCAACCAGGCGCGCGGTGCGCGACGCCAACATCTCGGCGCGCTCGCCGCACACATGCATGTCGCCGCCGGTTTCGCTGCGCTCGAACTTGCAGAACTTGTCGCAGCCGGGGCAAGCAACATCGCCACCGTCGGAGCGGCCGCCATAGACCATCGGGCCAGACGAACCGTCGAGCTCGGGGATCGCCACCATGATGGTGCTTTCCACCGGCATCAGGCCGCGATCGGACGCCGCCCACTGCTCGAGCGTTTGAAATTCCACCGGGTGCGCCGACAGATACGGCACGTCCAGCGCGGCCAGGATGTCCTCGGCCGCCTTGGCATCGTTGTAGGCCGGGCCGCCGACCAGCGAGAAGCCGGTGAGTGACACCACCGCGTCGACCACCGGGCGGCCGTTGTGGATGAAGAACTTCTCGATCGCCGGGCGCTGATCGAGCCCCGAGGCGAACACTGGCACGACACGGAGACCCTTGGCCTCGAACGCCTCCAGCATGCCATCGTAATGGCCGGCATTGCCCGCCAACAGATACGAGCGAAGCAGCAGCACGCCCACCGTGCCCCTTGCGTCGGAGGGGCCCGCCGGCAACTTGTCGGCCGTCTCGGCGATGCGGCCCTTCATCTTCGGGTGATAGACGCCGATATCCGCGTAGTCGATCGGCGGTTCGACCTTGGCGACGCCGCGCAGCGCCTTGCGCGGGCCGTTCGCATAGCGATCGATCAGCAGCCGCACCATGTTGGCGATGTTCTGCTCGCAGCCGGCCAGCCAGTATTGCAGCGTCAGGAAATAGGCGCGCATGTCCTGCGCGGTGCCCGGGATGAAGCGCAGCAGCTTCGGCAGCTGCCGCAACATCTTCATCTCGCCCTTGCCGGCGCTGCCTTCGTGCTTTTTGCCGCGCAGCTTCTTCAGCCAGTTGATCATGCCGAGCGCCTCGGCGCTCATGTCGAACTTGCCGATATGCGTGAGCTTCACGACTTCGGCGGCCGACATGCAACACACCATGGCGTCGCACTGCGTGCGGCGCGCCACGAGCGCCGGCATCACTGCGCGGACGTGATCGTCCATGAACAACATGGTGGCGATGATGATGTCGCCGGTGGCGATATCGGCGAGGCAGCGCTCGAGCGCAGGACCGTCGCTGCCCCACTCATCTGCGGAGTGCACGGTCAGTTCGAGGCCGGGATAATCCTTACGCAGCACATTGCGTGCGCGCGCGGCGGCACCGGACAGATGGCTGTCCAGCGTGACGATGACGACCCGAACCGGGGTGTTGTCAGCGGGCGAAGTGCGCTTTGGCATCGTACAATGTCTCGACGGTGATGGTTGCGACGCCGTTCTCGTTGGCGAACCGCTCGGTGTTGCGGCGGGCCTTGCCACGAACGAAGAACGGAATCTTTTGCAGTTCCTTTTCCGCTTCAGGAGCCCAGACGGCCCCCGCGGCCGCACCGTTTACAGCAGCCGATTTGGATGCTGCATCGTCGAGAGTCGTCGCGCCTTGCGGCAGCGCAATTACTACCTCCGCGGTTTCGGGCGCGGCTTGCGGCGCGTGCCCGGTGCCGAGATGGGACGGCAACGCGCCGTCCTTGAACTCGAAATCATCCTTGAACATCGCCAGCAGATGCTCTTCGAGGCCCATCATCAGCGGATGGACCCAGGTATCGAAGATTACATTAGCGCCTTCGAACCCCATCTGCGGCGCGTAGCGCGCGGGGAAGTCCTGGACGTGGACCGGCGCCGAGATCACCGCGCAGGGCACGCCGAGCCGCTTGGCGATGTGGCGCTCCATCTGGGTGCCGAGCACCAGCTCGGGATGCAGCTCCGCCACCTTGGCTTCGACTTCGAGGTAATCGTCTGTGATCAGCGCCTCGACGCCATACTTCGCCGCCGCTTCGCGCAGATCGCGACCGAATTCGCGGCTGTAGGTGCCGAGTCCGACAACCTTGAAGCCGAGTTCTTCCGAAGCGATCCGCGCCGCGGCGATCGCGTGGGTGGCATCACCGAAGATGAAGACACGCTTGTTGGTGAGGTAGGTACTGTCGACCGAATGCGAGTACCACGGCAATCGAGTCGCCGCCTCGGCGAGCACCGGCGCAGGATCGACACCGGCGAGGGTCGCAACTTCACGGATGAACTCGCGCGTCGCAGAGACGCCGATCGGGATCGTCTTGGTGAACGGCTGATGGAAGATGCGGTGCAGCCACGAGGCCGCCTGCCCGGCGATCTCCGGATACAGCACGACGTTGAAATCGGCGTCGCCGAGGCGGGCGAGATCCGCCGGCGTCGCGCCCATCGGCGCGGTGACGTTGACGTCGATGCCGAGCTGGCCGAGCAGCTTGGTGATCTCGGCGACGTCGTCGCGGTGGCGGAAGCCCAGCGCGGTCGGACCGAGCAGATTGCAGGTGGCGCGCACGCCCGGCGCGCGCTTCGCACGCTTGGTGCCGGGCGCCGGCGCTTTCGGGCCGGCGATGGCGCGGACCAGCTGATAAAACGTCTCGGACGCGCCCCAATTCTCCTTGCGCTGATATGCCGGCAGATCGATCGGGATCACCGGGATGGGAAAGCCGAGCGACTTGGCGAGCCCGCCCGGATCGTCCTGGATCAGCGAGCCGGTGCAGGACGCGCCGACGATCATCGCCTGCGGTTGGAAGCGCGCATAGGCATCGCGCGCCGCGGTCATGAACAGTTCGGCGGTGTCCTTGCCGAGGTCGCGCGCCGCGAACGTGGTGTAGGTCACCGGCGGCCGCTTGGCGCGGCGCTCGATCATGGTGAACAGCAGATCGGCGTAAGTGTCGCCCTGCGGGGCGTGCAGCACGTAGTGCAGCCCGTCCATGCCGGTAGCGACGCGCATCGCGCCGACGTGGGGAGGTCCTTCGTAAGTCCAGACGGTGAGCTGCATGTCAGGCCACCAGCTTGGCGCGGCGCACCAGCGGCCGCGCGAACAATTCGGCGAGATCGGCCGCCTGCTCGTAGCCCTGGATCGGGGTGAACACGAGTTCGATCGACCATTTGGTGGTGATGCCTTCGGCCTCGAGCGGATTGGCGAGCCCAAGGCCGCACACCACGATGTCCGGACGCGCCGCGCGGCAGCGGTCGAGCTGCAGGTCGACGTCCTGGCCCTCGGTCAGCGCGACGTCGGGCGGCAACAGCTTGAGCTCTTCGGCGAGGTGCTCGCGGTGCAGATACGGCGTGGCGACTTCGACCAGCTGCATCGACAGCTCGCGCGCCAGGAAGCGCGCCAGTGGAATTTCGAGCTGCGAGTCCGGGAAGAAGAAGATGCGCCGGCCAGCGAGTTCGGACTTGTACGCCGCAAGCGCACGCTCGGCGCGAGCCCGGTTCGGCTCGGTGACTTTGTCGAACTGCGCGGCCGCGACGCCGAATGCATCGGCCGCGGCGCGCAGCCATGCGGTGGTGCCCTCGACGCCGAACGGGAACGGCGCGGCCAGACGCTTGGCACCACGCTCCTGCAGCGCCCGAACCGTCTCCGGCAGGAATGGCTGCGCCATCAGGATCTTGGTATTCGGCCCGACGCTCGGCAGCGCGGTCGACTTGCGCGGCGGAAAGAACGCCACCGGGCCGACGCCGAGCGCGTCGAACATGCGCTTGAACTGATCTTCGACGACGTCGGCGAGCGAGCCGACCACGAGCAGCGATGCGGTCTCGTCCTGAGCGGCCGGCAGCGCCGGAACCAACGATGCGAGGCAGGCGTCTTCGCCTTGCGTGAATGTCGTTTCGATGCCGCTGCCCGAATAGTTCAGGATGCGAACGTCGGGCGAGAAGCGCTGCGACAGCCGCAGCGCCGCACGCGACAGGTCGAGCTTGATGACTTCCGACGGGCACGAGCCGACCAGGAACAGCAGCTTGATGTCGGGACGGCGAGTCAGCAGTTGCGTGACCACGCGATCGAGCTCTTCGTTGGCGTCGGTGAGACCGGCGAGGTCTTTCTCTTCCATGATCGCCGTGCCGAACCGCGGCTCGGCGAAAATCATCACGCCGGCGGCCGACTGGATCAGATGCGCGCAGGTGCGCGAGCCGACCACGAGGAAGAAGGCGTCCTGAATTTTGCGATGCAGCCAGACGATGCCGGTAAGCCCGCAGAAGACTTCGCGCTGGCCGCTCTCGGTACGAACCTCGCGCGTGACAGGATCGACCTCAGGCGCGGCGCAAGGGGAGACATGTACGGTCATGCGCGGCTACCGGAGATATGAGCAGCACCCTCGGCGGCGAGCCGCTCATCGCGGCGCGCGGCGCGCAGCTTGAGGACGAATTGCGTCGCGTTGACCACGTAGGTCGCATAGGCCGCGAGGGCGACCAGCATTTGCTGACGCGGATCACCAAGGCCGGCGAACAGCATCACCAAGTAAGCGGTGTGCAGCGCGAGCACGAGGAAGCTGAAGACGTCTTCCCAGAAGAAGGCCGGCGCAAACAAGTAGCAGCCAAAGACTTCCTTCTCCCAGATCGCTCCGGTGATCATGATGGTGTAGAGCACCAGCGTCTTGATCACGACGGACGCCGTCGCAACGGTGTAGCCATCGCCGGTCCAGAGGTAACGCAGCACCAGTCCGAGGCTGATCAGGAAGATCAGAAACTGCACGGGCGCAAGGATACCTTGCACCAACGTCCACTTTGTTGCGTCGCGGCGAACCCGCTCGTCGGGCGTGTAGAGCATCTTAAGCCTCTGACCAGGCTGGGAATTGCGTGCGGCTGATGGCGCCCGGGAAGCGGGCGTTGCAGCAAAGGTTTTGACAACCTTGGTGTAAAGAACGTTTGACACACCGACATCACGGTGATGCGATACCGATATGCGGGGGCACGAGGCGAGCAACATCGCACCAAGACCCTCATTTCCTTGATCTGATGCTGATCTGAATTCCACCGCGCCACTCCCTAAGTGCGGCTGATCGACAAAGGCTAGACCCCGACATCACGAGTGTCAACTGAACCATACGTAAATTAAACTTGACGGTCGCATGGCCCGTCGGGTTATCTGGTCACAAGGGGGTATCCAATGACCGACCGCAAAGAGCTCTCGATCTCGCACAGCCCCTGCGTGAACCGGCGCCCGTTACCCGTGAGCTTGAACTTCTCTCCTCCTGAGCCGATCTGGCGATACCGGCCGCCGATCGGCAGCGACGCGATTGCCCGTTCGATCCGCACTCAGATGCTCCCTCACGTCGGTCTCGCGCTCCGCTCCATGTCTTTCCCGCCCTCTCCGGAAGCGGCCGAACCGGCTGCACCGTTCGAAGTCCAGCAATTCACGCTTCTGATCTTGAGCGCCGACGAAGCCGCGGCTTTCGCCTACGTCGAGAATCTTATCTCGCGCGGCATGGCGATCGATTTGATCTTCCTCAACCTGCTCGGCCCGGTCGCGCGCCGGCTCGGTGAGATGTGGGAAGACGACACCACTGACTTCGCCAACGTCACGCTGGGCGTCAGCAAGTTGCAGCGGGTCATGCGCCACCTCGGCGAAACTTCGTCGTCAGCCGACGACGTTCAGCGCATCGGTTCGGTGCTGCTGACGACCGTCCCGGGTGAGCAACACAGTTTCGGCCTGGCGATGGTGGCGGAATTCTTCCGGCACGATGGCTGGGATATCTGCACCGGGCCGTTCAGTTCGCCGCGCGAATTGTCATCGCTGGTGACGGATCGGTGGTTCGACCTGATCGGCTTCTCGTTGACCAGCGACCGCCGGATCGACGAGTTGAAGCGGCTGATCCAGGATGTACGGCGGCTGTCCCGCAACCGCTGGGTCGGCGTCATCATCGGGGGGCCGGTCCTGGTAAATCGCCCCGAACTGGCCAATTTGCTGGGTGCCGACATGAGTGCTACCGACGGCGCCCATGCGCCGCAGCTGGCTCGTGCACTGCTTCCGATGCTGAAAGGGCGACGGTGACGCTTGCGGGCTTCGCCGCCTCGCTTCGGCTCTGCTATAAGACAGGCTGAAGACGAGGAGATCGAATGACCGCAGTTTCCGCGGAAAGCGTCGCACCGAGCGTCGTGACCGCACTCTACGTGCAAACCAGAGCCCTTCACCTCGAGGCGGAGCGAACCGGCTTCATCGCCGACATGCTGCGCGGCGCCGCCAGCCGGAACGGCTATGCGCTGCTGCTGCGCAACCTGCTGCCGGCTTATCACCAGATCGAAGACGGCCTCGAGCGCCATCGCGACGATCCCATGCTGCGGCCATTGGCCCGCTATCGCCTGGCGCGAGCGCCGGCAATCGCGGCTGATTTGGCCGCGTTGACCGATGACGAGCTGCCGCTGCTGCCGGAAGGCGAAGCTTATGCGCAGACCATCGCGCGCGCAGCCGAGGGCGACGGCAGCCGGCTGATCGCGCACGCATATACGCGCTATCTCGGCGACCTCAATGGCGGACAGATCGTCAAACGCCTGCTACAGAAGTCGCTCGGCCTCGGCCCGCGGGAGCTGGCCCATTACGACTTCTCGGCGATCGGAGAGCTCGCAGCCCTCAAGACCGGCTACCGCCAAGCTTTGGAGCTGGCCGGCGCGGCCGCCGCAGACCCTGAAGCGATCATCGCCGAAGGCGCGGTCGCGTTCGAATGCAACATCGCGCTGTCGATCGCCGTGCAGCGCCGACTTTCGGGCCCGCCTGCCTAATTTCGCGCTGGACTATTTCTTGGTCTTCTGCGGTTTGCCCGGGGTTTGATCTGCGGACGCCCGGGAGGCGTGTAGCATCAGATGCTGCAGCACTTCGGCGGTCCGCATCGTCGAATCGCGCACGCCTTCCAGCATTTCGGCGATCCGCCCGGTCTCCACCCCGTAGGTGATTTCCAGCGCCGCCAGCTGCGCGTTCTCGACCACCGCCGACAGCAGGTTCTGGTAGACGAGATCGGATTGCGTATCGAGCCGCAAGCCGGAGTTTCGGCTGCTCTTGAGGATGCCTTCCTGAAAACGGCCGCGCGCGGCTTCGGCAGCCCGACGAGCGGCGTTGTCGTTGAAGATCAGCACAAAGCCGAGCGCGCGATCCCGCGATGGTATCACCGGATCGGCGCGAACCAACAGCGAGCGAGTCTTGCCGGCCGCTTCGCGCAACAACAATTCGCCGCGCCAGCCGCGCTGACGCTCGATCATCTCGGCGATATTGCGCCTGAAGTCGAACGGATCAAAGAACGCCAAGGCGAGATCCTCGAGCCGGTGCAGCGGAGGATAGCCATCCGGCAGGATCGCGGTGAAAGCGGTGTTGATCAGCAAAATCTTGCCGGCCGCATCAGCGATCACCACCGGATGGTCGGAGCTCGCAACCTGTCGCGAGAACTGATCGAGCTGTTCCTGAGCGATCAGCGTTCGCACCGCGCGGAATTGCAGCACGATGTCGGCGACGGACTGGCCGATGGTTCGCACCGCGGCAAGATCGGACGGGGTCCAGGGATCCGACGTCCCCTCCACCACCTGATTCCATTTGGCGAAGGAGCGACGCGGCGACAGATCGGCGGGAGTGTCGCCAATCACGAACGGCTTCTTCGGATCTCCACCCCAGGTAACCGTCCGGACCCGCTCGGGACGAAACCAGATCAGGAATTCGCCAGGTTGATTCGACACCGGGGCCGCAGCGATGCCGCTGGCAACCGGCGTCAGCGTCGCGAAGTCTTGCACGTCGATGCCCAGCGACGACGTCGAGATCACTGCAGCGCGCGGCTGACGCGCCAGCCAGGCGGCGATTTCGCGAATGTCGTGCGTGCCGGGGACTTCGCCGACCGTGGTCACCTGCCCTTCATAGACCAACGCGGCGCCGCTGGCGCGCACCGGCTGCAGGATCGACTGAGAGACATCGAAGATCGCCGCACGCCAATCGCCCTCGCGCGAGATGCTCTCGATCATGCGCTGTTCGAGCCGCTGAACAAACAATTCGGATTGGCTCTGCGCGAAACTTTCCAGCGCGGTGATACGCGTGGCGATGGCTTCGGCGAGCATCTCACAAACGGCACGCAGTTCGAAATGGATGAATCGCGGCTGATAGTGATGGCAGGCGACCAGCCCCCACAGCTTGCCGCCGACCATCAGCGACACCACCAGCGTGGCGCGCACGCCCATGTTCTTCAGGTACTGCAGATGGATCGGCGACATCGAGCGCAGGAAGCAGCCCGACATGTCGAGGTCGCGTCCGGTCAGCGGCGACAACCGCGGCTGCAACGGCACCGGCTCGTAGGCGACATCGACCAACACGCGCACGCGCTGCCGCTCGTACAGCCTTCGCGCCATTTGCGGAATATCGGAGGCCGGATAGCGGTTGCCCAGATAGGATTCGAGACCCGGAGCGTGCCGCTCCGAAAACACTTCGCCGTGGCCTTCTTCGTCGAAACGATAGACCATCACCCGGTCGTAGCCGATGCGGTCCTGAAACAGCAGGGCAGCTTCGTCACACAGTGCGCGGACCGAATTCGAGGTGCGAATCTTGTCGAGCGCCTGACCGACGGCGGTCGGCAGATCGAGCGGCGGACCGGCGCGCTCGAGCTCGACGATCAGGCCACCTTCCGGCGGCCGGTGGATCAGGCCATCGAAGTCCAAAGCGGGCGTGCCGATCCGGCAGCGCACCGCGATCGGGGTTCCTTCGGACGTCGGATCGAGATGCGGCAGGATGCGGATCAGCAGATCGCCTTCGAGATCCGCGAGGGCGACGCCGACGACCTTTTCGACGTTGAGAAATTCGGCCGCATTGACACTGGACTGAATGATGCGGTGGTCGGGCTCACTGACGACCAGCAATGCACCATGCGGCTGGATCGATCCTGCGAGGTGGATCTGTTCCTGCTCACAATTGGAAAGGTCCGCTGTTCCGAATGCGGGCGAGATGGTCGGTTGAACGGCCAATCATTCCTCGGAGTCGTCGTCCATGGAAGTCTCTTGTGAGCTGGACCCCTTGTCATCGAGTCCATACCGGGCGAGCTTGGCATAGAGGCTCTGTCGGCTCAAGCCGAGCAATTCGGCGGTCGCGGTGCGGTTACCTTTGGTCAGCTCGAGCGCTTCCTTGACGTAGTGGCGCTCCACGATACCGACGGTATTCTTTACCAGCTTGCGTAGAGAGGAGCGGCCCAGCTGCTTGCTGATCGGCCCGAGCGCCGCGCGCAGCGCATCGCTTTCTCCGCCGGTAAGCCGGCGCGACACATTGCGGATCAGCACGCCGACGTAGTTGTGGTCGTCGCCATCGACGGCGGAAATCTCGACCTCGGTCTCGCTGCCGAGTTCGCCGCGAATGGTTGTCTGGAACAGCCGCACCGTCTTGTAGCGCTGCAGGTGCGAGAGGAGCGCGGCGAGATCGGCGCCGGGCTGGTTCAGCCAGCGGCCGAGCGATTCGCCGATCGCCGACCCCTTGGAGCCGATCTGTACAAGATCGAGAAACGCCTGATTGGCGTGCCGGATCACGCCCGCCGAATCGAGCGCCACGAAGCCGTCGGGCACGCGGTCGATCAGCGTTTTCAGAACGGTCGGCTCGCGGTCGTCGCCGCGCGGCGCGGACGTCACGGGAGCGAACTGCAGCAGAAAGACCTGGCCGCGCTCCGATGACACCAGAGAGCCACGCACCATCCATGGACGCGCCTCCCGGCCGAGATGCACCAAAATGCTCAGCGCCTTGCCCCGATCGCGGACGCGCAGCAGCATCTCGCGGACAGCGTCCCGATCAACTTCAGCAATCTCACCGACAATCTCGCGGCCAGTAACGTCCGCGTTGTCGCGGTCGATCCCTGTGAGCGCCTGCACAGCAGCGCGATTGGCTTCGACGATCCTGAGATCGTTCGCCGAGACGATTACCACCGCCTCGGTGGCCGCATCGAACACCAGGCGATAGCGCGTTTCCATCTCGCGCAGGCGCCAGTAATCGCGCTCGATGGTCTGCTGCGCTGCAATCAGCCGCGAATGCAGTTCGGTGACCGCCTGCAGGTTCTTGCCGACTGCCACCATGCCGGTGCGATCACCGAGCAGCATGGTGGTGAATTCGATCGGAATCTCGGTCCCGGACGGAAAGCGCTGATTGATCTGACGGAACGCCGAGATCCCACTGGAGCGGGCATCGTCGACCATCCGGCGAACTTTGTCGCCGCCCTCCTCACCCGCGATATCCGACCACGGCCTGCCGAGCCAAGCCTCGACGCTCTCTCCCGACAAGGCAGGCGACAGACTTGCGTCGCGGATCACACCGTCCATATCGAGTAACAGTGTGATGTCAGGCTGTGCTGGTTTGGCAGACATCGTTCCACTCGCAGGCGGTTCCGGCGTCGGGAGACGTCTGGAGAAGGTCGCGCCCTGTGGAATTATGCAGACCTTGTGCCAATGACAAGTGCAAGCTCCTCCTAAATAAGAAGGAAATTCGCCGAATTGCCTAGTCTGTAACTTTATTGCGCGAAATCAAGGCGATACAAGACACAAACGTCCAGTTCGACAGAGTGCTGAGTGTCAGAATTCCTTTACAGGGCAGTTTAGAAGGAGTTTGGATACACCATCGTCGAGCCCGAACTGGGCCCCGATACCGTGGGCGCAACCGACTGAGATCTAGGAGAGAGACGTGGTCCGTAAATTTCTCGCAATTGTCACCATCACCGCTGCCGCAGGATCTCTGTCGACAGGCGCGTCGGCGCAGGACGCCGCGAAGGGCGAGGCTGTGTTCAAGCAGTGCCAGACCTGCCACCGCGCAGACAAGAACATGGTCGGCCCGGCGCTCGGCGGCGTGATCGGCCGCAAGACCGGCACCGCGGCCGGCTTCACCTACTCGCCGCTGAATCACGCCGCTGGCGAAGCCGGTCTGGTGTGGTCGCAGGCCAACGTCGTCGAATATCTCGCTGACCCGAACGCCTATCTGAAGAAGTTCCTGACCGACAAGGGCCAGGCCGACAAGGCGACCGGCTCGACCAAGATGACCTTCAAGCTGGCCAACGAGCAGCAGCGCAAGGACGTCGCCGCTTATCTGGCCACCCTGAAGTAAGCCATCGGTCGCCGGCTGCGGCCGGCGCGTTCTCAAGAGCTCCGGTCCGCGAGGATCGGAGCTCTTGTCATTTGAGGATGATGATCTCCGCCCTCAACGGCGCCAGCGCCGCAGCACATCGACCAGATGCGCCGCGCCCGCGAGCATGAGGCAAACCGTAGGCAGCACCCAGGAGCCGCCAGTCAGCACAGCGCGTAGCGCCAGCAGCATCAGCGCCCCCGAGCACATCCCCGGTAGGAAATCAGCGGGCGCGATGCCGCGCCTGCGCCATCCCCAGTAACCGATGATCCCGACAGCCTCGAGCACCAGGAAGCCGAGGATCAGATCGACGAGCAGGCCGCTGGTGAACAGATCGGACATCATCGACATGTCCAGCCCTTCAATGTGAGAGATGACCGGCGGCCGCGACGATCAGAATGGCGCATTGAGCTGGACCACGGTCCAGTTCAGTGTGGCCGCGAAGCTGACCCAGATCAGATACGGCACCAGATAGTAGCTGGCCGTCCGTGCGCCTCGCCAAAACACAACGATGCCCGTCGCCACCGAAAGCCACAGCAGCGGCACTTCCAGCAGCGCCCAATCCGGCCGCTGCACGGTGAAGAACAGCATGCTCCACAGCACGTTGAAGAAGCCGTTGGCGGCGAAGATGCCGATGACCCATTCGCGTTGAGCCCGCGTGGTCGCGCCGCGCCAGGCGTAGACCGCGGACATCGCCGCCAGTGCAAAAATCACCGTCCAGGCCGGACCGAACGCCCAGTCCGGCGGCTGCCACCACGGTTTGCTCAGGCTTTGATACCAGGGCCCGGTGTCGGTGAGCGATCCGCCGAGCAATCCGACCAGGATGGCGACGGCAAAGGCAACAAGGATCGGATTCACGTCGGACCTTCAGGGCGTTGGGCGCTTCGCGCGTCCGCTTGGCGGTGAGATGCGGCGAAGAAGAAAACAGAATCGAGTCGGCGACCCAGACTATCAAGGTCGGTGCTTCAACGCACAGGGCCGAGATGCCCCTGCGCGGCGAGATGGGATGAATGCTAAGTCTCAGACGGAGGCGAAGCCGGTCATGTGCGCCAAATTCTTGAAGAAGATCCGGACATGCGCGATCGGCTTGGCACGGACCAGCTTCTTGTTCATGTAGGCGTCCCAGGTCAGCTTCTGGACGTCGCGATCGCGGCAGATGCTGACGAACTGCTCGCGGCGCTTGTCGCTCGCGTACCAGTACCATTGCATCAGCCCGAGGATTCGGAACACAGAGCCGTTCGCCCGCATGAAGCGCTTGCGCGCCAGCTTCAACGCCTTGGCGTCGGCGGTCTGCAGAAACTCACCAACGGCCTCCGCCGCCAGCCGGCCGCCGAGCAGCGCGTAGTAGATGCCCTCGCCCGACGCCGGCGCGACCACGCCCGCGGCGTCGCCGGCGAGTAGCACGCTGTGGCCGTCGTCCCAGCGCGCCAGCGGATGCAGCGGGATCGGCGCGCCTTCCTTGCGGATGGTCTCGACCTCGTCGAGGCCGGTCTGCTTGCGCAGCTCGGCCACCGAATCACGCAGCGAGAAGCCCTTGTGCATCGAGCCGGTGCCGACGCTCACCGTGTCGCCGTGCGGAAACACCCAGCCGTAGAAGTCCGGCGACACCTTGCCCTGGTAGTACACGTCGCAGCGCCGGCTCTCATAGGCCGCCCGCTGCTGGGCGCCGGGGGCCTTGATGATCTCGTGATAGGCAAACACGAACGGCACGCGGTCGGCATCCGGTAGGAACTGCCGCGCCACCGCCGACACCGCGCCGTCGGCGCCGATGATCGCTCGCGCCTTCACCGTCTGCTCCTGCATGGCGCCGTCGGGCTGGCGAGCTTCGTAGTGGATCGTGTTGACGCCGCCTTCGTCACGCGTGAAGCGACGGAACAGGCCGGTGCGGCGCTCGGCGCCGACGCTGGCGGCGCGCTGGCGCAACCATTCGTCGAAATGCTCACGGTCCACCATGCCGACGAAGCCGCCGTCGATCGGCATGTCGACTTCGACATCGGTCGGCGACACCATACGGGCGGCGTTGATCTTGGCGACCAGCATGCCGTCCGGAATTGCGAAGTCGCGGATCGCGCGCGGCGGAATGGCGCCGCCGCACGGCTTGATGCGGCCGGCGCGGTCGAGCAGCACGACGCGCTTGCCGGCTCGGGCGAGATCGCAGGCCGCGGTGGCGCCGGCCGGCCCTCCGCCGACGACGACGACATCATAGATCGCGGAGTTATCGCTCATCCTATCCTCCCGCCACTGCTGCATTCGACAAATCGACGCCGCGGCCGGCGCCGCGCGCGGAACGCTGCTGGGCGCGATGCACCCACACCGCCATCACCGCCGACACCACGAACAAGCCGGCCTCGGCCGCGAACACCGACGCGTAGGACAGCGCCGGTGAACTCAGGACCAGACGCGCCACGTCGCTCGCCAGCGTGCCGACGAAGCCGCCGATGCCGAAGGCGATCGCCTGCGCGGCGCCCCACAATCCCATGCGGACGCCCTCGCGCTTCTCGCCGCCGGCGCTGACCAGCTCCATCATCGAGCCGATCGCCGCCACCGCGTAGGCGCCGTTGGTGACGCCGAGCACAAAGACGTTGGCGCGCAGCGGCCAGGAGCCGCCGACCATCGCGGCGGTGGACAGCCCGAGCAGCGCGATCGCCGAGGCGATGCAGCCGCCGACGGTCCAGACCTTGAGGTTGCCGCGCGTCTTCGGAAACATCGCGCCGATCAGCGGCACCAGCGCCATGCCGAGCAGCGTGCCGCCATGCTGGACGCTCGACAGCTTGGTGGTTTCGCCCGGCGTGAACGCGAACACCGCGCCGGCAAACGGCTCCAGGATCAGATCCTGGGCGCTGTAGGCCAGCATCGACACGAACACGAAGATGGCGAAGCGGCGCGCCTGCGGCTCGGCCCAGACTTCCTTGATGGCGGCGCGGAACGAGCCCTTCTCCGGCGCCGCGACCAGCCCAGCCGCGACCTTGCCTTCCACGCCCCACACCCCGACGAAGGTCAGCAGCATCGCGATCAGCGACACGCCGCCGGACACGGCAACCAGCCGCGACGGCGAGAATGGATCGAGCAGATGCCCGGCAAAGCCGGTGGTGACGATGAAGCCCGAGATCATCATCACCCAGACGATGGTGGCGGCCGCAGCGCGGCGCTTGTCGTCGACCCGCTTGGCAAGCAGCACCAGCAGCGACGTGCCGGCGGCGCCGACACCGCCGCCGATCAGGCAGAACGCGACGATCGCCAGCGCGACGCCGAGCAGCGGCTGGGTCGCCATCCAGGCGGTCGCGACCGCGGCGAGGAAGCCGCCGAGCGCCAGCACCGCCATGCCGCCGATGATCCACGGCGTGCGGCGCGCGCCGCGATCGGAGCCGTGCCCCCAGGCCGGACGGAACACCTGCAGCGCGTAGTGGATCGCCACCAACGCGCCGGGCAGCATCGCCGGCAGCGCCAGCTCCACGACCATCACGCGGTTGAGGGTCGAGGTGGTGAGCACGACGATCGCGCCGAGGCCGGTCTGCACCAGCCCCATCCGAACAATGCCCAGCCAGGACAACGGCCGCATCATGATTGCGCACCTCCGATTGCGATGAAACTCATGCCGCGCCTCCGAACGAGGAAACCGCGACGGCGCTCGCCATCATGCCCATCACGTAGAGCGCGACGCCGAGGCCGCTGAACCAGGTGGCGCGTGCGACCGGCGCCCGCAGGAAACGCACCATCAAAGCGAGCTGAAGCACCAGCACGAGGCAGACGATCGCCGCGCCGATTGGACGGTCCCAGGACAGCAGCAAGGCGACAACCAACACTTGAGGGATCGCCATCACGGCGCAGGCCGTGCGCGCGGCGTTGTCGACCCCGAGCCGGACCGGCAGCGAACCGACGCCGGTCTTGATGTCGCCCTCGATCGACTTGAAGTCGTTGAGCGTCATGATGCCGTGCGCCCCGGCGCTGTAAAGCAGCGCCAACGTCACGATCCACCAATGCGGCAGGCCGCCGAGCATCACGGCGGCGCCGGTGAACCAGGCGAAGCCTTCATAAGTAATCGCGCAGGCGCCGTTGCCGAGCCAGCCGTTCTGCTTCAGCCGCAGCGGCGGCATCGAATAGATCCAGGCCAGCACCAGGCCGAGCACGGCGGCGCCGAACACCCAGACGCCGAGCAGGCTGGCGAGCAGCAGCGATGCGGCGGTCCACATGAACGACAGATACAGCCCCCAGCGCCCCGGGATACGGCCGGATGGGATGGGACGATTCGGCTCGTTGATGGCGTCGACGTCGCGATCGAACCAGTCGTTGACGACCTGGCTGGTGGCGACCAGCAGCGGCCCGCACAGCACGATGCCGGCGATCACTTCGACCCAGCGCGACGAAATCGGCACCCCCGACGACACCACACCGCAGGCGAACGCCCACATCGGCGGAAACCAGGTGATCGGGTGCAGCACTTCGAGCACCGCCGAGGGCGCGGGGCGCAGCGCCACCGGATGGGTTGACGCGTTACTCATCAGCAGCCTCTCCTTCGGGCGCATGCTCTGCGAGGCCGTAGCGGCGCAGCTTGACGTAGAGGCTCTGCCGGCTGAGGCCGAGCATGTCGGCTGCCGAGGCGCGGTTGTCGCCGGTGAGTTCGAGCGCCGCCTCGATCGACAATTTCTCGATCACATCCGTGGTTTCCCGGACCAGGTCGCGCAGCGGCACCCGGCCGATCAGCTCGGTGAGTTGCGCTACCGAACGCGGCAGCTCGCGCTTGGAACTAGGCGCCGCCGGCAACCGCTTCTCGACGTTGCGGATGGCGAAGCCGAAGCACGGCTTGTCCTCGATGTCGTTCAGCGCGACGGCCGAGACCTCGACTTCGGCGGCGGCGCCGTATTCGCCGCGCAGCACGGTGGCGAACAGCTTGATGGTGCCGCTCTGCCGAAGATTGGCGAGCGCGACGCTGAGATCGACGCCGGTGCGGCCGAGCCATCGATCGAGCAGTTCGCCGCGCGCCTGTTCGGGGCTGCCGAGTTGCGCCATCTCCAGGAAAGCGAGATTGGAGCGCACCACCCGGCCGTCGAATTGCGTGATCACCAGCGCATCGGCAGCGGATTCGAAATATTTCAGCAGCAGCGAGGCGCTCTTGGCCGCGCCGACCTCCGGAGCGGCGGACTGCGACGTCAACCGCACCAGGAACAGCGAAGCATTTTCCTGCCGGAACAGCGACGCCGACATCTCACAGGTCCGCCCCGAATTGGCGAGACGGATCTTGGCGCGGCCGTCGCGGCCGGTGGAGCGGACATCCCCCAACAGACCCAGCACGGCCGGGCGATCGGCGGGATCGAAGTGACTGGCGAGCGGCGAGCCCTGGGTCTGCGGCGCAGTCGCGTCGAACATCGCCAGCGTCGCCGGATTGGTGTCGACGATCAGTTCGCTGCTCGCATCCACGATCATGACGGCTTCCGAAGAGACCTGGAACAGCAGCCGATAGCGGGTTTCCGCATGGCGGAGCCGGATGTAGTCCCGCTCCATCGATTGCTGCGCGTTGATTAGCCGTTGCTGCATCAGCGCGAGTTGACGCAGATCACGCCCGACCACCAGCAATCGATCGTCGCGCCCGAAGCCGACCGCCGAATACAACACCGGCACGTCGTCGCCGCCGGGTGACGGATGATTGACCTGGCGCCAGGTCGGCGTGTCCCGCACCGTGGCGTCGAGCAGCAGTTCGCGGATCTTCGGTTGGGTATCGGACGTCACGACATCGATCAGACGGGAGCCGAGCCAGCGGCCCTGTGCGTCCAATTCGAGTGCCAGTTCGTCCTTGTTGAAGGCGACGTCGCGAATCACGCCCTGAGGATCAATCACTAGTGCAACGTCCGTCGCTGCAGCGATCAGCTTCGCCGCAGCCTCGGCACCGAGATCACCCAGCGACTCCTTCGGCGATTTGAACACTTGCACCAGGGCAAATATCCTCCAGCAAGAACCCGTCCCTTCGTCCGGCGTCTGCTCGACCAAGTCTTTCGTTTTCTTATTGCCCCGCGCCGCGGATCGGCATCGGGTTGCGTCGGCTTGGCTTGGCGGTCGAGGCGCGGATGGGAGGCGCTGTCTTACCTCACGTCGCTCCGCCCGTCATTATCCGGCGAAGAAGTTTCCGTGCATGTGACGGTCTGTCGTCCGGCTCCTGAGCCTTCCAAACAGCACACGCCTGATCGGATGTTTTCAATCAGGCGTGCGCAATTGTCAGTCGAGAGGATCTGGCTGCACTACCGCGGCGGAGCCAGGCCGTGCTTCACGCCCCAGTCGAACCAGTTGTCGACCACCGGACCCGTCAGGATGATGCCGATGGCACCGGTCAGCGGGCAGAGCACCGCGAACCACCAGGCCCAGCGATGGATCGATTCGGCCGTGGCGTTGAAGCCCATCGTCCAGCGCCAGAACAGAGCAGCGCGTTCAAGTGCAGTACCACGGTCCAGCATCTGCTCGATCTCGCGCTCGCCGCCGTAGCGGCTCACGGCCAGAATGGTCGCACCATGCATGGCGAACAGCAGAGCCGAGCCATACAGGAATGCGATCGAGAGGCAGTGGAAGGGGTTGTAGTACAGGTTGCCGTACTTGATCGAGAAGTTGTTGGTCCAGTCGAGATGCGGGAAGATGCCGAACGGCGGCGCTTCGCTGAACGAGCCCATCAGCACCGGCTGGATGAAGCCGAGCGACAGATAGAGCAGGATCGCCGAGGCGAACGCCCACGACACGTGGGTGCCCATGCCGAGGGCCCGCGAGCGGCGATAGGTGCGAACCCACCACAGCGCAATCGACACCGTCAGGAAGAAGCCGGCGATCAGCCACCAGCCGCCTTCCCGCAGCGGCGGGATCGTCAGGCCGTATTCCGGCTTCGGCGGCTCGAGCGCCAGCCAGCAGAACTGCCGCAGGAATTCGATCGGGCTCCAGTCCACCGACGCCAGCATATTGAGGCCGATGATCTCGATCGCGACGAAGCCGCACAGCAGCGAGCAGACACCGGTGAACCCGAGATAGATCGGACCAACCTGCGCGTCACCGATTTTGCCGAGCCAGTAGTTGAACGTCGTCTGGGTCTCGCGGGCAGAGCTGCCGGGTCGTAGCGGCACCCCCGCATAGGCAGGTCCCTCAACCTGGACCTGCGTAAAGATGTTCTGATATTGGGCCATGACAAGACTCTCTTGTGACCGGTTGAATTAGGAATTCCAGATCGGCAGGTTGCGCCACCAATTCCACCAATCCGGCCACGAACCACCTTCCGCCAGCACCGGGCCGCTGATGATCATGCAGACCGCGCTGAAGAACACGGCAGCCAGCGCCAGGAACAGGCCGAGGCGGTGAATGCCGATGGTGCCGATCGAGTAGCCGACCAGATCACGGAAAATGGTGTTCTCATGCTCGGGCGACTTCACCGGCTCGCCACGGTCCGGATTGAGGGCCGACAACACCAGACCGCCGTGCAGCGCCAGCGCCAGGCAGGTGGTGAAGAAGAAGGTGATCGCGATCATGTGCGCGGGATTGTAGTGGAACTGGCCGTAGGCGTAGCCGGTGTTCGACACCCAATCGAGATGCGTGAAGATGCCGTAGGGGAAGCCGTAGCTCCAGGAGCCCATCAGAACCGGGCGGATCACCACCAGGGTCAGGTAGGCGAAGATCGCGAAGCTGAAGGCGAACGGAACGTGATATCCGATGCCGAGCTTGCGGCAGATTTCGACTTCACGCAGCGCCCACGAAATGAAGGCACCCGTCGCGAAGATCGACACCCATTGCCAGATGCCGCCTTCGGTCAGCGGCGCAAAGCCGAGGCCGTATTTGGCGTCGGGCGGATTGACGCTGATCTGCCACAGCACCCAGGTCGGGCCCATCGCAGTATTCCAGATGATCAGCGCGGTCCCCATGAGCGCACAGAACACCGTCGCGACCCCGAAGAACCCGACGTAGAACGGGCCGACCCAGAAATCGAACAGGTCGCCCCCGATTAGCGTTCCGCCACGAACGCGGTATTTTTTCTCAAAACTGAGCATTGCCATCGATCGTTCCTCCGCGAGCGCGCCAGGGAAAATCCATCGTAGTGATCCAGTCCAGGTAGCTTCCCGGAAGCGAGCGAGCCCGGCAGTCAGGTCCGTTTCCCGCTCGTTCCGGCAAGCAATGCGTCATGCCATTAGACGGGCATGCTGGTGTAGGTCTGAGAGATCTCAGCCGTCTTCTTCGGGCCGTCCAGCCAGTTGAAGCGGCTGGTGCTCAGCAGGATGAAGTGGATGATGATGGCCAGGCCGAACAGGAACACGAACAGCAGGACCAGCGCGCGACGCGGATCAAACAGCAACCAAATTCGCCACATGGTAGTCTTCTCCCCTTAGCACAGATACGAAGTCATCTGATGGACAGTGTCCATCGCGTAACCAGTAGCCTTCGGCAGCCACGGACGCCACATCCAGGCGAGGATGTGAGCAACAACCGCGACGACGATGAAGAGAAAGAAGCTCGTCACGAAGATCGAGTGGAATTCCTTGGCTTCCGCTTCGGAAAGTCCCGAGATGGAACCGTCACTCATTTGGTACACCTCCTAGTGATGGCCTTTCGGCCGACTCGCCGCCCGAGGGCGGGCGGCAAACGTTTGCCGTATCGTTTCCGAAACGACAGCGAGTTACCGTTTCGTTTCCGAGACGGCAGTGTTCCGTCCGGCTAAGCCGGACGAAATTCGAATTACATGCCCATGAACGACGAGGTCACCAGAACGCTCGCGGCGTTGTGGGCTTCGCTGAACACGGATTGATGCTGACCGCTCTGCTTGCGCCAGGGCAGCGCGCGCGAAACGATGGCGCGGACCAGAAACAGCACGTAGCACGCCCCGAAAATCAGTTTGGATTCGATCGCAGCGTTATCAGGTAGCACCCGCGAGCGACGGCCGGTGTAGACGTAGTCGGACATCGATCATCTCCTCACTCTGGGATTGCGCATATTTGGTCGCGACATTGTGAACCGCATTGTTCTAGCTCAAATCATCGTTACGCAGATTGGCCGTCGAGCAGTGCGGCACGTGCTTGACTGACGAATTCGGTAGTGACTTTTTCCTGCCCGGCGCGGCGCGCGCTGTTTTCCGCAGCGTCACGCAAGCGCTTCGCGGCCGAAATACGCACCAGCACCGGATGAGATTCGAGGACCTCGTCGAGCAGGGCTTTCGCCTCGTCGCTCCACAGCAGCTCCTCGTGACGACGTGCCGGCGTCGGGTCGACCCGGTCGAGGTCGCTGCCGAGCGGCAGGATGTTGAATAGCGCGTCGAACAGCGCGTTGCAGACTTCCTGCACCAGGTAGGTGGCGCCGGAGTAGCCCATGAACGGCGTGCCGGTATGGCGGCGGATGACTGCGCCGGGGAACGAGGCCGGGATGTAGATCGCGCGGCCGCCCGACTCCGCCAGATACATTCTTTCGTTGTAGCTGCCGAACATGATCAGCGGCGGCGTCTGGCGGATCGCAGCGCGCACCGAATCGTTGTCCGGCTTGACGCCGGCCTTGCGCGAGAACGCAAAGGTGCAGGGCAGCCCCATTTCCTCTTCAAGGAAATGCCGGACGCCGCGTGTGTAGGTGTCGGTCGCCACGATCGCGAAACTGGCTGTGCCGAAGAAATCCTGGGTGACCGAGCGCCACAGATCCCACAGCGGCTTGATGGTGGTGTTCTTCTCGCGCTCGATGAACGGCTCGGGATCGAGGCCGGTGAGTTCGCCGAGCTTGCGCAGGAAGCGCGTGGTCGAATGCAGCCCGATCGGCGCCTGCAGATACGGCCGCTCCAGCGCTTCGCACAGCAGCCGGCCGAACTCGCGATACATGCAGACGTTGACGTCGGCGTTCACCAGCTTGGGAATGTCGGCGAGATGCGTGCCGAGCGGAAACACCATGTTGACTTCGGCGCCGATGCCTTCGATCAGGCGGCGGATCTCGGCGAGGTCGGACGGCATGTTGAAGGTGCCATAGATCGGCCCGATGATGTTGACCCGCGGCTTCTCGCCGTCCTTGCGATTACGCTCCGGAATCTTTTTCGGGCCGTATTCCTTCCACAGCCAGGAGATCGCGCGGTCGGCGCTCTGCCACTGATCCTCGTCGATGGTGCGCGGCAGAAAGCGCTTGATGCCGGTGCCTTCCGGCGTGACGCCGCCGCCGATCATCTCAGCGATCGACCCGGTCACCACCACGGCCGGCAGGAACGGATCGAGCGCACGGTGCGCGCGCTTCATCGCGCCTTCGGTGCCGGTCTTGCCGAGTTCGTCTTCACCGAGGCCGGTGACGACGATCGGCAGTTCGTGCGGCGGCAGCGCGTCGGTGTAGTGCAGCACCGAGGTCACCGGCAGGTTCTCACAGCCGACCGGACCGTCGATGATCACCTGCAGGCCCTTTACCGCGGTGAAGGCATAGACGGCGCCCCAGTAGCCGCCGGCGCGATCGTGATCGAGGACCAGCATCAGATCATCTCCTCCGCCTTGCGCTTCTTGGCTGCGGCTTCGATCTGCTTGCGATACTTGTCGCGGAACGCCGGATAGTCCTTCGGCGTGTCGGTCCAGATGCCGGCCGCGGGCCCCTGCCCGACGTCGCCGAAGAATTCCTTCATCTCATCGAAGCGCGCCTGATTGGCGAGCGCCGCGTTGATCACCTGCGCCAGCGAGCCGGCTCCGGCGACGCCGAACAGCGGCCGCGCCGAGATCAGATTGGTGAAGTACAAAGCCGGGATCGCCATGGTCTTGGCTTTCTGCACCACCGGGGTGGTGCCGATCGCCAGATCGGGACGGAATTCGTCGACCGCCGCGAAGTCCTGCTCGAGCGAGGCGCGGTACTGCACCCGCACGCCCTTGGCCTCGAGCCACTGGCGATCGAGATCGGACCACGGCGTCCGCGGCACAGCGGTGCCGACATAAGGCACGCTTGCGCCGCTTTCGATCAGCAGCCGCGCCACCAGCAGTTCGGAGCCCTCATAGCCCGAGACGGTGATGCGTGCGTTGATCGGCTTGGCGGCGAGCGCGGCCCTGATGGCCGGCAGGAAGCGGTTCTTGGCGGCATCGATCTTGTCGCGCGACACGTTGCAGGCAGTGCCGATCGCCTCCAGCCAGGTCTCGGTGCCGTCATGGCCGACCGGCGCCGAGCCGACCGTCTTTCGGCCGGCGAGATCGAACTGACGGATAGAGGCCTTGTAGAACGGATGAATCGCGGCGACGACTTCGCAGTCGAGCGCCGCATAGAGTTCGCGCCACTCGCGGGTCGGGACCACTGGACCCGCGGCGAGGCCGAGCGGCTCCAGCATCATGTTGATGCCGACCGGATCGGCCGGAAACATTTCGCCGAGCAGCGTCACGGTCGGGCGCTCGCTGCGGCCGCCGCGCGGCGCCTGCACCGGGCCCTGCTCGGCTTCCTTGCGGGCGTATTCCAGCATCGCGCCGGCCAGCACGTCCTTGGCTTCGGCATGTGTCGGCACGCCGAAGCCCGGGACGTCGATGCCGACGATACGGACGCCGTTGATTTCGTTCGGCAACAGATCGAGCGGCACGCCGGACGCGGTCGGCACGCAAAGATTGGTGATGATGATGGTGTCGTACTGCGCCGGATCGGCAAGCTTGTAGACCGCTTCGCGGATGTCCTCGAACAGCTTGCCGGTAACCAGCGTCTCGGAATTGAACGGCACGTAGCCGACGGTACGGCGTGCACCATAGAAATGCGACACGAAGGTCAGGCCGTAGACGCAGCAGGCCGAGCCGGACAGGATCGTCGCGGTGCGGCGCATCCGCAGGCCGACGCGCAGCGAACCGAACGCAGGGCACATGCTCTGCGGCTGATCGTGCGGGCCTTTCGGATAGTCCTCGGCGTAGCGTTCGAGCAACTCGCTCTTGCCGGCCGCCTCGGCCGCGGCCTTCATCTCGGCCGCGCCGGCATGACAGCCGAGGCCGTCGGTCTTGGTGGCCGCCGTGTTGATCTGCGCAGACGCGCCGTCTGCAGCTACGCCATCAGCGGCTACGCTGTCAGCCATGGCCTCGACATCGACCGGATCGGTGACGATCGATTCGCCGATTGGACCTGCATAGCGGGACATGACGTTCATGGCGAAACTCCGGACACGCTGCGCATCACACCGCGTCGTAGATCACTTCGAGCGACGGCTTGTTCAGCACCGCGGCGCCGCACATGTCTTCCATCGTGGCCGGCTGCAGCACGACGTCGCGGCCGGTGACGTCGCTGGAAAACAGGCCGAGCAGGCCGTCCTGGGTGAGCGGCTTCGGCCGCACCGGCGGCGCGGTGGCGACATTCTCGGCGAGCGACGCGAACAGCGGTCCCCACTGCCCGTCCGGCAATCCGATGATCTCGTAATTGGCGCTCTTGCGGCGGATGCCCTCGTCGGCGGGAATCGCCGCCAGCACCGGGATGCCGGCCGATTGCGCGAAGGCCTGCGCCTCGCCGGTGCCGTCGTCCTTGTTGATCACCATGCCGGCGACGCCGACATTGCCGCCGAGCTTGCGGAAGTACTCGACCGCGGAGCACACGTTGTTGGCGACGTACAGCGACTGCAGATCGTTGGAGCCGACGATGATCACCTTCTGGCACATGTCGCGGGCGATCGGCAGGCCGAAGCCGCCGCACACCACGTCGCCGAGGAAGTCGAGCAGCACGTAGTCGAAGCCCCATTCGTGGAAGCCGAGCTTCTCCAGCGTCTCGAAGCCGTGGATGATGCCGCGGCCGCCGCAGCCGCGGCCGACTTCCGGGCCGCCGAGCTCCATCGCGAACACGCCGTCGCGCTTGAAGCAGACGTCGCTGATGGTGACTTCCTCGCCGGCCAGCTTCTTTTTTGAGGAGGTCTCGATGATGGTCGGGGTCGCCTTGCCGCCGAACAGCAGCGAGGTGGTGTCGCTCTTCGGATCGCAGCCGATCAGCAGCACCTTCTTGCCCTGCTGCGCCATCATGTAGCTGAGGTTGGCGAGCGTGAAGCTCTTGCCGATGCCGCCCTTGCCGTAGATCGCGATAATCTGGGTCTCCTTGGTGACGGGAGTCGTCACCGGGGCGTCGGGTTCAATCGACGCCTCGGCCCGGAGTTGTGCGTCTTGCAGGCTGATCTGCGGAACGACGTTCATCAGCTCGGTCTCCAGTTCAGAACCATTTTGAGGCATGCAGGGTCTTCGAAAGCGATCCGATAGGCGTCGGGGGCCGACGCCGCCTCCTTGTGGTGCGTGATTAGTCCGTCGAGTGAGAGCTTGCCGCTGTCGATCAGCGCCTTGGTGGCGGCGATGTCCGGCGGCTGCCATTCCGCCGCGATCCGGATCCGGGCCTCACGCATGAAAGCCGGAGGGAACGCGAAGGACAGCGGCTCGCTGTAAAAGCCAGCCAGCACGATCTCGCCGGTCGCCGCGATGCGCGAAATCAAAATGTCGAGGAGCTTGGGATCGCCGCTGACGTCGTAGATGCTACGATAGTCGCGTCGCTCGTCGGTTTCGGGATTGATCACCGCGTAGCCATCGGCGCCGCCGCTGCGCAACGGGTTCTTCTCCCACACCGTCGGCGGCGGATTGCCGAGCGCGACGGAGATGCGTGCGAGCAGACGGCCGAGCACGCCGTGACCGACGATGCAGTCCGGCGGCGTCGCGCCGCGCGCTGCGATCGCGTGATACGCAGTCGCGGCGAGCGCGATCAGGATACCGCGTTCGCCGAGTTGCTGATCGAGCGGCACCACGCGCTTGGCGGGAACGACGAGGCGCGAAGCCGACGCCCCGAACAGGCCGCGGACTTCGCCGAAGCACTTCGCCCCGGGCACGAACACCAGCTGCCCCGGCTGCAGATCGGTTGCGGCGCCCGCCTCGACCACTTCGCCGACCGACTCGTATCCAGGTACCAGCGGATAACCCATCCCGGGGAATGGCGGCATCCGGCCCGACCACAACAACCGCTCGGTCCCCGTGCTGACACCGCTCCAGGCGACATCGACAACGACGTCATCAGCCGTCGGCGCCGTCAGGCTGACGCGACTGAGTTCGACGTGTTGTGGCTGCTTGAGGACGACCGCGATGGCTTCCATCGCCTACTCCAATCCAGGCGGCAGAGACCTGTCGCTAGAGTGTCAGAGTAAACTGACGGATTGCAGTGTCAAGCTAGATTAACACATCGGGGGCTTGATTGCGGTAATTACGGAGGCGACCAGCGGCATCGGGACGGAGTGCAATCGAATGTCACCGAACCCGGCTTCCGCCAGAAGCTCCCGTAGCCGGCCGAATGTGCGGCCCTGGCCGGTGCCCATCGCCCGTAAATAAAGAGCAAAATACGCGTCCGTGCTGGATTCCCGGCCGGGCGGGCTGGCGAGCGGCTCGGCAATCAGCAACTTGCCGTTGTCGGGCAAGGCGTTGTGCACTGCACGCAGCAGCGCCAACACCACCTCGTCATCGTGGTCGTGGATGATCCGGACCAGCGAGATGATGTCGGCACCCTCCGGCAGCGGATCATCACGAAAGCTGCCGCCGATCGTGCTGGCGCGGCTGGTCAGTCCGTTCGTTTGAAAGCGCTCGGCGGCCTTGGCAGCGACCGCAGGCAGATCGAACAGCATCACGCGCAGCCCGGGAGTCTGTTCGGCCACAGCCGAGAGGAAGGAGCCGTCGCCGCCGCCGACGTCGAGCAGGCAGCGGTGCTCGCGGAATGAAAAGACGTGCAGCACCTCGCGGGCGATCATCGGCTGCGAGGCGGCCATCAGCGCGGTATAGGGCAGCACCTGATCGGCATGAAGCTCGGCTGCGCCCTCGCCGCGCACATAGGCCCAATACGCCGCGAGTTCGCCGCCGCCGCGCGGGCCGCGCAGCACGGCGAGCGGATCGGCGAGGTCGCGATACAGCATGGCGTGATGCTCGACCAGGGCGAGAACGCCGGGATTGCCGCACAGCTCGGCGCCGAGCTGGCCGAGCCCGTAGCGGCCGCCGCTGCGCGGCTGGACCAGCTTCAGCGCGGTCGCGGCGTCGAGCAACAGCTGCATCGACTCGCGTGGCAGCGACAGCCGCAGCGCCAGCTCATCGACGCCGGCGGGACGCTCGCGCAGCAGATCGAACAGCCGGAGCTGCACACAGGCGAGCAGGATCTGGGAATAGACGAAGCCGGCGACGATATCGAACATCGCACCGGCGCGTCGCCGCGCGACCCCGCGCGTCAGCGGAAACACCGCGGCGAAGCGCTGAAAGCGAGCGCTCGACAGGATGGCATCGCGCCAACCGAGCAGTCGGTCGCGCAGGCTGGAGGAACTCATCATTCCTGCTACCACCGGCCGGCCGCACAGGCCAAGCCGGAGCGCATCACGCTGCGGTCGCGGCGAGCTTCGCCGGAACCAGGCGGGTGGCTTCCGACATGATCAGCGAGCGCAGTTCGTTGCCGTTGGAGCACGGTGGCATCGCATCGACCGCGCCGCGCACCAGCGACTTCAGGTGATAGATCGCGCCGTCGATGCCCATCTCGCGCACTGCGCTGGGGCGATCATGCGCGATATCCTGGCCGACCGGCTTGCCGATCTCGTCCTCGTCCGCGGCGGCATCGCGCAGATCGTCGGCGACCTGATAGGCCTCGCCGATCTTCTCGCCGACCATCCGCCACGGCTCCGGATCGGCGCCGGCTGAGGCTGCGCCTGCCGCGGTCGCGGCGACGAACAGCGCGCCGGTCTTGGAGCGGTGATAATGCGCGAGGTTGATCTCGGACTCGCATTCCCATGCCTGACCGGCGACGATGCCGAGCGGCACGCCGACGGCGCTGCCGATGATCTGTGTCAACTTCAACAGCCGCTCCGGCTGGCAAGACACCCGGGCGATCGACTGGAACGCCAGCACGATCAGCGCGTCGCCAGTGAGCACGGCGAGCGGCTCGCCGAACGCTTTGTGCACCGAAGGGCGGCCGCGGCGCAGATCGGCGCCGTCGAAACAGGGGAGATCGTCGTGCACCAGCGAGGCGCAGTGCATCAGTTCAAGCGCGGCGCCGGCGGCCTCGGTGGCAGCCGGATTGTCTTCGCCGCAGGCCGCGGCGACGCTGTGGCAAAGCCGTGGCCGCACCCGCGCACCGCGCGGGAAGACGGCGCTGCGCATCGCGGCCGCGAGCCGGGGCGGACAGCCTGCGAGGTCCGCCTGGTTGAGGGCCTCGGTGAGGGCGCGCTCGATCCGGTTGGTCACGTCCATGGCAGACTCCCGCTCCAAAGCCAGCAAGTGTCAATTTAACTTGTCATTGGCAACTGTAAGTTATTATGGACACCTGTCAATGGCATGGCGCAATGACACTTAAGGCGAAGCGGGAGTCGGCATGAGGGATCTGGCGGCGCGAAATCGGGTGGTGATCATCGGCGCCGGCGTGGCCGGCCTCACCTCCGCCATCGCCCTGGCCGCACGCGGTCTGGACGTCACCGTTGTCGAGCGCGCCGCGGCGCCCGGCGGCAAGATTCGCGAGGTCGGGATCGGCGCCGCGCGGATCGACAGCGGGCCCACCGTCTTCACCATGCGCTGGGTGTTCGAAGAACTATTTGCGGGCGCCGGGCTGAACTTCGCCGACCACTTCAAGCTTCGTCCGCTCTCGGTGCTGGCACGGCACGCTTGGGACGACAAGGCGCGGCTCGATCTGTTCGCCGACGAAGCACGCTCGGCTGATGCAATCGGCGCCTTCGCGGGCGCTGCCGAGGCAAGGCGCTACAAACAGTTCTGCACCGACAGCCGCAAGATCTATCAGATCCTGGAAAAGCCGTTCCTGCGCGCCACCGCGCCGAGTCTGCCCGGCCTCGCCACCGCGGGCGGCATCGGTGGCCTGCTCGAGCTGCGCAAGATCAGGCCGTTCACCACGATGTGGAATGCGCTCGGCGACTACTTCAAGGATCCGCGGCTGCGGCAAATGTTCGGCCGCTACGCGACCTATTGCGGCTCGTCGCCGTTCGAGGCGCCGGCGACCCTGATGCTGGTGGCGCATGTCGAGCAGCAGGGCGTGTGGATCATCGAGGGTGGCATGCATGCGCTGGCCCGTGCGCTGGCCGACTGCGCCACCGGGCTGGGCGCCACCATCCGCTACGAGCAGGAGGTGCGCGAGATCATGGTGTCGGGCGGTCGCGCCGCCGGCGTGATCCTGGCGAACGGCGACCGCATCGAAGCGTCATCGGTGATCGTCAACGCCGACGTCGGCGCTCTGCCGGGCGGCATGTTCGGCGCGGCTGTGCAGCGCGCCGCCGCACCAATCGCGCCGAAGCTGCGCTCGCTGTCGGCGATGACCTGGAGCATGGTGGCCAAAACTGACGGCTTTCCGCTCAGCCGGCATTCGGTATTCTTCTCGCGCGACTACGCCCGCGAATTCACCGACATCTTTGGCCGCGGCGAAGTGCCGAGCGAGCCGACCGTGTATATCTGCGGACAGGATCGCATCGACGACAGCGCGATGCTCGGCGACAATGGCGAGGAAGAGTTGCTGGTGCTGGTCAATGCCCCGCCGCTCGGCGACCGCAGGCGCTTCGAGGCGGACGAGATCGCGCGCGTGACGCAGCGGACGTTCGCCGTGCTCCAACGCTGCGGCCTGCGCGTCGAAGCACGGCCCGACAAGACGCAAGTCACCACGCCGGAAGATTTCAACCGGCTGTTTCCGGCGACCGGCGGCGCGCTGTACGGCCGCGCCTCGCACGGCTGGAGCGCGTCGTTCGAACGGCCCGGCGCGCGCACCAAACTGCCGGGCCTGTATCTCGCCGGCGGCAGTACGCATCCCGGCCCCGGCGTGCCGATGGCCGCTCTGTCCGGCCGGGCCGCCTCGGCCAGCCTACTGGCCGATCTCGACGCCGAGCAGCAGCGGCTGCGGCCGGCCGCGACCAAAGTCACCTGAAGCCTTCGACCTCAGAGTGTAGAACGCCCCGATGATTGCCTGGCCCAACGCGACCGACGAACGCCGCACCGGATTCAACCTCGACGTTCCGCCGAACGGCTATGCCTGGTGGTACGTCGACGCGATCAGCGACGACGGCCGCGAAGGCCTCACTATCATCGCCTTCATCGGCAGCGTGTTCTCGCCCTACTACGCGTATGCCCGGCGCGGCGGCGCGGCCGATCCGCTGAACCATTGCGCGCTCAACGTCGCGTTGTATCACCAGGGCAGCAAGCGCTGGACCATGACCGAGCGCTCGCGCCGGAAGGTCGCGCGCAATCTCGGCTCGTTCCTGATCGGCCCGAGCGATCTCGGCTGGGACGGCCGCGCGCTGACCATCAACATCAACGAGCTGAGCGCGCCGATCCCCGGCCGCATCAAGGGCCGCGTCCGCGTCGTCCCGCGATTCGTGACGAAGACTGACTTCGTGCTGAACGAGGACGGCAATCACCGCTGGTGGCCGATCGCGCCGCGCTCGCGGATCGAGGTGACGCTGGAGCAGCCGAAGCTGTCGTGGCAGGGCGAGGCCTATCTCGACAGCAATGCCGGCGACGCGCCGATCGAGACCGGATTCACCCATTGGGAGTGGGCGCGCGGCGCGCTGCGCGACAAGACCGCGATCCTGTACGAAGCCGAGCGCCGGGGCGGCAGCCGCATCGACCTGGCGATCACCTACGACGCGGAGGGCAATCTGGAACACTTCACTCCGCCGCCGTTGCTCCCCCTGCCCCGCTCCGGCTGGCGCATCGACCGCAGCGCCCGCAGCGAAGCCGATGCGCGCGTCGTCCGCACGGTCGAAGACACCCCGTTCTACGCCCGCTCGATGATCGAAACCACGCTGCTCGGCGAACGCGTCACCCTGATGCACGAGAGCCTGTCGCTGGACCGCTTCAAGATGCCGGTGGTCCAGGCGATGCTGCCGTTCCGAATGCCGCGGAGAAGGTAGCTCGCATTGCGGCCCCTTTTGATAGTAGGAAAAAGCCCGCTCATTGCGGCAGCGAGAGCCTGATCATCAACGAAGGCTTGATCAGCAATCAGCAGGCAAGCCTCCGATGCCTTCAGACCCGGCCCGATCGCAGCAGGGCGGCGCTTGACGTTCACTCCTCGTGCTTGGCCCAGCTCAGAAACAAGCCGATATCTCCGGGGATGCCTTCGGGGAAGTCGACCACGCGGGCGCTCAGGGTGAAGCCGTGGGGCCGGAGTTCGGCCTTCCAGCGCAGATAGAGGTCGGCCGCCATGCCGCGCAATGTCGATGGCCATTCCGGGTCGGGAGCATTGATGGCGCGGCCGTGGTCGGTGCACAGTTCGGCCGGAAAGCGCAGCAGCAGGAACTCCACTTCGCCCTTCTTGGCCATTGCGCGGGCATTGTGCAGCATGTGCTCCCAAGACTCGTCGGACAGATGGGTCGCCAGCATCTGGCTGGCCTGTCGATGGTGCTTCTCCTCGGCGATCCGCTTGGCCTCGCGCCGCTCCTGCTCTTCGTGGCGTTCATGCTCGGTGCCGAGTGCCTGAAACGCCGAGGCCGACAATTCATCGGCGGCGGGGTCGTGCGGCGGGGGCGGCGCGGCGACCTGGCCGCGATGCGACAGCGCCTCCAGTTTGTCGGACGCGACCGGCCGCAGGCTGCCGTCGTCGTGCACCGGATCGCCCGGGTGCAGATGCGGGGCGGCAAGCGTCTTCAACAGATCGGCGCGGCTGACGATGCCGACGACGCGGCCGTTGCGTACCACCGGTACGCGCTTGATGTTCTTCGCGTACAGAAGATCGGCGATCTCGGCGATGGAAACGCTGTCGTCGACGGTCAGCACCGGCGACACCATGATCTGCGCGGCGGTGCGGTGATCGGATTTGAGGAATTGCAAATAGTCGGGATGCACCTCGCCGCCTTCGGACAGCATCTGCAGCCACCAGTCGCGGCGGGCCTCGCGGGCGTTCTCGTTGCGCGGCATCAGATCGCCCTCGCTGATGATGCCAAGCGGCGCACCGTCCGCGTCGACCACCGGCACCGCACTGATGCCGTGCGTCAGCAAAGTTTCCGCCACCGCGCGCACCGGCGCGTCTGGTGGCACCGTCACGATCCGGGTGGTCATCACGTCGGCTGCTTTCATATTCGACTCCTCGCGGATCATGCTGCCCGTCACTGAACGGTCACATCCTTGCGATCGCGCCGCAGTCTAGGCGCGGATCCGATCAGTTTGACGAAATCGGATCTGCGATCGGCGCAATGGAGCCCGACGTGGGCCGCGGGGCATATCCGATGCTGGCGGGGTTGGATCGTTGGGACGACGACAGCAGTGAGGTGGGTGGCTTGTTAGAGAAAGTTAAACGGCTTCACGGCAGGCTGCGGTTGATCTGGATCACGCCGCCGAAACTCTCCGCGGGAGATGGAGTGACGGGAGACCGGGGCGACGCGGCGCCCGTGCCACGTCGAAGGGAAGGGCTGCGGGCCGAGACGGCCCGCCGCATTCCTGCGCATGACGTGGCGGGACGGGCTGTGCTACACATTACCACGGCCGCGAGAGGGGTTGATTTGCCTCAACGAGGCCGTGCAGGTGCGTGTTCTTTTGATTTTCGACAATGCAGTTAGCGGCCGGCGGCCTCTATACACGCCCGCCGCGCATGGCACGGATGGAAAGACATTGACATGGAGTATCTCTCCGCGATCGGGACGCTGCTGATACTGATCATCTTCGGCGGCGGCCTTGTGATAGTTGCCTATCTGGCTTTCGACGACATGCGTGTGCGCGGGCTGTCCTGGACCGGCGGCTCGTTTCCAGGGTCCGTGGCGTCGCTGACGGAGCGGCTCAAGGCGGTGCCGGCCGGTCCCGCGATCGTCGCCGCGGCCATCATGGCCGGCGCCATCGTCGTCTATGTGGCGGCCGGCAGCATGGAGCGCGCCCCGGCTCCCACCGCCACGTCGGAAGACAGCGCGGCTCCGGCCGAGGCCACGCCGGCATCGGCAAGCGTGGCCGCTGCGCCCGCGGCCGAGGCGCCAGCCGCTGCCGCCGCTTCTGCTCCCGCTGCTGCGCCTGCCGTCACGTCCCCGGCCGCCACCAACGCCATGGCCAGCATGGCGGCGCCAGCCGCAGTGCGCACCGTCAACGCGTCGAGCTGCGCCTCGAACGGCTGCCCGGTGTCGTGCAGCGCCGACGAGACGCTGGCTTCGGCTTATTGCATCAGCGGCGGCGCCGCACGCCTCGCCGATCAGCTGCAGGTCAAAGACGGCGTCGTGACCGCCCGCTGCAGCCCCAGCGCCAGCAGCATCACGGTCGCCTGCGCGCGGAAGTAATTAGGCTCATTCTCGGCGACCGAAAGCCCGGCCTCGCCGGGCTTTTTGTTGGAGATCCGTGCACCGCCTCTCCCCGTCATTGCGAGGAGCGCAGCGACGAAGCAATCCAGCGCCGCACAACGGGTTTCTGGATTGCTTCGTCGGCTGCGCCTCCTCGCAATGACGGGGATAGGCCGTGCCCGAGCCCCTCACAGCACTTCGCCGTCCCGCGAAGCGGAACGGCGATGCTCAGGTCGATGATGCAGTCGGCGCGGCGATCGACGTCGCCGCCCCCCTTCGCTCAGTTCTTCTTCTCGATGTTCCAGAACACCGGGGTGGCGGGGCCATCAAGGATGCCGGTGAGTTCGTTGCGCCAGACGCTGGGCGCCTGGTACTGGCCGAGCGGGATGTACAGCACCTGCTCGTAGACTTCCTTCTGCACCTCCTCGGCGAGCTTCTTCTGCTCTTCCGGCGAGGTGGCACGGGCGAACTGGTCGCGCAGCGCTTCGACCTTCGGATCGTCCGGCCAGCCGAACCAGCCGCCGTTCTTGCCCTTGCCGCCGGTCGAGACGTTGGCGACCGGGTTGAGAATGTCGGGCCCGGCCCAATTGGTGAAGAACATGTTCCAGCCGCCGTCTTTCGGCGGCTTCTGGCTGGCGCGGCGCGTCACCACGGTCTGCCAGTCGGTCGCCTGCACGTCGACCTTGAAGCCGGCCTCGCGCAGCAGCTGCGCGGCGACGATCGGCTGCGCCTTGAGTGACACGACGTCGCCCGGCGCCATCAGCGCCACCGGCGTGCCGTCATAGCCGGACTCGGCCAGCAGCTTCTTGGCCTCGGCCATGCCGTTGCCCTTGACCAGCGTCTCGGCGCCGACGTCGCTGGCGAGCGGCGTGCCGCAGCCGAACACGGCGCCGCACACTTTGTAGTAGTCGGGATTACCGACCAGCGCGTCGAGCACCGGCTTCTGGCTCATCGCCAGGAACGCGGCGCGGCGCACCTTCGGATTGTCGAACGGCGGATACAGGAAGTTCATCCGGCCGAGCGTCTGGAAGCCGAGCGGGCTCAGCGTGTGGATGGTCAGTTCCTTGTCCTGCTTCAGCACCGGCAGGATGTCGAACGACGGCGCCTCGACGAAGTCGATATCACCGGATTGCAGCGCGTTGATCGCGGTCTGGTTGTCCGCCATCGTGATCCACTCTACGCGGTCGACCTTCACCACCTTGCCGCCCGAGGTCCAGCTCGGCGCTTCCTTGCGCGGCACGTAGTCGGCGTTCTTGACATAGACCGCCTTGACGCCCGGCTGGAATTCGGCGGCGACGAATTTGAACGGGCCGGAGCCGATCTGCTCGGGGATCGCCTTGTCGGCCGGCGTCTCGGCGATGCGCTTCGGCATCATGAACGGCACCAGCGACGACGGCTTGCCGATCGACTCCAGCACCAGGCCGTAGGGCTCCTTCAGCTTCAGCGTGATGGTCTTGGGATCGGTCGCCTCGAGGCTGGCGGTGAAGTCCATCAGCTTCTGGCCCATGCCGTCCTTCTGGCCCCAGCGCTTCAGCGACGCGACGCAATCTTCCGCCGTCACCGGCGTGCCGTCGTGCCACTTCAGTCCGTCGCGCAGAGTGAAGGTGTAGGTCAGCTTGTCGTCGGAGACTTTGAACTCCGCCATCTGCGGCTGGACCCTGAAGTTCGAATCCATCGCCAGCAGCGTGTCGTAAACCATGTAGCCGTGATCACGCGTGATGTAGGCAGTCGTCAGACCCGGATCGATCACGCGCAGATCCGAATGCATCACCGCATGAATAGTCTTGGTCTGGGCATCGGCGATCCCCGGAAGCGTCAGCGACGCTGCGAGCGCGAGCGCGGGCAGCATGAATTTGGACGCAGCTACTGAACGCAGCCGATGCGACCTGTGCAACATTCGATGTTCTCCTGGCGTGAAACTGATCAACCGCAGATCATTGCTTGGGCAGGACGACAGACAAGACGACACGTCATCGCATGCTGACGCGCAGTTATTGCGCATTGCAGCACGCGACTACCAAGACTTGCACCAAGCGTGCCAAGCGTCAATCTGTTCGCTGTGGACCGGTCTGCTGCATGATGCACAGGACCGCGCATGTTTCGCTTTACAAAAGCGCCCGCAATCTTTCTCGTAGCAGCGTCCCAACCGCGAGTACGACATGAACCCTGCCAATCTGCCGTTCGATTCCGACACGATGCTGCAAGGCCTGCGCGCCTGGGTTGAATGCGAAAGTCCGACCTGGGACAAGTCCGCAGTCGAACGCATGCTCGATCTCGCTGCGCGCGATATGGCGATCATGGGCGCATCGATCGAACGCATCGCGGGGCGGCAGGGTTTCGCGGGCTGCGTCCGCGCGCGGTTTCCGCATCCGCGCATCGGCGAGCCCGGCATTCTGATCGCCGGCCATCTCGACACCGTGCATCCGGTCGGCACCATCGAGAAGCTGCAGTTTCGCCGCGAGGGCAACAAGGCATTCGGCCCCGGCATCTTCGACATGAAGGGCGGCAATTACTTGACGCTGGAGGCGATCCGCCAGCTGGCGCGGGCGTCGTTCACCACGCCGCTGCCGATCACCGTGCTGTTCACGCCCGACGAGGAGGTTGGTACGCCATCGACCCGTGACATCATCGAGGCCGAAGCGGCGCGCAACAAATATGTGCTGGTGCCGGAACCCGGACGTCCCGACAACGGCGTCGTTACCGGGCGCTACGCGATTGCGCGTTTCAACCTCAGCGCCACCGGCAAGCCCAGCCACGCCGGCGCCACGCTGTCGTCGGGCCGCTCCGCGATCCGCGAGATGGCGCGGCAGATTCTGGCGATCGACGCCATGACCGGTGAGGATTGCACGTTCAGCGTCGGCATCGTGCACGGCGGCCATTGGGTGAACTGCGTCGCCACCACCTGCACCGGCGAGGCGCTGAGCATGGCGAAGCGGCAGGCCGATCTCGATCGCGGCGTCGAGCGGATGCTGGCGCTGTCCGGCAGCAGCAACGACGTCGCATTCGAGGTCACGCGCGGCGTGACCCGACCGGTGTGGGAGCCAGACGCAGGCACCATGGCGCTCTATGAGAAAGCCTGTGCGGTCGCTGCGCAGATCGGCGTCAGCCTGCCGCATGGCAGTGCGGGCGGCGGCTCCGACGGCAACTTCACCGGTGCAATGGGCATTCCGACGCTCGACGGGCTGGGCGTGCGCGGCGCCGATGCGCACACGCTGAACGAGCATATCGAGGTCGACAGTCTCGCCGAGCGTGGTCGTCTGATGGCCGGGCTGCTTGCGACGCTCGAATGAAGATCCTCTTATCTCAACTAATCGGCCGTGGTTCCATGGCATGGGACTTGCTCCAGGATTTGCTCAAGAATCGGCAGCGGATCGACACCGATCCGCAACACGGACCCATGGCGATATGACGAACAGCATCAGGCGGATAAATTTTACTAATCGGCAGTCTGCTTCAACCACGGAGCGTCGATGCTCGGTTATCTGATCCGCCGCATACTCGCGGCCATCCCGGTGATGGGCGTCGTCGCGCTCGTCGTGTTCCTGCTGCTGCGGCTGACGCCCGGCGATCCCGCCGCGATCCTCGCCGGCGACAACGCCTCCCCCGAACAACTCGCCCGCATCCGCGCCTCGCTCGGCCTCAACGAGCCGCTCTACACGCAGTTCTTCAGCTGGATCGGCAAGCTGCTGCACGGCGATCTCGGCGTCTCGCTGATCTCGCAGGTGCCCGTGCTGCAGATGATCAGCCAGCGCATCGAGCCGACGCTCAGCGTCGCGATCGCCACCATCGTTCTGTCGATTGTCGTCGCGGTGCCGCTCGGCGTCATTGCGGCGTGGAAGCACGGCACCTGGATCGACCGCTTCGTCATGGGGCTGTCGGTGATCGGCTTCTCGGTGCCGGTGTTCGTGATCGGCTACGTGCTGATCCAGATCTTCGCGATCGACTTGCGCTGGTTCCCGGTGCAGGGCTTTCGCACGATGGCGCGCGGCTTCGGACCGTTCGTCGAACGGCTGGTGCTGCCGACGCTGACGCTGTCCTTCATCTACATCGCGCTGATCGCCCGCATGACCCGCGCGGCGATGCTCGACGTGCTCGGCGAGGACTATGTCCGCACCGCGCGCGCCAAGGGCATCACCGAAAGCCGCGTCCTGCTGCGCCACGCGCTGCGCAACGCCGCGGTGCCGGTGATCACCGTGATCGGCACCGGCTTCGCGCTCTTGATCTCCGGTGTCGTCGTCACCGAAAGCGTGTTCAACCTGCCGGGCATCGGCCGCCTCACGGTCGACGCGGTGCTGGCGCGTGACTATCCGGTGATCCAGGGCATGATCCTGCTCACCTCCGGCATCTACGTGGCCGTCAATCTGCTGATCGACGTGGCGTATACGCTGCTCGATCCGCGCATCAGGTACTAGGGGAACAGCGATGGCCATCGACAGCCTCCCCGAATCCTCAATGCCGATTACGCGGCCGTTCGGCCAGAAGTTCGGCTTTCTGTATTCCAGCCCGATCATCGCGGCGGCGTCGATCTGCCTGGCGCTGGTGGTCGCTTCCGCGATCTTCGCGCCGTGGCTGGCGCCGCACGATCCGCTGCAGCTGGCGCCGGCGCAGCGGCTGAAACCGGCGAGCGCCGAGTTTCTGCTCGGCACCGATGCCTACGGTCGCGACGTCCTGTCCCGCATCCTTTACGGCGGGCGCATCTCGCTGCTGATCGGGCTCGGCGCCGCGATCGTCTCGATCGCGATCGGCCTGGTGATCGGTCTGGTCTCCGGCTTCTTCAAATGGCTCGACGCCATCATGATGCGGCTGATGGACGGGCTGATGGCGATCCCCAGCATCCTGCTGGCGATCGCCGTGGTGTCGCTGTCTGGCGCCAGCCTGACCACCGTGCTGATCGCCATCACCATTCCGGAAATCCCGCGGGTGGCGCGGCTGGTACGCTCGGTGGTGCTGACGGCGCGCGAGGAGCCTTATGTCGAAGCCGCGATTTCGCTCGGCTCCAGCCTGCCCAAGATCATGGCGCGGCATCTGCTGCCGAACACCGTTGCGCCGCTGATCGTGCAGGGCACCTACATCGCCGCCTCGGCAATCCTCACCGAAGCGATCCTGTCGTTCCTCGGCGCCGGCATCAGCCCGGAGACGCCGACCTGGGGCAACATCATGGCCGAGGGCCGCGCGCTGTTCCAGGTCAAGCCGTCGCTGATCTTCTGGCCCGGCGTGCTGCTGTCGATCGCGATCCTCAGCGTCAATCTGATCGGCGACGCCGCCCGCGACGCGCTCGATCCCCGGATGAAACAGCGCGAGGGCTCGCGATGAGCGCCGAACCGTCGCAGCTTGATCCGTCATTGCGAGCGAAGCGAAGCAATCCAGAGCTCCGCGAACCGGCCGCTGGATTGCTTCGTCGCTTCGCTCCTCGCAATGACGGGAAGAAGAGGTCCGCATGACCGACAACGTTCTCGAAATCGACAACCTGGTCGTCCGGCTCGGCAAGGGCGGCGATGGCGACAAGGTGATCGACGGGATTTCGCTCAGCGTGCGGCCCGGCGAGACGATGTGCCTGGTCGGCGAAAGCGGCTCGGGCAAATCGGTGACGTCGCTCGCCACCATGGGACTGCTGCCGAAAGGCGTGCTGCACGCAAGCGGTGGGCAAATCCGGCTCGCCGGTGAGAACGTGCTCGCCGCCAGCGAGCGGCGGCTGCGGCAGCTGCGCGCCAGCCAGATGGCGATGATCTTCCAGGAGCCGATGACGGCGCTCAACCCGGTGGTCCCGGTCGGCAAGCAGATCGATGAGGTGCTGCGCTTCCACACCGATCTCGGCGCCCGCGAGCGGCGGAAGCGCATCCTCGACATGATGGAGCAGGTCCGCCTGCCCGACGTCGAGCGTATCTTCGCGTCCTATCCGCATCGCCTCTCCGGCGGTCAGCGCCAGCGCATCATGATCGCGATGGCGCTGGTGCTCGAACCCAAGCTCCTGATTGCCGACGAGCCGACCACCGCGCTCGACGTGACCACCCAGAAGCAGATCCTGACGCTGATCCGCGAATTGCAGCAGGCGCACGGCACCGCGGTGCTGTTCATCACCCACGACATGGGCGTCGTCGCCGAGATCGCCGACCGCGTCGCGGTGATGCGCACCGGGCGACTGGTCGAAACCGGACCGCTCGATCAGGTGCTACGCCAGCCGGCAATGGACTACACCCGCAAGCTGCTGTCGGCGGTGCCGAGCCTGGTGCCGCGCGCGCCGCGCGTCGCCACCGGCACCCCGGTGGTGCTGGAAGCCAACGAACTCGGCAAGGTGTATCGCGAGCGCTCCTTCCTCGGCGGCCGCCGCGAAGTCGTCGCCGCGCAGGACGTGACGCTGACGCTGCACAAGGGCCGCACGCTGGGCATCGTCGGCGAAAGCGGCTCGGGCAAATCGACCGTGGCGCGCTGCATCGTGCGGCTGATCGATCCGACCTCGGGCGGCATTCGCCTCGCCGGCCGCGAGATCTCCGATCTGTCGCGCCGGCTGCTGCGGCCGCACCGCAAGAAGATCCAGATCATCTTCCAGGATCCGTATCGTTCGCTCAATCCGCGAGTCAGCGTCGGCGAGAGCATCGCGGAGGGCCCGATCAACTACGGCATGCCGCATGCCGAGGCGATCGCCAAGGCGCGGCAGCTGCTCGAACTGGTGCATCTGCCGGCCGACGCGATCTCGCGATTCCCGCATCAATTCTCCGGCGGCCAGCGCCAGCGTATCGCGATCGCCCGCGCGCTCGCGCTCGATCCGGACGTGCTGGTCGCCGACGAGGCTGTATCGGCGCTCGACGTCTCGGTGCAGGCGCAGGTGCTGGAGCTGCTCGACGAAATCCAGACCCGGCTCGGCATCGCGCTGTTGTTTATCACCCACGATCTGCGCGTCGCCGCTCAGATCTGCGACGACGTCGCGGTGATGCAGAAGGGCCGCGTCGTCGAGCAGGGCCCGGCCGCCGAAGTGCTCACCAACCCGAAACAGGCCTACACGAGGCAACTGCTCGAGGCCGCCCCCGGCCGCGACTGGGACTTCGCGAATTTCCGCCCGGTGAGCGAAGCACCTGTTGCGATGGCCAACTAAGCACCCACCCCTCCCCGAGTCGTTCCGGGGCGCGAGCGCAGCTCGCGAACCCGGAACCTCTTCTTTTCCATAACTGCGAGATTCCGGGTTCGCGCTTCGCGCGCCCCGGAATGACGAAGCAAGAGAACAACGCTTATGACCCGCATCGCCGTCGGCGGCTTTCTGCACGAGACCAACACCTTTGCGCCCACCAAGGCGACCTGGGAGGATTTCGTTCATGGCGGGGGCTGGCCGGCGATGACCACCGGTGCCGACGTGCTGAAAGTGATGCGCGGCATCAATGTCGGGCTCGCCGGCTTCAATGACGAAGCCGCGACCCACGGCTGGGAGCTGGTCCCGACCATCGCCTGCGGCGCGAGCCCCTCGGCGCACGTGACAGAGGACGCATTCGAACGCGTCGTGAAAGTCATGATCGACGGCATTCGCGACGCGGGTCCCCTCGACGCCGTGTATCTCGACCTGCACGGCGCCATGGTCGCCGAGCATCTCGACGATGGCGAAGGCGAGATCCTCGCCCGCGTCCGCGACGTCATCGGCCCCGATCTGCCGCTGGTGGTCAGTCTCGATCTGCACGCCAACGTGACGCCGCGCATGGTCGAGCATGCCGACGCGCTGATTGCCTATCGCACCTATCCGCATGTCGATATGGCGGACACCGGCCGCGCCGCCGCCAAGCACCTCGCGCTTCTGCTGAGCAGCAGCCAGAAGTTCGCCAAAGCGTTCCGGCAGCTGCCGTTCCTGATCCCGATCTCGTGGCAGTGCACCTTCGACGAGCCGACCAAGGGCATCTACGACAAGCTCGCGGCGCTGCAGAGCGACGCAGTGCCGACGCTGTCGTTCGCGCCGGGCTTTCCGGCCGCCGACTTCCCCGATTGCGGCGCGAGCGTATTCGCCTATGGCCGCACCCAGGCAGACGCCGACGCGGCTGCCGACAAGGTGGCGGCCCTCGTGATCGGTCACGAGAACAATTTCGACGGTCCGATCTATTCGCCCGACGACGGCGTCAAGCTGGCGATGCAGCTGGCGGAGGGCGCCACCAAGCCAGTGATCATTGCTGATACCCAGGACAATCCCGGCGCCGGCGGCGACTCCGACACCACCGGCATGCTGCGCGCGCTGGTGCGCGCCAACGCGCAGCGTGCCGCGATCGGGGTGATCTACGATCCTGTCTCGGCGCAGGCTGCGCATGAGGCCGGCATCGGCGCCACGGTGCGGCTCGCGCTCGGCGGCAAGTCCGGGATCGCCGGCGATGCGCCCTATGAAGAAAGCTTCGTGATCGAGCAGCTATCGGGCGGGCGCTTCGTCGCACCCGGCCCGTATTATGGCGGACGCGTGATGGAGATGGGCCCGTCGGCCTGCCTGCGGATCGGCGACGTGCGCGTGGTCGTGTCATCGCACAAGGCGCAGCTCGCCGATCAGGCGATGTATCGCTATGTCGGCATCGAGCCGACTGAGCAAGCAATCCTGGTGGTGAAGAGCTCGGTGCACTTTCGCGCCGACTTTCAACCGATCGCCGAGCAACTACTGATCTGCGCCGCGCCCGGCGCGATGCCGGCCGATCCCGCATCGCTGCCGTGGACGAGGCTGCGCCCGGGCGTGCGCGTCAAGCCGAACGGCCAGCCGTTCGGAGGCTAGGGTTTGTTTTGGCTTTGCAACCGCCTCCAGCGCCGTCATTGCGAGGAGCGAAGCGACGACGCAATCCAGCCAAGCCCCATTTGCGGCCGCTGGATTGCTTCGCTTCGCTCGCAATGACGCGAAGCGCTGCGGATTTGGCTACCTTCATCTCCGGCCATCCACCCAATCGCACCTGAACCGATTTCAAAGGTTCGCAAACTCGCTGCATCGTCCGATCAACGGCAAGATGTCGTGCCACCATGTGAAAGCTGCTGGTTGACGTCACGCGCGCCTGACTCATCACGCATCAAACAACACAGAACTACTTCGCGGAGGTCGAGCAATCTGCGCGCTCATGTATGCTGATACCATTTTCCCAATTAGTTCCCTTCGACGCAGACATTATTGGAACGGATCAGGTTCCATTTCATTTGCTCACCATTCACGGGCGCCTTAGCGGCGCGAAGGGGATCGCAGATGTCCGTTACCAACAGCGAAACATTCGGCAATTCGAACGTTCAGCTCCATCCCAGGTCGAGCCTTGCGAATCCGGTCGGCGGCACGAGAACAGATATCGCGACCCGAGTCGGCCGTCTCGCGACTTACTCCCTCGGCTTCGCTGCGAGTGAGGAGACAACGCGCCCGCTCTTGCTGATCCACAGCATCAACGCAGCAGGCTCGGCGTTCGAGATCAAAACGCTGTATGATCACTATGCCCGATCTCGTCCGGTGCACGCGGTCGACCTGCCGGGCTTCGGCCAGTCCGACCGCGATGATCGCGAATATACAGCGCGGATGATGACCGATGCGGTGCACGCGGCGATCACGCGCGTGCAGGAGCTGCATGGCCCGGAGCCTATCGACGTAATGGCGCTGTCGCTGTCGTGCGAATTTGCCGCACGCGCCGCGACCGAAAAGCCGGAGGCTTTCCACACGCTGGGCCTGATCAGCCCGACCGGTTTTGAAGGCAAAGCTCGCGATGAACGTGTGCCGACCACACGTGGTCAGGGTTGGCTGCTCGGCACGCTGCGGTTCAAGCTGTGGGACGAAGGCTTCTTCAGGCTGCTCACGGCGCGGCCAGTGATCCGGAAATTCCTGGAGAAGGCCTGGGGCTCGAAAAAGATCGACGAGTCGATGCTGGACTATGACTACCATACTACCCATCAGCCCGGTGCGCGCTATGCCCCCTACTACTTCGTGGCCGGCTACATGTTCAGCAAGGACATCCTGAGCATCTACGAATCACTGCGGCTGCCGGTATGGATGGCGTACGGCACCCGCGGCGACTTCGTCGACTACCGGCACAAGAGCCGAGTCGCCGGGCGGTCAAATTGGACCATCCAGCAGTTCGACGCCGGCGCGCTGATGCACTTCGAAATTCTCGACCAGGTGGTACGTTCGTACGATCAGTTTCTCGCACTGTCAGAGCGGGCTGACGCACCTGTCGTGACGGCCTGACAAAAGCGGGAGCGCCGCACGAGGATGTGAAGCGGCGCTCCCTGTGATCACTACATGGGTTTGGTTTTCGTGTTGCAAACGGCGACACGAGCGCGGTTAACTGACAATGCAAGTCATGTGATACGACTCTCCATGCGGAGGTGTTGAACGAGAATGAACTACGCAAGCCTCCTCACCGGCTCTGCCGGCCTCGAATCACCGCCAGTGCACCCGCTGACGCACCATGAAATCCTCACGCTCGTGCAGCCGTTCACGCGACGCGACCTCCATGTCGATCTCGGCGCCAGCGATCGCATCAACCGACGGCTGATCTTCAAGCCTGTCATACATGACGAGCACGGTGTCGCAGGGATCGACGCACAGGAAGTGCTGCAGCTCGACAATCCCCGCCCCGGCTACAGCATTCTCACGCGCACGCTGACGCTCGGCTGCGGCCTCTCGGCCACATTGGAGACGCAAGGCGAAGACCCGCGCGTGTTGCTGGCCCGGATCGAAACGATGCGCCCGCAGCAGCAATTCCGCAATGTCGAAGGCACCACCGTGGCACTCAGCTATCGCCTGGCGCCGCGGCCCGGCGCCAAGGGCTACGATCCGGCCGCAGTCGATCGCGAATTGCTGCGCGGCGAGGCACGCATCGCTGGTTTCACCATCGTGCTGCGCGGGCCGCAGGTGCGCGGCTATCCGGCCGAGATCGACATCACCCCGCAGGTCGCCGGCGTCAAGCTGCCGGAGGATTTGTTGGCAGTGATGGGCTGGGCGTGGTCGCCGCTTCGCACCAGCAAGGCGGGCTACAGCGGCAAGCTGAAGGCGCGCGGCAGCGGCGCGGAGTTGAGCCGCGCCATCGAGGCGCGGTTCGAGCAAACCATTGCGCATCTGGCCCGCACGCTGTCGCAACCGCCGGCCGCCTTTCACGCCACGCAGGTGCGCGCGCGCTGGGGTGTGGCGCTGCGCCGCGCGCTGCCGCTGCTGTTCTTCGGCAGCCTGATCGTCGGTGCCGCAGGGCTGACGCTGGTGGATATTCCGCAGGACTCGATCTTCAACCTACTGCTGATGGGCGCACCGCCGCTGCTGATGATCGGCGCCTTCGGCATGCGCGACATTCCGTCGATGGAGATTCCGCCGTTACCACGCCGCATGACTCACACCGCCTGGCATCCGCAAATGGAGACCGCCGCGCAACCAGCTCTCGACGCACAGACGACCTAACCGAGGACTTGATCGATGCACGGCAACCCGATGAACATCCCCCCGGTCTCGATCGCGGCCGCAAAAGCCGCGCTGATCGAGCAATATGGCGAGCCGACGCTGCGCAAGCGCGCCTCGATGCTGTGGGGAACGCGCGGGGTCGGCAAGTCTTCGGTCGTGCGTCAGGTCGCCGAGCACTACAAGGTGCCGCTGGTTGATCTGCGGCTCACCACGATCGAACCGGTCGACATCCGCGGCGCGATCTATGCGGACGAGAATCTCGCCAAGACGGTGTGGTTTCCGCCGGAGTTTCTGCCGTCGCCGGATCAGCCCGAGGGTCTGCTGTTTCTCGACGAACTGACTGCCGCGGATCAGCGGCTGCAGATCTCGGCGTATTCGCTGATCCTCGACCGCCGCGTCGGCAACTACCAACTACCGGACGGTTGGCTGGTGGTGGCCGCCGGCAATGCCAGCTTCCACGGCGCGATCAGTCACGACATGGGCACCGCGCTGGCCGACCGGATGTTCCACTTCAACGTCCAGACCGCGATCGACGCCTTCCTCAGCCATGCGATGGCTCGCGACTTCGCACCTGAGGTGATGGCCTATCTCAAGGTGCGCCCCGACAAGCTCGACGACACCCAGGCGCAGCTCGCCGGCGATCATCTCATCGGCGCCAGCCCGCGCGGCTGGGAGGACATCTCCAACGTGTTGAGGTCGGGCCTGTCGGATGCAGCCAAGCGGCTGTTCGTGCAGGGCCGGATCGGCGCCGCCAACGCGGCGGAGTTCTTCGGCGTGCTGCGCGAGATCAAGGCCGGCACGGACGTGCTGAAGCTGCTGGCGGCGCGTCCCGGCCCGGAGACCGCCGCGCTGCTGCCGCGGACGCTCGATTCCCTTTACGGCATGCTGTACGGCCTGCTCGCCGCCTGCACCGACAAGGAGACGCTGGCGCGCGCGCTCGAGATCATCGAGCAGCTGCCTGATATCCGCGGCGCGGTGACACTACCGATCCGCGAGGCGCAGACGCTGGCGATGGAGCTGTTGATGCAACGCGGGCTGGAGAACGGCCTTGAGGCGGCGATCTTCGACAGCCCAGCCTATGCGCGCTATGGCGAACGCCGGCAGTTGGAAACGCAGGATGCCTGAAGCTGCGGCGCTGTTCAGTCATCGCGGCACGCGCGCCATCCAGCGCATGGTGGAGTTCGCGCCGTCGACCGGCGGCCTCGCGCTGTGGGTGCGGCATCAGGACCTGCCCGCTGATGGCGACGAGCCCGCATCGCCCGCGGTGACCGACGGCACCACCGTGTATTACAGCCCGACATTCGACAGACTGCCGCTCGCCGAGCAAACCGGGCTGGTCGCCCACGAGGTGCTGCACATCGCGCTGCGCCACCCGCAGCGCTATGTCGAGCTGCAGCGCGTGATCGGCGATGTCGATCTCGAACTCTACACCATCTGCGCCGACGCCATCGTCAACTCCACGCTGGCGCATCTGACCTGGCTGAAGCTGCCGGCCAAATCGGTGATGCTGGAGCAACTCCTCGCCCAGGCGCTGAAGCGCGAGCAGCCGGCCGAAGCGGCACTGCTGGAATGGGATGTCGAGAAGCTGTACCGCGCGATCGACGATCGCAGCGAGACCAGCAACAACGGCAAGCAGAAGTCCAAAGATGCCTCCCGCTCCGGTTCGGAATCCGATGAGTCCGGCAGCGGCGGCCGCAATCCGTCGCAGTCCCAATCGGAGTTGGTGAAGGAGAGTGCCGAGCAACGCGCCGACGGTGCGCGCTCCGCCAAGGTCCGCGAACTCGGCGCCGGCGGCGCACGCGACCTCATCCCTAATGCGGAGTCGCAATCCGCGCCCGAGGCGGAGGCCGAGCACGCCCGCGACTGGAGCGAGCGCATTCTGCGCGGCCACGCCGGCGACGGCGCGTTCTCGATGCTGCGCACGCTGCTCGCCGACCTGCCGCGCACCCGCACGCCGTGGGCGCAGGTGCTGCGCGTCCAGCTCGCGCGCGGCCTGGCGCGCAAGCCGGGGCTGACCTGGTCGCGGCCGGCGCGCTCCTACATCGCCAATCAGGGCCGCGCCGGCCCCCATCGCATGCCGTTCGAGCCGGGTTTCCAGGCCACCAAGAATGAGCCGCGGCTGGCGCTGATCATCGACGTGTCGGGCTCGATCGACGACCGCCTGATCGAGCGCTTCGCCAACGAGATCGAGACCATCCTGCGGCGGCAGGAAGCAGGCCTCGTGCTGATCATCGGCGACGAGCGCGTCCGCCAGGTCGAATTCTACGAGCCGGGACGGCGCTTCGTGCTCGGCGAAATCTCGTTCGCCGGCGGCGGCGGCACCGATTTCACGCCGTTGCTCGCCGAGGCCGACCGGCACAAGCCCGATATCGCGGTAGTGCTGACCGATCTCGAAGGCCCGGCGGACTTCAAGCCGCGCTGGCCGGTGATCTGGGCAGTGCCCGAGGCGAACGCGCAGACCACGCAGCCGTTCGGCCGGCTACTGACGTTGAACTAATCGGGGCCGACGACAAGATCGTCAGGAGCACGCCATGCTACAGGTGATCGGAATTCCGGACGCATGCGACAACCTCGCGCCGATCCCGATGGAGTGCGACGCGCCGTTTCTGCAGATCAGAGGCGAGCTGCCGCGCGAGCTGAACGGCACGCTGTATCGCAACGGCGCCAACCCGCAATTTGCGTCACCAAACGCGCACTGGTTCTTCGGCGACGGCATGCTGCATGCGTTCCGGCTGGAGAACGGCCGCGCCAGCTATCGCAATCGCTGGGTGCGGACGCCGAAGTGGCTGGCCGAGCACGACGCCGGCCGGCCGCTGTACGGCGAATTCAACATGAAGCTGCCCGACGCGCCGCGCTCCGCGCCCGACGACGGCAATGTCGCCAACACCAACATCGTGTATCATGCCGGTCGCCTGCTGGCGCTCGAAGAAGCGCATCTGCCGATGGAGATCGAGCCGGGCACACTGGCGACGCGCGGCTATCACGACTATGGCGGCGTCCTGAAGGGGCCGTTCACGGCGCATCCGAAGATCGATCCGGTGACCGGCGAGATGCTGTTCTTCGGCTACAATGCGGCGGGACCGCTCAAGCGCACGATGTCGTTCGGCGCGATCGACGCGTCGGGGCACGTCACCCGGCTGGAGTATTTCAAGGCGCCCTATGCGGCGATGGTACACGACTTCATCGTCACCGAGCACTACGTGCTGTTTCCGATCCTGCCGCTCACCGGCAGCCTCTGGCGGGCGATGCGAGGCAAGCCGCCTTATGCCTGGGAGCCCGGCAAGGGCTCTTATGTCGGGGTGATGAAGCGCGGCGGCTCGACCCGCGATATCCGCTGGTTCCGCGGCGACGCCTGCTTTGTGTTCCACGTGATGAATGCGTGGGAGGACGGCACCAGGATCGTCGCCGACGTGATGCAATCCGAGGAAGCGCCGCTGTTTCCGCACACCGACGGCCGCCGCACCGATCCGGACAAAGGCCGCGCGCGGCTGTGCCGCTGGAGTTTCGACCTCGCCAGCAACACCAGCGGCTTTTCACGTAGCTATCTCGACGACATCAGCGGCGAATTTCCGCGCATCGACGAGCGCCGCGCCGGCCTGCGCAGCCGCCATGGCTGGTATGCCTGCGCGAGCCCGGAAACCCCGACGCTCGGCATGCTGACCGGGCTGGTGCATGTCGACGGCGACGGCACCCGCCGCGCCCGCTATCTGCTGCCGGCGGGCGACACCATCGGCGAGCCGGTGTTCGTGCCGCGCACGCCCGACGCGGCCGAAGCCGATGGCTGGCTGCTGACGGTGATCTGGCGTGGCTGCGAAAACCGCAGCGACCTCGCGGTGTTCAACGCCGCCGACATCGAGAGCGGCCCGATCGCACTGGTGCAACTCGGCCACCGCGTGCCGGATGGCTTCCACGGCAATTGGGTGGCGAACTGAGAGCGAGCGCCCTAGGCGGCCCGCGCCTGTTCAGAGGCCGCGATCCTTCTCCTTGAGCAGACGGCGATAATACGTACTCCGATCGATCCCGAGCCGGCGCGCTGCGCGGGAGACGTTGCCGTCGCTGGCGTCGAGTGCCGCCTGAAGTGCTGATCGGGTCTGCTCCGCCAGCGAGGTCGGGGGCGGAGCGCTGAATACGATCTCGCATGCCGGCGCCGCCGCTCGGATTTCGGACGGCAGAGCCGAGACGTCCACCGGCTGGCCCGGCTCGCCGAGCACCATCAGGGCGCGCAGCGTGCCGACCAGCTGGCGGAAATTGCCCGGCCACTCATAGGCGGCCAGCAGACGCTCGACCTCGTCCGACAGCTCCACGCCGGCCGTCTCGCCGCCGAGTTGGCGCCACAGCCGGCGCACCAGCGCCAGCCGGTCAGGATGATGCCGCACCGGCGGTCGCTCGACGACATACTGGGCGATGCGGAAGTACAGATCCTGCCGGAACGCGCCGGCGGCCAGCAGCGTCGACAGCGACTGATGCGTGGCGCAGATCAGCGCGAAATCCACCGGCACCGGCTTGCCGCCGCCGAGCGGCGACACCTGCTTGTCCTGCAGCACGCGGAGCAGACGGCTCTGCAACGATAGCGGCATGTCGCCGATCTCGTCGAGGAACAGCACGCCGCCATCCGCCTGGCGCAACAGGCCGGGCGCGCCTTGCCGCCGCGCGCCGGTGAAGGCGCCGGCCTCGTAGCCGAACAGCTCCGACTCGATCAGACCTTGCGGCAACGCCGCGCAATTGACCGGCACGAACGGCTTGGCGTGCCGGTCGCTCTCGGCGTGGACGCGGCGAGCGAAGACGTCCTTGCCGGAGCCGGTCTCCCCGAGCAGCAGCAATGGGATGCCCGCATTGACCAGGCGAACGGCCCGCGACAGCGACGCCAGCATCTCCTCGCCGAGAATCGGCTCGATCTCGCCTTTCGGTGGCGCGATCGCCGCCGTTGCCGCACCGCCGCGGGACGGCCGGCGAGGAGCATCGCGCAGGCGGCCGTACAGCCGCGAGCCCTCGGGCCCGCGCAGCGGCTGGATCTGATCCGATGGACGTATCCCCGGCAGCAAAGTCGCCAGCCTGGCCCGATCGATCGCGGACCAATCCAGCTTCAACAGATCAAGGCCGCGCCGATTGGCACCGACCAGCACGCCATCGGCAAATGCCAGGACGCCCTCGCGCGGGGTCCCCACCAGGGCGCGGTCCGCGTGAAAGCGGAGCATCGTGCAGTGCTCGAACCCCTCGCTGAAGAACCGATGCTCGATCTGCTCGGCAGCCAGCCGCATCAATCCCAAAGCGTGAACGTGCCGGATCGCGGCGGGCCCGGTCATATCGAGCGCGCCCGCGATGTTGCCGCGCGGATCGATCAGCGGGGCCGCCGCGCAGGCCAGAATTCTGTGATGCTCGAAGAAATGCTCGGCACCGTGGACCACGATCGGCTGCCGCTCGACCAGCGCCGTCCCGATCGCATTCGTCCCCGTGGCAGCCTCGTTCCAGGACACACCGGGCCGCAGCGCCACTTCGGCGGCGCGCCCAGCAAAGGCGGCGTCACCGACCATGTCGAGCAGCACGCCGGCCGTATCGGTCAGAACTACTACACTACCAGTCAGGCGCGCATCGCCCTGCAACGCATCCAACTCGGGACGCGCCAGACGACTGAGCCGCGCGTGACGCTCTTGAAGCTCACGCAACTCATAAGCAGTAGGCGGTTCAAGCGAGGGTGAGCGGCTGACGTCGAGACCCTGCCCGGCGCATCGCTCCCACGACCGCAGGATCGGCGCGGCGATAATTCCCGAAACAGACCGTCCTTCGTCGAAGAAGCGACGACGCGCGACGAAAACGGCATCATGATCTGATGCAGGCGACATGGGCGTCTCCGGGGATGTTGGATTCTGCAACAGCTGTTGCGCCCAACTGATCGCAGTATCACACGCACTGTCGCGCGCTGTCCAGAGAGCGAACCCCGCCGCGGCTTCTCGCGACGTAGAATCTTCCCAGACTAATCAACAGCCTGCGCAATTCGTCGCGCGGTTTCACGGAGCTCCCGACAAACTGGCACGCGATGTGCGTAGTTACATGCACTTCAATAAATCGGGAGGAAGCCATGAACATCATCACGACCATTCAGCCGACGGCGAGTTCGATCTTCAAAACTCGCTACGGCAACTTTATCGGCGGCCGCTGGGTGGAGCCGCTCGACGGGCGTTACTTCGACAACACCACGCCGATTACCGGCGGCAAGATCACGGAGATTCCGCGCTCCCAGAAGGAAGATATCGAACTCGCGCTCGATGCAGCGCACGCGGCGAGCCCAGGCTGGGCCAGGACGACGACGACCGAACGGTCACTCATTCTCAATCGCATCGCGGACCGGATGGAGGACAATCTCGATCTGCTCGCAACCGCGGAAACGCTCGACAACGGCAAACCTATCCGCGAGACGCGCGCCGCCGATCTACCGCTTGCGATCGATCACTTCCGTTATTTCGCGGGTGCGCTGCGCGCGCAGGAAGGCTCGATCTCCGAGATCGATCATGACACCATTGCGTATCACTTCCACGAGCCGCTCGGCGTCGTCGGCCAGATCATTCCCTGGAACTTCCCGTTGCTGATGGCGGCGTGGAAGCTGGCGCCGGCGCTCGCGGCCGGCAACTGCGTGGTGCTCAAGCCGGCCGAGCAGACCCCGGCGTCAATCCTGGTGTGGACCGAGTTGATCGGCGACCTGTTGCCGCCCGGCGTCCTAAACATCGTCAACGGCTTCGGCGTCGAAGCCGGCAAGCCGCTGGCGTCGAGCCCGCGTATCGCCAAGATCGCCTTCACGGGCGAGACCTCGACGGGCCGGCTGATCATGCAATACGCCAGCGAGAATCTGGTGCCGGTGTCGCTCGAGCTCGGCGGCAAATCGCCGAACATCTTCTTCGGCGACGTCGCGGCGGAGGACGATCCGTTCTTCGACAAGGCGATCGAAGGCTTCGTGATGTTCGCGCTCAACCAGGGCGAGGTGTGCACCTGCCCGAGCCGCGCGCTGGTGCAGGAGTCGATCTACGACCGCTTCATGGAACGGGCGCTGGCCCGCGTCGCCGCCATTCGGCAGGGCGACCCGCGCGATCCCGCCACGATGATCGGCGCGCAGGCGTCGCAGGAACAGCTCGACAAGATCCTGTCCTACATCGACATCGGCCGGCAGGAAGGCGCCGAACTCCTCGCCGGCGGCGGACGCGCGGAGCTGCCCGGCGATCTCGCCGGCGGCTACTACGTGCATCCAACCGTGTTCCGCGGCCACAACCAGATGCGGATCTTCCAGGAAGAAATCTTCGGCCCGGTGGTGTCGGTAACCACCTTCAAGGACGAGGCCGAGGCGGTGGCGATCGCCAACGACACCCAGTACGGCCTCGGCGCCGGCGTCTGGACTCGGGACGGCACACGAGCCTATCGATTCGGGCGCGCAATCGCGGCCGGCCGGGTGTGGACGAACTGCTACCACGCCTATCCGGCGCACGCCGCCTTCGGCGGCTACAAGCAATCCGGCATCGGGCGCGAAACCCACAAGATGATGCTTGATCACTATCAGCACACCAAGAACCTGTTGGTGAGCTACGGCACCGGGCCGCTCGGCTTTTTCTAGAACCAGATCGATTTGACGGTGGGTGCGCGGCACTCGCCGCAGCAATGCCGGACGGCGTTTGATCGCGCCGTCCGGCCAGTGGGGCTCTGCCCCCGCGACGCGAGCACGTTTGGACCCATGCGCAGTCGTGCGAACGAACATCTCTCACCACAAACAGCAAAACTCATGGAAGGAAACAACGATGCCCACGACCACATTCTTCATTCCGTCACTCAATTTGTTCGGCGCCGGCTGCGTTTCCAGCGCCGCGGATCACGCCAGGGCGCGTGGCTTCAAGCGTGCGCTGATCGTGACCGACAGCGTGTTGCACAAGCTCGGCGTCGCCGACCAGATCGCCTCGATGCTGATCGAGCGCAATGTCACCAGCGTCGTCTTCCCCGGCGCCAAACCGAATCCGACGATCAAGAATGTCGAGGACGGGCTGGCGCAGCTCAAGCAGGAGAATTGCGACTGCGTGATCTCGCTCGGCGGCGGCTCGGCGCATGATTGCGCCAAGGGCATCGCGCTCACCGCCACCAACGGCGGCAGCATCAAGGACTACGAAGGCGTCGACAAATCGGAGCACGCCCAGCTGCCGCTGATCGCCGTCAACACCACCGCCGGCACGGCCAGTGAAATGACGCGCTTCTGTATCATCACCGATGAAGAGCGCCAGGTGAAGATGGCCATCGTGGATCGCCACACCACGCCACTGCTGTCGGTCAACGACCCGGTGCTGATGCTCGGCAAGCCGCCGGCGCTCACGGCCGCCACCGGCATGGATGCGCTGACCCACGCCATCGAAGCCTATGTGTCGATCGCCGCGACACCGATCACCGACGCCTGCGCGCTGAAGGCGATGTCGATCATCTCGAACAGTCTGCGCACCGTGGTGGCCGAGGGCCAGAACCTCGCTGCGCGGGAAGCGATGTCGTATGCGGGCTTCCTCGCCGGCATGGCGTTCAACAACGCCTCGCTCGGCTATGTGCACGCCATGGCGCATCAGCTCGGCGGCTTCTACGATCTGCCGCATGGTGTCTGCAATGCGGTGCTGCTGCCGCACGTGCAAGCCTACAACGCGCAGGTCGCGGCGGGCCGGCTGAAGGACGTCGCCCACGCGCTCGGCGTCGATATCACCGGGATGACCGACGCGCAGGGCGCCGACGCCGCGATCCACGCGATCCAGCGGCTGTCGGCCGATGTCGGCATTCCGGCGGGGCTCGGCGGGCTCGGCATGAAGGAAACCGATGTGCCGATTCTCGCCGCCAATGCGCTGAAGGATGCCTGCGGCTTCACCAATCCGAAGCAGGCGACCCAGACCGAGATCGAAACCATCTTCCGCGCCGCCGCCTGACGGCTCGCTTCAACCCAGCGGACGCGTCCCGCGCGTCCGCTGACGCGCAGAATATCTCGTCGTGCCTCACCGCCCCCGTCATTCCGGGGCGCGTAGCGAAGCGGAGCGAACCCGGATTCCGCAACGGGCACTGCCGGCAGATCCGCCGCGCACGCGGCCTGCGTGCGTTCACTGCCTCGCAGAACGCGTCGGGATTCCGGGTTCGCTCACTGCGTTCGCGCCCCCGGAATGACGGCGGGAGAAGAAAGCCAACTATCGCCCCCAGCGATCCTGCCAAATCTTCTCGCCGACGAGGCATGACACCCGCGGCGTGCGGTCCTGTTCGGCGACCGGCACGATGTGGCCCGGCGGGGTCAGGCCGGCGACTTCCATCACCAGTTTGGTGTGGATCGCTTCCTTGAACTTGTCGCGGCTCTTGATCGTCACCACGAACGAGCCCGGGCCGCCGATCACGCAATCTTCGTAGTAATAATCGAGATTCTCAATATCCATCGTCGAGTACGACGGCTCCTTCACCATGATCGGCAGGCCGTTGATGATGATGCCCTTCTCGACCGCGGCGTCGCGCGCCAGCGTCACCGGCTCGCCGTTGTTGTTGGGGCCGTCGCCGGAGACATCAATGACGCGGCGCAGCCCGTGGTACGGGTTCTGGTCGAACAGCGGCACCGCGAAATTGATCGCGCCGGAAATCGAAGTGCGTGATGCGCGGCGCAGCGGTGCGTTCATGATCTCGGTGGCGACGGCGTCCGCGGACTCCGGGCCGTCGATCACCTGCCACGGCAGAATGATCTTTTGATCTCCCGCCGCTGCCCACTCGAAATACGTCACCGCAATGCGTCCGGTCGGGCCGGTCTTCAGTGTCTTGAGAAAGTCGCTCGAGCGGATTGCTTGAGCATAGCCTTCGCGCTGCACGGCGAGCTCGTCCATATCCATCGAATAGGAGACGTCGACGGCGAGCACGAGTTCGACATCCACGGTCTTGGAATCGTCCATCCGATCGGCGAGTTGCGGCACGCGGTTGGGTGCGGCGAGACCCGCCACCATCCCGGCCGCCGTCACGGCGGCGGCCATCGTGCCGATCGAAATCCACCGCATCGCACGCCTCCGCTCGAGGATGACACGATGGTGACATGCCCGCCTGCGAGCGCAACGGCAAAGCCGGTTCCGCCGCGATCACGTTTAAGTCACTGCAGGTAATGGCGATCTTTATTCAAACCGCGTTGCACGGAAATTGCTCAGAGCGGGCTGTCACCGCAGGTTTCCCGAGCGGCGCGACGGCTGTAAACTGACCACGATCCACAACGGTGCAAACCTCATGAGCAACGTCGATGTCGTCACGCGGCGAGCTACCAAGACCAAGCCGAAGGTCGAGCGGCCGAAGCTGCACAAGGTGATCCTGGTCAACGATGATTTTACGCCGCGCGACTTCGTGGTCCACATCCTCAAAGCCGAGTTCCGGATGACCGAGGATCAGGCGTACAAAGTGATGCTGACCGCGCACCAGCGCGGCGTCTGCGTCGTCGCGGTGTTCACCAAGGACGTCGCCGAAACCAAAGCCACCCGCGCCACCGACGCCGGCCGAAGCAAGGGCTATCCGCTGCTGTTCACGACGGAGCCGGAGGAATAAGCGCGGACGACATCGTCACGCGCCGTTTGTAGTTCCCTCGTCCCCGCGAGCAGCCTCACTGGCGGGCTCGCTCGGTGCGCCGCCTACAACCCCTCCGCCGCCTGCAGCGTCTCGACTTCCAGCCCGTAGACCCGCTCGGTGTGCGACAGACCCCGGATCGGAAACTCACCGAGTTCGACGAAGCCCTCGGCGCACAGGCCGATGAAGTCCGAGGATGCCACAACGGTGCGACCGAGGCGGCCGGCGATGCGCTCGAGCCTTGCGGCGAGATTGACGGCTGGGCCGATGCAGGTGAAGTCGAGCCGGTTTCCGCCGCCGATATTGCCGTACAGCACTTGGCCGACGTGCAGCGCGACGCCGAAGCGAAAGCGCTCGATGATATGATTGCCCTCGATGTAGTTCATCGCTGCCACCGTGTCGCGGCACTCATGCGCGGCAGCCAGCATGCGCGCGCAGACGTCGGCCTCGTCGCTGCCGTCGGCGGCGATCGGAAACACCGCCAGCAGGCCGTCGCCCATGAACTTCAACACTTCTCCGCCGTGGCGCAGGATCGGGCCGACCTGACAGTCGAAATAGGCATTGAGCAGCTTGACCATCACCTCCGGCGGCAGCTGGTCCGACAGCGAGGTGAAACCCCGCATGTCGGACAGCCAGATCGCGGTGCGCATGGTGTCGGCGTGGCCGCGACGGATCTGCCCGGCGAGAATCCGCGCGCCGGCGCGGTTGCCGACATAGGTATCAAGCAGCGTGGTGGCGATCTCGCGCAGACTGATCACTTCGATCAGCCGCGCCAGCGGGCCGTTCAGCCGTCGCAGCGCGATCAGGTCGGCGCCGCTGAAGCCGCCGGGCCGGCGCGTGGTGAAGCTGACGCCGTTGACGGTCCCGTCCATGAAGATCAGCGGCAGCGCCAGATAATCGGTGACGCCCTCACCGCGCATGTCGTCGAAGAACGGGAATTCGCGGCTGGCCTGCTCATCCAGCCGGAAGCGCACTTCGGCGGCGCTGTCATACATCAGCTTCAGCGGACTGCGCTGATATTCCTCCAGCCCCTCGACATCCACCGTCGTCTCGCTGGTGACGGTCTCCTGCCCGTCGCGCCAGACGAAACCGTAGCCGTAGATGTCCGGATGCAGCGTCTCGACAAACACGCCGACGCGATACAGCGGCAGCCCGGCCTCGACCAGCCGCTCGCAGGTCCGCGTCATCATCGCGACCGGCTCCGGCTCGGAGCGCGCGCCATCGATCAGCCAGTCGATCAGGTCGTGAAACTGTTGTGATTGCATCCGGCCATTGTAGCGGGCCGCGGCGCGTTTGGCACCCGGGCACCGCTCATGGCAGCTCTCCGGGTGGCGATTTCAGCCGACCTGCCCGCGCTGGCGCAGCAGATGGTCGGCGAGCACGCAGGCGACCATCGCCTCGCCGACCGGCACGGCGCGGATGCCGACGCAGGGGTCGTGGCGCCCTTTGGTCAGGATCTCGGTGTCGGTGCCGGCGCGGTCGACAGTCTTGCGCGGGGTCAGGATCGAAGAGGTCGGCTTGACCGCGAACCGCGCCACCACCGGCTGGCTGGTGGAGATGCCGCCCAGAATGCCGCCGGCGTGGTTGGACAGGAAACTCGGGCCGTGATTGCCCATCCGCATCTCATCGGCGTTCTGCTCGCCGGTGAGTTCAGCGCTGGCGAAACCGTCGCCGATCTCGACGCCCTTGACGGCGTTGATGCTCATCAGCGCCGCGGCGATGTCGGCGTCGAGCTTGGCGTAGATCGGCGCGCCGAGCCCGGCCGGAACGCCCTCGGCGACGATCTCGATCACCGCGCCGATCGACGAGCCGGCCTTGCGGATGCCGTCGAGATAGTCGGCGAACAGCGCGGCGGCGTCCTTGTCGGGGCAGAAGAACGGGTTGTTGCCGATCTCGTCCCAGTCCCATTTGGCGCGGTCGATCTTGTGCGGCCCGATCTGCACCAGCGCGCCGCGCACGGTCATTCCGGCGATCACCTTGCGGGCGACCGCGCCGGCGGCAACGCGGGTCGCGGTCTCGCGCGCCGACGAGCGCCCGCCGCCGCGATAATCGCGGATGCCGTACTTGGCCTCGTAGGTGAAGTCGGCGTGGCCCGGGCGGTATTTGTCCTTGATGTCCGAATAGTCCTTGGAGCGCTGGTCGGTGTTCTCGATCTGCAGCGCGATCGGCGTGCCGGTGGTGACCTGCTCGCCGGTCGAGGGATGCGCCATCACGCCGGACAGGATCTTCACCTGATCGGCTTCCTGGCGCTGCGTCGTGAAGCGCGACTGACCGGGCCGGCGGCGATCGAGATCGCCCTGGATGTCCGCCTCGGTCAGCGGAATCAGCGGCGGGCAGCCATCGACCACACACCCGATCGCCACCCCATGGCTCTCGCCGAAGGTGGTGACGCGAAACAGATGGCCGAAAGTGTTGAACGACATAGCGGACCCACAGAAAACTTACTGTAAACAGTCAGTGTTGACTGTCAGCGACGTGTCGTAGCGGCTGAGGCATCACCGGTCAAACCGGGCTCTTTCTTCCTTCTCCCCTTGTGGGAGAAGGTTTTGGAGCCTCAGCTCACGATCTCCATCGCCCCGTCGCGGAACACATAAACTGAGCCTTGCAGAATGAACCCCTCCAGCGCTTCGCTCGGGGTTTTCACGCCGCAGGCAACCATCAGCATGCGGCAGGTGCCGACATGGCCGACCGCGATGGTGTCGGCGCTCACCGACGCCAGCCAATCGGCGATGAACGGAAAGCGGTCGGCGTAGCTCTCGCCGCGCAGCGGCGCGACGCTCCAGCGGTCGGCGTGGCGGGCGGCGTAGACCTGCGCGTCGGACGCCTGCATCTGCTCGACCGTAAACCCTTCCCAGGCGCCGTAGGTGATTTCGCGCAGCCGCTCATCGGTCGCATAGCCCTGCACGGGCAGGCCGAGCGCGCCGCGCACCAGCTCCATGGTGACCCGGGCGCGGCCGAGCGGGCTCGCCACATAAGACAGCGCGGCGGCGTCGCGCTTGTCGCGGCTCAGCACGTCCGCAAGCAGCCGCCCGGCGGCGCTCGCCTGCCCCCGCCCCTTGGCGTTCAGCGGAATGTCCTGCGTCCCCTGATAGCGTCCGGTCGCGTTCCAGTCGGTCTCGCCGTGGCGGATGAAATAGATGGTGGGCATGGGCTCGTTAGATTAGTTCGTGAGAAGCGAGGTCTATCAGCGCGTCATGGCCGGACTTGTCCCGGCCACCCACGTCTTGCTTGCAGCCTGCGCTCGAAGGCGTGGATGCCCGGGACAAGCACGGGCATGACGAGCTTTGTGCAAGAAAGAGGTTCACACCGAGAGCAGATCAGTCCTTGCCGCCGAGCGTGATGTCCGGGGCGTTGGGGTTTTTCATGCCGACGACGTGGTAGCCGGCGTCGACGTGGTGGACCTCGCCGGTGACGCCGCGCGACAGGTCGGACAGGAAGTACAAGGCGCTGTCGCCGACCTCATCGATCGACACCGTGCGGCGCAGCGGCGCGTTATATTCGTTCCATTTCAGGATGTAGCGGAAGTCGCCGATGCCCGAGGCCGCGAGCGTCTTGATCGGCCCGGCCGAGATCGCGTTGACGCGGATCGCCTTCTCGCCGAGGTCGGCGGCAAGATAGCGCACGCTGGCTTCCAGCGCCGCTTTGGCGACGCCCATCACGTTGTAATGCGGCATCCACTTCTCGGCGCCGTAATAGGTCAGCGTGATGATCGAGCCGCCGTCTGTCATCAGCTTCTCAGCGCGCTGCGCGATCGCGGTCAGCGAGTAGCACGAGATCAGCATCGACTTGGAGAAGTTGGCTTCCGAAGTGTCGATATAGCGGCCATCGAGTTCGTCCTTGTCGGCGAAGGCGATGGCGTGGACCACGAAGTCGATCTTGCCCCACTTCTCCTTCAGCACATCGAACACCGCGTCGATCGTCGCCGCGTCGGTGACGTCGCAATGGCCGAGCACCAGCCCGCCGAGTTCGGCGGCGATCGGCTCGACACGCTTCTTCAGCGCATCGCCCTGATACGTCAGCGCCACCTCGGCACCCTGCTCGCGGCAGGCCTTGGCGATGCCGTAGGCGATCGAACGGTTGTTGGCCACGCCGAGAATCACCCCGCGCTTGCCCTGCATCAGGCCCGAACCAGTCGCCATGTCTTTTCCTCTCGGCTTGAATTGCAGCCACGGCCTACACCAGCGGCCGGGCCGGGTACAGTGCGAATGTTTGCAAGCAAATTCAGCCATTTGGCGCAATTCGTCGGTGCTGGAATAGCGCCGTCGGCGCGGTGTTATGATGATCGGAGCGGCGCGTCCGCCGACACCACAGGCCCGCAATGAACGATTTTCGAGACGGCGTCGAAGCAATGATCCCGGCCCTGCGGCGCTATGCGCGGGCGCTGGCGCGCGACGCCGACATCGCCGACGATTTGGTGCAGGACACGCTGGTGCGGGCGCTGCGTTCCGAAAAGCTGTTTCTCGGCGGCGATCTGCGCAGCTGGCTCTACACCATCCTGACCAATCTCAACCGCAACCGCAGGCGGACTCTGGCACGGCGGCCGACGATCCTGCCGCTGACCGACACCGGCACCGATGCCAGCGGTACCGAAGCGGAAGGCGGCGACATCGCCCGCGCGCTGGCGACGCTGGTCGAGGAGCAGCGCGCGGCGCTGCTGCTGGTGGTGCTGGAAGGGCTGAGCTATCGCGAGGTCGCCGAGATCCAGGGCGTGCCGATCGGCACCGTGATGTCCCGCCTCGCCCGCGCCCGCGCCCACATCCGCGCCAGCCTCGACGGCGAGCGGCCAATGCTGACACGGGTGAAGTGATGCAGCGCATGAAATCCGATCGTCCCCCGTCGTCATTGCGAGCGCAGCGAACAATCCAGCGCCGTTCCCTGGGTTTGGATTGCTTCGCTTCGCTCGTAACGACGGGGTGGGCTTGGTGCTCTCAAAGCGACGAACTCTCACCACTGAAGAAGCTCAGCCATGACTGACTCCCATATCCCCGTCACCGAGGACGAACTGCACGCATATGTAGACGGCGAATTGCCGGCGGAGCGGCGCGCGGACGTCGAGACATGGCTGGTGACGCATCCGGCCGATGCCGAGCGGGTGCGGTCGTGGCAGGCGATGGCCGAGGCACTGCATGCGCGCTACGACCGCGTGGCCGACGAGCCAATTCCGGCGCGGCTGCAGCTCGATCGGCTGAGCGCGGCGCCACCGCGGCGCTGGATCGCCGGCGCGATCGCCGCGACGTTGGCGGCCTTCATTGTCGGCGGCGGAGCCGGCTGGTTCGCCCGTGGCGCTACGGCCACGCCGAGCACCTTCCGCAGCTTCACCGTCGATGCACTCGATGCGCATCGGCTGTACGTGGTCGAAGTCCGTCACCCCGTAGAGGTCGAGGCCTCCGAGCGGGCGCATCTGCAGCAATGGTTGTCCAAGCGGGTAGGCTACAAGGTGACGGCGCCGGAGTTGGAAGCGAGCGGGCTGAAGCTGATCGGTGGCCGGCTGCTGCCCGGCCCGGACGCCCCCGCCGCCTTCCTGATGTATGAAAGCGCCAATGGCGAGCGCTTCACCCTGTACACGTCCCGCGCCAAGACCGACGCGGCGCAGATGCGGTATGCCAGCGACGCGCGCGACGGCGCGCTGTTCTGGGCCGATCGCGGCGTCGGCTATGTCCTCGCCGGACCGACCGACAAGGAGCGACTGAACCAGGTGGCAAAACAGGTCTACGCGCAGGCGGATAAGGCGGGCGGTTAGCTGATGATTAGTTACGAAGCAGCCCGCCCCCAATTTCGACATCGATAATCGCCGATTCCAACATCGGCGCGCCTCACTGTTGTCCGATCGAATCACGACGCTTTGAGCGCGTCTGATCCGCCGATCGACGCAAGCGGCCTTGGCCGGGGTCGCGCTGATCCCCCGCGCCAAGGCCGCACCTTTTGGGGGGCCGGGTACGCGGCGGCTGGATGCCGCTCAAGACTTCCCTCGGACACCGCTTTGGTATTTCATCCCCGCCATATGGGGCAAAGGAATACCATTATGCAGACTCAGTCGATCGAGACGTCCGCCGGGCAAATCGCCTATCGCCGATCCGCCGGCAGTGGACCGACGATCGTGTTCGTTCACGGCAATTCGGCATCGTCGCGTGCGTTTGCGCGGCAGCTCGACGGCCCGCTCGGCGCCAAATATCGCCTGCTGGTGCCCGACCTGCCGGGACATGGCGCATCGGCCGACGCCGCCGACCCGGCCGCGTCCTACACCATGCCGGGCTATGCGGCGATGCTGCGCGACTTCGCGCTGCAGCTCGGCGCGACCGACGCCGTGTTCGTCGGCTGGAGCCTCGGCGGCCATATCGTGTTGGAAGCGGCGCCGGATCTGCCGCAGGCCAGGGGCTTTGCGATCTTCGGCACGCCGCCGATCGGCTTCCCGCCGGCCATGGAGCAGGCTTTTCTCGCGACCCCCGCAATGGCCTACACGTTTCAGCCGGAGCTGAGCGAGGAGCAGGCGCGCGCCTATGTGGGGGCGGCGTTCCGGCCGGGTGCGACCGAGTTACCTCCGCAGATGGTCGCCGACGTATTGCGCACCGATGGCCGCGCCCGGGCGCAGCTCGCCGCCAGCATCACACCGGACGGCTATCGCGACGAAATCGACGTGGTGGCCAAGCTGAGCCAGCCCTTCGCGGTGCTCCACGGCGCGCAGGAGCAGCTCGTCAACGGCGATTACTTCGCCACCCTGACGATGCCGACGCTATGGCGCGGCGCAGTCCAGGTCATCGAAGGCGCCGGCCATCTGCCGCAATGGGAGCAGCCCGAGCGCTTCGACGCGCTAATCGATGCGTTTGTGGCGGAGGTGAATGGGTGAGCGTCGCCGCGAATACGGACGGCTCCTTCTCCCCGCGTGCGGGGAGAAGGTTGGGATGAGGGGGCGTCTCCGCGCGGCCGAGAGTCGCGCCGGAGAACGCCGTCGCTTCGCCTCACCGAAATGCTCGACCTCGCGGAGACGCCCCCTCACCCGATCCGACGTCGCTGCGCTCTGCCGGACCGACCTCTCCCCGCACGCGGGGAGAGGTTAGGCTGTGCCGGCCGATAAGGTGTCACTTATCCCAGATCGCTGCGCGGATAATACGGGTGGCCGTCGCGCCACTTGGTCATCAGTGCCTCGAGTTCGGCGTCGTGGCCGTCGGGCAGCACGATGCGGGTGGTGACGAACAGGTCGCCGGCGCCGCCGTTCTTCGGCAGACCTTTGCCCTTGAGCCGGAAGGTGCGCCCGCTCGACGTGTTTTTCGGGATCGACAGCTCGATCGCGCCGGTCAGCGTCGGGACGCGGACCTTGGCGCCCAGCACGGCCTCGTACAGCGTGATCGGCAGCTCTAGCCGCAGATCGCTGCCGTCGACCTTGAAGTGCGGATGCGGCGCGTAGTTCACGGTGATCAACAGGTCGCCGGGCCGATGGCCGGGCGCGCTCTCGCCCTGCCCCTTCAGCCGGATCTGCTGACCCGAGCCGACGCCGGCCGGGATCTTGACGTTGAGCTCCTTGCCGGTCGGCAGCCGCACGCGCTTCTCGGTGCCCTTCGCGGCCTCTTCCAGCGTCACCGTCATGGCGACGCTCTGGTCGAGGTCCGGGGCGAAGCCGCCGCTGTCGAAATCAAAGCCCGCGCCGCCGCGCGCGCCACCGCGCATCCCAGCCGCGCCGCCGAACATCGAATTCAGAATGTCTTCGAAGCCCGCGCCGCCACCGCCGCTGAAACCACCGGCGCCGCTGCGGAAATTGTACTGTTCGAAGCCGCCACCGGGACCTCCGGCGCGTCCGCCGCGCGCACCACCGCCGCCAGGGAAGCCCTGAAATTTCGGCTTGCCCTCGGCGTCGATTTCGCCGCGGTCGAATTGCTTACGTTTGGCCTCGTCACCGAGGATCTCATTGGCGGAATTGACCTCGGCGAAACGGGCGGCGGCCTTCGGGTCATTCTTGTTCGCGTCGGGGTGATGCTTCTTGGCCAGCTTGCGATAGGCGCTTTTGATCGCCGCAGCGCTGGCGTCCCGCTGCACCCCCAGGACCTCGTAGGGGTCGCGCATCCGTCACGTCTCCTTCAGAAATCAGGAATCCAACCTTGGGCAGAGCGCCCAGTCGAGTTTCATCTGGGGTGTTTGTGTCTGTTTTGCAACCGCTTTGGCCCGGTTTCGCGGCTGCGCACCGTTAGCTGCGGCGCCACGGCTTGAGCGAGCGGATTTCCCAAAGCCCTTGGGCGGACCGGCAGGCGGCGCCCTGCATCCAGCTTTCGGAGCCCTCCTTGACGTAGCTGGCGAGGAAATCGCGGCAGGACCGGCCTTCGGCCGTGTAGGCGGCGGCGATCGGCGTCACCGAACCGCGCGCGCCGGTGGCCGGGTTCTCCCACGGCTGGCTGGAATCCTTGCCGCCTTTGGTCAGCACATCGGAGGCGGCGATCCGTGCCAATGCCAGATCGGCTTCGCTCGGGCCGTTTTGCGCCGACGGCGTCAGCGCGGCGATCGATCCGGTAAACTCGGTGGCGTCCATTTGGGCAAACGCCGTCTGCTTGCCGCCGACGCTGCAGCCGCCAAGTCCCACGCCCATTAGAATGACTATCAACCCGGTCGACCGGCCGATCGTCGATAGGACAACGCACCGCCGTGCCCTATATAGGTCTCGCCTATACAAAGCCGCCGGCGCGTTCGGGAGCGCGGTGAAGCACAAGTCGGATCCCCTCGCATGAGCGATACCTCCATCAAACACCACAGTGAGTTAACGTCCGGTGATTTCACCGCGGCGGAGAACCCATTTGGCCTGTTCGCCGAATGGCTTGCCGAAGCGACCGCGTCCGAACCGAACGACCCGAATGCGATGGCGCTGGCAACCGTCGATCCCGACGGTCTGCCGGATGTCCGGATGGTGCTGATGAAGGGCTATGACAGCGAGGGTTTCGTTTTCTACAGCCACATCGCCAGTCAGAAAGGCCGCGAGCTCGCCGCAAACCCGAAGGCGGCGCTGCTGTTTCACTGGAAGTCGCTGCGCCGGCAGGTGCGCATTCGCGGCACGGTGACGCCGGTGACCGACGCCGAAGCCGACGCCTATTTCGCCACGCGGCCGAAGCAGGCGCAGATCGGCGCCTGGGCCAGCAAGCAGTCGCAGCCGCTGGAGAGCCGGTTCGCGTTCGAGCAGGCAATTGCCAAGGTCGCGGCGAGGCATCTGATCGGCGACGTGCCGCGGCCGCCGGGCTGGAGCGGCTGGCGGATCACGCCGTCGCGGATCGAATTCTGGCACGACCGCCCGTATCGGCTGCACGACCGCATTGAATTCAGCCGCGATACGCCGGCTGCTCCGTGGACCAAGACAAGGCTTTATCCATGAATCCCGACACCCCGAAGCGCGCGCCAGAGACCAACGCGCAGCGCCGGACGATGATTCTGACCGGCGCCAGCCGGGGCATCGGCCACGCCACGGCAATCCGGTTTTCCAGCGCCGGCTGGCGGGTGATCACCTGCTCGCGGCATTCATTTCCGGAAGAGTGCCCGTGGGGCGCCGGCCCCGAGGATCACATCCAGATGAACCTCGGCGACCGCGCCGACACGTTGCGCGGCATCGGCGAAATCCGCGAGCGGCTCGACGGCGCGCTGGTGCATGCGCTGGTCAACAACGCGGCGATCTCGCCGAAGGCCGCGGGCGGGAAACGATTGGGCTCGATCGATACCGAGATGGACACCTGGGAGCACGTCTTCCACGTCAACTTCTTCGCGCCGATCATGATGGCGCGCGGACTGATCGAGGAGCTCAAGGCCGCGAAGGGCTCGGTCGTCAACGTCACCTCGATCGCCGGCTCGCGTGTGCATCCGTTCGCCGGCGCCGCCTACGCCACCTCCAAGGCGGCACTCGCCGCGCTGACGCGCGAGATGGCGTCCGACTTCGGCCCGATCGGCGTGCGGGTCAATTCGATCGCACCCGGCGAGATCGACACCTCGATCCTGTCGCCCGGCACCGAGAAGATCGTCCAGGAAGACATCCCGATGCGCCGCCTCGGCACGCCGGACGAAGTCGCCAAGATCATCTACGTGCTGTGCACCGAGACCTCGTCCTACGTGAACGGCGCCGAGATCCACATCAACGGCGGCCAGCACGTTTAGTAACGAAGTAGTACGACCGTGATGGCCGGGCTTGTCCCGGCCATTCATGCCTTAGATTACATCCATGCAAGCTCGGTGTGGACATTGCGAGCGAAGCGAAGCAATCCAGCTCAGTGCACTGACGCTGGATTGCTTCGTCACTTCGCTCTTCGCAATGACGGCTCGGGTGGCGCCCCATGCTGGCCGAATGTATTTCGACGTCGAGCAATGTTCGTCATGGCCGGGCTTGTCCCGGCCATCCACGCCTTCGTGCGCGGTAGCGCTGCAAGGCGTGGATGCCCGGCACAAGGCCGGGCATGACGTGAGTCAGTGAATGGGAAGACTCATCGCGAGCGCGCGACCGCGCGATCAGCAACGACCGCTTGCACGCATCGGCTAACATGTTAGTCCGCGCGAAACCGGCGGGTGGGCCGGGTTCGCGTGGGGGCTTGTTGCAGGATGCCCGCGCTCGAGCAATCCTCTTCGCGGTCGTCGTCCATGAGGGCGGCCCCGCAATACCGGCAGAAACGGCCACTCATCGCTGTCGTCGGACTCGGCCGCTGTGCTCGCTGATAGTTTGCGAAGTCGATGATGTTGCGACCAGGCTTTACAACTTTGTCAACCATTGCTGTCCTCGTAGTTCTGACAGCCTTTATCGCAGCAACCCTTCTTCCAAATGTTCAGTCGAAAGCTCAAATTTTAGGGGCAATCAACGTTCAGCCGAGATGCTTTGCGAAAAACTCGGTCGCTCGCGACCACGCCAGCTCCGCCGCTTCACGGTCATGCACCGCCGCGCGCTGCTCGTTGACGAAGGCATGGTCGGCCTCGTAGCGGAAGAATTCCGCCGACTTGCCGGCGTCCTTCATCCCCTTCTCGAACGCGTCCACCACCTGCGGCGTGCACCAATCGTCGCGATTGGCGAAATGGCCCTGCATCGGCACGCGAACTTCCGACGGCTTGGCGGCCTGCTCCGGCGGGATGCCGTAGAACACAACCGCGGCGCTCAGCTCGGGGATCTTGCACGCGCCGATCACGGTCACAGCGCCGCCGAGGCAGAAGCCGGTGAGCCCGACCTTGGCGCCGTTGCGCGACAGATAGGCGGCGGCGCCGCGCACGGTCTGCGTCGTCGCGTCCATGAAGTCGAGCGACCCCATCTCCGCATTGGCGGCGTCCGTGTCGTGATAGGGCACGACCTTGCCGTTGTAGAGGTCGGGCGCGAGCGCGTCGAAACCGGCGAGCGCAAAACGATCCGTCAGCCCCTTGATCTGCTCGGACAGGCCCCACCATTCCTGGATCACCACGACGCCGGGCGCATTGCCGCGCGCCGCGTTGGCCAGATAGCCGCTCGCCTCTTTGCCGTCAGGACGCTTGAAGGTGATGATCGTGCCCATGAATCCTCCATCAATTGCACTTTCGTTGCGGCGCATATTGTCCGCCCTGCCCGACGGATGCAATTGCCCGGACCGCGGCTCTGGCGCGCAGACCACGTAAACAAAAAAGCCCCCACAAGGGGGGCTTTCTGTCGCGTGTCTGTCGAACACGCCAATCGGGCGAGCGGCCGCTCAGTGCACGTTCGACCACACCTTGCGCTTGGTGAAGTACAGCAAGCCGCTGAGGATGAGCAGGAAGATCATGACCTGCAGGCCGAGCCGCTTGCGGGCTTCGAGGTGCGGTTCGGCGGCCCACATCAGGAACGCCGAGATATCCTTGGCGTATTGCTGCACGGTCTGCGGCGCACCATCGTCATAGGTCACCTGACCGTCGGAGATCGGCGGCGGCATCTTGATCGAATGGCCCGGGTACCACTTGTTGTAGTAGGAGCCGTCCGGCAGCGTGAATCCTTCCGGCGGCGGATCCTGATAGCCCTGGATCAACGCGTCGATGTAGTTCGGGCCCTGCTCCTGGAACTGGGTGAACAGGTCGAACACGAACTGCGGGAAGCCACGCGCATAGGACCGCGCCTTGGCGAGCAGCGACATGTCCGGCGGGTAGGCGCCGCCATTGGCCGCACGGGCGGCCTGCTCGTTCGGGAACGGCGAGTGGAAGGTGTCGGCCAGACGGCCGGGGCGTTCGAACATCTCGCCGGCGTCGTTGGGGCCGTCCTTGATCGAGGCTTCGGCGGCGATCGCCTTGGCCTGGTCGAGCGTAAAGCTCGGGCCACCGGGCTCGGCGAGGTTGCGATACTGCAGCAACTTCAGCGAGTGACAGGCCGAGCAGACCTCCTTGTAGACCTTGAAGCCACGCTGCAGCTGGGCGCGATCATAGGTGCCGAACGGCCCCGAGAAGCTCCAGTCCAGCGACGGCGGAGCTTCGCCGCCTTCCGCCGCCTTGGCGGTCTGCATGCCGCCGACCAGCAGCGAGCCCCCGAGCAGCACGGCGAACAGGCTGGCGGCCGTCGTCTTCAGGATCTTGCCCTTGTTCAGCACGTCTTCGGCAATCGAGTTCGGCACCGGCAGGGTCTTCTCGACCCGCGACAGCAGCGGCAGCACGATCAGGAAGTAGGCGAAGTAGAAGAAGGTGAAGACGCGGGCCAGCACCGTGTAGATGCCCTCGGCTGGCTTGCCGCCAAGCCAGCCGAGCATCAGGCAGGTAGCCACGAAGCCCCAGAAGAACCGCTTGGCAAGCGGCCGATAGCGCGACGAGCGAACCTTGGCGCTGTCCAGCCAGGGCAGGAACAGCAGCACCAGGATCGCGCCGAACATCGCCACGACGCCGAGCAGCTTGTTCGGGATGGAGCGCAGGATCGCGTAGAACGGCAGATAGTACCATTCGGGCACGATGTGCGCCGGGGTCACGCCCGGGTTGGCCGGAACGTAATTCTCCGGGTCGCCGAGATAGTTCGGCATGTAGAAGATGAACCACGCGTAGAACAGCAGGAAGCAGGACATGCCGAACATGTCCTTCATCGTCGCATAGGGCGTGAACGGAACGGTGTCCTTCTCGGTCTTGGGCTCGACGCCGGCCGGGTTGTTCTGGCCGGTGACGTGCAACGCCCAGACGTGCAGCACGACGACGCCGGCGATCACGAAGGGCAGCAGATAGTGCAGCGAGAAGAACCGGTTCAACGTCGGGTTGCCGACCGAATAACCGCCCCACAGCAGCGTCACGATGCTGTCGCCGACGAACGGAACCGCCGAGAACAGGTTGGTGATGACGGTGGCGCCCCAGAAGCTCATCTGGCCCCACGGCAGCACGTAGCCCATGAAGCCAGTGGCCATCATCAGCAGGTAGATGATGACGCCGAGGATCCACAGCACCTCGCGCGGCGCCTTGTACGACCCGTAATACAGGCCGCGGAACATGTGGACGTAGACCGCGATGAAGAACATCGACGCGCCGGCGGCGTGCATGTTGCGCAGCAACCAGCCGTAATTGACGTCACGCACGATCCGCTCGACGGAGTCGAAGGCGAGATCGACATGCGGGGTGTAGTGCATCGCCAGCACGATGCCGGTGACGATCTGCACCGCCAGCATCATCGACAGGATGGCGCCGAACGTCCACCAGTAGTTCAGGTTGCGCGGAGTCGGATAGGCGATGAAGGAAGAATGAACCAAGCCGGCGATCGGCAGGCGCTGCTCGAGCCACTTCATGAAGGGGCTCTGCGGCTGATAGGTCGATGGTCCGCTCATGATGCGATCCTAGGGCAAGGGAATGTAGCGACGCTGAAGGGCAGCGCGTCAGCCGATCTGGATTTTGGTGTCGGAGACGAACTGATAGGGGGGGACCGGCAGATTCAGCGGCGCCGGACCCTGGCGGATGCGGCCGGAGGAATCATATTGCGAACCGTGGCAGGGGCAGAAGAAGCCGTCGAACAGACCTTCGTGCGCGATCGGGATGCAGCCGAGATGGGTGCAGATGCCGATCACCACCAGCCACTGCTCGTGGCCCGGCTTGGTGCGCTCCTGATCGGTCTGCGGATCGGGCAGCGACGAGACGTTGACGGCCAACGCTTCCTCGACCTGCTTCTTGGTGCGGTTCATGATGTAGATCGGCTTGCCGCGCCAGAACACCTTGATGTCCTGCCCTTCGGCGATCGGCGTGAGATCGACTTCGATCGGCGCGCCCGCCGCGATCGTCGAGGCATCCGGGTTCATCTGCGCGATGAACGGCCACACCGTCGCGGCTGCGCCGACAGCGGCCACGGCGCCGGTTGCGATATAGAGAAAATCACGGCGCGTCGGTTCCGCCGAAGTCTCTGTCGTCACGATCCAAAGCCCTTTCATCTCTGCGGCCGGCGAGACGGTTCTGGCAGGTGCGAAATCATCGCCCGAGGCAGGATCGCCGAACTTCGCAGCCCACGCATCCCAAGGCTGCTTGTCATCAGCCGGTCAGCTAGAAACAGACAGTTCAGAATCGATCTATTGGCACCCTTGCCGGTAGAGCGCAAGTCCGCGAAGGGCTAATCACCGCGGCCCGAACAATTCCTTCGCGTCGTCTTCTCACCCTGCGAGTTATGATTCAGTTGCTACGGAGCATTACGGAATGCGGATCGCCCTTTATCAGCCCGACATTCCTCAGAACACCGGCACTATCCTTCGGTTTTGCGCGTGTTTGAGCGTCGAAGCTCACATCATCGAGCCCGCGGGATTTCCAATCTCGGATCGCCATTTCCGTCGCGCGGGAATGGACTATCTCGATCAGGTAACGATCATCCGACACGATTCCTGGTCAAAATTCATGCAGTGGCGAGAGGCTGCTGACTGTCGCGTGATTTTACTTACAACCAAAGGCGTAACGCCCTATCTGCAACAGCGTTACCGATCCACTGACGTGCTGTTGCTGGGGCGAGAAAGCGCTGGCGTTCCGCAACAAGTCGCCGATACGGCGGATGCGCGCGTGGTGATTCCGATGCAGCCGCAGATGCGCTCGCTCAACGTCGCAATGGCGGCCGCTTTGGTGGTCGGCGAGGCGCTCCGGCAGACCCGCTACGAGTAAAGGACACGATGTGAGCTACGCGGTGAAAGAGATCTTTCTGACCTTGCAGGGCGAAGGTGCGCATGCCGGACGCGCCTCGGTGTTCTGCAGATTTGCAGGATGCAATCTGTGGACGGGGCGTGAGCAGGACCGCGATCAGGCGGTGTGCCAGTTCTGCGATACTGACTTCGTCGGCACCGACGGCACGCTGGGCGGCCGCTACGCCGACGCTGATCAGCTCGCCGCAATTGTTGCAGCGCAATGGAGAGGTGACGAGCGCGACCGCTATGTAGTGATCACCGGTGGTGAGCCACTTCTGCAACTCGACACTCAACTAATTGACGCACTGCACAAGCACGGCTTCGCCATTGGCGTCGAAACCAATGGTACAATCCAACCACCTCTCGGAATCGATTGGCTTTGTGTCAGTCCGAAAGCCGGCGCTCCGCTTCGGGTGCAGTGCGGCAACGAACTGAAACTGGTGTTTCCGCAGGCCGGCGCAATGCCGGAGCAGTTCCAGGATCTGCCCTTCGAGCGGTTTGCATTGCAACCGATGGACGGCCCGGACCAGGTCGCCAACACTCAGGCGGCGATCGACTATTGCCTCCGCCACCCGCAATGGCGGCTGAGCGTTCAGACCCACAAGGTCATCGGCATCCGCTAGCGCGGCCGCCCACCGTGATCGGCCTGTCATGCCAGACCGCTAGGCTCCGCCGCGTGAAACAACACGTTCAGCGGGAGCCAAACATGGACTTAAAAGCAGGCGACGTCGTCATCCTGAAATCGGGCGGACAGGCCATGACGGTGGCTGAGGCCCGCGCCGACGAGGCGGTCTGCGTCTGGATGGGCGAAGAAGGCGAACTGTTCCGCGAGACCCTGCCGCTCGCCGTGCTCGAAGCAATCGAGGTTGCTGACGACGACGAGGATGAGGACGACGATCTGGACGAAGACGGCGCCGACGACGAAGACGCTAAGGCCAACAAAGTCGCCTGAGACGTTGCCCGGCATCGCTGCTGCCAGCCGCAAGTTCACCATCCGTCTTGCCCGGGCTTGTCCCGGGCATCCACGCCCTGCTGACGCAAACCCAGAAAAGGCGTGGATGGCTGGAACAAGCCCGGCCATGACGAGGAGATCGGCGACATCGTTGCTCGCCGTGGACCAAGCTACAGCAGATGATCCTTGGCGAACCGCGCCGCGGCCTGATCGGCGATGACCTGCAGCCGCGCCGGCTCCAGCGGGAAATCCGCCGCCAGCCAGCCATCCTCCGCAAGCGTCAGGACATGACCGAGCGCCGGTCCCGCGGCGAAGCCGCGGGCGATGAAGTCGGCGGCTTTCAGCGGGAACGTCGGCGCGCTCCAGCGTTGCGGCAAGGCGATGCGATCGCGCCAATAGGCCGGATCGGCGCGGCTTCCGGCGCGCGCCCAAGCCAGCATCATGCGGTCGTGGAAGCGCGGCTCGCCGAGCCGATACAGCCGGCGGCGCGCAGTCGCTTCGTCCATCCCGGCGAGCCGCCACCAGCGGTGACCCATGGAGTCCAGCCGCTTGGTTTCGGCCTTCGACAACCTCAGCCGCTGCGTCAGCCGCTTGGCGTCCTCGGTGACCGCGACCGCCAGCGCTCCGAGCCGCCGTACCGGATCGGCCGGCAGTCCGAGCGCGGCCTCGGCTTGGATCATCGCCGCCAGCGTGCCCGGATAGCTGACGCCGCCGAGCACGGCGAGCAGCAGGCCGCCGTCGGCCATCGCCACCACCGAGGCGAGCGCGCCGTCCGCCACCATCAGCTTGAGGATCTCCATCCGCATCCGTTCGGCGGACAGGGCCGCAAGGCCGCCGCGGCCGCGCAGACAGGCGAGCAGCCCTTCCCGCTCCGGCGCGCCGGCGCCATAGGCGGCATGGATGCGGAAGAACCGCAGGATGCGGAGATAGTCTTCGGCGATGCGCTGGTCGGGATCGCCAATGAACCGCACCCGCCGCGCCGCGATGTCGTCGAGCCCGCCGACATAGTCGTGCACCACTCCGTCGGCGGTCAACGAAAGGCCATTGACGGTGAAGTCGCGGCGTTGCGCGTCGCGCACCCAGTCGCGGCCGAAAGCGACTCGTGCCTTGCGGCCGAAGGTCTCGACGTCTTCGCGCAGCGTGGTGACTTCGAAGCCGTGGCCCTCCAGCACCAGCGTTACGGTGCCGTGCTCGATCCCGGTCGGCACCGCCTTGATGCCGGCCGCCTTGGCACGGCGGACGACTTCGTCGGGCAGCGCCGTGGTGGCGATGTCGATGTCGCCGATCGGCAGCCGCAGCAGCGCGTTGCGCACCGCGCCGCCGACCACGCGCGCTTCCTCGCCGCCGCCGTTCAGCAGTGCGAGCACCTTGGCGGCCGGGCCGCCGTGCAGCCAGGGCGCATCGGCGCGCACCGCTGCGCCGGTCATTTTTCAGCCCCTGGCACGAGCCGGCCGTCCTCGACATGCGCCGGCACGTAGGTGGCGCCGGGCGGCGCGCCCGAATAATGCACCAACAGCAGCAGGCTGACGATCACCAGCGCCAGCGCCGCGATCAGCAGCCAGGCCACGACCCGGAACGGCCACGATGCGCGATGCGTCAGCGCCGCCCGCGTGATCACCAGATAGACCGCGTAGAGGATGAAAGGGATCAGGAAGATCGCGACTTCCGTCAGAACTGCACGGATCATGGCAGGCAGATCCGTTCGTACAGCACCCGCAGGATGCCCGCGGTGGCGCCCCAGATGTAGCGTTCGGCGAACGGCATTGCGTAGTAAGAACGCTGCGCGCCGCGAAACTCCTTGCTGTGCAGCTGGTGATTGCCGGGATTCATCAGGAACGACAGCGGCACCTCGAAGGCGTCGTCGACCTCGCCCTTGTTGATCGTCAGTTTGAAGCCCGGCCGCACCCGCGCCACCGTCGGCAGAATGCGGAAGCCGAAGCCGGTGCCGTAAACGTCGAGATAGCCGATCGGCTCGACATAAGAGCGATCGAGCCCGATTTCCTCCTCGGCCTCGCGCAGCGCGGCGTCGAGCGGTGAGTTGTCGCCGGGATCGATCTTGCCGCCGGGAAACGAGATCTGGCCGGCGTGATCGTTGAGATGCGCCGCGCGCATCGTCAAAAGCACGGTCGGCTCGGCGTGCTCGATCACCGGGATCAGCACCGCGGCCGGACGGATCGGCCGCTCCTCGGCGATCAGCCGCAGCATCCGATCGGTGCCGGCGTCGCCGGTGGTGGGCACGATGCTCGCATCGGTCAGCGCCGGCGGCACATCGAACCGCAAGCGCCGCTGCGCGCGATCGAAGAAGTCCGCCGAACTGATGCTTGCCGGGGCAGATTCGATCGTCATCGTCGGCCCGTTCAAAGCGCGTCCCAGTTCAGCACGTCCCAGTTCAATACCTCTAAGATCAAAGTGATTCCCTCATCTGCTCCGCGTCGGCCATTGCGAAGAATGCGCCACCGGAAGCAATGCCGAACTTCGGCACCCCATCGACCATCCGCTCCTCGCCGATGTCAACCAGATCGTAATACAACGCCCGCGTCACCTTCGCCCACAGGTCGGCTCGGACATGCAAATACGGCATCAGCCCGCCGTCCTCTGCGACCTCGAAGCGCAGACCATGCTCGATATTGCACGTCACCCAGTCGTCGACGTTGGTGCGAAAGCGCAGGGAGGGTCCGCCCGCGTCACTGTCCTTGACCATCTCGACAGCGGTGAACGGCGCATCATCGACCTTGATGCCGACCTTCTCGACAGGCGTCACCAGAAAGTGCTTGCCGTCCTCGCGCTTGAGGATCGTGGAGAACAGCCGCACCAGCGCCGGACGTCCAATCGGCGTGCCGAGATAGAACCAGGTTCCATCGCTGGCGATGCGCATATCGAGATCGCCGCAGAACGGCGGATTCCACAGATGCACCGGCGGCAATCCCTTGCCTGAGGCGACCTGCTCCGCTGCGTCACGCGCGGCCGCCGTCAGCCCGTCGAGATTGCGGTTCGCCGTCTGCCCTTGCTTCGCCATGGTTTACCCCGACCTTGAATGTCTGTTTGGCACGAGAGCTGCACATCTTCGGCAACGTGCTGCTTCGGATAACTCTCCACATCGTGATGGGCGCAATTCCTCGATGCTCATAATGTGGGGATAGATTTGGCCAATAAAACCATAGCCTTCGCTTCGTCGCAGAGGGCAGCCTAGCATGCGGGCGCAAACGACACGATGCCGCGCCCGATAGGCTGGCCGACGACAAGCGTGAACAGGAGAGACTGGATGGCAGCGGACAGTGTCGAGAAGCTCGAAGACGTGATCGTCCGCTCGGCCGAGCAGATCGCCAGCGACGTGCGCGCCGCCAAGGAAGCGATCGCCACCGTCATCTTCGGCCAGGAACGCGTGGTCGATAATACATTGGTTACCATCCTGGCCGGCGGGCATGCGCTGCTGATTGGCGTGCCCGGTCTTGCCAAGACCAAGCTGGTCGAAACCTTGGGCGTGGTGCTCGGCCTCGATGCCAAGCGGATCCAGTTCACGCCCGACCTGATGCCGTCCGACATTCTCGGCGCTGAGGTTCTCGACGAATCCACCGGCGGCAAGCGGTCGTTCCGCTTCATCGCCGGCCCGGTGTTCGCGCAGCTGCTGATGGCCGACGAAATCAACCGCGCCAGCCCGCGCACCCAGTCCGCGCTGCTGCAGGCGATGCAGGAGCAGCACATCACCGTGGCCGGTGCGCGGCACGATCTGCCGAAGCCCTTCCACGTGCTCGCCACCCAGAACCCGCTGGAGCAGGAAGGCACCTATCCGCTGCCGGAAGCGCAGCTCGACCGCTTCCTGATGGAAATCGACGTCGACTATCCGGACCGCGACGCCGAGCGCCGCATTCTGTTCGACACCACCGGCGCCGAGCAGAGCGCACCGAAGGTCTCCATGAATGCCGAACTGCTGGTGTCGGCGCAGCGGCTGGTGCGCCGACTGCCGGTCGGCGATTCCGTGGTCGAGGCGATTCTGTCGCTGGTGCGCTCGGCGCGTCCGGGTCCGGAAGCCGGCGATCTCGGCAAGCTGATCGCCTGGGGCCCCGGCCCGCGCGCCAGCCAGTCGCTGATGCTGGCGGTGCGCGCCCGCGCACTGCTCGACGGCCGGCTGGCGCCGTCGATCGACGATGTGCTCGATCTCGCCGAGCCCGTGCTGAAACACCGCATGGCGCTGACATTCTCGGCGCGCGCCGAAGGCCGCACCATCGCCGAGGTGATCCGGCAGCTCAAGAGCCGGATCGGCTGATGGCGCAGGCGACCGAGCAGCCGAACAGGGAGACGCTGGCAGTCAGACGCGCGGATGGCGAAAGCCGTACGCTTGCCGCATCCTTGCCGCGCCTGATGCTCGAAGCCCGCCGTATCGCCAACAATGTCACCCATGGTCTGCACGGCCGCCGCCGCGCCGGCGCCGGCGAAAACTTCTGGCAGTACCGTCGCTTCGTTTCCGGCGAGCCGGCCACCCGCGTCGACTGGCGTCGCTCGGCACGCGACGATCACCTTTACGTCCGCGAGTTGGAATGGGAGGCCGCGCATACCGTGTGGCTGTGGCCGGACCGCTCCGCCTCGATGGCCTACGCCTCGAAGAGCGCGCGCGACAGCAAGCTCGAACGGGCCTTGATCGTGACCTTCGCGCTGGCCGAACTCCTGGTCGCGGGCGGCGAGCGCGTCGGCATTCCGGGCCTGATGAATCCCACCTCAAGTAGCAATGTGATCGACAAGATGGCGCAGGCAATCCTGCACGACACCACGTCGCGCGACAGCCTGCCGCCGTCTTTCGTGCCGTCGTCGCTGGCGGAAATCGTGGTGCTGTCGGATTTCTGGTCGCCGGTCGGTGACATCCGCAAGATGCTGGCGGGGCTGTCCGGGTCGGGCGCACATGGCTCGCTGGTGCAGGTGGTCGATCCGTCCGAAGAGAGCTTTCCGTTTGCCGGGCGGGTCGAATTCGTCGAGCCCGAGGGCGGCGGCGCGATTACCGCGGGCCGGGCCGAGACCTGGGCGAGTGACTACGTGGCGCTGGTGGCGGCGCATCGTGACGCCATCCGGATTGAAACCGGCAAGCTCGACTGGCTGTTCTCGACCCATACCACCAGCCGCTCCGCCGCCGAATTGCTGCTGTTCCTGCATGCCGGCATGACCAACGCCCACAGCACGGATCGCGGCAGCAAAGCGGGGCTCGGCGCATGATCGGCGGTTTGCCTCTGTCGTTCGCCCAGCCGCTGCTGCTGTTCGGCCTGCTGGCGCTGCCGGCGCTGTGGTGGCTGCTGCGCGTCACCCCGCCGAAGCCGCGCCGGATCGACTTCCCGCCGACCCGGCTGCTGTTCGAGATTTCCCCGAAGGAAGAGACGCCGTCCCGCACACCATGGTGGCTGACGGCGCTGCGCATGCTCGCCGCCGCGCTGGTGATCTTTGCGTTGGCCGGCCCGATCTGGAATCCGCAGACCGCTGCGGGCAACAGCAATGGCCCGCTGCTGATCATGCTCGACGACGGCTGGAGCTCAGCCTCGAACTGGGAGCTGCGCATCAAGGCCGCTGACGAGCTGATCGCCGAAGCGGATAGTTCGCGCCGCGCGGTGGCGCTGGCGCCGATGTCGGAAGCGACCCGCGATCCGGTGCTGATGCCGGCCGGCACCGCGCGGGTGTCGCTGCGTCAGCTGTCGCCCAAGCCTTACGCGGTCGAGCGGGTCGAGGCGCTGGCGCCGGTCGAGCGTTTTCTCAAGAGCAGCGCCGACGCCGAGATCGTCTGGCTGACGGACGGCGTCGACACCGGTCGCGGCGGTGAATTCGTCGGCGCACTGGCCAAGCTGCTGCAGGGCCGCAACGTCACCATCGTCGAAGGCGGCGCAGCGCCGCCGCACGCGCTCGCCGCGGCCGAGAACGCTGCCGCCAAAATGACCGTGAAGGTGCTGCGCGCGCAGGCCGGCGGCCTCGACACCGGCACGGTGCGGGCGCTCGACGCCAAAGGCGCGCCGATCGGCGAAGCGTCGTTCAACTTCCCGCCGCAGGACCGCGATACGGATGCGGCATTCGAACTCCCGGTCGAACTGCGCAACGACATTTCACGACTGGAGATTGCGGGCGAGCGTTCGGCTGGCGCAGTACAACTTCTGGACAAGCGTTGGCGTCGCCGCGCCATCGGCATCGTCTCCGGCGCGAGCACCGACACCGCGCAGCCACTTCTGGCGCCGACGTTTTATCTCACGCGCGCGCTGGCGCCGTTCGCCGACGTGCGGCTCGGCGACCGCGGCGCGCCGCAGCAGGTGATCGCGCAGTTCCTCGACCAGAAGCTGCCGATGATCGTGATGGCCGATGTCGGCTCGCTGTCGCCGGAAATCCGGCAGCGGCTCGATGCCTGGATCGCCCAGGGCGGCGTGCTGGTGCGGTTCGCCGGCCCGCGGCTGGCGCGGCAGGACGACGACGATCTGGTGCCGGTGAAGCTGCGCCAGGGCAACCGCAGCCTCGGCGGCAGCCTGACCTGGGAGAAGCCGCAGAAGCTCGCGGCGTTCGCGGCCGACGGCCCGTTCGCCGGCATTGCCGTTCCGAACGACGTCACCGTCAACCGCCAGGTGCTGGCCGAGCCCGATGCCGTGCTGGCGACCAAAAGCTGGGCCTCGCTCGCCGACGGCACGCCGCTGGTCACCGGCGAGCATCGGAGCAAGGGCCTGGTGACGCTGTTCCACGTCAGCGCCGACATGCGCTGGTCGGATCTGCCGATGTCCGGCACCTTCGTCGAGATGCTGCGCCGGCTGGTCGACATGTCGGGTTACACCTCGACCCCGGACGCAGGCGTGGCCGCCGAGGTTCAGGGCACCGAGACTGTCGCGCCGCTGCGCACGCTGGACGGCTTCGGCGCATTCGGCCCGCCGCCGCCCTCCGCCAAGCCGATCCCGGTCGACTGGCGCGACCGCGGCAGCGCCGATCATCCGCCCGGTTTCTACGGCCCCGCCGACGGCCCGATCGCCGTCAACACGCTGGCGAGCGCCGACCGGCTGGCGCCGCTGGATACGTCGGCGATCGCGGCGCGCCGCGCTGCCTACACCACCGCGGAGCCGCGCGACCTGCGCGGCATGCTGCTGGCCTCCTCCCTCGGCCTGTTTGCGCTCGATGCCCTGATCGTCGCGCTGCTCGGCGGCGGCCTCGCCGCGCTGCTGTCGCGCCGCCGCCGTGCCGTCGCCACCGCGCTGGCGTTGATGCTGGCGCTGCCGCTGGCCAGTCTGCCGCAACCGAGCTTCGCAGACGCCGCCAAGGATGAGTTCGCCATCAAGGCGACAGCGCAGACCCACCTCGCCTATGTGGTCACCGGCAATGCCGACGTCGACCAGATCGTCAAAGCCGGCATGAGCGGGCTGACGCTGTTTCTGGCGCAGCGCACCGCGCTCGAGGCCGGCGAGCCGATGGGCATCGACCCGGCGCGCGACGAGCTGTCGTTCTTCCCGCTGATCTATTGGCCGATCATCGCCGGCAGCCCGAAGCCGTCGCAGGACGCGCTCAACAGGATCGACGCCTATATGAAGCAGGGTGGCACGGTGATCTTCGACACCCGCGACGCTATCGAGGCCCCGGCCGGCCCCAACGGCGGCTCGCAGACGCCCGGCATGCAGACGCTGCGCAATCTGCTGTCGTCGCTCGACGTGCCCGAACTCGAGCCGGTGCCGCGCGAGCACGTGCTGACCAAGACGTTCTATCTGCTGCGCGACTTCCCGGGACGCTTTACCGCCGGCGAGACCTGGGTCGAGTCGCTGCCGCGCGAGAACGACGACGAAGACACCACGCGCCCGGCGCGCGGCGGCGACGGCGTGTCACCGATCATCATCACCTCGAACGATTTCGCCGGTGCCTGGGCGATGCGCCCCGACGGCCAGCCGATGCTGCCGCTGTCCCCGGGCGAGCCCCGCCAACGCGAATACGCCTTCCGCGCCGGCGTCAACATCGTGATGTACACCCTGACCGGCAACTACAAAGCCGACCAGGTCCATGCGCCGGCGCTGATCGAGCGGCTGGGGCAATAACGATGACCTCTCCCCGTCATTGCGAGGAGCGCAGCGACGAAGCAATCCAGCGCCGTGCACTGGGCTGGATTGCTTCGCTTCGCTCGCAATGACGGTGAGGTTTACATACGCGGCCGTCATCCTGAGGCGCGAGCGCAGCGAGCCTCGAAGGATGACAGCCAGAAGGAAATGCGCGGCCATCCTTCGAGGCGCGTCGCTTCGCGGCGCGCGGCGGAGGATGACGGTGTTGGAGTTGAGAGGGAGCTTGTTTTCAATACGGGCTCGCCTTA